>CAYNTK010000001.1:0-242104 GCA_964400285.1 uncultured Ignavibacteriaceae bacterium
CTCTGTTCCAACAAATAGCAATTTGAAATTTACACACTAAATGGAACGCTATCTCTTTATTTTGCTCATTTCTTCTTATATTGACTTTTTTTTATAATTTCGGTATTTTGAAGTTTGTAATTTTTTAGAAGTTATTATTTCGATAAATATTATTAACTAATGGCACTGAGAAAGCTTAAGCCGACTACGCCGGCAACCAGATATTATTCTATATCTTCATTTGAAGAGATAACTAAAACTACGCCTGAAAAATCTTTATTGGCTCCTCTTAAAAAATCGGGAGGAAGAAATAATCTCGGAAGAGTTACTTCCAGACACAGAGGTGGCGGACACAAAAGAAGATACAGAATTATAGATTTTAAAAGAACAAATACTGAAGAAGCAAAAGTAATTGCTATTGAATACGACCCAAACAGAACTTCGAGAATAGCTTTAATTCAATATCCAAATGGAAGCAAAGCTTATATAATTGCTTCTGAAGGTTTGAAAGTTGGTGATATCATTCAGTCTTCTGATGATGCTGAAATTAAAACAGGAAACACTATGAAAGTTCAGTTAATTCCTGTTGGCACATTCATTCATAATATTGAAATGAAACCCGGTAAAGGTGGACAAATAGCTCGAAGTGCAGGTGCATCTGCTCAAATAGTTGCTAAAGATGAGAAATATTGTCAAATCAAACTTCCATCTGGTGAAGTTAGAATGATTAAAAACGAATGTAAAGCTACTATTGGTGTCGTTGGTAATATTGACCACGAAAATATTAGTATTGGTAAAGCTGGCAGAAATAGATGGCTTGGTAAAAGGCCTCACGTAAGAGGTGTTGCAATGAACCCGGTTGACCATCCAATGGGTGGTGGTGAAGGAAAAACTTCTGGTGGCGGTCATCCTGTTAGTCCTTGGGGCTTACCTGCTAAAGGGTATAAAACAAGAAAAAAGAAAAATGTTTCTGATAAATATATAGTTAAAAAGAGGAAATAAGATATGTCTCGTTCATTAAAAAAAGGTCCAAATATTGATTATAAATTACTTGCAAAGGTCGAAAAGTTGAATGAAAAAAATCAGAAAAAAGTAATTAAAACTTGGTCTAGAGCTTGCACTATTACTCCCGATTTTATTGGTCATACTTTTGCAGTGCATAATGGAAATAAATTCATCCCTGTTTTCATTTCTGAAAATATGGTTGGTCATAAACTTGGTGAATTTGCTCATACTCGAACTTTCAGAGCACATTCAGGTCAAAGAAAAGAAGAAAAAGCAGGAGGGGCATCGAAATAATGGAGTCAAGAGCTTTAACAAGGTATATCGGGTCATCTCCCAGAAAAATGAGATTAGTTGTCGATTTAATTAGAAATAAAAATGTCGAAGAAGCTTTAGCTATTTTAAAATATACGAATAAAACTGCTTCGAAAGTTGTCGAAAAAACTTTGTTATCGGCATATTCGAATTTGATTAATAAAATTGATACTGGTAGAATTGATAAAAATGAAGTGGTAATTAAAAGAGCATATGTTAATGAAGGTCCAACTTTAAAAAGAATGCTTCCTGCTCCACAAGGAAGAGCGTATAGAATTAGAAAACGTTCATCACATTTAACTCTTGTGGTTGAACATATTGAAAATAAATAATATTAATTTAAAATTATTTTTAAGGAGATTTATTGGGACAGAAAACACACCCCATAGGTTTCAGATTAGGCGTCATTAATACTTGGGATTCAAACTGGTATGATGAAAAGAGTTTTGCTCAAAAACTTAAAGAAGACTCTCTAATCAGGGGATATTTGAAAAAAAGACTGGAAAAGGCAGGAATTGCTAAGATTCTGATTGAAAGAACTCTTAAGAAAATCACTCTTACAATTTTTACCTCTCGTCCAGGTTTTGTTATTGGTAAAAGTGGCAAGGAAATTACTCAGCTTGAAAATGAAATTAAGAAGATTACAAATAAAGAAGTTAAGATAAACGTTAATGAAATCAAAAAACCCGAACTTAGTGCACAGTTAGTTGGTGAAAACATCGCACAACAATTGGCTAATAGAGTTTCTTTCAGAAGAGCTATGAAATCTGCAATCACTTCTACTATGAGAATGGGTGCCGAAGGTATTAAAGTTATGTGTAGTGGTAGGCTCGGTGGTGCTGAAATTGCAAGAAGTGAACAGTATAAAGAAGGTAGAATTCCTCTTCAGACTTTAAGAGCTGATATTGATTATGCTTCTGTAACTTCACATACTATTTATGGTGCTATTGGTGTAAAAGTTTGGATTTGCAGAGGCGAAAAATTATCCAAAAATAATTATTAAAATTTCGGAGTAGTACTTATATGTTAATGCCTAAAAGAGTAAAGTTTAGAAAATCGCAAAAAGGTAATAGAAAAGGAAAAGCCCAGAGAGGTAATCTCGTCGCTTTTGGGTCTTATGGTTTGAAATCCTTGGATGCTGCTTGGATTACTGATAGACAAATAGAAGCTGCTAGAATTGCTTTGACAAGATTTATGAAAAGAGATGGTAAAGTATGGATTAGAATTTTTCCCGATAAACCCGTTACAAAAAAACCCGCTGAAACAAGGATGGGTAAAGGAAAAGGGGCTCCTGAGTATTGGGTCGCTGTCGTTCAACCCGGAAAAATTATGTTCGAAGTTGATGGTGTTTCACAAAGCGTTGCTGAAGAAGCTTTCAGACTCGCAGCTCATAAATTGCCCATTAAAACTAAATTTGTAAAAAGAATTGCATTATAATTATTTAAGATGAAAATTTATCAAATAAGAGATTTAGAAACGAAAGACTTAAAAAATGCCTTAAAAGATAGCTATGAAGCACTTGAAAACTTTAGATTTCAACACGCTTCTGGGCAATTGGAAAATTTTAAGTCTTTAGCTAATACTAAGCGTGATATCGCAAGAATCTTAACAGTTTTAAAAGAAAGAGAAAAAAAAGAAAAAAATAAAGATTAAAGAATTATAGATTAATGAGCGAAGAAAAAAATAAAGTTACTCAAAGCAGACAATCCAGAAGAAAAACAAGAATTGGATTGGTTTCGAGTAATAAAATGGATAAATCGATTACAGTTACTATCGAGAAAAGGGTTAAACATCCGATTTATAAAAAATATTTCAAAAAGACCACGAAATTTATGGCTCATGATGAAAAAAATGAATGCTCCGAAGGTGATATTGTCAAGATTATGGAAACGAAACCTCTTAGCAAGAATAAAAGATGGCGTCTTGTAGAAATCGTTGAAAAGGCAAAATAAACCTTTTTTTGAATTTATGGCAATTGCCTATTTTTATTAATTTGAAATAGAATATATATTATATATTATGATACAGGAAGAAACAAATTTAACAGTTGCGGATAATTCAGGTGCAAAATCCGTTAGATGTATAAGGGTTCTCGGTGGCTCTGATAGAAGATATGCGAGTCTGGGCGATATTATAGTTGTTTCGGTTAAGTCAGCTATTCCGGGTGGTACTGTGAAAAAAGGTGAAGTCTCACGAGCGGTTATCGTTAGAACTGTAAAAGAAGTTAAGAGAAAAGATGGTAGTTGTATTAAATTTGATGATAATGCCGCTGTTCTTATTAATGCTCAAAACGAACCTCGTGGAACAAGAATTTTCGGACCAGTTGCCCGTGAATTAAGAGAAAAACAATTTATGAAAATAATTTCTCTTGCTCCTGAAGTAATTTAAAAATTTTATTAATCTAAGATTAAAAGATTATAATAAAATGATAAAAACAAGAATAAAGAAAAACGATACAGTAAAAGTTATCAGTGGAAACGCAAAAGGTACTATTGGCAAAGTCTTATTTATTGATAGAAATAAGGGGCGTGTCATTGTCGAAGGTGTTAATATTATCCATAGACATACAAGACCTAATCAAAAAAATCAACAGGGCGGTATAATAAGAAGAGAAGCTCCTATTAATATTACTAATGTCGAGTTAATTTGTCCTAAAACAAATCAACCGACAAGAATTGGAATTGAATTAGTTAAAGATGAAGTTACTGGCAAAACAAAAAGGATGAGAAAAAGCAAGAAATCAGGAGAAATTTTAATTAGTTAATTTTATGGCAAAAACAAAGGAAGATAGAAAAAAAGATTCTAAAACTGCAACAGAATCTCAAAAGTCTAAAAAACAAGGAAAAGATTCTAAAGAAAATTTTGTTGAAGAAAAAGTTCCCGTCAGACTGCTTGAGCATTATAGGACAAAGATAGTCCCTGAGTTAATTAAGAAGTTTAATTATAAAAATTCTATGCAAGCTCCAAAGTTAAGTAAAATTTGTGTTAACGTTGGAGTAGGTGCTGCAGTTGCTGACCCAAAAATTATTGAAAACACTGTAAAAGAAATTGAAGCTATTACGGGACAGAGACCAACTGTTGTTAAAGCTAAAAAATCTGTCTCTAATTTTAAATTAAGACAAGGGATGAATATCGGTGTTAGGGTTACTCTTAGAAATGCTCGAATGTATGAATTCCTTGATAGACTTGTTAATGTGGCTATTCCAAGGATTAGAGATTTCAGAGGTTTGTCCGATAAAAGTTTTGATGGTAGAGGTAATTATTCTATCGGTATTAAAGAGCAAATCATTTTTCCTGAAATTAATGTAGATAATATTCAAAGAATAAGTGGTCTTGATATTACATTTACTACAACTGCTAAAACTGATGAAGAAGCATATGAACTTTTAAAAAGTTTTGGAATGCCTTTTAATAAATAAAGTTTAATAATTATAAAAAATAATAATGGCAAAAAAATCATTAATAGCGAGACAACAAAGAAGAGAAGCTATTGTTAAAAAATATGCAGAAAAAAGAAGAGAATTAAAAGAAAAAGGTGATTATGCTGCACTTGCTAAATTACCAAGAGATAGCAGTGCTACAAGGTTACATAATAGATGTCTTGTTACCGGAAGAGCAAGAAGCTATTATAGAAAATTTGGTGTTTCAAGATTGGTGTTCAGGGAATTAGCACTTCAAGGTAAAATTCCCGGTATTGTAAAATCAAGCTGGTAAAAATTAAACAGGAGAATTTAAATTTATGTCTATGACAGACCCAATTGCGGATTTTTTAACAAGAATTAGAAATGCTATCAAAGCCGAAAAAAAATCTGTCGATATTCCGGTTTCTAAAATGAAAGTCGGTATTGCTGAACTTATGAAAAAAGCAAGTTATATAAACGATTATTCGATAATCGAAAATAATGGTAAAAAATATTTATCTATTAAATTAAAATATAACGATGGTGTGTGTGTTATCGAAGGGTTAAAAAGAGTTAGCAAACCCGGTATTAGAAAATATGTTAAATACGATGAACTACCAAGAGTTAGAAACGGTTTAGGTATTGCTGTTGTTTCGACTTCTAAAGGTTTAATGACCGAAAAAGAAGCAAGAAAACTTCAAATTGGCGGTGAAGTTATTTGTTCAATTTGGTAATTTTATTTAAAACAGAAAAATCAATTTTATGAGCAGAATAGGTAAAAAACCTGTAGAGATTATAAAAGACGTTCAAATTAAAAAAACTAATAATGTTATCGAAGTTAAAGGGCCTAAAGGTTCTTTGAGTATGACTATTACTGGTGGTATTAATGCTGAAGTAAAAGGTAATGAAGTAATTTTCACTCGAGAAAATGATTTTAAAAAGAATAAAGCTTTACACGGTTTATATAGAGCATTACTCCAAAATTTAATAATAGGTGTTACTACCGGATATTCTAAAAAACTGGAACTTGTTGGCATTGGGTATAAAGCTGAACTTAAAGATGATAAATTGGTGTTACTACTTGGTTATTCTCATCCGATAGTATTTATTGCTCCAAAAGAAGTGAAAATTGAAGTTCCAACACCAACTTCTATTATTGTTAGTGGCATTGATAAGCAACTTGTTGGTTTGGTCGCTGCTAAAATTAGGTCATTCAGACAACCTGAACCATATAAAGGAAAAGGTATTAAGTACGAAGACGAAAAGATTAGACGTAAAGCAGGTAAAACTGCCGCCAAGTAATTAATAAGATATTAAAGTATATTTATAAATGAATAAAAAAAATTTAGATAGAAGACAAAAAATTAAATTTAAAATAAGAAAAAAAATTCACGGTACTGCCGAAAAACCACGTTTAGTTGTTTACAGAAGTTTGAATGAAATCTATGGTCAATTGGTTGATGATGTTGCCGGAAAAACGTTACTATCAGTTAGCTCGATATCTAAAGATGTTAAAGATAAAATTAAAAACGAAAAAGGTAAAATCAGTAAAAGCAAAATTATTGGAAAAGTTATTGCTGAAAAAGCAAAAAACGAAAATATTACCAGTGTTGTTTTTGATAGAAACGGTTATTTGTATCACGGAAGGGTAAAAGCTTTTGCTGATGGTGCCCGAGAAGGTGGTTTAAAGTTTTAAAATAAATATGTAATTTAAACATACTCTCGGGTCGTCTAATGGCAGGACAGCGGCCTTTGGAGCCGTTAGTGGAGGTTCGAATCCTCCCTCGAGAACAAGTTCTTTTATATGGTAAATCATATTTAGTAATTATTAATTAAAAAATTAATTCCTTTGATATGCAATTTATGATTTACAGATTAATGTTTAAAAAATTCAGAATTCTTAATGACTCTCGGGTCGTCTAATGGCAGGACAGCGGCCTCTGAAGCCGTTAGTGGAGGTTCGACTCCTCCCTCGAGAACCATAAATTGTTTTTTAATATTAATCTTTTTAATAATTAAGGTATTAAAAATATTTAAAGTGATATAAATTTTTTTATTGAAATTAAATAAATATAATCTTATTTTTTATATTGTTATAAATGGCGAAAAAATATATTAAGGCAGGTGAGTTAGAACTCAAGGAAAAGTTAGTTCATATTAGCAGAGTTGCTAAAGTTGTTAAAGGTGGTAGAAGATTTAGCTTTAGTGCTGTTAGTGTTGTAGGTGATGGTAAAGGACATGTTGGTATTGGTTTGGGTAAAGCAAACGAAGTAACTGATTCGATTAAAAAAAGTGTCGAAGATGCGAGAAAAAATATCATCGAAATTCCAATATATAAAGGGACTATTCCTTTTGAAATTATTGGTAAATTCGGTGCTGCAAAGGTGTTGTTAAAACCTGCATCACCAGGCACAGGTCTGATTGCTGGTGGTGGTGTTAGAGCAGTTTTAGAAAGTGCCGGTATTCAGGATGTTCTTACTAAATTGCTTGGTTCGTCAAATCCTCATAATGTAGTTAAAGCAACGATTAAAGCATTAAAAAGTTTATATGATGCTAAAATTGCTGCTGAAAGAAGAGGAATAAGTTTAACTGAATTATTTACAACATAATTAGAGAGATTATTTGAAGTAGTTTACGAACAATCTTGACTTTTAATTATAAAATGGATAAATTTATAAAAATTACGCAAACGAAAAGTGTAATTGATAGAGTTGAAAAGCAAAAAAGAACAATTGAAGCGTTAGGATTAGGTAAGCCTAATTTTTCTGTTGTTAAAAAAGATACTCCTCAAGTTAGAGGAATGCTCGAAAAAGTTAAACATTTAGTTAAAGTTGAAATATTTGATAAATAAGTTTCTTTTTAAAAAGTTATTACAATAACTAAAGAAAGGAAAATTTATGGTATCAAAAAAATATCATAAAAATTTAGTTACAGACTTTTTTTTAGCAACAAAAAAAATATTAATTAAACAAAAAACCAAAACAGAAAGGAAAAAAAATGAAACCATTTAAATTACTCGTGTTATTCATTTTTGCAGTTTTGTTATTCTCTAATGTTTCTTATTCTCAATCAATTCCTGGTGGAACTGGTAGATATGAAGCATTAGGTTCAAATCCATTTATGCTCGACCCGGTTATGGATATCCACAGTAACCCGGCTTGGACAACCCAATACAAAAACTATGTATTCGGTGATATCGGTCGAGATGTAGTTGGAAATTATGAATTAACCAATCAATATGCTGGAATTAATTTTAAAGCAAACAAAGAAATTAATTTTGGTATGACTTTAAATAAAAGAGATGATATGTGGGATGATTTCAATGCAGGATATGACCCAGCATATACAGCAGGTTCAAGAGGGGTAAACGCTCCAATCGTTCCTTTACAGTTATTGTTCGGTTATGCAACTCCAAATTTTGCATTCGGTATTGCTCCGTATTATACCTCATGGTCAAAAGAAAATAGCTATGTAGCTGGATCAACATCTAACTGGATTAATAAATACAGTGCAATGTCATTAGGTGCTAATCTTGGTATTATTTACAAAATGAATCAGGCAGAATGGTTTGAAGGTGCTGTAAAATTCAGAATGAATAGCTTTACATTTGATAGTACAAATTCAATTTCTCCTGCAAGTTCATACAAATTAGAAAATGAAGGTGGTATGGAATTAGCAGTTGGTTTAAGAGGTTGGTTTATGGCTAATAAACCAAATAAAGTAGCTCTTGTTCCTTATCTTGGATTTGGAATTTACAGTTGGAATCCTAAAGTTACTGCAGCTCCTACAGCTTTCTCGAATATTCTTCCAAAATATTCCCATATGAAATTAGACGGTGGTATCGGTGTTAATTTCCCAGTTCTTGAAAATGGAACATTAGCAACTGGTTTATCTTTCGGTTTCCATCAGTTCAAAAAAGAAGTTGCTGATTCAACTAATTTCGCAGGAACAAGTACAGAATTTGTATTACCCAAATTCAACGTTGGTTTGGAATGGAAATTTGTTGATTGGTTAAGTGGTAGACTTGGATATTCACGTTCATTTATAAATAAAAAATATGAAGAAACTACGAGTGGAACTGGTGCATATACATGGACTGGTAAATATTCAGATGCTTCCAATTCTATCCAAACAATCAACTTAGGTATTGGATTACATTTCGACAGATTCAGTCTTGATGGAACAATCGGTGAAAGACTGTTAAAGAATGGTCCATTTGTAATTACTGGTAATAATGATAAAAATGATTTATACGGTGTAATTTCAGCTTCATATAACTTTAACAGATAAGAAATTATTAACATAAATAAGTAAATATTTTCATAAGACCCCTTGCTTAAACAAGGGGTCTTTATATGTTTTTAAAAAATAAATTAATGGACATACTCAGCAATTTAAAATACGCAGAAAGTTCAAGGAAAAGAAAAAAAAGAGTCGGTAGAGGACAGGGCTCCGGTTTTGGAGGAACATCAACAAGAGGGGAAAACGGAGCTAAATCCCGCTCGGGTTATAAAAACAGGGCATGGTTCGAAGGCGGTCAGATGCCGCTTCAACGCAGGGTGCCAAAATTTGGTTTTAAAAACATCAATAGAATTGAATTCAATACTATTAATGTTGGTGATTTACAAAAATTAATTGACTCTGGGAAGTTAAAAGAAACAAGTTTAAATTTGGAATTTTTATTAAATAATAATTTCCTAAAAAATAAAAATAAACCATTAAAAATTTTAGGAAATGGAGATTTAAAATCTAAACTTGAAATTTCTGCTAATGCGTTCAGTAAAACGGCGATTGAGAAGATAGAGTCGGTGGGAGGGAAAGCCATAAAAATATGAGCGGTTTCGTAGAGAATTTCAGAAACATTTTTAAGATTGAAGAGCTCCGTTCCAGAATTCTTTTTACTGTTGCAATTCTTATCGTTGTTAGAATCGGTGCTCACATTACACTTCCGGGAATAAACGCTTCTCTTCTTGCTGAAGCTGCCAAAAACCAAACTGCAAATACATTATTCGGTTTATATGATTTATTTGTAGGTGGTGCTTTTAGCAAAGCAGCTATTTTTTCTGCTGGTATTATGCCTTATATTAGTGCATCTATCATAATCCAGTTACTTGGTGCAGTTTTTCCTTATTTTCAAAAACTGCAAAAAGAGGGTGAAGACGGCAGAAAAAAAATTAACCAAATTACTCGTATGCTCACCATACCCGTTGCAGCTATGCAAGCTTGGGGAATTAGCGTTCAATTAGCAAGTCGAAGGGCAGGTGAAATGCATATAATTAGCCCGGAAATCTCTCCGTTTGTTTTTACAATCTCGACTGTTGTTTGCTTAACTGCTGGAACCATTCTACTTATGTGGTTCGGTGAGCAGATAACTGAGAAAGGTATTGGAAATGGTATTTCTTTGATTATATTTATTGGTATTATTGACAGATTCCCATATTCGGTATTCGATGAAGTACAAATCATTGCCTCTGGTGTTAGAAATGTTTTAATCGAAGCAATTTATGTGGCTGGGTTTGTTTTAATTATCGCTGGAGTAATTGCTGTTACGGTTGCTACTCGAAAAATTCCTGTTCAATATGCAAAGAGGGTTATTGGTAGAAAAGTATTTGGTGGTGTTACACAATATATTCCAATGAAAGTTAATCAAGCTGGTGTTATGCCCTTGATTTTCGCACAATCTATTATGTTTGTCCCAAATACTGTATTATCATTTTTCCCAAACAGTGAATTTATGCAATCGATTGCAAGGTATTTTAATTATGATAGTTTCTTTTACTCCTTTGTTTATGCTTTACTTATAATATTCTTCACATATTTTTATACGGCTATAGCATTTAACCCGAAGGATGTTGCTGATAATATGAAAAAACAAGGAGGATTTATCCCCGGTGTTAGGCCAGGTAAACCTACTTCGGATTTTATTGATAATATTTTAACTAAAATTACTTTACCCGGCTCTATATTCCTTGCTATTATCGCTATTATTCCAACTTTCTTGGTAAAGATTGGTATAACTCAAGGTCTGGCACAGTTTTTCGGGGGAACAAGCCTTCTTATTGTTGTTGGGGTCGCACTCGACACTCTTCAGCAAGTTGAATCTCATTTATTGATGAGACATTACGATGGATTTATGAAAGGTACTAAATTAAAATCCAGAAGATAAGTTTTTAATGTCACTAATAAAAAGTGCTCAGGAAATTGATTTAATCAGAGCAAGTTGTAAAATTGTTGCTAATGTTCTTACATATATTCGCGATTTTATTAAAGAGGGAATTTCGACTTTTGAAATCGATGAACTAATTGAAAAATTCATTTTAGATAGTGGTGGATATCCTGCTTTTAAAGGTTATGGTGATAAAAAAAATAAATTCCCTGCAAGTTGTTGCATCTCGATTAATGAAGAAGTAGTTCACGGTATTCCAAGTGAAAGAAAATTAAAAGATGGAGATATAGTATCAATTGATGTTGGTGTTCTTAAAGATGGTTACTATGGAGATGCAGCTTACACTTTTGAAGTCGGGGATGTCTCCGATAAAAAGAAAAGACTATTACGAATTACGAAAGAATCCCTTTATAGAGGTATTTCACAAGCTCGAGACGGTAATATGCTAAACGATATTGCATCTGCCATTCAGGATTTTGTTGAGGGCTCGGGTTATGGTGTAGTTAGAGATTTATGTGGTCATGGTATCGGTAATAAATTACACGAAGAACCAGCTGTATTAAATTATTATAATTCTAAAAACAAGTTTAAACTTGTTAAGGGTATGACTATAGCAATCGAACCGATGATTAATTATGGAACTTATGCTATTAAAACCTTAAAAGATGGTTGGACAACGGTTACTAAAGATTCTGAACCATCGGCTCATTTTGAACATACAATCTTGATTACCGATGGTGAACCTGAAATCTTGACTAAATCTTTTTATTAATAAAATAAAAATTTTTTAATTTTGGTAAAACAAGATTCAATTGTAGTTGATGGTATTATTACGGAAATTCTTCCTAATACTTCTTTTAAAGTCAAACTCGAAAACGGGCACGAAATACTGGCTCACATTTCGGGTAAAATGAGAATGAACTACATTAGAATTTTACAGGGCGATAAAGTTACCGTTGAGTTATCTCCATATGACTTAACTAAAGGAAGAATAACTTATAGATATAAATAATAAGTAAATTTTAAATTAAGAAATTATGAAAGTAAGAAGTTCGGTTAAAAAAATGTGTGATAAATGCAAAATAATTAAACGTAAAGGTGTAGTTAGAGTTATTTGCGTTAATCCTAAACACAAACAAAGACAAGGTTAAATATTTGTAAAGTTGTTTCATTATCATTCTGTTTGATAATATGACATTTTAATTTAAAAAGATAAATCAGGAGAAATAAAAATTGGCAAGAATTGCTGGAATAGATTTACCGAGAAATAAAAGAATCGTTATCGGGCTTACATCCATTTTTGGTATTGGAGTGTCAACTTCTAAAAAGATTCTTGGAAAACTCGGTATTAATGAAGACACTAAAGTATCGCAACTGACCGATGAACAGGTTAATCAGATTAGAAATGCTATCAGTTCTGAAATAAAAGTTGAAGGTGCATTGAAATCCGAAGTGCAAATGAATATAAAAAGATTAATGGATATCGGAACTTATCGCGGGAAAAGGCATCGTAGAGGATTACCTGTCCGAGGACAAAGAACACGAACCAATGCAAGAACTCGTAAAGGTAAGAGGAAAACAGTTGCAGGTAAAAAGAAAGCAACGGCTAAGAAATAATTAGAAAATAGAATTTTTAATTAACATTTAAAATTAAAATAGTTTGGCAAAGACTTACAAAAAAGCAAAAAAGAAAATTCAAGTAGAAGCTAATGGAGTAGCACATATAAAAGCTACTTTTAATAATGTAATAGTTACGTTAACCGATGTTTATGGTAATACTATCTCTTGGGCATCATCTGGTAAAATGGGTTTTAAAGGGTCAAAAAAGAATACTCCTTTTGCAGCTCAAATGACTGCTGAAGCTGCTGCAAAAGAAGCAATCGATGCAGGTTTGAAAAAAGTCGAGGTTTTGATTAAAGGAGTTGGCTCTGGTCGTGATGCTGCCGTTAGAGCTCTAAATACCACAGGTCTTGAAATTACATCTATTAAAGATATTACGCCATTACCTCATAATGGTTGCAGACCTCCTAAAAGAAGAAGAGTTTAAATTTTTTATTAAATATTTTAAGGAAAAAATAACAAAACAATTAAATGGCAAGATATACAGACGCAAATTGCAAACTTTGCAGAAGAGAAAGACAAAAGTTGTTCTTAAAAGGAACGAAATGCTATACTGATAAGTGTCCTATCGAATCGAGAAATTATCCACCAGGTCAGCACGGATTATCCAGAAGGTCGAGAATTAGTGATTATTCACTGCAGTTAAGGGAAAAACAAAAAATACGTAAAACCTATGGCTTACTTGAAAAGCAATTTAGAAGTTACTTTGAAGCCGCTTCAAAGAAAAAAGGTATTACAGGTGAAAATCTTGTCAAGTTACTTGAAAGCAGATTTGATAATACATTATATAGATTAGGTCTGGCTTCTTCGAGAAAAGCGGCAAGACAATTAATTACTCATCGCCATCTTACAATAAACGGAAAAATTGTAAATATTCCTTCTTATATTTTAAAATCTGGTGATGTTATTCAAGTTAGAGAAAAAAGCAAAAAACTTCCTGCTTTTCACGAAGCTATGAAAAGAATGAAAGAAAATATGCTCGTCTCTTGGTTAAATTTAGATAAAGCTAATATGTCTGGCACTTTCTTACATAGCCCTGAAAGAGCTGAAGTTCCGTTTATTGGTAACGAACAACTGGTTGTTGAACTTTATTCAAAATAGTATTTTAAATTTAAATTTATAAAAATAATGAAGATAAATCATTTACAAATACCCGAAAAAGTTGTAAAAGAAGAATCTACTTATACAAGCACTTACGGGAAATTTATAATTCAACCACTCGAAAGAGGATATGGGGTTACTCTTGGAAATTCTCTCAGACGTGTATTGATTTCATCTCTGCCGGGAACTGCCATAGTTGCAATTAAGGTAAATGATATACAACACGAATTCACTACGATTAAAGGTGTAGTCGAAGACTTATCAGAAATCATTTTAAATCTGAAAGAAGTCAGATTTAAAGATATTACTAATAAATCCAGCAAAATTGAATTTAAAGTAAATGGTCCTGGTGTTTTTACTG
Organism: uncultured Ignavibacteriaceae bacterium; assembly: GCA_964400285.1. Taxonomy (GTDB): domain Bacteria; phylum Bacteroidota; class Ignavibacteria; order Tepidaquicellales; family Tepidaquicellaceae; genus FEN-1279. The sequence goes on from CAYNTK010000001.1 coordinate 13,946, forward strand.
CTAAAGATATTCAAAATGCTACTGCTGATTTTGAAATTATGAATCCTGGCTTGCATATTGCTACTCTTAATAAAGATGCTCATTTGAATATTGAATTAAGAATTGGCAATGGTATTGGTTATGTTCCTTCTGAAGAAAATAAAAAGTATGAATTCCCAATTGGATTTATTCCTGTAGATTCTATATTTTCTCCGGTTACTAAAGTTAATTACACAATCGAAAATACTCGCGTTGGACAAAAAACCGATTATGAAAAATTAATACTGGAAATTAACACTAACGGTACTATTGACCCCGAAGAAGCTATTATTATTGCTGGAAGAATTTTGAAAGAACACATTCAATTAATCTTAGATTTAAGACCTGAACTCGAAGAGAAAAATGTTGAAACTGACGAAAAAGACGAACAATTTGAAATGATTAAAAAGATTTTATTAACTCCAGTCGATGAACTCGATTTATCTGTTAGGTCACAAAACTGTTTGAGGTCTGCTGAAATCAAAACCATTTCCGATTTGGTTAGTAAAAACGAATCTGAAATGTTACACTTCAGAAATTTTGGTAGAAAATCTTTAGCAGAATTGACTGAGTTAATTGAAGATTTTGGATTATCGTTTGGAATGGATGTCAGCAAGTATTTGAACGATGAAAAAGAATAATTATTATACAACTTTAAACTATTTGATATGGAGCATAGAAAAAAAGGCAGAAAATTAAAAAGAACAGCAAGTCATAGAAAAGCTTTACTTTCTAATTTAGCTATTTCTTTAATCAAACATAAAAGAATAAAAACCACTTTAGCTAAAGCAAAAGAGTTACGAACTTTTATCGAACCGTATATTACAAAAGCGAAAAAAGCAATCAAATTAAAAGGTAAACAAGCTCCTAAAGCATTGCATTTAAGGAGAATTACCGCAAGTATTATTAAAGATAAAGAAGCAATACAGATTTTATTTGATGAAATTGCTAAAAAGGTTGCTTCCAGACAAGGTGGTTATACAAGAATTTTGCGAACCGGCTTTAGGTCGGGTGATGGTGCATCTGAAGCAATTGTAGAATTCGTTGACTATAGTATAATTAAAGAAAAAGAAAAAGCTGCAAAGAAAAAAGCAGAAATTAAAGGAAAAGGTAAAGAGAAAGAAGTAAAGGAAGAAATTGAGGAAGAAGTTAAAGAAGAAGTCAAAGATGAAAAATCCAAAAAAGAAACTAAAGAAAAAAAAGAAGTAAAACAAAAAACTAAAAAAACTGCTTCTACTAAAGAAAAAGAAGAAAAACCTCGAAAAACAACAAAAGTAAAAAAAGAAACCAAATCTAAAAAAGACAAAAAAGAAGAGTAATAAATTTTTAATAATAAAAATTAAAGCTTCATAAAATACTTTTATGAAGCTTTTTTTTTACACAGCTATCCAAAGTAAAAAATTGAATTCAGACAAACATTTGTTTAAAACACAACTTGAAAAGGTTTGTATTATAATTTCTATATTTTTATAGCAAACCTAATTGGACAGATGTATTTTTTTTATTAGTTTCTTAAAAATTATTACATTTTATTTTTTATAATAAATTGTTATTTTTGATACAAGTATAAAGTATATACTTTGTTAATAATATAATTAAATTAATCCTTAACTTTTAAAAATGTGAAAAAATATTATTAAACCTATAATTAAAAGTTGGGGATTTTTTATATAATAAAAACAAAACAATGAAAATTATTTCTGCAGAGTTTATAAACAGTATATACGATTTAAGAACGCTACCTAAAACAGTTCTATCAGAATTTGTTTTTGTCGGTCGCTCTAATGTTGGTAAGTCATCTCTAATTAATAAAATTTGTAATAAAAAAAATTTAGCTAAAATTGGCTCCGTTCCCGGTAAAACAAGGCAGTTGAATTATTTCTTAATTAATGAAGAGTTTTATCTTGTTGACCTTCCAGGTTATGGTTATGCAAAAGTCCCCGAACAAATTAGAGCTGGGTGGAGAAAATTAGTAGAAGAATATATTAGCGAAAGACAAAATGTCAATATGGTATTTGTTTTAATCGATGCAAGACACGAACCAACCTATCTCGATGAATTGATGGTTAGCTGGCTTGAATATTATGAAATTCCTTATTGTATTGTTCTTACTAAAGCAGATAAAATTTCTAAAAATAAAATGGATAAGCAAATATACAGGTCTTCTAAAATAGTTAATAATGATGATTTGTGTATTGATTATATTCCTTTCTCGATTATAACAGGAGAGGGAAAAACTGAGATTCTGAATCTTATTCAGAATGCACTTGAAAATCCCAGAAAAAAAGAATAATTATTAATTCAATTCTAAACTTTTTTATTTATTTTTGTTAAATAAGAATAACAAAATACGGATTCTTATTGCAGATGATATTAGTCTCGATGGTATTAGACATCTCCCATCACAACATTTCTATTTAATTAATAAAGTCGGTATAACGAATAGCGAAATTATAAAACATTATAATAGTTGCGATGTCTTAGTCATCAGGTCAATTCGAAAAATAGATAAATCCTTTTTAGAAAAATGTAACTTTAAAATTATTGCGAGCTGCACAAAGGGAATTGACCACATTGATGTTAAAACAGCAAAAAAAAAGAATATAAAAATTTTATATTCCGAAACTGGTAACGTAGTATCTGCAGCAGAACATACATTCGCTCTTTTACTTTCGATTTCAAAAAATTTATTTTATTCTAATACTCTCGTTCGCAAAAATAAATTTTCTAATTACGATTTTAAACGAATAGAACTTCGTGGGAAAAAAATTGGAATTATTGGCTTCGGAAAAGTTGGCTCTCGCCTTGCCCGTTATGCCGAAGCATTTGAAATGGAAATATTTGCTAACGATATCAATCCAGATGTCCGAAAAAAAAATTCGAATTATAATTTTAAAAGTTTAAATTATGTTTTGAAAAATTCTGATATAATTACAATCCATATTCCTTTGAACGAAAGAAACCGTAATTTTATTTGCAAGGATAAACTTAAATTATTAAATAACAATGCTATATTTATAAATACTTCTCGAGGTGAAATCGTTGACGAAAAATTTTTAATTAAACTTTTATTTGATAAAAAAATATATTATGCAGGATTGGATGTATTTGAAAACGAACCGAAAATAAATAAATTGCTTTTTAAATTAAATAATGCAATATTAACTAATCACATAGCGGGGAAAACTGAGGATAGCCTTAAATATATATCAAATGATATTTTTATGCAAGTAAAAACGTATTTTCTTTAAAAACATTATTTTTCGTTAAAAAATTTTTTCACTTGCATATTAAAAAATTGTTAAAATTCGATTACAAAATTGTATATTGACAAGTTTTTGAATTAGTATTATATTAAGGAAATTTAAAATTTGGTTCTTTTTTTAATAAATTTATTAATAAATTCCTAAAATAAATTAAAGGAGAAAAAAAATGCTTAAAAAACTGTTATTACTTAGTTTTGCATTAGTTTTTATTGCAAGCTTTGTTAACGCTGCCCCAAGGGTATCACCATCTGCATTAATGAAATCCATAAATGCGGAAGTGAAAGTTAAAATAGTTGGTGATGCTGTTTGTGGATATACCGTTAGCACAAAGAAAGTTTTTAACGGACACAATATTGGCGGTACTCAAAAAGACCTCCCATTGTGGCCAATGGATGTAACAGTAACCCATACAGGCGCTGTTACTATCTACGATATGCAATCAAATGGTTCTTCTATGGAATGTATCCAGAATCCAAATAATGCAAATCAAATTCACATAGTTTGCACTCATGCTCCTCTTGGTGATGGTTCCTCATTCCCAACAAGAAGAGTAAAATACTATTACAGTAGCAATAAAGGTGTTAGTTTCAACTATATTGCAGATGTACCTGCTGGTTTCAGAGCTGGTTTCACTGCAATTACATTAGACCCAAATGGTAGAGCGTTAATTGGTAATCATAACGCTAGTAATACTGGCTCGACCACTATGGCTAAGTTTTATTATGATGCTGCAGTAGGTCTTGGCTCATTTACCGAATTATATAACACTGCTATTAATGCTTATATCTGGCCAAGATTAGTTATGACAAGTTCATTGACCAATCCCGTTAAATTCGTTTCTGTACAATCACCAAACGGAATCGATTCCTGCTTCTGGAATGCTTGCACTTCATTATCTCCAGCTCCAGGTACCTTCGGTCCATGGAACTTCTTATATTCAGACCAAGCTGAAACATATTCTCTCGCAAGAGGACAAGATGGTAGAATTGGTCTTGCTTACAAAGTGAATGATGTTTTGTTAGCTGCAGATTACGGTGATGTATTCTTTATGGAATCAACCGATAACGGTACAACTTTCGGTTCACCAACTAAGATTTTTGATGCCAATATCAGTCCTTCTGGTGATAGTCTTGGAATGTTAAGAGGTATTTGCCTTGTTTATCAAGGAAATGTTCCAAAAATAGTTTTCGAAGCTATTAAACAAACCACTGCTGGCTCATTTTATCCTAGTGCAACAAACAATCACATTAGATTCTGGTCAACTTCATTACCGGGTTCCGACCCAAACAGAAGCATAAAATTAGCCGATACTAATGATGTCGGTTGGTGGCCAGTTATTAACACAAGCACATCAACGAACGATGTCCTTGCGACTTTCTGCAGACCAACTATAGGTCGTTCAGCAACAGGGAATGTTTTGTTTGCTGCTTTTATGACACCTAATGGTTATTATACCCCAGCTGGGCCAGAAATTTATGTCGGTGGTTCAGTCGATACAGTTAGCTTCAATAGAGTTTGGTTAACTTATTCAACAAATGGCGGGTTAAACTGGGCGCAACCTCAACAAATAACTCCTTTTGATACCAATGCTATGCGTGACTGGACTTATCCAAGTATTTCTCCAACAAATGATGTTGACGGAAATAATTATTATGTAAATCTTTCAATTCAATCAGATTCCTTACCTGGTTCGTTTGTTAACTTTACTGGTAATGGTGAATCTGGTGCCAGAATTAATTTAGTCAGAGTTAAAGTTCCATTGATAGGAGTAAATACAATTTCTAATGTTGTTCCAAATGCATATTCATTACAACAAAATTATCCGAATCCTTTTAACCCTGTCACTTCGATAAGGTTCTCGATTCCAAAAGTTTCTGTTGTAACTCTTAAAGTCTATGATATTACTGGTAAACTTGTCAGCACATTAGTAAACAATGAAACTATCTCAATCGGTGAAAAAGAAGTAACATTCGATGCTTCTAACTTATCGAGTGGGGTATATTTCTATTCTATTAAAGCCGGTGACTTTTCTGATACGAAAAAAATGGTTGTTATTAAATAATTAATTATTTTTAATTCATTCTTATTCCCCTTAAAGCAAGTAAAGTTTTAAGGGGAATAACTTTTAAACAATTTTGGAGGTAAAAATGAGGGATAATACACTTTTTAAAATTATTCTTCTCCCTTTATTTGCATTTCTTCTAATGATTCCATTGAATTCTTATTCCCAATCTACGGGTAGTATCGGTGGAAGAGTTGTTGATGCAAAAGACAACACGCCGCTTATCGGTGCAACCATCAAAATCGAAGGTTCAAAAATGGGTGCTATTACCGATGATAACGGTGAGTACGTGATTCTTAATGTGGATGTGGGAACTTACAATGTGGAATGTTCATATATTGGTTATGATACTAAAAAACAAAAAGATGTTAAAGTTTCCGTTGACCAAAGAACAAAAGTGAATTTTGATTTAACCGTAACAGGTGAAATCAAAACGGAAGTTATTGTTATCGAAGCGGAAAGAAAAGGTATCGATGTAGAACAAAGCGGTAGAATTATCGAATCTTCTACCATTCAAAATACCGGTATCCGCGGTGTTACGAATATTGTTTCCAAAACTGCAGGTGTTGTTCAGGATGAAAGAGGCGGTGCTATTAATATACGTGGCGGTAGAAGTAACGAAAGCATTATTATTATTGATGGTGTAGAAACTACTAATCCTATCGATGGTTCATCTCGTGCATTTGTTTCGAATAACCTTTTGCAAGAAATTACAGTATTAACTGGTGGTTTCGGTGCTGAATATGGAAACGTTCTCAGTGGTGTTATTAACGTTTCTACTAAAACCGGTTCTGACAGATATACCGGTTCTGTCGAATTAATCACTGATGAATTTACGGGCAGATGGTTCGATACCAAATCACAAGGATACAATTTATATAGTTTAACATTCGGTGGTCCTGTAATTCCAACAAAAAGTCTTGCCAAAGTAGTTAATTTCTTCGGTGGCTTTGAAAGAACTTTCCAGAGAATATCAGATGTCTCCTGGTGTTGGGATAAACTTCCATTAACAGTTCCCGATGGTAAATTAAAATCCGACGAAAGCGGAAACTATTATTACACTGGAAGACTTAACTTAAATTTCAGTGAATTGGGGAAAGGGAATTTCCCATTGAATTTTAAATTTGGTGCAACTTTTAATGATAGTAAAGGTAGGTCTCTTAGATTTGCAAATAATTTGCAAAATGATTTTAAAAATCCTATCACAACTGGGCTAAATAGCCAGTTCTTCGCTCGTATTATTGGTAATATCTCGAGCAAATTTTTCTTTGAATTACAAGGAAATTACTTCAGAGATCAATCAGAACTTTTCGACCCGTTCCATGGAGATAATTTAACTCGTTATGGAGATACTAATTATAACCCAGGATTAAATGCTTACTATCAGGGGTCAGGACAGGGAAAAGTTCTCGGTATGGACCCGGCAACTGCATATATGTATAGATTCCCATGGGCTACTATTGATGCTTATCAAAAACAGGATATTAGTTATCTCGGAGCTAAATTAGACGCTACTCTTGCTGTATTAAGTAAAAAGTTCGGTGACCACGAAATAAAATTTGGTGGTGAATACAAATATCACACTTTAAAAATTATGACGTTAAATCCTTCTGCAACTGCAGATTTAACAGTTCAAAATACTGGTGATAGATGGTTTGGAACTAATATGGCAAGATTAAAAACTTATGGTTATGAAATTATAGACCCATTAACCGGCTCTTTGGTTGCTGATGGTAAAGATGCCAAGCATCCAATTACAGGTGGTTTTTATATTCGTGATAAAGTAAGTTTTAATGATTTTAATTTCAATGGTGGTTTTAGAGTTGATTTCTTTGATGTTAATACAAAAGTTTTGAAATCTATTACAACTGACGTAGTCGGTCCTGATGGTATCCCCGCTTCGGCTGATGATTTTACAGATAGTAAAATGAAATTCTATTTCAGCCCGCGTCTTGGATTCTCATTCCCGATTACCGATAAAACTATTTTCGTAGCTCAATTCGGTAAAATGGTTCAATTACCACAATTAAACTTATTGTATGTCAGTGATTCTACTTTAAGAAGATTCTTAAGCACTTCTCTACAAGACGTTATTGAAAATTCTACTTTAACTCCAACCAAACTTACTCAATATGAAATAGGATTTAAACAACAGGTTGGCGATTATATTAATATGGGTTTGACTGTGTTTTATAAAGAATCTATCGATTTAATCGGTGCAGGTAGAATTAGACAAACAGAAGATAAAAAAGTGCCTGTCGGCTTCGCTGCTTATATGAATAATGACTTTGCAATTTCAAGAGGTATTGACTTCTATTTATCTATGCGTAGAATGTATAGGTTAGCTGTTGATGTGGCATATACTTTATCATATGCATCTGGAACTGGCTCTAATGCATTTTCCAAATTCAGTTTGGCAAACGATGCTTCGCAAGAACTTGTAAATTATGTTTATGCTCTCGATTATGACCAAAGACATACAGGGAATATTAATCTTGACTACAGATTCGGTCAAACTGATGTTCCAAACGGAATTCTTGGCGATATTTTAAGAAACGTAGGTGTTAATCTATTATTCAGTTTCAATAGCGGAAGACCTTATACAAGAACAGATGTTTCTCAAACGGCTACAGGTGTAGGTGGTGATATAATACTGTCGGCAAAGAATGAAATTTATAGAGATTGGAACTTTAGGTTAGATTTAAGATTAGACAAGACTGTAAATATTTGGAAAACAAATCTGAATATGTATATTTATGTTATTAACCTGTTGAATTCGGAAATTGTTAATGCTGTCTATACTGGGACTGGTAAACCTGATGATAATGGCTTCTTACAAACACCTACAGGTGCTTCAAGGTGGGCTACAGACCCTAATTTCAGAAAATATTTCTATGAAAGACAGAGGTCTGCTTTTAGTAACTGGGGTCCTCCTCGTCAGATTAGGTTTGGAATTAATTTAAGTTTCTAATTATTTAAAATTGAATTTTTTATAAATCAATTGTGAAAAAGCAAATGAAGTTTAACAAAATAATAGCTCTAACATTTGTAATCCTCTTTATCTTCGGTGCGGATTTATTTTCCAGACCGAGAGTTGCTATAAATAAAGAGCCGATTAAATTTGGAAAAATGTCTCCGAGCTCCTTTGTTTTGGAATCAGTTCGCTTAGATGCAAATAATATTGATGCTTGGTTCCATAGCTTTGGAATCTTTGACCAGGATTTGAGAACTACTAACACACCTGGTTTAATGTGGCCAAAAGGCTCAAATAAATTTGCATGTTTCACTGCCGGTTTAAGTATAGGATGCAGAGTATTATTCCCAACAGGACCAAGAATAGCTCAGGTTATGGCATCATATAAAGGTGAATATAGACCGGGTGTAGTAGTGAACGGAGCAGGGGTAACCTCTGCTGATTTTAAAATTTATAATATAAGAGCTGGAGATAACGGTTTTACTAATCCCGATTATGAAAATTGGGATAAAATGATTCCTTATGGTGCTCCTTATGACGATATAAATAATAATGGAGTATTCGATAAAGGTATAGATATACCGGGTAGAAAAAATGCTGCTCAAACATTCTTTTTATGTATGACAGATGCATTCCCGGAAGGTAGAGACCCAGGTGAAGGTTTCGGTGGTGGTGTTGCTGACCCGCTCCTGTTATGTGAAATTCATATGACCGCTTGGTGTTATAACACACCAGGTTTGGAAGACCTTCAATTTGTTAATTGGGTAATTATCAACAAAAATGATAAACCTTGGCAAAATGTTTTTATGGGTGTTGTTGTTGACCCTGATTTGGGTGATGCTACCGATGACTATATCGGATGTGATACTGTAAATAAAATAAATCTCGGTTATTGTTACAATGGTAAAAATACCGATGCTACTTATGGTATTGCTCCACCGGCTTTTGGTATGGATTATTTCAAAAGTCCTATAAACCATACAACAAATCCACCTGATACACTTGGTTTAACCTCGTTTGTATTCTTTACGAATACAGGTTCTTCACCACCACCTTGTGAATCAGACCCAAACGGTGAGCCAATTCCTGCTTATAATATGCTTCAGGGTTTGAAAAAGAACAGAGTGCCATTCTGGTCTCCTCCTCCTCCAGGACAAACTCAACCTGTAGTATCTAAATTTGTTTATCCGGGTGACCCTGAAACTAATACAGGTTGGACAGAATTTACAGGTTCTTATCCGAATTGTGATACTCTTAATGTTCCAAATCTTGTTTCACCAAATCCATATGGGGATAGAAGATTTATCTTCAATTCCGGTAAAGATAATTTTACAATGCCTCCCGGAGATACACAAAATGTTGTTTTGGCTCAATTCGTAGCAAGAGGAACTAGTAATGTTAATTCTGTTACAAAATTAAAAGCAGTAGCAAAAACCGCAAAGATTATATATCTTGCGGATTTCAATGTTACTCCACCTCCTCCTGCTCCTGTTGTTACGGCATCTTACTTGCCAACTAATACAGGGCAGTGCAAAATTTATTTATCTTGGGATGATAAAGCAGAAAGCTATAGATATTGGGATACTATTTTCTTCGGTAGAACTGATTCCAATATTTATACATTCCAAGGTTATGAAATTTATGAAATTAATAAATTTGCCTCATCCATTCCTGATTTTACTAAACCTGAAACTATTGACCCAAGCCAAATTCAGTTAATAGATATTTTCGATAAAAGAGATGGTATTGGGACAGTTATAGATACTTTCTCTACAGGTGCAAGTGTCGGAAATCCTCCGGTAGAACAATACGCTCCATATCCAATTGTTCCACCTTATAAATTATCTCCACCAACAGGATTCCCCGATAAAGGAATTTATAGAGGTATTATTTTAAATAATACAAGATTTGTTGCAAATTATGGCGGGACATCTGGATTTATTTATGGCCAAGAATATCAATTCGCTGTTGTAGCTTATGCTGTAAGTAAATCCACTACAATTAAAAAAGGTTTTAGAGTTATTAGAAATTCAGTCGGCACGGTTAAATTAAGATTAACTCCAACTATGCCTCCCGCTGGAACTGTTTTTACTTATAAAAATGGTGATACATTAAATACTTCTTCGAGAGATTTGTCTCTTATGCCTATTGTTAGAAGTCAGGAATTACTTAAAAATGCTACATATAGAATAGTATTTAATCCAATGTCGGATATTAATGATACTTCTTACAACATATTAAGAAAACTTGACGGACAGAATAATTGGGAAGTTTTAAAATCTAAATTAAAATATTATCCATCATATCCGCTTTCTCAAGCTGATGATTCTTCAAGAACAATAGATGGTATTTTCTTTAATTTCCAGAGAATCAGAACTCAATTCGATGCAAACGGTAATCCTGTTCTTGGCTCGAATTTTGGTATAATTAGAGACCCATATTATTCAAGGAAGGCAAGACCAAGACTTTCGAGAGACTCGATTCAAACAAGACAATATTGTTATGAATATATTCCACAATCAAATCAGTTTTTGATTGGAAGCCAATTTAAACCGGGTGGTTTAAGATGGCAATCGGATACTATGAGTATTTCTTATCCATCGAGTGGAACATTTACTGGTGTGCGTTCTGGATTACCAGTTGAAAGGACAAGAAAAATTAAAATTGTCTTCAATACTACAGGTCAAACTGCTTATTACTATCAGGCAGCTCTTGATTCTGTAACACAAACTGTTAGTTCAATCGCTTTCCATTCGATGAAGCAAGTTCCGTTCCAGGCATTTGAATGTGACTATACTGATAGCTCTACGACCGATAGACAAATTAATATTGGTTATGCTGAATTTCCTGGTAACTTTAATAATACATTTACTATGTCTGCGGATTCGCTTGGTGGTAAGTTAGTTATTTATTTCTTTAATTCGAATTACAGCGATACAATTACTTTATATAAGACTACAGATTTATTCTTAGGTCAAACGAGTATTGATGTAATGTATGCTTGGTCTCCAAGACTAATTGCTCCTGGTGCTTGGTTTGTTAATGGTGATGTTATGTATATTTATCCTTATACCATCACAAGACCTTATGTACAAGGGAATTTACCACTTATTTATGAATTTAAAACGATTGCTCCTATAATTGGTGACCCAAATATAGCGAAAGAATCTGGAGCGTTAAGTAAAATAAAAGTTGTTCCTAATCCTTATTATGGTTTCAGCACTTTAGATAGAAGTAAATCAGATAGGTTTGTTAGATTTACAAATCTGCCATTAAATTGTAAGATTAAAATTTATACTTTAAATGGTGATTTAATAAATGTGATTAATAAACCTAACGATGGTTCCTTATTCTCGTCTACTGCTGAATGGAACCTGTTGAATCAGGATAGAGTTCCTGTTGCTTCGGGTATTTATATTGCTTTAATCGATGCTCCGGGTATTGGAACAAGAGTGATTAAAATTGCTGTGTTTACGTCTCAAGAGAGACTTAATTTCTAAAATCTTTTATTAGCTCTCTCTTTATATTTGAGAGAGCTTAATTATAAAAGTAAGGAGAAAAATTTAATGTATTTAAAATATTTAAAATTATTTTTAGTAATTTTAAGCCTGTTTGCGATAATAAATACGAGTTATGGTGGTCCTAGGAAGAAATTAGGTACTTCTGCAGCACCAGAATTGTTGATACCTGTAGGCTCGATTGGGACGTCTTTATCGGGTTCTAATTTATCCACTACTACGGGTGTTGATGCTATCTATTGGAATCCCGCAGGCTTAGCTAGTCTAAATTCTCAAAATGCTGAGTTACTAGTATGCCACTCCTTATATTTTGCAGATATGAACCTGCAATATCTTGGAGTTGGTGCGAAAATTGGTAACTTGGGTAATTTAGGCGTTTCTATTAAATCGCTTAACATTGGAGAGATAGAAGAAACCACCGAATTTATGCCAGACGGAACTGGAACAGTCTTTAAACCTACTTATATTATTGCCGGGTTGACTTTTGCAAAACAAATGACTGATAGAATCCGTTTCGGTACCACTGTTAAATATATTAGTGAAGATGTTGCTGCTGTTTATGCTTCAACCTTCGCTTTTGATTTTGGAATCCAATATTCTGGAGGTCAAAGTGGTCTGGCTTTCGGTATTACCATAAAAAATCTCGGTAACTCAATGAGATTTAATGGTTCCGGTCTTGATAGGCAGGTCACAAATATCAATGGAGTTGTATCTACACAAAGAGTTATACTTCAGGATTATGACCTTCCTACGAACCTTGAATTGGGAGTTTCTTATAAGATTGATTTAGGAAAAAAAATGAACCTGAATCTTTCTACCGCTTTCCAGAATTCAAGTTTTACGAGTGATGAATATAAATTAGGATTTGAATACAACTATAATAATATGTTTTATTTAAGAGGTGCCGGAAGTCTTTATCCCGATAAAGAAAAAGATGAAGCTTTGTTTGGTCCGACCTTCGGTGCAGGTATTAGATATCCTATCGGAAGTGTATTGCTCGGTTTTGATTATGCTTACAGAGTTATTAACGAAAGCGGTTTTAATTCAACTAACCAATTCTTTACTCTAAATGTTGGATTTTAATATTATAAATTTAAAATTATACACCTTTTTATAAGGAGAAAAAAATGAAAGTTTTCATTACAATAAAATTAACAATACTAACATTAATTCTTCTATCATTTAATGTTTATTCTCAACCTAATCCGGATTTCGATCCATACGGAGTAAAAACTTTTTCACCTCCGTTTAGAATGGGAATTAATGCGGGGGATATTGTTGCTATCTGGGATACTATAAGGACAACCCCTATGAATTATTCCAGAAGTGCTGCCGCATTTATTATCCTAAGTGGTAATAGATATATTTATCAATTCGGTGGTGGTGTGGATACTCAATTAACTATGGTAGCAAGATATGATTTTAACAGTGGTTCCTGGTCTACAAACTTTGCTCGAATACCAAGCGGGATGTCTGGTGCAACTGCTATTACTGTTGGAACTGATATTTATCTGTTTGGAGGTGAATTTGTTTCTGGATTAGGAAAAACTTATAAATACGATGCTATTAATGACACTTGGACTACAATGGCTGATATGTTAACTCCTGTAACAGATGCCGCTGTATTTAAATACAGTGACAATTTAATTTATGTTATTGGAGGTGGTAATGGCCTTTTTGGTTCGGGTGTTCCATATAAAAATTCTGTGCAGTTATATAATGTTGCTTCTAATAGTTATTCGACTGCTACTAATTATCCAATTGCAGCTGGTATGATGGGTATCGGTAATTGGCTCGATACTATAATTTGTGTCGGCGGTTATACTGGAACAAAAGCAACTGATACGGTTTTTAGAGGTATTATTAATAAAAATAATCCTGCACAAATCACTTGGTCAGGTTCCAAATACCCAAAATATCCAGCCGGTCCCGTTACTCGTCCCGCTTCTGTAAGTATAAGATTTGGTAATGCAACCGGTGTCTTATTTGCTGGTGGTGCCGGTAATGGTGTTACCGCACTTTATGAAGCTTTTTATTGGGATTTCAATTTATTAATGTGGAGAAATTTACCCGACTTAATTGTTCCTAAATGTAATGCTAAAGCTGTCTTTTCTGGTGATAGTGTTGCGTATGTAATTGCTGGATACTCAAGTTTACCAATCGGAAGAAATGATAAAATTACTTTTAGGAAAATTGATGGTATCTCTGGTTCTTTAAATGATTTCCATTTAAAATATCCACCTGATAATAGTACCATAACATCTGTTGCGGGTAGCACAATGCCTGTTTTATTTAATTGGGATTCATCAGGAACTGGAGCAATTTATAAATGGTCTTTTGAAAAAAATGGTGCTCCAACTACAAGAATAGATACTATCATTGTCGGGCTTAATCTATTCAAATTAACTGAAAATGAATTTGATAAACTTCTTGCGAGTAAATTAAATTTAATTCAGGGTGATTCAGTCGTTGGCACTTGGTATGTTACTGCATTTAAAGGTCCAGGTGCTCCAGGGAATCGTGATTCTATTCGTTCACTCGAAACCTTTAATGTTACTCTTAAAAGGTTTAAACCGACAGTTTCTGCATTTAATCTTGTTTTCCCAGTAAATAATACCACTTTACAAACATCGAGCAGTTTTATTTATCCTGTAAGTTTCTTGTGGACTAAAGCTGCACCTTATGGAACTATATATAAAATGTATTATATTGATTCTGCAAGGAATAAACAATTTGTTTTGCAAAGTGATAATTCAGGAACTGACACTATTATTTCGATACAGAATAAGAAACTTGATTCATTAGTTGATAAAGTTATAAATGTTGCTCGGGGTGATTCTTCAATTGGTAAATGGAAAGTTTATGCTTATTCCGGAAATGATTCTCTGGTATCTGCACAAACTTTTAATTTGACAATAAAAAGAACACTTAACGAAGTAGCTCCGTTTACAGTAGTTTCACCTCCGGATAGTTCACAAATTACGGTATCCAATTTTGCTACAGTGAATTTCCATTGGACTACTTCTGCAATTGGTGCGAAATATAAATGGCAGTTTTCTACAAATGCCAACTTTACTACTTTTGTAAGTCTTCCATCGAATAACTCAGCTTACGATACAGTGTTATCTGTTCAGACTTCCGAACTTGTTCAATTGCTTGGAATTACGGCAGGAAGCACAGTTACAGGATTCTGGAGAGCTTATGCATACAAAGGTACTGATTCCTTACCTACGACTAATAAATTCTTAATCAGATTTATTAATCAAGGAAATCAGCAATTATTACAAAAGTTTGTAATGAGCGATCCTTTCCCACCTGCAGGATGGAATTTACAATATACTGGTGTTAACAGATGGACGAAAGTCCCGATTACATCACCATATCCATTACCTTATGATACTGCTGTTACTGGATGTGCAAAATTTGATTTCTATAATGCATTAAAAGGTGAAAAGCAAACTTTAATAACTAATGTATTTTATCAAACAAGAGGTGAAAGTAATGATACCAAACGTGATAGTCTGATGTTTGATTATGCTCATGCTTATGCAGGACCAGGTAATATTGATTCATTATTGATATTCTATTCTTCAACTGATAATGGTCCGATTACCGATACGTTATTGTTCCTTGCAAGTAGCCCGAACTTTAACGATTTCAAGTCACTATCAACAGTTAATTATCAAACCGGACCTTATACTCCTTCTTCACCAAGTGATTGGAAAACGAAAAAAATCGGTGTTCCTGCTGGAACAAGGCGTATTAAATTCGTTGCGATCAGTGGATGGGGTAATAACCTCTATATTGATAATATTCGAATTAGGGACAAGGCTCCAGAACTTACTGGAATAAGAACAGACACTTCACATGTCGAAACATTCAGATGGTTTTCTTCTTATGTCCCAGGTACGGTTTATTTCTTGCAAATTACTGAAGTAACTGATACCAACTTCTTAGGTGGTTTCAAATCCGGACCTCTTACAGCCACACCAGGTGCTACTGCTTCTTATACTACTACTTTATCCGATATTAATTTGATTGCGTACAAATCATATCAATTTAGAATAAGAGCATTCAATGCAGCAGATAGTAGTAACTGGAGCTTACCAAGTACTTTCAGGAGAGATTCTCTTAGTATTTTCAGACAAAATTTTGCTGATACTACATTCCCACCATTCCCGTGGGCAACTTCTATTAATGAAGATACTGTACCGCCTCTTTCGACTTTCTGGTCAAGAGCTATTGTCGGTGGTAATGCTACATCAAATACAGCAGCGAAATTCGATTTCTGGAATGCCCCTTATGGAAAAGTGCGTTCATTAATTACTAATTCATTTAAAGGTAGATATCAGGGTGCAAATGATACTGTTTATTTTGAAGTAGCTCATGCGTATAAGAATAATGTTAATATTGATACATTGTTTATTTATACATCGACAAATTATGGTACGACTTGGGGTTCGCAACCACTTAGAACACTTACGAGCTCTCAAGTATTTAACGATTCTACTCTTTCGACTACTGTATCTACAACAGAATTTACACCAAGCCAAGCTTCGCATTGGAAAACAATTGTATTTACTTTGAACCCGTCGGTAAATAAACTTAAATTCGAATGTTTAAGTTCAAATGGTAATAATATGTATATTACTAATATTAGGTTTGGACCAAGTATGGCAGGACCTATGCTTTCATTTGAACCACCAGTTCAATATAAGTTGAATTTGAATTATCCGAATCCGTTCAACCCGACGACTACGATTTCATTCTCCATTCCAAAAACATCATTAACGAAATTAATTATTTATGATGTACTTGGTCGTGAAATTGTAAAACTGGTTAATGAAGTTAAAGAACCGGGCAACTATTCGGTTACGTTTAATGCGAATAACCTTGCAAGTGGTGTTTATTTCTACAGACTCGAATCTGGTAGTTTCATTGACGTTAAGAAAATGCTTTTGATTAAATAATTTTTTATTAATTAGCTTTAAGATGAAGGGTGTCGCAAATTTTTTGAGACACCCTCATCTTTTTAAATTAGATTTTTTGTAATATAATTTAAATCTTTAGATATTTTTTCGGAATATTATTTCGAATATATTATAAATAAATTATGAAGAAATTATTTTTTATTTTTATTATTACTTCTCTTCTATTGCCCACATTGATATTCTCGCAAAATAAATTTTATTTTGATGCAGATTATTCTATTTTTAAAAGCTCTGATAGTGTATCTATTATTGAGTTATATTTTGCGTTCAACCAAAGAAATCTTACCTATGTAAAATCAAATAATGGTTTCGATGCTATGGCTAATATCGAGATAAATATTTTTGATAAAGATAAAGACAAACTCATTTTTAGCGATATCTATGGCTTGCAGTCTAATGTTTCGGATACGAATAAGGTAAAACTTACAAGTAAATTAATAGGTCAGCAAAATTTTAAACTATCTACTGGTAAATATCTATTTACTTTAATCGGCTCCGACCATAACGATAAAATGAAATTCGATACTCTAAAATTTGATGTTATTATTCCTTTTTATGATTCAAAAAAAACTTTTCTAAGTGAAATACAATTAGCTACTTCTATCGATAAATCAGCAGATTCTAAAAGTATTTTTTATAAAAACGGTCTGGAAATTACTCCTAATCCAAATATGCTTTATGGTATGAATCTTAATACTTTATGGTATTATCTCGAATTGTATTCCATTAAAAATGAATTTTCAGGCGATAGTGTTTTTCTAATTACCTCAATAACTGATTTATCTAATAATATTATATTACAAAAAATTAAAAAAGAAAAATCAAACTCTGGTGCTTTTGCTGAAATTGGAAGCTTTAAAATTGATAGTCTTGAAAAAGGTTCATATTTCTTAAAAGTTGAATTAATTGATAAACAAAATCAAAATAGTATATTAAAAGAAAAAAAGTTTTTTATTTATAATCAGTCTAAATCTGATATTACAACAAAAGATGATGAGCAGGATTTTTTAAGAAGTGAATACGTTACAATGAAAGAAGATAAATTAGATGACGAATTTGATAAATCTATATATATTAGAACTCAAACAGAAACCGACGAATATAAAAAGCTAAAAACAGTTGATGAAAAAAGAAAGTATTTATTTAAGTTTTGGAAAAAAAGAGATGATAATCCTTTAACTGTAGTCAATGAGTTTAAAGTAAAATATTTTGCAAGTATATCAGAAGCAAATAGATTATTCAAACAAGGTTTTACTGAAGGATGGAAAACTGATAAAGGAAGAATTTATATTATTTACGGAAAACCAAATGATATAGAAAGTTATCCCTTCGAAGCTGAAACTAAAGGTTACGAGATTTGGCATTATGAACTTATAGAAGGGGGTAGTATCTGTGTATTTATCGAATTACAGCCAGGTTCTGGATTTTATGTCTTGGAGCATTCTACTATTAGAGGTGAATTAAGAAATGATGATTGGAAAAGCAAACTTAAAAAAATTTAATCCTTAATGAAGAAAAATATCTTTATATTTTTAGCTTCTCTTGTTTTTGCAATTATTATTTGGATGTATATAAATCTTAACTTGATTTATAGTGTCTCTATTGCTATTCCACTCGATATTAAACTTTCCAAAGTTCAAGCTATTGCTAACGAATTACCAAATAATGTAGATGTTACAGTTAGAGGTAAAGGTTGGGATTTGATTGGTTTAGTTTTATCTAAAAATTTATCTCTTAATATTGATTTGACAAATTATAAAAAGGATACTAAAATCAATATTGTACAATCTGTAAATGAATATTTAAACTTATCATCAAATGTTTCTATTGTTTCTGTAAATCCCGATTTTGTCGAAATAAATTTTGATAACATTATTACTAAAATGGTAAAAGTCCGTAATATGGTTAATGTTATTCCAAAGGATGGATATATTATTATAGGATCTCCAAAAATTACACCCGATTCCGTAAAGTTAACAGGAGCAATCTCTGTTATTGGAAAAATTAAAAGTATTCCCACTGAACAAGTTCTAATTAATAATGTAAATAGCGGTTTTACTCGAACTATAAATATAATCGATACTTTAAGCAATATTGTTAAAATCGAACCCAAGACAATTACTATCTCATATAATATTGAATTATCTGCAGAAAAAAAATATGAAGATATTAATGTTTTAGTAAGTAATGTTCCAAGCGATAAAGAAGTTCTATTAGTTCCACCTAAACTTAATATATTTCTACGTGGTGGAGTTCAGCAACTCGCGAATATCAATCCCGATGAAATATTTGCTGGTATTGAATTTAAACAAATTGAAAATGATAGTCTCGGTTATGTTTCTCCCAAAATTACTCTTCCTGTCGATGTAACGGTTATTAAATATGAGCCTCAAAGATTTCAGTATATTATAAAGAAAAAAAATATTGATAACAAGTGATAGAATATTTAAAAAAAGAATATAAAAAGTTATTTACTGAAATAAAACTAATCGATTTTAAAACAAGTTATATTTTTATTTCGGTTTCTATTATCATTTTTTTATCTATTGTCTATACAACTCCAATGTTCTATTATAACCACTTTGGCAAAGATAAATTAATGTCCAGAATATATTGGCTTCTAACCGATGGATTAATGATGTTTATTCTTTCTGTGATTTCAATCAAGTTCGTTCTGAAAGGTAAACTTTCGGATTATGGTTTTTCTTTTGGGGATAAAAAATTTGGATTTATTACTTTTTTCATTTTCTTTTTGGTTATGTTACCTATTGTTTGGATTGTTTCTGCTTCACAAGATTTTGCAAATACTTATCCTCAGGGTGGTTCTGAGTTGAAGTCAAATTTAAACTTGTTTATTTTATATGAACTATGCATTTTAATTTATATGCTCGGCTGGGAATTTTTATGGAGAGGTTATATGCTTTTTGGATTGAAAGCAAAATTAGGATATTATTCTATTTTTATTCAAATGATACCGTTTTTTATATTACACAGAGGGAAGCCAGAAATTGAATTGTTTGCTTCAATTTTTGCAGGGATTATTCTTGGTATTCAGGCTTTGCGGAGTAATTCGTTCTTCTATTGTTGGCTTTTACATTCTTGTGTTATGGTTTCTATTGATACTATATCAATAATTAGATTTTCAACAAATTTTTATAGAATATTTTAATGTTATTCAATTATGAAATTATCTGTTAACATTGACCACGTAGCTACTTTGCGAGAAGCACGTGGTGAAATTGAACCCGACCCAGTTATTGCTGCAGGTATATGTGAACTTGCAGGTGCTGAAGGTATCGTTTGCCATTTACGTGAAGATAGAAGACATATTAACGATAGAGATGTAAAACTTTTACGTGAAGTGATTAAAACTAAATTTGACCTTGAAATGGCTGCAACCGATGAAATGATTAAAATTGCCTGCGATATTATACCCGATTTAGTTACACTGGTTCCTGAAAATAGAAATGAACTTACTACGGAAGGTGGTCTTGATATCTCCAAATTCAAAAGTCGTCTCGAAGATGCAATTAAAACTTTCCATTCAAAAAATATTCTTGTAAGTCTTTTTATTGACCCCATCCCTGAAAATATTGATTTATCTCTGGAAGTCGGTGCCGATATTATTGAACTGCATACAGGAAAGTATTCGAATACATTTGTTGAAAAAGACCAGCTCGTTGAACTTAGTAAAATCGGTAGTGTAGCTCAAATGGCTGCGGAAATGGGATTAATTGTTACTGCAGGACATGGTTTGAACTATTATAATATTTTCCCATTATTAAATATGAAAGAAATCAGGGAAGTGAGTATTGGTCATTCAATTATTTCAAGAGCAGTTTATACCGGTTTGCATAAAGCGGTCGAAGATATGGTAAAAATATTACAGAAGAATGATTAATCAACTTTATGAGTGAACTTAAAGCATTTAATTTATTTAAAGAATATAAAAAACGAACGGTTGTTTGTGATGTATCTCTTAATGTTAAGCAAGGTGAAATAGTTGGATTGTTGGGACCTAACGGAGCTGGAAAAACTACCACATTCTATATGATTTGCGGTATGGTAAAACCAAAATCCGGTGAAATCGAACTTGACGGTGAAAACATCTCAAAATTTCCAATGTATAAAAGAGCAAAAGCCGGGATTGGTTATTTGCCTCAGGAAGCATCGATTTTTAGAAAAATGACTGTTCGCCAAAATATTACTTCGGTTCTGCAATTTATGAAATTAGATAAAGATGAAATTGAAATCAGATGCGATAGACTGTTAAAAGATTTTAATATAGATAAAATAGAAGATTCAAAAGGGTATATGCTTTCGGGAGGAGAGAGACGACGAACTGAAATTGCACGTGCTCTCGCATCAGACCCGAAATTTATTTTACTCGATGAACCGTTTGCTGGAATTGACCCTATTGCTTCGGAAGAAATTATGAAAATGGTATCAAAACTTAAAGATAGTGGAATCGGTGTTTTAATTACAGACCATAACGTCCACGAAACATTATCTATTGTTGATAGAGCTTATATTTTAATCGAAGGAAAAATTTTCCGTTCTGGTAATTCACTCGACCTTGCTAATGACGAAATGGTGAAAAAGTTATATCTTGGTGAGAGCTTTACGCTCGATAGATATTTAATGAATCTTAAGGGAAAAAATAACACTAACTAATTTTTTTTCTTAGAAATATTCTCTCGAATATTGTCCAAATACAACCTTTTTTATCTCCCATCCATTCAATTCCATTGTTTATTGCTAAATTTTTTACATATATTATAGATTCTTGATGTGGCATTAGTGTTATCCATTTGTGTATGGTAAGAGCCATTATTTGTCCCATTGCTCCGCCTCTCATATTTTCGATTAATATTTCATCGAGCTTTCTTGGGTTATTTTTTAATTTTGTATAATCGAAGTTACAATTTGAACAAACATACATCCCTTGTAATTGCTGTATCAGTGCAGTTTCCCCGCATCCCGGACATTTGAAATAAATTGTAGATTTGTCCATAATTTATTTTTTCTGTGTTTTGCCCGACGATTTCTTTTCTACTGGTTTCGTTGCTTCTTTTGTTGAAGCTTCTTTCGTTGTATCGATTATTTTTTCCGAACTTTTCTTTGTTGGTGATTTTTTGTTTTTGTAATCGGTTAAATAAAAACCACTTCCTTTGAAAATTAAACCTGCACCGCCACTTATTAATTTTCTTAGTTTGTTTTTACCACAGTTCGGACATTTTTTTATAGGGTCATCTTTTATCGATTGGAAAATCTCGAACGTATGATGACAACTATCGCATTTATATTCGTATGTTGGCATATTTTATTTTAAAAATTTCTCCTTTGCTTTTTTGTATTCTTCTTCGGTTATTAATCCAAGTTCAAGAGCATTCTTTAATTCTTTTAATCTTTCTAAACTTATTTTTTCTTCTATTAGTTCAGATGTATCTTTTGAAGTCTTGAGCTTTTCTTCACCTAATAATAAATCGATTTTTAAAGTTCGTTTTATTCCGTCACCGCATAAATATGAAAAAGTATCCAGATTTTTCTTTAGCGATTTAACTTTCTTTACAAAACTTTCTTTTTCATCTGGATGTATTTTATTCTCAATATCTTTTGCAAAATTTCTTACTATCTGATACTGATAAGTTTCTTTTTTCTTTTTTGCTTGCCCAGAGATTTCATACTCCTCTATTTTAAAAATGTTTTCATAATAATATTCGAATATAACAAGTAATTCAGGAAGTTTGTTTTTTAATATTAGTTCGTTTTGGATTTTTTCTGCTTTTTGTATTATCTCATATCTCAATGCTTCTTTACCTTGCTCCTCGTATAAACGATTTATTAATCTGGATTCTATTCCGAGTTGTTCTGTCCTTGTTACAGTTATTCCTTCCTGTCTTGTGTATTTATAAATTGCAACTCGTTCTCCTGTCTCGGAATTTATATCACTAATAACATCGAATAATCCGAATATCAAACCCATAATGTATGCTTTATATGATTCATCTAATCTTTTCTTTTCATCGGAATTAAGAGGAATTATATCGTTATATATATAATAATTTTTATCGATATGTAAATCTATGTTTAAATTTTTCGAAAGATGCTTGTAATATCTTTTCATTTCATCCGATACTGTGTAGGAATAAAAGAGAGGGAAACCCGCCCATTCGGTATAAAAAGTTATTGATGAATTATCCGCTGAATCCTTGAATTCTACTGCTTCTCCGACAATTGAGTTAACAAGGTTTCTTAACTTTGTAAAAGAATTTGTATTTGTTTTTACACCGATATAAAATTTCTTTGCTGAATCTTCGAGCTTAAATCTTCCTGGCTCTTCAAGAACTTTTAACCACGGATATGCCTGTGATAACATTCCACGAATTTTCGATTCGCTTCGTAGAGTATCTTTCTCGAATAGTATGTCGGTTATATTATAATCTTCTTTAATTTTTTCAAACTGCTTCTTCGCAAATGATAACATTTTTTCTTCTACTGCTTTAGTATCGCTGTTTTTTAATATATTTACTATATCGGTTATATCGAGTGCATCGAGCTCCTTTAATAATTTATTAGATAACTCTTTTATTTTATCTAATGCACTTTGTCCAGTTCCTATGTACCTTACATAATATTCATTTTTTACATCTTCTGGTTCATATATATATAAATTAAAACTGTTTTCTTGTTTTTGTAGAAAATAGTTATATTTATTTTTAAAGTTATCTTTCAATATACCAAGATTTCCTGTGAGTTTATTAATGTCCGAAATCAAACCTGTAAATTGAATTCTACCGTCATCGGTCTTTGTTCCTTTTTCTATCAAGTTTAAAATCCTTTGTGTGATTTCCTTTGCATAATATCTTGAATTCAATTTAATTAATGCTTCGTAATACCTATCGAGGGTGTCAATCAACTTCTCCAGAGTACCCGCCATTGCTGGTTTTTTCAATACATTCAGTTTCGACCTTGCTTCGTCCTCTTTCAAATCCTGCAACCTACTCTTGATTTCCGATTCTAATTTCGTTACAAGTATTTGTATATCCTTAATCTCTTTTTCAAATTTTGGTATGTAATCGAAATTACCATTTGTCAATATAAATTGTAATCGTCTTAAGACATTAATGGAATAAAAAACTCCGCGTGTTGAATCATTGATTAAATTATTTATTTTCCTTTCGAGTTCACCGACTATATTTCTCTCTCTATCACCGATAGTTTTCTTAATTATGTTTGTTCTGTTTGAATAAACTTGTGAATAGAATAATCCTTTTCGCTGAATATCATTATCATCTTTAAAATTCGTATCGAATTTCTGTTTTTCGTTTATTATATATGACGTCCAATTATCACCACGCTTACCGCTGAGCAATTCATTTTGTAGATTTGTTAAAAAGGTTTTTATCTTTGATTGTATCGAAGATTTTTCACCCATACTGTATAGTGAATCGAGCAGTTGGTGTTTCGATGTGGATTCAAGTAGTCCAAGTTCAGGCAAAAATTCATTCATCAGGTAATTATCTATATCACTCTGCGAACCTTCCGCATAAGTCAAGTAGTAATTAATTATATCCTCGCATAGTTTATATGAACACGACAATATTATTCTATCCACCGGAATAGAAATCGTTGCCTGACCTAAAGTTGAATATTTTCTCGAAAAAGTATTTTCCGAAACCGTATTATCATCAGGCCACAATCTCTGCTTATACTGAACCAGATTGACTCTCACGCCTCTTTTGTAATTTGCAAAATCCGAATTCGAAAAATCTTGGAAAATTGTATCGGCTATCATTTTATAAATATCTCTGTTGCTCAAATCCGAAAGAGATAAATTTTTATAATTCTCTCCGTCGATTAAATAGACGTCATCATACACACCCGGCTGGAATGTCATTGGTTCATTTTTCTTCCAGCTTACCGAAAAAGTATTTTTCAAATTATAATACTCAAGTTCCATTAGTGCCGCATAACCATTTGCATATACTCTTTCTTTTCCGTAACCCTGAAAGATTTTCGGGAGCAAAATATAGCACGATGAAATTGCCTGATTCTTGAAAAGGTTGCGAATTAAAAATCCGAAATCTATAAACATTCCCGAGCCCGTTCCACCGCTAACGGATGTAATTATATAGACGTTTATTTTTTCTGTATTAACGTTTTTAATTTTATGTTTGTCCTTCACCATATTTATAGACCTCGAATCCGTAATTCTCGATTTTGCAGAAAGCAATTTTTGAGTGATTTCATCGAAGTTATGGTAAAAAGCCAATCTCGCCGCAGGTCTTATTTGCCCTGCACCTGTATTCATTGTACCGAGCTTGCCGATTTCTCCGCTTGTGTTAAGCCACTTTTTTATGTGAGGGACGTCATTAATCCTGTTTATATAATCCGAAGGGTTTACAGGATTAAAAATCTTTTCAGCAGGTTGAAAATCTATATCGTTTATCAGGTAATCTCTTTCCCTTGCAATTCCGCTTTCTTCCGATGGAGCATTATCAGTATCTATATATAAGTATGATGTGATAGGGAAGTTATCTATCGAGCCGTATTTTTCTACGAACTGTCTTCTAATCCTTAGCAATACCTCTTTCCCTGTCCCACCAAGTCCTATTAAGATGGTCGGCATAAACTCCTGAGTTTTCAGTTCTAATGAACCTTTTTCAGAAGATAACGAACTGCTCTTACCTTTTGGTAACGAAAACGGGTCTATCATAACCTTAATTTAATTAATTAAGTCAAAATAATGATATTAGAAGAATATTTATAGAGAAAAATAAGGTTTCCGTTTTGTAACTTTTTATACGACATTTTATGACATACCCGAAAGTTTTTGACAGAAATTTGCTCAAGTTGATTATATTTGTTTTAATTAAATACTAATTATTAATTAATTGTGTCCCGATAGGGAAGTACGTTATAGACATATGATATATATAGTATTTAAGAATATTATAAAAATTTGACAAGAGTAAAATATTTTTAATATTTTAGATGCTATCTATACCATATAGTGCAAAGACAAAAATTCTCATAAAAGAGTGTAGTAATTTTGTAGTAATTTTGTTTTCCATAATGTATATAAATTATGTATTATCAATAATTTATATAACTTTAGTTTTATTATCATTTCTATTAATAGCTTCAGTGTTTTCAATGATTTCATTTTTGTTGTTTTCATAATTTTCCGCGATTTCATTAATTTTTTGCAATTCAGTAAAAGTGTTTTCATTTTTTTTACCAGAAATTTCTTTAATTTCTTTGTTTTTTTGTTTTACAATTTCAATTTTATTTTCATCAGAAAGGATTTCGAAATCTTCACTATTAGCATCAATAATTTGAGATTCATCTATTTTTTTTAGAGAATCTGATGAAATTAACAAATCGGATTCAAATTTTTCGACTAATTTAGCTATTTTCATAATTGTTTTGAGATAGCCTTCATAGTCCCAATCGCTTTTTCTTTTAAGCATTCCACTTTTAGCCATAGCGAGTTTGACATTTTCAAATTCATCAATAAGGAAGTCGAGATGCGCTTTTTTAAATTTAATGATTTTGTTTCTGAACTCATTAAATTCATTCGAATTTATTTCAACAATATTCCTATAAAATTTTTTATTCCACAGGCAAATTGTTCGAGTGGATTTATTTAATTTTTTGGCAATTTTCCTAATGGAGGAGCCAGAGGAACGCATAGAGATAAATTGTTTTTCGATTTCAGTTAGAGCCATTTTGGTTTCTTCTGATAAATTGGGATTTGTGTATTGCATTTTATATACTCCTTTTAGATTATATTATAAATTATATTTAAGCTAATACGATTATAATAAAAATAGAGGAATTTGTCAATACCTAAAATTTGAGAAAAGTTTTGAGATAGGGTTCCGAATGGTGTGTAAATTTAAACCAAATTTATTCCTAATGGAGTTGGAAAGATTTATTTTCGCCTCTACTCCCGATTTTATCAGGGCTACTAATGTTTGACAACTTTTACAGTTCTTTATTCTTCGTTATTAATTACTCATCGATTAGAATCCAGTAACTGATTCTCCTCCGTCCACATGTATAATGCCACCTGTCATCCAGTGTGAATCGCGTTTGTAATTATCGAGTATGAAATTAGCAATATCTTCGGGTTGCGTAAGTCTACCCTGTGCATTTCGGCTTAATGCATAATCCATTATAAAGTCATTATTTGGAATTTTTCTCAATGCTGGAGTATCTGTAACCCCTGCCAGTATAGCATTAGCAGAGATACCTTTCCGACCAAGTTCCATTGCAAGCTGTCTGATATGCGATTCGAGGCATGCTTTTGCTGCCGAGATAGCTCCGTAAAATTCTATTACCCTCGAACCTCCGGTTGATGTTAATGCATATATCTTCGCTCCTGATTTCATAAATTTCCTTTTCATAATATCCTGCGTCCAATAAACAAGTGAATTCGCCATAACATCTAACGTCATCTCGAGTTGCTTTTGGTTTATTTGTAATGATGAATCCGAATCAATAAATTTCTTTAATGTTCCGAATGCAAGGGAATGCACTAATACTTTTATTGTTGGATTTTTTTTATTTTTGAAGATTTCTTCAACTGAATTTAATACATCGTTTCTTTTGTTTGGGTCTGCTGCATTAACATTGAAATAATGAGCTTCTACACCATACGATTTTATTTCGGAGATTAGTGCTTCTACCTCTGGCATTGTTGCCGCTCTATCTAAATGCACTCCGATTATATTTACTCCATCTTTTGCAAGTGCTAATGATATTGCTTTTCCAAATCCACTCGAAGCTCCAAGTATTAATGCGTAGTATGTACTCATAAATATATTTACCTTTATATAATTAATTCTTTATTTCTTTTAAACAGTTTAATTCAGCAAATAGTTTAATTTTCTATCTGCTTTTAATTGATATTATTGTCATTATCAATCCGATAATAAACAAAAATATCAACACAATCATAAATGCAGCCGATGTCCAAAAGTTTGCTACTATACCCCAAATAATAAATATCCATAAAATCGAAACAATTAAAAACAAACTCCAACTTAACATCATTGATTGTCTCGAAGAACGCTTTTTATGGAATGTTTTAAATAAAGTCTGAACAAAAATGAAATAAAACAATCCAAGACCCAAAACAGAAAGCAGAATATAAATGAAAAGTTTAGTGTTTGTCATCTGATTTTCTTTCAGCGGTGCAGTAAGCAATGAATCTATTTTTTGGGGTTCCTTTTTACCTGTATCAATTTGATTAACGATTTTATTTGTATCAATCTGCAATGTGTTCTTTTGCGTTGTATCTGTCGACTTATTACCCGAAGATGTTATCGTAGTATCTTTTTTCTTTTTTACAGAATCCTGTGAGAAAGAAAAATTATTGAACAAAAATAAAAAGATTAGAAAACATACAGATAAAACAGATGTTCTAAATACTGTATTGATTATTTTCTTTTTTATCGAGATAAGTTGTATCATAATTATGCTCTATAAAATTTTTATCATTCATAATTTGCTGAAAAAGCGGAATTGTAGTTTTCACACCTTCAATAATAAATTCATCAAGAGCCCTACTCATTTTTTTAATTGCTGAATTCCTATTTTCAGCTCTGACTATAAGTTTTGCAATCAAAGAATCGTAATGACTTGTGATTGTAAATCCAGTATAGCAATGTGAATCGAATCTGACTCCAGTTCCACCTGCAGGGTGAAAAGTGGTCAATAATCCCGGGCAGGGTCTGAAATTATTTTCAACATCCTCAGCATTTATTCTGCATTCAATCACATGTCCAACAAATTTTGGTTTTTTAATTGTAATCTTTCCTCCGTCAGCAATTAAAATCTGTTCTTTAACTATATCAGTATTAGTTGCAAGTTCGGTTACAGTATGCTCTACCTGAATTCGTGTGTTCATTTCTATAAAGTAAAAGTTGCAGTCTTTATCTACCATAAATTCTACAGTACCCGAACTAATGTAATTTATAGAAGCGGCGGCTTTTATTGCAGTTTCGCACATTTTAGTTCGAACTTCTTCATTAATGAAAGGAGATGGTGTCTCTTCGATTAACTTTTGCTGTCTTCTCTGAACGGTGCAATCGCGTTCGCCGAGATGAATTATTTTTCCCATTTTATCTCCGAATACCTGAACCTCTATATGACGTGGATTTTCGATAAATTTTTCTATATATATATCATCATTGCCGAATGCAGAGAGAGCTTCACCTTTAGCGAGAGTCCATGCAGATTCAAGTTTTGATTTTTCCTTAACCACTCGCATACCTTTACCTCCACCTCCTGCAGATGCTTTAAGCATTATTGGATATCCAATTAAGTCACATATTTTTACAGCTTCTTCATAATCTTTTACAATTCCCTCGCTTCCCGGTATTACAGGAACTCCTGCTTTTTTCATAAGTTCTTTTGCAGAAGACTTATTACCCATAGCATTTATCATTTCTGCTGTTGGCCCGATAAAAATCAAATTTGATTCCGTACAAATTTCAGCGAATTCTGCATTTTCAGCTAAAAAACCGTAGCCGGGGTGAATTGCATCTGCATCAGTTATTTCGGCTGCAGCAATTATTCTGGGAATGTTTAAATAACTATCTTTTGGTGAAGGTGGTCCAATACATACAGCTTCGTCAGCAAATCTAACGTGAAGAGAATCTTTATCTGCTTCCGAATAAACCGCAACTGTATTAATTCCCATTTCTTTACAGGTGCGGATTATCCTGAGGGCAATTTCGCCCCGATTGGCAATTAATATTTTTTTTATCATTTTTTAGAAAAAGATTAAAGAAAAACTATTTCTTTTCAACCAAGAACAGAGGCTGGTCATATTCTACTGCCTGTCCGTTTTTCACAAGAATATCTATTATCTTTCCTGTTACCTCGGATTCTATCTCATTCATCAATTTCATTGCTTCAATAATGCATACTACTGTTCCAGGTCTAATGTCTGAACCGATTTTAACATAAGGGTCAGCATCAGGAGCAGGGGCTGCATAAAATGTCCCAACCATTGGAGAACGAATTTCAACTGTATTTAAAGATTTTTTTGATTCTTCTTTTTTCTCTTCAGATTTTACTTCAACTTTTACATCTTGAGTTTTAATTGATTGCAAATTCGGTTCGATAAAGCTTGGGATTTGAACGGCTGGTAATGGTTGTGAAATTTTAGGTCTTGGTTTTGATAATCTTATTTTTGTTCCTTCTTCTTCGATTTCTATTTCAGCTAAATTGCTTGAATCGAGCATTTTAATCAACTTCTTTAAATAATTTAGATCCATTTTCATAATTTTATTTTATAATTAATAAAAAGAAATTTACCGACACAAAGAACGGAATTCTTTCACCGCTAATTGTTACAGTTTTGTTATTTTAAAAATCCCCTAAAAAACAGATTTTTGAAATTCGAATTCGATATAAAATATCAGATTCGAGTATCAAAAACTAAGTTTTGACCCTTTCAATATATTCATGTGTCCTTATATCAACTTTGATAACATCACCTTCATTAACAAAAAGGGGAACATTAACAACTGCACCGGTTTCCAAAATCGCTTGTTTTGTTGCACCGGTTGCGGTATTTCCTTTTACTCCCGGAGGTGCAGAAGTGATTAATAATTCAACATGTGGAGGCATTTCCACAGAAATTGGTTTTGAGTTATGAAATGTAATCTGAACATTTTGACCAGCTTTTAAAAAGTCTCCCTGGTCACCAACTAAGTCTTCATTTAAATGTATTTGTTCATATGTATCATTATCCATAAAGTAATAATCAGCGTTGTCTTTATATAAAAATTGATATGTTTTATATTCGAGTCTTTCAATTTCAATTTCTTCTCCTGAACGGAATCGGTTTTCGATAGTTCGCCCATTTTTAAGATTACGCATTTTTACTTGATAAAATGCTCTCAAATTTCCGGGTGTCCTATGTTCTACCGACATTACAGAATGTAACTCACCATTAAATTTTATGACAATACCCGTTTTTAAATCTGATGTTGTAGCCATTAAATAAAAAATTATAATAATTTAAGCATTTGCAAATATAATTAATTGAGTTACTAAAATCAATCAAAGATTTATATAAATTTGATTTGATTTTTTTACACTATTTGAGTATTTTAATTCAAAATTCACAAAAAATTCGTATAAATTTTAAAAAATGGAGGTAAAATGCCTATAAAAATTGGAATAAATGGTTTTGGAAGAATTGGACGTTTAGTTTTCAGAAGGATGTTAGAAATTGGAGATTTTGAAGTAATTGCTATAAACGACTTAATGGACCCGATAACACTTGCACATCTTCTTAAATATGACTCGGTTCATAGAAAATTTCCCGGAGAAGTAAAAGCTCTTGAAAACGGCGTTTCAGTTAATGGAAAAGTTATTAAAATTACTGCTGAAAAAGACCCCTCCAAATTGGGATGGAAAGAAATGGGAGTTGATATCGTAATTGAATCCACAGGTGTGTTTACGAAAAAAGAAAAACTTCAATTACATATAGATGCTGGTGCAAAAAAAGTTATACTTACTGCTCCACCCAAAGATGACCTCGATGCTATGGTAGTTCTTGGGGTTAATGATTCTGTATTAAAGCCTGAACATAAAATTATTTCTAATGCTTCTTGCACAACAAATTGTCTTGCACCGATGGTAAAAGTTTTAGACGATGAATTTGGAATACAAAAAGGATTTATGACAACGGTTCATGCATATACAAACGACCAAGTAATGTTAGACCAACCTCATAAAGATTTGCGAAGAGCAAGAGCAGGAGCAGCGAACATCCTTCCAACTACAACTGGTGCAGCAAAAGCGGTTGGTAAAGTTTTACCACATTTAAAGGGTAAGCTGGATGGTTTTGCATTAAGAGTTCCTGTGCCAGATGGTTCACTTACCGATTTTGTTTGTATTTTGAATAAAGAAACAACGAAAGAGGATATTAATGCAGCAATGAAAAAAGCATCGGAAACTAATTTAAAAGGAATACTTGAATATTGCGAAGACCCTGTAGTTTCAAGTGATATTATTGGGAATTACCATTCCTGTATATTCGATGCACTTTCAACTATGGTTAGTGGTAATTTAGTTAAAGTTGTAGGTTGGTATGATAATGAATGGGGTTATAGTTGCAGAGTAGTTGACTTAATTAAAAAATTAGTTTAATAAATTTTTATTATCTTTAAAATGTCATTCCCGAAGATGGGAATGACATTTTTATATTTTTGTTTTGTTATTATAATATTATATTAAATTAAGAGAGGGATTTTTTTAAAATTTTAATCAAAAAATTATGACGAAAAAAATATTTTTTAACATTGTTCTTTTGTTTGCATTGATTTCCTTTTCCTGCACGGGAATAAAAGATGCAATAGTAAATGTGCAGAGATTGCAGTTTAAACTTGGAAATATTACTAATATGAAAGTTGCTGGGGTTAGTTTTGGAAATAAGATGGATATAAAAGATTTCAGTTTGCTTGATGGAGCAACACTTTTATCAGCTTTTACGAGTGGAAAGTTAAATACATCTTTTACTTTAAATCTACTTGCAAAGAATCCAAATGATGGTACAGGAGGTACACCAAACACATCAGCAGTTATTAAAGCACTCGCGTGGAGATTGTTTATAGATGATTCCGAATTGATTAATGGAAATATAACACAGGGTATCGAAGTTCCCGGTGTTGGAAAAGAAACGACAATTCCAATAGATATGGCGTTTGATTTATTAAGCTTTTTTAAAGGAGATAATTATGAGAAGTTAATGAATTTAGCACTTGCTCTGGGTGGAAAAAATGGTTCCTGTGCCAGAGTTAAATTGGGAGTAACGCCAACAGTTGATACTTTTCTCGGACCGATAAAGTATCCAGGAGAAATAACAGTAATCGATAAAGAATTTAAGTCGCAATAAAACTCTTAGAATAAAATACGACTTGAAAAAAGGGAATTTATAAATTATTTTTGAGACCTAAGCGGGAATAGCTCAGTTGGTAGAGCGCAACCTTGCCAAGGTTGATGTCGCGAGTTCGAGCCTCGTTTCCCGCTCATTTTGTTTAGGCGTCGTACCCAAGTGGCTAAGGGAGCAGTCTGCAAAACTGTTATGCATCGGTTCGAATCCGATCGACGCCTCTAATAGAAGTTACTTTAGAGTTAAAGTAACTTATTTTTTTTATATATAAAAAAATTCGGATAATTATTGATTTGTAACTTACTTGACTGTTTGACTCAAGAATTACTGACGAAATTTAGTTACTCTTTTTTATCTGCTTTTATTACTTTCAATACATAAATATAATTTTCGTTTTCCTCTACAGTTTTAGTTTGAAATATGATTTCTCCAATATTATTAATATTTTTCCATTTATTTGAAGTTGTAATAACATAGACATAATCTTCTTTTTCTGCCGTTTGCAAAATAACATCAGGTGCAGTAGGATTATCATCCATCCATGTTCTGTTAAATCTTTTAAAATCAATTTCACTAAAAATTTCAATAACGGCATCATTACAAAAAATTGTTTTTTCGTCCGATATTTTTTTTACAAAATCTGCAGTTGCTTTTTTGTCGGGAAAACCTTTTCCAGAATCTTTATTCCAAATATTTAACCACAAAAGAATATAGAATATGCTGTTTATACTAACCAAAAGAATAATAGCAAATTTTATATTTAGATATTTTGCTAATTTATTTTCCTTGCTTTTACTGTTAAAAAAATCTGTAATAGAAAATAATCCATAAGAAGCAACTATGGAATACAAAGGAATTAAAGCAACAAAATGCCTATTTAATCCAAGATTTGATTTGGCTATCCAACTTATAGTAATAAATACAAGGATTCCTAATCCAGAAAATAATAACCATTTATATGTTTTTAATACTTTAATAAATCCAAAGGGAATTAGTAAAATATTAATACCCATAAATAAAAAAGGTACGATTATTGGATAATGGATAAAATCCAAAATCACTTTAAAAAATCCGCCTTGAAAAGAGCTTGTTTGATTTAATGCTTCTTTTACGAATTGTTGTGTTTTAAATAGAAAACCAAAAAATTTTCCATCAAATGGTATTCGCAGAATTGCCCAAATTAATATTGCTAAAGTTGGTATAAAAGAAACAATAAATTTTTCATTAAATATCTTCTTCGTTTTAACAAATTCTAAAAAATAAAATATGAAAGCTACAAATAAAACTGCCCAAGCTTCATATCTAAGCATACAAGCTAAAGTTAATAGTATTGATGAAAGTATAAATTTATTTTTTTCAGAACATATAGCAAATAGTAAAATCAGAAGAGTAAAAAGCGGTTCTGGTTGTGCAGTAGTTCCCATCAATATTCCAATTGGAAATAATGCACATAACATAGAAGATGTAAAAGCAATAAAAAGATTATTTTCTTCCTTATTATTGAAAAGGAAGAAAAATAAAATAATAGGAATTAAAGACCAAATAAAAATATTTACAAAACGAATTGTGAAAAAGTTAGCACCTAAAATAATTCCACCTGCAGATAGATAATGAAACAAAGGTAACCAAACCCAGTGAATTCCTAAATCTTTTGGTGATAAAATTATTTGTCTTGCTATCGAATGATGAATATAAGCATCGGTATCAACATCTGGAAATTTTAAAATAAAATACAATTGCCAAATCAAAGTAGAAATGACAATTCCAATAAGAACTGAAATGCAAATTTTGTAATAATATTTTTGATTGAGTTTCAGATTTTTAATTTTATATAAATTATGAATAAATCATTATTAATACAACTATAAATTGTGTTACAATTTGTTACATTATTTTACCTTAGAGAAATTAAATTTTAAAAATTATGATATATATTTGTATAACTAATTTAGATATTGTTATCTAAGTTATTTTCAAAAGTAATGCAGAAATACAATTTTCCCATATCCCTCAATATGACAGCGAAAGTCCAGATGGACTTTTGCTGTCTCTTTTTTTGTTTTTTTTTCATATATTGATTTGAAAAATTTAATAATGGGAAATTGAATAAATCAATTTTAATATTAGATGACGATACAAAGTTAGTTGAACTTTTATCCGAATATCTAACAAAAAATGGATTTGACTGTGTTACATCCGAAATTCCTTCAGATGCTTTAAGTAAGTTAAAAAAGCATAATTTCGATTTAATAATACTCGATGTAATGCTTCCCGAGATGGATGGATTTGAAGTATGCAAAATTATCAGAAAAGAATATGATACTCCAATAATAATGTTAACGGCAAGAGGGGAAGTAACGGATAAAATTGTAGGGCTTGAACTTGGTGCAGATGATTATCTGCCAAAACCTTTTGAACCACGAGAACTACTTGCAAGAATATCATCGATTGTAAGAAGAGTTGAAGGGAAGCTCAAATTAGCATCATTCATTAAGTTTAAAAATTTCTCGATAGATATAAATAAAAGGGTTGTTTTTGTTCACAAGAAGCAAGTTGATTTAACTACTGCAGAATTCGAACTTCTTCTGTTGTTTGCAAAGAATAATAGTAAAGTTTTATCGAGAGACGATTTGATGAAGAATACTCGTGGAATATCTTGGGAATCATATAATCGTTCTGTAGACGTAATGGTGTCGAGATTAAGGAGTAAATTAAAAAGTAATTCACCAAATAGAGAGGAATACATTAAAACAATACATTCAGTTGGATATATGTTTTTTGCCGAAGAAGAATAAAGCCTTTCAATGAGTTTTAGCAAATCAATACGTTATAAAATAATTTTAATTATAGTTTTTTTTGGCTTATTACTAAACTTAGCCGTTTTCATATTTTTAGTTTCGAATCGAGATAAAACTTCAGTACATTATGATAATATTTTAATTTCCAGAATGCAGGATAATTTAATACAGGAAATCGGAAGCCCTCCCGATTCAAATACTGCATTGGAAATCTCAAAAGAGTATAATATTGGTGTAAGGTATAAATACAAAGAGAATAACTGGTCAACATCTCCGGATATTCCAACAATAAACGAAATATCGAATTATAAAGAATATGTTGAAAGTTATAAGGAAGATGATTTTTTTTCATTTTATTATAATGATAATATTTATGGAGTATCCAAAATTCAAGATGGTGTGATTATTTTATCATATTATTATAATCCTACTGATGTTTTTAACTCAGAAAAGGTCATAGTAGCAATCGTTTTACATCTTATAATTTTAATAATTCCAGTTTATTTGATTATCAAATGGTTGCTAAAACCATTAAATACAATATCTTATGCTGTTAATCAGATTGGGGAGGGTAATTATGATGTAACATTAGATATTAAAAGGAATGATGAATTTGGAGAGCTTGCAGATTCGTTAAATAATATGACATCGAGAGTAAAAGATTCAATTAAAGCAAAAGAACAATTATTAATGGATATTTCACATGAATTAAGGTCGCCACTAACACGAATAAAATTTGGACTTGATTTGGGTATCTCAAAAGAAAAAATTAACGAAGATGTGAGTGAAATCGAGAATATGATAAAGAAAACACTCGATTATTACAGAAATGAGTTCTTCTTTTTAGAAGCTCATTTAAGCGATACTAATATTATTTCACTGTTGAACGATGTAATATCAACTTTTGAAGCAGATATGGTTAGAATTGCATTTTTAAATTTTACAAAAAATAAAAACAAAATTATTATAAGAGCTGATGTTGAAAAGCTTACTATTGCATTGAGAAACTTAATAAGTAATGCGTTAAAATATTCTCCTGAAAACAAGAAAATTATTGTTTGTCTCGATGAAACAGATAAATATTATAAAATTTCAGTTATAGATTATGGAGTTGGTTTAAAAAAAGGTGATATACACAAAATTTTCGAACCTTTTTCAAGAATTGATTCTTCACGTTCCAAGAAAACTGGCGGTTATGGTTTAGGCTTAGCGATTGTTAAGAAAATTGTTGATTTACATAATGCCCAAATTGAGGTGAAGAGCGAAGAAAATCAAGGTACTGAAATGATTATAAAATTCAAGAAAAATTCCTTTTCATATATATAATAATTAATTTATCAAATTTTAATTGTGGAATATCTTTATTACCCTTGAT
The DNA here is from genome assembly GCA_964400285.1 of uncultured Ignavibacteriaceae bacterium. Lineage (GTDB taxonomy): Bacteria > Bacteroidota > Ignavibacteria > Tepidaquicellales > Tepidaquicellaceae > FEN-1279. Next base: position 50,870 of record CAYNTK010000001.1, read on the forward strand.
GTAAAAATTATATTTTATTAACTTTCATTTTAAAAATTTAAACATAATAAAATGAAAAAATTATTTTATCTGGTATTTCTTCTTAGTATTGCAATATTACTTAACGGTTGTGGCAAGAAAGAAACAGCAGGAGATAAAAAAGATGATAAAAATGAACAAAAAACGGAACAGAAAAAAGATATATCTTTTTCGGAAAGCTCATCTTATCATCTGAAATACGATGCAAAGAGTGAAAAAATTAAAGGAACAATGGATTTTTATTTTAAAGGTAAAAATGCTAAAATTGATTTGAATTTTAAAGAAGGTGATAAAAAAGTTACTTCAAATATGTATTTCGAAAATAATGTGTTATATATGGTTACAGAAGTTGAAGGGAAGAAAATGGGAATGAAAATGGATGTTTCCGAAAGTAAAGATATTAATACCGAGATGATTAACGTAAAAGAAAAATTAAAAGAATACGAAAAGGTAGGAACGGATGAAGTATTAGGTTATAAATGTGATGTATATAAAACTAAAGAAGGAACAAAACTTTCGATTTATAAAGAAGCATTCGCATTAAGAATTGTGGACAAAAGCGGTGATGAGTTTGTTGCTACCGAATTAGAACAGGATGTTAAAATTTCTGATGACTTTTTTACTCCACCAAAGGATATTGAGTTTATGGATTTAAGTAAAATAGATAAGTTACTTAAATAAAAAATTTGATTTGTATCAATAAAAAATATGACTTCAAAGTAAGAACTTTGAAGTCATTTTTGTTTAATAATATGTTTTCAAATCGTTTAAATAAAAATATTGAAGGGAATAAAATAAGTAAGTTACTTGAAGGTAAAAAATCTAATGGAATAAAAGTGTTAGATTTAACGGAATCCAATCCAACAAATTCAGAATTTAAGTATAACATAAATAATATCTTGAAATTTATTTCTAACCCTAATTCTGAAAAATATTTTCCATCTCCAAAAGGATTGGAGACAGCGAGAATAGCAGTTTTAAAATATTATAAAGATAAAAATATAAATTTAGATATTGACAATATTTTTATAACTTCGAGCACAAGCGAAGCATACAGCTATATTTTTAAACTTTTAACAAATCCATTTGATGAAATTCTTATTCCTCGTCCAAGTTATCCTCTTTTTAGTTTTATATTAGAATTAGAATCTTTGCATTCAAAATATTATGATTTAATATATTCAAATAATAATGTATGGGAAATTGATTACGGAAATATCGAGTCTGAAATTACTAATAAAACAAAAGCAATTATTATAGTTAATCCCAACAATCCTACAGGAAATTATATAAAACGAAATGAATTAAAAAACATAATTAATATTTGTAAAGAAAATAATATTGCAATTATATCCGATGAAGTGTTTATCGATTACAATATTAACTCAAATGAAATAAATACAATTGCTAAAGTAAATGATGTATTGACATTTACACTAAGTGGTTTATCGAAAATATGTGGATTACCGCAGATGAAACTTAGCTGGTTCGTTTTAAATGGAGAAAAAGAAATCTGCGAAGAGGCAAAAGCAAAATTAGAAATTATCTCCGATACATTTTTGACTGTAGGAACTCCAATACAATTAGCCGTGCAAGATATATTAAGAGAGCGAAAAATTATCCAACAACAGATTAAAAAAAGGATTAATAAAAATTATGAATTATTAGAAAAAAGAATTTCAAATTCAAAATTTTTCGAATTATTGTTTATCGAAGGAGGATGGTATTCGATATTTAAATTGAAAGAAAAGATTAATGAAGAAGAATTTGTTTTTAAATTATTAGAGAAAAAGGATGTTTACATTTATCCCGGTTATTATTTTGACTTTTGCAATGATGGTTTTATTGTCGTAAGTTTATTAACTCCTGAAAATATTTTTAATGAAGGAGTAGATAGAATATTAGAATTTGCAAGAAGCTTCAGTTTTTAAATTGGTTTATAATTTTTTGCAAATTCGATTCTTTTTTTCAAAGATGGGTGTGAGTGAAAAAGAAATTCAACAATTTTATTGGGTTCTTTATCGGCTAAATTTTGTTCGGCGAGTTTTTCCATTGCAGAAATAAATGATAGATTATTTTTTGTTGTATCAATTGCAAATTTATCAGCTTCACGCTCAAAGTATCTGGAAATTATATTAGTTATAGGAGAGGTTATAAGACCATATATGCTTAAAAAAAGAGCAAGTAGTGGCAAAGCAGAAATATCATATATATTAACGAAACCAAAAATACTTAAGGACTCTTTATATAAGATTGATGTGATATATAATCCAACAAATGTTAATATTGTTGAAAGAAGAATTAGTTTTAAAATATGTTTATTTTTATAATGCCCAACTTCGTGAGCAAATACGGATTCGATTTCATCTTCGTTGAATTTTTCCATCAATGTATCGCCAAGAATAATTCTTTTTGATTTACCAATTCCTGTGAATGCAGCATTAGCTTTCTTAGTGTTTTTGCTCATATCGAAAACATAAACACCTTTTATTTCAACATTTGTCTTTTTACAAAGATGTAAAATTTTTTCTTTAATGGAGTTATTATCAATTGGTTTGAATTTATAGAATAACGGAAAAATCAAAACAGGAGCTATTCTACCTAAAATTACAGAAAAGAAGAATAAGAAAATTCCAAGTATTAACCACCAATAATTTTCAAATTTAATTAATACGTAATAGAACACCAAAATTACAGGGATACCGATAACCAAACCAATCAAAAAGTATTTTCCTTTTTCTAAAAAATATTTTGATATTGTTTGATTCGATAAATTATATTTATGCTCTAAAATATATTCGGAGTAAAAATTAAATGGAAAATTTATTATACTTTCTATCGAGGTAATTATTCCAAAAAATATTAATAAAGCTAAATAACTATTTGAAGTAATTTCAAAGGAAATCTTTTCTAAATCCCTTGACAATCCTGTAATTATAATTATTAATAAAATAGAAAATAATAATAAGGTTTCTATTACATTAATAATTTGTTTTATGCGACTATAATTTTTAGCTTCTTTTTGTTTGTTGTTATTTTCGTTCTCCATATTTGTTCAATATCTTAAAATGTAACAAAAACTATTCATGTAATAATTATCTGCAATATTACTAATATTTATAATATTTTTTATGTGTTCAAGTCAAATTGAATTCAAAAAGAAAATAAGAAATTCAGTTTTTTTAAAGTAATATTTTTATATTTTGTAGTATGAAAAAGCCATTAAAAAGAAAATGGTATAAATTATTTTTCCTCGATTACAGATTTTTTATCAGAAGAAATCCTTTATTTGAAGTGTGTCCTAATTGTGGAAAAATGGCATCACTCGAGAGATTAAAAGAGTCTTCAAGAATTTATAGATTACCTCGTTTTTTTGGTTTTAGAAAATATCATTGTACAGCTTGTAAATGGGATGGATATATATATTTATTTCAAAAAACAAAGAATAGCTTAAAGAAAGTAATTATTAACTATATAATAGCAATCTTATTTTTATTTATTTTATATTATATACTGTTATTTTTTTTAGATGATATTTTACATTTAATTTACAGTTGATATAAAAAAATAAAAATATTATCTTATTAAATAATGCGGGAGTAATTCAGTGGTAGAATGCCAGCTTCCCAAGCTGGACGTCGCGGGTTCGAGTCCCGTCTCCCGCTCATATTCAGTGTTCAATTTGCAATGCAAGATTTTCTATTAAGAACATAAATATTATAATACTTCCAACCATATATTATGAATAAAATATATTTTACAGTGGGTCCTACGGAGTTATTTCCTGAGGTTAAGCAATATATAAACGAAGCTATAAAGAATAAAATATTTTCCATTTCACATAGAAGTAAAGAATTTGAAACTATTAATTTGGAAACCAACAAACAATTGAAAATACTGTTAGGTATTCCTGATGAATTCTACATATTTTATTTGAGCTCTGCTACTGAATGTATGGAAAGAATAATACAAAATCTTGTTTATAAAACAAGTTTCCATTTCATAAATGGTTATTTTGCGGGAAGGTTTTATAATATTGCTAAAAATTTGAAAAAAAATCCATATCAGACAAAAGCAAACTTTCAGAACGGATTTATATTCGATAAAATAAAAATTCCCGAAAATACAGAATTGATTTGTTTTACACAAAACGAAACAAGCACAGGAATGAAAATAGAAATGGAAAATATTTATAAAATAAAGGATAATTACCCAGAAAAAATAATAGCAATTGATATTGTTTCATCGGCTCCTTATGTTGGAATTAATTTTAATAAAATTGATTGTGCGTTTTTTTCTGTTCAAAAAGGATTTGGATTACCTTCAGGACTTGCTGTTCTAATCGTAAAAAAGAATTGTATCGAAAAAACGAAAACACTTTTAGCTAAAAAAATTAGTATAGGTGGGTATTATAATTTTATTTCACTTGCAGAAAATGCCGAGAAAAATCAAACTTCTGTAACACCAAACATAATGGGAATATATCTTTTAGGAAGAATATGTAAGCAATTAAATCAAAAAGGTATAGAGAAAATCAGAAAAGAAACAGATGAAAAAGCTGATTTCATATATGAATACTTGAAAAGGCATAGATATATAAGACCATTTATTGAAAATAATAAGAACCGTTCCAATACGACTTTGGTTTTTGAAGTTGCAATTGATTCAAATATTATCGTAGAAAAAATCAAAGAGCGAGGGTTTGTATTGAGTAAAGGGTATAGAGATTTAAAAGACACACAAATTAGGATAGCAAATTTCCCGATGCATAATATTGAAGACGTTAGGAAGTTAATTAGAGCATTTAATTATATATGAGTGATTTATTCGAAATAAAAAACAGTTATGACTATCCACTTGCAGAGCGAATGAGACCGAAAACGCTCGAAGAATTTGCAGGGCAAAAACATCTTGTTGGAGAAGGAAAACCAATAAGACTTATGATAGAAAAGGATGATGTTGTTTCAATGATATTATGGGGGCCACCGGGAGTAGGGAAGACGACTTTGTCATTGATAATTGCTAATTCTGTGAAAGCAGAATTCATACAACTTTCGGCTGTTTCCTCTGGCGTGAAAGACGTTAGAGATGCAATAGAAAAAGCAGAAAAAAATCAAAAATATTATCAAAAAAGAACTATCCTTTTTATCGATGAAATTCATCGCTTTAATAAAGCCCAGCAAGATTCTTTACTTCATAGTGTTGAAAAGGGATTAATTATTTTAATCGGTGCAACTACAGAGAATCCTTCATTTGAAGTTATATCACCTTTGTTATCGAGATGCAGGGTTTATATACTTGAGGAATTAAAAAAAACTGATTTTGAGAAGATTATAGAAAATGCTTTAGAAAATGATGAATTGTTAAAGCAAGAAAAAATATTTATTCCCGACAGGAATTTTTTAATTAAGCTTTCGAACGGAGATGCAAGGAGATTATTAAACGGAATTGAACTTTCGTTAAAATTATGTATTAAAGGCGAAGATGGCGTGTCAGTTTTGACGAATGAAATCTTAAAAGAAGCGTTTCAATCTAATTATATAAAATACGATAAGAACCAGGAAGAGCATTATAATATTATTTCTGCTTTTATAAAGAGTATTCGGGGCAGTGACCCTGATGCTGCGGTTTATTGGTTAGCGAGAATGTTGAAAGGTGGAGAAGACCCGAAGTTTATTGCGAGAAGAATGATAATACTTGCGTCGGAAGATATTGGTAACGCAGACCCTTATGCAATCACGCTGGCAACGAATATATTTACTGCGGTTAACTATATTGGTATGCCCGAAGCAAGAATAATACTGGCACAAGGTGCGACATATTTAGCAAGTTGTCCGAAAAGCAATGCTTCTTATATGTCGGTTGAATCAGCATATGGTGATGTAAACGATTTACCTGCTTATGATGTACCGATGCATCTTAGAAATGCACCAACAAAACTGATGAAAGAACTCGGCTACCACGAGGGATATAAATACGCACATTCATTCGAAAATCATTTCGTGGATATGCAATACCTTCCTGATGAATTAAAAGATAAGATTTATTATTTTCCAACGGAAATCGGTGCTGAAGGAAAAATAAAAAATAGGTTGAAAGATTTGTGGAAGAGAAGAAGGAAAGATTTATGAAATAATAGTTTAATTATTTTGTTTTTGAGTTAAAATAATTTTTTAAACAACATTACAGCTTTTTTTACTTCCTCCATCGAAACGTCGAGATGGAAAACTGCACGAAGATTTTCAAAACTTCCAGCTGAGATTAAGACTCCTTTATCTTTTAATTTTGATATTAATTCCGATTTGGAATATTTAGTATTCGAAAAGATAACAATGTTTGTATGCACTAAATTAAGATTTAAATTAATATCTTTAATTTTCGAAATTTCTTCTGCAAAATATTTTGCTTTCTGGTGGTCTTCTTTTAGACGTGTTGTGTTATTTTCGAGTGCATATAAAGCAGCAGCGGCAAGTATTCCCGCCTGTCTCATTCCACCGCCTATTATCTTTCTCCATTTATGTGCTATGGTGATAAATTCGGAACTACCGCAAAGAATCGAGCCTACTGGTGCACCAAGTCCTTTTGAAAAGCAAAATGATATGGAGTCGAAGTATGATGCATATTCTCTTACAGTAATTCCGGTTTCAACAACAGCATTGTAAATCCTTGCACCATCCATATGCATTTTTATATCGTTATTTCGAGCGAAGTCTGATATTTCTTTTATAACTTCGAAAGGATGTATTACACCACCTGCTCTGTTGTGAGTATTTTCTATGCAGATTAATCTTGTTCTCGGGAAATAATATTCTTTAGTTCGTACGAATTTTTTTATTTCGTTAAGTTGCATTACACCGTTTTCACCTTTTACTGTCATCATTTGAACATTTGAGATAACGGCAGGAGCTGCGGTTTCATAGTTAAAGATATGGCATTCGGATTCACATATAACTTCATCACCCGGTTGTGTGTGAGATTTTACAGCAAGCTGATTTGCCATACAGCCTGATGGAACGTAAAGAGCTTTTTCTTTTCCCGTAATGTCAGCACATTTTAATTGTAACTTATTAACAGTTGGGTCTTCACCGAAAACATCATCTCCGACTTCTGCCTCGAACATTGCCTGACGCATAGCAGGGGAGGGTTTTGTTACGGTATCGCTTCTTAAGTCTATTAAATTCATAAAAAATTTTACTTTTTGAATTCTATTGGCGGATTTGAATTATCGATAATCAAATTAATTTCTTTTTTTAAGACAGGAATATCCGAGGTTACTGTTTTCCACACAGCGTTTATATCTATACCAAAATAGTCATGAATGAGTTTGTTTCTCATTCCAATTATATTCTTCCATGGGATATCAGGATGTTTTTCTTTAAAAGAATTGGATAATTTTGAGGCCGCTTCACCAATGATTTCAATTTGCCTGATAACCGAATCCTGATAAATGGATTTACTCTTGAATACTTCCTCACTTATAGATTCAGTATATTCATAAATTTTATTTATTGAATCACGAATATGATAAATATATATAATATCAAGTTTATTCATTTATAAAGAATTTTTATATCATCTTTGATATATGAATAAATGTATGGACTAATTGATGATTTAGTTAATAAATCAACCTTAATTCCTAAAAAGTCGGATAAGTCCTGTTCCAACTTGACGATTTGAATTAAACTTTTGTCCTCTGCAAATTCAACTATTAGGTCAATATCGCTTTTCGAAGATTCAAGATTATTGGCGTATGAGCCAAAAATGGATACACTTTTAATGTTATATTTCTTTAGAAAAGAAATAATTTTATCGAATAATATTTTTTTTTCAGAATTATCCAATTTAAAATAATTTTTCCTGATTTTCTTCTTTGTCTTCTTCAACGATTCTTGCAACTGCAGAAATTCTATCCTGCTCGCTTAATCTAATTAATTTTACACCTTGCGCATTTCTTCCCATCACTCTTATATCTTTCACCTTTTGCCTTATTAAAATTCCTTTAGAAGTAATAATCATTAAATCGTCAGAATCTGTAACTTCTTTTATCGAAATTAATTTACCTACCTTTTCAGTTGTTTTAACAGTTATTACACCTTTTCCGCCTCTATTAGTAACTCTATAATCTGCAAGGTCGCTTCTCTTACCAAACCCTCTATCTGTTACAACCAGAATAGTTGCACTTGGTCTTATTACTGCTACCAGTCCAATTACGTAATCACCTTTGCCAAGTTTAACTCCTCTAACACCTGTTGCAGTTCTTCCCATTTCTCTTACTTGTGTTTCATTAAATCTAATTGCCTGACCGTTATGAGTTCCGATAACTAATTCCTGGGAACCATTAGTAAGTTTTACTTCTACCAATGAATCTCCTTCATTGATATTTATTGCATTTATACCGTTTCTTCTTATGTTCGAATAGCTATCGAGTTTGGTCTTTTTAATAAGCCCCATTTTTGTAACCATAGTAACATACAATTCTGCATCAAAATCTTTTACCATAACAAAAGAAGAGATACTTTCATCTTTTTCCTTTTCGATAAGGTTAAGAATTGATTTACCTCTCGATGCCCTTGTCCCTTCAGGTATATCATAAACCTTTAACCAGTAACATTTTCCTTTATCGGTGAAGAACATTATATATTGGTGTGTCGAGCCAATAAACATATGCTCGATGAAATCATCGTCTTGACTGCCCGTTGAAGCCGCAGTTATTCCTTTTCCGCCTCTTCCCTGAGCTTTATATGAAGAGACAGGAATTCTTTTAATAAATCCTTTATTGGAAATCGTAATCACAACGTCTTCTTCTTTTACCAGTTCCTTCATCATTTCATCATCGGACATTTTTTTAACATCATAAATTATCTGTGTTCTTCTTTCGTCACCGAATTTATCCTTTAATTCTTTTAACTCGTCACATATAATTTCTTTTCTTAATGATTCGCTTGCCAGTATTCTTTTTAGTCTCTCGATTGTTTTTAAAATTTCTTTATACTCTTCTTCAATTTTCTTTCTTTCAAGCCCTGTTAATCTTTGCAATCTCATATCGAGTATTGCCTGTGCTTGAATATCGGAAAGTTTGAATTTTTTCTTCAATCCTTCTTTTGCCGTCTGGACATCTTTTGATTTTTTTATGAGTTTAATCACATCATCGATATTATCCAGAGCAATTATATAACCTTCTAAAATATGTGCTCTTTTCTCTGCTGCATCGAGGTCGAATTTTGAACGTCTGATAATTACTTCGAGTCGGTGATTAATAAAATGCGTCATCATTTGTTTAAGAGTCAGAACTTTTGGGATTCCATCTACGAGAGACAGCATAATTATACCAAATGTCGTCTGCATTTGTGTATGCTTGAACAGATTGTTCAATACTACGTGGGGATTTGCATCTCTTTTTAAACCGATTACTATTCTCATTCCATCTCTGTCGCTCTCATCGTTTATAGAAGCGATATCATCGATTTTTTTATCTCTGACAAGTTGGGCAATTGTTTCTATCAGTGATGCTTTATTCACCTGATATGGTAATTCTGAAACTATAATATTTTGTTTTCCACTTTTTTCGGATTCGATTGATGCCTGTGCACGTAATACAAGTTTACCTCTACCAGTTGAATAAGCTTCTTTCACCGCATCATATCCGTATATTATACCACCAGTAGGAAAATCTGGAGCAATTACGTATTTCATTAATTTTTTTACATCTGCATCGGGATTTTTTATCAAATATATTATTCCATCTACTATTTCGGTAAGATTATGAGGAGGAATGTTCGTAGCCATTCCAACCGCAATACCGCTCGAGCCATTAACAAGTAAATTTGGAATTAGCGATGGCAAGACAGTCGGTTCTTTTAGAGTTTCATCGAAATTTGGAATAAAATCAACAGTATTCTTTTCTAAGTCAGCTAAAAGTGTTTCTGAAATTTTTGCAAGCCGAGCTTCGGTATAACGCATAGCCGCAGGGGAGTCACCATCTATCGAGCCGAAGTTTCCCTGTCCATCTACAAGGGGGTATCGGAGTGAAAAATCCTGAACCATACGAACCATAGTATCATAAACAGCTTTATCTCCGTGCGGATGATATTTACCGAGAACCTCTCCTACTATACGAGCGGATTTTTTATAAGCTCTATTTGCCGCAAGGCCAAGTTCGTTCATTCCGAAAAGAACTCTTCTATGAACGGGTTTTAATCCGTCACGAACATCGGGCAGAGCACGGGAAACTATAACAGACATCGAGTAGTCGATATAAGATGACTTCATTTCATCTTCAATATTGACCGGTATTATTTTTTCATTTGGCATAATTTAATCATCATTCACCACAGAGAAGACACAGAGTATCTTTCATTTTTTTTGTGGTATTTTTTATGTTATAAAATAAATCTTTTTATTCCGTCTATTAAAAATTTTGAATTAAAATTAATTAATAATCCTATTTTGAAACCACCAAGTTTCATGTAGGTTAGTATCTGAGCTTCAAAGATTGGGTCAATTGATTTTACACTTTTTAACTCAACTACAATTTTATTATCAACTAAAATATCTACAAAGTATTCACCAATTTTTTCATTTTTGTAAATTAATGGAAGTAGCTTTTGTCTTTCAAAATGCATTTCATTAATTTTTAATTCATAACAAAGAGCAGATTCATAAGCACTCTCAAGTAAACCAGGACCTAATATTTTATGAACAGATAAAGCGCATCCAATAATTTTTTCGGTAATCTTATTTAAATCTTTTATATCTTCCATAGTTTCAAAAAAAGAGAAAGAAAAACTAAAAAAATTTTGCTCTTCTCTATAGTGAATAAAAATTCATTACATTAAAAAAGAATTATTACTGTTCTTCTCTGTGGTGAATTCATTTTGTGGAGCTAACAGGATTCGAACCTGCGACCCCTTCGTTGCGAACGAAATGCTCTACCAACTGAGCTATAGCCCCAAAATGAAAAATCTTATAAATCTTTTAAAAATAACGATTTTTGGTGAGTATTACAATGAAATGAAATATACCATTTTTCTAATTTTTTGTAGAAAATTCAATTATTCAGCATTATGGTTGGACCGATTTTAAAACTAAACATACCTGCAAGCCTATCAAAATTAATCATATTATTATATTCCATTTGAGGTGAAATCCAGACAATATCTACTATTCTGATATCGAAGCCAGCTAATAGCTTTATGTTAAAATATGTTCTTTTTGAGTCGCCAATTTTTTTGTCTTCTTTTTTTACAAAATACATCCCCCCACCGAGTCCAAGATTAATAGAATGATAATCACCTTTGAATCTTTTTGAAAAGTTGAACGAAAAATTAGTTCCGGTAAATGTTCTCGAATGTATATCGATTATGCTGTTATAATTATCATCTGTATGATGCCAGTATTCAAAACTCAAACCTACATAAGTTTGCTCAGTAACAGAGGCATCAACATTTCCGCTGTATATTAATCCACCGTTAAATCCTTTCTCTCTATCTTTTTCATAACCCGTGTGGTATCCTGATTTAATCGAGAAAAGAATAATATCATCAGAACGTATTTTTATTTTATTAAATTTATCTTTGGATTGATTTAAAAGAGACTGAGAAAAAACATTATGAGTGACAAATAAAAAAATAAAAAGGAAAAAAGATTTTTTAAAAATAGAGAATAAAGACATAAATTATAGTAATAATTAAAAGGATTTGTTATTTTATTAAAATCATTTTTTTCGAATCGCTAAATTCATCTGTAATTAATCTATAAAAATAAATTCCACTTACGATATTGCTTCCGTCAAAATTGACTTCATAAATTCCGGGTTTTTGTTTTTCATTTACCAATGTTGTTACTTCTTTTCCTAAGATATCATAAACTACTAACTTTATAAACTTTATACTTGCTACTTGATATTTAATACTTGTTGATGGATTAAACGGATTCGGATAATTTTGAAATAATTTAAATCTTTCAGGTATTATCTGATAATTTCCCTGAATACCTATTGTCCGGCTATATTTAATTGTTGTAACATCTAAACCTGAAGATGTAGAACTTGACCCTGTAATATATATATTGCCGGTCTCATCTAATTTAATATCATATGCACAATCTGATTGATTAGATATACCATTATATCTATTTGACCAAAATGTATTACCCAGAGTATCATAAACAATTGTAAAATAATCGAAGTTTGTTCCACTTCCGTAACTTTGACCTGTTATATATGCAAAATTTCTATTATCAATTACTAAGGAATTTGGATAATCCATTTGATTTCCCGGTCCGCCATATGTTCTAATCCAGGCAGTATCTCCATTAGATTTATATTTGATTGTAATATAATCTCTGTCATTTAAATCATTTTTCGTGATATATCCTGTTACATATAAATTGTTATTTTTATCCGCACAAATATAGGAACCAACATCGTAATTATTTATCTGGTTTCTGAAATAAACTCTGTTCCATATAAGTGAACCGGAGCTATCGTATTTTACTGTAAGTATGCTTTTATAATATGTAAATCTATCCATTGTGAATCCGGTAATAACAATATTGTTAAGACTATCAATAGCAATTGAATTTGGCGATTCTCCATTTCCATTATTATAATCAAACCTTCTCGACCAGATAACATTTCCTTCCTGTGAATATTTTATAATTCCAATATCCCAGCCTAATCCCATTGTAAAGCTTGTACCGGTCACGTATATATTCCCAATTTTATCAAGTATCATATCCTGACTAATGTCATCAACATCAAAATATGTCCTAACCCATTTTTGATTTCCCGACGTGTCATATTTAATTAATAAATAATTGTCTTTATCCTGTAAATTAGTGCAAGCACCAAAAACATAAATATTGTTACCGTAGTGTTTTATTACTCTTCCGTTTTCATTTTTATTAATACCTGAATCATATCTCCTAACCCAAATTAAATTCCCCGCAGTATCATATTTTATCGTCAGGCAATCAAAAGCTGTGCCGATTCCAGTGCTTTCTCCTGTTAAGTAAATATTTCCTGAATAATCCAATACAATATCTCTGACAATGTCAGTACTATTTGCTGTTCCATCATATTCTTTAATCCAAAGTTGTGTACCTGAAGAATTGTATTTTATCAAAGCAAAGTCGTAATCTGTTGAATTATAAATACTTACCGCCACATAAATATTATTGAATTTATCAATAACTATTTTCCTGCCATAGTCAGCACCGTTAAGGTTCCCGTTAACATGTTTTACCCATTCCTGCTGAAATTGTGAATATAAATTTTGATTTAAAATAAATATATGGGTAAATATAATACTTACCCATATGAAAATTCTTACAATAAATAATTTTTTCATAAAATTAATCAAATATTCTAATACGGAATTATTTAATCAAGACCATTTTTTTACTTTCCACGAAATTATTTGATTGTAATCTATATACATAAATCCCGGAGGATAAATTTGAACCGTCAAATTCGACAATGTAATCTCCGGCTTCTTTATATGTATTTTCTAAAACTTTTACTAATCTACCTAAAATATCATATATCTCAAGTTTCGTAATACCGGATTTAGCTATACTATATTCAATTTTTGTTTTGGGATTAAATGGATTCGGGTAGTTAGGTTTTAGTTTATATTCGTTAACTTGTCCATTATTCACTTTCATTCTGTTTAAGGGAGATAATTGCGGAATATTATCTTGTTGGCTTTGCGGCAAATATTTTCCGTTAACAACAAGAACATAATCTCTTTCATAACCTGATATTGGACCTGCTATATTATTAAACTTCAAATCAATAATTGCCGTTGTATCCATCATAACTGATATATCATCAATATCCTGGAGAAACATTAAAACATCTCCCCAAGTAGTATGATAGGCTTTAGCTAAAGGTAATTCAGCTTGTATGAAACCCTCATATAAAATTGGAACTACAGAAAGAAATGTTACCGGATAATCTGAATTACAATCAACATTAATATAATCAACAGTTTCATCCGTATTTGTAAATGGAATTATTATTGTGGAGCTCATTTCTCTTCGGGAAAACTGTATATTATAATTACCTGAGTTTGTTAATATGTCTACAGTTCCAGCCCAATGCTTTTGTTGATTATAATTAATGTAAGCGTCTCTATCAAAACCAATTTTACCAATCAAAGCTAAACTATCATTAATCCCTTTAAGATTTTTGTTCTTTAATTTATTTTTAAAAGATTTAATTGCCGTTATTTGTTTATAATTATCATAATGAGCATTAATGCTGTCATTTATTCCCATCCATACTGAAGGATTATTTTGATTATATTGAATTAAATTTGTAATATCTTTTTCTCCATTTTGTGTAGCATCATCTGTAGATGTGACATAATCGGGGTAATAAATTACAATATCATTTGATTCTGTTATTCCAATCTTTGAGCCGGTAGGATGGTCAATAGCATATAGTTTTACTTGATTAAAATAATCAATATCATGTTCTGTTTCTCCAAATTGTAGAGTAATTTGGTTGCTGTCATCAACTGCAGGCTTAAAATATAATTGTTAAACATCAGTAATATTTTGATTAGCATTTTCAGTAAATTCCGACCGATGCAATAAATTATTGTCCATAAGCATTGTTCTATTTCCTGATGTATCTGTTCCATATACAAATACATAAGGACATCCACCCCCACAATTAGTAGATGGATTAATCCTATGAATATCTGACCAAATAGATTGATTATAATTATCGTAAACCCGCAATTTCATCCTAAGATCTAATTTAGCCGGAGCATTATCCAAACAAGTAGGGCAATATACACCTTGATAATTATTGTTAACAATATTAAAAAGTCGATCTGATATAGCAGTGGTCATTGTAATTCCATAATTGTTATATGGCCAATATCCATAATTAGTGCTTGCACAGATATAGTAATGCCATTCGTAAGACAAATTTGTCCCTTGTGCTGTTGGCCAAAACCATCCATTTGTGTTTTTGTATAATGTATATCCTCCTAAAGCAGGACCGCCTATCATATTAGAAGCAATGGTTAAATTTGAAGGGGGTTGTGGTGGAAATTGATTAGTGTTTTCGGCAAACCAATATAATAAAGAAGCTGTTGCTTTTATTGCAAAGTTGAAACAATAATCACCTTTGTAAACATTATCTCCTACAAGATTGTTATTTATTGAAGAATAAATTGGTTGAATGTAATATGCATAATTATCGTTACCAATAATACTTGTGTATGTTGAATTTCCCGGATCAGACATTGCTGGAAATCTATCAGCAACTTGATTTGCAACATAGAATAAATATCTTAAAGGATTTTGTTTGTTATTTAAAGTAATTATATCTTCAGGACCTAAGTATAGTGTCGTGTTACCATTGTGTCCGTGAAGAGTGTAATCCCAATTATAACAATTAGTTTCCATAAAATCTTCATATGATTCGCCACCCCAATGTGAAAGACCATGAGCATGTACAGGGGTACAATTATCCGCTAAAAGATGACAAAGTCTACCCAAAAGTAACCACGACCATTTTTGTGAAGTAGATAGAGGGATATTCATTTCTAATGGAGGATTGTACACTTGCTGTTCATAATAAGCGACATCCAAGTATCCCCAATAATAGCAATGTCCTGTATTATAAAAATCAAATAAATTATCGTATAGGTAAAACCATCCAAATATAGTTCCATAATTAGGGTCAACTGATTCTTTATAGAAAAATATTCTATGTACTGAATTACTATACATATATGCTCTAGATTTTTTATAGGAATTTGCAAAGCAATCAATTACATATGGGCAAAATTCCCAATCATCTCCTTGATCAGCTTTCCAAAAATGAGATACTGTTGGAGACGGAAAACCTACTCGCCAAACAGGATCTTCCTCATCTTCTCTGCAAGAACCAATCACAATTGAACCTACATCCCATGGTTCGTTATTATAACCACATTCAGGTGCTGTTCCCATCTCAATATGCGAGGCCATAGGTGTCGCATTCCAATTAATTTGAGGCTTTTTCCATTTTAGATATTCCCAAGCTTGCCGCACAATATATTTATGTGCATTTTCTGAATATCTATCTTGTGATATTATGTAATTTGGCAGAAAAATTAAACATAAATATATTATTAAAAATAACCTTATCATATTTATTTCTCCTTAGTTGATTAAGATTTAATTAATTGTGGAAAAGTAATGAAAATTTACTATTAAAGAATCTAATACGCTTGGCGGAGTATCCATAACCTCTCCTTTTTTTAAGTTTTAAAAATATTTATTTTAAAAGCAAAGGGCGGAATTTCTATCCCGATTTTTCGGGATAAAAAAATCCATTATTATTATCCGTGCAGGGAAAAATAATGAGAACCGCCCTTTTTTAATTATGAATTCAGAATTATGAATTCTGAATGAAAACATTATAAATTTTTAATTCTAAAAATTATTCTTAATTATATTTTTTGATATTTTATTTTTGATTTTTTATTTTTTATTTTGTTATCTCTCCTCCGTTGAGATTTTTAAAATTTGTATTTATTTAATCTATAGTTTTATTTTATTTTTTTTATAAATAATCAAATTATTATTATATACATAATATATAATATCGTAAATAAAGCGAGGGAAAACGTTATATACCGAATAGCAGACTGCATAGGGCATCCGGCAAAACGCCTTTAGGGGCAGATTTGAGAATAGTTTTTTCGAAAAACCTGTTTTTATCAATTCTGGTTTCGAGGGTGTTATTCGTCTTTCTGGTAACAGTGTTATTGAAAATGTGCCATTCCGAATTATCAGATTCCTTAAGGAATGTTCCTCCATATCCGAGATAAGCAGATTTAGTTTGAGTGGATTCGAACGAAGTTTTTAAAGTATTCCATAAATCGAGTAGTTTTGAAGCTCTTGCTTTTTCAAGTATCCATACGGGTTGAGAATCCTCATAATCGAGCTTAGCTTTGCACAACCACTCTTGTTTTACTTTGTTATTTTTCAAATTTCGTTGTAATTAGTTTATAAACTCTATATTTACTCAAATACAATAATTGAACTAAAATATCCAGATATAACTATAGTATATAAGAGAATGAGATTATTCAAAAAGGGATACTATAGTTAATTGGAGTTATTAGTGAAAGTAAAGCCGTATTTCCAGCCTTTTTGACCATTTACCTCTTTATATCCATACATCTTAATTAGAACCTTAAGCCATTTATTAGCTTCGAGTTCGCTTGCAAATACTCTCTGCCACCAGTCCATTGGTTGTCCGAGTTTTCTTTTTAGTGCTTCTGGGTTATTTGTCAAGCCAACATATTTCATTTTTTGAGGGATTAAATTTATTTCAAACATTTTTTATTTAAAATTTAATTGATTCCATTTGTTATAACCGAATTCGTCTTTCCTTTTTGACAAAGCGAGCATATCTAATATACTATTTCTATAATAAGCTTTTTTTTCTCTCCCGCTATTTTCCGAAGAACCTCCCCCGCGATTCTTACTGTGATGACGACTTCGTCTTATGTATTTTATATTAGTCATGAGTGATAACTTTAATAGTAACAATACCACCATCAGGACCATAGGTGATTTCATACCACTGTCCATCAATAAATACTATTTCTGTTCTATAACCCGGTTCATCTGCATAAACTTTTGGGGTATAAAATAATCCCAATGACATTACGAAGAATAAAATAACTGTGAAGAATTTCATAACTGATTTCATTTTTTTAAAACTCCTTTAATTTTTTTAATTTTTAAAAATCTTATACAAACATAGTAATAAAAGCTAAAATCTCCAAATACATACCCCCTTGTTTTGTCGCACGAAAATTAAAAAATATTTTTGCAGGAATTAAAAAAAACCTTGCATTTTATAATAAAATAATATAAATTAATGGAAACAAAAACAGCTAAATTGTCGCACGAAAATAGTCAAAATAAATATTAAAAATATGATAGAGCATCAAGCAATAGATATATTAAAATCACTCTCTTCTGAAGAAGTTAAAAGCTTTAAGCGTTTTTTAGCTTCTCCTTATTTTATAAGAAGTGATACTTTAAACTCAGTATTCGAGTTCATTATAAAGTTTCACCCGAGTTATAAAAGTAAAAAATTTACGAAGGAATATTTATATGAAAATGTATATGGGAGTGGAAAGTATAATGATTCTACTTTCAGAAATGCAATGTCAGATTTACTCAATGCTCTTGAATTATTTTTAATGCAGGAGAGTTTTAGGAAATCTGCCGAAAATTCATTTAACTATTTTTTAAAGGAATTAAGAGATAAAAGATTGTATAACGTATTCCGAAGAAATACGGAAGATTTCGAAAAGAAATATAATAAATTAGAAAATATCGATACAGATTATTATCATATAAAATATGAATTAGAATTAAATAAATTTAATTTTCATTATTTAAATGAAAAAATTTTAGAATCGGAGGGTTTAGAAAAGCATTTTAAAGAAATATTCGATTCTGGTTTATATATAACAATTCATTATATTATAGAAATCATATCTATTTATCTTACCTGTATTTTTTATTCAATTAACTTTAATATCAAGATTCCAGAAAATTTCTTATATACACTAATAAAAACGGTAAATATTGAAAATCTGGAAAAAATTATAAGAAACAATGAGCATAGTTTTCTTGTCAGTATTTATATTGCTTTATTAAAGACGTTCGAGAGTATGAATGATGAAGCATATTATGAATATAAAAGCATTTTGAAACTTCACATAGATAAATTAAGTAAATCCGAGATTTGGTTTCATTATATTAATATGACAAATTACTGCACATTAAAAATTATGAATTCGAATGATAGAAATCGTTATGATGAAGAATTAATAACGCTTTATGAAGAGATGCTACAAAATGAATATTACAAAAATAAAGAAACAGATTATCTTAGATTTGAATTATACAGGGATATTTTATTATTGTATTTGCGACTTAAAAAAATTAATACTGCCGAAAATTTTATTCTTAAATATAGTTCGAAATTACATAAAACTGATAAAGAAAATATGATGAATTTGGCTTATGCATATTTATTTTATGAAAACGAACAATTTTTACAAAGTTGGAAATACTTAAATAAAATAAAAATTGATTATTTTATATATAAGTATGATATTAAAAAATATGCGTTAAAAATTTATTATGAACTTGGACATTATGAAGAAGCAATAACTTTAATTGAAAATTATAAGCATTTTCTAAAAAGGAATGAAATGCTTTCGGAATCGGAGAAAAAGAAAGATAAAAATTTTATTTTTTATTTATCAAAATTAATACTGTTCAAGATAGGTCAGCTACCACAAAAGCATTTTTCGACTTATCGCAGGAGGCTGGAATTAGCTCATAATACAACAAGCAGAGATTGGATTTTACAAAAATACGAAGAACAAACCACAACAACAAAACAAACCATAAAAGTAAAATCAGCTTAAGTCTTAAAAAATTCGAAGATATATTTAGAAAAAAATATTATCTAATTCGATTTTTTAGACTTGATTGAATTATTATAAATAATAATCTTAAATAGGGGAATTTATATTATGATTAGGGTCTTAATAGTAGATGACGAATCCTTATCCAGAACAATTCTAAAAAAAATTGTATCAGAAGCAGGATACTCCGTATCAATTGCTTCCAGCGGTGAAGAAGCGTTAAAAAAAATAAACTTTTCCAAGTATGATGTAATGCTTACAGATTTAAATATGCCTTTAATGAATGGTATTGAACTAACGGAAAAGGTATTACAGATTGAACCCGATATGATAGTTATACTTATTACAGCTTATGGTTCGATAAGAACTGCAGTAGAAGCAATCAGACTAGGTGCTTATGATTTTCTTTCAAAACCTGTTAATAAAGATGAACTTTTACTTGTAATCAATCGTGGTATAGAGAAAATCAAGCTTGTGAAAGAGAATTTATTACTTTCCCGAGAGTTGAAGAAAGTTAAAAATGTTTCTTACATTGTTTCTGAAAACGAGAAAATGAAGAGCGTATTAAAAAATGCTACACAATTGGCATTAACAGATTCAGCAATTTTAATTTCAGGGGAGAGTGGAACCGAAAAACAAGACCTTGCTAAATATATTCATAATAAAAGTCCGAGAAATAAATTTCAATTCATTTCACTCGATTGTTCAACAATGTCCGATGAAGTTTTTGAATTAGAATTATTTGGGTTTGTTAAAGGGTATTCCAAAAAAACAAATACTCAAAACAAAGGATATCTTGATATTGCGGAAAATGGGACTATATATATTAATGAAATTTCGAAATTGAATAAAGATATTCAATTGAAACTTCTTAGAATAATAAATGAACAACAATATTCGAGATTAGGTGAATTTAAATCCCGACAAACGAATGCAAGAATTATTGCTTCGTCTTCTTTTGACCTTAGTAATTTAACGGATGATAATAAATTTAATTCAGAACTATATAAAAAATTAAGTTTATACGAAATTAAAATCCCGCCTTTAAGAGAAAGACCTGAAGATATATTATACTACTTCAATAAATTTATCGAAGAATTTTCTGAAAAGAAAAATATGCAAATAAAAGAGATTAGCCCAGATGTTACAAGAATGATTATAAATTATCTTTGGTATGGAAATATTACTGAATTGAAAGATGTTGTAGAAAGAGTGGTAATACTTTGTAATGATGGAATAATTAAAAAAGAATTATTTCCTGAAAACATTTTGGAAGTAGAGCAGTATAAGGATTTATATTCAAACAATAATTATAAAGCAAATAAAGCAAAAGCGGTACGAGATTTTGAAGTGAATTTTATAAAAAAATATCTTAAACTATGTAAAGGAAATATAAGCGAGGTTGCAAGGGTTATAGGTTTTCATCAAATCAGTTTAAGGCAAAAAATTTCAAAACTTGGAATTGATACAAAAGAATTTACGGATAAAAAAATAAAAAATGAAAAAACTAATAAAAATAAAAAACAGAATTAAAATTTTAGAGACATTTGAAAACTCATATCCAGATAGAGATTATTTAATAATTCATAAGACAAATGAATTTACCTCCGTATGTCCAAAAACAGGGCAACCAGATTTTGGAACTATAGAAATTACTTATATTGCAAAAAAGAAATGTATTGAATTAAAATCACTAAAATTATATTTACAGTCTTTCAGGAATGATGGTATTTTTTATGAAAATGTAATTAATAATATACTCGATGACTTAGTAAATGTTTTAAAACCAAAATGGATAGAAGTGAAAGGAATTTTTACCACACGCGGAGGATTAAACTCTACAATAATATCTACATTTGGAAAGAAATAGTTTTCTTTTATAAAATAAAAATAAAAATAATATGGAATACAGGATTGAACACGACACAATGGGTGAAGTGAAAGTCCCTGCAGATAAATATTGGGGGGCACAAACCCAAAGGTCGAAAGAAAATTTTTTAATTGGCGAACAATTAATGCCAAAAGAAATTATTTATGCATTTGCAATTTTGAAAAAAGCTGCTGCAATGGCAAATTTCGATTGCGGTGTATTGCCCGAAGATAAAATGAAATTAATATCTCGAGTTTGCGATGAAATTCTCGAAGGAAAACTTGATGACCAGTTTCCGCTTGTTGTATGGCAGACTGGTTCGGGAACGCAATCGAATATGAATGTAAATGAGGTGATAGCAAATCGGGCACATGTTTTAAGCGGAGGAAAACTCGATGACAAAAAGAAAATATTACATCCAAATGATGATGTAAACAAATCTCAATCTTCAAACGATACGTTTCCGACTGCAATGCATATTGCGGGATATAAGATGATTGTAGAAAATACGATTCCGAAAGCAGAACGTCTGATGAAAGTGTTGAAAGATAAATCTGATAAGTTCAGGGAAATTGTAAAAATCGGAAGGACACATGTGATGGATGCAACTCCATTAACGCTCGGACAGGAATTTTCGGGTTATGTATCACAAATTGACCACGGTATAAGAGCGATTAAAAACACTTTGAAACATCTATCCGAACTTGCACTTGGAGGGTCGGCAGTTGGAACTGGTTTAAATGTTCCAAAAAATTATGATGTAATAGTTGCAAAGCATATTGCTAACCTTACCGGGCATCCTTTTGTTACGGCTGAAAATAAATTCGAATCATTAGCAGCACACGATGCGATAGTTGAATCTTCGGGAGCATTGAAAACTCTTGCTGTTAGTTTAATGAAAATTGCAAATGATATACGCCTGCTTGCATCAGGTCCGAGAAGCGGAATAGGGGAATTGCTCCTGCCGGAAAATGAGCCGGGTTCATCTATTATGCCGGGAAAAGTAAATCCAACACAGACAGAAGCAATTACAATGGTTTGTGCACAGGTGATTGGGAACGATTCTGCAATTACCGTTGGTGGTATTTACGGACATTTTGAGTTGAATGTTTTTAAACCAGTGATGATTTATAATTTATTAAATTCAGCTCGTCTGCTCGGAGATGCATGTGAATCATTTAATGTAAATTGCGCAGTTGGAATAGAGGCAAATATTCCGGTGATAGAAAAGCATGTGGAAAATTCACTTATGCTGGTTACAGCATTAAACACTCACATCGGTTATGAAAACGCTGCTAAAATAGCCAAGAAAGCTCACAAGGAGGGTAAGACTCTACGCGAAGCGGCTATCGAACTTGGACTTGTGACCAATGAGCAATTCGACCAGTGGGTCGTTCCGAAAAAGATGGTAGGGAATTTGTAGGGTATTTTAAAAAGTAATTTTAAAAAGCGGTTTGATAAATCAATCCGCTTTTTTTATAAATATTATTAAATCTTTTTCCATTTTTAATATAAAATAAAAATAGTATTTTACATAACCACTATTTTAGAAAAAGATTATTTCTACTATATTTTAAATTATATTATACATATATGCTTGAAAAATTTAAACAGAGGATTGTTACAGCAGAGGAAGCTGTTAAAGTAATAAAATCAAACGATACGGTATATCTTCACGCCAATAGTGCTTATCCTACAGTGCTTGTAAATGCAATGTGTGCCAGATATAAAGAGCTGGAGAATGTGAAAGTAATGCATTTAACCACATTTCACAAAGCTCCATACACTGAACCCGAAATGGCCGGGCATTTTGTTCACGTTGCACTTTTCTGTGCAGGAAATGTCAGAAAGGCAGTGAATGAAGGCAGAGCCGATGTGTATAATGTTTTTCTTTCGGAAATTGGTTGGTTATTTGAGTTGGGAAGAATTCCTATTGATGTATGTATGTTGCATTTATCACCTCCAGATGAACATGGATATTGTTCGTATGGAGTTAGTAATGAGGTATCAAAAATTGCAGCAGAAAATGCAAAGGTTGTAATTGCTCAGATAAATCCAAAAATGCCTCGTGTTCTCGGTGATAACTTTATACACATTAGTAAGATAAAGTATATTGTGGAGATTGAAGAAGAATTACTCGATGTTCCAATGGTAGATGCAAATGTAACTGAAGAAGAAAAAAAGATTTATCAGAAAATTGCCGAATACATTTCATCATTAATTCCAGATGGTGCTACACTACAAATGGGTATTGGGGCAATACCAGATGCAGTGCTATCCTTTTTAAAGGAGAAAAAAGACCTTGGAATTCATACTGAAATGTTTTCAGATGGTTTAGTGGAGCTGATAGAACTTGGAGTTGTAAACGGTGAGAAAAAAACTTTTTTACCAAATAAAGTAGTTGCTTCTTTCGTTATCGGAACTAAAAAAGTTCATGATTTTATTGATAATAATCCTGTAATTGAATTCAGGTCATCGAAATTTGTGAATGACCCAGTAAATATTGCAAGAAATGATAATATGATTTCGATTAACTCTTCGATTCAGGTTGATTTAAGCGGGCAGGTATGTTCGGATTCAATGGGAACAAGGATTTTTTCGGGATTTGGTGGCCAGCTCGATTTCGTAAGAGGTGCAATGCGAAGTAAAGGTGGAAGGTCGATACTTGCGTTTGCTTCAACTACAAAAAACGATACGATTTCAAAAATTGTACCTACATTAACTCCTGGTGCTGGTGTAGTTACTACAAGGGGGGATGTGCAAACAATTATTACAGAATACGGAATTGCTGATTTGTATGGAAAAACATTAAGAGAAAGAACTAAATTACTTATTAATGTTGCGCATCCAAAGTTTAGAGAAGAACTTGAAGCTAAGGCAAGAGAGTTTAAATGGCTGTGGTAATATAGTCTTTAGAGTTAGTAGAGTATATAGAGTAAGTAGAGTATATTGAGTTAGTAGAGAGAGAAATATGGATTGTTTTAGTTTTTTAAAATGAGATGATTAGAAAAAATAAAACCGCAATAGTTCTTGTTAGCGGCGGAATGGACAGTGCACTAACCGCCGCTTTTGCTTATAAAAAATATAACCTCGCATTTCTTCATGTAAATTATGGACAGAAAACAGAGAAACGTGAATTGAAAGCGTTTAAAGATATTGCGGATTATTATAATGTTAAAGAAAGGTTGATTGTCGATATCGGTTATCTTAAAAAAATTGGAGGCTCATCTCTAACCGACGATAAAATCAAAATTCCTAAAGCAAATATTAAATCCAAAAAAATTCCTTCGAGTTATGTTCCATTTAGGAATGCAAATATCCTTGCAATAGCAACAAGTTGGGCTGAAGTAATTAAAGCAGAAAAAATTTATATCGGTGCTGTAGAGGAAGATTCAAGCGGATATCCTGATTGCAGAAAAAAGTTCTTTGATTCCTTTAATAAAATGATTAAATTAGGAACGAGACCAGAAACGAAAATTGAAATTATTACCCCGATTATTGGATTTAATAAAATGGAAATTGTGTTAAAGTCTTTAGAGCTAAAATCACCGTTACACTTAACATGGTCATGTTATAAAAGTAATGATATTGCCTGTGGGATATGTGATAGTTGTGCTTTGAGATTGAGAGGTTTTCAATTAGCGGGTATGAAAGACCCGATTTCTTATAAAGTCATTAAAAATTATTTAATATGACAGAGGGAAAGCAAAATAAATTTCTAACAGTTGTAGCAGCATTATTTCTTGTTGGTTTTACTTTTTATATTTTAAAAGAATTGCAATCAATTCTATTACCTTTTTTTATCGCATTGGTTATAACATTTCTTTTCGAGCCATATTATGAATGGTTGAAGTCAAAAAAAATACCAAGTGCAATTTCTTTAATTATTGTAATTATTTCAATATTAGTTATTGCTAATATTACGAGTTTATTTGTTTTCACGAGCATAAATGCATTTACAAAAGAAATTCCAAAATACACTGAGAAATCTCAGAATATAATCAATTCTATTTCATTGGGCTTAAGCAATTGGAGTTTTTATAATCAATATATTAAGGATTCATTT
This sequence comes from uncultured Ignavibacteriaceae bacterium, assembly GCA_964400285.1. Lineage (GTDB taxonomy): Bacteria > Bacteroidota > Ignavibacteria > Tepidaquicellales > Tepidaquicellaceae > FEN-1279. Next base: position 76,293 of record CAYNTK010000001.1, read on the forward strand.
GATATTACAAAAATTATTAATGGGGAAGCAATTACAAATTTTGCGACTGGATTTTTTACAAGCATAATAAATCTTGCTGGTAATTTCGTTTTGATTCTGATATATGTAATTTTTTTGCTTTCTGAATTTGGCAGTATAAGAAAGAGGGTTTTGAAAGCTTTTTCTTCCGAACGAGCGAAGCAAATTGCCGATACTTTAACTGATATTTTTAAAGATGTAAAAAAATATGTTGTTGGTAAGACACTTATAAATCTTTCATACGGATTTCTTGTTACTATTATACTTTGGATTTTCGGGGTTGATTTTTTTATTGTATGGGGTTTTCTTGCCTTTCTGATGGCGTATATTCCAACTATTGGCTCGTTAATTTCGACAGTTTTACCATTTACTACAGCATTAATACAGTTTGATGGAGATTTAACGAGACCTATTATAATTTTGATATTAATGGTAGTATCTGCAAATCTTGTTGGAAATATTATTGAACCAAAGATACTTGGTGATAAATTAAATTTAAGTCCGATTTTATTATTGCTTTCGCTGATATTCTGGGGCTATCTTTGGGGATTAATTGGAATGATATTATCTGTTCCGATAATGAGTATGATAAAAATTATATTAAGTAAGTTTGAATCAACAAGACCTATTTCTATATTAATGTCACTAAATGTTACTGGTTTAAAAAATAGATAAAAGTTTTATTTAATAAAACTGTTTTATGTTTTTTTGTGGTTAAAATGCTTTTTTTAAAATATATTTAATCAAATAATAACGAAAGATAAATGACAAAAAACAAAAAATTACTTCAATGGGTAGAAGAGATGGCCAAGATGTGCCAACCAGATAAAATCCATTGGTGTGACGGTTCGGAGGAAGAGAACAATGCTTTAATAAAACAATGTGTGGATAATGGTTCTTTTATACCAGTTCCTAAACGCCCAAACTCTTACTGGGTAAAATCAGATCCAAAAGATGTAGCACGTGTAGAAGACCGCACGTATATTTGTTCAGAGAAAGAGGAAGATGCAGGCCCTACGAATAACTGGATGGCTCCTAAGGAAATGAAAAAAATTATGACAGAGTTATATAAAGGTTGTATGAAGGGAAGAACTATGTATGTAATCCCTTACTCGATGGGTCCGCTTGGCTCAAATATTGCACATATTGGTGTTGAACTTACAGACTCTATTTATGTAGTTGTAAATATGCGTATAATGACGAGAATGGGGAAAGCAGTGCTTGACGTACTTGGAGAAGATGGGCATTTTGTCCCATGTTTACATTCAGTAGGAATGCCTTTAACCGAAGGTGTCAAAGATGTCCCATGGCCTTGTAATCCGACAAAATATATTACCCATTTTCCTGAAGAGAGAATGATTTGGTCTTTTGGTTCGGGTTATGGTGGGAATGCACTACTTGGGAAAAAATGTTTTTCTCTAAGAATTGCATCTGTTATGGCACATGATGAGGGTTGGCTTGCAGAGCATATGCTAATTCTTGGGATTACACCACCCAAAGGAGAAAAAAAATATATAGCAGCAGCGTTTCCGTCTGCATGTGGAAAGACAAATCTTGCAATGCTTATATCTCCAATGCCGGGATGGAAAATTGAAACGGTTGGTGATGATATTGCATGGATGAAATTCGGGCAAGATGGACGGCTTTACGCAATAAATCCCGAGTATGGATTTTTTGGAGTTGCTCCTGGAACCTCGATGAAAACAAACGCAAATGCTATGCTTTCTTGTGAAAAGAATTCTATTTTTACAAATGTTGCTTATACAGATGATGGAGATATATGGTGGGAAGGGATGACAGATGAACCACCGGCACATTTAATCGATTGGAATGGAAACGATTGGACACCTGGCTGTGGCAGATTATCATCTCATCCAAATGCAAGATTTACAGCACCTGCTGGTCAATGTCCAGTAATTGACCCAGCATGGGAAGACCCGAAAGGTGTGCCTATTTCTGCATTTCTTTTTGGTGGAAGAAGGGCTTCAGTTGTTCCACTTGTAAATGAAGCTTATGATTGGAATCACGGTGTATATATGGGTTCATCTGCGGCATCCGAAACAACAGCAGCGGCAGCTGGTGCGGTTGGCAAGTTAAGGCACGACCCGTTTGCTATGTTACCTTTTTGTGGTTATCATATGGGTGATTACTTTGGTCATTGGATTCAAATTGGTAGAATGGCATTTCCGAATAATTTACCAAAAATATATTATGTAAACTGGTTCAGAAAAGATGAAAACGGAAAATTCATATGGCCCGGTTATGGACAAAATATGAGAGTTTTAAAATGGATTTATGAGAGAGTTACTGGAACAGGAAAAGCTATAGATACACCAATTGGGAGATTACCTGCAGAAGGTGAAATTGACATTTCAGGATTGAATATATCACCAGAAAACTTTAAGAAACTCTTTTCTATTAACAAAGAGGAATGGATTAGTGAAATAAATGAGATGAGAGAATATTATAAAATCTTTGGAGACAAGCTTCCAAAAGAACTAAATGCAGAATTAGATAAAATTGAAGAGAGATTGAAAAAATAAAATTTAAAGTTTATTTTTGTAAAAAAAATCGCTTGAGAAAATTCCCAAGCGATTTTTTTATTTTCTATTGTAAGAAATTTTATTTCACAATTATCATTTTTTTAGTATCTGAAAAATCACCAGCGGTTAATTTATAGAAATACACACCTGAAGATAATTTAGCTCCGTCGAAAGTGACTTCATATTTCCCAGCAGAAAAATTCTGGTTAACAAGAACTGCCACTTCCTTACCTATAATATCATAAACCTTTAAAGTAACGAAATCATTTTTAGTTATAGCAAAATTAATTTTTGTTACAGGATTAAACGGGTTTGGATAATTTTGTGAAAGAGAATAACTGTTTGGTGTATTATTGGATATTGGTTTAATTTCAGTCGCTATGTCTGAGCCATTAAACCAAATATTTACTGGACCGTTACCAGCATATACAACACCGGATCCTGCAGTTATACCGTTATACATATAACCAACAACACAGGGAGCCAAAATTCCGGTTGATAAATTAGTTCTGGATGCTACTGTCCTGTTTGTGAATCCTGATGCAATATTGAAAGTATTCATATAAATAACAGTATCCTGACCAGAACTTTCCGAGCAAAATGCAACTCTGAATGCACCTGATTGTTGAGGGGTGCTATGAACATAAGACCGAGTTTCATTATTTGACATACCTGACAACATATTATGAGCGACCCAGGTATTTCCGTCAGCAGTATAACTATATTTAATATTGTAGTTTGAAGATTCATTAGTTGTATAAGTTACAACCATAGCACTTGTTTTTCTATTGACTGCAAGGCAACCATTAAATTCAGGGAAAGATTCTCCAGCAGGATTATATTGACTCCATGAAACATTTGTTCCCCAGTTGCCTAAAGTAATATATCTTAATCTTAAATTTTCGTTTGCCGCAGTTAAGTTATTAGTTAATAATACATAAATAGTATCGGATTTATAATCTATATCGAGTTCATAATCATTATAAGAGGAGCGAGCAGTATCGTGAACCCAAGTTGAACCCCAGTTTGGAGTATAAACGCAAGGGACGAAGCTTGTTACTCCAGTCGAAGCGTCGCAGTTTGAAGCAGCAATATACCAGTATGAAAGCATAGGAGAATAACTATAAGCATCTGTGCAAATTACAGGTCCAATTACACCTCTACCCGAGGCAGGAGTAAATACAGTCGACGGTGAAAAACCAGAACCATTTGGCAACATATCTGCATAATATACTGTTCCCTGATATGGTGAAGATGAAGGAGTGATTGATACTACCATACCAATTTTAAAGCCACCAATTGTATCTGCCAATGCAAAATCGAAGCTGTAATATGTATTTAATGAACCTGCTGGTATTGCCTGAATTTTTGTCCAGCTTGAACCTCGATTTGATGAGCTATAAAAAAATAAAGTATCTTTTAAGCCGTTAAGAAATCCTACAAAAAGATTTCCAAGTGTATCGGTTTCGATTTTCACCATTCTGTTGAATGCGTTTGGGTTACCTGGTGAAGAGGTTCCGACATTTCCTCCATAAATTTTAATACCTGTATTTCCCCAGTCAGGTACATAACCTACTTCCTCGGGTTGTTTCATTGTTGGATAAAAGAAATCTCGATTTTCTGGAAGGGGTTTGCTTTCTTGAATATTGCCAGTGTTGGAATATTTTGTTCTTAATTCGTTTAAATATCTATTGAAATCCGAAACATTCCCTGATTTTTTTGCATCAGTCAATTTGTGAAGCAGTTTCGCATATTCCGAATTATCTACGGTCTGAATATATTCGGGATATGCTTCTTTTCTTATTTCTTCTGGTGTTTGTGAAAAAACGAACAAAGGAATTGCAAATAAAATAGCAAAAATTAAAATTTTTTTCATAATTTTTCTCCATATTAATTGTAAAAAATATATTGTTAATATAGGTAAATATTATAACTTAATCAAGTATTTAATATTAAGAAACCCTTATTTATTTGTGGGAAATATTTTGAAATAAAGACGGTTTTCATTTTTACTACTTTAAAAAAGAATTGAATAATTTATAATTATTATTTATGATATTGAAAATTAAATTAAATACAAAATTATGTATATCACTAAATTGTTTATTGTATTCATCTCGTTTTTCTTTTTCAATTTTCTTGAATGTGGATTAAAAGCACAGGAAGATTGGTCTAAACTTGAATATTATTTTAATGCTGGTTCTTTACCTTCACCTTACCATTACTCATATAAAATTATAATTAACTATGATGGAATAGGAGTGCTCATTTATACTAAAGGTTATGAATCCACTGGTAAAAATGTTTCGAAGTATACTTTTGAACTTGAAAAAGAAAAACTCGAAAATCTTAAAAACTCGATAAAAGAAAGTAACATTTTAAATCTTAATATAAAAACAAGGTCCAATGAAGCGATTCCAGATGGAGGACATATAAATGGACTAAGAATATATGGAAAGATTAAAGAAAACGATTCGAAAGAACATATTTTATTAAAGGACATACCCGTTTATTATGAATTGGAATACTCTCAGATTTTAGAGAGACTATACAAAGACATTCGTAATTCAGTTCCTGAAAAAATTTGGAATGAAGTAAATAGCATAAAAGAGAATTAAATATGATTATTATTTTTATTTTAATAGGTATTTTTCTTGGTTTAATGATTCCAACATTGCTAATTTCTTCAATGCCAAAATTAACGATAAAAATTCTTGAACTATTTAGAATTTATCAAAAAGGGACATTAAATATTGAAACTACTACATTTATTACTGGAGCAGGATATTACAGACAGGGAAAAGTTTATATTTTTAGAGATGGAAAAAGTTCCGATAGATTCGATAACGGAAGAGTATATGGGTATTTAATATTAATATTTATTCCAACTTTTTTTATTGTTTCTTCTTTCACATATTTTATTTTTAATATTTTTTACACATAAAAAAAGGAACGGAATATATATCCGTTCCAGAATTTATTTTCTCCTCAATGTTACTGTAAAAATGTAAAGAAAAAATAATCGGATTAGCTCTTCTTTTTAATACCTTGTTTAATATTGTTAATATCTTCTTTATACTTCAGATATTCACTTTTTGGAGCAATAAAATACATCTTGACAACTTTTTTTATTGGAGATTCAATTAAAACATAGTTAACTATCGTTTCGTCGCTTTTTTGAAGATTAAGTTCGACTACCTTCATTTTTTCTATATTGTAATCTTTTCTTGTAAATAATGTGTCGTCCGGATGGATGTTCTTAAGCTCATTAATTGTCTCCAAAACATATTTGTCCAGAGAAGTTGCTTCTGTAAGTTCGATATTAATTTGAAAATCTTTTGGTTGAGGCATTAAAAGAAGCAAAACATGTTCTCTGGCAACTTCCCAGTTATTTGGGAGTGAAAAAGTGAGCATAGCTTCATCGAAGATGTAGGAGCTCCCTTGTGAATAGCTGAAATTGTTGAAGGAAAATAAAACCAAAAACAAAAAACTGCAAAAGAAAATTTTCTTTTTCATAGCTTTTATTATTTAGTTTATAAAAATAACCCGTGATAGATTGGATAATATATAAATTAATAGAATTTTATATAAAAATAAATAGATATTAGAATAGAAATTTTTATGATGTATAAGATAATTATTTGTATTAAAATTTCGGATAATATTTTTAATTGTTGTAATTAAGTATATTTTATTTTATATTAAAATAAAAAATAGCAAAGGAGAATTATTATGAAAAAATATATTATTTTTACAATTTTGTTCATTTTGTATTTAATCCCTGATGTTTATACTCAAGAAATTAAAAGCACACTCTGTAATCCACCAATACCAGTATCAGGTTCACCTGATTGGGGAGTGGATTATGTAGTTTCCGAAAATGAACCTATGGGGAGACCTAACGGTATTTATAAAACATCAAGTAATAAACTCTTTGTATGTATTCCTGATACAAATTATTCATCTGGTAAAGCTATTGTTTGTCTTGTCTCAACGAATAATGGAGCAAACTGGAATTTATTAAGTTATATTACTCCTGCTTTTATTACACCTAAGGTTGATATGGTTTTAACAGGAACGGATTCTGTTTATTGCTTTTTTACATATGAAACGACTATTTATTCTTGGAATGTTGAAACAGGAACTTTAAATCAATTTACAAACTATACTAATATAAGAGATTATGATGCAGAAGCAAGCTCTACTGGAGGTTTATATTTAATTATTGATTTAAATATTAGTAATGCTGTTTATGTATTCGGTTCAGCAAATTACGGTGTTACCTGGACTCAATCTTCGTATATGTCTTCTGCTGCAGCACATCCCTGTTGGTCAAAAACATTATATGGAGATACATTATTAATTTCATATTATGGACCGATTGCTGGTTTAACCGATACAACTACCGCAGCAATTAGAGTTGTTAGATATAGAGAAACAACAATTGGAACGTTAGCTGTAACCGGAAGTTTTTTGACGGTAGTTACTGCAGGGAGTCCAAAACCTCAATTTAGACCTGTAATTAATGGGACAAATGCATGGTTGTTTTATTCTCAAGGCACTCAAGGTAATATCGATTTGTATTGTATGGTAAGCACAAATATGGGGGTTGCATTTGGAACAGCATTTACGGTAACGAATCCTCCGGGTAGAGATGAATATTGGTTTGATGCAAAACCTTATATGTTAAATCCAGGAGGAGTTGATTTAATATTTTATTCTGATAGTCTTCAAGGTGGTTCACCAACAAATACAACCGATAAATTGTTATATTCTTATGCGACAAATAATTTACCTTCAACATTTTCTGGTTTTGAACAAATTAGTGGTTTTCCACCTGAATGGTCTATTAGAGGTTATATACCATCTTTGATAGAGTATTATAATACAGCTGGAGATTTCGGTGCTTTATGGGTTGGAGTGTCTGGTTCTTCGAAGAAGTTATATTACGATAGATATTTGAGTTTTTCAAAAGTTAAAAAGGACTATACAACTACACCCGAAAAATACTATCTCGGACAAAACTATCCAAATCCTTTTAATCCAAAAACAAAAATAGATTTTTCTATAATAAAGAATAGTTTAGTCACAATAAAAGTTTATGATATTCTCGGGAAAGAGGTGGATTTGATAACCAACGAAGTTCTATCTGCGGGAAAATATACGATTGATTATGATGGTTCGAAACTATCTTCGGGAATATATTTTTATAAAATCTTTGCTGGTGAATTTTCCGAAACGAGGAAAATGATACTGATTAAATAATTTATGCATTATTTTTATATTGACTATTGAATTTTATTTTAGCAAATTTTAATAGAATAATAAATTATTTCTTAACAAATCAAAAGAAAAGGGGTAAAAAATGGGAAAAAAATATTTACTTTTTGTTTTACCAGTATTTGTATTAGCACTTTTTATTACTGGATTCATAGTAATTAGTAGTGATAATACAAATAACGATTTAGCACCAACAAGCTCAAATTATCAATACATTGAAGGACCAGATACAGCTCCACCTGCTAATTTTCCTTATGTTCGTAAGTTTAGCTGGAATTATACATTAATAGGTGGAATGAATGGTGGAACAGTAGGTGCAATGTATGTTAATGGTAAATACTATTTCAATAGATGGAATGCAGCTATAATGTATAGATATTGGGCAAATGGAGTTGGTGGTGGTCCAGGAACAATTGCTGACTCTGTTACTTATCCGAGTGGAATTAGAGATTTGACTTGGAATGGACAATATCTTTATGGTGGTAATTCAACCACAACCCTATATAAATTCGATACATTAGGTGTTCAAAAAGCTACCTTCAATTTAGCTGGTCATGGCAATATTAGAAATATTGCATACGACCCAAACAGAGTTGCTTTTTGGTATAGCGATTGGGGCAGTGCATCACCATACAATATCTTTTGCAAAGATACAAACAATGTTCTAAAAGGGACACTTGTATTAACCTGGCCAGCAGCAAAATATGGATTGGGCTGGGATTCTGTTCCAGGTCAGTCATCTGCTCACTTATGGGTTTGGAATCAAAATCAGGGGACAGTGGTTCCAACAATTAATGGATTATACAAATTGCAAATTAATCCTTTTGTAAGACTTGATTCATTCTTCTTCACACTTCAAGGGACAGTTCAACAAGGTATAGCTGGTGGAGCGGAAGTTTGTCAGATTGGTAATGAAGTAGTATTATTATTAAATTACCAAAACTTTGCTTTACAGGGTTATATTTTAAGAACAGCTACCGGGACTGGTAATCCATTGCAAAACGTACCAACTTCATACGATTTAAGTCAAAATTATCCAAATCCTTTTAATCCAACTACAACTATCGAATTTGCAACGCCGAAACCAGGATATGCAAATTTAAAAGTATATGACTTAAGCGGTAAAGAAGTCGCTACACTTGTAGATGGGAACTTGAATGCAGGAGTCCATAAAGTTAAATTCGATGCATCTAAACTTTCAAGTGGTGTTTATATGTATAAGCTATTTACAATGGAATATACATCTGTGAAGAAAATGATGCTAATAAAGTAATTATTACTTTTATAAATTTTTTTAAAACCCTCTTTAATAAAGAGGGTTTTTTTATTTTTTCCTTTACTTCAATCTCTTTCTCTTTTTCAAGATTTATTGTGCAAAAAGAGGTGTATTATCTATATAAATTAGATAATCTTTAATAAGATTTTCTCTTAGATGAAAGATATTTACAAAGTTTAAAGATACTTTTTTACCATCTAATCTTGTATATAAAACTTCTCCCTGCCACACAATAGAATTTTCTTTAGACCAATAATCAATAATTTTATGCTCGCAGGTAGCAATCATTTTAAAAAAAGCAGCTACATACTCTCTTGTTTCATTTTTTCCTATTACTTCAGGTTGGTTGCCAAATCTAAAAATGCAATCATCTGTAAGATATTCAACGAATTTATCTGCGTCCATTGAATCAATTGCATTACCAATTGACTCTAACCATTTTCTAATATCCATTTTTTTCTTTTTATTATATTTATAAAAAATTCAACATTCTTAACGGCTTAATTGGTTTTATATTTACTGATTTATTTTTTTTGTAAATACTATTTCCATTGATTTGAATTCCTTACCGTTTTCTATGTAATACATTACCATTTCGTATGTTTTATCATTAAGTATTTTTAATGTTTGCTTACAATCAATATCTTTTTCTGACATTGGGTCATACATTTTACCAAAATAAATAATAGACTTTGTCGTTTCATCATATTTACCTTCCATATACATTAAGCCAGTTCCAAAATTATCAATCCATGTACTTATATACGTTTTTTTGCCATTATCGAATGCATTAATACCAATGCCTTTAAAATCCATTCCCATCATTTTACTTGTTACAGTCATTTGAGAATATCTTCCATCGAGTAACATTTCGAATTTTGCATTACCTGTGTAAGGTTGTGGTTCTGCATTTGGGTCCATCCACATTTTTCCTGAAAATGTCCAGTCACCATCCATCATAGCAAATTCTTTATGTTCTTTTCCAGGAGTCATATAATCAATCCATTTTTTCATTTCATCATTTTGGGCAAAAGAATTCATTGCATATATAGCAATAAATAGAATAAATAGTATTGTTTTTTTCATTTATTTTTGGTTTTGTTTATGAAATAATAACAGTTAATTAAATTTAAAAAGTTCAGATTATTAAAAATTTATATAATATAAAATAATAACCATAACAAAATATGGTATTTTAAATATAGTTTCAATGGTAAAATAAAAAGTTTTATTGTTTATTTTTGTATTATATTTTTTCAGGAATTCAGGATTTATTAAAAAAATATTTTTGTTTGTAAGATAAATAGTTATCATTTGGAGAATAAGAAGAAAAAAAACAGAACCCGTCGAATAATACTCGAGCAGAAGACAATAAATAAAATGATGCATATTTATTGTAGGGGTATGCATAAAACACATGGAAAACTTTGTGAAGATTGTAATCAATTAAATAATTATGCTTTAGAGAGATTGCTTTATTGTCCATTTCAAGAAAATAAACCTGTCTGCTCCGAATGTACAGTCCACTGTTATAAAATGGATATGAGAGAAAAAGTAAAGAAAGTTATGAGATATTCGGGTCCAAGGATGATATTTAGACATCCATATCTTGCTATAATGCATTTGCTTCACGAAAAAAGAAAACGAATCAAAACAGCGAAACAAATTCATTGATTATATCATCTTGAATTATTATTTATTGTAAAAATAATCCTTATATGAAATTATTTTTACAACTTATATTAGTATTTCAATCAATAGTTTTATTTTCACAACAAAGTAATGAATCACTAATTAAAAATCCCACAAAATTAAAAGAATACGTAACAGATGAGACTGGAACTCTTTCAAATGCACAACTTGAATATTTAAGAATGAAATTATATAATCTATTTGATACTACATCAACTCAAATAGTCGTTTATATGATTAAGACATTGAATGGAGAATCAATCGAAGAAGTATCATATGCAATAGCGACAGCAAATAAAATAGGTCAGAAAGATTTTAATAACGGGGTTTTGTTACTAATAGCAAAGAATGATAAAAAACTCAGAATTGAGGTTGGATATGGATTAGAAGGTGTTCTTACGGATGCTCTTTGCGTACAGATAATTAAAAATGAAATTACACCTCAATTTAAAAATAATAATTTTTACTTAGGGATAAGTAAAGGTATAGATGCTATTGCATTAGCAGTGAGAGGTGAGTATAAAAAAAGTGACCTCAATAAAAATAAAAGACCCTCTGCAGTTAAAACATCATCAACTCTAATATTTGCTTTGGTTGGTTCAATTTTGCTAATAATATTTGTTTTTTGGATTATAGCTTTGTTTTCGAGTAAAACAAGGTATGTGGGAGGGAAAATCTCCTCATCAACTTCATATAGTTCACATTCAAGCTCAAGTTATTCTTCATCTTCTCATAGTAGCTCTTCTTCATCGCATTCGAGTTTTTCAGGTGGTGGAGGTAGTTTTGGTGGTGGTGGAGCAAGCGGTAGTTGGTAGTTAATTTTTGTATTTTTTATTAGAATTAAATTATCCATTTTTACTATGTTCTAACTATCTGCTGGCTAATCGAAATTATAATTAATTAAATAATTTCAAAGGTAAGGTATTTTTATGATATCATTCATAAAGTTAAAAGTCTTTATATTTTCACTTTTGCTCATTCTTATCACTTATAGGACAATCAATAGCCAGTCTTACTATATAAAAAACTACTCAATTGAAGATGGATTGCCAACAAATCTTGTTTATGATGTTACTCAGGATTTAAAAGGTCGAATGTGGTTCGCGACTGCGAGTGGAGTATCTGTTTATGATGGATTTTTTTGGAAAAATCTTGATACAATTAATAAACTTCCGAATTTATCTTTTAGAAAAATACTAATTGATGAGAAAGGTATAATTTGGTGTATCCCTTCGGTTATTCGTGATAAATTAGTGTTTTTCAATAATGATTCGATAAATACGATAATTTTCCCTCAACTTACTTTAGATGATACAATAAATATAACTTCATTTGGAATTATCTATGAAAATGATAATCCGATATTATGTATTGGGACATATAAAGGGATTTTTTTATATAAAGATAAAGAATGGAAAAGATACTTAAAAAATGATGGTCTATTAGATGATTACATTTTATCTGTTACAGCTTTTCAAAGTAAGTTTTATATTTCTACTTTTTATGGGATTTCAATTTTTGATTGCTATAGATTTGATAATAGCATAAACGATTTAATACCTGAAAAGTATAAATCAATCTTAAAAGTCTATTTTAATAATAGAGAAAGTAATCAGGAAAATAAAATGTGGATTTTGGGAAAAAGGTGGATAGGATATATTGAAAGTAATAAAATAGAAATTTTAAATGATAGTTTTGTTTTGCCAACGGGAAGTGAATATGAATATCCTTCCTTTGTTATCAACAGAAATAATATAATATTTTTCGGAAATTATTATTATTCTTATTATTATAATCTGATAACAAGCGAATTATTTCCTACATCACATAAAGAAGGATTTACAAGTGATGGCAGCACTTCAATTTATGTTGATAAAGAAAATAATATATGGATGCCGGGAACAAGAGGTATCGATAAATTAAATGGTTTATATCTTCAAAATTACAATGTTTTCAGTGGATTAAATGAAAACGAAGTTTCTGCAATAAAAGAATATGAAAAGGGGAAATTTGTTATTGGCCACAATAGTAGTGCGACTCTAATGGAAAAAAATAAAATGATAAAAATTGATTTTCCATTAAATAAAGATGGTTATCCTGGTGATAATAGGGTATTGGATATATGTGTGGACAAAGAAGGGACGTCATGGTTAGCTTGTGCATCTGGTGGTCTTGCAAAAATCCAAAAAAATGGGAAAATAAAATGGATTAGATTTCAACATAAAAATATTGTTAGTACAGTAGCAATGGATAGAGTGGGTGATATTTATATTTCATCAAATACAGGAATTTATTTAATTAAAAATGATAAATTTATTGAGACTGATAAATATAAATACGCTAAACAATTTTATAGGAAAATTATTTTCACAAAAGAAGATGAATTGTATTTGGCATCTTCTAATGGGTTAGCAAAATCGAGTAGAAATGATTACTATGTGATAGAACAGAATTCAGATGCTCATTTAAATAATGTTTATGCTGTATTTGAAGATAATAAAGGAAGAGTATTTATCGGGACTAAAGGTGGTTTATGTATTTTGAAAAATAATAGAATTGAAAAATTTCTTGAAAATGGTTTTGAGATTAACAGAGCAGTATATGCGATAATTCAAGATAGAAAAGGTAATTATTGGTTCGGTACAGACGATGGAGTTATAAAATGGAATGGATTTGGAAAAGAAAAAATAATTTCGAAAAGGAATGGTCTATCTGGTATGGAAGTCAACAGAGCAGCTTTATATGAAGATACTAAAGGAAATATATGGATTGGAACTGAAATGGGTATGACTTGTTACAGACCAGAATATGATAAAGAAATTATTCCAATTCCTGAAGTATTTTTATATAATGCTGAAGATAGCGAAGGTAATACTTACTCACTTTACCAAGAACAAAATTTTAGTAGTAATATTAAATCTTTGTATTTTAATTTCAGAGGAATTTCATTTTATAATGAAAATAACTTAAAATACAAAATTAAACTCGAAGGTTATGATGAGGATTGGTATGAAGTTAATCAATCACAAATCAATAAAATAAGATATTCTAATTTGTTACCCGGAGATTATAAATTTCTTGTATCTGCAAGAAATTTATCTGGTGATTGGGGTAAAATATCCGAATCTTCAATAATAACAATCCAAAAGCCTTTTTATAGAAGCTGGTGGTTTATTTTATTAACACTAATAGTTTTTATCTTATTATTATACATTTTGTATAAATTATATATTGTTAGTCTTTATCATAAGAAACTCGAAAGACAAGTAAGTGAAAGGACATCTGAATTAAAGAAGACCGAAAACGAACTAAGAAAATCACAAGCGGAATTAGAAGAAAAAGTTTTAGAAAGAACTGCTGAATTAGAAAAAGTAAACGAAAGATTGAAAGAAATTAATGCTTCAAAAGATAAATTTTTCTCGATAATAGCTCACGATATGAAAAGCCCGTTTACAGGACTTCTGGGATATTCCGAATTATTAAAGAATGAAGCATTAACGATGGATAAGGAGAAAATATTGGATTATACGAACAATTTATATAAAAATTTAAAAAGCACTTATAATTTACTTGAAAATCTTCTAAACTGGGCTTCGCTTCAAACAGGAAAAATGCAATTTAATCCCGAAGAAGTTGATTTATACTTGGTAACTGAAGGAATTTTTGAAATACTTAGAGCTAATGCGAATGCTAAAGATATAAAATTAATAAATAATATAAAGGATAATATTAATATTAATGCCGATGTAAATATGATTAAATCGGTTATTTATAATTTGGTTTCCAATGCTATTAAGTTTACGAATAGAGGTGGTTATGTATCGGTATTTAATAAACGAGTTGATGGTTATTGTGAAATTTACGTATCCGATAATGGTGTAGGAATTCCTTCTGAAGATTTAAATTTATTATTTAAATTAGAATCAAACTATACAACTAAAGGTACCGAAATGGAAAAAGGAACAGGACTTGGTTTATTACTATGTAAAGAGTTGATAGAAAGACATAATGGCAAAATATCAGTAGAAAGCAAGGTTGGGGAGGGAACAACTTTTATTATTAAATTACCTCAAATACAACAATAATAAATTTTTGTTAATTTTTGTTGATTTATTTTTACACTCATTTATAATTTAAAATATTATAAATTATCTTAAGAGTTTGTTTAAAATAATTTATTTAAAACATTTGAGTGTAAATATTAAAGAAGTAAAAAGTAGAGGGGATTTAAAAAGATTTGTAAAATTTCCATATATACTTTATAAAGATTGTCCACAATGGGTTCCACCGATTTATTTTGATGAAATAAATACACTCTCGCCGAAAAAAAATCCTGCATTTGATTATTGTGAATGTAAATTATGGCTTGCATATAAAGATGGAAAAATAGCTGGAAGAATTGCAGGAATTATAAACAAAAGATATATAGAGATTTGGGGTAAAAAAGCCATTCGTTTTGGATGGATTGATTTTATCGATGATGAAGAGATTTCTCAGAAACTATTTGATACTGTAATTAATTGGGCAATTGAAAAAAAACTTGAATTTATACATGGTCCACTTGGTTTTACAGACCTCGATTACGAAGGAATGCTGATAGAGGGTTTTGATGAAGTTGGAACTATGGCTACAATTTATAACTATGATTATTATCCAAAACATCTTTATAAATTAGGTTTTGAAAAAGAGGTTGATTGGGTTGAATATGAAATTAAGGTTCCAAAAGAAATTCCGGAAAAAGCAGAAAGAATAGCATCAATTGTGAAGAGCAAAACAAATATAAAAGTAATCGAAGCAAAAAAAGCCAAAGAACTACTCCCTTATGGCAAAGGAGTGTTCGATTTAATTAACGAATCATATAAAGATTTATTTGGGTTTGTTCCTTTGAGTGATAAACAAATCCAAAAATATATTAAGCAATATTTCGGTTTTATTGTTCCAGACTATTTAAAAATATTGGTAGATAAAGAAGAAAAGGTGGCAGGTTTTGTAATAGGAATGCCTTCATTAACAAAAGCACTTCAGAAATCAAAAGGAAAACTTTTTCCATTCGGTTTTATTCACTTGATAAGGGCTTTAAAAAAAAGTAATAAGTATGTCGATTTATATCTTGGAGCGATTAGACCTGATTTACAAGGTAAAGGTGCTGATGCTTTGCTAATGACAGAGTTTACAAAATCCTGTATTAAAAATAAAATAATTTCTGCAGAATCAAATATAGAGCTTGAGACAAATGTGCAAGTGCAAGGTCATTGGAAATATTATGATTCTCGCCAACATAAACGCAGAAGATGCTTTATAAAAAAAATCAATTAATTTTTTTCAAAATTTAATTTAACAGTCTGTTTTAAATCTGGATGAAGACTTTTTGCAACAGGGCAGTTTTCAATACAGTATTTTATTATTTCTTTTTCTTTGTCATTATAATTATTGTTTGGGAAATTAAATTCCAATATTATCTCGGTAATTCTTCTTGGTTCTGTTCCCATTATTTTTGTGATATTTACGACAGTATCTTTTATGGAAAAATTATAAGTATTTGCAGCGATGCCTATTATAGTAAGCATACACGAACCTAAAGCAGCCGCAACCAAATCAGTCGGAGAAAAATATTCACCTTTCCCACAATTGTCTAAAGGAGCATCGGTAATTATAATTTTACTGGATTGGATATGTGTAGCTTGAGTTCTTAACTCACCCAAATATACGGTTTTTATTGTTGGCATATAAATTTATTTTTATTTAAATTAGTTAAGTTTTAGAAAAAGTAAAATTCATTTATATTTAAATAAAAAGTATTACTTAATTATAATCTTAATAAATTTATGAAAAAATTATTTTTATTCTTAGCCATTGTAATATTATCATTTCTCTATAACATTTCATTTGCTCAAAATGATACGACACTGAAAATGGGTTGGAATCCAAAAGGTGTAGTATCCTTAAATCTAAGTCAGATGTCCTTTACAAACTGGACTCAAGGTGGTGATAACACTGTTGCATTTGCAAGTTTGGGTAATTTTGGTGTGTATTATTTACATAAAAACTGGAATATGTCAAATAAGCTTAAAATTGCATACGGACGTTCTAAATCCAGTAATAACTATTTTACTACGGATAATGAACTTCGTTTTGAAACCGTTGTTACAAGATTACTTGGTTGGAAAGTTAATCCTTATGTTAGCAATGAAGTAAGGACGGCGATAGCAAATGGATTTGATTATAAAACAGAGCCAGCAACTCAAATAGTTGCTTTTTTTGATCCGGGTTATCTTACCCAATCGATAGGTTTTATTTATTCACAAAAAAATGTTACAACAAGACTTGGTGTTGGTTTTCAAGAAGTTTTCACGAATGAATTCAATCAATATTCTTCCGACCCGGACAATCCAGATGAAATAAAAAAATTTAAATTCGATTCAGGTATTGAATCTGTTACGGAAGCAAAATATGAATTTATGAAAAATATGATGTATTCTGGAAGATTAAGATTATTTTCCCGTTTTAATACACTCGATGTTTGGGATGTAAATTGGGATAACTTAATAAGTGCGAAAGTAAATGATTATATTAGCGTAAATTTTGGTGTAACAATATTGTATGAAAAATCTCAATCATATAAAACACAAGTTAAAGAAGCTCTACAGGTAGGTTTTTCTTATGCAATATTTTAAAACCTGACATTATACTTTATGCCTCCAAGAATTCCGAAATAAGTATTCAGGAAAGGAGCATCTCCAACACCAAAATATAAATGATATTTTACTTTTGCTACGAAATCAATATCTTGAGTTATCGGATATTCTCCGCTTACTCCGAAATTACCTCCTAAAGATGTGTTATTGTCGGAAGGATGTGATGTCGTGATTCCATTAATTTTTATTTCATAAGAACTTTTATTTTCGTTATAAACTCCAAGCCCTCCATCTATAAAATATTTTATATTTGTTTCAGCAATTTTAATTTTTGTTCCAATGGAAATTTCGAGTAATCCTGTATTAGAAGTGTTTTTATAATATTCACTTTGTAAGTTATTTTTTCTCGAGGAAATATTATAAGTTAGATTAAAAAACATATAAATTGGATTGATTTTATATTGAATATCAAATCCTAAATTTATACCCGATTTAAAAATCTCAGATGAATAAGGAAGAAATAAACCACCATGTGCACCTATCGATGTTTTATTATTTAAATCTATTTGTGCAAATGTATTTACAGCGATTATTAAAATAGAAAGTAAAAGAAATTTTTTCATATTAAGAATTTATATTTATGGAGATAATCTTACAATTTCCCATTTCCCATTATTTTTTGAATATCTAACTCTGTCGTGGAGACGGTTTGCCCGTCCCTGCCAGAATTCAAATATTTCTGGTATTAAAATGTATCCACCCCAATATGGAGGGAGTGGTATGTCCTTACTGTGAAATTTTATAAAATATTTTAAAAACTTTTTAACAATTATAAATCTATTTTCGATAACTTCGCTTTGATTGGAAGCCCAAGCACCAATTCTGCTTTTATAAGGTCTTGTATCAAAATATCTTTTCGATTCTTCTTTTGAAATTTTTTCTACTTTTCCTTCAAGTCTGATTTGTCTTTCGAGTTCAGCCCAGTAAAATAAGATTGAGGCATTATCGTTTTCAGCTAATTCTTTCCCTTTTCTACTTTCATAATTCGTATAAAAAATAAAACCTTTTTCATCGAATCCCTTTAATAGTAAAGTCCTTACCGATGGTTTGCCATTCTTTGTTGCAGTTGCCAAAATCATTGCATTTGGTTCAGGTAAATCGGAATTCATAGCTTCCTCGAACCATATCGAAAACTGTTCGAATGGATTTTCGAGAACATCTTTTTGGTCAAGACTCTTTAATTTGTAATTTTTTCTTAATTCTTCGATTATTTTTTTATCAATCATATTTAATTTATAATTCCTGTTCCAAATTTATATTCATCTGAAATTGAGATTGGTAATTTACCTTTAAATCCTATTTCTCCGAATAAACATTTTACTGTTGCATTGATTGAGCTCTCACCATCACCATATGCACATATATAGCTATCAATATTTTTAAATCCTCTTAATAAATATGGATTACCGAAGGAAATAACACATATATTTGAACCGTTTTCTATAAGTTTATTTATTAAATCAATTTGTGATTTTGGTAATCCAACTGTTCCAGTTTTAATTTTTACTTTAGCATATATTGGTATTAAAACATATTCGAAATTTTTTGCTTCTTTTAAAATTTCGTCTGCATTTTTAACCTCGCCGCTAATATCGTAACTTATCATTTCGCTGAAAAAGTTATTCCCTCTGACTGAAAAGGTTTTTAAGAAATAATCTGAATTTGCTTTTTCATTTCCATTATTTAAAGAAATAATTAGGCAAGTTTCTTTTCTTTTTATCATACGCTTACCAAATGGTATATTTCCGTTGTCATTTTTTACCAGTGTAATAGATTCATCTGCAATTAACTGAGAAAGTTTTTTTGACTCTTCTGAATTAACAATAGAAGATACTTTACTAACATCGACGATTTTTTCTTTATCCAGTCCAAGCCATTTTTTTGCCTCAAGAATTTTTCTTGTAGAATTTTCAATTTTTAATTCGGGTATTTTCCCATTTTTGACTGCGGTTTCTATTGCATTTATAGTAATTTCTTCACCCTGTGGCATTAGAATTAAATCTATTCCTGCTTCTGCACACATTATAGCAACTTGTTTTGCCGAAAAATGTTTCGTTATCCCTAACATATTCAATGCATCTGTAATTTTTAAACCATTAAATTTCATTTCATCAGAAAGTAAATTGTTGACTATGTTTACTGATAAAGACGCGGGAATTTCTGAATTGCTTTCGAGAGCAGGAAAAGATATATGAGCTATCATAATGGATTTAACATCTTCTCTTATGGCATTTTTAAATGGAATTAATTCAATTTTATTTAATCTCTCAATATTAAAATTCAATATTGGTAAATCATTGTGAGAGTCTATTTCGGTATCTCCATGACCAGGAAAATGCTTTGCAGTTGCTATTATACCACCATCCTGCATACCTTTAATCATTGCACAACCGAGTTCAGATACAAGTATGGGGTCTTCACCAAATGAACGTACATTTATTATAGGATTTTCTGGATTGTTGTTCACATCCATTACTGGTGAATAGTTTTGGTGAACACCAATTGCTTTACATTCTTTTGCAATCAATAAACCCATTTTATAAGCAAGGTCTGTATTTCGTGTTGCACCCAAGCCCATATTATTAGGAAATAACGACCCGTCATCTAATCTCATCTTTGTGCCTCTTTCAAAATCTTGTGAAATAAGAAGAGGTATTTCAGAAAATGTCTGAAACTTGTTTATTAATTCGGCTTGCTGAACAGAGTTGCCTTTAAAGAAAATTAATCCACCAATTCTTTGATTTACAATTAGATTTTTAATCCTTTTAAATTCCGAAGAATTTTCACTCATAGAATATCCATCAGAATAAGAAACAACCATTTGAGCAATCTTTTCGCGAAGTGTCATTTCATTTAACATATCTTGAACCCAATCATACTCTGCTTTTTTTGCAAATTGGTTAGTATCAAATCCCCAACTAATAAAAGCAAGTGCTAAAATATAAGAAATTATTTTATCTATTTTCAAAAATTAATTATTTATCTTTAATTTCTTGTTGAATTTTTTCAGACATATAATTGAAATATTTTAATATTTCAATTGGAAGTGGTATTATTAAAGTAGAAGTTTTTTCAACAGCAATTTCTGTCATAACCTGCAGATATCTTAATTGTAAAGCGTTCGGATTGCTCCCGAGTATATTTGCTGCATCTGCAAGTTTTTGTGCTGATTGAAATTCTCCTTCTGAATTAATAATTTTTGCTCTTTTGTCTCTTTCTGCTTCTGCTTGTCTTGACATTGCCCTTATCATTTCTTGTGGTAAGTCAACGTTTTTCAATTCAACATTATTTACCTGAATTCCCCATGGTTCGGTTTGGTTATCAATTAATTCTTTCAATCTTGTATTAATCATATCTCGATGTGCAAGTAACTCATCCATTTCGCTTTGACCAAGAACGCTACGCAATGTGGTTTGTGAAACAAGGGAAGTTGCATACATAAAATCTTCGACTTGAATAATTGCTTTGCTTGGATCTGCAACTCTGAAATAGATAACAGCATTTACTTTAACTGAAACATTATCCCTTGTTATTATATCTTGAGATGGAACGTCTAACGCAATTGTTCTAAGGCTTACCCTTACCATTCTATCGATGATTGGCACTAATATAATCAAACCAGGTCCTTTAACTTTGGTAAATTTTCCAAGTCTGAATATTACTGCTCTTTCATATTCATTTAATATTCTGAATGAACGAATGAGGATTATAAAGATTATAAATCCGATAATTCCTCCAAAAACGATTAGAACTCCTAATAATGCTTGCATTTTTACCCCCCGATTTAAATTAAAATATTAAAAAATTTTAAAATAATTTTACCTAATTTATATATTAGTTTTTATTATTATCAATTTCTTCTTTGAATCTGTTCAACCTATTCTCAATTTGATTATATTCAGAGAACTTCATCAGCTCTAAACGTATTTGCGAAATATTGCTATGCTCCCTCAAATATCCGCTATAATGTTTTCTGAATTCAATCACACCGTATTTCTCTCCCTTAAATTCGATAGCAAGTTTTAAATGTTCAAGGCAAGTATTTATCCTCTCTTTTAAATCTGGTTGTTGTTCGTTATATCCATTTTTAATGTAAAATTTTGCCTGTTTGAAAATCCATGGGTTTGAAATAGCTGCTTGACCAATCATTATAGCGTCTGGTTGGTAATTATCGAAAACAAATTTTACATCTTCAGGTGTTTTAATGTTACCGTTTAAAATAATTGGGATTTTTACTCCACTATCTTTTATTTTTTTTATCCAACTCCAGTCAGCATCACCTTTATTACCTTGACTGCGAAGTCGGCAATGAACAGTTAGTGCTTGTATCCCTATATCCTCCATTATTTTAGCAACGTCTAAGATGACGATAGAATCTTTATCCCAGCCAAGTCTTGTTTTTAATGTAACAGGTAATTTTACGCTGTTTGTAATTTTTTCTGCGAGATTTTTCATAGCTGGAATGTCTTTTAATAACCCAGCTCCGGCTCCTCTTAAAGCTACATCTTTAACCCAACATCCACAATTAATATCTATAAAATTCGGATTTACACTTTCAGCTATTTTTGCGGCTTCACACATTACTTCTATATTCCCACCGAAAATTTGTATTCCTATTGGTTTTTCTTCCTCGTAGTAAAACAATTTTTTTTTTGCTTTTACTGCATCTCTTATTAATCCCTCGGATGAGATAAATTCCGTATAAGTTATATCTGCACCAAGGCGTTTACAAATCAAACGAAAAGGGGGTTCGGTAACATCCTCCATCGGTGCTAATAAGATTTTATTACTAAATATTTTTTGAAAATTGTTCAAATTAAATTTTTGTAATATATTGATAATTGAAAATCAAAAAAATATAAAAAAAAATAAATTACACAATGAAAGCAAACCTATATAATTTGTTACAATTTTTTACAGAAATCAAAACAGTTACTTCGATAACCGTAATTATTTATATTATTTGATTGTTAAAAAATAAAATTATAATTCCTAAAAATCGATGGATTTAAGTAAAAATAATGATTGTTTGTATTTT
Source organism: uncultured Ignavibacteriaceae bacterium (assembly GCA_964400285.1). Lineage (GTDB taxonomy): Bacteria > Bacteroidota > Ignavibacteria > Tepidaquicellales > Tepidaquicellaceae > FEN-1279. The sequence goes on from CAYNTK010000001.1 coordinate 98,835, forward strand.
GAAAATTAATTGTATATTTAAAATGTATAATTTTTAAGTTATATTTATTAGTTTTTAAAATTAAAAAAATTTTATGAAAAAATTTTTAGCAATCTTTTTTGTTCTTGTCTTTTTTGGTATGGCATTTAGTCAAGAGAGATGGATTCCTGATGGAATGCATACCGCAAAAACACCTTTAGGTAAAGGAGTAACTTTACCAAATACGAAAGTAGTATGGGAAAATCCCAATAATAAAACTCAATATTTAAATGCGCCCTATGGAGTTTTTGCCATTACACCAAATATTAGGGTTTTACCAAACAGCAATCAGCAAGATGAGATTTATCTTGCAAGCAATCCAAATGTTCCTTTGCTGTTATTTGGTTCTGCTAACACTACAGTAGGTTCATCTTTTGGGCAGGGCTGTTATGTATCTACGAATGGTGGGCTTAATTGGTATGGGACAGATTTAATGCCTAATATGCCTTCCTCAACAAGTGACCCTGCACCTGCAATCGATAAAAATGGCGTTTTTGTATTTACGACATTAAATACTGTTGCAACTGCATTTATGATTGGTGCATACTCTACAAATTATGGAGTAAATTGGTCAACTCCATTTACAATTTATGCAAGTTCATCAGATAAAAATCTATCATGTTCAGATGATGTTCCAACAAGTCCATATTATGGTAGGTCATATACAGTATGGACTAAGTGGTCAAGTCCATATCCAATAATGATATCATACACAACAAATAGTGGTGTAAGTTGGTCAACTGCTCAACAAATTAACAATCCAACGACAACATCACAAGGTTGTGATGTAGTAGTTGGTCCAAATCCAGCAGGTGTAGTTTACGTTTGTTGGTCGAAACAATCAACAACCTCAATCGGGGTTGGTTTTGCAAAATCAACAAATGGAGGAGTAAATTGGACTGTAAATGAAACTGCATTTGTTTCAAGTGGAATGCGTTCAAATTCTTTTAATGGTTGGGGATTAAGAGTTAATGATTTTCCAAGAATTGCTGTAGATAAATCTGGTGGACCTCGTAATGGATGGATTTATATTGTTGATTGTCAGAAAAATTTATCTCCAGCGGGAACAGATGAAGATATTATATTACATAGGTCAACTGATGGTGGAAATACTTGGTCAGCAGGAATTCGTGTAAATCAGGATGCATTGAATAATGGTAAAGTTCAATGGTTCCCAGCAGTTGCAGTTGATAATGCTGGTGGGGTAAATGTTATTTATTATGATAATAGAAATTATCCGTCATACGGAGATTCGTGTGAGACATTTGTTTCACGTTCAATTGATGGTGGTAATACTTGGACAGATATAGTAGTTAGCGACCATAGATGGAAACCTGCTCCTGAGGCTGGTATGGGAACTTACGGTGGTGACTATATAGGAATTACTGCAGTTAATGGTAAAGTATGGCCATTCTGGTATGACAATAAAACAGGGACAATGCAAGCATGGACTTGTTCAATTGAATTGGGTCCAGCAATTTCTCATACTCCACTTGGAAATACTGAATTAATAAGTGGAAACAGAGTTGTTAATTGTACTATTACTCCGGCAGGTTCTGGCATAAATCCTTCAACTGTTCAACTAAAATATGCCAAAAACAGCACTTCATGGTTAACAGTTACAATGACTAACACAGGAGGAACAAACTGGACTGCTAATTTACCATTATCAGGTATGGGTACTTATAATTATTATCTTACTGCAACGGATTCAATGGCAAGGACTGCAACCTCACCTTCTGGTGCTCCTGCAAATTATTATTCTTTTTATGCAGGAACTGATACTATAAAACCTATTATTACGCATACTCCTCTTAGTAATATTCCTAAAGCACAATGGCCTGCAACTGTATCGTCCACTGTTACTGATAATATTGGTATCGATTCTGTTTGGGTAAGATGGTATAAAAATACTCCATCAAATTATAAACAATTTAGGTTAAACTTTACAAGTGGAAATAATTATTCAGCTGCATTTAATTCATTAAATTCTGAAGTAAACTTTAACGATTCAATTTTTTATAGAATAATTGCTCAAGATAATTCTTCTGCACATAATAGAGACTCTACAGTATTATACAGTTTTAAAATAATAAATCTTGTTAACGTTTGTATTGGAAATGGGACAACATCCTCAAATTATCCTTTTACGACATATTGGATGGACGGTAGAACACAAATGCTCTTTACTGCAGCAGAATTAGCAGCAGCAGGTGCAAGTCCTAATTCTTCCATTTCAAGAATTGGATTTAATGTAATTTCAGCTTCATCGCAAGTGATGAATGGCTTTAATGTAAGGTTTCAGCATACAACACTTACTACATTATCTTCATGGGTTGAAACTGGATGGACAACAGCATTTAGCGGAACTTATGCAGTACCCGGAACCGGTTGGCAATATATTGATATGACTTCACCTTATTTTATATATAATGGTACAAGTAATTTACTCGTAGAGATTTGCTATGATAATTCATCATATACGAGCTATTCACCTGTATATTCAACAGCAGCTTCAGGTATGACACGTGGTTATTATACAGATAATAGTAGTGGTTGTACGATGACATCAGGTTCAGCACAGGCAAACAGGCCAAATACTTGTTTTACTATGAGTATTATATCAGGTAATTATAGTAGTTCAAATATAATTCCAAATGATTTTAAATTATATCAAAACTATCCAAATCCATTCAATCCTGTGACAAGGATAAATTTTGCAATACCTAAACAAGGAATGGTAGTTTTAAAAGTATATGATGTTCTTGGAAGGGAATTGAAATCATTGGTAAATGAAGTTAAAGCACCAGGTGAATATTATGTTGATTTCAACGCAACAGAATTATCCAGTGGTGTATATTTCTACAAACTTGAATCAAATAATTTTTCTGATATTAAGAAAATGATTTTGATTAAATAAAAATAAAAAAATTAAAATAATTTAAAAAAAAGAGGCTGAGTTTTAGTAGCAGTCTCTTTTTTTTTATATAATAACTCAAAAAGCGTAACAAAATGCAACAATTTTTTGAAAATAATATTTTTTATTGAATTTACGATTTATTTCATATATATTACATAAATATTATGTTACTTTATTTAATATATATGAAATTTTTATATAAAAAATAAAGTTTATAATTTTATAAGCAATCTTTTTAATTAATTAATTTACTTTTTATGAAAAAAGCAATCTTTCTTTTTACTGTTCTACTGATTGGCTTTGTAATTTTTACAGGGCAAAAATTTCAGGATGACAGCCCAAGATGGACTCCACATCCTGCAATGACAAGAATGTTACCTATTGGTAATTACGTTCCACTTCCGGAACCAACACCGGATAATTATGTAAATCCTAATACACAAATTAGGTTTATATATTCTCCGCAAGGTGTTATGGCAGTTAGTCCAAACTATATGGTAAAAACTGTTCCAGCACCAGCTACTCAAAGTGAGGTTATTATTACTTCGAGTTTATTAAATCCAAATCTTGTATTTTCTTCAGCTAACTATTTTAATGGTTCGAGTACATTTAGTACACCGGGATATATTTCCACTAATGGTGGATTAAATTTTTCTGGTCAGGATATAACAAATAGTAATTATGGTGACCCAGCACCTATGATTGATAAAAATAATAATTTTATTATTTCTCATATTACTCTATCGGGAAGTATGGGTGCAGCATATTCTACGAACTATGGTGTTAACTGGTCTGGTGTTATTACATTCCCCGGTGCATCTACAAGTGCGGATAAAAATTTATCGGGAACAAACTACTGTGCTACAAGTCCTTATTATGGTCATTCTTATACCGTATATACAGAATTTGCGGGTACATACGTAAATAGAATTGTTTTTACGAAAACAACTAATAGTGGTGTTTCTTGGTCAACAATTCAAGTTATAAGTCCTCCGACTGCATCAGGGCATCACCATCAGGGTTGTGATGTAACAGCAGGTCCTGAAGGTAATGTCTATGCTGTATGGGCAAACTGCACAACTAATGGGCAAAACTCGACAGAAGATTCACTTGGCTTTGCTAAATCAACTGACGGAGGAACTACCTGGACAGCAAGAAATAATGCAGCAGATATGAATGGTATCCGTGCTGCATCATTTGGTCCTTGGGGTATTAGGGTTGCTGGTTTCCCAAGACTTGATGTTGATAGAAGTGGTGGACCAAGAAATGGTTGGATTTATGTTGTTGCTTCAGAAAAGAATTTTGCTGGTGGTGATGCAGCTGACGTATTCTTGTGGAGATCAACTGACCAAGGAACAACTTGGAGTGCACCAATTAGAGTAAATCAGGACCCAGCTAATGGTAAATTACAATATCACGCTGCAATAAATGTTGATGCAAATGGTGGTATTAATGTGGTTTATCACGATTGTAGAAATTCAAATAACAACGACTCAGTGGATACATACGTAAACCGTTCGGTTGATGGTGGTAACACTTGGGTTGAAATTAAAGTTAATGATGCAAAATTCAGACCAGCTCCTATCTCTGGAACTGCTACAGGTTATCAAGGTGATTATATTGGTATTACTTCTTGTAATAATAGAATATTCCCAAACTGGGCAGATAACAGAATTGGTAGATATCAGTCTTGGACTTGCTACATTGATATCGGTCCTTCTATTGCTCATACACCGCTTGGAAATACCGAACAGATTAGCGGTAACAGAGTAGTAAACTGTGTTATTACTCCAGCAGGTTCAGGAATTAATCCTTCAACAGTTCAATTAAAGTATGCAAAGAACAGCACATCATGGACAACAGTAACAATGACGAATTCTGGTGGACAGAACTGGACAGCAAACTTGCCATTATCAGGAGCTGGAACATATAATTATTATTTAACAGCAACTGATTCAATGTCAAGAACAGCAACACATCCATCTGGTGCCCCATCAAGCTATCATTCATTTATAGCATCAGCTGATACAGTTAAACCAGTGATTACGCATACACCAATAGGAAATACACCGAAAGCACAATGGCCAATAAGTGTATCGGCAACAGTTACTGATAATATAGGTATTGATTCTGTTTGGGTAAAATGGTATAAAAGACCACCCAACACATTTGCACAAAGGCAATTTAGGTTAAATTTTGTCAGTGGAAATTCTTATGCTGGAACATTTAATTCTACAAATCCTGAAGTAAATTTTGAAGATACCATATATTATCGTATATTTGCCCAGGATAATTCATCTGGACATAATAGAGATTCTTCGGCATTATATAGTTTTAAAATAATCAATTTGGTAAATGTATGTGTAGGGACAGGGACGGTAACATCGAATTATCCATTTACGACATACTGGATGGACGGTAGGACACAGATGCTCTTTACTGCAGCAGAATTAACAGCAGGAGGAGCAGGACCGAATTCAGCAATTACAAAAATTGGATTTAATGTAATTTCAGCTTCTTCTCAAGCTATGAATGGATTTAGTGTGAAATTCCAGCATACGACATTAACATCATTAACATCATGGGTAACTTCCGGTTGGACTAATGCATTTAGTGGTACATATTCAGTCCCCGGGACTGGTTGGCAGTATATAGATTTGACATCACCATATTTCTTATATAATGGAACGAGCAATTTACTTGTAGAAATTTGTTATGATAATTCATCATATACGAGTTATTCACCAGTAAATGCAACTACAATAAGCAATATGGCAAGAGGATATTATACGGATAATCAGAGTGGATGCACGATGACATCAGGTTCTAATTTAACGTATAGGCCGAACACCTGCTTCACGATGACAACAGTGAATAATACAACACAGATATCGAACGTAATTCCAACTCAATATTCCTTAACCCAGAACTATCCAAACCCATTCAATCCCGTAACAAGGATTAATTTTGCAATACCAAAACAGGGATTGGTAAGTTTGAAAGTATATGATGTTCTTGGTAGAGAAGTTAAATCGTTGGTAAATGAAGTAAAAGCTCCTGGTGAATATTCTGTAGATTTTAACGGGACAGAATTATCCAGTGGTGTTTACTTCTACAAACTCGAATCTAACGGATTCACCGATATTAAGAAGATGATGTTGATTAAGTAATTTTTAGAAATATTTTATTAAAACCCTTAAGCCAAAAGCTTAAGGGTTTTTTTATATATTCGATTTTTTTTGGAATATTTTAATGACTTAAAATTAGATATTCTTTTTGTTAAATTGCCTTGTTACTACGGAAATTTAATTATGATAAATGATTTAAAAGATGTTATTTTAGATTCAAAAGAGAGGAAATTATTAGAAAAAGGTTGGGGAATTGAAGTTACTAATGATATAAAAATCCAAAAGTTCTTTTATAAATCCGATTCGGAAAATGTTAGTGGTTATCTTGCATATCCGCTTAATTTCGAAGGGAAATTACCAATAATTATTTGGAATCGTGGTGGAAATTACAAAAATGGATTATTAGATGATTTTTTAGCGTCTGGTATTTTAGGTGAAATTGCTTCGTGGAAATATATTGTGTTTGCATCTCAGTATAGAAAGAAAGATGAGTTTGGAGGAAAAGATATAAATGATGTATTAAATCTAATAGATGTAGCAAAAAGTTATGAGTTATCAGATGAACGAAATATAGGTATGGAAGGTTGGAGTAGAGGCGGAATGATGACTTATCTTAGTCTTAAGAAATCAAATGAAATTAAGTGTTGTGTCATTATTGCAGGATTATCTAATTTGATTCGTAATGCGAAAAATTTTTCGAAGTTGGAAGATTTATTTAATTTTCATTTTGGTGATGTAAATGAAAATGTATTTAACAAACGAATGGAGGAGAGGTCAGCGGTTTATTGGGCAGAAAAGATTTCTTCCAAGACGAACATACTATTTATACACGGTAGAGCGGACGAAAAAATTTTATATGAAGATTCAGTAGAAATGTATGAAAAACTTTCGAAAATAAATGAAAATACAAAATATGAATTAGAATTAATTGATGATGGTGACCATTATTTAAGAAAATATAGAAAAAAAGTTTCACAAATTAGAAGAAAATGGTTTGATAAATTTTTGAAATAAGTTATTTGATATATATGTTTTTATGAAATAATTAAATTTTTAAAATGGACAGTAATTTTTCACAGAGAGTTCAGGAAGTTATAAGGTTAAGTAGAGAAGAAGCTATAAGGCTTGGACATGATTATATTGGCACAGAACATTTATTGCTTGGTATAATCAGGGAAGGTGAAGGAGTAGCAGTAATCATATTTAATAATCTTGGTGTAGACCCCTCAAAAATTAAAAAGACAATTGAAGAGACAGTTAAGCAAGCAGGAAGTACTTTAACAGTAGGAAATATACCATTAACAAAACAAGCAGAAAAAGTTCTAAAAATTACATATCTCGAAGCAAAATTATTTAAATCTGATGTGATTGGAACTGAGCATTTACTTCTTTCGATTTTAAGAGAAGATGATAATCTTGCTGCACAAATATTACATCAATTTAATATTAATTACGATATAGTTAAAACAGAGCTTGTAAATATTTTAACAGGAAAACAGAGCGCTTCAATAAGTCAATCAAAAACACAACAAGAGAAAAAAGGTGATAAATCTAAAACTCCTGTACTCGATAATTTTGGAAGAGATTTAACAAGACTTGCTGCTGAAGATAAACTCGACCCGATAGTTGGAAGAGAAAAAGAAATTGAAAGAGTTGCACAAGTATTAAGTAGAAGAAAAAAGAATAACCCTGTTTTAATTGGAGAACCGGGAGTAGGAAAAACTGCGATTGCAGAAGGTCTTGCAATTCGTATTGTTAATAAAAACGTATCGAGAGTTTTACATAATAAAAGAGTTGTAACACTCGATTTAGCGGCTCTTGTTGCCGGGACTAAATACAGGGGACAGTTTGAAGAGAGAATGAAAGCAGTAATGAATGAACTCGAGAAATCAAAAGATGTGATTTTATTTATTGACGAACTACATACTATTGTTGGTGCAGGTGGTGCGAGTGGCTCTCTCGATGCTTCGAATATATTTAAGCCTGCATTGTCGAGAGGAGATTTGCAGTGTATTGGAGCTACGACTTTAAATGAATATAGACAATATATAGAAAAAGATGGTGCACTTGACAGAAGATTTCAGAAAATTATGGTTGACCCGACTACAGTAGAGGAAACTATACAAATTCTCCTCAATATAAAAAGTAAATATGAAGAACACCATCAGGTAAAATATACTGATAAAGCAATAGAAGAAGCAGTTAGATTAAGTGACAGATATATTACCGATAGGTTTTTGCCCGATAAAGCTATCGATGTTCTTGATGAAGCAGGTTCGAGAGTACATTTAGCACATATTATCGTTCCTGAAGATATTGTAAAACTGGAAAATGATATAGAAAACGTCAGACTTGAAAAGATTAATGTTGTTAAAACTCAGAACTATGAAGAAGCAGCAAGGTTAAGAGATAAAGAGAAAAAATTACTTGCTGACCTTGAACAAGCTAAATTTAACTGGGACTTACAAGCACAAAGCACTTTCTTTGATGTTACTGAACAGGATGTTGCAGATGTTGTAGCTATGATGACGGGAATTCCTGTTAATAAGATTGCAGAAGCTGAATCTTCCAAACTTGTTAAGATGGAAGAGTATTTAAAACAGAATATTATCGGGCAAGATGAAGCAATAATTAAGATTTCAAAATCCATTAGGCGGGCACGTGCTGGCTTAAAAGACCCAAACAGACCTATTGGTTCTTTTGTTTTTTTAGGACCTACAGGAGTTGGAAAGACAGAACTCGCAAAGCAACTTGCAAAATTTTTATTTGATTCGGAAGATGCTCTTATTAGAATTGATATGAGTGAGTATATGGAGAAATTTAATGTTTCTCGCTTGGTCGGGGCTCCTCCGGGTTATGTTGGATATGAAGAAGGAGGGCAGCTAACAGAAAAAGTAAGGCGTAAACCTTACAGTGTTGTTTTACTTGATGAAGTTGAAAAAGCTCATCCCGATACATTTAATGTTCTTTTACAGGTTCTTGATGATGGTGCGTTGACCGACAGCTTGGGAAGAAAAGTTGATTTTAAAAATACTATTTTGATAATGACTTCGAATATTGGAACTCGAGATATTAAACTCGATAAAATGCTCGGTTTTGGTGAAATCAAGGATTCTAATAAATACGATAAAATGAAAAGCACCATTGATGAAGCTGTTAGAAAAGTATTTTCTCCTGAATTTTTAAATAGAATAGATGATTTCATCGTATTTCACCAATTAGAGAGAGATAGTATTTTAAAAATTGTGGATATTGCAATAGATAAATTAGTTGGTAGATTGAAACTGCAAAATATAAATTTAGATGTTTCAAAGTCATCGAAAGAATTCCTTGCAGATAAAGGATTTGACCAGAATTATGGTGCAAGACCTCTTAGGAGAGCTGTGCAGAAATATCTCGAAGATCCATTAAGCGAGGAAATTTTAAAAGGAACGTTTAAAGAAAACAGTAATATTATTGTAAAATTAAAAAAAGGAACAGAAGAATTATCTTTTTCAGAATCTCATAAAGATAATTCAACCGAAAAAAAATCTTCGGACGAAAAAATTGAAGAACATAAAGAAAATAAAGAAATATAATGAGTAAACAAACAAAGTATAATGCTTTTGTAAGTGCAGTAGGGCATTGGATGCCCGAAAGGGTAATTACGAACAAATATTTTGAAAGTTATCTCGATACTTCTGATGAATGGATTAAAGCAAGAACTGGAATTGCAGAAAGAAGATTCCTCGAAGATAACCAACCAACTTCTTATGCTGCGGTAAAAGCCATAGAAGTTGTTTTAAAAAATCGTGGTATTACTCCAAATGAAATAGATTTAATAATCGTTGCTACAGTGACTCCTGATATGATATATCCTTCTACAGCATGTATTATTCAGGAAAAGATTGGAGCAAAAAATTGCTGGGGCTATGATATACTTGCTGCCTGCTCAGGTTTTATTTTTGCTCTTGCTACAGGTTCACAATTTATAGAAACAGGAATGCATAAAAAAGTTCTCGTTGTTGGTGCAGAAAAGATGTCTGCTATAGTAAATATGCAGGATAGGAATACTTGTGTATTATTTGGTGATGGTGCAGCTGCTTTTTTGCTCGAGCCGACTGAGGATAAATCTTATGGGATTCTTGATTCTATTTTGCATATCGATGGAAGTGGAGGAAAATTTTTATTTCAACCAGCTGGTGGTAGCTTAAATCCTACTTCTCATGATACTGTAGATAAAGGTATGCAATTTGTTCATCAGGAAGGACAAGCAGTTTTTAAAGAAGCCGTGAAAGGGATGGCAGATGTATCTGTGGAAATAATAGAGAGAAATAATCTAAAACCTGAAGATATTGCATTTTTAGTTCCACATCAAGCAAATATGAGAATTATTCAGGCAACAGCAGATAGAGCGAAACTTAGTATGGATAAAGTTATGGTTAATATTCATAAATATGGTAATACTACATCTGCAACTATTCCGTCTTGTGTTTCCGAATATTGGCAGGAAGGGAAAATAAAAAAAGGCGATAATATTGTTTTAACAAGTTTTGGTGCGGGATTTACTTGGGGTTCGATTCTATTGAAATGGGCAATTTAAACTTATGTCTTTATTTTAAACATTGTATAATTTATGTGTTAGAATATTTATAGTAATAATATCAAGTTTTTGTTTTTAAATTATAAGGTATTGTTGTTATGATAAAGGCAATACCTTTTTTATGAATATATATGAAATTAAAAGCTTACGCAAAAATAAATATTGGATTAAAAATTATTAATAAAAGGGATGATGGTTTCCATAATCTCGAGACCATTTTTTATCCAATTAAATTATTCGATGAAATTTTTATCAATATTTCTCGCTCCAATAGAAATACAAATTCAGTAATAATAAAAACCAATAATAGAGTAATTCCTACTGATAGAACTAATATTTGCTTTAAAGTAATAGAATCTTTTTTCAGAATTTTTTGTATTAAGGAATTTTATACCTTTAACATCGAAATAAAGAAAAATATACCTATAGGGGGAGGGTTAGGAGGCGGGAGCTCCGATGCTGCTTCTATTTTAAAATATTTAATTAAATTTTTTGATATAGATATTATAGAAAAGAAAAATGAAATCCTGAATATTGCGTTATCTGTTGGCAGTGATGTTCCGTTTTTCTTAATCTTAAAGCCATGTTTTGCTCAAAGTAGAGGAGAAATAATTAATAAATTGGATAATTTTAGTCTTGAAAAATTTAATATTTTACTTGTAAATCCAAACCTTCACGTATCAACTAAATGGGCTTTCGAAAAACTTGGTTACGAAATTGGAGAAATTCATCAATCCAATTTGAAAAATATTAAAACTTTTAATGAAAGCACAAAAGTTCATTTACAGAATGATTTTGAAAATATTGTCTTTGAAAAATATCCTGAATTAAATAAAATTAAAAACGAATTAATAAAATTTGGTTCGGACTTTGCTTTGATGAGTGGCAGTGGTGCAACGATGTTTGGGTTATTTAAAAAGGATGATACTAATTCCTTGAAAAAAGCATACGAATATTTCAAAACAAAAAATTATTTCGTTTTTATCTCATAAAATAATTTTACATTAATTTTTAATTCTTTAATTTTTTTGTGTTAAATTAAAAATTAACACTTAAATTGAAATGAGGAACTATAACAGATTTTTGCAAATAATGTGAATATTTACTGTTAACATTAAAGCTTGTTTTTATGTCGTATTTTTTATTGTAACTTATAACGCTCCAAACACCATCTGCTGCACTTAAAACGTGATTTATAATTACAACAGTTATCATAAGTGAACCTTTATCATAATAATCATTAGCTTTCTGTCTGTCGCTCATATAGTCATCTACTTGTTGAAGTTTAAATGTTATATAATTATTTTTATTGATTTTACCTAGAATTGCAGTTGACCAACCAACTATATATGATTGATATTTTCCAATTACTTCGTAATATTGTTGTTCCCCAGGTCTGGGGAGTGTATGAGAAAATCCATTTTGCGGGTCTTCTTCGCAGATGTTTATTTGTCTTCTTAAAATTTCTAGGTCTGGTTCCATCGGATTTATTTGACTTGATGAATGAAAACCCTGGTCTTTAAGCCACTGTCCGTATTTGCTCATACTCCAATGCTGATTGGCATAATTTTGAAACATTTCTGTTTGGTCATCACCTTTTTTCTGGAATACAGCATAGGCAATCCACAACCCAACTTCAGCCGCTAAAAATGAAGCACTCTTTATATATGATTTCGCATAAAATTGTCCTGCACCGGGTAATAATCCTGAAAAAAGACCGCCTAAAAATGGAGATTTCTTGTTTGGATTTTCACGATTTTCTTGTGGTACAGAAATAATACTATCTTTTAACGAAAAACGATTTCCCTTATGAATAATTCTATTCCCTAATTCAAGTTTTTTCTGGTAATTTATATCGATATTGGAATAATTACTAAAATCATAATTAAAATCCTTTGTCTGCGTATTGGATGAATTTGCTAAAAGAATGTTTAGCACTATTAAAACTAATATTTTTTTCATTTTTTAATAATAAATTTTTTTTAAAAATAAAGCATTACCAGGTAAATAAGTAGTTTTAATTTTTTCTCCTTTATCAAAAGCATTTATAGTATCTTCGTAATTTAAACGTTTTCTTCCGATATCAATTATACAACCTATAATACCTCTGACCATTGAATGTAAAAATCTATCGGAGATAATTTTAAAAATTAACTCATCTTGACTCTTATTTAATATGTAACTTATGTTAATTACATTGCAAAAAAAATTATGTTTATCTGATGAATTCTTACATAATGACTTGAAACTTTTATAACCAATTAATCTTTTAATAAATTTGTCTATAAGTTTAAAATCTACATTATAAATTAATTTATAAAAATATTTTCCTTCTATCGAGCGTTTTCTTAAAGAGATTTTGTAAATATACTCTCTCTTTATTGCTGAATATCTCGAATGAAAATTTAATGGTACTTTTGTAATTTTTTTTACGGTAATTGTATCAGGTAGAATAGAATTTAATGAATATAAAATTCTTTTAGTATCGATTTTAATTTCTGTTTTAAAATTTGCTACCTGATTATATGCGTTTACTTCTGCATCTGTTCTGCCAGCACCAATAATTTTGATTTTTTCTTTTAATATATTTGTTAAAGAACTTTCTAAATATTCCTGAATCGTATTTTTTGTATTTTTTTGTTTTTGCCATCCATTAAAATCAACTCCATCATATTCTATAGTAATCTTGTAGTTATACATATTAAACCTTAAAATGATTTTACAAAATTCAACTTTAAACCATCGTAAGGATTCTTATGAGTTCCAATAAATTCCGAATTGATTCTAATTCCAGATGAGGAATTATTTTTTTTATTCGTTAAAACCAATGCACTTATTGCACTTACAACTCTGTTAACAATTAATCCCGTTGCAAATACAATTCGAGTGTTATATGTTCTTTCGCTCTTTTTTCTTTGAAGGTCAAATGTATTTCTGTTCAATTCGCTATCCCAATTCCAAAAATGAGTGTTAACATCATATAACTTATCATATTGTCCTTTTGCTAATTTCTCGTTATTATATTCAAAAATGTTATTAAAATTGCCAACATTAGCAAAGTAATCATCGTCTTTTCCGTTTTTATTTAATCCCGAATGTTCAGAAGCAAAAGTTCTTGAATCATCACGTAAATAATTCCCATAAAGATTTAATCCGATTATTCCAAGCCAACATGAGACTTCGGATGCGACAAAATATTTTCCAACATCCATTCTATCGGTATATAAATGCCCAGCTCCGGGAATAAGCAAAGAAAGAAATAGGGAAATAGCTGGATTCTTTTTATCTATTTTTAAAGATTGTTCGTTTAATGAATCTTTATAATTTTGTTTAATAATTTTTTCTGTTAATTCGAGCTTTTGATATGATATATCAAAAGCCTTAACCTGTGCAAAACTAAATTTGATTATTAATAGTAAAACAAAAACTATTAAAATTTTTTTATTTATCATATTTGTTTTATTTTTTTTCTAATGCAATTTTCATTTTTTTTATGAATTCATCAGGTTTAAGAAATCCAGTTACCCTTAATTCTTTAATTTCTTCACCTTTTGCATTCATAAATATAACAACAGGAAGCCCTTTAATGTTGTATTTTTCTGCAATTCCTTTGTTTTCTTTTGTTAAATCGATTTTTATATTATTAAATGATTTAGATAAATCAGCTACATCTTTATCAGTATAAGTATATTTATCAAGTTCTTTGCATTGTGCGCACCAATCAGCATAGAAATCTATCATTACCGGAAGACCCTTGCTTTTAATCGAGTTTTCGATAGATTCGACAGAATTTAAGCTGTTCCATTGAACCTCTGCGGAATTACTTTCTGGTTTTAAAATCCATGAGCCATAAATAATAGCAATTATAGAAATTATATATTTTATTTTCATAAAAACCTGCGATGTGTGACCATTTTTATCGAAAACTATAAGGTATATACCTGATAATATTATAAATAGCGGGAATAAGTATGAAAATATTGCTTTTGGAATTATTGGTTCGAGTGTATTTATTGCCATACCAACTAATATAAAACCAAAAATAATTTTTACACCAATCATCCATTCACCTGAACGTGGTAATTTATTAATTGCACTCGAAAAGGCAGCAAGGAAAATGTAAGGTAAACCAAGACCCATAGACAATACAAAGAAAAGTAAAAATCCCATAAAAGGATTACCAATTTTTCCAACATATACTAATAGACTTAAAACAAAAGGACCTATACATGGAGCGGCAATAAAACCAACTAAAAAACCCATAAGCAATGAACCAATAAATCCAGAACGATTTTTATTACCAGCAAGTGCAAGTTTTTGTGGAACTCTTATTTCCCATAGCCCAAACATACTTGTTGCCAATACTGCTAATACTAAAGCTACACCAATTATTACAAATGGATTTTGTAATGCAGTTCCTAATAAACTTCCAGTCAGAGCGGCAAATAAACCGAGTGCAGAATAAGTAATTGCCATTCCTAATGCATAAAAAATTCCCATCATAATACTCTGCATTTTATTTCCGCTTGCTTGTGCTCCGAAGTAACTAATTGTTATTGGAATTAATGGATAAATACAGGGAGTTAAATTTAATGCTAAACCTCCTAAGAAAATAAAAATCAAACCTAAAAATAATCCTCTTTCTTGAATAAAATCGGACACTTTTTCTTCATCTGGATTTTGCCCTTCGATTCTTGTATTTTCTGTTAATTTTTGAGTTTCTTCTTTTTTAATTTCTGATGGTTTCGAAAAGTCTATTTTTGCAAAAGTTTCTTTATTTGATAGTGCTTTTGAAAAATTTTCTTTACTTAACTTAATTTTAATATTTATATCGACAGTTTTCGGTGGGTAACAGACAGCATTATCACAAGCTTGATAATTAAATTTTAAATTGATAGGATATTCACCATCTGCTAAAGATTTTGTTGGGATTAATTTTAATCCAATGTAATTTTCTCCTTCATAAACTCTAATTTTGCTTTCTGAAAATTCAAATTTCAATAATTTATCTGCTGGGAAAAAAACATTTAATAAGTCAAAATCTCCTTTATCAAAATCAATGGTTGTTTTTATTAATGTAGGGTCATCAACTTGATACGAATTTATATGATATTTTTCCTTTATGGTTAGTTTCAAAGCTATATTTACGGTATCTTTTTCAGAATAGACTTCCTTATCGGTATAAGATTTAATATTCAAATGCTCTGTTTCTTGAGAAAAAGCATTGGAAAAGTTAAGAATTAAAAAACTAATTAAGATAAAACAATATTTTTTCATTTTTATTGATTAATTTTCTTATATAATTTTTTAAATTATAAGAGATAAAATCTAAATGCAATATAAAAATCTTTGATTTTTATCAAAATTGGGCATTTTTTGGGAAAAATCTAATGCTTGATTTTCTCTTGATTTTAAGTTATTTTTGTATATAAAAATAATGTTATTAATTTTAATGAGGATATTGTATTAATAATAATTTACTTATTCTTTTTATCAAATAAAATTATTATTATTAACTTATATAAGGAGATAAAATTTGAAACCAAACTTAAAATCCAAGAGTAAAAGTGATAACCCGTTGAGTGAGTTAATTGATGATGAAGTATTTAATACTTTAAAAAAGTATAAATTACTTGACGAAAAAGCTATAAGAGATTACAAAATAAGGCAGATGTATAAGGATATGAGGAGAGAAATGAGTGCAGGCGAAGCAATAGATAAAATACAAGAGTTATTCCCTTATTTGCAATTCGATACCATTAGAAAAATAGTCTATCAAGTTTCTAAGTAATTTCTTAAGCCCGCTTAGGCGGGCTTTTTTTTATTTAATAAAATGGAATTAGATTATAAAATTATTGAAGAAAAACTTATAGCTTTTTTAAAAAATGAAACCCAAAAAATTGGAATTCAAAAAGCTGTAATAGGATTATCTGGAGGATTAGATTCTGCTGTAACAACTTTTCTTGCAACAAAAGCACTTGGAAAAGAAAATGTCTTATCTGTATTGATGCCTTACAAAACAAGTAGTAAAGAAAGCATAACTGATGCTCAAACAGTAATAAATGTGTTGGGTAATAAGAGTAAAATTATTGAAATTACAGAAATGGTTGATTCTTTTGTGAAGAAGATTGATGATAAAGATATGTCTGGAATAAGAAAAGGTAACATTATGGCAAGAACAAGAATGATTATTCTTTATGACCAATCTGCAAAAGAAAATGCTCTTGTTATTGGAACAGGTAATAAGACAGAAATTCTTCTTGGTTATACTACATTATTTGGTGATTCCGCATGTGCTATAAATCCTCTCGGAAATCTTTACAAAACACAAGTATTCGATTTAGCGAGACATCTTGGAGTTCCTCAACAGATAATAGATAAAAAACCTTCGGCAGATTTATGGGCGGGACAAACCGATGAAGGTGAAATGGGTTTAACTTATGCAGAAGTAGATAAATATTTATACCTTAAATTTGAAGATAAAAAAACGAAAGAAGATTTACTAAGAATTGGATATTCGATTGATTATATAAACAAAGTCGATAATATGATTTCAAAAAATCGATTTAAAAGTCTTCCTCCCATTATAGCAAAAATATAGAGGGTATAAGTTAGTTCCGAAGCTCCAGCTATGTACCAAGCTATTCAAATAGAATTTTTTTTCTATTTTTTCTTTAATATTTCTTTAGTATTTATACTTTTTGAAGATATAGAATCAATTTTATTATGAGAAAATATCTAATTTTATCATTTATTTTATTTTATGCAATTGCATATCCGCAATATTATAACAATGGATGCGTTTCATCGGCAGATGAACTTGCTTCGGAAATAGGCATTAAAATTTTGAAAGAAGGAGGGAACGCAATCGATGCAGCAGTAGGTGTTGGTTTTGCACTTGCAGTAGTTTATCCTCAAGCTGGAAATATTGGTGGAGGTGGTTTTATGGTTATTCAATTTATTGGAGGGAAAAATACATCAATCGATTATCGGGAAAAAGCTCCCTCACTTGCATATAGGGATATGTATCTTGATGAAAAAGGAAATATAATTAATAATATAAGCACTATCGGTCATCTTTCAGTTGGTGTTCCTGGTTCAGTTGCTGGTATGTTATATGCTCTCGATAAATACGGAACATTATCAAGAGAACAAGTTATGAAATATGCTATTGATTTAGCCGAAAACGGTTTTAAGATTGATAATAAACTTGCCAATTTGATTAATTCTAATCGCGGAGACTTTTTACAATTCTCTTCTTCTTATAATATATTTGGTAAAAAATTTAAAGGAGGTGATTTATTTATTCAAACTGATTTAGCAAATACTTTAAAGTTGATAAGAGATAAGGGGAGAGACGGGTTTTATAAAGGTGTAATAGCTGATTTAATTGTATCTGAAATGAAAAAAGGTAATGGATTAATATCATATACAGATTTAGAGAATTATAATGTTGTAGAAAGAGATGTATTAAAAGGAACTTATAGAGGTTACGATATTATTACTATGGGACCTCCTTCCAGTGGAGGTATGTGTTTAATACTTTTACTTAATATTGTCGAAAATTTTGATTTAAAAGCTACTGGTTTTGGAACTCCGGGCTTAATTCATCTTTATGCTGAAGCAATGCGACGCGTATATGCGGACAGAAGCGAATTTATGGGTGATGCGGATTTTGTTAATGTTCCTGTTGATATACTAACTTCAAAGTATTACGCAAAAAAAAGATTTAAAGATTTTGACGAATACCACGCTTCATTGAGCGATAATATAAAACATGGTGACGCTTATTATCGGGAAAATCAGGAGACAACTCATTATTCTATTGTAGATAGATGGGGTAATTGTGTAGCAGTTACTACAACTTTAAATGATAATTTTGGTAGCAAACTTGTTGTTGAGGGTGCAGGGTTTTTACTTAATAACGAAATGGATGATTTTTCATCTAAACCCGGTGCTCCGAATATGTATGGATTGCTTGGTAGTGAAGCAAACTCTATTGCTCCAAATAAAAGAATGTTAAGTGCTATGACGCCAACTATTATTTACAAAGATGGGAAACCCTTTATGGTTCTTGGTTCCCCAGGTGGTGGGAAAATTATTACTTCTGTTTTTCAAACTATCGTTAATGTAATAGATTTTAATATGAGTCTTAAAAGTGCTGTAGATTCTCCGCGACTTCATCACCAATGGTATCCAGATTATATTCAAGTCGAATCTGGTTTAATGGATAAAGATACAAGAGCGATTGTTTCACAACTTGGTCATAAGATTAAGGATGTAAATCCTTTTGGAAGAATAGATGCAATATTATTTAACGAAAACGGATACTTTACTGGTTATTCTGATTCGAGAGGATACGGAAAAGCAGTTGGTTATTAGAAATAATTATTTTAAAAATTAATAGTAAAATATATGGGAAAAAAATTATTATTAGTTTTATTTATAATTTTTACTATTAGTGTTAAATGGGAGAATGGTAAATGCGTATCTTATGCTGAAATTAATTTTGATTCCACGCATTTAAGTTTTTCAAAACATCATATTTTTAAATATTTCTGGAATGATTTTAGAAAAGCAGTTAAGACGGGTAATATTGAAAATGTAATTAAAATGACTAATTTCCCGTTTGTTGATTACTATAATAAAGCATATAATAGACCAACTTTAACTGCTAATGATGAATCAGAATTTAAAACTTTGTATTCACAAATTTTTAAAAGTAGTGTTATCGAAATATGCACTTATGATTATCCAATCAAGTGTGATGAAATTCAATCATCTGACCATCTCTCTAAAGATTGCTTTACTACAGAAGAAAAAATGTTTAATCCTGAATATTTTTTTATTATATGTAAAGATGCCGACAGAAATCTTTTGTTTGGGAAAGTTGGAGGAGTATATAAGTTAATTGGAATAAAATATCTATAACTATTATAAATTGCTGAATAGTTCTTTCCTTTATTGATATATTAAGGTATTACCTAATAAACTTTATAATTAAAATATGTTTTGCTTGAGAAGGTGATTTTCCATATTGATATGGATGCATTTTTTGCCTCTTGTGAAGAAGCAATAAATCCATCATTAAAAAAGAAACCATTAATTGTCGGAGGTACAAAAAGGGATTTACGTAGTATTGTATCTTGTCCAAACTATCTTGCACGAGCAAGAGGAATAAAAACAGCTATGCCAATATCACAAGCAATTTCACTTGCTCCTGATGGAAATTTTATTCGTGGAACTCGAGGACTTTATTCAAACTATTCAAAACGTGTACGTGAAATTTTATATCAATATACCCCTATAGTTGAACCTGCAAGCATAGACGAAGCTTACCTTGAAGTGTCGGGTGTTTTACATCTTTATAATAATGACCCCGTGTTTTTAGCAATGAAAATAAAAGAAGAAATAAAGAATAAATTAAAAATCACCTGTTCTGTCGGGATTTCAAGAAAAAAAGTTTGTTCAAAAATTGCTTCTAAACAAAATAAACCAGATGGCATTACACTCGTACCTTTTGGTTATGAAAAAGATTTCCTAGCTCCACTTCCTGTACAGCGTATCCCAGGAGTAGGTAAGGTAACACTTGTGAAGCTTAATAAATATGGTGTAAAGATAATTGGCGATTTATTGAAATTCGATAAAAGTTTTTTTGAAAATGAAATCGGAGTATATTCTTCTTATCTTTATAACGTTGCAAATGGTGAGGATAACAGAGAAGTCCATTCTGAATCGGAAGATGGACATCAGAAATCTTTATCCAAAGAAAATACTTTTTGGGAAGATACGAACGATTTAACATTTCTGAAAAAAGAACTTTATTCATTACTCGAAAAAGCTTGCACACGGCTTCGTAAATATAAACTCACGGGAAAAACTCTCACCATAAAAGTTAAATATGCGGATTTCACGGTTAACCAAAAATCTTTTACACGCACGCGGTATTCCAATCTCGAGATGGATTTCTACGAAGACGCACTTGTTATGATGAAAACACTGCTTGGAAAAGGAAGAAAAATCCGTTTGCTTGGGGTGAAATTTTCAGAACTGCTCGATGAAGATGGTGCCGTTCAGGAAAATTTATTTTTCGATGAAGATAAATTTAAAAATGTTGTTAACAACCTCGATAAAATCAGAAAGAAATATAACTTTGATATAATTAAATTCGGTAAAAACTTCGAGCATAAAAGTTAAATTCATTTCCGTTTTAGGGATTTTAATCCATTTTTTTTTGTTACTTATATTATTGAAAATCATAAATATACTTCATAAAAAATAATGGCAAAAAGAAGAACAAACGAAAATACAAATAATCAGAAAAATATAGATAATTTTTTCGGGCTATCCGAAAATCAATTAATCGAAGCTTATAAAAATATGTTGACAGCCCGCCTTACCGATGACAGGATTGAAACAATGATTAAACAGGGAAAAGCAGGATTTTTAATTTCGGGTTCGGGACATGAAGCAATACAGGTTGCTCTGGCTATGGCAATGAGACCGGGTAAGGATTGGTTTTACTCATATTATAGGGATGAAGCATTAAGTATTGCTCTTGGAATCACGGTGGAAAATATTTTTCAAAGCACAATGGGAAAAGCGACCGACTCATTTACGGGTGGAAGGCAGATGCCGTCACATTTTTCCAGTAAAGAGTTGAGAATGCCAACACCTTCTTCCTGTACCGGCTCACAGTACCTGCAGGCAGTAGGAACGGCAATGAGTTGTGTTATTAGGAACACAGATGAAATAGTTTATGTAGCGGGTGGAGAAGGCTCTACGGCAGAAGGTGAATTTTACGAAGCTGTAAACTGGGCTTCGAGAGAAAAACTTCCCGTAATTTTTTGTATTCAGAATAATAAATTTGCCATTTCTGTTCCCGTTGAAGACCAGGTAACCGGTGGTTCGGTCTATAAACTAACTTCCGGATTTGAAAATCTTAACAGGTATCATATAGACGGAACGGATTTCCTCCAGAGTTATGCAATAGCAAAAGAAGCAGTGATAAATGCAAGAGAGGGAAAAGGTCCTTCGCTGATTTATGCAGATGTTGTAAGGCTTCGCTCTCACTCTGCTTCAGACGTTCAGGAAAAATACCGCTCGAAAGAATCACTCGAAGAAGATTTAAGAAATGACCCGATTTTGAAAATGGAAAATTTTCTTATAGAGAAAAATATTTACTCACGTGAAAAAATCGATGAATTAAAAAAACAATTAAACGAAGAGATTTTAAAAACAGCAGATGAAGTTTTCAAACAACCTGACCCTGACCCTTCGACAGTTGAGAATTATATGTACTGTCCGGAAGAAGAACAAGCAAAGATAGAATATGAAAAACTTACCTCCGAAGGTTCACCAGTTGTTATGGTAGATGCGATTAATCATGCACTCCACGAAGAGATGGAAAAAAATCCAAATATGCTTATTTATGGCGAGGACATTGCTGACGGTAAAGGGGGAGTGTTTACAGCAACTAAAGGACTTTCTACAAAATTTGGAGAAAAAAGGGTGTTCAATTCACCTCTTGCCGAAGCATCGATACTTGGGACTGCAATAGGATTATCTTTGACAGGATTAAAACCCGTTGTTGAAATTCAATTTGCAGATTATATTTTTCCCGCTATGATGCAAATCAGGGATGAACTTTCAATGTACAGGTATCGCTCGAATAATCAATTTCCCGCACCTGTTACAATTCGTGTAGCTTGTGGCGGATATATTGGTGGCGGGCATTATCACTCGCAAAACATTGAAGCAATTTTTGCAAAATGTCCTGGGTTATATATTGCATATCCTTCAAATGCCGCTGATGCTAAAGGTTTACTAAAAACTGCTTGTAGGTTAAATGACCCTGTACTTTTCCTCGAACATAAATTTTTATATAGGCAACCGTATGCAAAATCTCCCGAACCAGATGCAGATTATTACTTACCTTTTGGAAAAGCCGCAATAAAAAGAACAGGTGAAGATATTACCGTTGTTGCTTATGGAGCTATGGTAGAAAAAGCAGTCCGAGCCTCAAAAGAAATGGAAAAGAGGGGAGTAGGTGTCGAAGTTATAGATTTAAGAACTATTGTTCCGCTCGATATTGATACAATAATTAATTCAGTAAAGAAAACAGGAAAGGTTATTGTCGTATATGAGGACTCACGCTTTATGGGATTTGGTGCTGAAGTAGTTGCGGAGATTTCAGAAAAGGCATTCGAATATTTAGATGCACCGATAAAAAGAGTTGCAGGATTAAATGTTCATGTACCGTTCCATCCGAATCTCGAAAAAGCCGCATTGCCTCAGGATAACTGGGTGTTTAAAGCTTGTGAAGAATTATCATCGTATTGAAAAATTATTAAATAAAATAAAAAAGCCGTTGGTAATACCAACGGCTTTTTATTTATCATCACCAAATTATTTTATTAATAGCATTTTCTTAACTGTAGTAAATTCAGTTGATTCAAATTTGTAGAAATAAATACCACTTGAAAATTCTTGTGCATTAAATACTATTTCGTAATTTCCAGCAGGTTGATTGGAATTTAATAAAGTTTTAATTTGTCTTCCAAGAGCATCGTAGATTTTAATCGAAAAATCAGTTTGCTTTTTTAATCCAAATCTAATAGTTGTTAAAGGATTGAATGGATTCGGGTAATTTTGAGATAAATAAAATTTTTCTGGGATACTGTTATCGATTTTTGCTATGCTGGTTGGGGTACAACTTGCAACAGCACTAAAACCGCTTACCTTATTCACACAGTATCTATCTCTAGCTTTAACTCAAAAATAATACGTAGTGCCGTTTGCCAATCCGGTTGCTAAGTATGTTGTGTCAGGATGATTAACATTCCCTAAAACTGTAGCAGTTGATGGATTGTTTGATGTGTTCCTGTATATTTCATATTGATACATATCAAACTCTAAATTTTTGCTCCACTTAAGCTGAGCAGATAAATTTAATCCAAGAGCACTTAAGTTTGTAGGTGCTACAGGTGTATTAGTATCAGCAGCTGGTAATACCCTTGATGTGGGTGCTGGGGATACTGTCTGTTTTGTATAATAAAGAAAATCTGGAGTTCCGTAGTGATAATTCGAAAGAATACTCGTTGGGAATGTATTTTGAGTGCAAGAATTACAATATCGCATATCTCCATAGGTGAGATGTTGTCCGATTTGAGAACTTGTACCATAATAGTACATATCACTTGTTCCATTATATAATTGCATAACATATTGCTGACCTGAACGTAACCATAATGGAGTAGTTAATTCATTATAATTATAAACACCAACCGTGCCAGCATCAACTTGTATTTGTGCGAGGATTGCTTGAGTTGTAAAATCGAATAAAGTCAAATAACGTTGAGTTGCGTTTGGAGTTCTCTTACCAAAGTATGCTACAAGTATATCTTCAATTGCAGTAAATCTGAATCCTCTTTGGCAATTACTAACTGTGTTTGAAGAAGTTACCATTACACTATCAGTTGCTGAGTGTGGTCCATAAAATACGGATAGTGTCGAAATATTGGTAGCAGATGGATTCCCATAATATAAAAATATCTGAGTGGAATCATTTGCTCCGATAGAAGGAACATTAACCCAGATTTTTGTAGTATCTGTGTTAAGATATCCCTCAACCCAATGTCCTAGGTAAGTTGTTCCATTACAAGTAGAAACAAATCTTATGTCATTTCCATTAGCAAGCATCCAACCTGCACCAATAGGAGCTTGAGTGTTAAATATTATCAAGACTTGAATGTTAGTCAAAGCAGTTCCTGAATTATTTTTTACCCATACAGGATTCTCATATTTAAACTGTGCATTTGAGACATTACAAAAAAAGAATAGAGCAATTAGGAAAGAAATAGCGGTTTTCATTTTTCCTCCAATTAATTTTTTGAAAATATTTAATTTATTAAAATATAAAGAAATCAATAAATATGATTTCTGAATATATTACAAAAATCTTTAATTAAAACTTAATAAATAAAAACAACTACTATTTTAGGTGAACATATGACGTTTTCTTTGTTGGTGTTTACATTTAAATTTATTTTATAAGTAATCTAATTATATCCTGTAGTATTAGATAGAGATATCAGGATTTATACATTTTCCAAATGCATATATATTACGTCATATTTTAGATTTGTTTAAGAATAATTAAAATATATTGTATAGTCAAGTAATAAATAAAGTGAAGAAAATAAGAAATCCCACCTTACGATTTAGTGGGATTTCATTCTATAACTTTTATTTTTGAAGTTACTTATTTATAGGGACATTACCTGTGGTGTATATAACTTCTTTTCTAATTGTTTGTTGACTTTGAGAATATCTTAATATTATTTGAACTCTAAATACAGGGAATTTATAACCAACAGTATACCAGATGTACTTTTTGTTTAATGTATATCTAATTTCGAAGTTATTAATAGTGTCTACCTCGGCAACAGAGATTTGTATTTTTATAGCATTATTATATGTTAGTCCACCAGATAATTTTAATGTTCCCCAGCCATTTGCTTTAACTGTATCCATAAATTTTCCATTTGCATTGAATCCTTGTTGAGATGACTGAGTTAAACCGCTATCGATACTTATATAATTGTAAGTTATTGGGTTTCCTTTATAAGTAGGCAAATAAGGAATATATTCTTTTATTACAAGACCATTTATGTTTGAATCTGCCCATCCATAATATCTATATGTTCCGGGATAAGGTTCCGACCTGATGAAATCGAATCTGGTACCAGTTAAATTGATATTCTTTATAGCCAGATTGGAAATAGGAAAGTGCCAGAACAAAGGAGAAAGAATCGGTTCAACATATTCATCAGTATATTCATTTGGTTGTGTATTTATATTTTCGAAGTTCCACGTTACATTTTCACCACCAAGATTCAACATATTTGTATCAATATTATTTGTATCGCATAATTTGAATCGGTGATTATCACCAAGCATAGGTAAATAAGCATTTGTGAGTGTCGGTGTTTGTAATGTAGGAGTATAAGTAATTGTTATTCCCCACGATTTAATTACTCCGGTTCTAAGACTTCCAGAATTATAAATCCTTAATGTCCAATATCCTGATGCTTCTGAATTAAAGAAAGCACTTAGAGGATTTGATGGTCTGAATACACCTGTGTAAGGATAATTCCCATTTGAAATAAGAGGTGCTCCCGAAGAATCACTTAAAATTGTGTTAATCATATTACCGGGGCTTGGTGATGTAGGCATTAGTGTATCTATTACGAAAACTTCTCTGTTGTTATGAAACAAAACAAACTTTAGATTTTGAGCAATTATTCCTTCTAAATTATTTAGATGTAATTTAACATCTTTAACATTTTGAGCGTTTATTCCCGTTGAAATATTAGCGTTTATTGAATCGCTAGTCCAGTCTAAAGGCTTAATTGGTATTGGAACCGATGGTGTTGATGTAAATGTTTGTGTTTGTGTCCCTTGATTTGTATTACCGCTTGTCGGAGATTCATCTTTATTACAAGCACTAATTAGTATTGCTAGTAATAATATTAATAATTTTATGAGAAAAAACTTTTTCATATTATTTTTATTTATGTTTTTATAAAAATTGTTTATTGAAAATAAAGCTAATTTCAAAAAACATATTTACTGTAATCCAAAACTTAATTCGTTTAATTATATTAATATTCTTTGCAATTTTCAAGTAGAATTATTTCGCATTATAATTCTGCAATTAATTTTCTCATTTCACTAATTTGTTTTTCAGATCCGAGTAAAATTAATTTTGCATTTGGGTCAATCAGTGTATCAGGTGAAGGATTTATTTTATAACTTCCATCGTTTAATCTTAAACCAATTATATTTGCACCGGTTCTATTCCTTATGTCTAAATCACGAATTGATTTATGTTTATATGTTTCGGAAAGGTTACTTAACGACAGTTCTTCAAATGTTAAACTTATATCAGAGCCTTGTCCTGTTAAATTAGCAATAAATTCTGTAATATAAGGTTTAGTTACAAGAGCAGCCATATGTGCACCACCAATTTTTTCGGGCATTATTACATTATTAGCACCCGCTCTTTTTAATTTACTCTCAGAAGCTTCATTCGATGCACGGCTGATAATTGTAATATCAGGATTTAGTTCTCTTGCAGTTAATACAACATATACATTATCGGGGTCCTCTGGTAATGTGGTAATAATCGCTTTCGCTCTTTTAATTCCTGCTAATAATAATGTATCTTCTTCGGTTGCATCTCCATCATAATAAAGTATGTTGCCATCAATTTTTAAATACTCGATAACATTTTCTCTGCTTTCTATAACGATGAAAGGTATTCCATCATCAATTAATTCGAGGCAGATTTGCCTCCCTGTTCTTCCGTAACCGCATACGATTACGTGATTTTCTAGTTTTTCAATTTTTTTGTTCACGTTATAATGCATATAAAATTTTTTAAATTCACCTTCTATTATAAATTTAGCTAAAGAAGTTACACAATAAAAATAGATTCCAATACTGGATACAATTAATAAAGATGTGAAAATTCTTCCATAATCCGATAAAGGATTGATTTCCTGAAAGCCTACCGTTGAAATTGTAGTTATTGTCATATATACTGCTTCCAGAAAAGTATAATCTTCGATTAAAATATAGCCTGAAATTCCGATAAGAAAAATAATTAATATTAAGCTTATAATAATAATAATGCTTTTGAAATATTCGAACCCAAGTTTCAGATTTTTTAATCTACTCATTATATTACATATTATATTGAGTTAATTCCTCATTATTATTAAATTAACACTTTCAGTTAAATAAATAAATATAATAATTATATGAAAGAATTCGATATTACAATTATTGGTAGTGGGCCGGGAGGTTATACAGCAGCAGTTAGATCTTCGCAACTTGGTTTTAAGACAGCAATTATCGAGCGTGATAAACTCGGTGGTGTTTGTCTTAACTGGGGATGCATTCCTACAAAATCGCTATTAAAAGATGCTGAAATAATGAATTCGTTGAAGCACTTGAAAGAGCACGGAATAAGTGCCGAAAATATTAATTTCGATATTTCGAAGATTATTGACCGCTCGAGAAAAGTTGCAATGGCTTCCGAAAAAGGTGTTCAATATTTAATGAAAAAGAATAATATTACCGTAATTCAGGGAACAGGGAAGTTTAATAAAGATAAAACTATAAGTATTAAGGATAAGGAAGGAAAAGAGATTGAAGTAATAAAATCGAAACATACAATAATAGCAACAGGTGCAAGGGCAAGAACGCTCGGTAATATTAAGTTCGATGAAGAAAAGATTTTATCTTCCACAGGAGCAATGCTTCAAAAGAAAATTCCTAAAAAAATGCTGATAGTCGGGAGCGGTGCGATAGGAATGGAATTTGCCTATTTTTATAATGCTTTTGGTTCGGAGATTACTATAATTGAGATGTTACCGCAAATTTTACCTATTGAGGATAAAGAAATTTCAGATGTTGTATCACGTGAATTTAAAAAACTCGGGGTGAAAATTTATACCGAAACCAAAACAGAAGATGTGCAAATTAAAGGAGATAAGGTATTTACTACTGTTTCAGGAAAAACCAACGAAACATTTGAATCCGACGTTGTTTTGCTTGCCATCGGTGTTACAGGAAATATTGAAAATCTTGGACTTGAAGAGCTTGGTGTTGAACTATTTAAAAATGGAATTAAAGTGGATACAAATTATAAGACAAATGTTGAAGGAATATACGCAATAGGTGATGTTGCTCTGATTGACCCAAAAGGGAAACCCTGGCTTGCTCATGTGGCTTCAGGAGAAGCGATTAATTGCATAGAAAAAATTAAAGGCCTTGAAGTAGAAGATATAAATTATAGTAATATTCCAGGTTGTACATACTGTCAACCACAAATAGCTTCAGTAGGGTTAACAGAAGAAAAAGCTAAAGCACAGGGATATGATATATTAATTGGTAAATTCCCATTTTCAGCTAATGGTAAATCGAGAGCTATGGGTGAAACAGTAGGTATAGTAAAACTTATTTTTGACAAAAAATATGGAGAACTTCTTGGAGCTCATATTGTTGGTGCTGAAGCAACTGAATTGATTAGTGAACTTGTTATGCTGAAGTCTCTTGAAGGAACAGGGGAGTCTATTATAAAAACAATCCATGCACATCCAACTTTAGCAGAATCAATAATGGAAGCTGCAGGTGTTGCTTATGGCGAGGCTATAAACATTTAATATTTGCGTATTTTTTTATCAATTGATTTATCATTTTTATATTGATATTTTATTTTAAGCGTTCGTATTATAGTAATTATAATTATTACATTGTAATTACTATGTTTGCGGATATTTATTCATAAACATTTTAAAAGGAGTAAATTATTATGGAAGAAAATAAAATGGCAAAAGGGCTAATAATTGGTTTCTTAGCCGGTGGTATTGTTGGCGGTATTATTGCTCTACTCTATGCACCAAAATCTGGTAGAGAGTTGAGACATGATATCAAAATGAAAAAGGATGAATTCCTTGATGATACTGCTGAATATATGCAGATTGCAAAAGAAAAAGCAACTGAATTAATAAATGAAGGAAAGAAAAAATCCGAACAATTGATTCAGGATGCTAAGAAAAAGGCAAGCAATCTTATTGAAGATGCAAATACACTTCTTAGTGATGCAAAAGAAAAAGCCTCTGAAAAATTCAGTACGGCTAAAGAAAAAATAAGTGCTGAAACCGATAGAATTAAAGATGCTTTTAAGGCTGGTATTGATGCTTATAACGAAGAAAAAAACAAAAGTTAAAAGTTCTTTTATTAATTTTAAATTTTATATAATTGACTGATACTTATCAAATATTATTAAGTATTTCTATAATCATCCAGATAATTCTTTTTATCGCTTTTATTGTTCTGATTTTTTCTCTTTCTAATTATGTCAAAAAACTTATTGGTAAAACTGATGAACTAAAAGAAGATTTCAATAATTTTAAAATTCGTGTGGATCCTTTAATTGAAGATACTCTTGAACTTGTTAAAAAATTAAATACAATTTCAGGTAAAGTCGAAGAAAACATTGATACAGTAAAAAAAGCTACCGAAAAAGTAAAGGATTTAGCTCAAGATATTTATGATTTCAAAGAAAGACTTCAGAAAAAAATTGAACCTCCAATTAACGATACCATTAATTTTTATAATGCGTTAATAAAAGGTATCAAAGCATTTACAGAGAAAATAAAAAGTCCAAGAGAAAAACTTCCAGACGATAATCTTCTTTTTGATGATAAAATCGATTATGATGTCGAGATAAAAGAAGAATATGATGATATAAATAAAGAGTTAAATGAAGTAAGGAAAAAGCTCGAAGAGATGAAAAGAGTTTAAAAGCTTTTCTTTTCTATCTGAAATGAAATAATGATTGAACTCGTTTTTAAATGATAAATTTGGAAACGAGTTTTTATTTAGAAACTTTCACAAGTATTTTGCCAAGCTGTTCCGATTTATCCATTCTTATAAATGCATCGCATAAATCTTCAAATTCGAATATTTTATCTATTATAGGTTTGATTTTATTTTCTTCTATAAATTTTAACATATTTATAAAATCTTTATCCGAACCCATAGTTGTTCCAAGAAGCGATACCTGTTTCCAGAAAATCTTCCTGATTTCAAAATCGTTTGCATTTCCCGTTGTTGCTCCATAGTTTACAATTTTTCCTCCGGGATTAATTACATTAAGGCATTTTCCGATGTTATTCCCACCTGTACCGTCTATTATTAAATCAAAACCACCGTTAGAGATTTCAAGTATTTTTTTATCCCAGTTTTCACTTTTATAATTCACACCGCCCTTTGCACCAAGTTTTACTGCTGTATTTATCTTTTCATTACTTCCTGATGTGACATAAACATCGTTTCCTTTTATTACTGAAAATAATAACGCAAAAGTAGAAACTCCTCCACCTATACCGGTTATTAATACTTTCATGTTATTATTTAATTCTCCTTTAACGAAAACTGCTCTGTAAGCCGTCAGGCCTGCCAGCGGGAATGCAGATGCTTCAGCTAATGTAAGATGTGAAGGCTTTTTGTAAACATATGATTTATGTATGGAAATATATTCCTCTAAAGTTCCGTTATCGGGTAAACCTAATATTTTATAATCTTTTCCCTGATATAATTCATTATCACCCCAGTTAATGCTTGGATTCACAATAACTTCATCTCCTGTAGAAAAATCTTTGACATTTTTCCCTTTTTCTTCAATAATACCGGAACAATCGGAGCCTAAAACAACAGGCAATTTAATCCCTGCATATAATCCTTTTGTAATCCATAAATCCCTATGATTCAATGCCGCATTTTTTATTTTTATCAATATTTGATCTTCATTAATTATTGGTTTGTCAATTTCTTCAATTACTAAATTTTTTCTCAGGTCTTCAATCTTTCCAATTTGTTTAAGTAGAGCCGCTTTCATTTTAATATTTTATTTTTAAATTTTAATTTTTATTGATACTGGGCAGTGGTCGCTTCCCATTATATCTGTATGAATATTTGCTGAAATTACTTTATCTACAAAATCTTCCGACACCATAAAGTAATCTATTCTCCAACCTATATTTCTATCTCTTGCCCTTGTAAAATTATCCCAGTATGTATACCATCCGGGTTTTTGATTGAATTTTCTGAATACATCTACATATCCTAAATTAATTATTTTATCTATCCATTCCCTTTCTTCCGGTAAAAATCCTGTATTATTTTCATTTTCTTTAGGATGTGCAAGGTCGATTTCTTTATGGGCAGTATTATAATCACCTGTTACAATTATTCCTTTTCTATTGGAATAATTTTTTTGAAGATAAAAAAATAGTTCATCGTAGAAATCAAGTTTGTATTTTACTCTTTCCGGACCTCTTCCGCCATTTGGGAAATATACATTTGCCAATACAAATTTTTCGAATTCGCTAAATATTACTCTACCTTCTATATCAAATTTTTTATTACCAAATCCATTTATTGATTTTTCAGGTTTGATTTTGGTTAATGTTCCTACACCTGAATAACCTTTCCTTTCCGCTGAAAACCAAAAAGACTGAAATCCTTTTATGTTTTTTATTTCATCCGGTATTTGTTCGGGTTGAGCTTTTATTTCCTGAAGGCAAATTATATCACCTTTTGATTTCTTCACCCATTCTAAAAATCCCTTTTTAGCAATAGCTCTTATCCCGTTTACATTCCAGCTATATATTGTAATTGTTTTTTTGTCCATAATTTAAAATAGTATATCATATAAAAATATTAAATGCTTAAATATAAATTTAAATTCATTTTTTTTGATAAAGGTTTAAATTAATTTTGTATATAATATTCATTAATCATTATACATTACAAATTATAAGATGTCAGTCCATAAACTCGAATCTTTTTTCAATCCTAAGAGAATTGCTTTAATTGGAGCTTCGATTAATCCTAATAGTGTGAGTGGTAAAGTGCTGGGTAATCTTACTGGTGGGGGATTCCGCGGTGTTGTGTATCCAGTAAATCCTCAATTTGAAGCTGTGCTTGGAATACAATGTTATCCCGATTTAAAATCACTTCCGAAGAGACCTGATTTAGCGGTTATTTGCACTTCCGCTGAACAAGTACCCGATTACGTTGATAAATGTGGAGAATCAGGAATACTTAATATTATTATTATGTCGGCAGGATTTAAAGAAGCCGGTAACGAAGGTATTAAACTCGAAAATCAGATAAAAGAAAATATTAAAAAATATGGTAATATGAGGGTAATGGGACCAAATTGTCTTGGTTTAATTGTCCCTTCTTTAAATTTAAATGTAAGTTTTGCTTCAGGTATACCAAGAAACGGAAATATTGCGTTTATTTCTCAGTCGGGAGCACTTTGTACGTCTGTACTTGACTGGGCAATAGAGAAAAAAATCGGTTTTTCTTATTTTATTTCGGTAGGAAATGCGATTGATGTGGATTTTTCGGATTTGATAGATTTTTTTGGAGAAGATGAAAAAACTAAATCAATAATTCTATATATTGAGTCAATCTCACAAGCGAGGAAATTTATGACTGCGGCTCGTTCTTTTGCACGCTCAAAACCGATTGTGGCTTATAAAGCAGGGCGGTTTCCCGAATCTGCAAAAGTTGCCGCGTCACATACAGGTGCTATGGCAGCAGAAGATGCAATTTATGATGCGGCTTTTCGAAGAGTCGGTATTGCTCGTGTTTTTGATATAGGAGATATTTTCGATTGTACTGAATTAATCGGAAGAGGCAAAATTCCAAAAGGACCAAAACTTTGTATAGTAACAAATGCAGGAGGGCCAGGTGTTATGGCTACGGATAGTTTAATAGAACACGATGGTGAATTATCGGAATTATCGGAAGAAACTTTATCACTTTTAAATTCAAACTTACCCGCATTCTGGTCTAAAAGCAATCCTGTGGATGTTCTTGGAGATGCAAATTCAAAAAGAATTTCTAAAGCCGTTCAAATTGTATTGAACGATAAGGATGTTGATGCCGTACTTGTGATATTGACTCCTCAAGCTATGACAAATCCTACTGCAACCGCTAAGGAAATTTCAAAACTTTCAGGTGACACTAAGAAACCCATACTTGCCGCATGGCTTGGAGGTGAGAGAATGAGAGAAGGAATGCAGATATTAAGCGATGCAGGAATACCTGTCTATCAAACTCCCGAACAGGCGGTTCGTTCATTTATGACTTTAGTATCTTATTCGAGGAATCTTTCGAGTTTATATGAAACACCTAAGGAAATACCTGTTGAATTTCCTATTGACAGAAGTATTTTAAGAAATGATTTTAAAAATTTTTGCTTAAGTGAAAAAATTAATATCTCTACGGATAAAACATTAATATTATCGGAAGTAATTTCAAAGAAAATACTGGATGCATATGGAATTCCTGTATCGGAGCCCGTCTTAGCTAAAACTGTTAATGAAGCTATTTCAAAAGCAGAGGAAATTGGTTTTCCGGTGGTTATGAAAATTCATTCTCCTGATATTTCACATAAAACGGATGTGGGAGGTGTGGAACTGAATCTTCAGGATAAAGTTATGATAAGCTCTGCATATAGGCGAATAATGCAAAATGTAAAATCAAAACAACCTGATGCAAATTTAGAAGGAGTGACAATTCAACCGATGTTTAAGATTAAAGATGGTGTGGAAATGATTCTTGGAATCAAAAAAGATTCTACTTTTGGAACTGTGATTTTAACGGGGATGGGTGGAATCGGTGCTGAACTTTTTAATGATAGGACAATAGGTTTTCCTCCTCTGAATGAAAGACTCGCATTTCAAATGCTTGAATCTCTAAAAATTTATCCTTTGCTTAAAGGTTATCGTGGTAAACCTCCGGTTAATATTCGAAAATTAATAGAAATCTTAATCAGGCTTTCATATTTGGCTGCTGATTATCCCGAAATTATTGAACTCGATATCAATCCATTATTAGTTTCTCAATCCGGTGCTGTTGCTCTCGATGCGAGAATTGTTGTAGATACAAGTTTACTAAATAAATCGATAAAACCATACGAACATCTTGCAATGAAACCTTATCCTGAAGAATATGTTAAGGAAGTAAAATTGCCGGATGGAACGGATGTCCTTTTCAGACCTATAAAACCGGAAGATGAACCGCTTTGGATGGAACTGCTTGCCAGTTGCTCGCGTGAATCTATTTATTCACGTTTTAGATATTTCTTCCAATGGCAATCTCACGAAGTTGCAACAAGGTATTGCTATATTGATTATGATAGAGAAATTGCAATTGTTGCAGAAATAAAAGAAGGTGAAAATAAAAAGTTAATTGGTGTTGGGAGATTGATTGCTGACCCTGACCATGAAACTGTTGAGTATGCAATTTTGATTTCTGATGAGTGGCAAAACAGGGATATTGGTGGAATTCTGACGGATTACTGTTTTGAAATTGCAAAACACTGGGGTCTGAAAAAAATTATAGCACAAACAACATCGGATAATCAAAGAATGATTGCAGTCTTTCAAAAACGGGGTTTTGAAATTGAAGTTGACCCTTCGAGCTCGATGGTAGATGTTATGAAACCACTTTTATAAAAATATATTTACCACTTCTCCCAGTGTATATTTTCTTCCTTAAATTTATCCTTTGGTTTATCTTCACCTGTTGGATGTCCAATTGGAATAACATTTAACGGAATTACATTTTCAGGTATCCCAAGTACATTTCTTACTGTACTCATTCTTTTGGCATCAGGATAAGCCGCTGTCCAGACAGCTCCGAGACCGAGAGATTCAACCGTAAGCAAAATATTTTCTCCCGCTAAAGAGCAATCTATTATTGCAAATTCTGTACTTTCTTCAAATGCTTTTTCAGGAATTGCACAGATAATAATTGCAGCTCCTGCATTTGCAAGCATTTTCGCATATGGTAAGCTATCTGCAAGTGCATCGAGCACTTTTCTATCGGTAACAACCACGAACGACCAAGGTTGCTTGTTAACCGCTGTTGGTGCACACATAGCGGATTCAAGTATTTTTTTCAAATCGTCTTTACTTACGCTTTCTCCCGTAAAATGCCTGACGCTTTTTCTGTTTTTAATTACCTTTATTACTTCATTATCCTGTGAAAAGGAAATGTTTAAAGTAATAAAAAATAAGATTGAAGTTATAAATAACTTTTTCATTATTTTAAATTATTTGTAAATTTCTTGAATTTTTAAACTATTCCTTCTCGTACCTTATTTCCATTTCTTCTTTATTGCCGAGACCTTTTTTCAATACATCTAAAAGACCTTCTTCAGCACCCATTTCCTGGAAAGATTCAATGGTAGGGATATTAATATAATAATCGACATCTTCTTCAGATTCTTCTTCGAGGTGGTCAATTAAAAATTGTAATTGTGATTCTGTAATGTATCCGATGAACTCTCCCGTTTCCTTGTTAAATATTTTTATCATATTATTATTAATTAGATTTTTAAATTGTTATAATAATATATTATTTTTTATTTATTATCAATCACACTGAAAATGCATAAAAAGTATTTATTTGTGTAATTTAAATTCAATTTAAAGTTGTATTTTAATTGCATAATTTTACACATTCTATTAAATATTAAATAATTAATTATGCCCGGAAAATTTGACGGTTTCTTTTATCCAAAGTCGATTGCAATTGTTGGTGCTTCTTCAAAAGAAAAAACTCTCGGCTGGGAATTGATGAAAAATTTATTGAACTTTGGTTATAACGGGAAAATTTATCCTGTTAATCCAAAAGCGGATTTTATTCATAATATTAAGGTATATCCATCTATTGTAGCTATCGAAGAAGATGTTGACCTTGCAATTATTATGGTTGCAAAGCAATTTGTTCTGGCTTCTATCGATGATTGTGAGAAAAAAAATATAAAAAATATTATTGTTATAACTGCCGGGTTTAAAGAAGTAGGTGACGAAGGAAAACAGATGGAAAAACTTCTTATGGAGAAGATTCATAAGAATAGAATGAGAATGGTCGGACCTAACTGTATGGGTATAATTAATACAAAACCCGGGGTTATGATGAACGGAACATTTGTTCAGGGTGAGCCAAATCCGGGAGGTATCGGATTTGTTTCGCAAAGCGGTGCACTCGGTGCTGCTGTATTGAAAATATTAAAACTGAAAGATGTCGGGTTTGCACAATTTCTTAGCATTGGAAACAAGGCTGACATAGATGAAAATGATTTAATGGAATACTGGAAAGATAATGAAGATGTTAGGGTAATAACACTCTATCTGGAAAGTTTTGGAGATGCAAGAAAATTTATGGATACTGCGAGAAAAATTACCAAACATAAACCCGTTATTGCAATTAAAGCCGCTCGCACAGCAGCCGGTATGAAAGCAGCGTCTTCACATACTGGAGCACTTGCATCTGCGGATACTATAGTAGATGCAATATTTGAACAGAGTGGAGTTATAAGAGTTACTACGGTTGATGAACTTTTCGATTTAGCGAAATCTTTTGACAGGACTATGTTGCCAAAAGGAAATCGCGTTGGAATTCTTACAAATGCAGGTGGTCCTGCAATATTAACTGTTGATGAAGCGTTTAATTCGGGACTTCAGGTTCCTGAACTTTCGAAAGAAACACAGGATAAACTTCACGAAATTCTTGTACCCGAAGCTGCTTTTACAAATCCTGTAGATGTGCTTCCACCTGCAACTGCTGAAGTATATGGAAAAGCAACTGAAATAATGCTTGCAGATGAGAATATCGATGCCGGGATAATAATTCTCGGACCACCGCTGATGCACGATACACTTGAAATCGGAAAATCAATTTGCAATGCTGCAATTAAATCGAAGAAATGTGCAACAGTTGTTTTAATGTCGCAGGATGATATTATTCCGAAACTTGCTGAAGCGGTCGATGGACATCCAC
This sequence comes from uncultured Ignavibacteriaceae bacterium, assembly GCA_964400285.1. Classification (GTDB taxonomy): domain Bacteria; phylum Bacteroidota; class Ignavibacteria; order Tepidaquicellales; family Tepidaquicellaceae; genus FEN-1279. The sequence continues at coordinate 135,925 of CAYNTK010000001.1, forward strand.
CTATATTTAATAATTGCGAAGCAGCAGCAAAAGCAATCGGGCAGATGTATAAGTATAAACTTCATAAAGAAAAACCTGAAGGGAAATACAAAACTTATTCAGCAGATAAAAAAGTTGTAGAAGATATTTTTAAAAAATATAAAAATATCGAAACTTATCTTGATTTCGATGATGTCGTTAAGATATTGAAAGCATATAAGCTACCGATTGTAGAATCTTATTTTGCAAAGAATGTTCAGGAGTCGGTCGATATTGCGGATAAAATCGGTTATCCTGTTGTTATTAAAGTTGCAGGAAAAAAACTTGTGCATAAATCCGATGTTGGTGGTGTTGTTGTTGATATCAAAAATCTGGAAGAGCTTATTCAAGCAGAAAATAAGGTGATAGCGGGTTTGAAGGAAAAGGGAATCGATAATCAGCTCGAAGGATTTACTATTCAACCTTACATAAAGGGTGGAACGGAAACAATCCTCGGTGTTATTAAAGATAAAAATGCAGGTCATCTTGTTGCATTTGGTATGGGTGGAATTATGGTTGAAGTGATGAAAGACGTAAAATTTAAATTACTTCCTGTAAATGATTTGGATGCAGAGGAATTAATAAAGTCTACGGGTGTTTATAAAATATTGAAAGGTGTTCGCGGAAATCCGCCGGTTGATTTGGAATTTATAAAAGATAATATTTTAAAGTTATCACAGCTTGTTTCCGATTTTCCGCAAATAGTTGAACTTGATTTGAATCCGTTTGTATTTTCACATTTAAACGACAGGTGCAAAATCCTTGACGCAAGAATAAAAATTGTAAATTAAAAAAAAGTCCTCTCAAGAGAAGAAATAATAAAATTTAAATTATGAAAATAGCTAAAGAATTTCGCTGGGAGATGGGACACCGCCTCCCTTTGCATAAAGGATTATGCAATAACTTTCACGGACACTCTTATAAAATGATTGTCGAGGTGGAAGGTGAACCTTTGGAAAATGGTATGGTGATTGATTTCTACGACCTCGGAAAAATAATTAATCCAATCATCGAAAAATACGACCACGCATTTTTATGCTGGGAGAAGGACAAGGTAGTGAAAGATTTTCTTGTGAAAAATAAAATGAAACATGTAATTGCAAATTACCATTCTACCGTAGAAAATATTTGCACGGATTTTCTTTATAAAATATCTGCAAAGCTGAAAGACAAAAGATTCAAGAACATTCATAAAGTAACCGTTAAAATTCAGGAAACTCCGAATTCTTATGCGGAAAAAGAAATGGAATTATAAATTTATTTAATGATGTTTTTTAATAAAACATTTCAAGTCATCTATCAGCGGCTCGGGAAGGGGATAGCCGTCTTCAATTTTTAAAAGTGCAATATGTAAATGTGTTATATTAGCAGGTAACACTGTTTGCCTTCCTGTTCTACCAACTTCTCCGATTTTATCTCCTGCGTTTATTATATCTCCGGGTTTTTTGAAAACCGTATTCAGGTGAGAATAGTATAAAAGCTTTTTATTTGTTACATCATAAATTCGAATATATTTTCCTGCTCTTAAAATCGAACCGGGTTCCCATGTAGTATCGGTTGCCACAACAACTCCGCTCGACATACTTACCACATCTACAGGCCTTCCGGTTGAATCATCGGAACAATCTTTATTTGAATCTGCAATCATAATATCGTTTGCTGGATGATTCCACGATTTATTACCGTCAAAATAATCGTATGCATTTTCATTATAATCTTTTCCACCTTCTCGTAAATATATTTTGGAATAATTACTTAATGGAAAAATCCAATTTATTCTTTTAACATCTTTACCACCGTTTTTATAAAAATAGTATTCTGCTTCTTTTTGATACTTTTGTATTAACTTAATTGCATATTCTTTTTTAATATTATTAAATGCGATTTTTTTATCGAGGGAATTCCATTTATCGAATACGTTTAAACTATCGGCATATAATAAATATGAATTGAAGAAGAAAAATAATATTAAGATAAATATTTTAGCCAATTTAATTATGAAATACTAAATAATATATCAATATTGAATTCTAAATACAATTTTAATTTTGTAAGACTTCTTTCCCTGAATTGACCCAGGAGATTATTCCCCCCGATAGGTTCAATACATTTTTAAATCCCCATTTCATCAGGAAATCGCAGGCAGTACGGCTTCTGTTACCACTACGACAATATACTAGATAATTTTCTTCTTTGTCCAGTTTATCGATAACTTTTTTAAAATCGGGTGAATAAATATCTGCAAGAATTGAACCCTCTATTCTTGCTCCGTAATGTTCCTCAGGTGTACGTACATCGATTATTTTGTAACCCAGAATTTTAAGTTCTTCGAATTGTTTTACGTCAATTGATTTTACTTTTGTGAAACTGAATATATTAAAAGACATAAAAATTATCTAATTATAGTGTATTCTGTATTTTATCTTTATCAAAATCCAAAGTTAATTATTGATACTTGGTATTTTTATTTTTCGAAATAAGATTCAAAGCCGAACCTGACTTGAACCACTCAATTTGCTGTGCATTAAAAGTATGGTTAAGCATAATATCTTCTTTTGAACCGTCTCTATGTTTTATTGTTAGAGTTAATGGTTTATCAGGTGCGAAATTGATAATATCCAAATCGAATTTATCGTCCTCTTTTATCCTATCGTAATCCATTGGATAAGTAAATGTAAGAGGCAGCATACCTTGTTTTTTCAAATTAGTTTCGTGAATACGTGCAAATGATTTTACGATTATTGCTTTTCCTCCAAGGTATCTCGGTTCCATTGCAGCGTGTTCGCGTGATGAACCTTCTCCGTAATTTTCCTCGCCTACAACAATCCATCCTATTTTATTTGCTTTGTATTCACGAGCTACTTTCGGAACTTCATCATAATTACCAGTTAAATGGTTTTTCACGGAATTCATTTTATTGTTAAAATAATTCACAGCACCTATGAACAAATTGTTAGAAATATTATCGAGGTGACCTCTGTATTTAAGCCATGGACCTGCCATCGAAATATGGTCAGTTGTACATTTACCTTTTACCTTTAAAAGTAATTTGAGATCTTTGAAATCCTTATTCAAATCAGGTGCACTAAAAGCAGATAATGCTTGAAGCCTGTTGCTTTCTGGATTAATCATCACCTTTATATTGCTTCCTGAGTCCGCAGGAGGGATGTAACCTTCTTGACCCTGCAAAAATCCGTGTTCAGGCAATTCGTTGCCTGATGGCAAATCTAATTTTACTTTTTCACCTTCTTCATTTTCTAAATAATCAGTTAGGGGATTGAATGTAAGTTTACCTGCAAGTGATAATGCAGTAACTATTTCAGGCGAAGCAACGAAAGAATGAGTTGCTGCATTTCCATCATTACGCTTTACAAAATTTCTATTATAGGATGTTAGTATTGAATTTTTTTCTCCGTCTTTAACATCGTGTCGTTTCCATTGACCTATGCAGGGTCCGCAGGCATTTGCAAGAACAAGACCGCCTATTTTTGTGAACACATCGAGTTGTCCGTCTCTTTCAATCGTGGCTCGAATTTGTTCCGAACCCGGTGTAATTATAAATTCGGACTTGGCTTTAATTCCTTTTTTCATTGCCTGCTTTGCGACCGATGCCGAACGCTCCATATCTTCATAAGAAGAATTTGTACAACTTCCAATCAATCCAACTTTTAATTCTTCTGGATAACCGTTTTCGATTACGGCATCTTTGAATTTTGATATCGGATGTGCAAGGTCAGGTGTAAAAGGTCCGTTTATATGTGGCTCTAAAATATTTAAATCAATCTCGATAATTTTATCATAATATTTTGAACTATTTACATCTGCTTTCAAATAATCTCTAATTTCATTTGCCATATCTGCTATTTCTTTTCTTTCTGTTGCAACTAAATATTTATACATTCTTTCATCGAATGGAAAAAGGGAAGTAGTCGCTCCGATTTCGGCACCCATATTGCATATTGTTGCTTTTCCTGTACAGGAAATATTTTCTACTCCATCACCAAAATATTCGATAATATATCCAGTTCCACCCTTTACAGTAAGTATTCCCGCTAATTTCAATATTACATCTTTAGGTGATGTCCAGCCGTTCATTTTACCTTTTAGATGAACACCAAGTATCTTAGGAAATTTCAGTTCCCATGGCAAACCAGCCATAACATCAACTGCATCAGCACCTCCAACCCCAATTGCTACCATTCCAAGACCTCCTGCATTCGGAGTATGAGAATCGGTACCTATCATCATTCCTCCCGGAAATGCATAATTTTCAAGGACAACCTGATGTATTATTCCAGCTCCGGGCTTCCAAAATCCAATTCCATATTTTTGTGAAACTGAGGCAAGGAAATCAAATACTTCTTTATTATCCGAATTTGCTTTAATCAAATCATTTTCAGCACCTGTTTCTGCAAGAATTAAATGGTCGCAGTGAACCGTTGAAGGGACAGATACTTTTGGAATCCCCGCCGACATAAATTGCAAAAGAGCCATTTGTGCCGTTGCATCCTGCATAGCAACTCTGTCGGGTTGAAAATCTACAAAATCAATCCCGTTTGCAAACGGCTTTTTAGGTTTATTATATAGATGTGCATATAAAATTTTTTCAGCATAAGTCATCTCGCGCCCGAGAATTTTTTTTGCATTATCAATTTTATTTTTTATTGATTTGTAAACTTTTACGGTTAGGTTTAAATCAAAAAGCATTTTAATATCTCCTGTTGTATATTTTTATAGTATTTTTTTTAATTCTTCCAAATTATCAATTGGAAGCTTGCAAGTTTGGTTTTCGCAAATATAAATTTTTGTCTTATCATAATCTTTTACGATATCTTTAATGAATGTCGAATATTTTTCTATATATTTATTGGCATATATAAATATTTTAAAAGGAATAAATTTTCCGTGAATATATTTTATTAAACTATTTAAACCGGTATCGTTTAAATCTCCAGTAAAAATAATTTCTTTAGGGGTAATTTTATTAAACAATATATTGTGCAGCATATGCGGGCTTGAAAAATGTGAATTTTCAATTTTTGGATAAAAATATTTTATACTGTTTTCCACAATGCTCTTAAATTTATTATCCTCTGTAATATATCCAAGCCTTATAAAATTTTCCATAATAATTGCATTACCCGAAGGTTCAGCACCATCATATAAATCTTTTGTTTTTAGAATAATATCTTTTACAGAATTCTCTGTATCAAAAAAACCTGAATTAACATTATCGTAAAATTTATCTATTGTAACTTCGGATATTTTAATTGCCATCTTTAAATAATATTCCTCAAATGTTATTTCATACAAATCAATAAGTGCTTTTATTAAAAAAGCATAATCATCGAGAGTTCCCTGAAATTTTACATCCTCATCTCTATAGCGATGGTATAAAATATTTTTCTTTTCATCCCATAAATTATTTAAAATGAATGAACAACTCTTTACAGCAGTTTCTTTATATTTATTGTATTGTGTTATTTGATATCCCTTTGCAAAAGCACTAATCATAAGGCTGTTCCAAGATGTCAGAATTTTATCGTCAAGATGGGGTCTTGGTCTTTTTTTTCTTTTATCGAGCAGAATCTTTTTAGATTTTGTAATTATTTCTTCTATTTCATCAGGGCTTTTGTTAAAAACCTTTGCAGCATCAAAATAATCATTTGCTAAGTGAAGCACATTTTTGTTTTTAAAAATATTATGAGGGTCAGAGATAGTGTTACCTTCATATTTTACCCCGAAAACGTAACAAAATATAGATGCATTTTCTTTCCCAAGTGTTTCTTCAATTTGAGATTTTTCCCATGTGTAATAGTATCCTTCTTCTTTGTATTTAGGAATTGATTCTTCAATAGCACTTTCAGCATCTTCCGCAGAGTAAAATCCTCCATTTTTATCGGTAAGATTATTTAGAACATATTCGAGTGTCTCTATTGCAAAATTGAGAAAATATTTATTGTTCGTAATAGCGTATGTGTCAAATAAAACAGATGTTATTTGAGATTGGTCATAAAGCATTTTTTCAAAATGAGGCACACGCCAATATGTATCAACTGAATATCTGTGAAATCCGCCTCCCAAATGGTCATATATTCCTCCTTCACACATTTTCTTTAAAGTAAATGTTACCATATCGAGTGCTTCTGTATTATTATCCTTATAATAAAGAGATAATAAGTAATTTAGCATTACTGGTCTTGGAAATTTATTCCCGAGACCAAAGCCACCGTATTCATAATCGAATATATTTTGTATCGATTCAAATGATTTTTCGAATATTTTTTCATTAATATTTAAAGTCAGATTATTCTTTTCATTAAGACGGCTTTTAAGTAAATCGAATATTTTTTCACTGCTTGTAATTATTTCTTGTCTTTTTGTAATCCAAAGATTATTAATTTGCTCAATTATATCTTCAAACCCAGTTCTTCCGTATTTAGCTTTCGGAGGAATATATGTAGCACCATAAAACGGTTTCAAGTCGGGAGTTAAAAACATATTCATAGGCCAGCCACCCGTACCCACCATTGACTGTAGGGCTGTCATATATACTCTATCAATATCGGGCCTTTCTTCTCTATCTACCTTTATATTTATAAAGTATTCATTTAACAAATTAGCAATATTTTCATTCTCAAAACTTTCTCTTTCCATTACATGACACCAATAGCAAGTAGAATAACCCACCGATAAAAAAATCGGTTTGTTTTGTTCCTTAGCAATTTTTAAAGTTTCATCATTCCACGCATACCAATAAACAGGGTTATTTGCATGTTGCAACAGATATGGGCTTTTTTCATCTTTCAGTTTATTCATTTGCCTAATAGGTTAATAATATAATAGCTAATTTTTACAACAATTTATTTGCATTTATAATTCTAAAAATTGGTAAAAAGTTTAACTTTTTTTTGTAAAAACACTTTTATATATTACATAAAAAAATTAAATATAATTATATAATGGCGAAAATTTTATTTGAAGTAAATTACAATATTTTTCCAGAAAAGCGTGAAGGTTATCTTAAACTCATTGATGAGTTAAAAAGTTATATAAAAAGCACTACCAATAAAGAATATTTTATTTTTGAGGATTCTAAAAAGAAGAATAATTTCTCAGAAATAATATTCTTTGAATCGAATGAAGAATTCGATAACTTTGAAGATATGCAAGATGAAAAAATAAAGGGTTTAATGAATAATATTACATCAAACTATGTTATAGAAAAAAGAGTAAATTATATAATAAAAGAAGAGATATCTAATAATATATAATAAATGAGTGTATTAATTGCACAATATTTTTTAAAGTAGCTAAAAACAGCTACTTTTTTATTTATGAAGTTGATATATAAAAAAATAAAGAACGAAATAAAGTTAGGGAAAAAAGAAGTAAGCTTAAATCAAAATATATTTGTAAAATCTTTTATAGGATTATTTACTATTATCATAATTAGTTTTTTGCTACCTAATTATAAAAGTATAGATGCGGATATAGAAGTTGGAACAGTTTGGTCAAATGAGGACTTAATAGCACCTTTTACTTTCCCAATATATAAAGATGAAAATGAGTATGAGAAGGAAAAAAGAGAAGTTGTAAAAGATGTTCCATTAGTTTTTGTGGAAGTAGATAAAAATATTTTGGAACTTAAAGATAGTATTAATTTATATTTTAATACACTCGAGGAATTATTTATAAAGGCAAATAATCTTGACAAAAATAATGATAATATAATACTTTCAGAAAAAATTCAAAAAGAGAAAGAAAATACCGGATTAGAACTATCAAATGAACAATGGCAAATATTTTTTAAGTATTATAAAAATGAATATAAAGGTTCAAATAGTATAATTTATCCGAACTTTAAATTATATGTAAAACAATATATATTAGATTTTGCAAAAGAAAAAATAATTAATATTGATAAATCTAAAGTTTCTACAAATACAATTTCTATAAAATCGAGTAGAGAGAAATTTTTAGGAACTGATTCGCTAAATAAAGTTTATGATAAAAAAGGTATCCTTTTTGAACTAAGAAATAAATTTACTGAAGTTTTTAGTGATACCTTACTTACACAAATAGCGTTGCAGATTTCCGATTTTTATTTAAAAGAAGATTTAATTTTCAACAAGGAATTAACAGACCTTGAAATACAAAATAAAATTGAGCAAATTCCAAAGACAGTTGGTATTGTCAGAGAAAACGAAAGAATTGTTAGTAAGCATGACCCTATAACAAATTTTACAAAACTAAAACTTGATTCTTTTAAAAAGGTTCGATTAGAAAATATTGGTGTTCAGGATTATTTTAAGCAGATTATAGGGAAAATAATGACTATTTCTATTCTTTTAATAATATTGACGCTTTTTCTTTATTATATAAGATACGATATTTATAATGATAATTTAAAACTTACATTATTGTCTTCCCTTATAATTTTAGTTTGTTTTATTTCTTTTTTGAGTTTGAAACTAACTATTAATGCACCTGTAGAATTATTGATTTTTGTTTCAGTTGCTTCAATTTTATTGACAATAATTTTTGATTCAAGACTTGCATTTTTTGCAATAGTTATAATTTGCTTGTTAATAGCAGCGATTAGAGGAGGTGATTATACTGTTGTATTCGTAACGTTTAGTGGATCTGTATTAGCAATTTTTAGTGTAAGAGATATTAAAAATAGAACACAAATATTTCGTTCTTTTTACTTTATTCTTGCCGGTTATACAATTGCAATTCTTGCAATAGGTTTTGATAGATTCGAAAGTGTGAATAAAATATTTACAAACCTAATTTATGGTGGGATAAATGCAATTATGTCTCCAATAATTGCATATGGTTTATTAATTTTTTATGAGAAAGTATTTAGAATTACTACGGATTTAACTCTATTGGAACTTGCTGATTTTAATCAACCGTTATTAAAGGAATTATCTACAAAAGCACCAGGCACATTTCACCATAGTATAGTTATGGGAAATCTTGCAGAAGCTGCGGCAGAAGCGATTAAAGCAAATAGAATATTAGCTCGTGTTGGATGTTATTATCACGATATTGGAAAAACAATACAACCTTCATATTATGTAGAAAATCAGATTGATAAATATAACAGGCATGAGACTTTGAATCCATCACTTAGTGCGAAAATTATTATATCCCATGTAAAAGATGGAATTGAATTGGCAAAAAAATACAAGTTACCAAAAGAAATAATTGACTTTATTCCGATGCACCACGGTACAACTTTAGTAAAGTATTTTTACAGTAAAGCTCAACAAAGGAATAATGAAAACAAAGAAGATTTATCTGAATATATATATAGGTATCCAGGACCAAAACCACAAACAAAAGAAACTGGTATAGCTATGTTAGCGGATAATGTAGAAGCTTCAACTAAGGCATTAGAAGATCCCTCACCTCAAAAACTTGAAGAAAAAATAGATGAAGTGATTAAAAAGCGATTTATGGAAGGTGAATTAGATGAATGTGATTTAACTTTAAAAGATTTAACTCAAATTAAAAAAAGTTTCCTTAAGATTTTAATAGGAATCCATCATCAGAGAATTAAGTATCCTGAAGAAAAAATACCTACAGGTTGATTAATAATTTAGAATATTATATAAAATTATTCACTAATTACTTAAAATTAGAAAAATCACTTTCCGATAATACTATAAATTCATATGTTTTTGATTTAAAATTTTTTTATAGTTTTATAGAACAAAAAGAAGAATTAAATCATATTAAGGATATTGATGAGAATATTTTAATTGAGTATATCACTTATATGAATAAAAAACAAAGTAAAAAAGGTAAGGTTTATTCCGAAAAATCGATATATAGAATGATTTCAGTTTTAAAATCGTTTTTTAAATTTCTTATTATTGAAGATATAATCACTGATAATCCTTCAGAAAATCTCGATACACCAAAAATTTCGAGATTATTACCTACTGTACTAACTATTGACGAAGTTAATAAAATATTAGAATCAATAGATTTATCTAAAAAATTTGGATTAAGAGACAGAGCAATTCTCGAAACTATGTATGCTTCTGGATTAAGAGTTAATGAAGTAATTTCTTTAGAGATTAACAATGTTTTCTTTAAAGACGGATTTTTAAGGATAATAGGAAAAGGATTAAAAGAGAGGATTGTTCCCATTGGTGTAACTGCCTTGAGGTATGTCGAGAAATATATTAATGAAGAAAGAGTATTGATTAAAAAAAATAATTCCGGGAATTACTTATTTTTGAATTTTAGAGGGAATAAAATGACCAGAATGGCAATTTGGAATATTTTAAAAAAATATAGTGCAATGGCAGGTATTAAAAAAAAGATACATCCACATACATTAAGGCACACTTTTGCAACACATTTACTTGAAGGTGGAGCTGATATTAGAATAATACAGGAGATGTTAGGTCATTCGGATATTTCTACGACACAGGTTTATACACATATAGAAAAAGAATATTTAATCGAAATGCATAAGATTTATCACCCGAGAGCATAAAATTATTATATTCTAATTCAATTTTAAATAAATTGAAAAAAGATAAGTTGTTTTAGCACAAAAAGTTTTAAAAATTTTATTTAATTAAAGAAACCTATAAAATATCAAGGTTAAATAATTTAAATTTAATGTGTAAAAATAATACGAAATTTGCAAAGAAATTAGAATCTTGAATTAAAGATTCCTTATTGTTATCTTATAAATTGGATTTTAGAAATTTATATATAGATATATAAAAATAATAACTTAAATGTGAGTTACAAAGCGGAGCTATACAAAAAAAATAATTTTACAACAAAATTTTAATTATATGAAAGTAAATTTAAAAATAATTTTAATAACTTTATTAATATTACCATATTTTAATAAATATTTGTATGGACAGGATAAAAATCAAAAGATTGGATATGATGAAATCGTTAAAACAGGTGTCAATTACTATAATTATGCAGATAAAGATAAAGTAAATTTTGAAATTAGTGTTTGGGGTTATGTTAAAAATCCAGGTAAATATCTAATTCCAGAAGGAACAACTTTTATTGACTTAATATCTTTATGCGGTGGACCTCTGGTAGAAGCGAAATTAGAAGACATAAGGATTGTTAGATTGAAAAACGATTCGCTAAACATCAAAGAAAACAAAGTAATTAATTTAAATTACAATGATTTTCTTTGGGAAGAAAAAATTAGAAATACTCAAAAACAAAATCCTGTATTATATCCAGGTGATATTGTCCTTATTCCTGGGGGACCGAAATATTTTTTTAGGGAAAACTTGGGTTTATTTTTAGCTGGTTTATCAACATTAACGTCAATAGCAGTTCTTATTGTAACAATATTTAGAAATTAAAATTTTATAATATTAAAAAATTTTAATATGAATAAATTAGATCCAATAGATAAAGAAATATTTGAAATCGAATTTGAGCCCGATTCGAAGAAGGTTACTGATTATTACAATATTATTAGAGCGAATTTACTACCAATCATTTTAATATTAGCAATATCTCTAATAGTTACTACTACATATATAAGGAACTACAGAGCAGTTTACAGATCTGTATCAACATTGAGAATCGACAAACCACAGAGCATTTTGGATAAATCTGATAATATTTTTTATCAAGTTGCTATGTCTGAAAGAGTTTTATCAAATCAAATAGAATTGATGAAAAGTTATTATATTAGAGATGTTGTATCACGTTCTTTATTGGATTCATTAAAAACTTATCATGATTTAAAAGATTATCAATATCTTGTAAGAAAAATATCAGAAAATGAAGTAGAACCATTAACACAAGAAGTTTTGAGGAGAAGGTTAAATTCAATTGTAAAGATTGAAGTTAAAAAAAGTGTTGATGCTGTAACTATAACTGCAGAAGGTTTTAATCCAAATGAAATATTGTTGATAACGAATACATATTCAGAAGTTTATGTAAACTATTCAAGAGAATTGAATAGACAAGATATAACTAATGTTAAGAAATTTCTTGAAAATGAAAGAGAAAAGAAATTGAATGATTTAACAATAGCCGAATCTTCTTTACAGGATTTTCAGAAAAAAGTTGGATATATGGTATTAGATAATCAAGCCAAATTATTGATAGAAAATACTGCAAAATACGAATCAGAAAAGAATATTGCTGAGATTGATTTGAAAATTAATGAAAATAATCTAAATTCATTAAAACAAGAATCCTTGAAAAACGATCCAACCCTAATGCAGTATATTGAAGGACAGATAACCCAACCTTATATACAAGAGCTCCAAAAGCAAATTGCAGAATTGGAAGTGAAGCGTGATATAGAGATTGCAAATATTACCGATAATAAAGTAAAAGAAAAGATAATTAATTCAACTGATACAAAAGTAGGTATTTTAAAGAAGAATCTGGAAGAAAAAACAGAAATAATGAGAGCGGGGCTTCTTTCTCAAACACCTGAAGAAAAGTATAATTTATCAAAAAATATATTTGAGGCTTCTTTAAAATCAGCTGCTTTAAAAAATAAAATAAATATTCTTTCCGGTTATCTTAAAAAATTTGATTCAGAGATTAAAAAACTTCCAGCTGAAAATATGGAATTAGCAAAATTGGAAAGAACGATGAAAACAAATGAAAAATTGTATATAACTTTAGAAGAAAAATATCAAGAAGCAACTATTAATGAAAGAACAAGGTTTGGAAATGCTTCAATGTTAGAGCCAGGATTTGATACTGTTAATCAAATTGCACCCAATAAGAATTTAATCTTTTTAGCTGGTTCAATTATTGGTTTAATTTTAGGGTTAAGTTTTGCATTTATTAGGAATTTTCTCGATAAATCAATAAAGACGCCAGAGCAACTCGAGAATTCAGGTGCAAGTGTTTTATCGTGGATACCAAGTTTTAAAGAATTACTCGATGTACATTCACCAGAAACAGATTTTGTGGTTGAATTAAAACCAACGTCTTCAGTATCAGAAGCATTTAAAGCTTTAAGGACAAGAATTCAATATTCAAGACTTGAGGATTACCCACTTAAAACCATTTTAATAACAAGTACAATCCCTGTCGAAGGGAAAACAATAGTCTCAGTAAATTTAGCAGGTAGTTTTGCCCAAGCCGGAAAGAAAACTTTACTTCTTGACTGTGACTTAAGAAAACCGAGGATACATAACATTTTTAAGATGGAAAGATATCCTGGTTTAAGTGATTATTTATTTGCTAATGTTGAGTATAATGAAATTATTAGAAAAACTAAAATTAATTCAATGGATTTTATAACAAGCGGGACTATACCACCAAATCCATCTGAATTACTTGGTTCGATTCAATTTAAGAATTTTCTTGATAGACTTTATAATTCTTATGATATAATAATTATTGATTCACCACCTTTTATTTCAGTAACTGATTCTGAAATACTTTTCAATATTATTGATGGTACATTACTTGTGTGTAGGGCAAATATGACACCTTTTGAAACGTTTATAAAAACTTATAAACGACTTTATAAAATAAATCCACGTAATTTGTTGGGATGTGTTCTTAATAATTTTTCATTTAAGAGTTCTTATGGGTATTACTATAATTATTATTATTATTATTCTAAACCTGATACTAAAAAAACTATTAAGACTGAAAGATAAATTATTGTTTGATGTAGATTAATTTAAATGGGAATTAATTTATATAATAAAATTAAGAATAATTACAAAAGCTCTGAAAACAAAGTTGTTTTATTCAGTTCAATTGCAATTATTTTTTTATTTTTTATTATGGTGTATATGGTATATATTGCACCTATTGGTTTAGATAAATTATTTTGTATTATATTATTTGTTATATTTTGGTATTCAAAGGCAAACTATTTTTGGTTTGCTTTTTTTCTAATTATAACTTCTTTTCCAGCTGGACTTTTTAGTGAAACTTCAGCTTCTGCAATTAGAAGACTACCGATTTTTTCACCCATGGCTAAGGTTTCATTTTCTGTTTTAGATATATTTTTAATTCTTGCTTTATTAAAAGCAATTATAAAAGGCAAAAGGTTTAAATATAGAGATATCCTTAAACTTAAGAATATTATTTATATTTTCCCTTATATAATTATTGTATCTATATTTCATGGTTTATCAATCAAAATGTTTTTCAATGCAACCTTAAGAGGATTATTCTTTTACACATTAATTTATTCTTTTCCAGCATTGATTAATGACAAAAAAGATATATATAAATTTATGTTAATGTTTTTTCCCTTTGTGTTTATCGAGTTTATGTCACAAATATATGCCATACAAACAGGAGAAAAACTTATAAATTATTTTGACCCAGGTTTTATGGAAGGAGTTTATAATTCAGTTACAGGGGACGTTAGAGCAATACCTGACGGATTTATTATTATTCGATTAGCATATATATTTGCATTTATTATATTGGAAAGCAATGAAAAAGAAATTATTAAGTATTATTCATTATTAGTAATTATAGTTTCTTTAACTTCTGTTCTTGTTTCTGCTACTCGTTCAGCAATTATTATGTTTGTTTTCATTATCTTATTATATTTTATTTTAATTGCCAAAAGAAAACCAAATATAATAGTACAGATTTTTGTTGCAATAGTAATTTTAATTACAATATTGGATTTCGTAAAAATTATTAATTTAGATGATATACTGGGCTCATCTTATAGAAGATTTGTAGGAATGGCAAGTGTTCAAGAGGGTTCGATAAGAGCTGAAGATACATTTGATTATAGAATAAATGTACGTTTGCCTAATATTTTAGAATCAATTAGAAATAGTATTCTTGTCGGTTATGGATTATCAGACAAATATTATCTTTATGTTGATAGCCATTTAGGAGGGTTACCTGTTGGTTTATTGCAAGCTGGTATTTTTGGATATAGTTTCTATATCTTTTTTATATTTCATATTTTTAAAAAATGCTTTAAATATATAAAGAGAATTCCAAATAGTAATTCTTTTGTAAATGGTATTAAGATATTTACTCTTTGTTTTTTTGGTTATCTAATTGTGAATTTTACTGTTGACCCAATTTATGTACTCAACACATCTACACTACCCCAAGATATTATTATTCATTTAATAATTGCTTCACTATTTATGTATCTTGCAGTAAAAGAGCAAGCTATGAATAGAATTGAATTAAATAAAATTCAAATGTAATAATTTAATTTGAAGCAATTTTAAAAGAACAAGGTTATATTTATTGTATATTAGATTTTTAGTTAACTTATTTTGAATGTTCGGTTAATATATAGATATATATTATTATTTGTTTTTAGCTTAATTTTTGGTTTCTCAGTTTTGGTATTCAGAAATAAAGTTGAGGATAAGACTGGTGAAATGAAATCTCACTGGAACGTCGAAAAATTAGATGAAGGTGATTCCAAAAACTTTTTCGATAGAGGATTAGCTTTATCACAAGGTAAAAAGTATGATTATGGTTTCGAAAACATACCTATTGTAGCTTATTTTCGTACACCTACATATTCAGTTTTTTTAGCTATTTCCTTTTTAATATTTGGAGTGTCAATTAAAGCAATTATTATTTTACAAATTATTATTGCTTCCGTTATTGTTTGTTTGATTTCGGCTATAACTAAATTAATATTTAATACTGCTATAAGTTGGATTTCAGGTTTTTTAATGATTTTTTATTATCCAATGTGGAATGAAGCTGTCCAAATAAATTGTGAATTATTAGCCATGTTGATGGGGTTATTATCTTTATATTTTATTGTAAAGTTTTTTTATTCGAATGGTTCTATTATAAAGTTTTTATTGTTAAGTGGTCTATTTACTGGATTGGCTTCGTTGACAAGAGGACAATTCTTTTATTATTCATTTTTATATTTAATTTTTATTGTTTGTATTTCAAATATATCAAGAACTATAAAAATTAAGTTTTTTCTATATTGGTTTTCTTTTGTTTTGATTCCAATATTTATTTGGTCGTTATATGCTTACTTTAGTTCAGGAGTATTGATTTTCATTTCATCTCAAGGTGCAATGTCTGTTTGGTGGGGTTGGTCTCCCGCAGTTGTCATCCAGCAAAAGTATCCAATTTGGAATTCATTATGGGATAGTGATAAAGATATAATTAAAGATGATTTACATGTTTTATATTTACCAGTAAAGTCTTCTTTTTGGTTTTTAAAAGAAGCGGTAAAGTTTATTTATGAATATCCTGTTGATTCGATAAAGATTGCTTATTTTAAATTATTAGATAGTTGGGGATTAATTACTTTTTATTCTAATCAAAATCTATTTATTAAAATTTTCAAAGCTATAAAATTCAATTGGAATTTCTTACTTGCAATTCCAGCTTGGATAATATTAATAAAGAATAAAATAGCTAAAGTTTTTTGTTTCTATACTATTTATGCTTGTATAATATATACAATAATAAGTTTAATGACTGCAGGTCTTATTAGGTATAGAATACCATATTTAGACCCTTTACTGATTATAATTGCATCTTATACTGTTTTTAAAATTTTTGAGTATTTTAGAAATAAGAAAATAAAAATAAATTAATATGAAAGTTATAATTTTATGTGGAGGTCAAGGGACTCGTTTAAGAGAAGAAACCGAATACAAGCCTAAACCAATGGTAGAGATTGGTGGGAAACCGATATTATGGCATATTATGAAGATGTATTCGCATTATGGTTATAAAGAATTTGTATTAGCATTAGGTTATAAGGGAGATGTAATAAGAGATTATTTTATTAATTATAAGTTTTATAATAACGATTTTACAATTAAATTAGGTAATGAAGGTAACGTGATTTTTCATACAAATAACGAAGAAAAAGAATGGAAAGTTACCCTTGTAGAAACAGGGGTTGAATCAATGACGGGTTATCGAACTAAACTTTGCGAAAAATATATTCATGAAGATAATTTTATGTTAACATATGGAGATGCAGTAAGTAATGTTAATATTAATGAACTTGTTGAATTTCATAGAAAACAAAATACTATTGGTACTTTGACAGGTGTTTTCCCGCCTTCACGTTTTGGTGACCTTAATGTTGAAGGAGATTTGGTTGTGAAATTTAAGGAAAAAAAAGTAGATGTTAATACTCAACATCCTATTAACGGAGGTTTTTTTATTTTTAAAAAGGAGTTTTTTAAATTTCTTGAAAATAATATTAACCTTGTTCTGGAAAATGAACCTATGGATATATTGGTTCAGAAAAAGCAATTATCTATTTTCAAACATAAGGGATTTTGGCAATGTATGGATACTTATAGAGATTATAATTTATTAAATAATCTTTGGCAAACAAATCCTGAATGGAAGGTATGGGGGAATTAAAAATATGAAAGTATTTGTAACTGGTCATCGAGGATATATAGGTGTTCATCTTGTAAGACTGCTAAAAGAATATGGTCATTTTGTAAAAGGTTGTGATCTGAATTTATTTGAAGGCTGTGAGTGGGATGAATTTATATATCCTGATATAGAATTGATTAAAGATATTAGAGAAATAAGTTTAGATGATATAACTGGGTATGATTGCATTATGCATCTTGCTGCAATTTCTAATGACCCAATGGGTGAGTTTATACCTAATATTACGTACAGTGTTAATAGAGACGGCTCTATATACATTGCACAACTGGCAAAGAAAGCAGGGATTCCACGTTTTATTTTTTCTTCAAGTTGTTCAATTTATGGTAAAGGACAAAAATTAGATCTTGATGAAAATGCAAATTTAAATCCGATATCTGCTTATGCTGAATCTAAAATTGCAACAGAAGATTTTTTAAAAAGTATTTCAGACAAGGACTTTACTACTATTTGTATGAGGAATGCTACTGCTTATGGATTTTCTCCAATGTTCAGGATTGATTTAGTTGCTAATAACTTGCTCACTTGTGCATTTACGAAAAAAGAAATTAGAATAATGAGTGATGGGACGCCATGGAGACCTTTAATACATTGTATGGACATTGCAAGGGCTTTTATAAATTTTTTAAGTTTAGATTTGAAATCCAACAATTTTATTAAGGTCAATATTGGTGCAAATAATGAAAATTATCAAGTAAAGGATGTTGCGGAAAAGGTGAAATTTATTGTTAAAGATTCGAAAATAATTTATACCGGAGAAATAGGTGAAGACCCGAGAAATTATAGAGTTAATTTTGATTACTTATATACATTACTACCTGAATTTCGTTTGAATTATAATTTAGATACAGGAATCGAAGAACTATATAAATATTTAGTTGATAAAAAATTTTCATTGGAAGATTTTAATTCTTCAAAATTTGTTAGATTGAGAACATTAAAAAATAGATTAAGTTTACTAATATAATGCAATTTAATTCAATTATCTTTCTATTATCTTTAACCATTTTTATTCTATTTTACTTTTTTTTAAAAAATAATAATAGAAAAGCACTATTGTTAATTGGGAATTTACTTTTTTATCTATCCTTTGGTATTAATGGATTAATTGTATTAATTTCTATTTTATTGATTGTTTATATTTTTGGGATTATTATAGAAAAGACCGAACATAAAAAACTATCTTTGATATTGGGAATTTTTTTTGTTTTATTATTTCTGATAACTTTTAAATACTTAAACTTTTTAACTTCTTTTTTTTTAAAAACAGATTTAATATCACAAGTAATTAAATTATCTATACCAATTGGAATATCTTTTTATTCTTTTTCATCTTTAAGTTATTTGATTGAGGTTTACAGAAAAAGAATTATTTCTGAGAAAAGATTTTTTGATTTAGCACAATATGTTTCATTTTTCCCTCTCATTGTATCTGGTCCTATAGAAAGACCATATAACCTGATTCCGCAATTTAAGAAAGAAAAGCATTTTGATTACGAAAATATAAAAGGAGGATTGATCTTAATTACTTTAGGTTACTTTAAAAAGGTTGTATTAGCAGACAGGTTAGCAGAGTTCTTGAATAAAGTTTATGATAATCCATCAGATTATAAGGGAATAGCATTGATAGTAGCAGCAATTTTATTTTCTATACAAATTTACTGTGACTTTTCAGGTTATACCGATATAGCAGTCGGTATTGCAAAAATAATGGGTTTTAAGATTTCTGAAAATTTCAATTTACCTTATTATTCAAAAAGCATTAAAGAGTTTTGGACACGATGGCATATTACTTTATCAACTTGGCTAAGGGATTATATTTTTTTACCCGTTGCATATTCGGTTACAAGAAAATTAAATAATAAACCGTTTATTGGTATAAAATCAGAAACTTGGTCATATATTATTGGAATAATTATTACTATGTTTATATGTGGATTATGGCACGGGGCAAATTGGACTTTTATAATTTGGGGAATGATGTATGCGTTTCTTCTTATTTTTGCATTTCTGACAAAAAAAATCAGAAAAAAAATCTTGATGAGGATAGGAATTGAAAAAAAAGCAATAACTTCTTATTTAAGAATTCTATTTACTTTTTCTTTAATAACTATATTATGGATTTTTTTCCGTTCAAATAATATTAATGATGCACTCTATATAATATCAAACTTCTTCAATAACTATAATCTTGTTAATGTTATGAAAATATTTTCTTCGAGATATGAATTTTACGTTACAATTTCGTTTATTTTGATATTGGAATTAATACATTTAATTCAACGAAAACATCCAATAATTATCTTTTTAAATAAAAAGCCAGTTTGGCAAAGATGGTGTGTTTATTATTTTTTTATTTTAATAATTTTAATCTTTGGCAGATTTGACTCCGCTTCATTTATTTACGCGAAATTCTAATGAAAGAGCAAATTGTGTTAATAAAAAAACTAATTTATATATTTGTTCCAGTAATAATAATAATAGTTATTTTTGAGGTATATGCAAGAGGTTTTGAAAATAGTTTTACTTATAAAAGAAATTTATTTGAAAAGAGAATGGATAGCATAGAATTGTTAATATTAGGTTCTTCTCATGGTTATATGAGTATTAATCCTGAAATTATCTGTAGAAATTCCTTTAATATGGCGAATTATAGTCAGGATTTGTATTGCGATTATATGTTGCAGAATAAATATAAAGCAGAATTAAAAAATTTAAAATGTATTATCCTTACATTATCTTATTTCTCATTATGGTATGATATGAATGATGCTCCTGAAAAATGGAGAAAATTTTTCTATAAAAGATATTTTGAAATTGAACCCAGAAATCCATTAGTTTTTTCAGATATAATCGATATCAAAAGTTACAGTTTTGCTTTCTTTTACAAATTAGATAATACTTTATTTAGAATTTTAAATCCAGAATCGTATAAACAGGAAACGAGAATGAATTCTTATGGCTGGTGTTTAGACTTAACTGATATTAGTGTTGACTCTATAAACGATAATATGGGAAAGGTCGAAGAAAGAGTTAAATTTACGAATAGTATGATAAACGAAAGTAAATTGGAAGAAAATATGCGATATATTGATGGTTTTGTTAAATTTGCTAATGATAGAAATATAGCAATCGTTTTTATAACTGCTCCAGTTTCATCTTTATATTCCTTACGTATAAATAAAAATTATTATAATGAACTTATAAAAAGAATTAATGAATATGTAAATAAAAATCAAAAGGTAATTTATTTAAATTATTTTTATGATAATAGATTTTACATGAAAGATTTTTATGATTATGACCATTTAAATAATTTTGGGGCTATTAAATTTAGTACAATATTAAGAGATACAATGATTAATTTAAAAGTATTTAATATAAATTAATGGAAATTACAAAATTTAATTTAGAAGATGTTTATTTAATAAATTTGAAACCGATTATGGACGAGAGAGGTTTTTTTATGCGAGTATATGATGATGAATTAATGGGAAAAAATAATATAAATAAAAAATGGGTACAGGAAAATCATTCGCTTTCAAAACTGAAAGGCACAATTAGAGGTTTACATCTTCAACTGCAACCATATTGCGAATCAAAACTAATTAGATGTATTCGAGGTTCAATATTAGATGTTTTTGTTGACTTAAGATTAAATTCGAAAACATTTGGAAAGTGGGATTCAGTTGTTCTTTCAGAAGAAAACAAAAAAATGATTTTAGTTCCGAGAGGTTTTGCTCATGGGTTTTGCACTTTAAGTGACAATACAGAAGTTTTATATAAGGTTGATAATATTTACAAACCGGAATATGAAGTTGGAATAATTTGGAATGATTTTGATTTAAATATAAATTGGAATTTTGAAAATCCAAAATTATCTGAAAAAGATAAGAATAATATTTCATTGAAAGAATTTATTACGAAATACAAAGGAATTGAAGTATGAATATAAGATTATTTAAGCCTTGTCTTGGTGAAGAAGAATTGAAAAATATAAAGGATGCCTTCGATAGAGCTTGGATAGGATTAGGTCCAAAGGTATCCGAGTTCGAAATTGAATGGAGTAAATATATCGGTTGTAAATCTTCTATTGCCTTAAATTCAGCAACTGCTGCATTGCACCTTGCAATAGCTTCTTTTAAATTTCCTTTAGGTAAAAAAGTTTTGGTTCCTGCTATTACTTTTGCTTCAACAGCTTTCGCACCTATATATAATCAACTCGAACCAGTTTTTGTTGATGTTGATGAAAACACTGTTTCAATTTCAATTGATGATTTGCAAAGAAAATATACAAAAGACTGCGTAGCAATAATGCCTGTGCATTTCGGTGGTCATCCAGCTCAAATGGAATTAATAAAAGAATTTGCACAAATTAATGAACTTAAAATTGTTGAAGATTGTGCACACACTGCAGGTAGTTCTTATAAAGGGATCAAGCTTGGGCTTTGGGGTGATATAGGTTGTTTCAGTTTTGAGGAAAAAAAAGCAATGACTACAGGAGATGGAGGGATGATGTGCTCAAACGATGAAGAATTAATTGCCCCGATGAAAGCATGCAGATGGGTTGGAATTGATAAAGATACATGGAAGAGAGTTGATGGATATACCGATAAGAAAGGAAATGATGCGAAACACTGGTATTATGAAATATCTACACTTGGTTATAAATATAATATGAATGATTTATCCGCTTCAATTGGGTTAGCACAATTAAAAAAATTAGATTGGATGAATAAACAAAGAAGTAAGCATATTAAAAGATATCTTGAAGGAATAAAAGATTTAAATCATATCAAACCATTATTGCCTTTTAAGCCTAATGAAAACAGTTATTGGCTTTTTGGTGTTCGATGTGAGAGGAGAGATGAATTAATAATTCACTTAAAATCTAAAGGTATAGCTACAGGTGTTCATTATGTTCCTTTATTATTATTTCCTTATTTTAAAAAATGGGATAATGGATGTTATAATGCTAAAAAGATTTGGAATTTTTTTGTTACGTTACCTCTTTTTGCTGAATTAACCGAAAATGAAATTGATTATATTGTTGAAGCATTAATTGATTTTGATAAGAATTATTAATGTTAATTAGAGATGCAAATATATTAAAAAGGATAAATAATAAATTTTTTATTTTTCCTAAATTTGTTAGAAGAAGGAAAAAGTCTTTCGAAGATTTATTAAAATATTTAGGTTTTAGTTTATTTGATTATTTTAATATAGTGGAAGAAATATTAAATGATAAAGAATTTAATGATTCTGTAAATAAAGAATTTATTAATGCTGGTCTATCAGCTTCTTATCCATTCGAAAATATTTGCTGGCCTTATTTTATATATTATTTGGTAAGAAAGATAAAACCCGAAATAATAGTTGAAACAGGAGTCTGGTATGGTGTAAGTTCATCCATAATTTTAAATGCCCTGAATAAAAATAATAAAGGATTTCTTTTCTCAATTGATTTACCTGCATATTTTGAGACGGGTGGTTATAGAGATGAAAATCCTTTCTTACCAGTCGAAAAGAGATCATCTTCATTGCCACCTAATAAAAGTCCGGGTTTCATAATACCTGATAATTTAAAACACAGATGGGAACTAATATTAGGTGATTCAAAAATATTTTTACCAAAATTGTTAGAAAAGCTTAAATTTATTGATATTTTTTTACATGATAGTTTACATTCATATGAGAATATGACTTTTGAATTTAATTTAGCGACAAAATATGTTAAAAATGGAGGATTTATTATGTCAGATAATATTAATTGGCATAATGCATTTTATGATTTTTGTAATATTAATAAATATAAATATAAAACTTTTTTAGCTTACTATGAGTCCCCAAAATTACAACATAATTTTGGGGTTATAAATGTTTAATATATTTTAATTTAGTATATGTATAAAGATTTAGGACAAGATGAAATAGTATGGTCAAATGAATGGGAGAAATTAACTCCAGAATCTGAAATTCAAATGTGGGATTTTTTTGGATTAAGACAATGGATATCTAAATTTATTCCCAGGTATGGAAAGACAATAGAAGCGGGTTGCGGTTTAGGAAGATATGTATTTTATTTTTCAAGAATGGGAATTGATATTGATGGGATAGATTTTTCTTTAAGAACTATTGAGTACCTAAATAGATGGAAAATGGAAAATGGGTTTGACGTGATTTTCAAGAATGAAAATATTGTAAATTTGGGATATGATGATGATTCATTGAGTGGGTATATATCATTAGGAGTAATAGAGCATTTTATTGAAGGTCCTGAAAAAGTTCTTAATGAAGCATACAGAGTTCTTCGACCTGGTGGAATTGCAATAATTTCAACTCCATCAATATCTTTTTATATTTTTTATCAAAAATTGAAAAAATTGATAAAAAATACTGCTAAAACAATATTAATACAAAAAAAATCTGAAGAGCCATTTTTTCAATATTGGTATAGACCTAGGAAATTGAAAAAATTTATTGAGAGTACAGGATTTAAAGTTTCAATATATAGAAGTGCTGATTTATTTTATGCTTTTTGCGAATTAGGAAATTATTCTTTAAAGTATATTAATGAAAATTCTTTTGGATACAGGTTCGCAAATAAAAATGAAACTTCTTTTTTAAGATTTCTTGGAGCACAATCTATAACTATTTCTGTTAAAGTAGCTGATAAAATGTTTTGTTTTTTGTGTGGCGAGTATTCAGCAAAGGAAACTTCTCTTAGATATTTTGATGTTCCAATTTGTACTACCTGTGCAGATAAAAAAATTTCAGACTATTACAGAAAAAATAAAATTGCAAAGTATTGCACTTCTTACATTATGAATCCTCCAATTAAATCCATTTGCAAAAGTATTTGTGATTTTTGTCATAAAGAATATACAACAGATAAAATTTTTGAAGATTATGGGTTTTGTAAAAATGTATGTA
Organism: uncultured Ignavibacteriaceae bacterium; assembly: GCA_964400285.1. Taxonomy (GTDB): domain Bacteria; phylum Bacteroidota; class Ignavibacteria; order Tepidaquicellales; family Tepidaquicellaceae; genus FEN-1279. The sequence continues at coordinate 160,258 of CAYNTK010000001.1, forward strand.
ATGACTGTTTGAAGATTCCTATTAATAATATCATTCTTACAAATGATTATGTTAAACCTATATGGAGAAAAAGAATTAATTCTTAAATTATTTGAATATTCCTAAAGTAATAGTATTAATATTAAGTTATAATGGAAAGCATTTATTAGATGATTCAATTATTTCTTATTCAAAGAATGATTATCCAAATTTTAGTATTTGTGTGATTGACAATGGTTCAACAGATAATACAAAAGAATATGTATCAAAGAATTATCCGAATGTTTATGTTTTACGACTCGAGAATAATCTTGGATATTCAGGTGGATTAAATGTAGGATTAAAATATGCTTTTATTGAAAAAAAAGCTGATTATGTATTGATAACAAATAATGATGTTAAAGCTGATGACAAAGTAATTAGTGCTTTGGTTGAAATTGGGGAGACAAAAACAGATAGCGGATTTATTACTGGGAAGGTATTATACTTTGATAAACCTGATACTTTACAAACTGTTGGAAAAATGGAAGACCCGATACTTTGGAATGGAGGTCATATCGGACAAAATGAAATTGATAAAGGGCAATATGATAAAGTTACGGAAAGATATTTTGCTGATGATATTTATATGCTAGTAAAAAAAGCATTGTATGAAAAAGTTGGTGGGTATGATACAACTTTTAAATTTCAGTGTGAAGAATTTGATTGGCAAATAAGAGCAAAAAAAGAAGGTTTTAAAATTTATTTTACCCCTTATGCAAAGATTTGGCATAAAGATAGTATGACAATAGGGAAAGTATCAGCGTTTAAAGCTTATTATGATGCAAGAAATCCGTTGATTGTTATATTAAAACATAAGCCAGCTGAGTTTTTTAGAAATTATTTTTGGTGGCAATTAAAAATGGGTATACTCCATTCTTCATTAGTATATCTTAAGCGGTTTAAATTTGTAATTGTTATTAGGATTTGGCAAGGTTTTTTTTCTGCTATCTTATGGGGAATTAAGAACAAAAAATTGACTTTAAAACATATTTTTTAATGCAAAGTAAAGTAATTAGATTATATGAAAATGACTTTTTTAAAATTGAAGAATTTCTTTCGAAAAATTTTTCAAGCCCAACTCATTGGCCCGATTGGAATCAAATAATAACTAAAATTTTTAAGACTGATTTTTTTTATTTTGCCTTTGTTAAAGAAGGAAATATTGTTGGTATCTGCCCTATACATAAGATTAAAAAAAGACTAATTTATAAACTAATTTCAGGTCCTAAAATATTTGGTATACCTTTTGGGGGATGGATTTTTAGTGAGAAGATTAATTTTAATATTAATGATATTATTTTAAGAAAAAATGAAAGTTTGGAAATATTATCACTACCATTAATAAAAGAATTTAATACTAATTATTGTAATTACAGTATATACAAACAATATGAGACTGCAATAATAGAGCTCGATAAAAGTGAAGATGATATACTTAACAGTTTTACAACTCAAAAAAGATATAAAATTAGAAAAGCTATAAAAAATAAAGTTGAGATTTGTGGAATAGATGATATTGGTTTTGAAAAATTTTATAATTTTTATGAAATAACGAATAAGCGGTATGGTTTAGAAAACCTGCCGAGAGATTATTTTTGGGAATTAAAAAATAATACACTTAATGTTAAGTTTCATTTTTTAGTTGCAATGCAAAATTCTAAACTTCTCGGGCAACTTATTTTGGTTACAGATAAAAATTATGCAATCATTTGGATTGGTTCAAGAATTGATAAAGGACCAAATAATGGGTACTTTGATTTACTTCATTGGGAACTTATAAAAAAATCAAAATTGCTCGGATGCAAATATTATGATGCTTGTTATTTGGAGAAAGATCGTTTACCGAATATATATAAATTCAAGATAGGTTATACAAAAAATTTATACCCAGTTTTAAATATTTTTAAAAGAAACATAACTTTTAGAGTGATTAATCAAATTCAAAAAATATTTTAATGATTTTATCATATTACAAACACAATATAAAAAATTTTTTTGGACAGTTATTCATTAAATTTAAATTAAGAAGAAAAAACTACATTGGCAAAAGAAACTTTATTTATAAAGACACAATATTAGAAGTCAATAATATAATTTTAGATTATGCAAGTATTTTAGAAAATGTGAGATTAGGTAAAAATGTAAGAATAGGAATGCGTGCAGTAATATCAAATATTGATATAGGTGAGAATTCTTTTATAGACAGCGGGGTTATTTGTACTGGATTTGGAAAAGGGAAAATAAAAATTGGGAAGGAATCGTATGTAGGAATTAATAATGTACTTGATTGGAGTGATAATATTACGATAGGTGATTTTGTACATATTGCTGGACCTTCAACCAGTATTTGGACTCATTCAAGTGTGAATATGACCCAAAGAAATATTAATTTATATAATTTATCATTAGATAATAGGTATACAATGCCAGTAGTTATCGAAAACAATGTATATATTGGTGGAGGATGCATAATTTATCCTGGAGTTACAATACATCACAATTCGATAGTAGCTCCAAATAGTACCGTAATAAAAGATGTTGAATCTTTTACTATGGTTGGTGGTTCACCAGCAATTCTTATTAAAAGATTAACTGAATAAAGATTGTTTACACAAAAGTTTATATTAGGTTATTCTTCTAAGGTTTTAATTCAATTTATACAAATGATAGGAATGCTTATAGTTGCTCGCATTCTTGGACCGAATGTAATGGGAATAGTTGCATTTGGGTTAGCATTTGTATCGATGTTTTTATTAGTTTCTGATTTTGGACTTGGTTCGGCACATATAAAGCTAATATCTGAGGGACAAGATGAAGCTAAATGTATTGGTACTTTTGCAAGATTGAAATTATTATTTATTTTATTTTATGTTTTAATTGTGTTATCATTTTATTTGGGGCAAAAATATATTTTTAATGTAACATTTGAAAGTTCTGATCATGAATATGTAATATTGATATATTTATTGTTAACTGCAATTAGTCAATTATACGTTATACCTTCTACAACATTTGCTGCAAAAACCGAACAAGCAAAACAAGATATACCTAATTTTATACAGATATTGCTATACCAAATTTTTCGTGTTATTGCTGCTTTTTTAGGATATAAAGCAATTGCACAATCTGTCTCGAATTTAGCAGCAGTAATTTTAGTTTTGCCTATTTATTTCTATTTGTTCAAAGGATATCCTATCGGTAAATTTGATAAACCTATTGCAAAAAAATATTTTAATATTTCGATACCAATATTTATTGTTTTAATTTCTCAGACAATTATTTATTCATCGGATAAAGTAATACTGCAATATATGACTAATACTGATGAAGTAGGTTTTTATTCGGCGGGTTTTAGTATGAGTCAATTTATCAGACTTATTGAAACATCTGCAGGAATCTTATTTTTTCCTTTCTTTTCAAAAAATATTGCTGAAGGTGAATATGATAAAATAACAGAAAATATTAAAAAATATGAAAAATTTAATTTTTCATTCGTTTTGCCATTTGTTTTTTATTTAATAGTTTTTGCAGATTTTATTGTATTGATTATGTTAGGTCATAAATTTTATAAAACCCCACCGATGTTGGCGATAATTACTAATGCTATGTTTGTTTCTCTTGTATTATTACCTTATGCAAATGTTATTACTGGGAAAGGATTATTTAAACTTTCTGCCTTAATAAATATTAGTGGTACAGTTATTTTTATTATCTTATCAATTATACTTGTTTCCCCATTACTTCTTAATTTAAAAGGTATAGGGATTTCGATATCTTTATTAATAACAAATATATTTTTCTGTATTATTTTTATTTTTTTTGCAAAAAGAAATTTGAATACAATAGAAATATTTACTGGTAAATATTTGTTTCTATATGGTATTATATATATGATTATAACTTTATTAATATATAATAATTTAAGTTTAGATATGGTTGGTAAAGTTGTAGCAAGTATAATTTATTTTCTTGGATATTTTATATTTGCTTATTTTTTAAAATTAATTACTATAGAAGACTGGAAAAAAATGTTGGAGATGATAGATATAAAAAAAATGTTTAAGTATATTAATTCAGAATTAAAAAATAAATAAGGAGTAAAAATTGGATATAAGAGGAAAAACGATTTTAGTTATTGGAGGTGCGGGTTTTATAGGTTCACATGTGGTTGACGAGTTATTAAAAGAAGATGTAAAAAATATTATTATTTATGATAATTTTTGCAGAGGTACTAAAGAAAATATTGAAAACTGTTTGAAGGATGAAAGAGTAAGAATTTATGAAGTTGGAGGTGACATATTGCAGACCGATATTTTAGATAGTGCTGTAAAAGAGAGTAATGCTGTGATTCATCTAGCAGCTTTGTGGTTGTTACAATGTTATGAGTATCCTCGCTCTGCATTTGAAACAAATATTAGAGGAACTTTTAATGTCCTTGAGTCTTGTATTAATAATAATATTGAAAGATTGGTTTATTCTTCATCAGCATCAGTTTATGGTGATGCTGTTGAACTGCCAATGACGGAAGAGCACCCGTTTAATAACAGAACTTTTTATGGAGCAACAAAGATTGCTGGAGAGGCGATGTGCAGAGCATTCAATGAAAGATATGGACTTCCTTACGTAGGTCTCAGGTATATGAATGTATATGGACCAAGACAGGATTATAAAGGTACTTACATTGCAGTAATTATGAAAATTCTTGATAGAATAGATAAAGGGCTTTCTCCGATAGTTTATGGGGATGGTAATCAAAGTTATGATTTTATTTTTGTATCGGATGTTGCAAAAGCAAATGTAAAGGCGTTAAAGAGTAATGCTATCGATAAATTTTATAATATTGGTAGTGGTGTAAGTACTTCGGTTAAGGATATATGTGAAATGCTACTTAAATTAACTAATTCAAATTTAAAAATCAAATATGAACCAGCTGGTTTGACTTTCGTGACAAATAGAATTGGTAGTACTGATGCTGCAAAAAAAGATTTAGATTTTGAATATGAGACCGAATTAAAAGATGGATTGCTAAAATTAATTGAATGGAGAAAAAATAATCGCTTAAAAAAATGAAGATACCCATTGCAAAAACCGAGTTTTTAAAAGAAGATTACGAAAATATTATAAAACCACTCAAATCTGGGTGGGTTGTTCAAGGGCATTTTGTGAGTGAATTTGAAAATAAATGGAGTAAATTTACAAATTCAAAAAATTCGATTGCTGTATCAAGTTGTACAACAGCACTTCATCTTTCATTAGCAGCTTTAGGTATTAAACCAGGAGATGAAGTGATTGTACCTTCATTTACATGGATAGCAACTGTAAATGTTATCGAATATCTTTATGCAAAACCTGTTTTTTGTGATATTGATATTAACACTTTTAATATTGATGTTGAGAAAATTGAACAATTAATTACAAAAAATACAAAAGCAATTATTCCAGTACACCTTTTTGGCTTACCTGTTAATATGGATGTTATTAAGGAAATTGCTGAAAAATATAAAATATTAATAATCGAAGATTCTGCATGTGGTTTAGGTGCGAAATATAATGGTGTCCATACAGGTAATTTTGGTAATACTGGATGTTTTAGTTTTCATCCAAGAAAAGCTTTGACTACAGGAGAAGGTGGTATGATTACGACTAACGATAAATCACTTGCAAAGAAATTACGTGCGATGAGAGATCATGGTGCTTCAGTTTCAGACCTCACAAGGCATTTAAAAGGCAAGCCTTATTTATTACCTGATTTTCCTTATTTGGGCTATAATTACAGAATGACGGATATACAAGCATCGATAGGTTCTTCACAAATGAATCGTGTAAATGATATTTTAGAAAAAAGAAAGAATATTGCAAATATATATATAAATGCTTTTAAAAATATTGATTGGTTAAAGAAACCATTTACAGACAGTAATTATACAAATGGATTTCAATCTTTTGTTTGTTTGTTTGAGACAGAGAAAATAAAAAAATCGAATGTCGCAAAAGTTAATGCAAAAAGAAATAAATTTATGGAATACCTTTTTAGAAAAGGAATATCAACAAGACCAGGAACTCATGCTGTCCATAATCAATATTATTATAAAAAGAAGTATGGATTGAGACCTGAATATTTATTAAACTCCTACATAGCAGAGAAGTGTAGTGTGAGTTTACCAATTTTTCCTTCTTTAAGTAATAATGAATTAGATTACATAATTGAAAGTATTATTAAATATAAAATTTGAATAAAAATGACTGCTTTAGATAAATTAGGAATAAAAAGAAAAAAAATCAAAAACAATAATTATTCTGAAAAGCAAGAACAAACTAAAAATACGTTTAGTTATAAATGGTCAATAAGAAAAAGTTATGATTCTGAAATTGCACAAAAAAGAATGAGAGAATGGTTGTTCGAAAAATATTGTAATAACGACTATGATAAAGTTAAAGAATGGTTAAAAGGTGGGAGAAAAATAATTTTAGATGCAGGATGTGGAAGCGGGTACTCTGCTCTTTTATTATTTGGAAAATTACTTAATAAAAACTATTATCTTGGAGTTGATATTTCTGATTCAATAAAAGTTGCGAAGAAAAGGTTTAAAGAGATGAATATTAAAGGTGATTTTTTACAAGCAGATATTCTTAATTTACCAATTGATGAGAATTCTGTAGATATAATATTTGCTGAAGGAGTTCTCCATCATACTGATAATACATTAATGGCTTTAAAGTATTTAAGTTCAAAATTAAAGAAAAATGGATTATTTTTATTTTATGTTTATGCAAAGAAATCAGTTATTAGAGAATTTACAGATGACTATATAAGAGAAAAATTAAAACCACTATCAGATGAAGAAGCTTGGGAATCTTTAAAACCGCTGACAAAATTAGGGAAAGAAATTGGGAAGCTCAATGTTGTATTAAAAATTCCAGAAGATGTTCCAATACTAGGGATTAAAAAGGGCGAAATGGATATTCAAAGATTTTTTTACTGGAATATTTGTAAAGCTTACTATAGACCTGAATATGATTTAGAAGAAATGAATCACATTAATTTTGATTGGTTCAGACCATTAAATTGTCATAGACACACTATTAACGAAATAAAGGAATATTGTAAAATATCTAATCTTAAAATCGAAAATCTAAAAAAAGAGGAAGCAGGTTTTACTGTAGTCGCGAGGAAAAAGTAAAAAATGTGTGGTATTGTTGGAATATTAAATTTTAATGGTGAACCTATATCAATAAGTTTGCTTAAAAAAATGACAAATGTATTAAGTCATAGGGGACCAGATGCGGAAGGTTATTGGACAAATTCTTATATTGGATTAGGACATCGTAGATTATCAATTATTGATATATCTTCTCTTGGTAATCAACCAATGCAAACTGAAGATGGCCGTTATATAATAATATATAATGGAGAAATATATAATTATATTAATTTACGAGTTGAACTTGAATCCAGAGGATATACTTTTTACTCTAAAACTGATACTGAAGTTGTATTAAAGTCATTTGCGGAATGGGGTGATAAATGTGTTACGAAATTCAATGGGATGTTTGCATTTGCTATTTGGGATGATCATTTAAAAATATTGTTTTTAGCTCGTGATAGATATGGAATTAAGCCATTATATTACTACTATAATAGTGACTTATTTATATTTGCTTCAGAGATTAAGTCATTGATAAAACATCCTAAATATAAATTTGATGTATCTATTGAAGCATTAAACGAATATTTTACTTTTCAAAATACATTTACAAATTTAACTTTATTTAAAGGAATAAAAATATTAGAAAGTGCTTCGACCATTAAAATAAAATATCCAAACAAATCAGAAGTATCTAAAAGAAAATATTGGGATTATAATTTTAAAGAGGATAAGTCTTTATCTGAAAACGAATGTATTTATGAATTAAAAAGGCTGTTTCAACAATCAGTAGAAAGACAGTTGCAGAGTGATGTAGAGATAGGTTCATATTTGAGTGGTGGGCTCGATTCGGGTTCTATAACGTGCGTGGCTGCAAAGAGGTTTAAAAATTTGAAAACGTTCACTTGTGGTTTTGATTTATCATCTGCTTCAGGTCTTGAGTTAGCTTTTGATGAAAGAGAAAGGGCTGAATATTTGTCCAACTTATTTAAAACTGAACATTATGAAATAGTTCTTAAAGCTGGTGATATGGAAAGGGTAATGTCTAATCTTATTTGGCATCTTGAAGATTTAAGAGTCGGACAATCGTATCCGAATTATTATGTATCGAGGTTAGCAAGCAAGTTTGTTAAAGTGGTACTTTCTGGTGCAGGAGGGGATGAGTTGTTTGCAGGATATCCTTGGAGATATTTCAGAGTATTTAAAAATATAGATACAGATGATTACATAAATAAATATTACAACTATTGGCAAAGGATATTAAATGATAAAGATAAAGAAGATTTCTTCATTCCAGAGATTTATTCAAAAATAATTATGCATGATACAAAGAAAATATTTGAAAAAGTTGTTAATATAAAAAAAAGTAGACCAACCTCACCAGAAACATATATTAATCAATCTTTATATTTTGAAATTAAAACATTTCTGCATGGATTACTTATTGTAGAAGATAAATTAAGTATGGCACACAGTCTTGAAACAAGGGTTCCATTCTTAGATAATGATTTAGTAGATTTTGCTATGGTTATTCCTGTAAAATATAAACTAAATAATTTAAAACGTATAGTAAATTTAAACGAAAATGAAGCGGGTTTAAAATATAAAAAATATTTCCAAAAAAATAATGATGGTAAAAATATTTTGAGAAAAGTTTTATCAGAATATGTCCCAAAAGTGTATTCAGAAAATGGTAAGCAAGGATTCTCTGCACCCGATGCAAGTTGGTTTAAAGGTGAAAGTATTGATTATATTAAAAAATTGATTTTAAACAAAAAAGCATACATATATGATTTTATTCAACCGAAATCGGTAGAAAATTTTATGAATGAGCATTTTACGGGTAACAAAAATAATAGATTATTGATATGGTCTTTATTATGTTTCGAATGGTGGCTTAAAACATTTACTACTAATAATAAATAAATTTTATTTTTTATGGACTTAAATAAAATAAATGAATTTTGGAATAACGCGGGTAAAAAATTTCCTTATAATAGTAACATTACTCCAACATCGAGAGATCCTTTCTTAGGCGAACTTGAACGTGAATTTATAATATCTGTGCTTAGAAAGAAATTCGTATGTCTTGAAGTTGGATGTGGTGATGCTTTTCATACGATGCATTACGCTAAAAAAGTGAAAGAATTAACAGGCATCGATGTCTCCAAAAGTTTAATTAACATTGCAGAAAAGCGATTAAAAAGTAAAAATATAAACAATGTAAATTTATATACTGGTTCGGTTCTTGATATTGCAAAGATATTTAGGAGGAAAAGATTTGACTGTGTAATTTCTCAAAGATGTTTAATAAATCTTTCGTTATGGAAATATCAAAAAAAAGCTATTCTACAAATACACAAACTTTTAAATAAAAATGGCATTTTTATTTTAACGGAAGGTTTTCAGGAAAATCTCGATAATCTAAATTATGTAAGAAAAAAGTTAAAATTGAAAGAAATAAATGTGGTAAATTATAATAAAAATTTTTCTCTCGTTGAATTTCAAAAATTTATCAAAAAATATTTTGATATAATAGGGATATACTACTACGGTACATATTTATATCTTTCACGTATTTATCATCCATTAATGGTATATCCGAAAGAACCGAAACATAATTCAAAATATAATAAGATTGCAATGATGATACAAAGAAAACAAAATAATTCGGATTTTAATAAATATAGTTACAATATTGCTTATGTATTACGAAAAAAAGATAAAGATTAATTATATATGTTTATTATTTTGAATAAAATGATTGTTATCTTATATTATAAATAAGTTTATTAGTATTTAATGATTAATAACAAACCTACAATTATACATTTATTTTCTCATAAACCTAATCCGATTTGTTTAAAATACAAAAATCCCGAAGAATATATTGAAAAACACGATAAAGCGGATTTTATAAAGATAAATAAATATCCTTTCTGGATTGGTTTTTTTCAGGATTTTCATCATAAAATGGCTATCGATGTTCTTAATATTACAGACAGGTATAATCATGAATGCTGGAGACCATACTGGAATTTCATAAAAAAAAAATATGAGAAAGTATTCGATGATGTTTTACATAAAGTTTATCCTGCTAAAAGTATAAGAATTCCAAAGGTTGGTGAATGGCTTTGGTCAGAAAGTTTTTTAAAAGATTTAAAAATAAGATTAAAGAGAAAAGAGAAAATACTATTACATATCCATGATGGTCATTCAAAATTTATTACTTGGTTAATATTAAAATTAAAACCATTAGATATTCCTGTATTATATCAGCACAGAGGTGGTTGGTTTTCTATTTTTGATTATAAGCATAAAAGAAAGAATCCTGTTTATCTTGTAAATTTTAAGAGAGAAGTGAATATGCTTAAATATATTACACATTATTTTTCAGGTTCGAGAATTGAATATGATTTCTTATTTAACGAGATGAAAATTAGAAATATGTCGTTTTATATGGATGGTGTGGATTTTGATTATTTTAAACCTGGTGATAAATTTGAAGCAAGAAAAAAACTTAATTTACCATTAGATAAAAAAATAATACTTTATGTGGGACGTTTTGATAAAACAAACGGCGTAAATAATTTAATAAACACATTCTGTAAGCTAAAACATAATAATTTTAATGTAGAACTATTACTTATAGGTGGATATAAAAATGAAACGTCTTATGAAATTGCGAAAAATACCGGGGCAATTCTCTTTGAAAGAATGCATGAGTATAAACTTAAAGAATTTTATCAAGCTTCGGATTTGTATGTACTTGCCGTTGATGATTATTTTTATCAAACGTTTGGTGGTTTTGGTTCTACTCCTATTCAAGCACTTGCTTGTGGAATTCCTGTTTTGAGTTATAATATAATGCACCTTCCTGCACCAATTGAAGAAATAAATAAAATAGGTAGGGTATTTTATACAGGAGAAGATTTATATCAACATGCAGCTTATATGCTAAATAATCTACATAAATATGATAACTGCAGAGAAATAGCTAAGAAATATTATGACAAAAAAGAGACGATTAAGTCTATAATAAAAAAGTATGAAGAATTATTTTCAAAATTTTATTAATAATTTTTTATTCGGTAATCTGTGAATCTGGCTATAGTTAGTTTTGGGCATGTTGATTCTATATTACATTATGCAAAAACCTTATCAAAAGATTACAAAATTAAATTGATATTTGTTTTCGCACTAAATAAGAAATCAGAAAGTATTTTGAATTTTGAAAATGAAGAACTGCAAACGGGCTTTTTAGATATTGCGCAAGTAAATAGGATTTTGGGAGATAATATTAATAATTTTATTAATAATGATTTCTCTGTTAAATTTTTTATTAATTATAATTTGAAAATTCGTTCGTTAAAAAATATAGTTCTTGCAAGAAATTTAGCTTTATATTTGAAAAATTTTGATTTAATTCATTTTAATGGTATGGATGCGACGTTATTACTAATTAATTTATTTTTAAGAAAAAAACGAAAAGTATTTACTATACATGATGTAAAATTGCATACAGGAGAAAATGATAATAAAATTTTAAATTTTCCAGAAACGATGACCAAATGGTTAGTAAAATCAAAATATCAAATAATAATTCAAAATCAAAGTGATTATAAAAATATTATTAATTTATATCCAAGCAAAAAAAATAAAATAAATATTATACCTTTTAAGAATCTAAGTATATACAAAAATTTCATAAAAAATTATGTACCTTCTATAAAAAGTGATATTTTGTTTTTTGGTAGGATATCTGAATACAAAGGGATAAAGTATTTACTGGAAGCAATAAAAATTGTTAAATTAACTTTACCAAATATTCGAGTTTTGATTGCTGGGAAAGGAAAAATTGATAAAAGTTTAATTGAAAAAGATGTAATTGATAATGTCATGGTGATTAACAGATATATATCAAATGAAGAATTAGTTAATTATATAATAGATACGAAAGCAGTTGTTTGCCCATACATTGATGCAACACAAAGTGGTGTAGTAATGACATCTTTTGCATTTAATAAACCTGTAATTGCCTCTGCGGTTGGGGGATTTATCGATGTAATTGAGGAAAAAGTCACAGGGATATTAGTCCCACCTAAAGATTCAATTAGATTAGCAGAAGCTATAGTATCTTTACTTGTTGATGAAGAAAAAATTAAAAAAATGTCAGATAACATAAAAAATAAATGTGAGAATGGTAATTTTTCATGGGATACAATAACAAATGATGTACGAAAAGTATATGAGAAAGCATTAATGAATATAAAATGAATAAAATTCCTGCATATAAAAGATTAATTCGTGTTATTAAAATATTAATTATTAATATTATCTTTTTTCCTATTCGATATAAAAAGTTTAAGGATTTAATAAATTATATATATCAATATAATCCTTACCCGAAAAATGATTTAAAAAATATTAAGGAAGTTGAATTATACGATATATTCCCAAGCATTCGTGAAAGTATGGTTATTCTAAAGGATATAGAATTTAAATATGGTTCGATGACACTTAGTGAAATGTATAGTATACTTTTACTTATAAAATATTTTAAGCCAAAGAGAATTTTTGAATTTGGTACATTTATCGGAGTTACTACATTACAAATTGCTTTAAATATTGAAGATGATGCAAAAATATACACTTTAAATTTGTCCTCTGTGGAAGAAAAAACAAAATATTCTATTGGCAATTCTGATGCAGAGACAAATCTTCCTTCTTTAAAACCAGGGGAAAGATTTAAGAAATCAAATGTTGAGAAAAAAGTTGTTCAGCTTTTTGGTGATTCTGCGACATTTGATTATTCCAATTATATTGATAAAATTGATTTTATATTAATTGATGCCTCTCATGAATATGAGTATGTTAAAAGTGATACAATTAATGCTTTTAAAATGATAAAACAAAACGGTATAATAATATGGCACGATTATCCAAATTCTCCTGGTGTATACAAGTTTCTTAATTTAATTGCAGATGAAATAAAAATATTTCACTTAAAAGATACACATATTGCATTTACTTATAATATTAACAAGAAAATAATTAATAGTTTACCATTAAGTTGAATATACTTTTCATTATAAGTTCTTTAAAACATGGAGGTGCAGAAAAGCAAACAATAATTGATGCTAATTTATTTTCAGAAAAGCATAATGTTACTCTTATTACGTTTGAAGATGGAGAATTAAAAAGCTTATTAAAGGATGAAGTAAATTTTGTTTTATTGAAAAAGAGGGGATATTTAAAAACATCAAAAATTATTATCAAGATAATTAAAGAAAATAATATACAGATAATTAATGCGTCTTTATTTGCTTCGATGATTTTAGCCGTTATTTCTGCTATGAAGGTTAAAATTCCTGTGATTTGGTATTTTCATTCTCACGAATATGATTTAGAATTTAAATCAAAAATAGCGTACAAATATTTTTCCCAAAAAAAAGTATTAAACAAGATATTTTTTGTTAGTAAAGAGCTTAAAGATTATTTTGCCAACAAAGGTTTTAGTTTCCCAGAAGTTAAAATGGATATAATTTACAACACCTACACAGTTAATTTAAATCAACAAAATGATAATAAAAAATTTAATAATGAAATTATTATTGGGTATATAGGAAGATTGGTAGATTTAAAAAGGGTTGAATATTTAATAGAGGCGGCAAAATATTTAACAGAAAATAATATTTCAAATTTTAAAATTAATATTATTGGTGATGGTGAATCAAAAAAAAGATTAATACATCTTGCAAAGCAAATGCAAGTTGAAAATAAAGTAAATTTCTTAGGATTTAAATCAAATTTAGATAATTATTATAATGATTTCCATATATTCGCATTTCCTTCAAAAGAAGAATGCTTGCCTATATCATTAATTGATGCTTGCGTGAAATTAAATCCTTGTATAGCTTTTGATATTGGCGGTAATAAAGAAATTATAATTAATAATGAAACCGGATTTCTTGTGAATAATAAAAATGAATTTTTCGAAAAAATAAAGATACTTATTGAAGATGAAAGTCTTAGAAGAAAATTAGGTAATAATGCGAAGAATTATTGTATCAATAAATTTGATAAAAACAAAAGGTATAAGTTTTTAGAAAATGTTTTTGAAAACTTGAATTATATTTATAGTGCAAAATAAAAAAGACATAAAAGAGTATTTTGAATCAATTGCCCAAGTAAGGGAAAAATGGAATAAAAGAAATTACTATTATCATAAATTAATAGGAAAATATTATAAATTTTTAATACCCCCAAACAGTAAGGTTATTGAAATAGGTTGTGGGACTGGTGATTTATTAAATAACGTAAAACCAAAATATGGAGTTGGAATAGATATATCATCTGAAATGATAAAAATTGCAAAACAAAAATATAAAGATTATAGATTTTTTGAAATGGATGTTCAAGATTTAGCGTTAGATGAGAAGTTCGATTATATAATAATTTCGGATTTAATCGGATTTCTTTGGGATATCCAAATATCTTTAAAAAATATTAAGAAATTATGTGATGATAAGACACGAATAATAATTAATTCTTATAATTATTTATGGGAACCTATACTAAAGTTTTCGGAATTTGTTGGTTTACGATTAAAGCAGCCTTTACTAAATTGGTTATCAATTAAAGATATAAATGGCCTTCTTGATTTGGAGGGATTCGAAGTTATAAAAATCGATAGAAAAATTATATTACCCAAAAGAATACCTATTCTAAATTTCATTTTTAATAATTTATTATCTAATTTACCGCTATTTAACCGTTTATGTCTTTCAAACTTTATTATTGCAAGAACAACATCTTGTGTAAAAAAGGATTATACGGTGTCTATAATTATACCTGCGAGAAATGAAAAGGGAAATATTGAAAATTCGATTTTAAAAACACCATTTTTTGGGAAAAGTCAAGAGTTTATTTTTATAGAAGGGAATTCACAAGATGGCACATATGAAGAAATGATAAGAATAAAAGAAAAGTATTTCGATAAAAATATCATTGTTAAAAGGCAAACAGGAAAAGGTAAAGGGAATGCAGTTAGAGAAGGTTTTGAAATTGCATCTGGGGAAGTTTTAATGATTCTTGATGCTGATTTAACCACGCCTCCTGAAGATCTACCAAAGTTCTATGAAGCAATATGTTATAATCGAGGGGAGTTTATAAATGGTTGTAGGCTTGTTTATCCTATGGAGAAACAAGCAATGCGTTTCTTAAATCTATTAGCCAATAAATTTTTTGGTTTGTTTTTTACATTTATTTTAGGTCAAAAAATAAAAGATACACTTTGTGGTACAAAAGTATTGTTAAAGGAAGATTACGAAAAAATAAAAGTTAATAGGAATTATTTTGGTGATTTTGATCCCTTTGGTGATTTTGATTTACTTTTTGGTGCAGCAAAATTAAATTTAAAAATTATTGAAGTACTTGTAAGATATAAAGAAAGAGAATATGGGACTACTCAGATAAGTCGATTTAGACATGGATGGTTGTTATTAAAGATGAGTTTATTTGCTGCTAAAAAAATAAAATTCTTTTAATCATATGAACATCAGTATCTTTGGTCTTGGTTATGTTGGTTCTGTTAGTCTTGGATGTTTAGCAAAATACTACAAAATAATAGGGGTAGATATCTCCAATAAAAAAGTAAAAATGATAAATAATTCAATATCTCCTATAATGGAAACAGGTTTAAATGAATTAATATCATTAGGAGTTAAAAGAAAAAATATTTTTGCAACAAAGGATTTTATATATGCAATAAAAAACACTACAATAACATTTGTCTGTATAGGAACACCAGGAATGAAAAACAGTGATTTGAATTTAATATCTTTATTCAAATCATTAAAGCAAATAGCTGAAGGCTTAAAACATAAAAATAGGGGTTTTCATACAATTGTTATAAGAAGCACAATAATACCAGGTTTATTCGATAAAATTGTTAACTTAATAGAGCGATACTCCACAAAGAAATTTTCACGTGATTTTTGCGTAATTATAAATCCTGAATTTCTTCGTGAAGGTAGTGCTGTTTATGATTTCTTTAACCCTCCGATGAATATAATTGGTTCGAAATGTTTAAAAGGTATTGAAATATTAAAGAGAATATATTCGAAAAACAAAGCTCCAACATATATTGTTTCTGAAGATGTTGCTGTAATTATAAAGTTAATTAGTAATGCTTTTCACTCTATTAAGATTACATTTGCGAATGAGGTTGGTAATTTATGTAAAAAGTTAAATATTGATGCTTTTGAGGTAATGAAATTGTTTGCAGCTGATACTAAATTAAATATTTCTTCTGCATATTTAAAACCAGGCTTTGCGTTTGGTGGTTCGTGCTTACCTAAAGATATTAAGGCTCTTAATAAAATTGCAAGAGAGAATTTTCTTGAAATTCCTTTAATATCGAGTGTAATAAATTCAAATGAATATCAAAAACATCTTGTTTATTCCATAATTAAAAATCTTAATGAAGATAAAATTGGAGTGTGGGGAATAAGTTTTAAAGTCGGTACAGATGATTTAAGAAATAGTCCAGTATTAGATATAATAAAATTATTAATAAAAGATGGCTATAGAATTAAAATATTTGACCAGAATATTGATTTTAAAAATATTTTCGGTTCAAATAAATCGTTTGTCCTAAAAAAAATTCCTGATATTAATAAATATTTTGAAAAAGATTTTAATAAGTTTTTAAAGTTTTCAAAAATACTTTTAATTAATTCGTATGATTTAAGATTGATATCGGAAATTTTAAAATATAATCATTATAAAATATTGGATTTATTATATACACACGAACTTCAAAAATATGATAGATATTACGGAATATGCTGGTAAATATCAAAATAAGTATTTATTACAATATTATAAATAATGCAATTATAAATCTTTTTCAATAATTCATTTTGATTTACGGAAAAAAGAAAATTAAGTCTCGATTGAGTAAATTAAAATTTCAATTAGGTTTTAATCCTAAAATTGAAAAAACAGAAAATTACAGAAAATATATACCTGAACCTTATGAATCAGTAATAATAAATTATGCCGATTTTGAACTTGCGTGGGCGTGGAGATATTCGAAAAAATATAGAAATTACAAAAACGAAATTTTAAAAATTGCTGCAAGGGAAAGGGAAAATGTTCCGGATATTTTAATTTTATGTGATATGTTTAAGATACCAATTACATGGGCGACAGTAGGACATCTTTTATTGGATGAATGTAAAATAATAGATGGGACTAAACATTCTGAAATATTACGGAATAATTATTTTGATAACGAATACTGGAGTTATAATAGAGGGGATTGGTTCGATGATGACCCTTGTACCAATTATAGATTATCACCTGAATGGTATTGTCCTGATTTAATTAAAAAAATCTTGAATTCGCAAGTTAAACATGAAATTGGGTGTCATACATTTTCACATATTGATTGTAGTGATACAATATGTTCAAAAGATGTTTTAATAAGCGAGATTAATGAATGTATTAGATTAGCAAAGTTATATGGTTTAGAATTAAAATCATTTGTTCATCCTGCACATACGATTGGTAATCTGGATACACTTTTTGAATTGGGTTTTACGTCTTATCGAACTGATTATGGAAATATACTCGGATACCCTGAAAAGAAACCCTGTGGATTATGGGAATTAAAGGGAACAATAGAACTAACGAACAGAAATAAATGGGATGTAAATTTTAATATTGAATTCTATAAAAAAATTATTGACAGAGCGATTAAAAATAATACTGTATGTATTTTTTGGTTTCATCCATCATTCGATAAATTATTTCTTGAGAAAATACTACCAGAAATTTATTCATATATAAACGACAAAAAAGATAAGATATTGATTACGACTGCTAATGAATATATTAGGTTATTAAATGTATGTTATGATTAAATTAATAAATTTTTGTAAAAAGATTTTTTTACCGAATAAATGGTTGTTTTTAATAATTTTTTTAGCATTAACAATTAGATTAATTTATTTTATAAATATAAAACCATGGAACGAATATTATTTTATTCAGAAATTAGATAAGGGGGATGCAGGCGAATATCAATTATTAGCAGAAACAATTGTTAAAACCGGTAAATATCCTGAAAATATTTATCTTGATACATACAGAGGTCCTATATTTCCATTATATATTTCTTTTATATATTTAGTATTTGGGATAAAGCATTATTTGGTATTAGCATCACAGATTTTATTAAATATAATATCAATTATTTTTATTTATCTGATTTGCGAAAAGATTTTTAACAAAAAATTAATTTCATTAATAGCTGCAAGTTTTTATTCATTTGAACCAAATGTTATAATGCTAACTATGGAATATGGGACAGAGACTCTACATGCCACCTTACTAATAATTTCGGTTTATTATTTAATAATGGGTATAAAATTTAATAAAAAAAATTATTTAGCAATTTCAGGATTATTTTTCGGTATTACAGCATTAACAAGGCCAATAAGTTTATATTTCTACATCTTATGTATAATTTTTATTTTTCTTTTTACTATTGGAAATTTAAGTGATAAATTTAAATACGCAACATTTTTTATTGCTTTCTATTTTATTGCACTTTTTCCATGGATGTATAGAAATTATAAAGTTTATAACCATTTTTCATCAAACACATTTCAAGGAAATGCAGTATTATATTATGCTGGTCTTACCAAGCACCATCTAACCGGAATATCAACAGATATGATATTTATAGATTATCTAAATTCATTAGATAGTATTCGTAAAGAGAAAAATATGATAAATCCATTTGAGATTGATGAGCAAAAACAAATTATTGGCTTTGACTATTTAAAAAATAATATTATATCATATATTCCACTTCATATTAAGGGCATATTTCGATATTTTATTGCTCCTTTATTCAATAATAAATATACGTTTATATTCCGAATAATTTTTGGTTTTTATTTTTTTGTAATATATAGTTTAGCTATTTTTGGTATTTGGAAAATGTTTAAAAACAAACAGTATTTTTTTGTTTTATTTTTTATTTCGATTATGTTTTATTTTAGTTTTTTAACAGGAATTATTGGACGAGCACGTTATAGATTACCAGTAACAGCGTTTTATTTAATATTTGCTGCAGCTGGCGCATATTTTATTATTAATAGATTATTCGATAGAAAAATTGACTATGAAAAATAGTATTTATAATAATAAATGGTTATTACTTATCATATTTATAGCTGTTATAGTTAGAATAGTTTATTTTTTTAATGTCAAACCTTGGGAGAGCTCATTCTTAGAATCACAAATGTCATATAATGATTCAAGAAGTTATCACGAATTTGCAATTAGAATTTTAGAAAATAAAGACATACCAAAAAATATAGGTCATGATACTTATAGAACTCCAGTCTTCCCATTAGTTATTTTTTTACTGTATTTTATTTTTGGTATCAAACCTTATTTTGTGATAATTTTAAATTTTATATTAAATATTATATCTATATATTATGTTTATTTATTAACTAATGAATTATTTAATAAAAAGCTAATTTCACTCTTATCTTCTTTTCTATATGCGTTTGAACCTAATTTAATTAAACTAAATAGTGAATTTGGAACTGAAATATTACACGCTACTTTATTAATATTTTCTATTTATTATTTGGTGAAAGGATTTAATAATCGTAAATATAGTTTTTTCGTAATTTCTGGATTTTTATTCGGATTAACTGCATTAACGAGACCAATTAGTTTATATTTTTATATAATTTGTATTATTGCGATTTTATTATATAAAGACTTGCTTATTACTAAGAGAATTAAGTTTGCTTTAGTATTTGTTTTAGTATATTTTATAACTTTAGTTCCTTGGATGCTAAGAAATTATGTGGAGTATGGTTATTTTTCTACAAATGCTGTTCAAGGTTTCCAGTTGCTTTATTTAGCAGGTGTAACTAAATCATACGTAACTGGGATGGATGTTGATAGTGTACATAAAGAATTTAATAATTTATTAATAAATAGGTGTAATGAAAAATCAATTTCGAATTATTTTGAAGTTGATAAACAGAGAGAAATTATTGCGTTAGATTATTTATCAAAGAATTTTAATTCTTATATTTATTTGCACGTAAAAGGAATGGCGAAATATTTCTTATCACCTTTAGGTAATTCTAAATATTCACGAGCGAATCAAATAGTTATTGGATTATATTTAATTTTTATTTATTTGATGTTTTTGATAGGTTCTTATTATTTATCGAGAGATAAAAAATATTTTGCTCTATTATTTTTATTGATTTTAATTTTATATTTTTGCTTTTTAACAGGTATTATAGGCATTTCAAGATATAGAGCCCCTACATCAGCTTTTTATCTAATTATATCATCTTATGGAATATATTATTTAATATTCAATATTAGAAATAAAAATACTTAGCAAATAATTATGAATATATTTATAACAGGTGTTTCAAGGGGTTTAGGGAAAGAGTTAGTATTACATTTTATCAAATCTGGTAACAAAGTTTTCGGTTTATCGGATAGTGATATAGATTATAATGATGAAATTGAATATGAATTATTAAATTCAGATAAATTTCAACATTATATTGGTTCGATAAATAACGATGAAATAATAAATTCGTCTATAGAGAAAGCAAAAATCTTTATGGGTTATATTGATGTTATAATCAATAATGCTGCGTATAAATTATTTAAACTACCAGATGAAATATCAGATGAAGAGTACAGAAAATCTATTCAAACTAATTTAATTGCTCCAATATTAATTTGTCAGAGAATTATTCCTGAGTTTCTAAAACAAAAACGAGGTTGTATTATTAATATTGCATCAAATGCAGGTATGATAGCTTATAAAGAAGGGACTGC
Source organism: uncultured Ignavibacteriaceae bacterium (assembly GCA_964400285.1). Lineage (GTDB taxonomy): Bacteria > Bacteroidota > Ignavibacteria > Tepidaquicellales > Tepidaquicellaceae > FEN-1279. The sequence continues at coordinate 181,329 of CAYNTK010000001.1, forward strand.
ATATTGTAGTTCTAAAGCAGGATTGATAAATTATACATTAAGTTTATCAGAATATCTAAGAGATAAAAATATTTCTGTAAATGTTATTAGTCCTCCTACATTCTCGACAAAAGATTATAAGATTAATCATCCGGAAATTAATCATAATAAATTACTTCAATCTGAGAGAATAATAAAAGTTATTGATAAAATTATATTTAATAAAAAGTTTATAACCGGAAAAAACTATCCTTTTTTTAGATTTAGGACTTTTCTTAAATATGTTTTTAAAAAGAATCTAGAATTTCTTAATTATTTATTCCAACCCAAATAATATTGTATAATCCCGTATTTGTACTTGGTCTTTCGACACCTGGAATTTTTCTCTTAAGACATTTTTTAAAATATAAAATTATTACTTATGGATTTGATAGTAATATTAATGAATTAGGTTTTAAGTCAAAATACGGAATAAAAGTAGTTTGCCCTGATCCTGAAATAAACGATAAAGAGTTTATTGATTTTTTAATTGATTTTAGAAAAAACACAGATAAAAATCCTGTAATAATTCCTACCGCAGACAAGTACGTGTTGCCATTAAATGATTATGCTGAAACACTATTAGAATATTTTAATTTTACTGTTCCTAAAGGAGGAATTCTTAGAAAATTAACAAGTAAGAAGGAAACTTATGAATTAGCTGTAAAACATGGGTTTCCATCACCAAATACATGTTTTGCTTCTAATCCTGAAGAGCTTGATAGTTTTGTCAAACAAGCGGATTTTCCTTGTATATTAAAACCAGAATTTCCAGAATCATGGAGAACAGGTTTTTTGGAAGAATTTTGTAAAGGTTCAAAAGTAATACTAGTAAAATCTCCTAACGAATTATATGAAAAATATGAAGTAATAAAAAAATATGATAATAGAGTTATTGCTCAAGAAATTATAAAAGGAGATGATAGTAATTTGCATTATTTTGTTTCATATATTGATAATAATAGAAATTGTATTGGATCTTTTACAGGAATCAAGGAGCGTATTGCACCTATACATTTCGGAAGTGCCAGTTATGTTAATATAGTTTATAATGAAAATCTTGAAATTATTGCTACGAATTGGCTGAAAGAAATGGGATTTTGGGGAATATCAGGAATTGAAGTTAAAAAAGATGATAGAGATAATAAATTTAAACTTATTGAGGTTAATCCGCGATTTGGTTTATGGGATGAAGTTGGAACAAGATTTGGTATTGATATCGCAATGATGTGCTATAATGAACTTGTTAATAATGAACTTACTCCTATAAAAAAAACAACAATAAATATTAGATGGATATCTATTCATAGAGACATTAGAGCCTCAGCAGAGTATATTTCAGAAGGAATTTTATCAATTGGTAAAATTGCTGAATCATACTTAAATTTTCCGATATATATTTCGGATTTGAAGTTAAATGATTTGCGTTTAACGTTTTATTTATTAAAGAAACTATTTAAAGGATTTATTAGAAAAATTTTTTCAATAAATAAGTAGAATTTGTTTGACTTTTTTCAAATAATTGATTTAAAAGGAGAAAAGAGTTTCAATAGTAGAGAATTTTCTTTTCTTGATTCCTATTTATATAATAATATTGATGGAATAGAATATATAAAAAAATATGATAATTCAGTTGTATATTATCTTGAAAGGTTTGAAATCAATAATAATTTTTATGAAAAAGATGGTGTAAATATTTTTCTATATGGGACTACTTATACCAACAATTTATTTTGTGATGTTAATGGAATAAAGGCGAAAATTATTTATGCAGATATTATATATGATTTATATAAAAAATATTCTGATGAGGTTACGAAATATATAAAAGGATCTTTTGTATTAGTTATTTATGATGAAAATTTAAATGAAGTAAAGATTATAAGTGATAGATTAAATGTATTGCCACTATATTATTATTATCAAAATAATATTTTAATAATATCATCTTCAGTGAGAATGATTTTAGAGTCGGGTTATGTAGATTGTAAATTTAATAATATTGCATTAGTTCAACAATTGTTATTTGATTATGTGTTAGGAACAAATACATATTTTAAAGATATTTTCAGAATAAATAATGGTACTATTTATATATTTAGTAGGGTAAAAGGTAAAATTGAAAAACAGTATTGGAAAGTTGAAGAACTATATAATGAAAAGTTATATTCGAAATCTGAATCGATCGATTTACTAAGCTCTCAGTTATATGAAAATACGAATTTGTATTGTATGGATACCGATAAAGTGTTAGTTGCTTTGACTGGTGGATTTGATGGTAGAGCAAATTTAGCTTTGCTTAATCGAGATCCAAGTGATTTTCTTTGTTATTCATATGGTATGCCGGGAAGTCAGCAAATTGAAATTCCAAAGATGATAGCTAAGAAGCTGAATATTAATTATAATCCAGTATTACTTGATGATAAATATGAAAGGGAACATGATTACTGTACACTTGAAGCAATTGAATTTTCTAATGGGAATGCTCCTATTTTACGCTCCAATTATCCTTATGCTTATAAAAATTTAAGATTTTATTCGGACACTATAATTACTGGTCTTTTTGGTAGTGAGGTTATGAGACCACTACATAATCTTGGAATAATGATGAATGATTATTCGGAAAAGTTATTTTTAAGTAAATCACCTGAAATAACTTTAAAAGACATATTAAATGATCTCATAAGTAAGAATTACTTAGAAAAAACTATCGTAGAGGATTGCTGTGAGGAACTTAATAACTATTTATATACGGAATATTTTGATAAGTATAAAAGCGTTGATAAAATATTGAGATTTTTCTTTTTTATTATTCAAGAAGGTGTAAGAAAATATTTTAGTCAGGAAATTCAAATTGAAAGAATATATGTTACAACAAGGTTCCCATTTTTCGATGATGATTTTGTAGATCTCATGTTCAAGACTCCTTTTGCAGGTATGTATAATGGTTTTCTTGGGAAAAGCAAATTTAAAAGAAGAAAGGGACAGTTATTATATGCTTATATATTTAAAAAGTTCAAACCAGAATTGGGAAAAATAATTTTAGATAGAGGTTATAAACCAGATGATTTGTTAAAACCATTTCCCATAAATTATATAACAATATATCGTGGAGTCAGAAAAGTAAAATTATATAAAAGTGTAAAAGGTAATGATACGTTTAATTCTATAAAGTGGACAAAAAATTTTATAAGTGATGTAATTTATAAATATAAAGACAATACTGGTATTTTTGGTAACGGAATTAAAGACGCTTTTGAAAGCAAAACTTATGTAAATGATTTTTTAAAATATTCACACTTTATAACTCTTTTTAAATATTTCAATTCATTTTGAAAATTCTCATAATATCAAATATTAGATACAATAAAAGTGGAATTACTGTTCAGGTTATGAATTTGGAAAAAATGTTAAAGAAGGAATCTAATCAGGTAGTTCTTGTTTCAACTTATGGGAATATTGTTAAAAGAGCAATCGGAATTATTAATAGTTTTAAAAAGGCACTTGATTGTGATATAATTATTGGTGTTGGATGTGCTTTCTATGGTTTCTTTCCAATTGCAATCTCAAGTATTGTAGCTTACTTTACTAATAAACCGATTTTATATAATTTTCATGATGGGCAAGTGATAGTATTTCTTGAAAAATATTTTTGGATAGTTAAATTTTTCATTAGGAATAAATATGTTGTAGTTGCAACAGATTATTTGAAAAAAGCTTTTCAAAAATATTCATTTAATTCCATACAAATAAATAATTTTTTTGATTTTAGTTCTTTTCCTAATATGGAAAGGAAATTTGATTTTTGGAAAAGAATTATTTGGGCGAGGAGTTTTGAGAATATTTATCAACCTGAATTAGCTTTAAAAGTTGCTTTAAAAGTTCTTGAAAAAAAAGATTATGAGTTTCATTTTTTTGGAAATGGATCATTATTTAGTGAATTATATAATAAGTATAAACATCCATTAATAATTTATCATAATGTAGTTAATAGAGATGAATTACTTAAAGAGTTGTCAAATGCATTTATTCTTTTAAATACTACAGTTTATGATAATGTGCCTAATATTTTTTTTGAAGCAGGTTATTATAAACTGTTAATTGTAAGTAATAAAGTTGGTGGTATATCTACTACATTTAACGATAAAGAAATCATTTTTACTGAAGAAAATAGTGTAGAAGCTTTTTATAATTTATTAATTGAAATTATAAATAATCAAAAAGATTATGATATCTACAGAGAAAATCTTCATAAAAAAATATTAACTTTTACATGGGAAACTGTCCGCGGAAAGTGGTTAAAACTATTAAACAATGTTGTTAGGCAAACCAGATAGTGTAGTTCATAATAAAATTTTAAATCACATTTTATTAAATGATATATACACAAACATATTTCCAGCAGATCAGATATTTTCAGTTGAAAGGTGCAATGAAACTCTAATACCATGGGTTAAATATATTGAACCTATTGAAAATAAAAATGTATTTATATTCGGTACTGGAAGTGGGGGGACAACTGTTTCTTTCGCTTTGCATATAGGTATGGGAAAAGTGACTGCGGTTGATATAAGTGAAAATGAAATAAGAAAAACTAAAATTAGGGCTGAAGCATACAAAGTTTCTGATAAGATTAATTTATTTTATTTCAAGGAAACTCACTCATTGCCTTTTGAAAATGAAACATTCGATATTGCAATAATAGATTCTGTTATAGAGCATATCGTTGATGAAAGAGGTAAGTATATCAGAGAGGTTTTTAGAATTCTGAAAAAAAATGGATTATTAGTAATAACAGGAACACCGAATTTATTATATCCTAAAGATTATCATACTACAAATCTTTATTTTATACCTTGGCTTTCAAGTAAATTAGCTTATAAATATGCAATTAAAAGAAATAGATGGAAAGAATGTGAAGATCTTGATTATGCTGGTAGAAAAGGAGCTACTTATTGGCAAATAAAAAAATGGTTAAGAGGATTCTCATATGTAGTGCTAAACGAAAAACCAGGTTTTACAAGTTTATATCTAAAATCAAGTAATAGAATAAATTCATTAAAAAGAAAACTTTTATTTAAACCCTATATGTTCATTGAGTATTTATTTGGATTTGTTTTTAGAACACCAATTACAGCTATAATGCCATATATAAATCATTTATTTATTAGGAAAAATTAATTAATGTGCGGAATTTGTGGGATATTGAATTTTAATGGAATGCCAGTCCAAGAAAATTCAATTAGAAAGATGATGAATTTGTTAAAACATCGTGGTCCTGATGATGAAGGTATATATATAAACAAAAATGTTGGATTTGGTTTTGTAAGATTGAGTATAATAGACTTATCTAAAGCTTCTAATCAGCCGATTTATGATGATACAGGAAGATATGTTTTGCTCTTCAACGGAGAGATTTATAACTATATTGAGATTAAGCAAGAATTAATATCAAAGGGGTATCAGTTAAAAACAAAGGGTGATGCAGAAGTATTATTGTACTCTTATATTGAATGGGGAAAGAATTGTATGAATAAATTTAATGGAATGTTTTCTTTTATAATTTGGGATACAATAGAGAAAAGGTTCTTTGCAGTACGCGATAGATATGGAATTAAACCTTTTTATTATTTTATAGATAAGGATTCATTTATTTTTGCATCAGAAATAAATGCAATCTTAAAAGTAATGGATAATTCAGTAAAACAAAATGATGATGCAATTTTTGATTATTTAGTATTTAATAGAACTGACCATACTGATGATACTTTTTTTAAAAAAATAAAAAAACTTCAGCACGGGCATTGTATTGAAATAGAAAATAAAAATTTTAAAAAATTTAGATGGTATAATTTAGCAGATAATCTTGGAGAACCATTTAAAAATTCTGAGGAGTTTTATGAATTATTAAGTTCATCTATTGGATTAAGATTACGCAGTGATGTACCTGTCGGTGTTTGTTTGAGCGGTGGTTTAGATTCTTCTTCGATTGTATCAATTCTTTTAAAGGATTTTAATAAAAATGATGTAAAGACATTTTCTGCTATATATGAAAAAGAAGGCCATAGATATGATGAATCAGAATATATATATGAATACAAAAATACTTTAAGAAATATGTATTTCATTTCTCCAAATGCTGAATCACTCTTAAATGATATTGATGTTTTTGTAGTTGCTCATAATGAACCTGTTACCTCTACTTCTCATTATGCACAATTTAAACTTATGGAATTGGCAAAAAAAAATGTATTAGTTACTCTTGATGGTCAAGGAGCAGATGAGTTGCTGGCCGGTTATCATTATTTTTTTGGAATTTATTTCAAAGAATTATTTACAAAATTAAAGTTTATTAAACTATCGTCTGAAATCTTTAATTATTCATATAAACATAAAAATATATATGGATTAAAAACATTTTTATTTTTTTTGCTACCTTCTTTTCTTAAAATAAAACTTAGAGCTATAGAAAAAGGATATTTGAACAATTCATTTTATAAGAAATATTCTAATGACAATTTAGTAGTTGATAATATATATAATTCAAAAAGTATTTTTGAATCATTGATAAATCATTTTGAATTTAAACTTGAACATTTATTGAAGTGGGAAGATAGAAATTCAATGTGGTTTTCTATAGAAGCGCGTTTGCCATTTTTAGATTATAGGTTGGTTGAAAGGACGTTATCTATGGATTCGACATCAAAGATTCGAAATGGTATGACGAAATATTTTTTACGAGATGCAATGAAAAATGTTTTGCCAGAAAAAATAAGAGAACGCAGAGATAAAATCGGGTTTAATACACCTGAAGATGATTGGTTTAGGACACCCTTATTTATAGAATTTATAAATAAAATATTAAATTCAAAATCATTTGCAGATAGAGATTATATAAATGTACCGAAAGCAAAAGAATTATTTTATAATCATATAAGTAAGAAGGTTAATATTTCAAGAGATATTTGGAAATGGATTAATTTAGAACTCTGGTTTAGGGAGTTTATTGATAAATAAGTGAAAAAAGATTTTACAATTAAAATACTAAAAGAGTTGTTAAATGAACTCAAAAAGAGGAATTATGAATTTATTACATTTCTTGATTCATTGAATTGCAAAAAGGATAGGTATGTCATACTAAGGCATGATATTGATAAACTTACAAAAAGCACATTAAAAATTGCCGAAATAGAAAATGAATTTGGAATAAAAGGAACATATTATTTTAGAGCATTAAAATGTAGTTTTAATATTGAGATTATAAAAAAAGTTGTTTCTCTTGGCCATGAAGTTGGATATCATTATGAAGATTTGGCGATTGCTAAAGGCGATTACGAAAAAGCAATTGAAATCTTTAAACGAAATCTTGAAATGTTTAGAAAGTATTATCCTGTCCAAACGATTTGTATGCACGGAAATCCACTATCAAGATGGGATAATAGATTATTATGGCAAAGGTATGATTACAAGAATTTCGGTATTATTGGTGAACCATATTTTAATGTTGACTTTAATGAAGTTTTTTATTTAACAGATACTGGGAGACGTTGGGATGGTATAGGAAGTGTTAGAGATAAAGTTAACAATAAGATTAAAAATAAATATAAAACTACAGAGGATATAATTATAGATATTAGAAAGGATATTTTTCCAAATAAAACTTTATTCACAATACATCCGCAAAGGTGGACAGATGATTCAATTATTTGGATAATAGAGTTAATTCGTCAATTCATAAAAAATAAAATAAAAAGATATTTGACAAATTAATAAATGAATTTTAAAATAATATCAGATTATAATTTAATTAATTTAGTTGAATGGGAAAATTTTGTCAAAAATCATCCAAATGGAAATATTTTCCAAACACCTGATATGTATAATGTATTTAAATCTAATAAATTTTATGAACCATTAATATTAATATGTTTAGATAAAGATGAAGAAATTGTTGGGTTAATGTTATCTGTTATCCAAAAAGAATATAGAGGAATTTTGGGAAAATTATCTTCACGCTCAATTGTTTACGGAGGACCATTAATAAAAGATAATAATACTGAAATATTTGATATATTATTTAAAGAGTATAATAAAATAATTAGTAGAAAAGCAATATATACACAAATTAGAAATCTTTGTGATGTTGAATATTTTAAAGAGAAGTTTGAATCAATTGGTTATATTTTTAAAAATCATCTTAACATTTTAATTGATTTAACAAAAAGTGAAAATACTATTTGGAAAGAGATTTATTCGAGGCGTAGAAGCCAAATTAATAAATCAGAAAAACATGGTGTTGTAATCAGAATTTTTGATGAAGTTGATTTAGTAGATGATAGTTATAATATTCTTAAAAATGTTTATAAAAGAGCAAAACTTCCTTTGGCAAAAAAGGAGTTTTTTTTATCGGCATATAATATATTAGGTAAAAATGGAAATTTAAGATTTTTTGGGGCTTTTTATCAAAAAAAGTTAATAGGTGTAATGTATTTATTATGTTATAAAGAGAGAACATATGAATGGTATATTGGCAGCTACAATGAATATTTGAAAATTCACCCTAATGATTTGATAATTTGGGAAATCTTGAAATGGAGTAAAAATAACGGGTTTAAAATTTTTGATTTTGGAGGTGCAGGAAATCCGGATAAAAAATATGGTGTTAGAGATTATAAAAAAAAATTCGGAGGTGAAATGATTAATTATGGACGCTATGAAAAGATACATAATCGTTTTCTAATGTCCATTTCAATTATTGGCTTTAGAATATGGCAATTTTTAAAATTTGGATTTAGAAAAAATTGAAAGTACTATTTGCTATTAGCCATCCTTCTCATGCAAATTTTTTTAAAGAAGCTGTAAAAATATTACGTGATGAAGGTTTTAATATATTAATAACTATATTAGATAGAGGGAGTTTAATTCAGATTGTAGATAAAGAATATTTTGGTATTGATAAATATGTAGCAGGAAGACATAAGGGTAATAAATTCTCAATAATATTCAGTGTAAATATTTTGAGGTTTTTAAAGCTATTGAAATATTGTTTTGTAAATGAAATAGATATTGGTTTAAGTGTTGGAAGCTTTACACTTGGAAGTGCGTTCAAGTTATTATTTAAACCAAATATTCAATTTGATGATGATCCTGAAAGAGGTTTTAATACTTTCCTTGAAAAAATTACAAGTTCATTTTTGTATTATCCACCTATAATAAAGCAAACAAAGAAAGTAAAAACTTTTAATGCACTAAAAGAATGGGCTTATTTATCACCTAAATATTTTAATCCTGATTTAAGCATTCTTGATGAATATGGTTTAAAACCAAAAGAATATTTTTTATTAAGAGAAATTAGTACCGGTTCACTTAATTATATCAAACAAAATCCTAATATTATTTTAAGTTTTGCTAATAAATTTACAAATAATTATAAAATTGTTCTTTCTCTAGAAGATAAATCTAATTTTAATAAATATCCTGACAATTGGATAATTTTAAAAGAACCTGTACTTGATTTCTATAGCTTAGTATATTACAGCAGATTGGTGATATCTTCTGGTGATAGTGTTGCAAGAGAAAGTGCATTATTAGGTATTCCAAGTATTTATTGTGGTAGTAGATTAATGAAAGCAAATGATATATTAATAAGAAAAGGAATATTATTTCATTGTAAGCCTGACGAAGTGTTATTTATAGTAAATAAAATTATCAATAATGAAATTAATTTTGTAGATCAAAATAAATTTAGAGATGAATTATTAAAAGAATGGGATGATGTAACAGAACTAATTGTAAATATTGTAAAGGAATATAATAAAATATTTGAATAAGCTAACATTAAATACTAAAGATAGAATATATCCAAATACAAAAAATTACTATCAAAAAGTTTTTTTTCGGATATTATTTGGTAGAAAGTTATTTAAATTTTTTAAAGTTTTAAAAATTGTATTTTTTTATAAAATTGGGAAAAGTTTTGAAATTAGTGATTTCTTGGGAAAAATAATAAAAAATGACTATGTAATATTTGATATTGGTGCTAATCTCGGTCAATATGCTTTAAGATTTTCAAAAATGTTGAAAAGAGGTGGTAATGTAATAAGCATTGAGCCGGTTTATGAGAATTATTTATATCTGAATAAAATAAAAAAATTTTTTAAATTAAATAATTTAGTATGTTGTAATTATGCCATTAGTGATACTATACAAGAGGGAATATTAAACATTCCAATTATAAATTACGATATTGAATTAGATACAAGAGCGACAATTGATTTTGATAATTATTATTTTAATTATGATAAATATAGTAAACAGAAAGTAGAGATAATTACTTTACAGGCATTATTTGAAATATTAAAACTTAATCGTCTTGATATAGTAAAATCAGATACCGAAGGAAACGATAGTAAAGTCATATTAGGTTCGTTAGAATTAATAAGGAAGTTTAAACCAATTATTTTAGTTGAAGAATCACATAAAGCAAATTGGTTGATTCAGGTTTATAATTTAGGTTATTTACCTTTTTATGTTATTAAAAGATATTTTCTTATTGATGCATTTAAATGTGCAGAATACACTAAGAATGTAAAATATGATTTAGTTGTTTTAATACATAAGACAAAATTAAATGACTTTGAAAAAATTATTTTAAGTTAATTTGTTTTGAATATATTAATTGATATTGGTCATCCAGCACATGTTCATCTCCTTAAGCATTTCATTTGGGATATGAGTAAAATTGGACATAAAATAATTGTGACAGTTAGGGATATCCCTGATGCGATAAATCTTCTTAAAAAATATAAAATTAATTACATTCTGTTTGGTAGTAAGTCTTATTCATTAATTGGAAAAGTATTTAAACAATTAAGGTATGATAAATTTTTATTAGATCTGGTAAAAAAATATGATATAGAGATTGGAATGGGGACATCTTTAACGGTTGCTCAAGTATCTAAAATTTCTAAAATGAAATCTTTTATACTCGACGATGATGACTCAGCAGTGCAACCTTTATTTAAGAAATTTGTTCATCCGTGTTCAGATTATCTTGTTTCACCTGATGTCTTAAGATTTGAGCGTAAAGAGAAAAATCATATTACTTATGCTGGATATCATGAATTAGCATATTTACATCCTAATAGGTTTTCTCCTGATAAATCTGTCCTCGAAGAATCTGGTATTACATACGGAGAAGATTTTTTTGTTTTAAGGTTCAATGCTTTTAAAGCTCATCATGATTTTGGAATTAAAGGTATTTCTAAAGAAAATAAGAGAAAATTAATAAATTTATTAAAAGAAAGGGGTAAAATATTAATAACGACGGAAAAAGATATCGATCCAGAATTTGAAGATTTTCAAATTAAGATATCTCCAGATAAAATTCATTCATTGATTTATTACTCAAAAATGTTCATTGGTGATAGTCAAACTATGACTTCTGAAGCGGCTGTTTTAGGTGTACCGTCATTTCGCTGTAATTCGTTTGCAGGTAGAATTTCTTATTTAAATGAAGAAGAATACAAATATGGATTAACTTTTGGTTTTAAAACAAATGAATTTGATTTTATGATAAGGATTATTAAACAATATTTAGATAATAGTAATTTGAAGGAAGTATGGAAAAGAAAAAGGGAGAGATTACTTTCAGAAAAAATCGATGTAACTTCATTCTTTGTAAATCTAATTAATAATTATCCTGATAGTGTAAAAAATTGTAAATAATTGTAAATTACTAATGAAATTCATATTTTTTTGCAAACAATTTTAGTATTTTTTAAAGTACGGGGAAACTTATTATGATTCAATTTGTTAATTAAAATGAAAGGTATAGGAAATAATGTTTAAAAATTTATTTATCGAAAATAAAGTTTCACCCAAGTTTAATCCTTGTGAAATTATTGATAAGGAGTTGGTTTATTACTTTTCTAAATTTATTAATCCTTTTGAATCAGATACAAAAATTTTAGACACTTCTACAATATTTAATATCGAATCTATAATACCACCAGTAAAAAACATTGTAAATCTTAGAAAAATAAATAATATTAATTTAGTAAATAAGTTTTTTGAAGCTGTAAATAAAAAGCTACCCTTCAATGGTGTTTTTATTGGCTGTGTTGAATCTTATAAAGAAAGACAAGTAAGAATTTATAATAGTACTCCAAAGATTTTTTCAAGAATTATTTATTTCATTGATTTTATTATTCATAGAGTTTTACCAAAAATTTCGATAACAAAACCCATTTATAACTTATTTTTTAATAATGATAATAAAGCTTTGTCTATGACTGAATCTTTTGGAAGGCTTTATTCATGTGGTTTCGATGTTATTAGTAGTGAAAAAATTAAAAATTTACTTTACTTTATCTGTAAAAAATCCAGAGAACCTTTTTATGATGATATACCGACAAACGGTATCATATATAAAATGAAAAGACTTGGAAAAGATGGGAAAATTATAAATGTTTACAAAATTAGAACAATGAATCCTTATGCAGAGTATTTGCAAAGTTTTTTATATGATAAATATAAACTCAAAGAAAATGGAAAATTTAAAAATGATTTTAGAATAACATCATGGGGGCGTTTTCTTAGAAAATATTGGATTGATGAAATCCCTATGATTATAAATTTATTTAAAGGAGATATAAAATTAGTTGGTGTTAGACCTTTAAGTAAGCAATATTATAGTTTATATTCTAATGATTTGCGAGAACTCAGATTAAAATTTAAGCCGGGTTTATTACCACCTTTTTATGCTGACCTTCCAAAATCCTTCGATGAAATTATGGAATCTGAAAAATCGTATCTCGAAGCTTATGAAAAAAATCCTTTTAAGACCGATTTTAAGTATTTCATTAAGATTATTCTTAATATAATTTTAAGAAAAGCAAGAAGTTCATAATACCATTATAAAATATGAAAAAGTTTATAATTACAGCAATATTTATTGTTGTTTCTAATTTATTATTTTCACAAGTCGAACTTGTTCCTGCTTCACATCCGATTTATGATTTTCTTAAAAGAATGCAATTAATGAATATTATAGATGATTTTAATTCATCTGTTATACCAATATCACGACAACAGGTTGCTAATTTTTTAAAAATTATCAGTGATAAAAAATTAAAACTTAATAAGCTTGATAAAAAAATTTTAAATGATTTTACAATTGAATTTGAATATGATTTAATAAAGAATACAAATTCAAGTTATTCGTTATTTAATAAATTTGATGTTAAAGAAATTTTTAATGATAAAAAACAAAAGTATTTATATAATTATATAGACAGCAATGCTTCATTCTTTTGGGATATCCAAGGTTTTCTGTCGCAGAGAAATTCAAATGGTGATTCTTTGGATAATCATTCAATTTCATTAGGCGAACTTGGAATTCGTATGAGAGGTTCACTATTTAATGCAGTAGGGTTTTATTTAAGAATGTCAAATGGGCAGAAAATTAAAGGCAAACAAGGTGATATTGATATGTCAATTATTACTAACCCAAAATTAAAAGCTAATACAAAATATAGATATGAAAATAATAATTTTGATACTTATGAAGGATATTTAAGATATAGCACTAATAATGAATGGCTATCTTTGATGGTTGGAAAAGAATCATTATTAACAGGTTTTGGTTATGTTGATAAATTGTTCCTTTCAGATAATACAGTACCATTCAGTTTTATCAAGATTGATTTAAAATATAAATCATTACATTATTATTCTCTTTATGGAAGTCTAAAAGGAGATTCTTTAGGAAAAGATATTAGTTCGAAATACATTGCTTCTCATAGACTAAATATTAATTTTTCAAATACATTAAGATTAGGATTTTTTGAAGCTATTATAATTCCTGATGCACCTTTCAATTTTACATATTTGAATCCACTGAGTTTTTTACGCTCAGCGGATTACAATGCGGGTGAATTATTTGGTGGAAATAAAAACAATGCAATAATGGGACTTGATATGGAATTACATCCAATTAAAAATTTAGCTTTTCAAGGAACATTACTTATTGATGATTTAAACTTTAGTTCTTTATTTGACAATAAAAAAGAAAGTGGATTAGCTAATGATAATCGTTTTGCCTATCAGCTGGGGAGCATTTGGACTGATGCGTTTGCAGTTCCGAGTTTAACTGCTACCTTAGAATACACAAGAATTAATCCTTTTGTTTATACACATAGAACTAATAAAAGTCAATATACAAATTGGACTTTACCTTTAGGGCATAATCTTTCACCTAATTCTGATGAGTTTGCATTCAGACTGTCATCTTTCATTTATAATAGACTAAATTTAAAATTTACTTATCAACATCAACGTTCAGCAAATCGTATAATACTTAAAGGTGATTCATTAATAGAGAATTATGGAGGAGATATTAATAGAGGAGATGGTGACATTGTAAGAGAGAATGTGTTTCTTGCTGGTGATAGAGTGGATAGAGATATTTTTACTTTCGATTTAATCTGGCAACCAATTCGACAATATTTTATAGAATTTAAATATCAATATAAGATTTCCAACCTTATTTATGCTTCTAAAAAATATAATGATACTTTTTTCTTTTTAACTGCAAGAGTTGATTTTTAACCTCAAAATTTAGTTTTACTTTTTATGAATATTATTGAATTTAATAATATTACAAAAGTATTTGGTAATTTGATAGCCAATGATGGTATTTCTTTTAAAATTAGAAAAAATTCTGTCCATTGTATTGTCGGTGAGAATGGTGCAGGAAAATCTACTTTAATGAAAATATTGTTTGGGGTTTATAAACCAGACAAAGGGACAATAAAAATAAATGGAAAGGATGTAAGATTTAAGTCACCATTAGATGCAATTCGTAATAATATTGGAATGCTTTATCAGCATTTTATGCTTATTGATGATTTCTCGATTTTGGAAAATGTTATTCTCGGAAATGAATTAGTAAATAAATTTAAACTTGATATTAAAAAATCTGAAAAAATATTAAATGAATATATTGAAAAATACGATTTAGATTTAAAACTCAATCGAAAAATTTCCGAACTTAGTATAGGAGAACAGCAAAAGGTTGAAATATTAAAATTATTATATAGAAATTCCAATATATTAATATTTGATGAACCAACTGCAGTTTTAACTCCAATTGAATTAATTGGATTTTATAAGATTATATCCCAATTAAAAATAGAAGGAAAAACAATTATTTTAATTACACATAAATTAAATGAAGTAAAAGAAATATCTGATTATGTTTCTGTGTTAAGAAAAGGTAAATTAGTTTATGAAGAAGAGAGCTGTAATTTGAATTTAAAAAAACTTAGTAAAGAAATAATTGGGGATGTCGAAATATTAAGTGATACCTCATATACCAAGGATAATAAAGATAAAGGACTGATGCTTGAGATAAAAAAAATGAATTATAAACAAAACAAAGTTAAATATTTGAATGATTTTGAATTAAAAATATTTAGAGGAGAAATTTATGGGATTTGTGGCGTTGAAGGAAATGGTCAAAATGAATTAATAGATATAATATTTGGGATTGAGAAAAATTTTGAAGGTAATTTAAAAATTAATACAAATAATATATCCTTAGTTCCTGATGATAGAATTAAAAAAGGAATGATAAAAGAGTATTCAGTAGGAGAAAATTTGATTTTAAAACGGAAAGATTTAAAAATAATTCGAAAAAATTTGCTGGATAAAATTGCAAAAAATATAATCTCTAAATATGATGTTAGATTACCGAATGTAGATATACCTATGTTATCATTATCTGGTGGAAACCAGCAGAAGGTAATACTTGCAAGAGAAATTGAACTTGATAATGATTTTTTAATATTATCACATCCCACTCGTGGTGTTGATATCAATGCTACTTCTTATATTCATAATGTCATAAGACATCAAAAAAATAAAGGCAAAACTATTTTATTAATATCATCGGATATGGATGAATTATTTGCCCTTTCTGATAGAATTGGTGTATTAAATAAAGGTAAAATAGTGTCTGAGTTTGATAAAACGCAATACAATTTACAAGATGACAATGAAAAATCTATACTTCTTGAATCAATAGGTAAATTAATGATAGGTTTAAAAGATGACCAAAAAAATTAAAGCAAATATTTTATCAGTTACTATATCAATTATTTTTACGTTTGTAATAACATTTTTTATTTTATTGATAATTAATAAAAATCCTTTCGAGATATTCAAAATAATGTTTTTCGATGTTTTTGGTAGTGGTTATGGTTTTGGGCAAACTCTATTTAAAGCAACACCGTTAATTATTTGTGGTTGTGGATTAGCAATATGTTTTCACGCATCATTATTTAATATTGGAGCTGAGGGACAATTGAATGCAGGTGCTTTTATAATTGGTTTAGTCGCACATTCTTTATCAGACTTATCATTTGTGATTGTTGTTCCTGTTGCTATTTTATGTGGATTTATTGTTAGTGGATTACTTGGTTTAATACCTGCGATAATAAAAATAAAAAAAGGTGTAAGTGAGGTTATAACAACCATTATGATGAATTTTATAATTTTAGCTATAATAAATTTTTTATTGATTGAATATTTTGCAGTAAAATCTACTGTCCACACTGAAAAAATTTCAGATTCAATAATGATATTAAAAGTTTCAGATTTTCTTCCTGTTTTTCAAGGTTCTTCTTTAAATCTTATTTTTGTTTTTTCAATTATTATGGCTTTGCTTACATATTTTTTTATTTATAAAACTAAGTTTGGTTATGAAATCAGAGCTGTGGGGTTTAATGAGGTAGCTTCAAAATATTTAGGAATTAATACTAAAAAAATAATTTTATTATCATTTTTTATTGGTGCGGGGTTAACTTCATTAGTGGGATTTAACTTTGTAGTAGGATATAAGGGTTATTATGAATTTGGATTTTCAAACAATCTTGGTTTTACAGCTATTGCAGTTACTTTATTAGCAAAAAATAATCCTATTGGAATTATTTTTTCATCATTACTTTTCGGTTTTCTTGATTATGGTGGATTAAGTGTTAATTCATTTGTACCAAAAGAAATAATGTTTGTAATTCAAGGTATTGTTATTTTAACAATACTATCTGTCGATAAATTAGTTGAAAAGTATTATACAGAAAATATTTATTGGAATTAATTTCTCAAATAATATCTCTTACATTTTTTGCACAAGTTTTAAGACTTTTCACTCCATATTTTCTTGGTGCAAATGCTGCAAATTTTTCCGAGAGAGCTGGGGTAATAAATATTGCTATTGAGGGTTTTATGATCATTTCTGCTTTGGTTTATGCTGTTTTTTCGGTTTTAAGTGGAAATGTCATAATTGGATTTTTTGTCGCAATTATAACAAATATATTTTTTAGTCTACTTTTCTCATTATTTGTTGTAAAGCTAAAAATTAATCAAATAGTTGCTGGGGTAGGATTCAATCTTTTAATGGCTGGTATAGCGAAATTTATTCTTGTTTTTTTATTTAATAGTTCAAGTAATTCACCTAGATTTGATAGTTTTCCTTATATTCCATGTCTTTTTAACATACCATATATTGGAAAAGTAGTATCCGATTATATTATTTTGTTCTCTTTTGCTTTACTTTTTATTTCTAATTTTATTTTATTTAGAACTAAATTCGGTTTAAGACTAAGGTCAGTTGGTGAGAATCCAGAAGCGGGTGAATCTCTTGGTATTAAAGTAAGATTATATAAATTATCAGGAATAATTATTTGTGGATTTCTTTCTAGTCTTGCAGGTATTTGGCTTGCTTCAAATCAAAATTCATTTAGTGATGGGATGATAGCTGGTAGGGGTTATATTGCTATTGCAGCAATGATAATCGGGAAATGGAAACCAACAAATATTTTTTTCGCTTGTATTATGTTTGCATTTTTTGAGGCTTTCGAAATATCTTTACAAATTTCAGGGACAGTAATACCAACTCAACTCGTTCAAATGTTACCTTACTTAATTACAATTCTTGTATTAGTAGGGTTTGTAAGTAAAACAAAACCACCAGCTGCTGATGGGATTCCATATTAATTAAAATTTTTTTTCGACAGAAAAATTTAAAAGTGTCTTACATCTGCACCCCAAAGTAATTTATTGTTTAAAGTCTGAAAGTATGTTTTATTAATCTTTTTTACAGCTTTAATATTATAATCTGCTCTCTTTAATGAGAACTCAACCGGGGATTTACATATCGTAGATTCGAAACCGTCAGCAGTTATTCTTATCTTATCTTTTTTAAATGTTTTAATCTTAATTATTCCATCATCTGGAACAATTATTGGCCGAAAGTTTAATGTATGTGGACAAATTGGGGTTATAATAAATACTTTACTGTAAGGACTTATTATAGGACCTCCAGCGGAAAGTGAATAACCTGTAGAGCCAGTGGGGGTTGATACTATTACTCCATCACCAACAAAATTTACAACTTTTTCTTTATTATAATATATTTCGATTTCAATCATCTTAATAGAATTGCATTTATCAATAACAATTTCATTCATGCCGAAAAATTCTTTTCTGTTCGTTGGTTTTGCTGAAAGAACACAAAGATCATATATTTTATAATCTCCATTTATTATATCACATACAAAGTTATATATTTCATCTGGACTTACTTCTGCCATAAATCCCAAATTTCCTAAATTAATACCTAGAATCGGAATTTGTTTTCTCCCAATTATTCTGGCTGTATTTAAAAAAGTACCATCTCCTCCAAGAGAAATTACAATATTTGAACTTTTTAGAACTGATTCTAAACTTCTAATGTTTTTGATGTATTTTTTTCTTGTAATTTTCGTCTTTAATTTATTATGGATAAAAAAATTAATCTTTTTTTTATCTAAAATTGTTAATAAATCATTTAATACAATCTCAAGATTTGTTTTAGAAGGATTTCCAATTATTCCGAATACCATATTATTTATTTTAATTTATTCAGTTCTTATTAATTTTTTTCACTTGGTTTTTCATTTAAATCTTCTCCTTTTGCCTCGTTAGATTCTTCTTTTCTGGAAGATTCCTGAACATAATTTAGTTTCAAATCAGCTAAAACCTGTTCAATAAATTTACTTTCTTGTTCATTCAAATTATTCTTTGTTTTTTCTTTTATCATATCTATAATATCAATTGTCATTTGAGCAGCATTAAGATCTCTTTCAATTTTATCAGTAACTGGATTTTTAATTTTCCCAAGACTCATCCAAGTTTGCATTTGAAAAGAATAAATTAAAGAATAAAATAATTGTGTTAATTTTTCATTTTCCATATTTATTTTTTAGTTTTAAAGAAATTCTTATATTTCATTTTTATTTATATTTATCAGTATAAATGGTATTGTTAAAATAAATATCAATAAAGTTAAAACTTCCCAGTCTCCATAATTCCATTCAAATATTCCAGCAATATGAAATGATATAGTAGCAAGTAAGCATCCAAAAATTAATAATTTATCTTCCTTTTTTTTAATTTTCTTAAAATATTTAATTTGTATTAAAAAAAATGTGAAAAAAAGAGAGATGTAAATTAAAAAACCCAATAATCCTTTAGTTGCTAATATCATTATAATATTACTATGTAAGTGAGAACCTTCACCATGGCTTTCAGGTTTTTTATATTTATTATAAATTTTTGTGATTTCATTGTCTCCGACACCAATAATAGGATAATCGCAGAATATTTTCAATCCAACATTCCACATAACTATTCTTGATTCATTACTTGGATGTTTAGGATCTATTATACTTGTAATTCTTCCCCTTAATTCTGATGGTATTAATATTAAGACAAAAGTAATAAGAATAATAAATGAAACGAGAAATTTTCTATTAATCAATATTCCATAAATCAAAAAGCAGATAAATAATGATAAAAAAACACTTCTGGTTTGAGTAAGATACATCGATATAAATATTATAGTAAGAGAAATAATTAAATATATTTTATTAATAAATATTTTTTCTTTAATAAATATCAATGGAAAGAATGAAATAAAAAGTAACATTTTTATCTCGCCTGTTGTTATATAGTATGCAAATGCGTATAGTCTAAAATCTCCTAAATTTGTTTGCTTAATAGCTTCTGGTAATCTTATAATATAAAATATTATCTCGTAAATTGAGATAATAGTAAATACAGTTAATGCTGAAATTAATATTTTATTTAATGTTTGCCTATCTTTTATTTTTGATATCATTCCTAAAAAAATAAAATATAAAAGAAATCTTTTTAAACCATAAAAAGCACCATCCGAGACTACGGCAAAAATTCTTGATAATAAATCAACGATAAAAAATAATAATATAAATACACAAATAATTTTTATTTCTTTTATTAATTCTTTAGGTATTTCTATTTTCCGTGTATATATTATTTCTATAATCCATAGACCAGACCAGATTCCTAATGATATTGAAGATAATGCTATTGAAAAGCTAATGGAGATTATTTGTATTGCTAAGAAAATAATAATTACTTTGTCTATATAATCAAAAATATTTTTTTTGTTCAATTTTTACGTAAATTAAATATTAAATTGCAAATCATATAATCTTTTATAAACACCCATTTCATCTTTAATTAATTCATCGTGAGTACCGATTTGAACAATTTTTCCATTATCTAATACAACAATTCTGTCTGCATTTTTTATAGTAGATAGTCTATGAGCAATAATAATAGATGTTCTATTTTTCATCAATTTTTCCAGTGCTTCCTGAACCAAAATTTCAGATTCTGAGTCTAATGATGATGTTGCTTCATCGAGAATCAATATTTGCGGATTCCTTAACAAAGCCCTTGTAATAGCTATTCTTTGCTTCTGTCCGCCAGATAGTTTTAGACCTCTTTCACCAACAATTGTATTAAAGCCGTTTTCAGTTTCACATATGAAATCATAGGCATTGGCAAATTTAGTTGCATTAATTATATCTTCCTCTGAAAAATCATTTGAACCTAATAATATATTATTTATAATTGATTCGTTGAATAAAATTGTTTCTTGAGGAACAATCCCAATAATTTCTCTCAAACTTTTTATTGATATATTTTTTATATTTTCATCATCGATATAAATTGCACCTGATGTAACATCATAAAATCTTGATATTAAATCTGCCAATGTAGATTTACCACCTCCTGATGATCCTACTATTGCTAATTTCTCAGATTTTTTTATGATTAAATTAATTTTGTCAAGAATTAATTTATCTTTATTATAAAAAAATGAAACATCTTCTAAAATAATTTTGTCGTCAAAATTTTTAAAATCTTTACTTTCAGTTGAATCGAATACCTCTTCAGGATAATCGAGAATCTCAAAAATTCTTTCACCTGATGCGGAAGACTCCTGTATCCTATTCCCAACTGTTGTTAGATTCTTTATTGGAGCTATTAGTTGAAATAATATAAAAAGAAAACCCAAGAATTCTTCAGGCCTTAGGTTGTTATTTATCAAAATTTCACGACCACCAAACCATATAATAATAACACCTGCAGAAATTGATAAAAATTCAGTTATTGGTGATGTTAATTCACTTGTCTTTGCTGTTTTGATTATTAATTTATAATGAGCATTGTTTTCATTCTGAAATATTTTATTCTTATATTTTTCAGCTCTAAATGCTCTTATAATTTTTGCTCCATAAATTGTTTCTGAAATTATAGACAGAATATCTGACATCTTTTTTTGAACTCTCATACTTCGCCTTTTTAATGAAGCCCCAATTTTTGAAGTTGCAAAGATTGTAAGAGGAAAAACAAGAACCGACATTAAAGTCATTTGCCAGCTAATCGATAGTGAGATTATTAAATATATTATTATAAGTAACGGATCTTTGATAAGATTAGAAAACGCAGCTGAAATTCCTGATTGAACTGCATTTATGTCATTTGTCATTCTTGATATCAGATTTCCGGTCTTTTCTTCAGAAAAAAAGCGAAGTGATAATTTATTTATTTTTTCATAAAGTTCGTATCTAATATCTCGCAAAACACCTTTTTCAACATATTGCATATATATTGATTGAAAAAATCCTGTAATATTCTTAAGAAAAAAAGCAATTAAAATTAAGATACAAATTTTGAGAAGAGCATTTTCTTTGCCGTTATTAAAAATAAATTCTTCGAAAAATCTTTGAATATTTTGGTAAAGACCAGTGATGTCTGTTTGTGTTGATTGATTATTTATCTTTGCATTATTGTCGATGAATAATGTTTTTAATAGTGGGATTGTTAGATAAACTGAAATAGCACTGAAAATTGAAAACAAAATCGACATTAATATGGATAATATAATCTTAATTTTATATTTTTTAATATATCCTAATAATCTTACATAAACTTTCATATAATCTTGTTATTTTTTTTCTGAATTTCCCAAGCTTTCATATAAGTAAGTAAATTTGTAATTACGTCGAAATTTGTTACCATTAATCCATATATACCATCAAGAAAGCCTTTTTTTAAAAAAAACGTTTGTAAAAATGCTGCGATAGGTCTTAAGAAAATATCGTAAAATCCTATTTTCTTTTTATTAGCTTTTTCTATCGCCTGTAAAGATGAGTAATTATTTATTCTTGAAAAATAATCTGAAATAGAATTTACAGTAAAATGTAAAATATCATTTCTAAGGAAACCAATTTCTCCATTAACGATATAGCCTTCATGAACAAGTCTATTTGAAACAGTAACACTTTCTCTTTTAAATAACCTTGTTTGGTATCCTGGATACCATCCGCAAAATTTAATCCATTTACCTAAAAAGAAGCTTTTTCTTGGTATTCTGTATCCTGAAATTCTATTATTTGAATTAATAACAGATATTATTTCATTTTTAAGTTCTTCAGAGCATCTTTCGTCTGCATCAAGCGGGAATATCCATTTGTTTGTTGTCTTTGAAAGTGCATATTCTCTTTGCTTTGCATAACCTTCCCATTTTCTTTGGAATACCTTATTAGTGTATTCTTTTGCAATTTCGACAGTTTTATCATCACTAAAGCTATCTACAACAATAATTTCATCAACCCATTTAATGCTTTCGAGGCATTTACGGATATTCTCTTCTTCATTTTTACATATAATTGTAACTGATATCATTATGCTTTTATTAATCCATTTTTACAGAAAAATCTTCCTGAATTTTTTACATACTTATGAAAATAATCATAATTCTTTCTCTCTTCAACTGTTTTCGTATGATATAAATGATAGACAATTGCAAGATTTTTAAGTGATTCAAAGTTAGCAGAAATTAAATTTAATCGATATTCCAAATCTGTATCTTCACCGATACCGGGTCCTGTATAATCTTCATCGAAACCGTTAACTTTTTCGATAAGATTTTTCTCTATAGAGAAATTACAACCTAAAAGATTTGTTTTACCTTTAATTAGTAAGTCTCTGGCTTTTTTATTTTGTATATATAATGCTTCCTCAATATGTGTTGATGCTTCTTTAGACCTTATTGAATCTAATAAAAGATTCGAAAAAGTAATTTCAAAAGATTTATATCGTTTATAACTTCTAATTACTCTTTCTGAAATTTTTTTTCCAAGCATTACTCTTCTTCCATTAAGAACTGTATTTGGTTTTTTATATTTTATATGTTCGTTTAAAAAGTGATAATGTGGAATACAATCGCCATCAATAAAAATTAAATAATCAGATTTTGATATTTTTATTGCTTCATTTAAAATCTTATTTTTTCTGAACCCTTTATTATCATGTGTTACATATTTCACATCGAGTTGGAATTTATTTGCACTTTTTTCAACAAACTCTTGCATTTCTATCCCAGAACCATCATCTGCAATTATAATCTCATATTCTTTTGAAAAACTTTGCTTTTGCAGAGATGAAAAAATAATTTCCAACTCTGTTATTTTTTTGAAAACAGATATTATTAAAGTTGCGTTATACATTACATTAAGTTATTAAATGTTGATTAAACTTGTAATTGAAAAATTTGGTATTTATTTTTAGTTTAGGAAGTTTGTATGAAAAAAATATTAATATGTATATATAAATAAAATATATTTTAAATTTAATAAAAAATTACTTTTTTATGTCATTTAATTATAATAAGTTAACTTTAAAATCTCAGGAATCATTACAGACTGCGCAGGAGATTGCTTCGAATTACTCTAATCAAATTATTGAGCCGGTTCATTTATTTGCAGCTTTGCTTCAGGATAAAGAAGGTCTTGTATCTTCAATAATACTTAAATTAGGTGTTAACAAAGATTTATTGCAAATCAAAATTGGTGAAATGCTCGAAAAGATACCTAAAGTATCTGGCAGTGGAGTTGGTAATCAATCTCTTTCAAGAGAACTAACGGAAGTTCTTGAAAATTCTTTTAAAGAAGCTGAAATTATGAAAGATGATTATGTATCTGTTGAACATCTTTTAATAGGATTAACCTTATTAAAAAAGACAGAATTGAAAGATTTACTTGTTTCTTATGGAATAACTAAAGATAATATTTTAAAAGTATTAAGAGATGTGAGAGGAAGCAGTAGAATCACTAACCAAAACCCTGAAGAAACATTTCAAGCACTTGAAAAATACGGTAGAAATTTAAATAATCTTGCTACAAGAGGTAAGCTTGATCCTGTTATTGGTAGAGAAGAAGAAATTAGAAGAGTTCTACAAGTACTATCACGAAGGACAAAAAATAATCCTGTTTTAATAGGGGAGCCAGGTGTTGGAAAAACTGCTATAGCTGAAGGTATATCCATTAGGATAGTACAAGGGGATGTTCCTGAAAATCTTAAGGATAGACAAATAGTTGCCCTTGATATGGGAGCATTAATTGCTGGTGCTCAGTATAGAGGTCAATTTGAGGAAAGATTAAAATCTGTTTTAAAGGAAGTTCAAGAATCTGATGGTAAGATAATTTTATTTATAGATGAACTGCATACAGTCGTTGGAGCTGGAGCAACTTCAGGGTCTATGGATGCATCTAATCTCTTAAAACCTGCTCTTGCTAGAGGTGATTTAAGATGTATAGGAGCTACTACTATTGATGAATATAGAAAATATATAGAAAAAGATGCAGCATTGGAGAGAAGATTTCAACCAGTTTTGATTATAGAACCAAATGTTGATGATACTATATCAATACTAAGAGGTTTAAAAGAAAAATATGAAATACATCATGGTGTAAGAATAACTGACTCGGCTATAGTAGCGGCTGCCCAACTTTCTGACAGATATATTTCCGATAGATTTCTTCCTGATAAGGCAATTGACCTTATAGACGAAGCAGCTTCGAAACTTAGAATTGAAATTGATTCAATGCCCGAAGAACTTGATAATGTTGAACGAAAAATAAAGCAACTTGAAATCGAAAGGGAAGCATTAAAAAGAGAAATTTGATGTTAAATGTTTTACAAATCTTATAGAAAATATAGAGAATATATAATTCTATAGGCATTTCTTTTTACATTTTGCTTATTACTTTTATGATAAAAATTTTTACACCATTTTGCTCATAAAAATATTTTTGTTAAGTTTATGTTATTAATTTATTAAATCCTTGAATTATCAGGCATATAAAAATTAATGATTTAAACTTTGATTTTTATTACTTTTAAAAGATACTTTCTTTTCAATTGAAAAAAAATCATATTTTTGTTAACTTAAATGTTTATAAAACAAAAAATTAATTTATGAATATTCCAGAAAATTTATATTACACAAAAGACCATGAATACCTCAAAATTGAAAATGGTATAGGTTCAATTGGTATTACGGATTATGCACAAAAGGAATTGGGCGATATTATTTATGTGGATATAACCAAAGAGGTTGGGAGTAATATTAGTCAGCATGATTCAATCGGTTCGATTGAAGCAGTAAAGACTGTTTCTGAAGTTTTTAGTCCAATCAGTGGTAAAATTGTTGAAATTAATAGCAGTATTAATGATAATGCATCCGTTTTGAATAATGATCCATATGGTGAAGGTTGGATAGTAAAAATTGAGGTAAATAATGAAGAAGAACTAAAGACTCTTCTTGATTCAAAATCATATAAAGAGTTAATTGGAGTTTAGCCCATCTTTTTAGGGTTTTTGTATAATGATTATTAATTTATCAAACCTTAATGAAGGTGAGCATTTTTTTTCTTTTAATATTACATCGGATGATTTGGACTTAAAAGAATTAAATTTTGTTAGAGATATAAAGATTTCTCTGAAATTATTTAAGACTTCAAATCAAGTGGATATAAAAGTTAATATAGATTCTATTGTTAACGTTCCATGCGATAGATGCTTAGAAGATTTTGATTTTATAATAAATAAAGATTTTGAATTAATATATAAGTATTCTTACGATAAAAGTTGGATAAATACGGATGATGATGTGATAAATGATTTTAAAATTATTTCGCCAGATGTTCATAACATAAATTTAAAAAATGAATTAAGGGATTATATTTTGCTTTCATTTCCTTTGAAATGTGTACCAGAAGTAAATGATGATATTTGTTCTTTATGTAAGAAAAATGTTAATGAAGTTCTAAGAATACAAGACAGGAATGAAATAAATCCTATTTAAGAAAAATTATAAAAAAGTTAAAAAAATTAAATATATAATAATAAACAATGCCAAATCCAAAACGAAGACATTCTAAAGCACGAGGAAGAAAAAGAAGAACGCATTATAAAGCAACGGCACCAGCAATGTCAGTATGTTCTAATTGCGGTGAAATGAAATTAAATCATACGGTTTGCTCATTTTGTGGTTTTTATGATGGTAAGAGTGTTATATTACCTAAAAAATCAAAATAATAATGTAATTTTGTGAGTAAAAAAGTAAGAATTGCAGTAGATGCTATGGGTGGAGATAATGCCCCTGAAAGCCAAGTGTTAGGTGGAATTCAAGCGGCAACTGAAATGTATGATTTTGTAGAAATATTTTTAGTGGGGAAAGAGGGTATTTTAAATGATATATTGAAATCTCATAATTGTTCTTTAAAAAATTTGCATATAGTCAATGCAAAAGAAGTTATTACGATGAATGATTCTCCAGCAGATGCATTTAAAATGAAACCTGATTCTTCTTTAACAGTTGCATTAAAATTACAAAAAGAAGATAAAGTAGATGCTTTGATTAGTGCTGGTAATACAGGAGCAGTATTATCTGCTTCAACTTTAATGCTTGGAAGAATAAAAGGTGTAAGTAGACCATCAATTGGGTCTTTATTTCCTACAGACATTGGAAAAACTATGGTATTTGATGTTGGGGCAACGGTTGATTGTAGACCTATTCATTTGCTTGAGTTTGCACAAATGGGAAGTATTTATATGAATTATATTTTTAATATTTCAAAACCGAGGATTGGATTATTAAGCGTCGGAGAAGAAAAATCAAAAGGGAATGATTTAACTCTTGAAACTTATAAGCTTTTGGAAAAATCAGGTTTAAATTTTGTTGGGAATGTAGAAGGGAGAGATGTCCTTAGAGGTAAGGTTGAAGTAATAGTATGTGATGGATTTATTGGAAATATAATTTTAAAATTTGCGGAAAGTGTTCTTGATGTATTAAAATCGAAATTTCAACAATTTGCAAAGAAAAGTATTTGGAATAAAGTGAAGGTAGGATTATCTTATTCAACCCTTAAAGAAGTAATAAAAGATTTTGATTATCAATGGTATGGAGGTGTTCCGCTTCTTGGTGTTAATGGAGTAACAATAATTGGACATGGTAAATCTACACCACTTGCAGTAAAGAATATGATTAAGAGAGCTTACGAAACTGTAAACAAGGGTGTAAATAAAGAAATTGAAAAAATTTTAAAAAAGTAATTTAAAAAATAATAATATAAAAAATGGCTAAAGTACAATCTTTTGCGGATAAAGCCGCTAAACTTGCAAAAAAACATGAGGGAATGGTAATATGTCCTGATACAAAGAAAGAAACAAGGATTGTAAATGTTAAGATAGTAGAAGCTATAAAAACTGATAAGGGTTCTTACAAGTTTTTAAAGCGTAATGCGAGAGTTTATGAATCAACTTATAAACCGTATAATATTTAAAAAAGAATAGGAGATTAAAATGTCAAAGGTTTGTAAAATAACGGGGAAAAAGCATCTTACAGGTAATAATGTATCGCATGCAAATAATAAAACAAAAAGAAGACAGCTTCCGAACTTACAGAAAAAAAGGATATGGCTTGAGGAAGAAAAAAGATTTGTAAAAATTAAAGTATCTACCGAGGCGTTAAAAACTTTAGATAAAAAAGGTTCAAAAGCTATATTGAATAGTTAATGTTAAATAATGCAGAATATTAGCATCAGCATTATTATTCCATCATTAAATGAAGAAAAGCTAATATTACAGGTTTTAAATCAGTTTGATGTAAGTTTAAGAGTTAAATATAATTTAGAAATAATAGTAAGTGATGGAGGTAGTAAAGATTCGACTTTGCGTTTAATAGATGGCTATGCTGATAAAGTTTTAATACATAAAGAAAAATTTAAACAGAACATTTCTCAGGGTAGAAATCAAGGTGCTTTGAATTCAAAGGGAGATGTTCTTATTTTTTTAAATGCTGATACCTTGATATCAAATTTAAATTTGTTTTTTGAAAGGATATTAGAAATTTTAAAAAATAATGATGACATAGTAGCTATAGCTTGCCCTGTAAGAGTTTTTGAAAATGAAGAAATATTTAAAGATAGAGTTTTTCATTTTTTATATAACAACTACGTAAGATTTTTGAATAAATACGGTATGGGTATGGGAAGAGGTGAGTGTCATATTATTAAACGCAATTCATTTTTTAAAGTTGGGTGTTATAATGAAAAAATGTTTGCTGGTGAAGATTTTGATTTATATAAGAGATTAAAGAAAATAGGGAAAATTAAGTTTCTTAAAGATGTTTTAATTTATGAATCACCAAGACGTTACAGAAAATTTGGTTACCTTAAAGTATTTTGGGATTGGACTGTTAATTCAATATGGATAACTTTGTTTAATAAATCTATTTCAGAAAATTGGGAAGAAGTAAGATAAAATTTTTTAATGTTCTTTCAAATAATAATGAACCAGGTGTAAAAGCAAGAACTGGTGTAATTAAGACTTTTCATTCAGAGATATATACACCCGTTTTTATGCCTGTAGGGACTACAGGTTCAGTTAAGGCGATAGAAAATAGAGAACTTGATGAATTTGAAACAAAAATTATACTTGGTAATACTTATCATTTATTTCTTCGTCCGGGATTAGATGTTCTAAAGGGTGCAGGTGGATTACATAAACTGATGAATTGGGATAAGAGTATTCTTACTGATAGTGGTGGTTTTCAAGTATTTAGTTTATCTTCGCTTAAAAAAGTTAATGATAATGGTGTAACATTTTCATCTCATATCGATGGTTCTAAGCATATTTTTACTCCGGAAAAAGTTATAGAAATTCAAAGAATTATTGGTTCTGATATTTTAATGCCACTTGATGAGTGTTTACCAAATCCAACAGAATGGAAAATTGTTTCAAAGTCTTTAAAAAGAACGAATAGCTGGGAGAAAAGATGTTATGAATTTTTTATAAATTCAGAGTCATTGTATAGATTTCCACAATTTTTATTTTCTATTTGTCAGGGTGGAATTTTTAAAGATTTAAGAAAAGATAGCATTGAGTTTCTAACAGACATAGATTTTTCTGGTCATGCGATAGGAGGACTTGCAGTTGGTGAAAAGAATGAAGTTATGTATGATATAACTGATTTCTGCACTGATAATCTTCCAAAGGAAAAACCGAGATATTTGATGGGAGTTGGAACACCAGTTGATTTACTTGAATGTATAGAGAGGGGTATAGATATGTTTGATTGTGTATTGCCAACAAGAAACGCAAGACACGGAAGACTTTTTACAACGAATGGTGAAATAAATATCTTAAATTCAAAATACAGGTATAATTTTAATTCTCCTGATGAAGAATGTAAGACATACACATCTGAGAATTTTTCATTAGCTTATTTAAGGCATCTGTTTATGTCAAAGGAAATCTTGGGATATCAATTAGCAACGATACATAATATTGGTTTTTATCAAAATTTGATGAAAAAAATTAGAATTGCAATTAAAGAAAATAAATTTTTAAATTTTAAAAAAACTTTTTTAGAAAAATATTTAAACAACAAATAAAGAAAGGATTTAGTGAATAAATGAAAATTATTTTAGGTTTGTTTTTGCAGCAACAGGGTGGTTTTGAATCTCTGTTATCAACATTGGTTCCTTTTCTTCTTATCATTTTGGTTTTTTACTTTTTAATCTTAAGGCCACAACAGAAAAGACAAAAAGAACGGCAAAAATTATTAGAATCTGTAAGAAAAGGTGATAGAATTATTACAACTGGTGGTATTCATGGACTTGTTGAAGGAGTTGAAGATAAGACTCTTCTTGTTAAAATAGATGATAATGTTAAAGTTAAAGTTGAGAAAAGTGCTGTTTCCGTTATTATTGGTGTAACGGACAGGACACCAGAAAGAAAGTAAATTTTTACGATAAGTAATTTTACAAGATTAAATCTTGTTAATATTAGTTATATGAAGGTAATCGATAAATTCAAGTTAAGCAGTATTGAATCTGCAATAAATGATTTTAAGAAAGGTAAAATTATAATTGTTGTAGATGATGAAGAACGCGAAAATGAAGGTGATATGATATTTTCTGCCGAAAAAGTAACACCTGAGTTAATAAATTTTTTAGTAAAAAATGCAGGTGGTCTTATTTGTGTTCCTATGACAGAAAAAAGATTAAATGAACTTGAAATCGATATGATGACAAATAATAATACAGCATTACATGAAACAGCGTTTACAGTTAGTGTAGATTACCTTATTGGAACAACAACCGGGATTTCTGTTTTTGATAGATATAAGACTATCAAAGCTTTAATCGATCCAAACGCAAGGCCATCATCTTTTGGGAAACCTGGTCATATTTTTCCGTTAAAAGCTGAAGAGGGTGGTGTATTAAAAAGAGCGGGTCATACAGAAGCAACAGTTGATTTAGCAAGATTGGCGGGACATTTTCCGGCAGGAGTTCTTTGTGAAGTTCTGAAAGAGAATGGCGAAATGGCTCGACTTCCAGAATTAATTAAAGTAGCTAAAAAATTTAATCTTAAAATAATTACTGTAAGGGATTTAATTAATTATAGATTAAAAACAGATATACTTGTTAAGAGGATGGTAGGGGCAAAATTACCGAGTAAATTTGGTAGTTTTACAATTAATTTATATAAAAGTTTTGTTGATAATAAAGAGCATATAGCTCTGGTTAAAGGTAAGATAGATTCTTCTAAGCCTGTTTTGGTTCGTGTTCATTCTGAATGTTTGACAGGTGATATTTTTGGTTCTTTAAGGTGTGATTGCAGGGAACAGCTGATTAAATCTCTTGAAATGATTGAAAAAAGCGGAAACGGAATTTTATTATATATGAGGCAGGAAGGAAGAGGAATAGGATTGCTGAATAAACTTAAAGCATATAAATTACAGGAGAAGGGGAAGGATACAGTTGAAGCAAATATTGAGCTTGGGTTTCATCCTGATTTAAGGGATTATGGAATAGGTGCTCAAATTTTAAGAGATTTAGGTGTTAGAAAAATGAAACTATTGACTAATAATCCTGTAAAAATTATTGGATTAAAAGGTTATGGACTTGAAGTAGTTGAAAGGATTCCGATTGAGATACCAGCAAATCCCAAAAATGAGAATTATTTGATTACAAAAAGGGATAAACTTGGACATTTAATTTTATTAAACGATAAAAAAAGTATAAAAAGAAAAAATAAATTAAAATAATATGGAGCAAGCAGGAATTGTTTATCTTAAAAGAAGTCGGTTAACCGAACTTGAGAACGAACTGATAGATTTGAAAACAAATCAGAGGAAGATTATAGCTGAAAAAATCGCTGAAGCCCGAGGGCATGGTGATTTATCTGAAAATGCAGAATATGATGCAGCGAAAGAAGCTCAATCTCATCTTGAAATGAAGATTAGTAAACTTGAGAATCTTTTATCAAGGGCTAAAGTTGTTAACCCAGAAGATTTTCCTGATGATGAAGTATCTGTTTTATGCAGCGTTCAGGTTCACGACTTAAAACATAATGAGGAAATTACTTTTACATTAGTATCTCCAGATGAAGCTGATTTTGAACTCGATAAAATATCGATAACTTCTCCATTAGGTCAAGCATTATTAGGAAAAAAAGTTGGAGATGTGGTTACGGTTGAAGTTCCTGAAAATAAGATTGAATACAAAATTTTAAAAATTTCTAAATAAATTATCATGTCAGAAAAAAAGTTTTCTGAGATAAAGGTTGGGGTTTTTGTTTTTATAGCTGCTTTTATTGTGCTTGCTACCTTATTTTGGGCAAAAGGTTTTATAGTTAGTAAAGACCAGATTGATTTAAAAGTATATTTTAAAAACGTTAGTGGACTTAATGTAGGAGATCCTGTAACTGTTAATGGAGTTCGTAAAGGTAAAGTGCTTAAATTCGATTTAGAAGGAGATTCAGTTCTTGTCGAGTTCTCATTAGATAAATCTGTTAAGATTAAAAAGGATTATAAAATTGAAATTGCAATGCTCGAATTGATGGCAGGTAAGCAATTGTTGATTAGTCCTGGTGTAAGCAATAATGAAATCGATTATACACAACCATTAAATGGTGAAAGTGGTTCTGATATTACGGTAATGATGAAAAATATGAATGATATAACGCAGGATGTAAAAAGTTTATTGAACAAATTCGATAAAACTGTTGAAGATCTCGATATAACAATTAAAAACGTTAATGAAGTTGTAGGGGATAAAACTGTCCATTATAATATAAAGAGCACACTTGTAAATTTAAACACAGCATCGAGGCAATTAAATTCTTTGCTTACTGAAAATCGCTCTTCTTTAAAAAATATTACTGGCAAAGTCGAAAAAACAGTTGATAATGTAAACGATATACTTGATGAAAATAGTCCACAAGTAAAATCAACTTTTAAGGATATTCAAAGTTTAACGTCTAAAATAGATACACTGATAACAAGTATTAATATGATAGTAGAAGATATTCAGATGCAAAAAGGAAGTGTAGGGAAATTTATGTATGATGATAAACTATATGAAAACCTTAATAAAAGTCTTCTTGAGATAGAGAAACTTTCTAAAAAAATCAGGAAAGACGGAATTAAGATAAATCTATTTTAGATTAAAACCAATATTAATTCTATGAGTCGAACCAATTTTTCCTAAAGAGTTAAAGGAATAATCCAAAAAATATTTATCTTCGTATTTTATACCCAGACCAGTCGAAAATCCTGCAAGTCCAATTGCTGTTCCTGTTTTCAAATCTTGCCTTTGTTGATTGTTATAGCCTATTCTTAAATCTACATATTCGTTAACATTAAATTCTCCACCAATAATAATGTTTTTAAATCTATCGAAAAATTTATCATAATCGTCTGCTAATCTGCATAAACCAAAATTCACAGTAAGCGGAAGATGTTCAAGTTTTTTTGTTATTCCAAATCTAATATCTAAAGGTAATTTTTCTTTAGTATCAATGTATGAATCTATTTGTGTTCCAACATTTAATATACTAATCCCAACACTTGTCATATATTCAGGTATTTGAACGAGTGCTCCTGCATCGAATGCTATTGCTGAAGAGCCATATTCATCGTATTTGGAATAAATATATTTTAAATTTCCTCCGAAGTTAAATCTATTTTCGTATTTATTCGCATATCCAATCGATACTGCAATATCATTAGCACCGAATGTTCCAAGTTCATTTAAATCTTCATCATATTTGTCGAATGTTCCATAATTTATATATCTAATACCAATTCCGAAATATCCATAATCTTTATATTTTTGTGTATATGATACATTGCCTGAATTAATATCGAGCAGATATTTGAAAAAGCCAATAGAAGCTTTACTATTTTTAATCGTAGATAATCCTGCGGGATTGTAAAATATAATATTTGCATCATTTTCCATCGATACAAAACTACCTGCCATAGAAGAAGAGCGAGCATCGACATCAAGTTTTAAGAAATTATAGGTCGTAATAGATTGACTAAATAGGAATGGGATATTG
Source organism: uncultured Ignavibacteriaceae bacterium (assembly GCA_964400285.1). GTDB lineage: Bacteria > Bacteroidota > Ignavibacteria > Tepidaquicellales > Tepidaquicellaceae > FEN-1279. The sequence goes on from CAYNTK010000001.1 coordinate 215,478, forward strand.
AGAATTGATAATAAAAATAAAAAGGATAAATTTTTTTTTGTTAACATAATACAATAAAGTTTAGTTTTTACAGCGTAGCCTTGTCTTTATAATTCTCCTTTTTTTAACAATAATAAAAGAAGTATTTGATATATGCAAGTAATAAAGGTTTAATAAACTGAAAATTCATTATATACTTTTTCAGTCTGTATTTCTTCTATATTTAATGATTTTACAGAAGCATAATGAGGTCCAATTTTTATATCATTAATAAAATCTTTTATTAACCCCTCTTTACCTTGAGCTAAAACTTCAACATTTCCATTGTATAAATTTTTTGCATATCCTTTAATATCATACTCCAATGCTTTTTTATAGCAGAAATATCTATAACCTACTCCCTGCACGATACCACTCACAATAATTTTTAAAGTTTTCATATTTTTTGTTTTTTCCGAAATATTCCAAAAAACTCAGAAAAAATCACTCCAATTAACATAATTACTGCTCCAATTGTTTGTTTTCCCGTCATTAATTCATTTAAAATGAAATATGAAGCTATTACAGCGAATATTTGTTCAGTATTATATATCAAACCAGCTCTAACGGGTGTTGTGAATCTTTGGAATTTATTCGATAAGAAAATACCTAATAAAGTATTAAATAAGGCATTAAAAATTAACGAGCCGATAAGAATCGAATTAAATACAGTTTCTGTATTTTCGAAGAAGTATTTTTCGATAAAAATTACACTAAAAAAACTTAATATCACTGTCGAAATAAATTGTCCAAAAATCAAAGCATTTATATCATATTTATTCGAGAATTTATCCAGATAAACAATATAAAATGCAAAAGAAATAGCACATAATAACGTTATCAAATCTCCTATATTAATGCTTTGACTCTGAACATTCGTTAAAAAGAACAGTCCTATTAAGACAATTATTATTCCAATTATGTTTTCAATTTTTGGTTTCGATTTAATAATTAGGATTTGAACAAAAGGTAGAATAGCAATGTTTGTTCCTGTTATAAAAGCAGAATTCGATGCAGTAGTGTATTTAAGACCAGCGGTTTGAGTAAGAAATCCTAAGAATAAAAAAAGTCCAAGGAATAATCCATATTTAATATCTTCAAATTTAAATTTTATTATTTTTTTAAAGAAAATAATCGAAAATATAAGAGTTGTTAGAAAAAATCTTATTAGAACAAAAGTGAAAGGCGAAGAATATAATAAACCTAATTTGATTAGTGGAAAACTTAAACCCCAAGTTAACGAAACGAATAATAAAATCGATTCGGCTTTGTATTGTAATATTTTATTGGAATGAATATTAGTCAGTTTTATTCGAAGAATTTATGTTTATAAATAATAAATACCGATACTATGAACCAAAGGGCAGAATTAATAATTAAAGGGATATCTTTAGTAACAATTTGCTCCGGATTTTCTCCGAGATTTTTTTTGTGAATCAAATATAAATATCTGAAAATACCGTAAATTACAAAAGGTGTTGTGTAAATTAAATTATCAGTATGAAATGTAGAAGTTGCTTTTTCCGAAACAGTATAAAGTGCATAACAAATTATTGTTCCAGTAGCGGCAATAGTGTTCATTTGGTCAGTAAAAGTAATATCGTAATGGCATAGAACTTTTCTTTGTTTATCAATATTGTCAGAATCAACAGTTGACAATTCAGCTCGTCTTTTTGATATGGCAAGAAACAATGAAATAAATATTGTTGTTAAAATCATCCAACTCGAGACTGAAACATTAATAGCAACAGCACCTGCTATAACTCTTAAAATAAAACCAAAAGAAATGAAAAATACATCGAGGATTACAATATCTTTAATCCATAATGAGTAAAAAAGATTTATAAAAAAATAAATGATAACAACGAACGAAAAATATAAACCAAGTTTATAACATAAAATAGTAGTGAGAATCGAAATAATGACAAAAAATAATTTTGCTTCATTTATTGAAACTTCGCCTGATGCAAGAGGTCTGAATCGCTTTTTCTTATGGATTCTGTCAGCTTCTAAATCTGTAATATCATTTATAATATAAGTCATTCCCGAAACACCACAGAATGCAAAGAAAGCAATAATGTTTGAAAATAATAGATTAAGATTTAGCAATTGACCTGCAAAAATGATTGCAGCAAAAACAAAAATGTTTTTTAACCATTGTTTTGGTCTTATAAGTAAAATAAGGTTTATTAGTTTAGCAATTTGCATTTCAATACAGAAAAATAATTGTTTAATATAGTCATCATAAAAATACTTTAATATCTAAAAATGTATCATTTATTAATTATTTTTAATTTAAATCTTAAATTAGTTGTTATTTAATAAGTATCATTTTTTTTGTTTCATTTAATATGTCATTAATAAATAAAGAATAATAATAAATTCCGCTTGCATATTTTCTCGAATCCCATTTTAATAAATAAATTCCTGGTTGATGTTCTTTATCTAATAAGGTTATGATTTCTTTGCCAAATATATCAAAAATTTTTATTTTAACGTTTGCTCTTTCTTTGCATATATATTTAATTAATGTAGATTGGTTAAAAGGATTAGGGAAATTTTGGAATAAAGAAAATTTATTGCTAATTTCAGAGTTTATTTTTTTTATACCGATGGGATTACCCGTTGGATTTTGTTTGTAGTAAATTTCCCAATCTCCATCACGATAATCATTCCAAATAATGTGAACAATTGAACCCGAAACGGCAATAGAAGGACGAAGTGATTCCGATGTATTATTGGTGAGTCTTGTATTTTGTTCCCAATCAATACCATCGTTTAAAGACCGACAATAATAAATTTTATAATTTCCTTCATAATTATCATACCAAGCGATATGAACATTTATTCCTGAAACAGCAATCGAAGGATACCATGAAACTCCCGAAGTAAAAGTAAGTCGTTTTTCTTGACTCCAATCAATTCCTTGATTACTGCTGCGAATATAAAATATTTCTTCATTAACATCTCTTCTATCGTGCCAAGTTATATGAACTGTTTGACCTGATACCGCAATTGCTGGGTTATAAGAATCAACTGAATTACCTGTGATTTGTATATCTTGTCCCCAAGTAATACCTGAATCAGTAGAGCGTTTATAAAAAATAGCTCTATTGCCGGTTCTAAAATCATACCAAGTTACATGAATAAAATTTCCTGAAACAGCTATAGAAGGATATAATGAACTTAGTGGATTATTTGTTAAACGAATATCTTCACTCCAATTCATTCCTCCGTTTGTGGAGCGTTTGTAATAAATTTCTTCATTTCCATCTCTTGTTTCTTCCCAAACGATATGAATCATCGAACCGTTAACAGCTAAAGAAGGTGCCCAAGAGATATTGGAATCGTAAGTTAATCTGATATCATTGCTCCAATCAACTCCGTTATTATTAGAATACTTATAATAAATCTCGTAGTTGCCGTTTCTATTATCACACCAGACGGTATGAACTAAAGAACCTACAACAGCAATAGAAGGGCGCCAAGAGACTGCAGTATTATTTGTTAGTCTTACATCTTGCTGCCAGTTTATACCATTATTAGTGGAGCGTTTATAATAGATTTCTCTATTACCATCTCTCTCATCACACCATACTATGTGCACAATATTTTCGTTTATGGCTACACATCTTGCATTATTCAAAGATACAAAGCAGCTACCTGTATCATAAGTCAAACGCAAATCAGGTTGCCATTGTGAAAAAGATATGCCGTAGAAAAAGAAAATAAAAATATATAAAAAGTTTTTTTTCAAATTATAATTGTGTTAATTGCTTTATGAAAACTATTATATAAAATTAACATAAAATAGATAGTTAATTTATTAATTTTAAATTTTCATATCAAGATAATATAAAAATTTATAATCAGTATTTAATATTATTATACACTGTTGATGCTCATTTTTTTAATAGTTTGCAGAGAGCAAAAAAACTGTTGCAGTTTTGTTGCAGTTTTGTTGCTCATTTTTTAAGTTTATGTTTATTAATAATTTGTTTGGTATTTGTATTAGTAACATCATTATTTTTTGTTGTCGAAACACTGTTTGCAACGGAAACAATTTCACCTTCTTCATTTTCTGTATTGAGGACATTTGCAGCACGAATAGTTTTATGGTTACCAGCCATCGTGAGCATATCAAATTCAAATTTATCCATAATATCGGAAAGTCGAAGAATTAAGTTTAAATAGTCATCGTATCTCCAGAAATCTTTTTCATAAGCGAGATTTCTTTTAGCGAGAGATTTTTTAACATTATCAAATTCTTGTTTAAGAAAATCAAGACGAGCAGTTTTGTAATTGATTATTTTCTTTTGCAACTCGCGAAATTCGGAAGATTGGATTTCGATAATATTATGAAAATATTTCTTATTCCAATCGCAGATAGTGTGAGTAGATTTATTTAGTTTTTTGGCAATATCCCTGATTGTTTCGCCAGATGCCCTCATTTTAATGAATTTTTTCTCAATATCATTGAGTACGGCAATTGTTTTGGGGTCGAGATTAGGATTTGAGTATTTCATAAATTTATCTATTTAGTTTATATTGAAACATTATAATAAGCTAAATAGATTAATTTAAAAAGTCAAGTGAATTTTTTAATCAGAATTATAAGTGCAGAATAACGAATAATGGATTATTAGCTATGTATTAAGAGGTTTTTTGTTTAGGAAAAAGTAGATTTTATAAGGTTTATTAGAATAAGGGGAATTTTTACTGTTAATAAAATAATCAATTTTAAAACATTAAAAAATAAATACGATTTGGAGGTAAAAATCTTCTTTTTCTATGTTTGAGTTTTATATATCATCATTATACCATGAACTACTAATTGGACTGCGATAGCGAGAATAAAAAAACCCATAATTTTATTAAGAACTCCTACACCTGTTTTGCCAAGTATTCTGAACAACGGAATAGATAGTAGTAAAGCGATATAAACAGTGATAGATATTAATAAAATACCTATACTTGTTCCAATTGTATAAGGAATAGAATAGCCTACAATGGACATACCAATTACTACACCAATAGAACCGGGACCACTTAGAAGGGGAAGAGCCATAGGTGTAAATGAAATATCTTCTTTCGTTTTTATTTCGGAATGCTCTTCACTTGTAAGTTTACTTTTTGTAGTAAGCATTTCCCAAGCAGAATGAGCAACGATTAATCCACCTGCTATTTTCAGAATGCCGAGAGATATACCAAAAAATTCCAGAAGAAACTCACCAATTAAATAGAATACAATTAAAATTGCAAAAACGTAAATAGCAGTTTTCAAAGCAATTTTTCTTCTTTGATGTTGTGTATCATCAGAGGTTAGAGAGCAGAAAACAGGGATTGCTCCGATTGGATTAACAAGAGGGAAAAGAGATATATAAGAAATTCCCACAACAGAAAAAAGTTCATCCATAATGATTAAAAAATTCAAATTTGTTATTTATAATTAACGAATTACAAATAAAATATGAAATACAAAATTAATTACACAAAGTTTTCAAATGAAGATAGCAATATTTTAATTTCAATGAAGTTCGATATGTATTTTATTATAGAATAGATTTGTTTAGATACAATAGTGTTTTCTGGTATCACAAAGTAAGTTTTTAAAAAACAGCTTGTTCAACGTATGTTCCAAATGGAATTTTAAGTTCGTTACACATTTCACCGAGAGTTACATAATTTCTTGCGCAATCGAGGATACGGGGCATTAAGTTTGTGCCTTCAATTGCGGACTGCCTTAAAGAAGCAAGCGAGGATGTAACTTTTGCCTGATTTCGAGATGCTTTCATTTCACGAAGACGTTTTATTTGTTTTTCTTCGACTTCTTTGGTTATTTTAAGAATTGGAATTTCGAGTTCTTCATTTTCTTCGACAAAATCGTTAACACCAACAATGATTTTTTCTTTGCGGTCGAGTTCTTGCTGATAACGGTAAGCTGCGTCTGCAATTTCTTTTTGGAAGAATCCGTTTTCAATACAAGCAATAACTCCACCTTGAGAATCAATCATATCGAAATATTTTTCTGCCTCATTTTCGATATCATTAGTAAGTTTTTCTACGTACCAACTTCCGCCGAGCGGGTCGGCTACGTTTGCTACACCGTGTTCATAAGCAAGTATTTGTTGAGTTCGAAGAGCAATTTTAACAGCTTTATCAGATGGTAGAGCAAGAGTTTCGTCCATAGAGTTTGTATGAAGTGATTGAGTGCCACCGAGTACTGCAGCGAGTGCTTCGATTGCAGTTCTTATAATATTATTTTCTGGTTGCTGAGCGGTAAGTGAGCAACCTGCTGTCTGCGTATGGAATCTCAAAATATGGGATTTGGGATTTTTTGCACCATATTTATTTTTCATTCTTTTTGCAAAAATTCTTCTTGCTGCACGATATTTAGCAATTTCTTCAAAGAAATCGAGATGAGCATTAAAGAAGAAAGAAATTCTTGGAGCGAATGTATCGACATCCATACCACGCTCGATACAAGCTTCGATATAAGCGAAGCCATCTGCGAGAGTGAATGCGAGTTCTTGTGCGGCAGTTGAACCGGCTTCACGGATGTGGTAACCGCTTACACTAATAGTATTAAATTGAGGAACTTCATTTGTACTAAATTCAATCATATCGGTGATAATTCGCATTGACTCTTTCGGAGGGTAAATAAATTCTTTCTGGGCAATATACTCTTTTAAAATATCATTTTGAAGTGTCCCTCTGAGTTTATTAAAAGGAACTCCTTGTTTTTCAGCAACTGCAAGATAAAATGCATAAATCATTGCGGCAGGGGAGTTAATTGTCATTGAAGTCGAAACCTTATCTAATGGTATTCCTTCGAAAAGTATTTCCATATCAGCCAATGAAGAAACAGAGACACCGCAAATACCTACTTCACCTTCAGAAATTTCAGCATCAGCATCCCATCCCATAAGGGTCGGCATATCGAAAGCAGTTGAAAGTCCAGTTTGTCCATGTTCGAGTAGATATTTAAATCTTTTATTTGTGTCTTCTGGAGTTCCAAACCCAGCGAATTGTCTCATAGTCCACAGCTTTCCACGATACATATTATTATGTATTCCTCTTGTATAAGGGAATTGTCCGGGATTTGCGAGGTCTTTTTCATAGTTTAAATCTTTTATGTCTTCAGGGAAGTAACAATTGTTCAGTTCTCTTCCGCTAAGTGAAGTAAATTTTTTAATTTTATTTTCTGAAATTGAATCGAGATTTTTTAAATTGTTATTATTGTCCATATTATTATGAATTTATATTTATGCAAACAAGGTAAGAATGTTAAAAATTCACATTAAAAGACATAAAAAAACCTGCCTTTTTTAGCTGACGGGCAGGTTTTTTATTACTTAGTTTTAGGAGAAGAAAAAATTATTTGATTACATTCATTTTCTTTGAGATTACTGTTTGATTTCCATCAGAATTAGCTATTAATGTGTAAATATAAATTCCGCTTGCAAGATTAGTTGCATTTAACTGAACAGTATAGTTACCTGCATTTTGTTGAGCGTTCACTAATGTCATTATTTCTCTACCAGTTATATCGTATAGTTTAATGCTAATTTTACTATCTTTTGGTAAATCATAATCAATCTTTGTTGTTGGATTGAAAGGATTCGGATAGTTCTGGGATAAATTGAATTTTCCGGGTAATCCGATTTCGATTGTGTTTGACAATGAATAATATTTATAATTACCATTGTTATCTATTTGCTTTAATCTATAGTTGTATTTGCCAGAATTTAGTTTAGAATCTGTATAAGAATAATTTGAAGAATGATTAGTATTTCCGTTTCCTTTTACAAATCCAATTTTTTCCCAGTTATTATTAGATATATTTTGTCTTTCAACATCAAAACCTTTATTATTTTCTTCGGAAGATGTTGACCAAGATAATTTAACATCTCTACCAGTGACAGAAGAAGTGAATGAGGTTAATTCTACCGGCATTGCACCCTGTTCACCGCCTGTGAAGGTAGAGAATTCGGTTAAACCTGATGCGATTAATTCATTTGTAACCGGGTTTGCTTTACTTAGTAATGTCCAAACACCACTATGAAATTTACCAAAATAAATATCGTTTTCATTTCCACGAACATCACTATCTAAATAACGCATAACCACATCATAAGAGAAGTTTGTTATACCATAATTTGTAACAATCCAGGAACGGACTAAATAATCGTTTATGCTTGAATTATGAATGTTTTTAATCGTCTCTAATTTAATTCCAATTGCATTATTGTTGAACGTCCCGCTTGTAAAAGTAATTGTAGCAGGGGAATATTTATAAGAACTTGCGTTATCACCGATAGGGAATACAAATGAACCTGTAGAATTAAAAATTTTTCTGAATTCACCACTACCATTTACTGTAACCATATTGTTATTAGAAGGTGTTCCATTAACAACTGCATTTGCATTTAATGTTATGTTATTTGAACCAAGGATTAAGACACCATTTGTTAATGTTAAGTTATTATTAACTGTAACAGAATTTGTGAGATTAATATTGTTAGTATTATCAATTATTAAACTTCTAACTGTGGCTGGTAATCCATTTCCAGTGTTTGCTATTGAAGCATCTTTTTCGGATTTTTCAAGACTTTTAACTGATTTTAAATCATTCGATACAAAAGAAATATATTCTGTTTCGATATTATTAACATTATTATTTTCGATTTGTGTTCCGATATTATTTTGCATATTATCTGTTACTGATGTCATATAATAATAATTAGCATCTGTGCTGAAATTTCTGTATAAAGTGTTAATATTACCGAGCAAACCTGAAGATGAAATACCATCTGGGTCACCAATTTTTAAAGTAGCACCAGCATTTAAGGTAAATGTGCTCGATGTATCACCAGTATATCCCTGAATGTATGTTGAAACACTGTTGCATACTAAAGTTCCATTAACTGTGAATGTTCCACTAATTGGAATCCAACTTGTTAGATTAACTGTGTTATTAGATTCAACAGTAAAATTTTTTCTTATAAAAGCATAACCAGTTACACCTGCAGTATATGATGTGAAAATATCTGGTTCGCTTAATAAAGAAATAGTAGCATTTCCCGTTGTAGAAAGAGCAGTAACCATCATATTATCAATAACTAAATAACTGGAACTATTGGCAGCTTTGTATCCATAAATTCTGAAAGTAATTTCGTTTTTATTGTTTAATCCTGTAGTAGATGAATAATCTAAATTGAAACTATAAATATAACCAGGATATTCTGAAATATTTTGAGTTCCTAATGCGATGAAATTAGTTCCGTCTGTGCTATATAATACACCAATATTTGATACACCATTTGAACTATTCGACCATATATCAAATTTTAAACCAATTCCAGAGAAATTAGATGTATTTACTTTGAAAGTATAATATTTTGTAGCGGAAACTCCAGGGTCAGTATGACTTGTTTCCCAACCTGTGGAATAGATAGCTTTGCCAGTCCTTGCACCGCCATAAACTCTACCAAGACCGTTAGTAGAACTCACAGTATTTCCAGAATTTCTTGTAAATGAGTTATCCGAAACTGTATTTATAGTATATTTTACGTTTTGAGTGAATGTCCCGTAGGTTGAGCCAGTTTCAAAAGAGTAATAAGTAATTGGGAGTTGTGCAAAAGAATTATTAAAAGCAATAAAAATTATTGCAACCAAGAAAATTTTTGTTATTGTGTTCATTGTTGTTATGTTATTGTTTGTTTTTTTCATTTTGTTGTTTTCTGTATTATAACAAACAAATTATATACCAAATAAAAAGCTAAAAAGTAGAGAAAAATCGAAGGAAAAGAATAAAATATAATAGTATAAGAACTATCTTTTATAAAATGGATTTTATATATACAAACTATTTTTCCATTAATATTAAAATAAAAAAGCTTTACCTTCTCTATATAAATTTTGAGTCGGTAAAGCTTCTCTGCTGACTAACGAAATACCTTTTATTTTATAACACTCATTTTCTTAGTCATAACAAAGTTTTTTCCATTTGAATTAGCAATTAATCTGTAAAAATAGGTTCCGCTTGCAAGATTTTTTGAATCTGCAGAAATTGTATAATATCCTGCTTTTTGCTCTTGATTTACCAGATTAATCATTTCTCTTCCAAGAATATCGAATACAGTTAAATTAACTTTAGAGTCTTGAGGTAATTCGTAGTTTATTTTAGTTATTGGGTTAAAGGGATTTGGATAATTTTGTGAAAGATTAAATTTTGTTGGCAATCCAATTTCAACAATTTTATTTAGATTGTAATATTTGTAATTTCCGTTATTATCTATTTGTTTTAGTCTATAATTATATTTTCCAGGGTTAATTTTGTTATCCTCAAATGAATACTGGTTGATAACATTTGAATTGCCTTTACCTTTTACGAAACCAATTTCATTCCAATTTGAATTTTCTTGTTTTCTTTCAATTTTAAATCCGTTATTATTTTGTTCGAAAGAAGTTGTCCATTTTAAAGCTACTTTATCGTTACTGCAAACTGATGTAAAATCTTTTAGTAAAACAGGTAAAGGTTCGTTATCAACGGTGATAGGTTCTGATAATAAAACATCACTTATCTCGAAAGTATTAGGATTGTTATTAGGGTTTTTAAATAAACCTACTTGATTTGTTGATGGTTCAAAACTTAATGTAACGGATTTTGTATTATCAAGAATTATGAAATTTAATCTTAATATAGTAGAATAATCATTTAAAATATTAAATACTTGTTGTGAATTTGAACTGTCATAATTTACATTTAAACCATTAATCATAATTCTTAAAAAACGATTGTCTTCGCTTTCAGGATTATTGCTTACGAACTTTTCATATCCATTTGTTTCAGAAAGATTTTGATGCCAATTAGATACTCCTGTGTATCTGATTATACTGGAATCGTATATTATATCAGCGTTTAAAGAGCCTAAGGTATTTGATTGAGTAAGATTAGAACCTTTAATTTTATATTCAACGATAAATTCACCTCCATTAATGCCTGAATTCAAGAAGACGGAAAGTTTTTGGTCAATTGTAGATTGCGAAAACAAAGATTTGAAGCAAATTATAAAAATTAAAACAACTAAATAATATTTTAAATTTATTTTTTTCATCTATTATTATAATGGCAAACTCAATGCCAGAGTTTTATTGAAAATTTGGCAAAAAATGGTGTTTTTTAAAGGATTTTTAACAATAAATGAGAAAATAATCTCACAATGAGACATACAGCCATTGTTCTAACGGGTGTTATTAAGTGAATTGCTCGATTCATTGTATTAAATTGAGACGCTAATAAAAAATCCCGATTTTTTAATGAATCGGGATTTATATATTAATGAAATCCTTTAGGGGAATTATTATTTACGAGCATTTAAGAATTTCATTAATGTTGAGTTTGGAACGTTTGTTGTTGCTCTTTTTTTATTTAACGGTGCGAATATATTGAAATCGGAGCCTGTCAGAATTCCGTCCATATTGAAATCTGTTTTTAAATAGCCTGTATTTGCAGTGATACTATTATTTTTGAATAATTGGTAATCTGAAATATTAACAATTCCATTAAGGTCTGCATCCCCTGGATACATACCATATTTCCCGTTTCCGAGTAGTGCGGCGTCATTTCCATAGAAGTTTTCAATACATTCAGAAAAATCGTAAAGGTAAGAATCTGAACTTAAAAATATAGGTATTGATGACATTACACTTAAGTGATTTCTATGTCTAATTATAATATAATAGTTATCAGGTAGAATATTTTCGCTTAAAGTTATTACGGAGTCACCTGAAATGCTTAATACTTTTCCATCTTTTCTTAAAAATGCTGCTAATGTATCTATTGCATAATTCATATTTTTAAAATCTCGAATTTCAATAATAATCCAATCAACAATATCTCTATGCGTTTGAAAAAACTTTTGAGTTACTTCTTCGCTTCTATCTCTATAATAGATAAAGGGTTCGGAATTACCACTTAGAGTATCGGGAGGAACAAGGGGTAAAAGGTTTTTATAGTTTAATGAAGTGGTCATTGTATCTGAATTATTATGCATCGAGCCTGCAAGAAATATTTTTAAATTAAGAATAACAGCTCTTTTTTCAACGTAATTTTGCAAATCAAGAGAATTAGTAATGTTTTCATAATTTCTCTCAGCAGGAATAAATGTTGTATTACCTTTAACGGGGACAACTGTTCCAGACCATCCAGAGTCGATAAAGATGTTATACTCACCATTTAAGTCGGAAATTACATTAATTGGAAATCCTTGAAGCTCAACACCACTGATGGGCAGTCCAGAATTTTCAGAACATCTTCCCGAAATATAAAAGCCACCATCGAATGAGCTAATTTTGTTTGAAGTAACGTTGCTAAATGAACAGTTATAAGGTTCAAAATTCCAAATATTACCTTTAGAGGGATAAAATTTCCCTGACCATCCGTAATATACGTTTACCGAATAGAATCCATTTCCGTTTGTATATGGTTCACTTACAAGTCCCGAAAGTTTTACATTACTTATCGGGACTTGAGCGATGGGGGATTTGATGAAACCTGATATAGTATATATTTTTTTTGTTGCCGAGTAATTGGTTACCGTTGTTTGTGTTACGTTTGAATAAGTTGTAGATACTTCGCTAAAGTCATAACCCGCTTTAACTGGTGTGACAGTTCCACTCCAGCCAGATAATACTCTTGTTTCGTAAAAACCGTTGTAATCTGTTTTCGTTGTAAATGTAAATCCATTTAAACTTACATTACTAACGCCACTATTTGTTTGAGTAGATACAATTCTACCTTTTATAGTTACGAATTCATTATCCAGCACTTTTAGTTGTGCTAAGTCAAATATTTTTGTTGTATTGTTGTTAGTGTTGTTATCTCCAGATATTATAATCCCAACCCAATAGTCACCAGTAGGTTTGTTTAATATTGGTAATGAAGTTGTTTGTTCGATTAATTCAGAATGCTTTGAAGGAAAATCTTTAGTATAATTATATGTTGCTATCAAATCATCAGATGTAGTTATTATGTTGTCATTCGATAAATAAACTTCAACGGTAATATTTGCATTTGTTTTATTTTCATTTGAATAATTGCATAGTACGAAGCTAAGTTTTTCCAGTTGGTTTCCGCTTTTGATTACTTTTGGAGAAACATTAACGTAAAGCGGAATTAAATCGAATTGAGATGGGGTGTTATGGTCAATTACTGCATTTATAGCATCAAATTTGTTTCCAGTAATACGATTGAATTTAACTCCCAAATTTGTAATTATACCAAAAACAACATTTTCATTATTTATAATCGAGAAAGTTGGAGAGCCACTCATACCACCATAGCCAACTCTTGTGGATAATAGATATTCAGTGCCAACACTATTAAATGTTCCTTTCCAGTTATATAGATATGCACCTGAATATGGAGAAACACTTGGATAGCTTGTGTTGTAAAAGGTATTGTTAAGGAAAAAGGCATTGTCGTTATTATAACCGAAACCATTCCATCCCGAAAGGACACCAATAGGTCTATCGAGTTTTACGATTGCATAGTCTCTTGAGGTTCCGGGAGCATAATCACTAAGTAGATAAAAGTATTCAGCATAAGCATACTGATATGGGAAATCACCTGCTTCATATCCGGGGATAAAAGGGACAGTTCTAAAGTAAGGATGAAATTCAATAGCATGTCCAGCGGTTAGAACGTGAAAAGGGTCGATTAAAACACCAGTAACATCATTAAATTTTATAGTAGTTCTCCAAGGATATGCATTTGGGTCATTTATAATATCGAGAGGGAAAAAACATCTCGAAGTATCTAAAGAGAAATTATCGTCCAATACACCTTTATTACCGGGTTTTAAGTCCGAGCTTAAAGTATTAGTATAAGAAAAGGGGATTTCGGTGATTTGGGCGGTTTGTAAATTATATTGTCTCCAAGTTTGAGAATCTGCACAATTTATACTTAATATAAGAATTACAAAAATTAATATCTTTTTCATTTCTTATTATTTTGGTCAAATAAGAAATTTGCAAGTTCAATGCCAGAAAAAATTATAAAGAATGTTAATAAAATGTTGATTTTTTAGGAAAAACAAATAATAAATGAGAATACAGTCTCATAATGAGATAAATAAAAACCTTTTGTGAGATTTTCACAAAGGGTTTGAATTTTATTTTGAGACTAATTTTATTGTTGAAAATATTACTTTACTATAACCATTTTTTTAGTAAATATGTAATCTTTACCTTGGGAGTTTGCAATCATACGATAAAAGTAAGTTCCAGAAGAGAGATTTGTAGCATTCAGGTCAACTGTATAGAAACCTGCTTGTTTTGTTTCGCTATTTACAAGGATTTTAACTTCTCTACCGAGCATATCATAAATCACAATTCTAACTTTGCTATCGAATGGCAATTCAAAATCGATTTTTGTAGTCGGGTTGAATGGATTCGGATAGTTTTGTGATAGCTTGAATTCTTTTGGTAAAGCGATTTCGACGATATTATTTAAGGTATAATAAGTAAAGTTTCCGTTTAAGTCTATTTGTTTTAATCTGTAATTATATTTACCAGCATTTAATTTTTTATCATCGTAAGAATAATTTATCGGTTTATTTGTATTTCCTGAACCTTCAACATATCCGATTTTTTCCCAAACTCCATTTTCTTCTTTTCTCTCAATATTAAAACCCTTATTATTGATTTCTTTTTCCGTTAACCAGTTTAATATTACATTTCTGTTGTTAACTTTTGAGGAGAATGATTTCAGTTGTACGGGTAGGGGATTAGTATTATCGCCAAGTGAAAATGAAGAGAATTGTGTATTTATATCCGTTACGGTTATATTTTTTAAAGTAGCGTTTGGTGTTGTAGTATATTGTTCCCATCCTATCGATGCGTCGTATTTTGCAAGCCTTATATCGGATTCAGTTGTAATAGTAAATAATCTTGCAAGGTTATAATAATAAACAATATCATATGTATATCCGCTTCCACCTGTAGCAATTATTTGTAGGTTTTCTTTAGCAAAATTTCCCGTAGGATTTGGTGGATTAATCTGAGGTTGAAATATTGCCGAAATACTTGATGGTAATGTTCCAGAACCTGTATGCCATGTAATAATAGCAAGAGTGTTCCCTGCAAATAAAATTGTTGAATTATTTCCATCAGATGGAGGTAATCCAGTGACTGTTAAATTAGGTGCGGATACTATTGGTGTAAATTCATAAGCACCAATATCTGCAGGACCTGTATTTAATGAAGAACTTCTTGGATTACCTGAAAAATCGGAAGTAATTGTAGAGATGGGGTATGCTCCACCGTTTATGCTCCAACAATTTACTGAATTTGTATTAATAGATAAATCAGATTCCCCGACAAATCCGGGGTTTGCACTTACAGAAAAAGTATCCTGAGATGTTGCGATTTTCCAAGCTGATAAGTTAGCAACTTCAACACCAGCATATCTTCCAAGTACAGAACCGGTAGTGTAATAATCATTATAATTACAATTAGTAAAAGTTGATGAAGCAACGATATCAATAGTATAAGTTTTCGGGGATATTCCCGTCATTGCATTATAAAAAATGTTATTCCTTATATCGAGATTTGTAGATGCAGAACTGACATATAAACATTTTGAATATAATCCGGAAGCAGTGTTTCGAAATGCACCGGTCATACTGATAGAATTATAATATAATTTATACCCGCTTCCACCTACAATCCTGATTCCACAAAAATAAAAATCGGATGTGCTGCCGTAATTTTGTAAATCATAAATAAGATTATTATCAAGCAAATTATTAGTGCAGCCTGATGGACCTGAAAAATAAATTCCTATGCAATAATAATTTGTAGTATTAGTGTGATTAAAACCGTGAATTTTATTTTTACTTATAACTGCATCATTTATATAAATATTGAAATATAAACCATATTTGTTTCCATTATATTTTAAATTAAATATTTCATTTCCAATTATAATAGGATTTGATAAATAAGCACCAATAATTCCCGTATAAGTTATATAATCTGTTGAGTCATTTGAACCAATTGTATTTCCTGTAATCAAAAGAGAATTTATTTCACCTGGGGAAGAAGCAACTGCTTTAATACCATAATATGCTTTTGATATTGTATTATTCTGAATCGTAACTGTATCATTATCTAATCCTGCTGAAGATATAGTAGTTCCGCTCAAACAAATTCCATAACTTGTACCTGTATTATAATTACAAGAGATATTACAATTTTTAATTGTATTATTCGAAGCACCCAAGCCAACACCCAAACTTGCTAACCAAATGCCTGCCGTTCCTGTTGTTGCATTCGTATTTTGTATTGTCAAACTTTTATCGGTTCCTCCGGAATTTGAACCATCGATAGTTACAAAATCCGCACCGTTTAACATTATTATTGATGTAGATGAAGAACCTGAAATAATCGGCGTTACACCAGAATTTGGTTTAATCGTAATTTTGTTAATTGAACTCGCACCGGAAATCTGATTAATTGTAATTGGTAAAATTTCTGAAGAATAAGAGGCATCTGTTAAAACCAAATTTACCGGGCCCGAAACTCCTCTGCAATTAAGGTTATATACAGCTTTTGTTAATGTTTTAAAATTTGGGTAAACTTGATTTATTCCCACATAATATGTTCCAGACATAGGAGAAGCGGTCTCAACATCTACACCAAAATTTATTATTGATGCATCACCGCTTGTATAAGCGACAAAAGGACATCCACCAACAGACCATACTCTTCTAAAACCCGTTCCTGTTAAAGTTGTATTCCTTACATTCCCTCCAGTACCCGATGAGCCACATTGTCCAACAAATAAAACTAAGCTCTGAGATGGGTCATAAAAATATGGATTATCCAGGTTTATACTCATCCATCCATCTACGAAACTCGTAAGTGTTATAGAAGACCTAAAATAAACAGTATCGTAGAGCCCAGAATAAAAGACCCCGGATGTAAGTGAAGTATCTGAACACTGTGCCATCAGAATTTGAAGATTTGTATATGTCCTTGTTCCTGCAGTTGACATTCTAAAATGCACTGTTTTTATAAACTGTCCTGAAGGAACTGATGAAGGTTTATTAATTTCACCAGCACGGATTAATGAATTTACAGCTTTTCCCCCTGTTTGTGCAAAAGGGAATGCATTACTCGATGATCCGGTATTTAAATTATAATATTCAGGAAATACTGAAACGTTCCACGAATTAGCTATGTCTGTTGCCGATAAAGCTTTTCTGTAGACTCTAAATTCGTCCATTTTTCCATAAAGACCTGCTGATGAGGAATATCCTCCAACTTTGAACCCAGTACCAGTAGCAAGATTTAATTTTGCTGCTTGAACAACTGTGTTTGCTAAAGTCCCATTTTTATAAGCTCTAATAGTTGAATCAGTAGCATTATAAACAAAATGAACAACTGTCGGGCCAGGTGAAACTCCTGTAATTAGCACATCAGTAATTCCGGTTCCTCTTAGAATTAGATTACCCGCTCCGGCAACACCTCCTATAAAAGCTCTGAAACTTCCGGTTACTTCACCAAACATATAATAAAGTGTTGTATTGCTTGGTAGGTTGTTTAGCCACATACTTATTGTCCAGCTTCCTGTTCCAAAATTGGTTAACCACCCCGTATTTATTCCAGCACTTGATGTTCCCGTTCCTGTCAAACAAGTATCATACATACCTCCATTAGTAAGTGTGTGGCTTGTAATTGATGCAGGATAAGTTCCTGCTCCAGGATTAGCAAAATTTATGATAGATGAAGTAGTGGGATTATTTTCGAACTTATAATATAAAATATCCGGTAAATACTGTGCATTTGAATCGATATTTAATATAAATATAGAAAGAAACAAAAATTTTGCAAAATTTTTGCTCAAATTAAGAAGAGAAGTTCTCATACCTAATAGATTTAAGATTTTTTAAGTTCTATGAATATGATTTTTTTTCTAAAAAAATAACCTATTCATAGTTAATTTGAATATGTCAAAATGAAAACAAAACCAAAACAAATCTTAATTAAGATTTCCCCTTGTAAATATTTTTTACAAGGGGAAATTAAAATAAACCATGCACTTTTACTTTACTATGACCATTTTTTTAGTAAATATGTAATCTTTACCTTGAGAATTTGCAATCATACGATAGAAGTAAGTACCAGAAGAGAGATTGGTAGCGTTCAAGTCAACTGTATAGTAACCTGCTTGTTTTGCTTCGCTATTAACAAGGATTTTAACTTCTCTACCGAGCATATCGTAAATCACAATTCTAACTTTGCTATCGAATGGCAATTCAAAATCGATTTTTGTAGTCGGGTTGAATGGATTCGGATAGTTTTGTGATAGCTTGAATTCTTTTGGTAAAGCGATTTCGATAACAGTATTCAAATTGTAATATGTAAAATTACCATTTTTATCAATTTGCTTTAGACGGTAATTATATTTACCAGAATTCAATCTTTTGTCTTCGAATACATAGTTTGTTTGAGAATTCGATGGTCCTTTGCTATTTATAAATCCAATATTAACATAATTATTTTCACCTTGTTTTTTTCTCTGGATTTCGAAGCCTTTATTATTAATTTCTTTTTCGGTTGTCCAGTTCAATTTTACATCTCTTCCAATTACGGAATGTGAAAAAGCTTTTAATTCCGTAGGTAGAGGGCTATTATTATCACCGAAAGAGAATGTAGAGAAGCTATTTAAGTTAGTAACCGAAACACTTTTAGTCGTAGTGTTTGGTTCAACGTCCCATTGTACCCAACCTGTAGAGATATCGTATTTAGCAAATCTTAAATTATTTTCACCAGTAATCGAACCAATAAGTGCAGGAGTATAATAATAAATCATATCATAAGTAAATCCCGAACCACCTGTTGGAGTAATGACAGTATTTAAGTTACCAAAGTTAGCACCGACTGGTGTTCCAGAAGGATTTTCTCCAGAACGATATTTAACGGAAATAGAAGTAGGCAGAGTTCCAGAGCCCGAATGCCAAGTGATAGAAGCTACAACATTTCCAGCAACTGTGTAAGTTGTAGTATTACCGTCAGCAATAGTACCGGTTTGAGTAGCGTCGTTCGGGTCAACAGCAGGAGTGAATTCATAAGCACCAATATCAGAAGCACCTGTCGATACCAAAACGCTTCTTGAATTACCGAGGAAGTCAGTAGCGATGCCAACAGTCGGGTCACCTTTTCCGTTAATATTCCAGCAAAGCGGATTATTTACATCAGGTTGTAAATTTGTAGTAGATGTAAATCCAGATACGCCGTTAATAGAATAAGCATCCTGACCTGAGCCAGTTCTCCAGTTTGCAAGTGTTGCTCTATCAATAGAGCCAATATAACCGAGATTTGGACCTGCACTGTAATAATTATTATAGTTTATGTTTGCAAAGACAGTATTTGCGGCATTACAGAGAATTGCATATCTATTTGTTCCGACTGTTTGATTTGTATGGAAAATATTATTTCTAATATCAAGTGAATTTGCAGTTGTAATGCTTGAAGTTATCATAATACAAGCAGGAACACCAGTAGCAGATGATTGTTCTGTCGATAGGCATACTGAATTATGATATAAATTATAACCACCACCTGACCCGATATATATTCCATATCCGTTATCTGTTGTCTGGCTTGCCCATCCATATCCATAAACATTATAAATTAAATTATTTGTAACATTAAAATTAGCAGTAGTCGAAGTTGATGATAGATTAATTCCGTAAGCATTATAACCACTTGCATTAGTATTTGATATATTATATATCTTATTTTTATTTATATTAACGCCAGTAGTTGTTGAAGTAACTGCTAAGCCCATTGATGTAGCAGTACTTGAAGTTGTCAAGTCATTAATGGTATTTGAAGTAATACTAATATTTGAATTTGTAGAACCGCTTGAAATATATATACCTCGGGGACCTCCTGCAGTACCGCTAATTGTAGATATTGTATTACCTGAAATTGTGCTGTTAATGACTCCAGTTGCAAACCAGATACCAGTAATATTTGTAGCATCAACTGTATTTGCCATATTACCAAGATTATTATTGGATATTGTAGCACCATCAAGTCCTTGAGCATAAAGACAAACTAATCTGATTGCGTCTGCACCTGAGAAATTGAGATCATTTTGAGTAATTAATGTTCCACTACCATTGCCTGCTGCAACAACAGAGATAGCGTATAAACCTATATAAGCCTGTTTTATTGCATTGTTCTGAATTGTGATATTATTAAAGTATCCTGCAGTGCCTGATGCATTACCATCGCTTATAACAATAGCAGATGAGGTTGTAGCACCATTTTTAATGTTGCAGTTTTTAACTGTTACGTTTGTAATCGGTGTTGTACCGCTTGAACCGATCCAAATTACCTGTGGGGAAGTAGTTGATGTGTTTTCGATTGATAAATCTCTTGAATTTGTTCCGTTATTAGAGCCGTCAATTGTAATATAATTTGAATTGTATATTTTAAATATCGGTCCGCTTGCAGATGCTCCGGAGATAACCGGTGTCATTCCGGGTCCGGGTTTTATAGTTACGGTGTTAGTAGAGCTTACTCCCTGAACAGTATTTATAATAAACGGATATGTTTCAGTAGGATATGTAGCATCTACAAGATTAAATGTAACTGCACCGCTAACACCTCTTTCGCTTAAGTTTGTAATTGCATCAGTAATAGTGAGAAAAACACCATCAGGAGAATCTATGAAACCTTTGTTATTAGTATTGTTATTTCTAACATCATTATTTAGAAATACAAATCGTTCACCAACATAAGGTTTGCCATTTTCCATAATAACTTGATATTCTTCTTCGACTGTAATATATCTCTTGTATGATTTATCATCAAATTGAAAATCTACAGATGATTTTGTGTTTAAATCATCATTAACAACAACATTGGATTTATCTTTAATAAAGTTATGATTATCATTTTGGGTAGAATTTGTTTTAATGTTATCAGATTGAATAATGTTATTATCAATTTTGCTGTTAATGTTAAATTTAGAATCACTGCCATTTTCAATATTGATTTGATTATCATCTAATTCTTTTACTACAAATCGTTTAAATTTTTCATAATACAGATTTTTTCCGGTAGCTTTGTTAAAGGGGTTTAAGCCGACAGAGTATGTACCAGCAAGTGCAACGTCAACGATTTTATATTGATTAATTGTACCAGTAATAGGGCAGTTAGAAGACCTCAAATCAACATTACCCGGAGTTGTAGCAAAAACACCGGAATTAATTCCTACATTCGGGACAGGAGCTAAATCTTGAGCAACAACAAAGTATTGAATGATGTCATTCATTACAACAGAGCCACCGAAAATAATACTATAATCAATAACGAAGTCAAACGGAGATGAAGGATTTGTAGCTTCAGTCCATTTCCATCCATTATCAAGTGCAGTATTCCCAACTATATCATTTGCGTCAGTCGATTTTTTATAATATATTCTTGGGGCTCTACTGCTTGTTGTATTAACTCCGCTTGGGTCAGTAATTGTAGCAAAACTTGTTAAAGTTCTGTTTGAGGTCGAAGTTGTATTCGTTATTAATGTGTAAGTAATTGAAGGACCTGTTAAATCTACACCCTGTTCGTAAGCACCCATCGAAGGTGTGGTTCCACTTCTGGATACACCAAGATAGTCAGTGGGAAATCCAGAAATCGGTGTTCCTGCTGCCAAGACTGGAGAACCAAGATTTGGTCTTAAATCTGTAGTACTAGTAAATTGCGGATTGACACTTATTGAGTTGGCATCTTGTCCTGTAGCTGTTTGCCAAGCTACAAAAGTCGCACAAGTTGTTCCGTTATAATATCCCATGTTGGCGCTTGTCGAATAATAATCATTATAATTGAGGTTTGTGAACGTAGATGTTGAAGTAACATACATTAAATAATTATTCGATGTATATCCGGAATATGGGACAACTGCGTTATAGAATATATTATTTCTAACATCCATATTTGAAGTTGCTGAGGAATAAATATGTAAGCAGGTTGAATATATACCAGAAGTAGCCCTGGTTAAAGTGCCAGTCATACTTATTGAATTAAAATAAATCTTATAATTCGTTCCGCCAATAACTCTGATACCGCAATTTTGATAGTTGTTTGTTGTTCCATATCTTGCAAAAACTTTATATATAACATTGTTGTCAATAGTATTATCTGTTAATCCAGTTTCAAAAGCTAAACCAATTGAAGTATGAATCGATGTATTACCATCGAGGTCTTCAAAATCGTGAATTTTATTCTTACTATATTTATTAAAAGAAGAACCGCTTGCAGAATAAATTCCGTATTTATTACTATTATGTTTCATATTAAATATCTCATTATGAGATAGGTCAGAATTTGTTGTTTGTGAAATATAAATTCCATAATATAAAACATAATCAGTAGCGGTATTAGAGCCGATTGTATTATCAGTAATACTTAAGTAATCAGAAGTCGAGCCAGAAACCCCTAAAACATCTATTCCATAATATGCTTTAGAGATGCCATTATTTTGTAAAGTATTAAAATCATTATCACTTCCTGCCGAACCAATAGAAGCACCACCTGAGAAAATTCCATAAGTTGTTAAAGTATTACTTCCGGTTTTAATATTACAGTTCATTATAGTATTATAAGTGGCACCTGCACCAACTCCAAGACTTGAGAGCCAAATTCCAGCAGTTGATGCTGCAGCATTTGTGTTTTCGATAGTGAGGCTTCTATCCGTTCCACCGCTGTTAGAACCGTCGATTGTAATATAATCAGCACCATTAATTTTAATAATAGAACTTGCAGATGAACCGGAGATGGTTGCAGATACACCTGCTTGTGGTTTTATAGTAACTGTATTTGCTGCATCTGAGCCCGAATTAGGATTAATAACTATCGGGAAAGTTTCAGAAGGATAAGTAGCATCGATTAATATGAACTCCAGAGGACCTTCTAAAACTTTAGAATTTAAATCATTTATGGCCGCGGTAAGTGTAGGATAATCTGCACCTGAAGCGCCCACAGTCTTCGTCCCGGAAATACTACCTACAATTGTATAACTATTTGGAGTAGTCGGTGGAGTAGAGCATGCAGGTGGGTTTGCTGTAAATCCACTTGCTCCTGCAGATGGTGAAGCACCAACATTTGCTGGTGATGCATTATCCTGAGCACATATATAATATGATATTACATCACCTACGTTGGCACCTGCTCCGAAAGTAAATTCATATGTATTGCTGGAAACATAATTAGCAGTAACAGGAGAATAAGCACCAGAATTAATTTTCCAATATAAGACAGGTAATCCAATACCAGATGTTGGAACACCAGAAACGTCAGTTATTGTAGTTGTTAATACTCTGTTTGCGGTAGAAGTTGTATTTCCAAGAGGTGTATAAGCAATAACCGGTGGAGCACCGTCTGCTCCATTTTCATAAGCACCTATAGAGGGATTTGTTCCGCTACGTAAATTACCAAGATAGTCAGTTGTGATACCGACTGGTGTACCAGCCGCTAATACGGGAGAACCTAATAATGGTTGAAGATTGGTATTAGAATTAAATAATGGGTCAGAATTAATAGAGTTTATATCCTGAGACGTGAAAATTCTCCAGGCTGCAATAGTAGTAACGTCTGCACCATTATAGCCTAATATTCCATAAGTCCCACTCGGATAATAATCATTGTAATTTATATTCGAAAAAGTTGTTCCAGTAGGAACATATACAGTATAAGATTTAGTACCAGATAAACCAATACAGCTATTAGCAAAAATATTATTTCTAACATCTGTTCCTGTTACAGTATTAGCAGTATACAATAAGCAAGCTGACATACTTGCTGCAGTACCTGTATAAGGTTGTCCGAACATATTTATACTATTATGATAGATTTTATGACCTGAACCACCCGTAATTCTAATTCCAAATGGATTCCATGTAGTGCTTGTTGTACTGTAATTACTTGTTAAAATATCGTAAATAACATTATTAATAATTTCAGTTCCGTTATTTCCTGTAGCTGTTGCAATATTAATACCATATGCACCGTAACCGGATGCACTAACTGATCTAAGGTAGTGAATATTATTTCTTTGTATCTTAGCACCGGCTACATATGAATCAATGTTTATTCCAGCAATATTTAACGAAGCACTCGTTCTGATTCCGAGAATTTCGTTTTCAGCTATTTCGGGAGTATTTGCACCATATAAATAAATTCCATAATATGTAATACAATATGCTGAATCTGTTGTCCCAATCTTATTTTGCTTTATAAGTAGATTATCGTGATAATTAACAGTTCCGCCATAAATTCTTATTCCGTAATAAGCTCTTGTAATAAAGTTATTTTGAATCGTTGTATATTCATTATCATCTCCAGAGTTTCCAATTGTTGAATTGTTTCCAGAGAAAATTCCATAAGATGTTGCTCCATTAAAGCCATTTCTTAAATTACAATTTTTTATTGTTACATTATTTGCACCCAATCCGGTTCCAAGACTTCCAATCCAAATAACTGCAGTCGTACCGCTGGAAACCGTATTTTCTATTGTTAAACTTTTATCCGTTCCGCCGCAGTTAGAACCGTCGATTGTTATATAATCTGCACCATTTATTTTCAAAATACTTGATGCAGAAGAGCCGGATAAAGTAGTTGTAACTCCTGTTTGCGGTCTAATTGTAACCGTATTTGTTGCGCTCGAACCTGGATTTGCATTGATAGTAATCGGGAACGTTTCAGAAGGATAAGTAGCGTCGATTAACAACAAAGTTAATGCACCGTTCAATTCTTTCGAATTCAGGTCTGCAATAGCACTTGTTAGAGTAGCATAATCCGCACCAACAGCACCGACTGTTTTCGTACCTGAGATACCTGCTAAAATAGTATAGCTGTTTGGAGTAGTCGGGGGAGTCGAACATGCAGGCGGATTAGAAGTAAATCCACTTGCACCCGCAAATGGAGATGCACCTATGTTCGGAGGAGAAGCGTTATCTTGAGCACAAATATAATAGGAGACTATATCTCCAGCTACAACTCCAGAACCAAATGTAAAAGAATAAGTTGAACCTGAAACATAAGTTGCAGTAACAGGAGTATAAGCACCAGCATTAATTTTCCAATATAAGACAGGTAAACCAATACCTGATGTTGGAACACCAGAAGGGTCTGTAATAGTTGTGGTTAAAACTCTGCTTGATGTAGATGATGTATTAGATAATGGAGTGTAACTCATAGTTGGCGGAGAAACATCCTGTGGAATACCGTTAAATTCATCTGCGCCGACATCAACTGCTGTACCTGTTCCGGTGTATCCTGTTTCGCCCCATCTTGTGTTTGCGTCGTAGTCATCCGTAATTGCGATGGGAGAAGTTATCCTAGTTCCACCGCTTTCACACTGTGTGGCGACGGTGGTTTGTAAATGCAAATCATAGGGAGTAGAAGCTATATTAACAAAAGGAGGCAATTCGGAAAATGAAGCTGCTTCACGGGGAGACATTATTGTTTTATATTGGTCAATAGTTTGAGCAGTATTAGTTCCATCTGTGTAAATTAAATTAGATGCTGAAGGAATTCCAGCATAAAAACAGTTGTTATTCGAATTTGCCGAATATGAGGTTAATGTTGCACTGTTTCTCATATATGCAACATTTAGTCCTGCTCCGTTGGGTGTTGAAGTTGTTACAACGATATTATTTCTCATATCAAGAGTAGGTGTTGTGGAAGCATAAATACCTCTGACACCGAATAAAGCACCTGAGCTTGTTGCATTGAGAAATATCGTATTATAAAATAAATTTACTGCGGTACCGCCTGTCACATAAATACCTGCAATAGGAATAGCAGCGTTTGCCGCAGTAGCTCTTAAATCAGAAACAAAGTTATTGTAAACATTATTTTGAGTACCGGTAGTAATATAAATACCATATATTGTGCTCGATGCATTGCTACCGGATATATTATATATTCTATTTCTGTAACAATTTGTCGTTCCTGTCCCGCCATTATACATGCCATAAATAATAGATGCACCTGATGAAGATATTCCGTATATATTATTGTTGTATACAGTCGGATTTGTACCCGTAAAATACAATCCGTAAATTGTACCTGCTGAAGAAACAGTATAAATATTATTGTTATAAACTGAATTCGATAATGAACTTAATAAGTACATGCAATATACTGTACTTGTGCCTCCTGTAATACTCGATATTGTGTTTCCGCTAAAAACACGATTTTGAGATGTTGAAGTGTTAGAATAAAAGCAATAAAAAGTTGAAGCACCTGTAACGGTTACATTTGAAAATGTATTATTCGTAATTGTTTCGGTTCCGCCTGTTGGAGATCCTCCGTTATAATATAAATAAAGTGACCCTGCACCTGTTTTATTTATTGTTCCGCTTATCGAGTTTCCCGAAAAAGTAACATTATTAGTGGCTGATGAAGCGTAAACCATATATGATGCCGTTGTCGAAGCAAAAGTACCGTAACTAAATGAATTATTGTTTATTGTTTTTGATAATCCCACCTGTCCATCATATATACAATGTGCACCTGAAGTAGAA
>CAYNTK010000001.1:242114-481421 GCA_964400285.1 uncultured Ignavibacteriaceae bacterium
CTTGTCCAAGAGTAATCGTATTATTATTATACGTGCAATTTCCGGCTGCTGATGATGTTGACATAAATATACCATATAACGTACTTGTCGCATTTACACCCCCACCGCCTGCATTATTAATAGTGTTATAGCTGACTGTCGGGCTTGTATGATAAATCAAATAAACACCATAAGCCGCAGAAGCATTGCCTCCGGCGTAGTTTTGTATAATATTACCTGCACCTGATTGACCAATTACGAAATTCTGGTCATAAAAGTCATAAGGTGATGTTGTATGGTTAAACCCTCTCAACAAAATTCCCACGTGAACATTCTGCACTGTATTTCCGGTCATTGTTACGTTTTCGTGTCTGCCGCCTGTGGATGTAACCGTGATACCGACTGCAGAGGAAACAAGAGAAGCTGCATCATTATTTGAAGAATATATACCCACAACATAAGCACTTGTGCCTTTGTTCATCGTAACCACTGCATTTTTAATAGTTACATATTTACATCCATTAGTAGCACTTGCTTTTCTTAAATAATAACCGTATTCAATGCTTGAATTATTTGCCGTGACACTTATACCATCGAAAGTAACGTAATCAGAACCCTGAATTATTATGATTGCGTCTCCCTGTCCGCCAAGTGTAGATGTAGCGAGAGTACCTGCATCAGTTCTTGTGATAAGTGGATTAGCCCCAGCACCTGATTTTTGGAATGTTATTGTATTTGTAGATGTACCTGTTGCAGTCAGTAAAATTGGAGCAGTAACACTTTCCGTATATCCTGCTGCAACATTAAAAATTACAGGACCTGACAAACCAACAGTATTGATGTCATTAACTGCTGCAGTAATAGTTGCATAACTTCCTGGAATAGTGTATGTTCCATTCAGCTGTGCGAAAGAGTTTGAATTGCTCAAAAGAAAAAAGCATAGAGCAATCCCGAAGAGAGTGAAGAGTTTTTTCATAATAAGCTAATTAAATTTTATTATTATTTTTTTATTTTATTATTTTTCCCCCGTGTTATACAAATATAGAACAGGGAGAAAATTATTTTACAAATTTTCCCCCTGAATCTGCAAAAATTTTATTTAAACGTAATTAATTTATTTGCAGAAATTTAATATTATAATTAGAGATATTAAACTCTTTTTATATTTTTTTAATTAGAAAAATATTACGATTTTATTTTTTAGAATAACTTTTATAATTATAGTATAAAGACTATAATAATTATAATAATTAGAAATATAATTAAAAATAGAGTGTATTTTGAATTTTTATTTAGTATTTTACAAGACAGAAATAATAGTATGTGATAAATAAAAAATTTGTAAATAATTGTATAATTTTATGCATAAGTATAAATTTATAGAAATAATAGACAGTTTTAGCGATAATGAGTACAAAACGCTTGGGAAGTTTTTGAAATCACCATATTTTAATCAGAGCGAAAAGATAGTTAATTTGTATGAATTTTTAAGAAAATACTATGAAAATTATAGTTTAGATGAGATAACCATTGCAAAAATTTCAAAAAACTTTTTTAAGAGCGATAAAAGAAATTATCAAAAAACGAGGAGGTTAATTTCGGATTTTACAATGCTATTGGAGGATTTTTTAATTTTTCAGAGAATCGAGAAAGATGTAATAAGAAAGAAATTATACTTAATAGAATCAATGAAAAGGAGGAAAATAGAAAAGATATATATATCGGAGTTAAGAGATTTACATAATACATTGAATATAGTTAATATTAAGGATAAAGATTACTATTCGTGGAGATTACAATTAATAAATGAAGAGATAAATGCGGGGGAAAGTGAAGGGGATATGATGGGAAAATATGCAGAATTTAATGTAGTAAGTGAGATTAACTATATATATAATAAGCTATATATATATTTGTTAGAAATACAGAAGGGTGTTAAAAGAAGTGAAGAAATTTCGCAGGAGAATTTTATAACAAAAGAAAAGTTGATTGAATATTTAGAGCGAAAATCCGGAATGCTTGAAGCGAAATATCCGGGGATATATTTACATTATTTGACTTTGAAATCGATTATAACCGAAAGTGATAGGGAAATATATACGGAGTTGGAGAAATTTATATTAGGAAACAGGGGAAATTTGGATATATCGGAAATAGAGTTTTGTATTTATACTTTAGTGAATTTAATAATAAGTAAAGTTAGGGACTGCGAATATGATAATGTTACTGAAAAATTTGCAGATATACGGAAAATAATACAGGGGAGATTTTTGGATAATATGGAGAGTGTGAGTTATGGTGTTTTTATTTATGTGATACTAATAGCATTATTTGAAAAGGATTTGAGTTTTGCGGAAGCTTTTTTCTGGAGGTATTTATCGAAGGTGAAAAGATATAAGGAAGATGCAGTAAATCTTGTGTTATCAGCAATAAGATTTGAGCAAGGGAGGTATGGCGAGGCGAGGGAGCATAATGAGAAGGTGAATTTTGTAAATTATGAATTTTATATAATAGCAAAGAGTGTATTGCTTAAGATACATTATGAGGAGAATGGATTAAAATTTATATATCCGATAGTAGATTCGTTCAAGCATTTTTTAAGAAGGAAAAAGGATATTTCGGAGAATGAGAGGGAGAGTTATGGTTTATTTTTAAAGTATTTAATGAAACTGACGAGTATAAAGAAAAAGAGCAGAAGAGACGTGCTGAAGATGGAATTGGAGCTATCGAAAGAGAAGGAATTTTATTCAAAAAGATGGATAGAGGAGAAGATGGGAGAATTAATACGGGAGATGACAGAAGAGAAATGATATATTATTGATTTTGTAACTATTTGTAACAGGTTGTAATTCTCAAAATTTGGAAATTTGTCTCAAAATTGACCTATGAATTCATTGAAAAGCCTTATTTTTTTAATGGTAATAATGTATTTATTTTGCATATAATTTGTATGAATTTAAAAAAACTTATGAAATTTTAAAAATGGAATTTAAGAAAAAAATATTAATAATAGAAGATGATGTATATTCACTTGAAACATTAGTCAGTTATCTGGAGGAATCAGGTTATAAGGTATTATCTACTTGTGATGGATTCGAAGGATTGGAGCTAATGAAAAGCGAGAAACCAGACCTTGTGATATCAGATAACCGCTTACCAAATTTAGATGGATTAGAGCTTGCATGCATAAATGAAAGTTTTTCTGAAAAAATACCTTTTATATTGATGTCGGCATATAATAATTTAAAAGATAAAATAGCAAACTTAAATGTGATAGCATTTTTAGAAAAACCAATAGATATAAAATTACTCGATGGATATGTGAAAGAGGTATTGGTAGGTTAGATGTTTCAATCTTTAATTATTTTTTCGACAAAAGAATACGGGTCGGTTTTCTTTTCGTAAATACTATTTAAAGAATTTTCGAGAATTTTCTTTTTTTCTTCATCCCAGAAAGACAAGTGAAGACTATTATTTACTAAATTGAGGATTTTTCTTTTTAGATGTTCTTTTCTTTTAATTTGGAGCAGACCATTTTTTTCGAGAAAATTTTTTTGGAACATTATTTCTTCGAGTAAGTCTTCAATACCGATATTTTTTATTCCGATAGTTTTTAAGACTTTGACTTCGGGTTTATTAATCACAGGTGTTTTGAGATGCAGAATATTTTTTAAAGTTGAAACAATTTGGTCTGCGCCTTCTCTATCTGATTTATTCAGGACGAAGATATCTGCGATTTCCATAAGTCCAGCTTTCATAGCTTGAATTGAGTCACCAGATTCAGGAACGAGAACGACGATGGTGGTATCGGCAGTTTGAGCGATATCGAGTTCAGATTGACCGACACCGACAGTTTCTATAAGTATAAAATCTTTACCCGAGGCATCGAGGACATCGCAGGCTTCGATTACATTTTTACATAAACCACCAAGACTTCCGCGAGTAGCCATAGAGCGTATAAAAGTGTTATTATGCAAACCAGCATCCGACATTCTTACACGGTCTCCGAGCAATGCTCCGCCAGTAAAGGGACTTGAAGGGTCAACAGCAATAACACCTACTTTAAAGTCTTTTTCAGATAAAATATTTATAAGGCAATTTGTAATTGTAGATTTGCCAGCTCCTGGAGGACCTGTTATTCCAATTCTAAATGATTTTCCAGTATGAGGATATAAATTTTTTAGTAGTTGAATACTATCAAATTCTTCGTTTTCAACAATACTAATACCTCTGGAAATTGCACGTTTATTACCGTTTAATATTTGTTGAGTTAAATCTTTCAATAGGGTAGAATAGTATATTAGATTAACTTAGGATAATTTTCTTTAAAATGTTTACAAGTAATTTCAATTCCTTCTTCAATATTATAATTTGGTTTCCACTTTAGAAGCAATTTTGCTAATCTATTATCGAGAAGACTTCTTTTCTGTTCGCCCGGAATTTCATTTCCGTGTTTTTCTTTTATTTTATTACCAAAATAATTATTTATTAAACGAAAAATATCATTAATAGATGTTTCTTTGCCTGTTCCAATATTTAAGGTAACATTTTTTTGATATTTCAATGCTAATAAATTTGCATTAACGACATCATTAACGAATACGAAATCTCTTGTGTTAGTTCCTTTTCCATTTATTATGGGTTGTTCACCTTTAATTATCTTTTTACAGAATGCGGCTACTACACCAGCTTCTCCTTTTGGTAACTGTCTCGGTCCGTAGACATTGCTGTATCTTAAGCAGATGTAATTAAGTCCAAAGATTTTATAAAAATAATCAAGATATTTTTCGACTGTCAATTTTGCAATACCGTAGGGTGATATTGGATTAGTACGATGTTTTTCGTTAGCAGGGAAACGCACTTGCTCACCGTAGATAGCACCACCTGTGGAGGCGAAAATTATTTTTTTTACGTTATACTTAACTGCATTTTGAAATAAATTTAGAGAGCCTTCAATATTAATTTTTGCATCTTCTCGAGGATTGGAAAGTGAATATCTTAAATCAACCTGTGCAGCGTGATGATTAATAATATCTATACGATGTTTTTTAAAAACATTTTCGAGTTTTTTATTACAAATATTTAGTTTGTAAAAGATAGCTTTTTTATTGATATTACTTTTGTATCCTGAGGAGAGATTATCTACTATTATTACGTTATGACCATTTTCAATATAATTATCAACTATATGTGAACCTATGAAACCTGCCCCACCTGTAACTAAAATATTCATATTATTTTTTCTTCCTTATTTGTTTTCGAAAATTTTGTATTTAAAACCGATATCTTTTCTGTAATACATATTTTCAAAATCAATTTTTATGATTTCTTTGTAACATTTATCAATAGCATCTTTCATAGATAAATCGCTCAAAGATACGACAGAAAGAACTCTTCCACCGTTGGTCAAAATTTTAGTTTTATCTTCCGAGTATTTAGTTCCAGAGTGGAAGATTAGAGTTTCTTTTCTTAAAGCATCTAATCCAATAATTTCTTTATTTATTTCGTATTTTTCTGGGTATCCTTTTGAAGCGAGAATAACACAACAAGAATATTTATTATGAATATCAATTTTGTAATTATTAATATTTCCGTTAACTGATGCAAGAAGTAACTCGAGAAAATCGGATTTAATTAATGGTAAAACAGCTTGTGTTTCGGGGTCACCAAAGCGAGCATTAAATTCAATGACATAAGGTTCGAAAATTCCGGGAATATTTTCGGTAATCATTAATCCACAGTATAAGCAACCTTTATATTTTCTTCCTTCCTTTTCCATACCTTTTAGAGTCGGTTCTATAATTTCGAGCATTATTTTTTCATATAAAAATTTATCAATCATTTTATCGGCAGGGGAGTATGCACCCATTCCTCCAGTATTTTTTCCAGTATCACCTTCACCAATTTTTTTGTGGTCTTGAGAAAACGGAAGAGCGACATAATTTTCACCGTCAGTAATGATGAAAAGTGATAATTCAAAGCCAGATAAAAACTCTTCAATTACAAAACTTAAACCAGCATCGCCGAATATTTTATTTTCGGTAAAATCATTAATTGTAGAAACAGCTTCAGAAAAATTATTAGCAATAATAACACCTTTTCCGGCAGCAAGTCCGTCTGCTTTAATTACAACGGGGTATTTTGAACATAATAAAAATTCTCTTGTTTCCTTTAGATTATTTACATTAAATACTTTGAAATTCGCAGTTGGAATTTTATATTTTTTCATAAGATTTTTAGCAAAAATCTTACTTGTTTCTATTTCAGCAGCTTCTTTTGTAGGTCCAAATATTTTTAAGTTTTCATTTTCAAATTTGTTAACAATCCCTAATGAGAGAGGGATTTCAGGACCAACTACAGTGAAGTCGATATTTTCATTTTTTGCAAATTCCAGAAGATTATCAATATCAGTTGGTTTGATATTTATGGGAGTGCTAATTTTATCGAGTCCCGGAGTTCCGATTGTCGAAAATAATTTTGATTTGCTTTTTTTAAAAGATTCAGAAGAAAAAATACTATGAGCAATCGCATTTTCTCTCCCACCATTACCTACAATTAGAATTTTCATTTTTTAATATTTTTAATCAACATCGAGAAGATAATTGAATTCCTTTGCTAATTCGAATGTTAGTTCTTTGCGGTCATATTGAAGTACCATTTCCTCATTCGCAACGGGCATTTTATTCTGTTCGAACAATAAATAATATTCATATATTGCATCTGCAATTTTGTCAGGATTTTCATCTTCGACAAATTTAATTGCTTTATAATTTTCCAAAATTTTTTTTGTAACACCTTCAGGGATACAAGCAATAATATTTTTTCTACTACCAATGTATTCTCCAACTTTTCCCGGCATTGCAGCGTCTTCATTTTGACCTCGACTAATTAATAAAAACAATACATCAGATGCAAGAATATACTTTACACATTCAAAATGATTAATATAACCTGGCAAATTCAGATTATTAATTATTTTAAGACTTTTTGCGATATTCAAATGCTCTTTTGTAAATAGTCCTAAGAAACAAAACTCAACTTTATCATTTAACTCGGGATGTTTTGTAAAAAATGATTTTATTGCTTTTAAATAAAAACGTGGGTCTCTTGTATAAAAACTTCCCGAATATGTTACACGCATTTTGTTTGTAAGGGGTAATTTCTTTTGGCTCGCTTTTTCAAAATCTTCACTATCGTATCCGTGAGGAAAAATTTTTATATCGTTGTATGATATATTTCCATATCTCGAAATTATTAATTCTTTTACTCTTCTGTTTGTAGTAATTATAACATTTGCATCTTTTATAACTTTTCTTTCCAATTTTATATTACGGCTTTTATGAAACGGTGTTGGATAAAAATTCAGAACCTTACTATCTACCCAAGCATCTCTATAATCAATAACGAGAGGTATTTTATATTTTTTTTTAACTTCTTGTCCAATAAGGAAATCAGTATATGGTGGAGCAGTAGCATAAACCAATTGAAAACCGTCGTATTTACACCATATTTTATCAATCTTTTTTAATGCTTTCTTTTTCCAACTGATTTTACTATCTGGGATAAAAAATAATTGAGAAATTTTGCTTTTTATTTTTCTAAATCTTTCTTTTGGAACTCTTGTAACAATTTGTCCAGTATCTAATTTCTTTTTTCCTGTTCTTTCGATTATAATACCACTATCGATAGCTTCTTGAAGCAGATATTCGTCAATAGCAAAATATTTTTTTGGATTTACAGTTAATACTATTGGCTGCCAATTGTAATTTAATAGATATTTAGCGAATTTTAAAGTTCGTTGAACCCCTCCCATTCCCATTGGAGGAAAATAATAGGATATAAATAATACTTTATTCAAATTATAATAAATTCCTTTCCTTAATTCTAATCATTAAATTATTTTAAATGTTTGTATTTTTAGTAATTTGCATTACTAAAATAATCTTTCCAATTCAAATTAAAATAATCTTAAAAATAGTTAAAAATATAAACTATTACAATCCAAGTAAAAGCACAAAAATGTAGATTTTGATTTATGAGAATTAATATTAAAAGATATAACAATAATAAATATTGAAATTAATTTTTTTTAAAGAATAGGTTATGAATTTATACTTCTGTAAATAATTTTACCTTATGATATTATATTTTTATTATTATTTTACGATAATAAAAATTTACAATTACATTTTCTAAAAATTACGTGTTCGAAGGAAGTTTATAAAGGCAACTGGTATGAAAAAAGCAGAAATATTAATTGTTGAGGACGATATACTAACCGCAAATGTTATTCAAAAATATCTTACTAATAATGGATATGATGTAACAGCTATCGCACCGAATGCAATAAAAACTTTTGAAGAATTAGAAAGAGTAAAACCAGATTTGATACTAATGGATATTTTTCTTAGGGATAGCATTGATGGGATTCAAATTGCTCAACAGATTAAAGGGAAATATGATATACCGATAATATATTTGACAGCTGATTCAAGTGAAGAAACAATTGCTCGAGCGAAAATTACCGAACCATTTGGCTACCTTGTTAAACCAGTGGATAGTAAAATACTTATTACTAATGTTGAACTCACGATACAAAAGCAATTATCCCATAATAATAAAATACTCGAAGCATTACGAATAAAAAATGAAGAACTCGAACAAAAAGTAAAAGAAAGGACATCAGAACTTTTAAAAACTAATACGGAACTGAAAAAAGAGATTGAGTTAAGAAAACAAGCAGAAGAAGCATTAAAAAAAGCGGAAAGACTTGCAACAATAGGTAAAATGTCAGCAATATTAGCTCATGAAATAAGGAATCCGCTTAATTCAATAAAGATTAATGCAGATATATTGATGGAAACACTGGATTTACCAGATAACAAAAGGCGAAGACTTGAAATTATACAAATTGAGGTTAATAGACTTAATAATTTAGTAAAGGAAGTTTTATCATATACAAGACAATTAAATTTGGTATATACTGATTTCAATATTTTCGATTTGGTTGAAAATGTTGCTACACAGTTAAAACCACATTTTGAAGATAAAAAAATAATATTCAATAATAATCTCAAAAAAGTAAATATAAGAGCAGATAGTGAAAAATTAAAGCAAGTTTTTATAAATCTTATTCTAAATGCTGTAGACGCAGTTTCAAACAATGGAATAATTGAATTTTATTGCGAGAATAGTGATTCGAGAATCGATATTTATATAAAAGATAATGGATGTGGAATATCGGAACCGGAAAAAATATTCGAACCATTTTATACCACAAAAAATTTAGGGACAGGACTTGGTTTATCTATTACTCAGAATATAATTGAACAACATTTGGGCACGATTAAAGTAATAAGTTCTAAAAAAGGAGAAACAGTTTTTTGTCTAACAATTCCAAATCAATAAAAAAATAATAAAGATGGCAAAAATAATTATTATTGACGATGACGAATCAACCCGTGAGACACTAACGACTTATTTGACTGATGAGTTAAATTATGAAACATACTCTGCTGATTGTGGTAGAAAAGGTGTTGAATTAGTAAAAAAGATTAATCCTGACCTTGTAATTTCGGATGTAAATATGCCAGACATAAGTGGATTAGAGGTTTTAAAGCAGGTTAAAGATATAGATGAATTAATACAGGTGATAATTATAACAGCATTCGATGATATGAATTCAACTATACAAGCAATGCAAAAAGGTGCATATGACTATCTTGAAAAACCAGTTGATATAAATAGATTAAAAATTTCGATTAACCGAAGTCTTGAAAATAGAAAGATGAGTCAGAGACTCGAATCGGTTACACCAAGTGTTTCGATGGATTTTGAAATGAGTAATACAATAGTTGGTAAATCACCAGTGATGAGAGAAATATATAAAAAGATTGGTCAGGCATCAGCAACGAGAGTTACGGTATTAATACAAGGAGAAAGCGGAACAGGCAAAGAATTAATAGCAAAGGTTATACATTCAAGTGGGATTACAAAAGACTTACCTTTTATTGCAATAAATTGCACAGCGATGCCAGAAACATTGCTCGAGAGTGAATTGTTTGGTCATGTTAAAGGAGCTTTTACAGATGCAATTAAAGATAAAAGAGGAAAATTCGAATTAGCAGGAGAGGGAACGATTTTTCTTGATGAAATTTCTGAAATGTCTATAAATTTACAAGCAAAATTGTTAAGGGTCTTGCAAGAGCAAGAATTCGAAAGGGTTGGTGGGGAGACAGTCATTCCAATGAAGGCAAGAGTGATATCAGCGACAAATTGTAATTTACAGAAATTGGTTGAGAAGGGAAAATTCAGAGAAGATTTATTCTATAGACTTTCGGTTTTTAGTATTCAATCTCCACCATTAAGAGACAGGAGAGAAGATATAGAACTACTTGTGAAACATTTTATAGAAAAAATTAACCTTAAATTACATAAATCTGTTAGAAAAATTCCCGATGAAGTGATGAAAATGTTAAAAATGCACGACTGGAGAGGAAATGTCAGAGAGTTAGAAAATACACTTATGCAAGCTGTAGTTTTATCCAAGGGAGATGTTCTTGAAAAAGACAATATTTTGTTACGTCAAGCGGAGGTAAATAAAAGTGATGAAGCAAGAGTCGGAAGCAATGTAACAATAGAAGAATTAGAAAAATCCCATATTAAATCTATATTAGAAAAAACGAATTGGGATATAAAAACGTCGTGTGAAATTTTGGGAATTAGTAAAGCTACAATATATAGGAAAATAGACGGTTACAAATTGAAACAATAAATCTCAAAATGAGAATATGTTTCTCATAATGAGAGTCATTTCTTAAAACAACTCTAATATTGCGTAAAAATCGAGATTATTTTTTGGCATTTTTTTTGCCTATCATATCTATAAAAAAATATAATTAAAATATGAAAGGGATGAAAATGCAAAACTCTAAAACAGAAAAATTAACAATTTCAAAATTTGATCTTGGTTTTATTATGATAGTAGGAACTTTAATTGCTGTTATAATTGCCGGATTAGTAGTTTAAAAATGGAGGTAAAAAATGAAAACACAAAAAATGGAAATATCGAGATTTGATATTAGCTTTTTACTTGTAATGGTATCGCTTTTTGCAATGATTGTTATCGGGATTATGATTTAAAAGAATAAAATGAAAAAATCTTTAAAGCAAATAATTGCAAGTAAAGATTTTGAAGTTATAAATAATACTTACAAATTGAAAGGTAATGGAATTATTTATAGGATGGAATGGGTTCAGTCAGCTAAAATACTGAGTTTGTTTCCACTTATAAAATGTGAAAAAAAATAAAGAATAATTTATAAATATAAATAAAAATGATATTATTTTAATAATATCATTTTTTTCGTTGATATAAATTTATCAGTTTTAAATTGATAAAAATAAATTCCGCTAGATATACTTCCCGCATCAAAATATATAACATAACTACCAGATTCCATTTTATTATTAACTAAATTTTTTATTAATCTTCCATTTATATCGAATACATTTAGATTAACAAAACAATTTTCAGGAATATCGAATTTAATTTTTGTAACAGGGTTAAATGGATTAGGGTAATTATTCCAAAGATTAAATTTATCTGGAATTTTATCAGAAATTTTTGCTATTCCAGTTGATGCAGTTGAGAATTTCCACCATTGACTTTTTTGACCCCAGCCAAGATTGCTTTTAGCACTAACCCTCCAAAAATATGTTGTATTTGACAATAAACTATCTTCCGACCAAAGTGTATCAAGTGGCACCCTTACGAAATGGTTATTATATGTAATTGTATCACTTGTAAATTCTAAAAGATATTTATCTATACCGTTTGCATTATCTGTAAGTTCAAATGATTTACACCAAATAAATACGATAGGAAGATGCAAATTTGTGGAATTATTTTGAGGAGACAATAGTATTGGTGTTGAAGGCATACCTTTAATTTTAAAGGACCAGATATCGGAAAAAGCGCTTGAGCCAACTTGATTAATAGATTTTACTCGCCAGTAATATTTTGTTAATAAATTAAAGTAAAGTGTTTTCGCTGAATCGAGCAATAAAGAATCACGGAAAATAAAATTCGAAAAAAGTGAGTCGGTAGAAATTTGCAAATAATAATTTGTTGCTCCGTTTACTTTATTCCAAACAATTTTTTGATCAGGTTCTAATCCCGTAATTCCATTTGCAGGGGAAGATTGAATTGGAACGTTTGGCAAGTTCATCACTACTACATTTTTAAATAAAGTATCATTTGTTTTTAAACTGTCATTATATAATTGAGTAAATACTCTATAAGTATAATTACCTACAACAGAATTCCAGTTTGCAAAATTTACCTGCAAATTTGAATTAGGTTGAAGATTTGTGATATTTTGTGTAGATGTATAAATAATATTATTTTTAGAATTTGTTGTTTGTAAAACTTGAAATGTTACAGGAAAAGATTGTGTTTGAGTACCGAAGTTTCTAATTGTAGCTTTTGGAGTAGTATTTCCCGGTGTAATATATTCATTCATATCTATCGATAATATTCCAACATTCGTCGAGATATTGGGACCGATATACAAACCAGCATAAGTGCTAATCAGTGTATCGTAGATTTTTGCAGGGGTTTCATTAGAAAAGGAGGTAATACCCCAATTTAAATTTGTTGCAGCTAAAGTGTCAATCATACCACCGACACCATTTGGGAATGTATCTCTGCATACAATATAAACACGATTTTCTTCGTTTGGATAAATAAATGGAATACCATCTGTTAAGTCAAAAACAATTTTATTGTTAGGAAGAGGGACATCAGCATTACATCCCATATAAAAATTAAAGAAGTGTTTTGACCAAAGGGGACTGCAATTAGCACCAATTGAATATCTTATTTTAAGTTTAAATTTTGAAGCGTGAGTAATTTTAACGCTCGCTATTAGTTCTGGGTTATAATGCAATTTATCGGTTGTATAATACCCTTGTTGTCCAGAAAGAATAGCGTCCATTACAGCAACATAAGACATCCAAAAATAACCACTCATACCCCAACCAGTTCCCCAAGAATTTACAAGTTTAAAAGCACCCATACCATCGTGTGTGTTTCTATTGTCATCATATCCTACAATCGTTACAGCATGGTATCCTCTTAAATTTCCATATCTATCGGCAGAGCAATAATTATATCCAAAATTTTGAATATTATCGAAATTTGGATAGACTGCAATACCCAATACGGCTACGTTTCCACTTGCAATATATTGCTTTAAATTTTGAATTCCAGTAAGATTTTCAGTATTTATGTAATAAAAGTTTTCTGACCTAAATTTTATAGCATTACGATATATTTGTTCCGAAGGCCATTTGTTAATATTTGATGTATAAGGGAATTCTTTATAAGTAGCACATCCATTATCCAACAAGAGTTTAAATGCATCATCGAAAAAGGCACCATAATCCATACCACCATTAATATGGTTATAAACGAAAGAAGGACTGAAAATATGATTTTGGTCAAAGACAGACCATCCATAGTCTTTATATTCTTGATAAGTTTTAAAATAATATCCAACAGCCCAACCAACGCAACTTCCGATAGAACCCTGATTACCTACAGGCGGGATATTTGCGGAATGGTCAACGTAAGAAGGTAGATTTTTATCAGCTTCAATTTCCGACTTTTTAACAAAAGAATAGTCTGTCAATGTTTTTTTCTTTAAACCAGTAGGATGGTAACTTTGTGAAAACACATTTACACTAAATAAAAGTATAAATGTAAAGAGTGTTATTTTTTTCATTAAATACAATAAAAATTTTACAAAATTATATATATTTTGCAATATCTACAATGCTATTGAATACAAATTTTTGATTAAATAGAAGGATAGAAAAATCTCATTTTTAAAATTTAAAAAAATAAGGAATAGATATGTTATACATTTTGCGGAAGGGGAGAGATTCGAACTCTCGGTACAGTTTTACCCGTACGACGGTTTAGCAAACCGTTGGTTTCAGCCACTCACCCACCCTTCCGAGTATGCTGAATTTATATCAATGTTTAAGATAATTATTTATTCTTGCTTATTCAATATAATAAATTACACATCAGGAATTTAAAAAATCATCCATACCTTTAATCAAATTTTGTTGAACATCAAGAAATCTTGAAAAATTATCTAAAATACTCATTTCATCTGGCATATTTTTACAAATATTTTCGATATTTGCAAGTAAATCATAAGCTAAAGTTGAACCAATACTTCCATAAGTTGATTTTAATTTATGTGCTATTTCAGCAGATTTAATCCATTCTTTTTCTTTAATGAATTTATTTAGATTCGTTATCTCGATTGCAGTTTGTTCTTTGAATAGATTAAAAAATGAGATAATGTCATCTTTATTATTTCCTATTATCTCTTTTAATTTATCGAAATTAATAATTCCTGAATTCATATAATATAATTTTTAGGTTCTACTAAATCTTTTATCAAGTTCTTCAGTAGTAATTCGGATTACTGTTGGTCTTCCATGTGGACAAACGTAAGGCATTTTACATGCAAATAAACTATCAATCAAAGAGAGCATTTCTTGCTTTGAAATTGTATCTCCTGATTTAATTGCACTTTTGCAAGCGAAAGATTTCGCAAGGTTATCACGTTTTTCGAGGTTTAATTTTAATTCATATTCTTTATATTGATTTATTAATTCCTGAAAAATTTTATATTCATCACCAATTTTTACATCCGAAGGTAAACCAGTGATTTCAACTTTCTCATTTTTGATTAATTTAAAATTAAATCCAAGATTATGTAATTCATCTTTTAATGATTCAACAATTTTATAATCGAGTTTTGTAAGATTAATTGTTATTGGAATTAATAATTGTTGTGAAAAAGAGGCTTGTGAGTCAAGCATTAAAACTGCTTTTTCATATAGAATTCTCTCGTGTGCCGCGTGCTGGTCTATAATCATTAAACCGGTTTCAGTTTGGCACATAATATATTTATTCTGAAACTGCCATACGTTAAATTCTTCAGAATCCGTTAATTTATGCTCGAATAAATTCGTTTTTTCTTCAGGTTCGATAATGTTATTGTTGCTAAAAAGTTCGTTTGTAATTTCCGAATATGTATGTATGTTTGCACTTGATTCTCTTTTAAATGTTCGTGTATCAAATGAATCTTTTTTGGGCAAAGTAAAAATTGAACTTTTATTTGCGAATTCTTTATGAATTAAAGTTGCTCCTTTATCAAGTGTTTCATTGCTTTCTGAAAAACCAATGTCGAATGTTATATTTGCATTTCTTAATGCTTGCCTAACCGAATTTTTTATAAATCCAAATATTGCTCCTTCATCTTCGAATTTAACTTCCAGTTTAGAGGGATGAACATTTACATCAACTTTTTGCGGGTCTAATTTAATGAAAATAAAGAATGAAGGGAAATTTCCTTTTTCAACTAAGTCATCGTATCCAGAATAAACAGCATAGTTCAGGTTTTTACTTAAAATAAATCTATTATTTAAATAAAAATACTGGTCAGCTTTAGCTTTTCTTACAAAATTTGGTTTGGAGATATATCCACTTAAATTTACTAAGTTATTTCCAGATTCGATTTTTATCAAAGATTCAGTAAGGTCAAAATTGAATATTTCCGATAATCTTTTCAATAAGTCTGATTTTTTTAGATCGAATATTTTCTCATCATCATTATAAAAAGAAAAAGAGATGTCAGGATGAGAAATTGCAAGTTTTACAAAAGTCTCATAAATGTGTCTATATTCTGTATTATCGGATTTCAGAAAATTTCTTCTGGCAGGTGTGTTGTAAAAAATATTTCTTACTGCTATCGATGTCCCAAAATCACAACTTGTTTTTGTTACTTGTTTTACTTCATCACCCTCGATTTTTATGTATGTTCCGACATCTTCCGATTTCACTCTTGTTTTCATTTCTACTTGAGAAATCGAACAAATGGAAGCAAGTGCTTCACCACGGAATCCAAGTGTAGAAATGCTTTCAAGGTCTTCTATCGTAGAAATTTTGCTTGTAGAATGTCTGCGGAAACTCATTATTGCGTCTTCTTCGGTCATACCGCTTCCATTATCTTTTACCTGTATTAACGATTTCCCCGAATCTTTAATTATAAGTGTTATTTCATTTGCACCTGAATCAATCGAATTTTCTATTAATTCTTTCACAACCGATTCGGGTCTGTTTACAACTTCACCCGCCGCAATTTTGTTCGCAATTGTATGTGGTAATATTTTAATCTTGTTTTCCAAATTCAATCGTTCTTTTTAATGATTTTGTGAGCTCTTCTTCTTCGTACGGATTTCTTGGTGTAATTATCTGAAATTATACTTATATTTCCATCGTTTTCGAGAATAGCAAAATCCACATCTTCAATTTTTGCAACACCGTGTTCGCGAACCGCTGCTTCGAGCTCATCAATCGAAATTTTTTCTTTATTTAAGTTATTTCTAATTAATTTCCCATTATGAATTAAAAGCACAGGTTCCCCCTCTATAAAACCTTTTGCCTTTTTGAATC
This sequence comes from uncultured Ignavibacteriaceae bacterium, assembly GCA_964400285.1. Lineage (GTDB taxonomy): Bacteria > Bacteroidota > Ignavibacteria > Tepidaquicellales > Tepidaquicellaceae > FEN-1279. Next base: position 258,634 of record CAYNTK010000001.1, read on the forward strand.
TGTATGTAATGAATTTTAAAATGATGTTTACAAGAAAAAGTGAACCTGCTGCGATAATTCCTCCAGAAAGACTGTTATCCGAACCGACCATTGCATTTTGAACCGCATTACTGATTAAAAGAATAAATACTAAATCTATAACCGATAGCTGAGCTAATTCTTTTTTCCCTGATATTCGAATCGCTATTATGATAAATAAATATATTATAACGCTTCTTACTACAATTTCTAAAATGCTGTTTATCATTTTTCGAAAAGTGCCTTTATAAATTTTTCACTTTCAAAAATCTGTAAATCATCTATTTGTTCTCCTACTCCTATGAACCTTACAGGTATTTTCATTTCATTGTTAATCTTAATCACTATTCCGCCTTTCGCGGTACCATCGAGTTTAGTTAGTATTATTCCTGTTATTTTTCCGAGTGCATTTGCGAATTCTTTCACTTGATTTAATCCGTTTTGTCCCGTCGTCGCATCTATAACGATAAAAATCTCATTCGGAATTTCAGGAATTACTTTCTGAATTACTCTTTTGATTTTTTTTAATTCTTCCATAAGGTGAGCTTTGTTGTGTAGTCTTCCAGCAGTATCTATAATTACAACATCAGTTTTTCTGTTAACTGCCGCTTGTACGGTATCGTATGCTACCGATGCAGGGTCATTGCTTTTTGGATTTTGAATAATATCTACACCTGCTTTTTTTGCCCAGATTTCAAGTTGCTCATTCGCCGCCGCCCTGAATGTATCAGCAGAACCTATTAAAACGGATTTTCCTGCTTGCTTAAAATTATATGCAAGTTTTCCTATCGATGTGGTCTTACCAACTCCGTTTACTCCCACTATCATTATTACATAAGGCTTTTGTGAAATATTAAAATCGAATGATTGAAATTCCGATGTCGAATCTATAAAAACTTTTTTAATCTCACTTATTACGAAATCGTTTAGTTCTTCTTCAGTTTCGTATTTATCTGCTTTTGCTCTCTCTTTTATGTTCGAAATAATTTTCTCCGCAGTATCGAAACCCATATCCGATAATAAAAATATCTCTTCCAGTTCCGATAAGAATTCATCGTCTATCTTTGTTCTTGCTTTTATTAACCTGTTAACTTTTACGAGTAATCCGTCTTTTGTTTTTGTTAAACCTTCTTTTAGTTTCGTGAAACCAAGTTTATCTAATAATGACATAATTTATCTAAAAATAATTTAATATGTTTTTTGCGATTATCATTCTTTGTACTTCGGAAGTGCCTTCGCCAATGGTCATTAACTTTACATCGCGGTAAAGTTTTTCGACAGGGAAGTCTTTTGTGAAACCATATCCTCCGTATACTTGTACAGCTTCATTTGCCGCTCTAACCGCAACTTCACTTGCAAAATATTTTGCCATTGATGCCTGCATATTTATATTTTGTCCTTTTTCCTTCATATAAGCAGCTTTAAAGTTTAATAATCTCGCAGCTTCTATTTCGGTTGCTATTTCGGAAATCTTGAATTGTGTTGCCTGAAATTCGGATAAATATCTCCCGAATTGTTGCCTCTCCTTTGAATATTTTATTATTGCATCTAATGCTCCCTGTGCTATGCCAAGTGAAAGTGCTGCGATTGCTATCCTTCCACCGTCGAGAATCTGAAGAACCTGCTGGAAACCTTCATTCTCATTCCCGATTAGATTTTCAAATGGAACTTTTACATTCTCAAAAATCAATTCAGCCGTATCGGAAGAACGCATTCCGAGTTTATTCTCTTTTTTACCGACTTTAAAACCATCCATTCCTTTCTCGAGAATGAAAGCCGATATTCCTTTTTTCTGGTTTGCCTTATCCGTAACTGCCGTTACCACTGCTATTTCACCGACTGTTCCCTGTGTAATGAACATCTTGCTTCCGTTTAAAAAATAATATCCGTCTTTTTTCTCGGCAAATGATTTCATTGATGAAGCATCACTTCCCGATACGTTTTCCGTTAAACCCCAAGCACCTAATTTTTTTCCTGATGTTAATTCTGGTAAATATTTTTTCTTTTGTGTTTCGTTTCCAAAAGAAAATATGTGATTTGTACATAATCCATTATGAGAAGCAATTGTTAAACCAATGGAAGGGTCAATTCTTGATATTTCTTCAATTATAATTGCATATTCTGTGATAGAAAAATTGGAGCCACCATATTCTTCCGGAAAAATTATTCCCATAAATCCCAGTTCACCCAATTTATTAATTATTTCAAAAGGGAATTCCTGTGATTCATCGTATTTCATTACGATAGGTGCAATTTCTTTTTCTGCAAAATCTCTTGCGAGCTTTTTTACTTCGAGTTCTCTTTCTGAAAATGTAAAATCCATTGTTTTAATTATTTGATTTTTTATATTTTAAATTCAAAACACAAAAATCATCTATTTAAGTTCTTTATTTTTAATGCTCGTTTGCTATACTCTCGCTTCCGCTAAAAAGATTTTGTAAATTGAGAGATGGTGCTTTGGTTTTGGTTGCAAGAAATACATATGTTCTTGCAAGATGGTCTTTCCCTGCTCCAAGTATTGTGCTTACCAGTCCGAGATTTTCTTTCAATTTATCGGCTTTAACCTCTTTAAAAATTACGTTCCATATACCGACTTCCAGTGCATTAATTGCAGTTTGCACTTCGAACAAATCATATCCAGAACCATATCTTTCGGTTGCTATTTTTTCTGTGTAATCCAGCATCGGCAATAATTCTTTCTTCTTGACACATTGTATTACTTTTTTTAATAGGTTATTCAACTTTGTCTTTGTTCTTTCTTGCCCGACTTTAGAATATCCTTTCAACTTATCATTTTGCACTGCTTTGCAAGCATCTGCAATTATTTTTTCCGAATTGGCTTCAAGTAATTTTATTAAATCCATTTTTTCATATTTTAATTCGTGAAAATAATTATTTTTATTATTGAATTCAAGCTTGATTGATTTTAAAGTGAATTTAAATCTATTCTTGGCATTGCTTTTATGTTGTATGATTCATTATTGAAAAATTTTTTATCCTTCGATTTGATATATTTATAATATCCCGTAATGCCTACCATTCCTGCATTATCGGTAGAATACGATAATTCGGGAATATAGATATTATAACCCTTTTCTTTTAATTGCCCAAATTTCTCTTTTAAACCGGAGTTTGCCGATACACCGCCCGAAATTGATATGTTTTTTATTCCCGATTCATCTGCAGCTTTTTTCGTTTTTAAAAATAAACTTTCTATCATAGCTTTTTGAAAAGATGCACATATATCACAGTTTAATTTTTCATTTTTATTTTTTTCAAAATCGATATTTTTTAAAAAATATAATACCGAAGTTTTTATTCCGGAAAAAGAGAAATCATATTTTTTATTTTTAATATTTGCAAGCGGAAATTTATGAAAATTCGGGTTTCCTTTTTTTGCAAGTTTGTCTATAATAGGACCTCCGGGATAGCCAAGTCCAAGCATTTTCGCTACCTTATCGAACGCTTCTCCTGCTGCATCGTCAACGGTTGTTCCTAAAAGTTTATGTTTAAAAAAATCTTCCACTAATATTAATAGTGTATGTCCACCCGAAACTATAAGGGATATAAATGGAAAATCGAATTTATCTTTTTGAATAAATGATGAATATATATGAGCCTGAATATGATTTACAGGAACAAACGGAACATTAAGCGACAGTGCCAGTGATTTTGCAAAATTCAGTCCTATTAACAAAGCTCCAATTAATCCCGGCTCTGATGTTGCGGCAATTAAATTAATATCCCTTTTATCGACTTTTGAATCTATTAGTGCTTTCTCTGTAATTTCTACTATACTTTTTAAATGTTCGCGAGATGCAACTTCGGGAACAACTCCACCGTATTTGGAGTGAAAGTATTGTGAAAGGATAATGTTAGATAAAACATTATCATTTTTTAAAACTGCAACTGAAGTTTCATCACAAGAAGTTTCAAAAGCTAAAGTGAACATATTATATTGAAGTTTTGTAATAATAAAATTAATTTGATAATATGAATAAAAATAGAACAAAATTTTTACTTTTTTTATTATTAGTACCATTTGTATTAAATAGTCAAACGAGATTGCTAATTCCGATGGAGTCATCAGGACAGACGAATCATTTAAAAGCTTATGGTATTGCATATAGACATTTGTTATCGGGGAGAGAACTTGATTGGCTATTAAATTATAGAGGAGGAGCATTTCTTTTTAATTATAGTAGTTCGCTCGAGAATGAATGTAGGGAAAAAGGTGTAAGTTATGAAATTTTAGACGGGACTCAGACTGCACAAATATATGCCGAAGTAAAAGATGAATCGAAAAATATGGATGTTATTAGACTCGAAAAAGTTGCACGTTTAGCAGTTTATATTCCACCTAATACATTACCCTGGGATGATGCAGTTCAACTTGCAATGGATTATGCGGAAATTCCTTATGATAAATTATGGGATGAAGAAGTATTGACTGGTAAATTGAAAGGGTATGACTGGATTCACCTTCACCATGAAGATTTTACTGGACAGTACGGGAAATTCTTCGCTACTTATGGCACTGCCCCTTGGTATATTACTCAAATGAAAGCTAATGAAGATATGGCGAAGAAATTTGGATTTAGTAAAGTTTCCAGACTTAAACTTGCCGTAGTAAAAAAATTGAAGGAGTATATAGCAAACGGTGGATTTTTATTTACAATGTGTTCTGCGACTGATACTTATGATATAGCACTTGCTGTTCAATATACAGATATTTGTGATATTATGTATGATGGTGATGGTTATGATATAGAAGCAAATAATAAATTAGATTTTTCCGAGTGTATTGCATTTCAGGATTTTCAGATAGAATTAAATCCGTATATGTATAAATATTCGAATATAGATATTACGCAGGATTTACTGTATGTTGGCTCTTATAATGATAATTTTAAATTAGTAGAATTTTCAGCAAAATTTGACCCTGTTCCTACGATGTTAATTCAATGCCATACTTCATTAGTAAAAGGATTTATGGGACAAACGACAGGTTTTCATAAAAGATTTATAAAACCAAATGTAACAATTTTAGGAATGAATGAAGGGACAGATTATGTAAAATATGTTCATGGAAATTACGGAAAGGGGACATTTACTTTACTTGGCGGACATGACCCTGAGGATTATCAACACCTTGTAGGAGCACCAAAAACGGAGTTGAATAATTATCCTAATTCTCCCGGATATAGGCTAATTTTAAATAATGTTTTATTTCCAGCAGCTAAAAAGAAAAAGTTAAAAACGTAATGAGAAGATATATTATATTTATTTTTTATTTATCATTTTTATTTTTAGTGTCATGTGATTCAAATGAAAGTTCAAATTCTGAGTCGTATTTAAAAGATGATGCAGGGAATTTATTTTCGAAAGATATAAATCCTAAAAGGGTAATTTCACTTGCTCCAAACATAACCGAAACAATTTATGAGCTTAAGGTAGAAAATAAACTCGTAGGTGTAACCAATTATTGCGACTATCCCCCAGAAGTTAAATTAAAAGAAAAGGTTGGCTCACTACTTGATCCAAATATTGAAATTATTACATCTTTAGAACCTGATTTAATATTTATGACTACCGAAGGTAATTCTAAATACACTTATTTGTCTTTAAAGAGTAGTGGTTTTAAGGTTTATGTTGCAAATCCAAATGACATAAATGGTATAATAAGAATGATAGAAAATATAGGGATAATTATGGGTAAAAAAGGAGAAGGTGAAAAGATTTCGGAAAAAATAAAGGATACCGAAAAGTACTATAAAATTCAAAAAGATGAAAATAAAATATTGAAATGTTTTATGATTGTGTCTTTAAATCCGTTAATAACAGTTAACAAGTTCACATATATTAACGAATTAATTGAATTAGCAGGATTCACAAATATATATTCAGATGAATTAATAGAATATCCTAATGTGAATTATGAAGATGTGCTGAATAAAAATCCGGATTATATCTTTTTTTTGTGCGATACAACTAAAACTGATATTGTAGAAGAAACTAAATCTGAAATTAAAAACAGACTTAGTATAGTAAATGCATCAAAGAATAATAAAATATTTGGAATAGACGAAAATATTATTTCAAGACCTGGACCAAGGGTAATGGAAGGTGTAAAGTTGCTAATGTCAAAAGTTTTTTAATATATTTCCGGCAATTTCTTTTATTCTTTCTTCAACCATATCAAGTTTACTATAAAGTTCTTTAATCTTTTTTTCTCTAATATTTATAATATTATTCGTATTAGTAGTTTTTTCTTTGTTTTCAGTAGATATTTTTCTGCTTTTAATATTATTATCTTTAGTATTGTTGTGAGAGTTTTGAATATTTTCAGTGAATCTGATTGTATTAGAATATATATTTTCTTCTTTATATCTTTTTGCATTATCGCTTTTAAAAATAGTTCTGAGTTTATTATTCATCTCGTTAATCTTATCTTCAACATAAATCGCATTCTTTGATTCGGTTGTTTTAGAAAATATTGGTTTGTTTGTTTTTTCAAGTTCGTTTAACAGCATGTAGTTTTCCTCAATTTTTTTTCTAATAATTTCAGATGTATTAATATCTGGTGAAATACTAAAATTAAAACTTTTTTTAATTAGATTTATATTATTATCAAGTTTAGTAATTTTATCTCCTAAAGTGTCAAACATTTTACTTATATTTTTAATGGTTATTTATTTTTAAATATTTAGTATCATCTTTTAAATTTTATATAATCAAAAGCTCTTATACAGATTTCAACGTTTCAATTTTAAGTTTGCAATAACTATACCAAAATGTAAAACGTAAAAAAAATTGTGTTTTTTTATTTTTTTATTGGAATTTTATTGAAGATAATTAAGTTAAAAAGAAGTTAAGTAACTATAATAAAAAAAATCATTATTTCCTTTTAGCATTTTCCATAAAATTTGATTAAAATGCTTGCCTGCTTATAAATCCGTTATAATTAATAACTTTTGTAAGTTAAAATGATGAAAACGTAGTTACAATATGTAATATAATAGTATTTATACTATGTATTTTAATGTGGTAATGAGATGAAAAATAAAATAGTTTTTAATTCTTTGAAATAAAGTTAAGAAAAACAGTAATATATAAATAAATATAGAAATTCATTTTTTGGTCTAATAATTGTATGTGTTTGACTTTGAAAAAATATATTAAAATCAATGGTTGCAAAAAATAGAAAGGTCTTAAAAGCAAATACTCAAATTTCAGTATGTTTATTAATTTTAATAAACATTTTTTTTGTATTTAACGTAGATGCACAGGTAAATGATAATAAATTAGATATTGCTTATAATTATCTAAATAATGGACAAACAGATTTAGCAATAAATTTATTTGAAGAATATACAAAAGATAATCCATCCGACACAAAGATTTTTTTGCAACTTGCTTATGCTTACAAGCAAAAAAATAACATATCAAAGGCGAGAGAATATTTTACATATGTATATAATAACTCTGTAAGCTCAAATGAAGTCAGTTCAGCAAAAGCAGAGCTTGATTTGATGAATAAATCAAGCAATGGTATGTCAGATGATAAAAGTTCTCTCGATATAGCATATCAATATCTTAATAGTGGCAACACGAGTGAAGCGATTAGATTATTTGAAGATTATATTTCAAAGAATCCAAGAGCAACTATGATTTATTTGCAGTTAGCATATATTTATAAGCAATCTGATAAGGATAAAGCAAATAATTATTTTCAATATGTAGTAGATAACTCAATTGATGCGGGAGAAATCGAAAAAGCGAAATTCGAAATTGATAATTATAACAAGCAAAAATATACATCATATAATACGAGTTATAGTAATAATTATACATCTGGTTATACAGATGATTTGAATGAAGGATATAAAGCATTAAATATTGGAAATTACTCAAAAGCAATACTAATATTTGAAGCATATACAAAAAACCATCCAGATGATACTAAAATTTTCTTACAGCTTGCATATATTTATGATAAAATAAAGAAATACGATAAAGCATTATATTATTTCGATTATGTTGCTGCGAATTCAAATAAATCAGATGAAGTTGATAAAGCAAGACAATCGGGGATAATAATTAGAGAAATGAAGGCTTATAATTCCTTCAGGTCAATGAGTATTTATTTTTATAATTCTTACGATACATATTATCATAATTACGTATCAAATTTTCTTGGTCATATTAATTTCAGGATGAGTAAATATGTTTATTACGGAATGTATAGCGATATATATTTAGATGCGAGGACAAAAAAGGATTATATACTGAATGATAGATATTTGGAAGCGGGTGGTTTTATGAAGTTTAATTTTTCAAATAATATTGCTCTTGAACTAAGATTAGGATATTATAGACAACTCGATGCAGATAAGAATGGAGTGAATTTTAAACCTATTTTGAGTATGGGGACGAGATTTGGTGAAGCACCAATATATTTGTCGAGAAGAAATATGAAAACGGAGTATTTTTATTTCGATATATATTCGACAGAATTGTATGACTCAAAGTATAAAAATTTATTTGCACAGATTCAGTTAAAAGAAGTTTTAAGGTATATGACAGGTGGGTATTCATATATCGAATTTTATTTAATGCAAATGGCTCAAGCAGATAGCAGACAATTAGATTATAACAATTACGGTGAAATTAGCATAGGTATGAGTTTTAAACCAAGTTTAGCTAATTTCCCAGCGTTATTTATAGAAGGAACCAATAGAATTACATTTATTGGTCAAGATGGAAAGTATTTTGAAGGTGATTTAAGAAATATTTTTCAAGTTAAAGCAGGATTTATAATTAATTTTAATTTGGGATTATGATATACGATATTTTTCAAATATTATTATGGATTACAGCAATAATGCTTGTAATTACTGGTCTTGATGACCTTTATATGGATTTGTTATATTGGATATATAGAAAGAAATATAAGGCAAAGATGCCCGATTTCAATGAAATGTTTGACAAGCCGGAAAAACCAATTGCAATAATTTTAGGAGCTTGGAAAGAATCATCAGTCATCGGTAGAACTTTGAGTTATGCAGTAAGGAATTTGAAATATGATAACTACAGATTTTTTGTAGGTGTATATCCAAATGACCCAGATACAATCAGAATAGTAAAAGAGATATCTAAGAAAGATTCAAGAGTAATAGCTTGTATAAATCCACAAAATGGACCAACTACAAAGGCAGATAATTTAAATAGTTTATATGCGGGGTTGTGCGAATATGAGAAAGTATATGGTGAATTTGAAATAGTTTTGGTTCATGATGCAGAAGATTTTATGCATCCTTTCAGTCTGAAATTATATAATTATTTGATAGGATATAAAGGATATCATGGTGTTCAAATACCTGTAATTCCAATTAAAAGTAAATTAGGCGGAGTTTTTCATAGAACATATTGTGATGCATTTGCTGAAGTTCACACAAAGGATATGATAGTTAGGGAAGCAATGGATACATTTATTCCATTTTCAGGAACTGGAATGGGATTTCACAGAAAAGCAATTTATTATTTGGAAAAAAGTAATGGATTATTAGACGGTAAAGAAGTTCATATTGATGCAGAATTAACAAATGCATATTTCAAAAATAATGAAGAAGCAGTAAAAGATGAAATTTTGGTAAATGATACAAGTTATAAAGATGACCCATTCGCGACATTAAATGCTAAATCATATATTCCTCCACGTGAGACACCAAGCACGATAAGAAATTACACATCTGTTTTTCTTACTTTTGTATTGATGTTTATTTCGTTTTTAGTTTATACAGGAGTCACAGAGAGTAGTGACAGTGATATTCAACTTGCGGGGAATGAATCGAATGAAAGCATGATGAAAAATATAATGAATAAGGTAAATCTTAATAGAGATGCTATTGCATCGAATTTATCATATGATAATATGACACTCCCCGAAGATGTAGTTAAGGAATCAAACAGTTTGAGAGATAATAAATATAATGTAGTATATCATATAAAAGATAGTAAGATTAATATCGAAGAATCTTACTGGAACAATGAGCAAGTTGCAAAGAATAGGCTAAGCGAGGTTCAAAGTATTTTAGGATTTAATAAAACAAAAGGTTTAATAATAAAGAGTAAAAATGGAAGCGATGATATATATAAAGTTATAATAGGTGAATATGATAATTTTGACGAAGCGAGAAATAGTATAATAAAAATTAAAGAGGTTTTAGAAAAATAAGATTTTAAACATATATATTGTTTAAAGGGTAAATCTATGGTTGCACATTTTCAAATAAAGAATTCTACGGTTATTTCAAAAATACTTGAAGTAATAAGGAAACAGGCGAAAGAAGGGAACGGAGTATTTTTAAGACGTATAGATGATACTATTAGATGGGGTGATATAAGAAATACGATAATCAAAAGAATACCGATATTAAGTACCGGAAGTTTTGAACATCACGATGTTTTGCAGCTTTTTAAATGTCTTATTATTGGGAATATTTATGATTTAAACGAGAATCAAATTCCTTTTGAAATTGCTGATAGAAAAAGCTATCAGAATTTTATCGAATTATTATCCAGCCAATCAATTCCTGATGCAAAAATCATTTCAGCTTTTAAAATGCTTTTAGAGAAATATGATTTATATGATGAGTTATTCGATAATTTTTATGAACAATTATTAGAATCGAAATTAAAAATTATGGCGGGTTCAGAAAATATTTTAAATAATGAAAAAGATTATACTGAAGATAATCTTATAGATTTTAATAAATATAAAACAAATGAAAGTTCAAGAATGGACGATAAAGTAAATGAGATTGAAAGTAAAATACGTAAACTTTATGAGAAAAAAGCACCAACATCGTTAGGCAGTTCTGGTATCGATTCTTCAAGAGCTAATGATTTAAGAGAAAAATTAATGGACGTAGAAAAACAGATTAAAAACATATATACAGAGGATGTAAAGAGCCAATTCAAAAGCGAAAAAAATGAAAAGTCGAATATTAGTGATAAATATTCTAAGGATACCAAGGATTTACTTGAGAGATTAAATAGTATAGATGAAAGAATTAAAAAAATTAGTAGTATAGCTACAAATCTCGATGACAGGAAGGAATTCGAGGAAAGTGTAAGAAGAACACGTGAAAGTGAAGATTTATATAAGAAATTGTATAATTCATTTTACAATCAGACCACAAAGTCATCGGAATACGATAATATAAAAGATACTGAAAAAGAAATTCAGAAGGAAATAATAATAAAAGATAAGTTAAAAGCTATCGATTCAAAGATAAACGAAATAAAAGAAAGTTTAAATTCATTATATGAAAGCAAATCGGAATTAGACAAAGAAACGAAACTTACAGAAACAGAAGAAGAAGCTGAAATATTGGAAGACGAAGTTGAAAAGCAACAAGGAATTGATGAGACTATAAAAGTTGAAAGCGATGATAAAATTAAAATCGAAGCAAAGAAAATAACCAAACATGGAGTACTTGTTTTAACACCAAAAGCAAAAAAAGAAGGTATTTTTAATGATGCAAATCTGACAGAAGATTATGAATTAGGATATAGATTTTATGAACTTGGATTTAAGACTGGTTTTTTTAATATAAAACTCGATAAAAAAGATGATGCAACAAGAATAGCTACTGCAGAATTTTTTCCGAATACTTTTTGGACTTCAGTGAAACAGAGGTCAAGATGGATTGCTGGAATTTGCTTCCAAAATTGGAAATCGCATAAATGGAAGGGAAATCTTTCAACAAAGTATTTTCTTTTCAGAGATAGAAAATCAATATTTAGTTTCTTTGGAGCGTTTTTATCTAATGTTGTAATATTATATTTTTTGTATGCAATAATTGCGAATTTATTCCATTTTAAATATGCATATTCATTGGTTAGCCATTCTTCAGTATTATGGTATTTAATGATTGCAAACTTGATATTTATGATATCGCGAGCATCGCATAGATTTATCTTTACATATAACTGGTATGGTTTCAAATATGCATTTTTTAGTTTCTTCAGACTAATACTCGATACTTTTATAAATTTCTTTGCGATAATTCGTTCGATAAGTGTATTCAGAAAAACAAAGAAGAAGGTTGTATGGGATGCTACTTCACATTATTAAAAAAACAATTTTCTTAGTATAGAAAGTACATAAAAGATTTTAATTAACTAATATAAAATAAATAAACTAAAGGAGATATAATGAAATCTTCAAAGAAATACTTTGTCCTTTTTTTAGCTTTGCTAATGTGTTTAACATTAAGTTATGATGTTAATGCACAGTTTAAAAAACGTGATTTTAATTTTAATCAATTCAAATTACTTCCAAGTCCACCGATACCGGAAACTGATAATCCTTATACGGTAATAAAGCAAGATTTTACGATTACACTAAGGGATAATGTAATTATGGATTGTGCGAAATTCTATCCGAGCGAACCAAATCCATATTTACCAGATGGATATCCAACAGTAATAATGGTTCATGGATATGGAGATAGAAAAGAAACATTAGAAGGTTTTGCATATGCTCAAGCTCAATATAATTATGTTGTTTATACATATAGCGTAAGAGGTCAGGGTAACTCAGGAGGTTTGTCGAATTTAATAAGCACAACCGAAGCTCAAGATTTAATTGAATTGGTAAACTATATAAGAACTGATTTTTCCACAGGATTGGATACTTCAAAGATATTAATTATGGGAGGTTCTCAAGGTGGGACAGTCCCATATATTGCTGCTTGTTTAGGTGGGTTAAAAGTTAAGACAATTATTTCTGCAGTAGCATCTCCTGAATTTGCAACGAGCTGGATTGAAAATGGATGTATAAAAATGACTCTATTATGGACAATAGAATATACACCGGATACAGCAAGATATACTCCCGTAGTAGATAGAATGTCTGATTGGTGTTACTCGAGTGCGAAAGATAAATGGGATAGTCTTGCATATTGGTTACCGCTTAATAGAGATTTCAAAAATATGGTTTCACAATGCCAAATACCAATAATGATGGAGAATTGCTGGCAGGATAAATTTTTTAATGCATACGGAAATATATCAACAATACCATTATTCCAAGCACCAAGTAGATATTATTTTGGTGCAGTAATGGGACACGGTGGAGATACTTCTTATACAGAAGATTTATGGCATATGAATTTCTTTAATGAATGGTTTTATCATTATCTATGGGGAATTGATCAGGATTTACCTAATAGACCAAAATTTCATTATGCATCAACTACATTTCCAACAAATAGTATAGGAATGTGGACTTTCAAGCATGACAGTTCATCAGTATGGCCACCAAGTGGAATTTCGAGTATGAAATTATATTTTAATCCAAATAACTTGCTTAAAACGACTGCAAACACTAATAGTAGTAGTTATGTTACATTAAATAATACTGTATCAAAAGGTTTTACAATGGAACAAGCAGTTGATTTGGAATTTACGGGAACAACATTTACAAATAAATTTAAGAAAGCAACCTTAACATTTAATTCTAATGCATTAACGCAGGATTTACAAATGACAGGAACACCAAGTATTAAACTTGATTATTCATCTAATGTAGATTTATGTCAATTTAATTTCCAAATATATGAGGTTATGGGAACAACTGCTAAATTAGTTAATAGAATAAATTATACTGACAGAGCTTATGTTAAAAACTTAAGAAAGAATAAACTCATAAATGGAATATCACATTCTCATATATTTAAAAAAGGAAATAAAATTAGAATAGTTGTAACAAATTTAGATACTGCACCAGATGATGTATCTTTCTTGGGAACGAATCCATTCGTATTACCTGTATTAAAAAGTGGTAGTCATAAAATATATTTAAGTAGTAATAGTTATATTGACATTCCAGTAAAGTCAATAGGAGCAATGAATATGCAGCTTTTTGCTCAAGATGAGAATCAAACTACACCAAAAAATGAATTTAGATTAAATCAAAATTATCCAAATCCATTTAACCCTGTTACGAAGATTAGTTTTACAGTTCCTGAAAATTATATAGGTCTTGTAACCCTTAAAATATATGATATAACAGGAAAAGAAATTAAATCATTAACAAATGATTTAAGAAGTAACAATGGATATTTCGAAGTTGACTTTGACGGTTCTAAATTAGCAAGTGGTGTGTATTTTTATAAGTTGACAGCAGGTAATTATAGTGATATTAAGAAGATGATGTTAATTAAATAATAATAAATAAATTTTATTCCCCCTATTTAACGTTCCCTTTTGAAATGTTATGAATTTCAAAGGGGAACGTTTTTTTTACATAAATTTTATTAAAAAAAGTGTAAATTAAGTAAATAAAAAAAATTTATATGGGAATTATTAAAGAATTCAAGGAATTTTCCATAAAGGGAAATGCAATAGATTTAGCAGTGGGAGTAATAATAGGAGCAGCGTTCGGGAAAATAGTATCTTCCATCGTGAATGATATTATAATGCCCCCAATAGGTTTATTGGTTGGTGGTGTAGATTTTAAAGGATTACAGATAGTTATGAAAGAACGAGTTACAGATGCTACAGGGAAAGTATTGACTGAAGCAGTAACTTTAAATTATGGTAATTTTCTTCAAACGACTTTTGACTTTCTGATTATTGCATTTTGTATTTTTATGCTTGTAAAAGCATTAAATACCTTTAAAAGGAAAGAGGAAGAAAAACCACCAGCACCAAAAGAAGAAGTTGTTTTACTAACGGAAATAAGAGATGCTTTAGTGAAGAAGTAAGATTATTCTTTTAATGGTATTTCGATATAACTTCCTTCAGAACCGCCAATATATATTGTATTTTTCGATGAAGTGAAAACAGGCAATACATAGGGATTAGTTCTTAGGAATAAATCATTTTCACGAGTATCTAAATTAGTAAGTATTATTTTAATTCGGCTTTTTACAGAAAAGATGTGACCAAGTGCATCACCATCGATATTTACAACTTTTATTTTATTTTTGTTGCAATTTCTATCAGTATAATTTATGCTACTAATAAATTTACTTGAGCCATTTTTGAATACTTCATAAATCTGAAAGTTAAATTGGCATTCTGTTTTATTAGATTTATAAACAAGGTGAAGTTTGGGTATTCCAAGTGCATTATAATTCCACTGAAGCGGTTCTGATTCAAAAACAAGATTCACTTTTTTGAAATTAGAGTTAAAATGATATCCATTGAATTCAGTATTAATTGCGTCATTAATATTGAATGTTGAATCATTAACAATATTATTGAATTTGAATGATTTAATATCTCTTTTATATGGTTGTTCTGATATAATTTTTTTGGGGTGAAAATAAAACTTAATTCTATTAGGTTTTTCAAAAAAAGATGAATCAGAGCTCATTCTGTTATAAAACCAAATACCATCTATTAAAGGCAAACTACTTAGACTTACTGTGTATTTTTTATCGTAGCTGGAATTAATGTTGTTTAACCATTTATCTATCCAATTATTAATACTTAAATTATGTAAATCAATTTCATTTTCGGAAAATAAACTGCCGTGACCTTCTATGCTACCGAAATAAAATTTTGTTTTGTAATCGAATTTATATAAGTTTATAATTAAGCAATTTGCATTAAAATATTTATCTTGAAAAGAATTTGAGATGAATATTGGAATATTAATTTTAGCTATGTCTTTCGAGAAATCCCTATTTAGAGGCAAATAATAAATAAGACTATCCCATAAATCTTTTCTTTTAGATAATATCCAATTTCTAAAGTATTTTACTTCTTTATTATATCTTACTATACTATCCGGATAACTTAATGACCATAAAAGAGACATTTTAATACAACCATTATCAATCCAGTTTGAAGCAAAATCTGGAGATATTAAATCGGAGATAATGCACTGAACATCAAGTCCATAACAAGAAGCCATAAGGGGAATAATACCTCCTTGTGATGAACCTGAAATTGCAATTCTATTTATATCTATCATGGTATCACTTTTTATATATTCAATAATTTCATTTAAATCCATAGCTTCAATTCTACTAATTAAATTCGATTCACCTTCTGAATTTCCTTGTCCACGCATAGAATAAATAAAAGTTGCAAATCCGTATCTTGAGTAAATTTTAGCATTTAGAAGATTATCTTCTTTTGATTTACCGAATCCGTGGCAAAATACAATACATGGAAAACCGTAAGTAGGTTTTTCAATTTCAGGATAAATTGAAGTGCAATCGAGTTGAACTCCGTCACGGAGTTTTATAAAAAAGTCTTTTCTCGATATATCAAAATCGTTATTTAAGAAACTCTGACAAAAGGAATTTAATACAATAAAAAAAGTGATAAAAAAAACTTTAGTAATTATATCCATTAAAATTTGAAACTATTTTAATTCAAAGTTAAAAATATTTTTTAATATAATAATATTTTTAAATCAAAGAAGTATAATTGAATTTATATTTTAAATTATGAATAGTAATTTGCATTAATCAAGAAATTTTAAATTTGATTTCATTAAGTAACATAGGGATATCATTTGGTTCGAGAACTCTTTTCGAGAATGTGAGTTTAAGGATTTCAGGAAAAGATAGGATTGCTTTTGTTGGTTCGAATGGAGCAGGAAAGACAACATTACTAAAAATTATAGCAGGTGTTCAAAAACAAGACGAAGGTGTAGTAGCAGTATCCAAGCATACTACAGTTGGATATTTGCCACAGGAAGTCGAATTTATGACAGGGAAAACATTGTATGATGAAGTAATATCGGCAGCAGATGATATAAACAAAATACAAGATGAAATTAAAGAAATAGAAATAGAATTAAAAAATATTCCCGATACTACATCGGAAGATTATCTGGATTTACTTAATGAATATTCAGAGTTACAAGAGAGATTTCTTTTACTTGATGGATTTCGGTTGAAATCAAAGGTAGAAAAAATATTGATAGGTTTAGGATTTATAGAAAACGATTTTAACAGGAGGATAGAAGAATTTAGTGGTGGCTGGCAAATGAGAATAGTTTTGGCTAAACTACTTTTAAAAAATCCATCTATACTATTGCTCGACGAGCCAACTAATCATCTCGATTTTGAATCATTGCTTTGGGTAGAAAACTATTTGCAAAATTATAACGGAGCAGTTGTATTAGTTTCGCATGATAAAAACTTTCTAAATAATATAACAAATAGGACATTTGAAATATCACTTGGAAAAGTAACAGAATATAGTGGGAATTATTCATTTTATGTTGTGGAAAAAGAAAAGCGAAGAGCAATGATTGAGAATCAATATGAAAATCAACAAAAATATCTTAAACAACAGGAACGTTTTATTGAGCGATTCAGATATAAGGCAACAAAAGCGAGAGCTGTTCAGAGCAGAATAAAATTAATAGAGAAAATGGATTTGGTAGAAATTGAAGACGAGGAAACAACTGTTAATTTCAATTTTCCACCAGCAACGCATTCAGGAAAAATTACTGTTGAATTAGAAAATATTTATAAGAGTTACGATGGGATAAATAATGTATTAGAAAATTTAAGTTTAATTATATCGAGAGGTGAGAAGATAGCGATATTAGGAAATAATGGAGCGGGGAAATCGACGTTAACGAGGATAATAGCTGGACAAGAGCCAATTAGTGGTGGCAAGGTAAAATATGGACATCTTGTAAATTTAAAATTCTTTGCACAAAATCAAGCAGAGGAATTAAATAGTGATAAAACTGTTCTTGAAGTAATGGAAGAAGTAGCGAGTTCGATAACACAGAAAGACTTACGCTCAATACTCGGGAGTTTTTTATTTAAAGGAGATGATGTTTTTAAAAAGGTAAAAGTATTATCTGGTGGTGAAAAATCCAGATTAGCACTTGCAAGAATGTTAATCGAGCCGTCAAATTTTTTAATACTCGATGAGCCGACAAATCATTTGGATATGAAATCCAAAGAAGTTTTAAAGAATGCATTAAAGCAATATAAAGGTTCTGTTATTGTAGTATCGCATGATAGAGATTTTATAGATGGTTTTGTTTCCAAAATTATTGAAGTAAAGAATAAAAATATTAAGACATTTTTAGGAAACTCATTTGAGTATATAAAAGTTAAAGATGAAGAATTATCAGAAAAGAATTTAAATAAAGTTGAAAAGATTAAAGATGAAACCCCTATTGTCGAGAAAAAGTCTTTATATTTGATAAATCTCGAGCAGAAGAAAAAGCGTAAAGAATATTTAAAGTTAATAAATCCTGTTAAAAAGAAAATTAATGAAATCGAGAATGAAATTGAAAAATATGAAAGGAGAAAAAGTGAGCTCGAGAAGATAATGTCATCAGAAGATTTTTTTAAGGATGCAGATTATGTAATTGAAATTAATGCAGAATATAAGGAAATTCTAAAAGTTATAAGTAACTTGAATTTAAATTGGGAAGGGAAAGTAAATGAATTAAATGAAATCGAAAAATCAAATAATATATAAAAAATTTTTTTAAAAAAATTAAAAGGAGAAAAAATGAAAAAAGTAATTTCTGTTTTTCTAATGATAGTATTTATAGTGAGTTATAATATAGTAAGAGCCGATGGTGACCCGAATAAGCTATTATATAAAAAGTATAACAACGAAAAAATTGAGTCAAAAATAAATTTGGATTATAAAAAGGCAAAAGATGAATTTGAATTTCGTTCGGGTAAAAAGATTATCGATTTTTATATTGACTTTCAACTTGGAGTAGGAGGAACAAGTGCAAATGTATCATCTGCGTCTGGAGTAGGCGAATATAAAACAGCCTCAAAACTTGGATTTAAAACTGGTGCATTATTTTTCATAAGTTTATTCGATAAGGTTAGTTTTTCATCAGGTTTAAGTTTTAATGGAAAGAGTTTTGAAATGACAACACCAACAGTAACACCTCCAACTGTGTTTGATACAACAAAGGTAAAGCCAAATACTTCTATGTACGTAACAGCAAATTATATGAACATACCTTTAAATATTCATTTTGGGGGAATGTTATCAGAGACGTTCGGAATAGATTTTAATGGTGGACCATATTTAGGAATTAGGACTTCATCGCCCGATAATGTATCTAATGGTTCAGGTTTTAAAGATTTTGATTTTGGTTTGAATGGGACTTTAACAGGGAATTATGTTTTTGCATATCCATTAGGTGTTATATTTGGAGTAGATTTTCAATATGGAGGTTTAAATAATTTAGGAAAAACCTCAAGTGTTGATAGAATTTCCACACTAAATTACTCATTTTTTTCAGGTCTTAGAATAGGATTATAAATTTTTTTAGAAAATTTTTTAGCACATAACTCTTTAAAATAGAGTTATGTGCTTTTTTATATTTTGGAAAAAAGTAAAATAGCAAAAATATTACTCGTAGCAAATCCAGATTCTTATTTTGGTGTAGATATGCTCTTTAGGATACCGAATTTAGGATTATGTTCATTGGCAGCTAATATTGATAGAAGTCTATTTGAGGTTAAGGTGATAGATTTAATTGCTGTTAGAGGAAGGTATAAGAGATATTATATGAAGATAATAAAGGACTACAAGCCTGATATAGTGGGTTTTTCAAGTATGGCATTTCAGTATTCAAGTACACTCGAGCTTGCAAAGATTACAAAGAAATTGGATAAAAAAATTACAATATTATTAGGAGGATATTATCCAACAGTCGATAGTCAAAGCATTCTCGAAAGTGATGATATGAGGTATATAGATTTTATTTTTCGTGGGGAGGGAGAGATTTCATTTAATAATTTTTTAAAAGAACATTACAATGGTAAGAATTATGATAATGTTCCCGGGCTTTCTTATATAAGTGATAATAATATAAAGAATAATCCTTTTGGTTGTCTTGCAAATTTAGATGAAATAAAATTGCCCGATAGAAGTGTAAGAATGATTAATAAAGGCTTTAACTGTATGGGTTTTAAATCCGATGCAATAGAGACATCACGAGGGTGTGTGTATGAGTGTAATTTTTGTTCAATTCAAAATATGTATGGTAAAAGTTTCAGAAAGTATAAAATAGAAAGAGTTCTCGATGATATAAGAGATGCAAAGAGATATGGTGCAAAGTCAATAATGATGACAGATGATAATATTTCGCTCGATGGGAAAAGATTTAAAGAATTGTGCGAGTCAATTTCCGATTCAAAGTTAAATGATATAAAATACTTAACTCAAGCTAGTGTAAGCGGAATAAAAAAAACACCCGGACTTGCAAAAGCAATGGCGGATTGTGGAATGAGTTGGGTATTTCTGGGAATTGAAAGTGCTCACGATACCGCTTTAGATTATTTAAATAAAAGTATGCAATTAAGTAGTTCAGATTCTGAAGATGTTGTAAAGGAGTTAAAAGGATATGGGATTATAGTTATAGGAGGATTTATATTAGGGTATCCCGATGATACCGAAGAAACATTAAGAGAGAATTTTGAATATGCAAAAAGGATAGGTGTGGATATTCCAACATTTAATATATTGACCCCTTATCCAAATACAAAAGTTAGGGAAGAGTTATTGCATCAGGATTTGATTACAAATAAATTTGACTATTCAAAATATGATTGTTGGGAGGTAAATATAAAAACGAAATATTTGACGACAAAGCAAATTTATAAAATTCGTAATGAAATTGAAGCAAGGTTTCCAATAGAAACAGGAGCACTTTGGAGAATGGCGAAAAAATATCCTGCTTATTTCATAAAATTAATACCACGCTGGACACTCACAAAGCCAAGAGATTTTTTTAAATTTTTAAGAGGATTCAGTAAGAGTTAGAAAATAATAAAAAGAACTTTATTTATTTATTTTTGTTAAAGCTATAAAAAATTATGAAAATAGGGGACTATAAAATATTTTCTATAAGGACTGGTTTATTCAGATTAGACGGTGGGGCAATGTTTGGAGTTGTTCCAAAACCTTTATGGTCACGTACAAATCCTGCAGATGAGAGTAACAGAATCCAAATGAGCACGAATTCATTATTATTAGATAATGGGAAAAGGAAAATATTAATAGATAATGGGATAGGACACAAAATGGCAAAGAAGTTGAATGAAATATATGCAGTAGATTATACAAATTTTACTTTGTTCGATTCATTGAAGAAAATAAATGTAAAGCCTGAAGATATAACGGATGTAATATTAACTCATCTACATTTTGACCACGCAGGAGGTTCGACTTATTATGATGATGAAAAACAGATAAGAGTTACATTTCCAAATGCAAACCATTATATACAGAAGAAACATTATGAATGGGCACTAAATCCAACCGAAAGAGATAAAGCAAGTTTTTTTAATAACAACTTCGAATTACTTTCACAAAATAAAATATTAAATTATTTAGATGGTTACTATGAATTCGATGATTTAATTTCTCTAATACCTGTAAATGGGCATACAAGGGATATGCAAATAGTAAAGATATCAGATGAAGAAAATACAATTTTATATGGGGCTGATTTAATACCTATGTCAGCCCATGTTCCACTTCCATATATTATGGGATACGATTTATTTCCACTTGTAACACTCGAAGAGAAAAGAAAATATTTAACGGAAGCAGCAAATAAAGATTGGATAATATATTTCGAGCATGACCCATATATAGAAAGTGCAAAAGTAGGTGTAAATGATAAGGGATTTTTTATCAAAGAATCTTTCCAAATTAATGATTAATTTAAGTTAATAAGATTATATTATAATCTTATAATCTAAATTAGTCTATTTAATGAATTTTAGTATAATCGATTATTCCATAGTAATAATTTACCTTATAGGCAGTGTAATATTAGGAATAATATCGGCGGGGAAACAAAAAACTTCAAGTGATTATTTTCTTGGGGGTAAGAAACTCAAATGGTGGATGGTGGGTTTTTCCATAGTGGCGAGTGAAACCAGCACATTAACATTTATAAGTATACCAGGACTTGCGTATAAATCAAATATGCATTTTATGCAATTAGTATTCGGGTATTTTATTGGAAGATTGCTTGTTACATTGATTTTTATTCCTGCGTATTATAAAGGAGAGATGGAAACCGCATACGATTTTCTTGGGAAGAGGTTTGGAATGGGATTGAGGAAATTTACTTCATCGGTTTTTATAGTTACTCGTGTTTTAGCTTCCGGAGTCAGGTTGTTTGCTACGGCAATACCTGTTCACATAATAACTGGATTCGATTATCCTACAAGTATAGCCATAATAGGGGTGTTTACGCTAATATATACTTATATTGGTGGCTTGAAAGCAGTAGTTACGATGGATGTTGTTCAAATGTTTATTTATATAGGTGGAGCTATTGCTTCAATGGTAATAATATTCAGTTTTTTACCGAATGGAATTACAGATGTCATAAAATATGCGACTGCAAATGGGCAGAATAAATTTGAGATGTTCAATCTAAGTAGTTTTACAAGTTGGGTTGAATTTTTTGCTACACCATATACATTGTTGGGTGCATTTATCGGTGGAACTTTTCTGACGATGGCTTCACATGGAACAGACCAATTATTAGTTCAGCGATTACTTGGATGTAAAACAAAACGCGAAAGCCAAAAAGCTTTGATGCTCGATGCAAGTTTGATTGTATTACAATTTGCGTTTTTCTTATTTCTTGGATTATGTTTATATGCTTTTTATCAGGGAGTGGATTTTACAAAATTAACACTCCAATCTACAGGTTTGAACTTAACATCATCAGATGAGATATTTCCCAAATTTATTATAGAAAATCTTCCTGTAGGAATTGCAGGACTTGTGATTGCAGGAGTTCTTGCATCTGCAATGGGGACTTTATCATCAGCTATTAGCTCATTAGCATCGTCAACTTATCTCGATTTATTTAAGAATAAATCATCAAATCCGCTAAAAGAAATTTTTTGGTCAAGGATTTTTACTTTATTATGGGGAGTAGTATTAATAGGAGGGGCGATGTTATTTAGAGACTCGAAAAATCCAGTTGTAGAAATTGGTTTATCTATTGCTTCATTTACATACGGAGGGTTATTAGGGACTTTTCTACTTGGAATATTTTTTAAAAAAATCAATCAGGCAGAAGCATTTATTGGATTTATTACAGGGATACTGACAATGGTTTTTGTAATATATTATACAAAAATTGCATATACTTGGTATACGATAATAGGGGTTACAGTGACGATTTTAACTGCAAATCTAATTTGGATATTAAAAAGGTTAACAATTAAAAAAATATAGAAGTTATATTGCAAGACTTATACGTAAATATAGCATTAAACATTCCATTAAATAAGCTTTTTACGTACAAAGTTCCTACCATATACTTAAAGGAGGTAGAAATAGGGAAAAGAGTATTTGTTCCATTTGGTAAAAAGACTTTAACAGGCGTAATAATTTCGATACAAGAAACTACAGATTTAGCAAATATAAAATCTATCAAGAAAATTATAGATGAAGAAAGCATTTATACGAAAGAAATGATTTTACTTGCGGAATGGATTTCGCGATACTATTTATCACCAATAGGAAGAATTCTTTTCTCTTCAATTAATAAAGAAAAAGTAGATACTTATTATACGTTAAATGAAGATTATAAAGAAAAATTCAATATAATAGATACGAAGGAGGAAATATATTGTGATATAATAAAAATTTTTAAGGATTCATTCGTTATTAAATATTCTTGCTCTCAAATAGAGAAAAAACTAAAAATAAAAAATGCCATAAAATATTTAGATTATCTTGTAGAAAAGGAAATATTAAGGAGCGTAGATTTGATAGAAGAACCAATAAAAGAGAAAAAAGAGAAGAGAGTAAGGATAAATTTTAATTATGAAAATTTCGATGATATATGTAAAGAAAATAAGATAAGGAGTAAAAAGCAGATAGAATTTTTAAAGAAATTATTAGATAATAATTTTCATATATTAGCCGAAATTACAAAAGCAATAGGCATTACGCCTTCCTCGGTAAATTCTCTTTTAAAAAAGGATTTGATACAGATACAAGAAGTAAGGGTGATGAGAGAGCAGCAGGATATTTACAGCGAAGATACAAAAAGTTATATTTTGAACGAAGAACAAGAGAAATGTTTATCCGAAATTACCGAAGCATTGAGAAAGAATATTTATTCACCTTTTCTTTTGCACGGTATAACAGGAAGCGGAAAAACAGAAGTGTATATAAATTCTATCGAAAAAGCATTAGAACTTGGAAAAACAGCGCTTGTGCTTGTTCCCGAAACATCTTTGACACCACAATTAGTTCATCGCTTTAGAAAGAGATTTGGGAAGAATGTCGGTGTAATTCACGGGAAAATATCTGAAGGTGTAAGATATGATACATATCAGCAGATATTAAATAGAGAATATAAAATTATAGTTGGTTCTCGGTCGGCACTTTTTGCACCTTTAAGAGATATAGGGATTATAATTGTAGATGAAGAGCATGATTCATCTTACAAGCAGGAATATAATTTTAAATATAATTCAAGAGATTCTGCGGTAGTCAGGGCTAAAATGAATAATGCTGTAGTTGTGCTTGGTTCAGCAACACCATCGCTGGAAAGCTACTACAATTGTGAAATAGGAAAATATAAATTGTTAGAATTGACAAAAAGGGCAACGAAAATAAATCCTCCAGAAATAAAGATTGTAGATATAAAATCAAAGGAGGATTTATCGGAAGAGGAGAAGGATATTTTTCAATATATAGATAAAGTAAAAGTAAAGTTTTTATCAAAGGAATTAATAATAGAAATAGGGGAGAGATTGGATAAAAATGAAAAGGTGATAATTTTACAAAACCGACGTGGATATCATGCATATTTAGAATGTGTGAAGTGTGGGAATGTAGAGAAATGTCCGAAATGTTCAATTCCATTTACATATTATGCATCATCAAAATTACTTCGTTGTAATTTTTGTAGAGAGACAAAAAGCTTAATAACACAATGTTCAGAATGTGGGAGCACAACTATAATACCAAAGGGAACAGGTACAGAAAGAGTAGAGGAAAAGCTTAAGGATATTTTTCCAAAAGCAAGGATTCAGAGAGTCGATACTGATGTAGTAACACAAAAAAAATATCAGCAGATATTAAAAGATTTTTATGATGGTAAAATAGATATACTTGTCGGGACACAGATGATATCAAAGGGTTTAGATTTTCCGAATGTAACACTTGTAGGGGTTATAAATGCGGATATAGGATTATTAAATCCTGATTTTAGGGCAACGGAAAAGACATTTCAAATATTGACACAAGTTGCGGGAAGAAGTGGAAGGAGCGAGAAGAAAGGAGAGGTTTTAATACAGACGAGTCATCCCGAATTTTTCATATTCGAAGATGTTAAAAATCAAAATTATAAGGATTTTTACACGAAAGAATTGAAGACAAGAAAAGAAATGGGTTATCCACCATTTTGCAGGATAGCTATTATAGAGACAAAGTCAAAAGATGTAAAATTATCAGAATCGAAGATTAAGGAATTATTTAATTTAGTTGTGAAAATAGATAATAAAAAGATTTTGAATTTATTCCCACCTCATCCACCATTATTATCAAAGCTAAAAAATTTATATAGATATCATATATTAGTAAAATCACCTAAAGATAAAGACCCATCAGGAAAATATCTTATAAATATTTTAAATTCAGTTTTGGAATATTCTTCTACTAACTTAACTTCTAAAGTAAGGCTCTCGATAGATGTAGATGCAATTTCGTTGTTATAATTTAAAATGTTAAGATTATATTCTTTAGTTTTTAATTAAACATTGAGAAGAAGTGCCCCTGCAAGGATTCGAACCCTGACTAGCGGTTCCGAAGACCGATGTGCTATCCATTACACTACGGGGGCATAATGTAAAATACAAAATTTAAAATTTTATAGTTAGTCAATATAAAGTTAGAGAACATTTAAAAAGTGAAAAACATTAAAGAAAATTTTAAGGAGAAAGTAGCAAAAAGCGACATTTTCTTTCCGAGAGCCAACAATTGCTTACTTTTTTTCGACCAAAATCAGAGATTTTTTTAAACATACCTTTTAAAATTTGTTTAAAATCGCAATATTTTATGTTAAAATTACGTTTTTTCTTTTTCAAAACGCAGAAAATACGCAATTTATTCTTTAAGTTTAAATAGTAAAGATATAAAAAACATATATTTAAGGATTTCAATTTATTAAAAGACTTATTTTGAAGCATCACTGATTTTAGATTAATAAATGATATAATATTTTTTTTTCCATAAAATATTTTTGTTTAAAATATTAATAAAAAAATATATTTGGTAAAATATTGACATTGGAGCAAAAAAGTGAGGATTCATAAGTTTTTTGACGATGAGATTAATGATTTTAAAGAGTAATAATCCAAATGAAAAACTCGGAATTTATGAATTAACAAATAGTAATGAAAGCAAGAAATGGAATTTATTATTAAAATAAATATATTACAAACCATAGTATTAAAACTTTGTTTTATAAGCTAAATATTATGTTTTCAAGAAGTAAGTAGCGAATTTTATTAAATTTAAAGTGATAGAATGGCATTATTTTTGCAATAAAATAAATAGGGTAAAATCTTATAAAAACATTATGGGAAATGCAAATACAAAATCATATGAGTTCTTTCTCAAAACAAAGATTTTCAACAAGATAGAAGAAATAAGCAGGTGTCTTGCTGCAGCAGTAGAATTTAATTTGCCTTATAATGGAAGGGTAAATTTGGTTTTATCAGATAAAGATGGCAGGATGAAATACAAGTTGATAGATAATGAATTTCTTAAAAAGGGTGTTTATTCGAAAGAATTTGATATTTCGAGAATACCACGTGGTGAATATATGTATAGATTTAAAGCAAATAATATAGAGAAGACAAGAGAACTGAAACTGATTAAATAGTTTTTATTCTCCTTTTTCCTCTCCCCAATCTTTACGGATTTCCGAAAGGATTTTCGTAAAGATTTTTTTTTGTAAAAATTTTTCCTTAAAGGTAATTGAGATGTATATTGGAACTATAATGTTAAAAAAAGAATTATAAATTATAAATTTAACGTAAAATTTAAGGAGAAATTTTGAAGAAAGTATTATTAAATGGCTTGTCCATTTTTTTTATTTTAATCGTAATATTAGCATTAAATGGTTGCAATAGTGATAGTTCGACGCCTGTATCAGGTAATACCTACGATGCTAATTCGATAAACGGAACAATAACATTTGTCGATACGGCAATGATAACAGATACATTAAATGGATATTATAATGTATCTGCATTTGCGACGTGGCCACCAACAGGGAATGCATCTGCGAGTGCAAAGATAAAACCGATTTTTATGAATGGAAAATATACAGCTACATTTAAGATAGTTGTTCCGAGTGATGGTTCATATACGATTACATCGGCATTTATTAGAATTCCTTATGTTCCTGGGATGTCAGTATTAGGATTAGGTGTTTATGATACAATACCTGGGAATGATACAACACATAATAATGCGATAATATTTGGAAATCATCCAAAAGCGATAATTTCAGGTGGTACAGGAATTGGAAATATAAATTTTAATTCCTGGATTGATACATCGAAGAAAATTTATAAATTTTAATAAAAATATATTACATTAGATTTTTGAGGAGAGCTTTATTTCTAATAATATTGCTATTTTCTTGCTCATACGTTTTTTCTCAAGAAAATATTCAGTTAAGAGGATATATACTCGATGAAAACAACAATGAGGTAGTCAGTAGTGTATCAATAAAATTAACTTCAAAAGATAAATTTATTGAATTAAAAACAGAAACCGATTTACTTGGTTATTACGAATTCAAAAATTTACCAAGCGGAGAATATCAGATAATGTTATCGAGGATAGGGTATCAAACAAAGATATTAGATATATCACTTGAAAATATAAGCAAGAAAAAACTAAACATAAGCATATTACCAGCAGAGATAGAAACGGAGAAGATAAACGTAACAGCTACAAAAACAGAGCAGACACTTCAGAAAACACCTTCTTCAATTAATTTAGTATCAAGCGATGAAATAAGTCAGAAGAATAAATTTACATTCGATGAAATAATGCAAGACGTTCAAGGAGTAACGATAAACCGCACGAGCGGAATAAACGTAAGTGCATTATCTATAAGAGGCAGTTCAGATGTAGCGGGAGGTGGAATAGGAAATAGGGTATTGCTTTTGCTCGATGGGAGGCCATCATTGACGGGAGATTCGAAAGGTGCATTGTGGTCATTAATTCCAGTAGCTTTGATAGAGAGAACAGAGGTTGTAAAGGGTGCGTTTTCTTCATTATACGGTTCGAGTGCGATTGGAGGAGTGGTAAACGTAATAACAAAGAAACCTACATATAAACCTTTAACCGAAATTAATTTGAGCTATGGATTTTATGATAAACTATCCGACAGTTTAAAATTTACAGATAAGCTACAGAAGTTTCAGGGATTAAACATTTTACATAGCAATACGATAAAGAAGTTTTCGTATTTAGCAAATTTCGATTTTAAAAATAATGACGGTTATTCCGAAATAACAAATTTCAATTTTTACAGTGGACTTGTAAAGTTATCTTATGATTTATTCAGCAATAGAGATATCGAATTAAAAATTCAATATACAAATTCCGAGAGCGGGTATCCTCATTATTGGAGAGTTGACCCAGGGAAATATCCCGAACCATATAAAACCTCACCATCATATTGGGGAGATAGAATAAATAAAGAAACACAGAGTATTGATTTTTATTATTATTCTTTACCAAGTTCGAAGTCAAAATTTTCATCAAGATTTTATTATTATAAATTGAAAAGTATATCCACATATAATCCGAATAATCCAGTAACAATTTTATACGGCAATAGTGGACAAGAGTATCAGAATTTTATAGATTCATATAATTTTGGGAATATAAGTCAGATGGATTATCAGATAAGCAATTCACATTATTTAATTTCGGGGATTGATTTACAGTGGAATGTAGTTCGTTCAAGTCCAGAAGAAATATTGTATGGAGACCAGCAACAGAATAATATAGGAGTTTTTGCACAAGAGCAGTGGCATATTTTAAGTCAGGCAAATGGAGAATCAGTTTTGACATCAACGATTGGGGGTCGTGTTGATTATAATGCATTTGTAGGTGGAACACATACATTTCAATTAAGTCCAAAATTTTCACTACTCTTTACACCTGCATCAAAGAATTTAATATTGGAGAACACCTCATTTCGATTATTATTTGGAAGAGCATTCAGGGCACCATCTATAGCGGAGCAGTATTTTAAAAAGGAATTATTTGGTGGATTTGATTTTATATATAACCCTGATTTAAGGTCGGAAAAAATGTATTCGGTAGAATTTGGGATTAGAAAACAGTATAAGACACGCTTTATAGTTGATTTTGCATTATTTTATAATTTATATGACGATCTTATTCAATATATAAATATAGGGACAAATGCATTGGGACCATTTCAGGTAAGGAATATAGCAAAGTCACAAAGTAGGGGATTCGATTTTCTGATTGGGTATAACTCATCTTTTAGAATATTTAATGAAAAGTTTTTATATAAATTCGAATTCGATTATACTTATAATGACGTGCGAGATTTATCGGAGAACAGAAAAGATGATTTATTACCATATAAACCAAAACATATTTATAATGCTCAAGTGAACTTGAACTATTTAGGATTTAATTTGAATATAAATGGTAAATTCGTAAGTAAAATAGAAAAGGTAATTTTCTATAAATATGAAGAGCCGAAAGAATATTATTTATTCAATGCGAAAATTAGTAAAGATATAACAAGTAAAGTGAATGTTTTTTTTGCAGTAAATAATATATTCGATAAATTTTACCAAGAGTTAGAAAGAATAGTAGCACCGAATAGGAATTATAATTCGGGAATAAGAGTGCAATTTTAATAGTTTGTTTTACAAGTCAAAGCCGAACAACATTCCGAAATAATATCTGACTTCTTTACCATAGGTTACGTTTTTACCCTGAAAATTTTTTGTGAACGAATCGAAACCATAAGAAGCATTAAAAAACAGACTTGTAGGGAAAACGTAAGCCGAAAACATTTGCAATCTTAATTCTGCACCAATATCTTTTTTAAAATCATTTAATTTTGTTGCTTTTTCGTCCCAAGCATTACCCCAATCACCGTAGATACTGAAGTAAAGTTTATCGAGATAAAAAGGAGAAATGCGAGTATCTATTTTTTTGATTAGGGGGAATCGATAAGTTAAGTTAGCAGTAAAAAGTCTTCCACCACCGAGAGCATAGAAGGGATATCCTTTCATACCGGGAAGACCAGAAGCATAAAAATTATAAAAGTCTTCTACTTCCGGACCGAAAATGGTAGCAGCTCTTAATTTCAGTGCAAGTGAGTGATTGTTTCCAAATAGACCAATAGATTCGAGCCAATTTACTTCAAGTTTATGCAAATTATTTTTTTTATATTCAGTAATAAGATTATTATTTTCGTCAACAGTATATTCAGGGTTTATTTTACTTGCTTCATATTGATATTGAATATTTACTTTTCTTCCGATAGGATTTATATCCATATGTCTATTTGGAAAAGCACTTTCATAATGATAATCGAGGGTTAGAGCATTTGCTTTGAAGTAGTCTTCAGAGGAACCACGAATACTAATACCGCTCGATGGGATAAGGAATCCATCAATATGAGCAGCATATTTAGAAAAATTATAAGTAAGTTTTAAGTCGTGATTAGTATTAATGATTTTAAAAGCCATTCCAAAATCAATTGCGAGGAGGTCATAATTTACGCCGATGTTAATAGAATCAACTCCTGCTATAACCTGACCGTCTGATTTACGATAAACATTGTATAGAGCTAAATCGAATTTAGGAGCAAATCCAAGTTTTCTTGCAAAGAATTTTTCATTAAATGGAACTCCATTATTATAAGTGAATTGGAAGAAAATATCTCTTTCCAATCTATGGTTAATACTTGCACCTCCGAAAATGGAAAATCTGCTCATAATTTCATCGGAATAAATGTAAATACCTGGTTTGATTGCATCAATGACTTTTCCTGTTTTCGAATAGTTATCGTAACGGATTACAGGGAAAATAGATAACTGAGTGAAAAGACTTTTGTAGGGTTTCGATTTTAAATCAGTAATAATAGTATCGTTAAATTTTCTAAGCTTTTCCCAATCATAAGATTCATTAGATGCGGTTTGTTTTATAAGTCTATCGGGCTTTATATATTCGCCAAATTCGTTAATATTTTTTTCGGAGAAATTTTTATAGAGAGCGATTTTGTAACCTGTCGATTTGTAGGTAGCGTAAGTTAAATTACCATTTAAAATCGAGGGCATAAAAGCACCACCGAGGACATTAGTAATTTGTTTAACATCTTTAGTATCGAAGTCGTAGGAATAAATATTAAAGATACCGGTTCTATCGGAGCAGAAATAGAGTTTTTTTCCATCTTCAGAAATTACAGGATTTCTTTCGTCAACATTTTCATCGTTGAAAATGAATTCTATATTTTTGGTTTCGATATCAATGTAAGCAATATCTCGAGAATCTTTAAAAGAGAAGTCAAAAAATATTTTTTTGCCATCATTGGAAAAAACGGGATTATAGATTTGTTCTCCGTTTTTGAAGTTTGTTAATGCTTGTTTATTTTTTAGATTATTATTTGCAATATAGAGATTTAGAGTTCCTTCTTTATTAACAACGAAACAAATATTTTGGCCATCAATAGAATAAGATGGAGAATAAGCTCTTAAATCTTCAGTAAGTTTTTTAGTAGATTTATCTGAGAAAGAATATTCATAAATATCATAAATAGAGATTTCATCAATAGTAGGAGGGAAAGTTCGTTCAGCAAAAACGATTTTTTTTCCATCAGGAGACCAGGAGAAGTTTGTCGAGACAGGAGCGGCAATCATTTCTGATTTCTTAGACGATATATCATAAACGAATAAACCTGTTCTTCCATAATCAAAATTTTGATTAGATAAATAGGCAATTTTTTTCCCATCGGGAGAAAATTTTGGGTAATAATTTGCGAAGCCGACTTTTTCTATAATTTCTTCTGGGGTTTCAGAAGATTTTACATTTTTGATTTTATCATTATAATCCGATGTAAGAAAATTTTTCCATTCATTATATACCTCAATACCATCTTTGTTTAAAGATTTACGAAAAGCTTTATCGACGCTAAAGTTAGTTAATTCTCCGAGATTATCAGTAATTTCTTTTAGTTTCTTTTCTCCATATTTATTAGAGATATATCGAACGAGAGCGAAACCTGAATTATAGATTGATTCAGCTTTCAAACTTGTAATAGATGAGAATTGCCCCATTTCGTTCCAAGTTAACATATTATTATCAAGAACATAAGAGCGAAGAATCATATCTCTATGCGAATCCCAGTAATCGTAGCCCATTTGTTGTCTTTGATATTGAGCCGTACCTTCAGCGAGCCAAGCGGGAACACCGATACCAGAAATAGGATAAGAAACGATAACATTAGGGTAACCATACAATACATCAGGTCTTCTTTCTTTTTCGTAGTTTAACCATTGTAAATAAATAGCAGGCATTCTTTTAGCAAATTTCATAGCGGCTTGTAACTGAACCATATGAACGAACTCGTGAGTAATAACATTTCTTAACCAGTTATGAGTGCCTCTTAAATCGAAATCCATGGCAGAAGCAAAAATTTCAATTCGGTTACCATAAAAATCAGTAGCACCATTAGCAATGTCAGATACATCGTTTATGATGAAGTGAACTTTTTCATTTAGTGGGTAATTGTATAATGAAGTAATAGGACCATAGACTTCTTCTGCTATTTTAGCTACAATTTGGGCAGTTCTTTCAGTTCCTTTGTGATAAGAAACGGTGAAATGAGGAGTTTCCAGAGTGAACCAATCCAAATCGGGATAGGGTTCAAATTGAGAAAAGACTGCTTTATACGAAAAAATATAAAGAGCAATAGTAATCCAAACAAAAAAAATATATTTTTTATTAATCATTGAATATATTAATATTAATATTTATTATTGAAACGAAAAATTGTATTTTAAAAGCAGTAAAAAATTGTGAATAGCAATACCGAATTGAGTTTATGAAATATTTTAAAATTTAAAAACATTTATTAATTAAATTTAATGCCTATTGAGAATATTTACAATTTTTAACTAAAAAATAATATTTGATTTTTCTATTAGCAAACATACTGAAAAGAGTTAATTGTTTCAACACAAATAAGCTGTTAATAGTTCTAACAATTATAATTAGTTTTTTTGCTATTAATAATGAGTGTTTATCGCAGGGGCGAAGGGATTTAGATAAGTTCAGAACGAGGACATATAATCCATTCGATACAACCCATGCAAAAGGACACGATACGACATCAATTTCAGCGGAAGATTCATTGAGATTAGCACCAGTGGATTCAACCGCAAGAGTAAAATATTTCCAATATATAAGAAAATATGTATTTGGAGTAGAAATAATAGAAAAGACCCATCCATTAATATTAGACAATTCCAGTTTAGTAAAATCCGAATTAACATTCGATTCATTAAATAATGTAGTTATACGTAAAAAATTTAACGATGAAGATATAAAAGCACCACTTGTTATTCCAATGGAAAAATATCTGAAAGTATTATCAAGGGCAAATGAAAAAGTGATTTTTAATTCAATATTTAGTGATAAGTTTAAGGGAGTGACCATAGATGATATTTCGAGGTTATTTCAGAAGTTTACAGATATTACAATACCACTTCCATTTAAGAGTGAAACAATATTTGGCCCACCTACTGCAAATTTAAGAATAAATGGAGCAATAGATATAACAGCGTCATATCAGAATATACAAAGTGAGCAATCTGTAGTATCATTATATAGTAATACACAGAATAATATAAATTTCAAGCAGGAAGTACAGGTAACGGCAAAAGGAACGATAGGTGATAAATTAACAGTTGAGGCAGACTGGAATACACAAAGAGTATTCGATTTTGAAAATCAATTAAAGATAAAATATACGGGATATGCAGATGAGGTGATACAGAAAATCGAGGCAGGGAATGTGTCATTAGACACGAAGTCGAGCTTAATACAATCTACACAAGCGTTATTTGGAATAAAAGGAGATTTCAAGTTAGGACCATTAAATTTATCAGCGGTAATATCGCAGAAAAAAAGTAAGCAAGAAACGAAAGATTATGTAGGAGGAGCACAGGAGCAGAATTTTCAGATAGAAGCATGGAATTATTCAGATAATCATTATTTTATAGATACAACATATCATTCGAGTTTTATAAAAAAATATAACGATTCGATAGGAACATTACCACCAGAAGTTATAAACAAGAAAATAATTACCGAGATGCCAAGTTTTCAGGTATGGGTTCAGTGTGATAATACAGTTACTTTGAAGAGATATGCAGTTGCATATTTATATCTTGAAGATACATTAAGTGCAAAGAACGGACCGGGTTATAATAGGACGGATTATCCACGAAATAAACAAGCGGCTGATACATGTTTTTCGGGATTTTTTAGGGAATTAAGTCCTACAGAATATACAATAGATGCAGAAGCGGGGTTTATAAGTTTGAAAATAAATGTTCCAGAGAGTTATGCGGTAGGACTGACATACGAAACATACGATAAAAAGAAATATGGTTATGGAAAAACAGATGTAGCAAGTAACGATACATTAGTATTAAAAATGATTAAATGTAACAATCAGAATCCCGAGACAACACCAAGAGCATGGGAATTAAAGATGAAAAATATATATAGGTTACCGATATCAAAAGTAATTCAGGAAGGTTTCAAACTCGATGTGATGTATAACAATGGAAATATATTAAACACAAATTTACCTGAACAGAGGATATCTTTGAGCACAATGACATATTTAGATAGATATTCAGGGACAAATAAGACATTTGCACCAGATGGATTATTCGATTATATACAAGGGAGGACAATTAACACTGAAACTGGAGATATAATATTTCCAACTCTGAGGCCATTTTTAGATAACATAGTTAAATACGTTACAGATACTTCATATAAATTTGAAGAAATATATACAAAGAAAAAATCTGTTGCGCAAACATCGATAAATGCAACTAAATATTATATAAAAGGGAGTGCTAAAGGAGAAGCGGGTATAAGTAATACGATAAATTTAGGATTCAATGTAGTCCAGGGAAGTGTAAAATTAACGCTTGGTTCGCTTGTATTGAAAGAAAATGAGGATTATTCAGTAGATTATGGAACAGGTATAGTGGTAATAAGAAATGCAGCCGCATTAGCATCGAAGGATTTAAAGATAACATATGAAACGAATGATTTATTCTCATTAGCATCAAAAACATTATTTGGAGTAAGGGGTGATTATAAGATAAGCGATAAGACAGGATTTGGATTTACTTTTGTGAATTTAAAACAAGAGACATTAAATGATAAAGTAAGGATTGGTGAGGAGCCGACAAATAATTCGATGGTTGGAATCGATTTCACAACAGAAGCAAAGCCAAAGTTTTTAACAAAGCTTGTGAATTTACTTCCGGGGTATAATACAAAGGAAGAATCAACAGTGACTTTTAAAAGTGAACTTGCATATATTTTGCCAGACCCGAATACAATGAAAAGCCGAATACCCCAAGATAATAATGAAGCAATAGCATACGTAGATGATATGGAAGGAGCGAAGAAGATTGTATCACTTGGAATAAATTATAGTTATTGGACAATGAGTTCATTACCATTCGATACTGCACAAGAAAATTTGACTGAGAAAGTAAGTCAATCAAAAAGAGCAAGATTACGTTGGTATAATGAAGCAAATGGAGTAAGTATAAAGGAAGTGTATCCATTAAGGGATGTTCAACCTGGTCAGGATAGAATAACACCATTAGTAATAAATTTTGACCCAACATCACGAGGGATATATAATCCAAATGTTAAGGGATGGGACACAACTAATAGGTCAACGAATTGGAATGGAATTATGAGATATTTAAATACAACATCAACCGATTTGCTTAATGAGAATATAAATTTCATTGAATTTAATATGCAAATCAATAATCCGAATGGCTTAAACTTAAGCAACGCAAAAATGTTAATAGATTTGGGTGGGATTATATCCGAAGATGCGATACCAAATAACAAGAAGGATTCAGAAGACAAAGATGAGAATGGAATATTAAAAATAGAATATGATAAAGGGCTCGATTTTATGACAGATGCAGAAGAACTTGCAGTAATAAATTTATTGAATGGAACAAATTACAGTCTCGATGATTTTCCAAATAGAGACCCAATGCTCGATAACAATGATTCAACTGGAGCAATAAATTATGGAATAATTAACGGAACACAGAACAATAGGTTATTCGAAGGTGGAAACAGACCAGATACAGAAGACTTAAACAGGAACGGAACAATGGAATATACAAATCAATTTTTTGAATATGTTATAAGTCTGGATACAACAAATAATAGAAGAATATCAGGGAGGGGAGCACCGGGAAGTAGATGGTTTCAATATCGGGTACCACTTTCGGAATTTACAAAGAATATTGGTAATGCAAGTTTAAATAATATAGAGTTTGCAAGGGTATGGTTTACGGGTGTCAGTGGGCAAATTGAATTAAAGATAGTTGATTTTAATTTGACAGGAAATCAATGGTATAAACCAAATAAAAATGATGATTCTTATAACATTTCGGTTGTAAGTATAGAAGAGAATTCACAGATTTATCAAAGTCCAGTTCCGGGAGATGTTTTAAGGCAAACAGTTCGAAATACAAGCGGTGTAAATACTAAATCAAATGAGCAGTCATTATCTTTAGAAGTAAAAAATCTTACAAATGGTCAGGGTAAAATAGCTATAAAGGATTATGGTTCACAGAATTTAGATTTATTTAATTACAAAATTTTAAAATTATTCGTAAATGGAGACCCGAGTTTTAATTATACAAACGAGAATATATATGATGCAAATATGGTAATAAGATTTGGAACGGATTCGTTAAATTTTTATGAATACAGAGCACCAATACATCCCGATATAAGACCTGGACAACCGTGGAATCCATTGAATGAAGTAACGATTAATTTTTCAGACCTTACGAGTTTAAAATTTACGAGGGATTCAGCAAATCAGGTAGTGGATATGAAAGTTCCGAATGGACCTCCTGGAGCGATATACAGGATTAGAGGTTCACCTGCATTAAATATTATAAGACAATTTGTAGTTGGTGTTGAAAAAAATCGTTCGGGACCTAATGCAACGATAACAGGTAGTGTTTGGTTTAATGAGATACGTGTTTTAAAAGTAAATGATGATAATGGATATGCATATAATATTAATACAAGTGTTAAGTTTGCGGATTTAGCGAATGTATCAGTAAATATATCAAAGGTTGACCCGAACTTTCACTCAATAGATACAAGGTCTGGTTCGAGAAATACCGGTCAGACGTGGGATTTTAGTGCTTCTATAAATCTGCATAAAGTAATTAATAATACCCTTGCGAATTTAATATCGGATGAATGGAAGGATTTTTTGAATTTACCAATATCGATACGGCATAGTGAAAATCTAACAAATCCAAAATATTATCCGGGTACCGATATAGATATAGAAAAAGCGGCAGAGGAAAAATATAAGCTGGTTTTAGCAAAAACAAATGATGAAAATCTTGCGGCAACAGCAAGAGATAATTTGAAAAAGGAAGCACAAACTTTAGTAGTAAGGAATGATTTTAATATTACGGGAATGGCTTTTAAATTTCCAAGCAATAATTATTTCGTAAAAAAGATAGTTAATGCATTTTCAATTAATTTCAATGCAACTTTTGGAAATCAGCGAGATATCACATACGAAAATAAATACGATTTTGCATATACAGGAAGTTTGAATTTTAACACAGATTTTGGATTAGCAGAGAAATATAACCTTAAAATAGGGAAACTATTAAATTTAGGAGAACAGTATAGTAACGCAAAACTATATTTCTTCCTTCCATTTTTACCATTGGCACCGATGTATACAGATAATTTTAGTGCAATTACAGATTTTAACAGGACAAGGAATGAATCGAAACAAAGGAAATATAATTTTGAAGATCCGACAGGTAGAATGTTCAGGGCAAATAGAGGATTTAGTTTTAATTGGAAGTTTATAGAGGATTGGATAGTAGACTTGACAGGAAATTATAGTGTAAGAATTGGGAGCGATTTAACACAGCTCGAAACTTACAAAGACAGTTTAAATACGCAGAGACCGAATAGCGAAATATTTGGAGATATATTCTTGAAAGATGGACTTGTAAATTTTGGTAAGGATTTGGAATATTCACAAACAACAGCGATAAATCCAAAATTCAATATACCTTATTTAAATAGATTTGTCGAATTAGCAACTAATTACACAGCAACTTACGGATGGATTAATCCAAATACAACTTTAAATATTGGGTATAATGTAGGATTTTCAAATACATGGAATTTTCAGACGAATTTTAGAGTAAATGAAATTTTATCTTTTTTAAAAGGCAGTGATATGCCGAATAAATATAGGTTATTGCATTCTGCAAGTAAGGATACAAACATAGGAGGTCCAAAAACTGATTTAGTCGATATATTAAAAATTTTCCAGACGTTTATACCTGAAAATATTAATTTAACATTTAATCAGACCAATCAAGTTATGAATCCTGGAGTTGAGGGAAGACCTGGATTTGGAAATTTTTGGATGTTACCATCAACAAAAGAAAATTTTGGACCATCGAGAATGTATCAATTGGGATTAAGTATGTATCCGGGTAAGCGAGTTCCTAATTTAGCAAATATAACAGATGTTTTTAATCAATCGAATAATGTTACAGTAACAGCAACGATTAATCCAATATTTCCGCAGTCAATTAGAATGAATTTAACATTTAAGAGATTATGGGGATTTAATAATTCAACATCGTTTAATTCAAATGAGCAGGGGATATTAGGCGACCCCATAAATAAATCATTAAGTAAAAATTATGGATATTCAATGTTCTTCGCTGGAAGTGTCGATAAATTTAAATATGAAAGCACTAATGACCCAAATGAAAATATAAAATCCATAGCAACATCTTTTAGAGATCAAATTGGTTCGTTTCCATTTCCTAACTGGACACTATCTATTTCGGGGTTGGAACAATTTCCACTATTCTCCGAATTTGCTACAATGGTAACGCTCGAGAACGGATTTTCTTCAGAATATGCAGAAGCATCAGCAGTAGATGCTTCGAGTATTGAAGTAATATCGAGGCAATCTGTTACACAGTCATTTAGTCCATTACTTGGATTAAATATAACATTTAAACAGCTGTTCGGTGGTTCTTTAACAGCTACGTTTAGGTTAAACAAGTCTGTAACAAATACACTTGTTCCCTCGAGCAATTTAATTCAAGTATCGAATACAAGTGATTGGAGTTTTAATGCTAATTATGCAAAAGCAGGTTTTGAAATTCCATTGTTTGGATTATCATTAAAGAATGATATATCATTTGCACTTACAATATCTAAAAATACGAATGAACCAACAGATTATAGATTCAATATTGGAAGCTCGATACCAGAAAAGCTACCTGGGAATGGTTCAGCAGTGACGACGATAAATCCTTCGGTTCAGTATTCGTTGAGCTCAAAAGTTCAGATGCAATTATTCTATAAATATATAAAAACCGAACCTACACAAGGTATATTAAATACTATTCCAAGAACATCGAATGAAGGTGGTTTAAATATTAGGATATCAATACAATAATTATTCAGCTATTACTTTTATTTCACCATTAATAATTTTTTTTCTTATATCTTCGACTTTATTTCTAATTTCATCAGGAATTAAACTTTTATTATTTTCGTCATATACATAATCAACACCTTTTTCTTTGAGACCGAGTGATTTAACACCACCAGTAAATTTCCCCTCAATAAAATCTTTAATAGTTTGATAAATAACTTCGTCAACTTGTTTGGTCATACTTGTTAAAACGAAGCCCGGTGCTTCGTTGTATTGGTCTAAATCGACACCAATAGCAAACTTTTTATGTTCACGAGCTGCTTCAAATACACCCAGACCAGAAAGACCCGAAGCATGATAAATAATATCTGCTCCGCTGGAAAACTGGCTTAATGCAATTTCCTTTGCTTTACCGGGATTTTTGAAACCGTCACCTGTAACACTTACATAACCAACTAAAATTTTGTTATCAGGATTAATATATTTAACACCATTTGTGAAACCAGTTTCGAATTTTTTTATTAAGGTGGACTCCATTCCACCAACAAAACCTATTTTATTAGTTTTTGACAGGAGGGCAGCTAAAGTTCCGACTAAAAAAGAGCCTTCTTCCTCTTTAAATTCGAGTGCAGAAAGGTTTTTGGGAATTTCTTTATTTGCATTAATAGCATAGTCAATACAACCAAATTTTTTATCGGGGAAGTCATTTGCAATTTTAGTAATATCTTCTGTGAAAATAAATCCGACACCAAAAACAATACCGATATCTTTTCGACTTGCTAATTTTCTTAATGCGGATTCTCTATCAGAGCCTTCACCTGGGTCAATGACTTCGAAATCAATTCCGAAATCTTTTTTAGCTCTTTCAAGACCTTTGTAAGCAGCATCGTTAAACGATTTATCGCCTCTTCCACCAACATCGAAAACTAAACCAACTTTCATTTTTTCTGGAGTTATTTCGTTTTTGTTATCAGTCTTTTTGCAAGCGATATTAAAAGTTGATATTATTAATGTGATTAATAAAAAATATTTTATATTTTTATTCATAAATAAATATTAATTTTCGTTTTCTTTATAAATGTGATGAAGTCTGCATCTTGCTTCATAATGGTTTTCACCACCAACAAATACTCTATCTTTACTATCTGTAACTCTTTGTGTTCTATTTGCAGGTGCACCGCAGATTACACAGACAGCTTGAATTTTAGTAATATATTCGGCAATAGCGAGCAATTGTGGAATTGGCTCAAAGGGTTTAGCTCTATAATCCTGGTCAAGACCAGCTACAATAACACGTTTTCCGGAATCAGCAAGTTTTTGGCAAACATCTACCAAATTATTTTCAAAAAATTGGGCTTCATCGATACCAATTACTTCTGTATCAAAACTTTTTTCAAGGATATCCTCTGCATCTTCAATGATTTCAGAAGGATAAGAGCGTTCATTGTGAGAGACGATGGAAAATTCACTATATCTATTATCAATTTTTGGTTTAAAGACTTTAACTCTTTGCTTAGCAATTTCAGCTCTTCGAATTCTCCTGATTAATTCTTCGGTTTTTCCCGAAAACATGCTACCGCAGATTACTTCAATATGACCAGTTTTTTTGTAGGTTCTAATCTGTAAATTTTCATTCATCATAAAAAAATTAAAATTAATAATATAAAAATAAAACTTATAAATTAAACTTTTGAGGTAATAATTCTTTCAAACGGAATATTTTGTAATTTTTTTCTGATAGTGCTAATATAACATAAAGATTACTCGAAAACTCAGTAAGAAATTGCAAACAAGCACCACAAGGGAATGCAATTTGTTTTTTATTGGTTGAAATAGCAATATAATTAAATTTAGTTTCACCTGCACTAATAGCATTAACGGCAGCTACTCTTTCAGCACAAATGGTAAGAGAATATGAAGCACATTCGACATTTGCACCAGTAAATATTTTATTGTGTTCAGTTAAGATTGCTGCTCCGACTTTGAATTTTGAATAAGGAGAATAGGAATTTTTCATTGCTTGCATAGAGCGTTTAATCAATTCAGATATTTTTTTATTCATAGTTAATATAGTTATGATTGATAATATATATATTTCTTATTATATTATCAAATATTTTATTCTTCATTAATTTATGCAGCATAATGCTTTATTGAGATTTATTGACAGGTATGTAGGGATTCCTTTGTTAATATTTCTATCGATGTTTAAAAGAAGAAACAGACTTCCAATACAGCATATACAAAAAATAATGGTATTAAAATTTGCTGCTATCGGTGATTCACTTTTATTAATTCCAATGCTTAGGTTATTGAGGAAATCTTTTCCTAAAGCCGAAATTACTTTTGTGTGCACAAAAATAAACAAATCGGTAATAGATAAAATACCTTATATAGATAAGAATATATGTTTGGATTTGTATTCGTTTATTGTTAATCCTCTTTCTTTTGTTAAAATGATATTTAGTTTAAGAAGAGTTAAATATGATGTAATAGTAGATGCAGAACAATGGTCAAGATTTAGTTCATTAATTATAGCTTTGATAAAAAGAGATTGGTCTGTCGGGTATAAAATAAAAGAGCAATATAAACATTATATTTATGACAGTGTTGTAATGCATCGAAGAGATGAGCATGAGATAAAATCATTTTTAAATTTATTAATACCGCTTGGTATAACATTTTCAGACGAGGATTATTGGTTAGAGTATTTTCTATCGAAAGAAAATTTCATGTTTGCGGAAAAATATTATAATGATAACGATTTAAATAATAAATATGTATTATGTATTCATCCGGGATGTGGGAGTAATGGAGAAGCGAGAGAATGGTTGGAAGAAAACTATATTATGTTGGGAAAAAAATTAATTAAATATAGTGACGATGTAAGAATAATTTTGACAGGTGCAGAAATAGAATATGAAAAATGTAAAAGAATTGAAGAGGGAATAGGGAAGAATGTAATTAATACAGCAGGGAAGTATAAACTTGATGATGTGATAGCATTAATTAAAAACTCAAAGTTTTTAATATGTGGGAATACTGGAATTTTACATTTTGCAACTGGCGTGGGTGCAAGAACTTTTGGACTTCACGGACCGACAAATCCGGTGAAATGGAGAGCATATTCAGATAAAGCGGTATTAATTCAAAGCGATATCTATTGCAGTCCTTGTTTATATCTTGGACATGATTTTGGATGTAATAATCCTGTTTGTATGGATAGGATTTTGGTAAACGATGTTTATCAAAGAATAGTCGAGACGATGATAAATGATGGTTTTTATATGGCAAAAAACTAATTTTTTACATTTGAAGTTCTTTAAAATTTTTATAATTTAATTTTTAATCATACCGATTTAAAGTTGTTAAGGAAGATTAAAATTCAAAAAATTAATTATTTTTTTGAAATTCATATAATTAAATAAAAAATTTTTAAAATATTAAACTTAAGTTTATGAATAAAGAAGAATTAGTTAAATCAAAAAGCAGTAAAATGAAAGAGGTCGATTGGGATAATTTGGGATTCGGGATTTTTTTCTCCGATAATATATTCGTATCGGAATATAAAAACGGGGAATGGGATGAAGGAGCAATATTACCTTATGGTAAGCTTGATTTAGAGCCAGCAAATTGCACATTACATTATGGTCAAACGATTTTCGAAGGTTTAAAAGCATTTCCTTCTGTTAAGGGTGGAGTAAATATTTTCAGACCTGAAATGAATGGAAAAAGAATGATGAAATCAGCAGAAGCTGTTTGTATTCCACCTTATCCTGTCGAGAAATTCGTTGAAGCAGTAAAAAAAATTGTTACAAAAGATAAAGACTGGATTCCTAAAAAAAGGGGAGAATCTTTATACATTAGACCTTTTTCATTTGGGACAGGGAATTTTCTCGGGGTAAGTGCATCTAATGAATATAAGTTCATAATAATTTTATCACCGGTAGCATCTTACTATAAGGAAGGATTGAATCCCGTAAAGATAATGGTTGAAACAGAAAAGGTTAGGGCAGTGAGAGGAGGGCTTGGAGCTGCGAAAACGGCGGCAAACTATGCAGCTTCAATGCTTGCAGGACAAAGGGCGCATAAAAATGGATATTCACAAGTATTATGGCTTGATGGAGTGCATCGAAAATATATAGATGAGGTTGGAGCAATGAATATAATGTTTGTTATAGATGATGAGTTAATAACACCATCGCTCGACAAAGGAAATATTTTAGCAGGAATTACGAGAGATTCAGTTTTACATTTAGCCAGAGAATTTGGAATAAAAGTGACGGAAAGAGACATATTAATAGATGAAATCGTTGAGGCACACGAAAAAGGATATTTAAAAGAAGTTTTTGGAACTGGGACAGCAGCTGTAATTTCACCTGTTGGTTTACTTCATTACAATGGTAAAGATATGAAAATAAATGATATGAAAATTGGACCTTATGCACAAAAATTTTATGATACAATAACAGGGATACAGTATGGCGAAATTGAAGATAAGTATAATTGGGTTTTACATTTAGATATTTAAAAAAATATCTAAATAAATTATCCTTGCAAATGGTATTTATAATAATTAAAATATTATAAATACCATTGTTTTTTTTAGTTAAATTAAA
The DNA here is from genome assembly GCA_964400285.1 of uncultured Ignavibacteriaceae bacterium. Taxonomy (GTDB): domain Bacteria; phylum Bacteroidota; class Ignavibacteria; order Tepidaquicellales; family Tepidaquicellaceae; genus FEN-1279. The sequence continues at coordinate 303,112 of CAYNTK010000001.1, forward strand.
ATTTTTATTAACTAAAAGTATAAAATTATGAAAACGCAAATTTACTATATAGTTTTGATTTTATTAGTATTTCAATTGTCCTGTAATACGACCGATGATAATATTCAAAAAGTCGAACCGAAAGCTAAAATGATGAAAGAGGATGTAGTATTTACTACAAGCGATAATATAAAAATACATGGAACATATTATTATAATAATATAGAAGTCACTAAAAAGGAACCACTTATAATATTGATTCATCAGTTTATGTCAGATAGGTCACAATGGAAAATGGATTTCATAGATTCACTACTTGCGAGAAAATGTAAAGTAATTACTTATGATATAAGAAATCATGGAGAATCAGATAAAGCAGTGGAAAAAATCGAGGAAATTTTGTCGGAAAAAGGAAATGCAATATTAGATTTGGCATCAGTAATTAATTGGGCAAAGGGAAGAATAGGAATAGATTCAACAAGAATTGCAGTTGTTGGGACATCGGTTGGTGCATCGCTTGGACTGTATTCAAAATATTTTTTGGGAGTAAAAACAGTAGTTGGAATATCATTAGGTAAAAAAACATTCGATGCATTTATAAGCGGAACTGATTTGAGTATGGGTCCTGCAATAAAGAAAACAAATTCTGTTTTACTAATTTGTGGAGATAAAGATAGTTCGTATCCAGAAGATGCGAAGGAAATCTATACAAATTATCTCGATGAACCAAAAGAATTAAAATATTATAACTCTGACAAGCACGGAAAAGATTTAATTAATCAGATACCAGAGATTAATAAAATAATAATAGACTGGTTAAATAAAAATTTATAAATAAATCTTATTATAAATAATTAGATTTAGTTAAATGAGGTTTTTTTGTCTAAAGATTTCATATAATATTATACCAGTAGATACAGAAGCGTTAAGAGAATCAAGTTTGCCTGTCATAGGAATTCTAATCAAGAAGTCACATTGGTTTTTGAGGTTTTTTCTTATTCCGAAACCTTCACTACCAATAATCAAACCGATTGGCATTTTAAGGTCAGTTTCAAAAAGTATTTTTTCACATCTTAAATCAGTCCCAACAATCCAAAAACCATTTTGTTTAAGGTATTTAATTGTATTAGATAAATTAGTTTCTTTTGCGATTGGAATATGCTTAACAGCACCCGAAGAAGATTTTATGACTGTGTGATTTACTTCAGCAGAATTATGTCGTGGGATAACAATAGCATCAGCACCAAGACAAACAGCAGAACGAATAATCGCACCGAAATTATGAGGGTCAGTAATTTCGTCGAGAATTAGAATAAGGGGATTTTTTACATTTTTTATATCTTCCAATATATCAGATAATTTACTATACTGGTAATCTTTAATAAAGCCGATAACACCTTGCGAAATTCCTTCGTTTTTATTTTTTCTATCGAAGTAATTTGCAAAGTCATATTTATTTAGAAATAATTTAGGGACAGCATAGTCTTCAGCTAACTTTACTATTTCTTTTAGTTTTGGTTCGGGTTTTAAAGTTTTTAAGAGAATTATTTTCGTGAGTTCTTTTGGAGATGTTTTCAGTATTTCGAGGATTGGATTTTTTCCTATTACAAGCATATATATAATAATTTTTGATTAATGCAAAATAAATTTAAGTTATGATAAATTCAAAGCATTATGACAGGATACGTTTATCATTTAAACTTAAATCTACACTTTATAACTTACAAATATTGGAATTACGAATAGAAAATATCGAAGAATATATTAAATCTAAATTTCCTGATTTAAAAGTAGAGAAGAATACATTGTATGTAGTTTCCACTCCGATTGGGAATCTTGAAGATATTTCATTCAGGGCGTTGTATATTTTGAAAAATGTAGATTTGATTGCGACGGAGGATACGAGAGTTGCATCGGTTTTGTTAAACCATTATGGTATTAGAAAAAAATTAATCAGCTACTATTCTCAAGTGGAAAATCAGAAGATTGATTATGTTATTAATTTTTTGAAAGAAGGGAACAGTGTTGCTCTTATTTCCGATGCAGGGACACCGTGTATTTCTGACCCTGGTAGCATACTTGTAAATAGATGTATTGAAGAAGGAATAAATGTGTTCTCTATTCCGGGAGCAAGCTCATTGATTCACGCACTTGTAATGACAGGATTGAAAGAAGAAAAATTTTATTTTCAGGGATTCCTTCCTCAAAAAAAGGGGAGAGAAAAAACTTTTTTGGAATTGAAGAATATAAAAAGTAATATTATTATTTTTGAATCGAAGTTCAGGATTAAAAAAACTTTGAATGAGATATTGAAAAATTTTGGGAATAAGGAAGTTGTGATTGGCAGGGAACTGACGAAAAAATTTGAAGAGATAATACGTGGAAGGATTCGGGATATTAATATTAATACGTTAAAAGAAAAAGGAGAATTTGTTATAATAATTATGAATTAAGAATTATGAATGCTGAATAAAAAGCTCTTCATTCTTAATTTTGAATTCTTAATTCTATATTCTTCTAATTAAATAATAAGATTTTAAAAAATAGAATTACTTAATAAATAATAATGAATAGTAATATACGAGTAAGATACGCTCCTTCTCCCACTGGTTACATACACATTGGTAACCTCCGCACTGCATTGTATAATTATCTATTTGCAAGACATAATGGAGGGAAATTTATTGTTAGAATAGAAGATACCGATAGAACTCGCTATGTTCCCGGTGCTGTGGAAAATCTTATAAATACTTTAAAATGGGTTGGTCTCGATTACGACGAAGGTCCCGAAATCGGCGGTGATTTTGCGCCGTATTTCCAATCGGAACGACTTGCTATTTACAAAGAACACGCGGATTTTTTAATAAAAAATAAAAAAGCATATTATTGCTTCTGCACTCCCGAACGCCTTGCTCAGCTTCGCGAAGAACAAAGCAGGACAACTAAAGATACAAGATATGATAAACACTGTTTGAATTTATCCGAAGAAGAAATTCAAAAAAATATGGCAGAGGGCAAACCTTATGTAATCCGCTTGAATGTTCAGCCGGGAATGAAGATTGCGTTTAAAGATATCATTCGCGGTGATGTTGAATTTTCAAGCGATGTAATAGACGATCAGGTTCTGGTGAAGTCAGACGGCTTTCCTACGTATCACCTTGCAAATATAATAGATGACCATTTAATGAAAATCTCTCACGTGATTCGTGGTGAAGAGTGGCTGCCGTCTGTACCTAAACATATTTTACTCTATGAAGCATTCGGCTGGCAACATCCACAGTTCGCACACCTTCCGCTACTGCTGAATCCCGACCGCACAAAGCTAAGCAAGAGGCAGGGTGATGTTGCTGTGGAAGATTACAGGAAAAAGGGTTATCTAAAAGAAGCATTAATCAATTTTATCGCACTGCTTGGCTGGACGGCAGGGGATGATAAAGAAGTATATACTTTTGATGAACTTGTAAAAAGTTTTTCTCTCGAGCGTGTAAACGATTCAGGGGCAGTTTTCGATTTAGAAAAACTCAATTGGTTAAACGAAGAGCATCTGCGTAGTAAATCCGACGAAGAATTAATCAAGATGCTTAGAGAGGAAATGCAGTTGTCAAAATACTGTTCGGAAGATTTCAGCGATGAATACCTAAAAGAAGTTATAGATGTAATGAAACCGCGGATTTCTTTTATAAAAGATATTTATGAAAAAGGATTTTACTTTTTCGAAGAGCCCACTACATACGAAGAAGCAGCATTAAAGAAAAACTGGAAACAGAATTCCGCAGATATATTAAAAAAATATTCCGAGAAAATTTCTTTATTAAAAAATCCTACTAAAGAAGATTATGAAAAAGCACTTGCGGAAACTTCTATCGAAATGAACGTAGGCAAAGGTGCAATCATTCATCCGCTTCGACTTGCAGTATCAGGTGTATCAGGTGGACCGGGAATATATAATATTTTGGTGATAATAGGGAAGGAGAAGGTGAAGGAGAGAATAGATAAAGCATTGGAAAAAATAAAAGTTTAGTATTCTCTGATATTCGTTACTACACCGGAGCGTAGTAAAGAGTGTAAAGAAATTTTATTCATAATGCGTCCACATCCTTATCATTTTAACAGTTTTTAATTCTTTATAAACCTGATATACTATTCTATGCTGAATGTTTATTCTTCTCGAATAAGCTCCGGTTAGGTCGCCGGTTAATTTTTCGTAAGGAGGAGGGGATTGAAATGGATTTTTTTCTATTGCTTTCAGGACTTCAATTGCTTTTTCTTTAAGTCCGGCAGATTTTATTTTCTTTGCATCGCGTTGGGCTTGTTTTGTATAAACTATTTTCCAGTTTACCATTTTAGCTTATCAGCAGATTTACTTAACGGCTCTTTCATTCCTTTTATTATGGATTCCCTCATTCCGGGAATCGAAAGCAGGTAAAGGGTTTCCTGAATCGAACTCCAGTCCTCTTCAGAAATTAAAACTGCATTTGTTCTCTTGCCTGTAATGTGAATTGGCTGGCTCCCCGATGAAGTCTCATCTATTAATTTATATAGATTATTTCTTGCTTTTGTAGCTGTTATTGTTTTCATAAATATTGTTACTTTATACAAACGTACGTAAATAAGTACGTATTATCAAGGGGATATTTAATATCATTTTTGGGAACTACTTTAAATCTGAATGAAAAATATTATCTTTTCCACTGAAACTTTCTTTTTAAAAAAGTATTTTAAGCATTTTAGGAAGTTAAATTTAGATAGATAAAAATATGGAAGATACTACAAACACAACGCCTTCTAACTTTATTAGAGAAATAATAGAAGAAGATTTGAGAAGCGGAAAGCATACAAAAATACATACTCGCTTTCCACCTGAACCGAATGGATACCTGCACATTGGACATGCGAAAGCAATATGCTTGAGCTTTGGTATTGCACGCGATTATAATGGTCTTTGTAATCTTCGGTTCGATGATACAAATCCGATTAAGGAAGATGTTGAATATGTGGATTCGATACAAGAAGATGTTCGCTGGCTTGGATTCGATTGGGGTGATAGAATGTATTATGCATCCGACTATTTCGATAAGATGTATGAACTTGCAGTCGAGTTAATCAAAAAAGGAAAAGCATACGTAGATGATTCTTCTCCTGAAGAAATAAAAAATACAAAGGGGACATTAACCGAACCCGGAAAAGAATCGAGACACAGAAATAGACCTATCGAAGAAAGTCTGAAACTTTTTCAAGAGATGAAAGAAGGAAAATATAATGACGGTGAATATGTCCTTCGTGCAAAAATAGATATGGCTTCTCCGAATATGCATATGCGAGACCCTTTGATTTACAGAATTAAAAAAGCAACTCATCACAATACGGGTGATAAATGGTGCATTTACCCTATGTATGACTATGCTCATCCACTTTCGGACTGGATAGAAGGAATTACACATTCACTGTGCACACTCGAGTTTGAAATTCATCGTCCATTATACGATTGGTTTTTACAAGCACTCGAACTCGAAAACTTACCGAGACAAATTGAATTTGCAAGGTTAAATTTAAGCTATACAATTATGAGTAAACGAAAGTTACTTGAGCTTGTTGAAGAAGGTTATGTATCGGGGTGGGATGACCCAAGAATGCCTACTATTTGCGGTCTCCGCAGAAGGGGATACACACCCGAATCGATTCGCAATTTTGCAGATAGAATAGGAGTTGCAAAACGTGATGCTATGACAGACGTAGCTTTGCTCGAACATAGTGTTAGAGAGGATTTGAATAAACACGCAAAGCGTGTTATGGCAGTCTTAAATCCTCTAAAAGTAGTGATTACGAATTATCCTGATGATAAAACCGAAGAAATGGAAACTATCAATAATCCCGAAGATGAATCTATGGGTTCGAGAAAAATTCCATTTTCAAAAGTTCTATATATCGAGCAAGATGATTTTAAAGAAGTTCCTCCGAAAAAATTCCATCGCCTTTATCCGGGAAATGAAGTTAGGTTGAAATCTGCTTACATAATAAAATGCAATGAAGTTATAAAAAATGAAAAAGGTGAAATAACGGAATTGCATTGCACTTACGACCCCGAAACAAAAAGTGGTTCGGGTAGCACAAGAAGTGTAAAAGGCACTATTCATTGGGTATCCGCAAAGCACGCAGTAAATGCCGAAGTAAGATTGTACGACAGGTTGTTTACAGTTGAAGACCCTTCGTCTGATGAAGACAAAGATTTTAAAGAATTTTTAAATCCACATTCGTTAGATATTCTCGAAAATTGCTATATCGAACCTGAACTTGCTAAAGCAAAACCGGGGGATAAATTTCAGTTTATTCGTACAGGATATTTCTGCGTTGACCCGCTCTCCACAAAAGAGAAATTGGTATTTAACCGCACTGTTGGATTACGCGATAGCTGGGCGAAGATAGAAAAGAAGGGATAATATTCTAAAATATAAACTTTATAAAATAATACTTGTTTTATTCGGTTATTTTGATTAACATCACTTGATTGATATCTTGTATTTATTTAAGGTATTTATTCAAAAGAATTAAAAGGAGAATTAAATGTTTAAAAGAACGTTAGTTTTCTGCTTTATATTAATATCGATTATAATTTTATCCAGTTCATTTCTTTTCGATGAGTTCAAATCTATTGAATATATAAAAAATGTCAAAATAGAAAATAATGATTGTGAGGGTCCTGATACGATTAAAATTTTGTTACCGGATAGTTTACATATTGTTTGGGCAAAATTATTTTGGCGGAAATATTCTTATCCATGGGATAGTATAATTATGACTCATATCGGTAATTACTGGATTGGGATAATTAATATTGTTGCACCAGCAACATATAATTATTATATCAAAACTATAGATTCATTAAACAGAATTGGTACTTTCCCAGCCGGAGCTCCTGCTAATTATTATTCCTTTATTGTTGGTCCTGATACGACAAAACCTGTAATTACTCATACTCCAATTGGAAATACACCAAAAGCAAATTGGCCTGTAAGTATTAACGCATCAGTGATTGATAACTGTGGTATCGATTCCGTTTGGGTAAGATGGAGAATAAATTCAGGTAACTTTAAACAATTTAAATTGATTAATACATCTGGAAATGTTTTTACTGCAATTTTTAATTCTGTACAATCTGAAGTAAATTTACAAGATACAATTCGATACAGAATAATTGCAAAAGATATTTCTTCATATAATAATAAAGATTCGACTCCTTTGTGGAATTTCGTAATAATTCCACCTATTGGTATTAATTCAAATACAGGTTATGTTCCAGAAAAATATTTTTTATACTATAACTATCCAAACCCCTTCAATCCCATAACACATATAGATTTTGATATTCCAAAACAAGGAATAGTAAAGTTAAAAATATTTGATATTCTTGGTAGGGAAGTAAAGGAATTAGTTAATGAGGTTAAAGTTCCTGGTTCTTATTCTGTTGATTTCTATGCAACAGGATTAACAAGTGGAATATATCTCTACAGGCTAGAATGTAACCGATACATCGAAACAAGAAGATTGGTACTTTTAAAATAATTTTTATTTTTAAAATATTATTCTAATCAAAAAACCCCGACTTTTCGGGGTTTTAATTTTTAAAAAAAGATTTTATCTTATACGTTTTTTATGTCTGTTTTTGCGTAGTCTTTTTTTCCTTTTATGGGTTGACATTTTAGCCCGTTTTCTTTTCTTACCACAAGGCATTAAACAGATTTCTCCTTTCTGGTTATTTTTTTGTTAAACTCTCTTGAACTATTTTTTTAAATTCTTTAGAAACTTTGAATTTTGGAATAAATCTCTTCTGTAATTCGATAGTTTCACCTGTTTTTGGATTTCTTGCTTTGCGAGGTTCACGTATTAAATTTTTAAACGTACCAAATCCTCGAATTTCGATTGAATCGTTTTCGCTTAGGCATTCTATTATGGTACTAATAAATCCTTCAATAACAATCTCTGTTTCCTTTTTACTTATTCCGGTTGCCTCCGATATTTTTGCTGCAATTTGTGCTCTTGTCATAGTTTTATTTCTCGAATTTATATTGTAAAATTGGTTTATTCAAATATTCTTCTTCAATTTGTTTTCTTAAACCTAAAATTCCAATATTATTTAAATTTTCAATAAATAAATCAAGAATATTATTTTTTTGTTTTTCTCTTACGATAACAGGTTCACCCTCAATATTTGCAAACTTACAGGCAATATTTATTGCATCTTCATAAGTACCGAGTGTATCTACTAATTTTAGTTTTAGAGATTGCCTACCAGTAAATACTCTGCCGTTAGCGATCAATTTCAAAGAATCCATTTCTATTTTTCTTTCTTTCGATACTAATTCCAGAAACTGCTGATAGTCGTCGTCAATAATTTCCTGAAAATATGCTATATCATCTTGATTAACATCTCTTAAAGGATTTCCAGCATCTTTTAATTTTCCGCTTTTAATAGTAACATCTTTAATTCCGATTTTTTCAGCGAGTTCTTTCATAGTGATAAAATTAGCAATCACGCCAATGCTGCCAACAACAGAACCCGGATTGGAAACAATGTATGAGCCGCCGCAGGCAGTCATATATGCCCCGCTTGCACCTATTGAGCCAATGGAAATAATTACTGGTTTACCTTCATCTCTTGTTTTTCTAACAGCTTCATACATTTCCTGAGATGCGGCAACACCACCACCAGGGGAATTAATTCTTAAAACGATGGCTTTAATAGATTTATCTTCTCTATATCTTTTGAATTGTCTTACAATTGGTTCAGAAGAGTAAATAGTATAATCTAACTCAACAATTGCGATTTTCTGATTACCTCTTCCAGTTACTTCATATTGGAATTTTTTTTCACCAGTAGAGGAGATAGATTTAGCAAAGAAAATAAATGCAACACCAACGAAAATACCAACTAAAAGAATTAAGGAAATAAATATTCCCCAAAACCATTTCCAACCAGAAGATTTTTTATTTGTTTCGGTTTGCATTTTTATTTTTTATCTGATAATTCCTGTTTTTTCTTTAATGCATCTTGAGCTTTGTCTGACATACCTAACGCATCATAAGCATTATACAATATTTCGTAAGAATTTACGAGTATAGCGTTATCTTTAGAAGAAGCTACTAAAGGTTCTAAGATATTTACAGCTTCTTTTAAGTTAGGTTTATAATCGCCTTTATTTTCAGCGGCAATTTTAGTAGCAATTTGGTAATTTGCAAAACCTATATTAAACACAGAATTTTCGTAATAAGTGTTATCTTTTGGGAGATAAGGGATTTCAGTTGCTTTTTTGAAAATTTCGATAGCTTTATCCCATTGCTCAACTTCTCTGGATTTCATACCCGATTGATACAAAATTCTTGCAACCATAATAGCATCTTCTTTACTTTTCGATTTACCAAGAATGCTTTCATACATCATTAAAGCACTATCGGATTTTCCGAGATATGCATAACAATCACCCATCATTTGATAAGAGGCAATGCTATCGGGAGTAATGCTTGCACAGGATTTAAAATAATGTAAAGCGTCGTTAAAATTTCTTGTGGCACCGACTGAATCTTTTCTACCGAGACTTTTTGTTCCACCATTAAAAGCATTTATACCTGCATTATATTTATCAATCCAGTAATTTCTAATATAATCTGCGAATTTATTAGAGATTGAAAGTGATGTTTGGAAAGAAGTTTTAGCTTCTTCGAATTTTCCCAATTCAATTTGTGAGTAACCAAGCATATACCAACCTTCGGCATCGGTTTTATCAATTTGTAAACCTTTTTTTAATTCGGCTTCTGCCTTAACAAAATCTTTTTGTTGGTATGCCAATTTGCCAGTGGTTAATTCTGCAGATGTGCACCCTAAAAAATAAACTGATATAACAATAATAAATGCTGAAACTACAAATTTACTGAAAAAATGTTTCATAACTATATTTTTCCTCAAAAATTAATTTTATAAAATTTTATTAATATACTGAAAAAAATATTGTTATTCAATTAAACTATTTTTGCATATATCCTTCGTAAGTTATTTATTTTTTTGATAATTTGATATTTTAAGAAATTTTTGAAGACAGTAATTTTTACACTAAAATTATCGTATTAATTTATTAAATTTTATGATATTATAGTCTATAGTATTAATTTATGGTTAAGAAAATAATAATACTGGGGGTATCATTAATATTACTATTTTTTTTGTTTAATTATGTAATAATGCCTTGGTATGTGAAACATAGTTCATTAGTTAAAGTGCCAAATGTAGTAGGGTTACAATTTAATGAAGCGAAAAAAGTATTGGAAAATTCGGGATTAGATGTGAAACAGGGAGATATACGATATGATGAAAGCAAACCAATTGGGTTAGTAATGGACCAGAATCCACCAGTTGACCAAATGGTAAAAAACGGGAGAAGAATTTATTTAACAGTATGCGGAGGAGAGCAGTTGGTCGAGGTTCCAAAATTGATTGGGCGAACATTAAGAGATGCAAAATTCACACTCGAGCAGAGAAACTTACAAGTTGGAGAAATAGTTAAAAAATTCTCAAATGAATATCCAGAAGATGTGATAATATCACAGGTAATTCAGCCTGGAAGTAAGATAAAAAAATTATCGAGAGTCGATTTAATCGTAAGTAACGGGCAACAAGTGGGAGATATAATAATACCGAATGTAATAGGGAAAAAACTTGAAGAAGCACGAAAAATACTTGAAGAGAAGAAGTTAAAAGTTGGTAAGATAACGTATCAGGCGAGTGATTTACCTGCTGGACAGATAATAGACCAATATCCACAGAAAGATAAATCAGCGAAAGAGAATACGCCAATAGAGTTATTTATAGCGAAAAAACGTAAAATAGAGAATGAAGTACAGGAAGTAAGTAGTGAGACACAAAATGATAATGGAAAAAAAGGAGCGGAGAAGATAAAAGCGGAAGAAAAGCTCGAGAAAGAAAAGAAAGAAAAGACAGAAAAAGATTTGCAGAAGGATAAAAAAGAAGTAGAAAAACCAAAGGAGAAACCTGATAAGGAAAAACCAAAAGAAAAACAAACAGAAAAAGATAAAACGGATAAGCAGAAAGAAAATACTAAAGAAAAAACCGATACAAAACAAAAGGAAAAAAAATAATGAAAAAATTATTATGTCCATCAATACTTTCGGCTGATTTTTCAAGATTAAAAGAAGAAATAAAAGCTGTTGAAATAGGAGGAGCAGCTGTAATTCATTGCGATATAATGGATGGGCATTTTGTTCCTAATATTACATTTGGGCCTGATGTAGTAAAGAAAATAAACGAAATTACTGATTTACCTTTAGATGTTCATTTGATGATTGATTCACCCGAGCAATACATAAAGAATTTTTATGAATCAGGCGCAGATTATATTTCTGTTCATATAGAAAATAATATTCATTTAAACAGATTAATCAATTATATAAAAAGTTTTGGAATAAAAGCGGGTGTAGCGTTGAATCCTTCGACACCAGTCGAAATGCTAAGTGAAATTATATATGATGTCGATTTCGTTTTGATTATGAGTGTTAATCCTGGATTTGGTGGGCAAAAATTTATAAAAAATTCGATAGATAAGGTAAAAAAGTTAAAAAGTATCATTCAGCAAAAGAATCTAAATTGTTTAATTCAGGTGGATGGAGGAATTGGCGAAGAAAATATTAAGGTATTAGCAGATGCTGGAGTAGATATGCTTGTATGTGGAGCTTCAATTTTTAAATCAAAAGATAAAACAGAAACGTCAAAAAGATTGAAAAGCTTAATTAATTAGCAAATAGATTATTAAATAATAATGAAAAGTGTATTTTTCAATTCAGAGGTATTAGAAGCAGAAAAAAAGATTATAAATGCTTTAAGCATACCATCGCTAATATTAATGGAAAATGCAGGAGCAAATTCGGCGGATTTTATCTTTGATTTTTTAAAAAAAGAAAAGTTCGAAAATATTGTAATATTATCGGGTAAAGGAAACAATGCAGGAGATGGTCTTGTAATAGCTCGACATCTTGCAAACAAAAATATTAAATCTAATATTTTATTATTATATCCCGAAGACGAGTTTAAAGGAGATGCTTTAACAAATTACAATATAGCAAAAAATATTGGGGATAAGGTTAATGTAATCCAAAAGGAAGAGGTGGAAGAATTTATTGAAAATAATTGTAAATCAAATTCTTTAATCGTAGATGCAGTATTTGGTATAGGATTTAAAGGAGAACTCGAGGAAAGAATAAAAGATATTTTTAAAAAAATTAATAAGATAAAAAACAAAAAAATTATTGCAATAGATACAGTAAGTGGATTAAAGAATCATTATGAAAGAGATGAATATCTTATAGCAGATTATACATTGACAATGGGGATTAAAAAATTCAATTTACTATTCGATATAGGCAGGGAAGTTAGCGGAAAAATTATTCCGATGAATATTGGAATAGAGAGCAGTGAATTCGATAAATATAATTCGAGAAAGATTTATGAATTTTTTAAGGAAGATATTAAAGACGTAATACCCAAAAGAAAAATAAATTCAAATAAATATACAAACGGGAAGCTGTTTATAGTATCGGGTTCTTCAGGATTTTCAGGAGCATCTTATTTATGCTCTTTATCAGCTTTGAAAATAGGATGTGGTGCTGTAATTCTTGGTATTCCAGAATCTCTAAATCCGATAATGGAAGCAAAAACGACAGAGGTGATAACATTACCACTTCAGGAAACAGATGAACAGACATTATCAGGATTTTCATACAATAAAATAATTGAGAAATTAAAATGGTGTAACGCAGCATTAATTGGACCGGGTATAGGAAGAAACCAAGAAACACTTTCATTAGTAAGAAGGATTGTTGAAGAAAATGACTTTCCAATGGTAATAGATGCAGACGGAATATTTGCATTTAAAGATAATTTGGATTTATTGAAAAAACAAAATAACAAAATTATAATTACACCTCATTATGGAGAATTTTCAAATTTAACAGGTTATTCTCTCGACGATATTAAAAGAAATTTATATGAAATTTCGAAAGAGTTTGCACGAAAATATAATATTATACTTGTTCTAAAAAATTCCCCAACGATAATAACGGACGGGGATAGCTTTTATATCAACACAACAGGTAGGGAAAATTTAGCAACGATAGGTAGTGGTGATGTGCTTTCGGGAATAATTGCGGGAATACTTGCTCAAAATAAAAATCCATTAAGAAGTTCTCTTGCAGGTGTATACATTCACGGTAGGTGTGGTGATATATTGTATGAAAAATCAGGTGCAAGTTCGACAATAGCATCTGAATTGATTTATGAAATTCAAAATGTAAAGGGTGAATTATTAAAAGGTTGAGTTCAAAATTAAAATATCATCTTCCGAGCATATTATTATGTATTGGTATTTTTATTGCATCATCTTTCCCGACAGATGCTTATCCGAAGATAGAATTTGAATTAAGCGATAAAATAATTCACTTAGTAATTTATTTTATACTTTTTTTTGCTTTTTATTATTCATTAAGTAATCAAGATAAATTTATATTACTTAAAAAGTATTCTTTAATTGCATCTTTGTTATTTACAGCTTTTTACGGAGCTACTGATGAATTTCATCAATATTTTGTAGTGGGGAGGGAATGCGATTTTGGTGATTGGGTTGCAGATTTTATTGGTGGTTTGTTCGGTCTTATTGTATTAGTAATATATAATAAATTTTCAAAAGATAAAAAAAATAATCCGATAAATATAACTTATGATACAACTAAATGAACTAAATAATATTTTACCGATATTAGTAATAACTGCAGGTGTTATAATTACGATATTATTAGAGATAATATTTAAGAACAAATTTATAATATATCTGACAAGTATTATTACGGTGATAGTTGCAATAGTAACATCATTTCTTTTGCAAAATAAAGAAATATTTTTACTTGGAGATTTGCTGAAAGTAAATATTATGAATGTAACTTTTTCAATTATAATACTATTTGCGGCATTATTGACGTTTGTATCTTCAAAATCGTATCTCGAAGATGAAGGAATAAATTTCGGTGAATATTATATAATTGTTTTGAGTTCATTGCTTGGAATGTTACTAATGATTTTTGCTAACGATTTAATAATAATATTTATCGGGCTTGAGACGATGTCAATTTGTTTTTATATATTGGTTGGATTTTTGAGAAAGAGGATTAAATCGAATGAAGGAGCTTTGAAATATTTTTTACTTGGAGCATTTATTTCAGGGTTTTTGCTTTACGGTATTTCTTTAATGTATGGAGTTACAGGCTCGACGAAAATCTCGGTATATTTATCTACTGTTGGCATAATCAAGAATCCTGTTTTTATAATAGGTATGGTACTTTTTGCAATAGGTTTATTTTTTAAAATGGGAGTATTTCCTTTTCAGATGTGGGTTCCCGATGTATATGAAGGTGCACCAACAGTAGTTACGGGATTGATGTCAACTTCAGGAAAAATTGCGGCAGTTGGAACTATTGTTCCGATAATTTTTTTATTGAATATCACAGATTTTAAAGTTCTTATTGCAGTTGTTTCAGTTTTAACAATGTTATTTGGGAATGTTATTGCACTTGCACAAACGAGCATAAAAAGATTACTTGCATACTCTTCGATTGCGAGTGCGGGATATATATTGGTTGGTGTTGCATCTTTAGATGAATTAGCATTAAGAGGTATTGCATTTTATTTAGCAGCTTATGTATTTATGCAACTTGGTTCATTTCTTATTGTTGCTATTTATGAAACAAATTCAAAAGATAAAACGGATTTTAATTTAATATATTTTGAAGATTATAAAGGATTGGCAAAAAGAAATCCGATGATTGGGATATTTTTTACAATTTTTCTGCTATCATTAGCAGGGATTCCACCGCTTGCAGGGTTTTGGGGAAAATATTATTTATTTTATTTTGCGATTAAATCGAATTTAATCTGGCTATCTATCGTTGCGATATTATTAAGTCTTGTTTCACTATACTATTATTTAAAGATTATAGTTTATATGTGGTTTATGGAGCCATCGGAAATATTATCCAATCAAAAAATTTCATTTAATATATATGGTAAGATATCTGTAATTACTGCAATTGTAGGGACATTAGTTTTTGGTTTTTATCCAAATTTATTTTTTATGATTTTCAAATTAGTTTTGAAATAAATGGCATTTTTAATAATACTGAATATATTGTTTTTTAATTCTGACACGACCATAAATAGAGGTTATGAATATACGGGATTTAAAAATGCCGTTTCTGTAACAATAGATGGAAAAGGTTATATATATGTATTGGATAATGAAACAAATGAAGTAATTAAATTCGATGATAAATTAAATGAGCAGAAAAGAATAGGAAGGAAAGGTTGGCGGAATGGAGAATTCGATTCACCGACATATATTGACGGTTCATCTGGATTAGATATATACATATCTGATGGGACGAATTATAGAATACAGAGATTCGATTTGAATTTGAGTTACATTTCATCATTAATTACGAATACGCCAACTTTTGAAGATAGATTAAAATTTAATACACCCATTGCTTCTATAATAATAAATATGAATGCATTATATGTTTTAGATGGAGAAAATAAAAGGATAGTATATTATCCCGATGGTAATACTCCTGTAATGCATTTTGGAGGATTTCAGTCGGCACAAAAGCCGATGCTAAATCCTAAAAAACTATTAAAAGATAGCTACAATTCGATTTATATTTTCGATGAAAAAAATAATGTGATTTATAAATATGATAATTTTGGAAATTATATTAAATCAATAGAAAATACGACAATTAAATCTGTTTCAATTTATAATAATATTATTTACATTTTTACAGGGGATGAATTATTACTTTATGATGTAAAGAAAAATGCATATTCCAATAAAATAACATTTGCAAAGGAACATCAAGGGTTGAATATTAAGGATATGTTAGTGTATTCCGAAAATAAAATAATATTTCTTGAAAAAAATAAAATTTATTTTTTACATATAAATAATTAACGGTATGGCAAAAGGACTTAATAAAGTAATGCTCATTGGACATCTCGGAAAAGACCCCGAATTAAAATACACCGAAAAAGGAACTGCATATTGCAACTTTTCGATAGCAACAGATGAATCATATAAAGATGAAAACGGGAATAAAGTAGAACGAACAGAATGGCATAACATAGTAGTATGGAAAAAGCTTGCTGAAATATGCCATCAATATCTGAAAAAGGGAAGTAAGATATACTGTGAGGGTAAACTACAGACCGATTCTTATGAAAAAGACGGGATAAAAAGATATAACACTAAAATTGTAATGACAGATATGGCAATGCTGGATAGTAAAGGAGCTGTGGATAAAGTTTCGGAAGAGGTGAATAAAACAGTTGAGTCGGGAACTTCCGAAGATGATGATTTACCATTTTAAAATTTAATTTTTTAAAATGAATATCCCTAATGTTTTATCTGTTGTTAGGATAGTTTTGTCACCAATATTTCTTTATTTGTTTTTAACAGGTGATGGTTTTTTACAAAGAATATCATTAATAGTTTTTTTTATTGCAGTATTAACAGATTGGTATGATGGATGGTATGCAAGAAAATATAAATCAGTAACAAAAACAGGGATATTTTTAGATCCACTTGCTGATAAAATACTTACTACATTTGCTTTTCTTCTCTTTTACTTCAAAGGAATGCTTCCATATTGGATGCTGATTATTATAGCATTGAGGGATATAGTAATAACAATTTTGAGGTCTTACGATGAATATAGAGGTTTAACTGTCAAGACGTCAAAAATAGCAAAAGTTAAGACTTTCCTCCAGATGTCCTACATTTTCTTTATACTTGCATTATTTATTTTACCTACTTTTAATATCGATGCAAGTTTAAAAATGGATATAAACTATTTTCTTTTTAACTCAAAAACGAATTATGTATTAATGATTGTGATTACTTTTATTACACTATATACTGGTATCTCATATTTCATAGAAAAAAGACATTAAAAAAATAATGAGATTAATTAAGAAAAAAAAAATAGTTAATCCAAATATTAAGGTAGATATTTTAAGTATAATTTTTTCGACTGGATTTTTTACAGGATATATACCTTTTGCGAGTGGGACTTTCGGAAGTATTTTTGCTCTAATCTTTTTTTTTATTCCTGAATTTAGTAATCCAATTATTTTATTTGCGTTCGTAGTTTTATTTTTTATTGTTGGAATTTTTACTTCTAATATAATGATAAAAAGATATGGCGATGACCCTTCTGTAGTAGTTATAGATGAAATCGTAGGTATGTGGATAACAGTTTTTATATCGGGGTTTATTGCATTTGATTATATAACTCTTATTATAGCTTTCTCGATGTTTCGTTTATTTGATATTATCAAAGTTTATCCTGCAATATATTTCGATAAAATGAAGAATGGTTTTGGAATAATGATGGATGATGTAATAGCAGGTGTTTATGCAGGAATAGTAACTGCAATTATTTTATTTTTACTTAAACCAATGTTTTAGAATTATGCTGAATTCAAAAATAATATCGATAGGAGATGAGATTTTAATTGGACAGATTATAAATTCAAATGCAGCATATATAAGCGAGAAATTATATTCGATAGGAATTCCAGTTGAAAAAATAATTTCAATAGGTGATAATGAAGAATCACTTATAAATGAATTAGAAGATTCGCAAAGGAATTTTGATTTAACAGTTATAACCGGAGGATTAGGTCCTACACATGATGATATAACCAAACCTATTTTAGTAAAATATTTTAAAGATGAATTAATTCGAGATGAAAAGGTATTAAATCACGTTAGGGACATTTTTAAAAACAGAGGGATTGAAATGCCAGAAGTAAATTATGAGCAAGCATTAATTCCGAAAAGGTCAAGAATAATATGGAATGAGTTTGGAACTGCACCAGGTATATGGATTGAAGAAAACGGGAAAATTTATGTTGCATTACCTGGTGTACCTTATGAAATGAAAGCAATGATTATGAATTACGTTATACCAATGTTAAAAGAAAGATTCGAGAACAAAATAGATTATGTTTTTAAAAGTAGAACGATATTGACTACAGGTATAAGTGAATCTTCCTTGAGTGAAATGATTGGTGATGTTAAAAAAATAATAGGTAATGATAAAATTGCTTTTTTACCATCAATTTTCGGAGTAAGATTAAGAATTGATATAAAAGGGAAAAGTATAGAGGAGGTCGAAAAAAAAATTAAAAATGTAGAAAATTCCTTGCAAAATAAAATAGGTAAGTATATATTTGGAATTGATGACGATTTGTTGGAAAAGAAAGTAGGAGAACTATTATTAAAGAATAAATTGACATTATCTGTGGCAGAATCCTGCACGGGTGGTTTACTTTCATCAAAAATAACAGATATAAGCGGGAGTTCAGGTTATTATTTAGGTGGAGTATGCACATATTCGAATGAATCAAAAATAAAAATATTAAAAGTAAATAAGGAAACAATAGAAAAATATGGAGCTGTAAGTGAGGAAACAGCTCTGGAGATGGCAAGAAAAGTAAGTCAAAAGTTTGGTAGCGATATAGGAATATCCATAACAGGAATAGCAGGACCAACTGGAGGAACGGAAACAAAACCTGTAGGGCTTGTATGGATAGGATATTCAGATGTAAAAAGAACTTTTGCGAAAAAATATTTGTTTGGAAATCAAAGAGATAGAAACAAAGTAAGAAGTGCTTATATGGCACTTGTAATTTTAAAAGAAGAAATTAGCAATCTTTTTTAATAATTAAATAAAAATAATATGAAGAAGAAATTACACTTCTACGTTTTTGCAGTATTATTTACGTTTTTGATTTTTACTTTTTATTATGTAGCATATGCGCAATATGACAATCCAAACGATGATAACATACCGATGCAAAATATCATTAATCCACCTCCAAAAATCATCTCACCATTTGCTGTAATAACGATTGGTGATTATGATAATTTTAATCTTGGGACTGATTTTGCAGAAGTACATATATCGGTTAATCCGATGAATCCTGCAAATTTTTCAGCAGCTTGGAATGATTTATCATACGGAAACAGTTCAAGATATACTCTAAATGGTTTCGATTGGTTTTTGAGCAATCCAACATGGGGAGCTACGATGTATGGTGACCCAGTAACGGGATTTGATAGTCTTGGTATGTGTTATCAAGATAATATGTACGGAGGTATAGTGGGAACAAGATTAGCGAAATCAACGAACGGCGGTGCAAATTGGCAGAGCGTAATTAATTTTAACACAGGAAATGATAAGAACTGGTTTGCCTGTGACCAAACGAATGGTCCATACAAGAATTATATTTACGGAACTATGACTCCAGGAAATGTAAAAAGAAGCACAGATGGAGGTACAACGGTTACACAAGTATATACTGCGACAAATTCATATCCTGGAATGATGGTTTGTGTAGGACCAAATGTTTTATCGGGTAACGTATCGGGAGGTTGTGTATATGTAGTAACGAATACAGGTTCGACTGCATATTCATATAATTACAATTTTTATTGTTCAACCAATGGTGGAACAAACTGGACGTTGAAATCGAGTCAAGCATTTCCGGGATATGTTGGAACATGGACAAATTCAAGACACGCAATAAATGGGCAGGTTAGAACAAGACCTTATCCATTTATTACAGCCGATAACAGTTTTGGACCATATAGAGGTAGATTGTATCTTGTTTATGCAAAAAATACACCGAATGTTAGTGGTGCGAAACCAGATATAATGTTCCGATATTCAACTGACCAAGGGACTACGTGGTCAAATGAAGTTGTAGTAAATGATGATGCGAATACACAAAATAATAACCAATTTTTCCCATCAGCATGGTGTGATAAAGAAACTGGGAAATTATATGTAACATGGTCGGATACGAGAAATTGTCCTACGTCAGATAGTTGTGAGATTTATGCAACATATTCAACGAATGGTGGGGCATCATTTGCAGTAAATCAAAAAATCTCGAATGCAAAAATGAGAATCTACTGTCCAACTTGTGGAGGTGGTGGCACACCTGTTTATCAAGGGGATTATAATTATATTGGTTCAAATAAAAAAGTATCGGTTCTTGCATGGACTGATTTCAGGGCAGGAACATTTGGTAGTTATGTAGCATATTTCCCTGATTTTGCGATGAGATTATCACCAACAGTAGATAGCATTAGAGCAAATGGTGGGAATATTACAATTTCTATGCAAGTTCCAAGTGTTAAGCTTTATACGGATACAGTGGTGGTTACAGCTAACATAACACCTACACCTGGCTCTGGTTCATTTACGATAACATATCCGAGTACGAATAAATTAACATCATATCCGGGTTCGGTTCCAATTAGAATACAAACATCTGGGACTGTAACGGCTGGAACATATACACTTAATGTTACAGCTGCTGGACCAAATGGAACACCCATACACAAACGAACTGCAACTATAATCTGCGGAGCAAATGTAACAAGTATAGGAAATGAAGTAACTATTAATAAGTATGAATTATTCCAGAATTATCCAAATCCATTTAATCCATCTACACGCATTGACTATAATTTACTTAAAGACTCGAAAGTTAAATTTACAGTTTATGATGCAGTTGGAAAACAAGTTGCAGTAATGGATTTAGGGAATCGTCTTGCTGGAAAAAATTATGTAATGTTTAATGCTGGAAATTTGAGTTCGGGAGTTTACTTCTATAAGATTCAGGCGGGTGAATTTACAGATATAAAGAAAATGTTTTTATTGAAATAGGAATTTAGAAAACTAATTAAAAGAAAGATTCCATCTTTAAAAAGATGGAATCTTTTTTATTTTATAATCAAATTAAAAATGAGCAAATTAACCCCACCAGAAAGCCGCTGCAATTAGACAATATAACCCGATTAATGCCAAGCCTTCTAACCAAATTGATTCTCCATCATAGACAATAAATGCACTTACTATTACTGCTAATGCTAACGAAGCCAGAAGGAGTGGAGTAAGGACGAATGTTAATATAGCTCCACCAAGTATAAATGAAATTAAAACAAGCAAAGGGAATAAACACAAAGCAATTTGAAGAGAACTATTTAATATCACACTTACCGAATAATTTGATTTGTTATTATATGCAAGTTGAATTCCGACAATATTTTCTATTGCATTACTTGCAATAGCAACGATAACAAGACCTGCGAAGACTTCGTTAATTCCAAGGGTTTTCATAGCGGGTTGAAGAGAATCTACAAACCATTCAGAAACAAATGCTGCAGCAAGACCTGAAATTGCGAGAACAATAATGGATAGTTTTAAAGACCATCGGTTTAAATGATATGAATTATCTATATCTTTAGTAAGAATTGCTTTATCTTCTTTAACAAAATAAATTAAACCAGCAATGAATAATAAAAGTAAGATAATCGCAAGAACAATATTTAAAGAGTTAATGTGTGAATCGGCAGCAGTATGCAACATTTTAGCGAGAGAAGGAATAGCAAGAGCGGAAAATGCAAGAATCATAAGAGTTGCAATCATTCTTGGTTGTTCTGAATCGAATTTTTGTCTTCCGTTTTTTAATCCTCCAATGAATAATGCTAATCCAAAAACTAACAAAGAATTACCCAAGATTGAACCAATTAAAGCTGCCTGAACGACTTGGTCAAGACCTGCACGAAGGGCAAAAATGCATATAAATAATTCGGGTAGATTTCCAAGAGCAGATTGTAATATACCAGTAATTGCAGGACCTGTACGGCTTCCAAGTTGTTCGGTTGCATCACCTACAATTTTAGCAAGCAATGCGATTGCAATTGCAGATGAAATAAAAATAAGTAAAGTTTCTGTATGTGAATAATGAAAGATACCTGTAAGTAAAGAAATTATTAGTGCCAATGTAATAATTATTTTCTCTTTTTTATCCATTTATATTTTAATTTCTTTTTAGAAAATTGGATTTTTTTATTTTTAACAAATGATTAGTCTTTCGAAATTATTTATAAAAATTTAATTTTAACAATTTCGTAATAAACATTTAGGTATTGTAAAAATTTTGTAATATAATTTCAACCTTTTGATTCGTTAGAAGCTAATTGTAATTTACCACAAATCAAATTCAATTGATGCTTTTTCTCAATTCATAAAAAATAATTGCTGCTGATGATGCTACGTTTAAAGATTCGCAATTTGTGTATGATTCGATTTTAATTTTATTATAATATGGAACAGATTTTATTTCTTTTGAAATTCCATTTGCTTCATTTCCAAAAACTAAAATATATTTTTGGCCTTTATCGAATTTATATTTACTTAATATATTTTTTGAAAATAAATCAGTTACAATTACATTATAACCTTTTTCATAAAAGTTTTTTAACTCATAAAATAAATTAACTTTATTTTTTATTAATAGGTTGAATATTGCTCCCTGAGATGCTCTAATTACTTTGGAATTGAATAAATCAACCGAGTCCATCCCTATAAGAATATTTTCAATTCCAAACCACCAGCAATTTCTTAGAATTGTTCCGAGATTACCGGGGTCATTAATATTTTCGAGAGCACAGATAATATTCGAAAAACTATGTGGAAGATTCAGAGACATATCCAACACTCCAATAATTCCTTGTGAGTTTTCTGTTTCGGATAATTTTTTAAATTCGATTTTATCTAAAAATGAAGTATCAATATTTTTTATTTTGTCAAGAATGTTTTTTTCTTTAAAATCATTTTTAAGAAATATCTTTTTAATATTATTTTTATAATATTTTGATTTTAAGCATTCTTCAATCAGGTGAATACCTTCAATAAGAAATTGTTTATATTCTTCTCGAAATTTTTTTTGTTTTAACTTTGAATAATATTTAATTTCTTCTTTGTTCAAGGATAAAAATAGTTATTCTTTGTACTCGACAATATTCTTTTCGGTTTCGTAAAGTTTTACGGAATACAACCGAGCATTTTTTGTTTTCAATTTTGGTTTTAATATATCCCAAAAAATTTTACCATATTTTCGGTAGTTGGAATCGTATTTTTAAAGATATCGAGTTCATTAAGATATTTATGGTCAACTTTTCGTAGAATTTCTTTAGAAATAATTTTACTTAATTTTTTCAAATCGAAAACATAACCGCTATCATTATTGGGTTCGCCACATAAAGTTACCTCAATATAATAATTATGCCCGTGAAAATTATTACATTTTCCGAAAATTAGTTCATTATTTTTAGAGGATATTTTTGGATTTATAAGTTTATGAGACGCTGAAAAATGTTCTTTTCTTGTTATAAATATCATACAATAATGGATAAATTTTTAAAAATATATTAACAATTTACAAGAAAAAGTTAATAAAAACATCTAAATAATATTAGTATAAATTGAAAATATGTGTTAAAATATGTAATTTACATTACAAAAATAAGCTAAAAAATATATATTTGTTTTATCATATTACCTTAAAATGAAACTAATTATTTTGTTTTACGTCAAATTTATAAATGATTAATTCCAAAAAAATGAAAAAAATATCATTATTTGTGGTTATTATGGTGTTTTATAACGGATTTATATTTTCACAGGAATCTATTGATTTGAGAAAAGCGATAACAATTGCAATCGAAAGAAATCCGAATATAGCTGCGATTCAAAATAATTTATATATACAGAAATTAAATATAAAATCTGCAATAGGAAATTTATATCCAAGTTTGGCTTTTACGGGAGGTTGGTCGAGGAATAACAGTTATTCGACAGGTGGGACGCAATTTATTAATAATATTCCAATTCCAATTCCTGATCAAAATGTATGGCAGAATAATTTCAATCTTGGATTATCTTCACAGGTAACTTTATTTAATGGATTTGCAAATTATCAGAATGTAGAACTTGAGAATCAAAATGAAGCAGCACTTAGATTACAACTTGAAAAAACAAAGACGGATTTGGTTTTGAATATTTATCAGAAATTTTTTGATGCGGTGAAAAAAGAAAAGATTGTAGTTACGAATGAAGATAATCTGAGAAATTCAAGAGACCAACTCGAAAAAATAAAAGAGTATGTTAATGTAGGAAAAAAGACTGTATCGGAAATTTATAAACAGGATGTTCAGGTTGCCCAGAATGAATTATTGTTGGAGCAAGCAAGAAACGACTTCTCAAAATCTAAAATAGATTTATTGTATGCAATGAATGATGATTTAAATAAAGACATCGTTATAGATTCCAAAGATATAAATGCGAACTTGACAGTTGCGGAGCTAAAAGCAATACTCGAAAAGTCTTCTAATGTAGATGAGCTTTTTAAAAACGCAGTTGCAGGAAGATATGATTATAAGAGTAGTTTGCAAGAAATTAAAATAAATCAAACTAAATTGAGTTTAGCCACGAAAAATTTATATTTTCCTACTTTAACTGCGTTTAGCAATTACAATGTAACGGGAAAGGAGATTCAAAATATTTTCGATTCAAGAACTTTCTCGATAGGTCTTTCGTTAAATTATTATATTTTTCAGGGGAATAAATTCGACATAAATAGACAGATAGCTGAAGTTAATATTAAACAAAAATCAGAAGATTTAGTAAAACTCGAGCAGCAGATAAAAAGTGAAATAAAGAAAGCAATATTAGACCTCGAGACATCATATAAACAAATAGAGATATTAGATAGAAATATTAAGTCTGCAGAGCAAGATAAAATTCTATCGGAAGAAAATTTCAGAATTGGATATGGAACTCTGCTCGATGTGCAAACAGCAACGACAAGTTTAAACAATCTTTTAATAAATAGAATTAATTCAATTTATAATTTTTTATTTGCGAAAAAGCAAATAGAATATTTATCAGGTCAATTAAATTACTAAAATATAAATAATATGTCAGAAGAAAACAATATTGGGAAACCTGTAATTTCGAATGCGAAAAAGAAAAAAGCAAAAAAGAAAAAAGTATTATGGATAATAATTATATCTGTGATTTTATTAATTGTAATTTCAATTGTAATATCGAGCAGAAAAGAGAAATTGATTGAAGTTCAAACGGAAAAAGTGAGCAGGCATAATATAATTCAGGTTGTAACAGCGACAGGTAAGATTCAGTCCGAGACGGAAGTTAATATCAGTGCCGAAGTGAGTGGAGAAATTATCGAATTACCATTTAAAGAAGGTGATGAGGTAAAAAAAGGAGACTTACTTGTTAAAATAAAACCAGACGCATATTATCCCCAACTTAAGCAACAATATGCAGGTATAAAGGTATATGAAAGTAATTTAAAAACTCAAGAAGTAAATTTAAAGAAGCATCAACTCGAATTGAATAGAATAAAAGAGCTTTATAATAAAGGGCTTGCATCGGAAAGTGATTTAGAAAATGCACAAACGAATGTTGATGCTACTTTGGCACAAATGAATACGATAAGGGCACAGATAAATCAACAAAGAGCTTCATTATCTTCGGTTGAATACGATATATCAAAAACAACAATATACTCACCGATGTCTGGAACAATAACACGATTAAATAATGAAAAGGGAGAAAAAGTTTTAGGGACGAGCTTTAATCTTGGAAGTCAAATATTAACTGTATCGGATTTATCGAAGATGGAAGCACAAGTAGAGGTTAGCGAAACAGACATAACATTAATAAGTTTAGGTGATACTGCACGAATACAGATAGATGCATTTCCAGATAGAGTATTCAATGGTTATGTTACAGAGATAGCTAATACTGCAAAATCAAAAAGCACCGGGACTCAAGAGGAAGTTGTTAATTTCATTGTTAAGATAAGCATACAAAATGATGGATTCGATTTAAGGCCAGGTATGAGTTGCACTGTGGATATAGAGGTAGAAAGTAAGGAAAATGTTATAGCCGTGCCAATACAATCCGTAACAACAAGAGACGATGATAGCGTAAAAATGATTAAAAAAGAAAGCGAAAATAAAGACACACCAGAAAACCTGACACAAAATAAAGAGACAAAAATGTTGAAGAAAATGAAACCAAAAGAAGTTGTATTTATTGTCGAAAATGGTGTAGCAAAAAAGAAAGAAGTGAAATCGGGAATTAGTAATGATACATATATCGAGATAATCGAGGGTTTAAGCGAAGGAATGGAAGTTGTCAAGGGTAGTTTTAAGGCAATAAATAAAGACCTCGATGATGGTTCAAAAGTAAAAGTAGATAACGAGCGGAAAAAGATAATGAAGGATAAGGAGTAATGGAAAAACTCATAGAAATAAAACAGATTACAAAAGTGTATGAAATGGGTGAGGAAAAGCTGTATGCTCTTAGTGGTGTGGATTTGATAATCGAGAAAAACGAGTATGTTGCAATTATGGGACCTTCAGGTTCAGGAAAATCTACATTGATGAATATAATTGGATGCCTCGATACACCTACATCGGGAGAATATTTTTTAAATGGCAAAGATGTTCACGAGATGGATGATAACGAACTTGCGGAAATAAGAAACAAGGAAATAGGATTTGTTTTTCAGACATTTAATTTATTACCAAGGAGCAATGCAATTCATAATGTTGAGTTGCCGTTAATATATTCAGGGTTACCGAAATCCGAGAGGTTAAAGCGTGCAGAGGAAGCATTAATAAATGTAGGTTTGGGTGATAGAATGACACATAAACCGAATGAACTTTCAGGTGGGCAGAGGCAAAGAGTATCGGTGGCGAGAGCATTAATAAATAAACCATCGATTTTACTTGCAGATGAACCAACAGGGAATCTCGATACAAAAACAGGTGAAGAAATAATGCAACTTTTTAGAGAGTTAAGCTTGAAAGGTAATACAATTATAATAGTAACACATGAAGAAGATATTGCAAAACATGCAAACCGAATTGTTAAAATAAGAGATGGAATGATTGAATCCGATACAAGAATAAATTAATGAATTTTTTCATCGAAATAAAAGAAAGTATTGTTATAGCTTATCAAGCGATAACGGCACATAAGATGAGGTCTGTATTGGCCACACTTGGAATAGTGATAGGAATAACTGCCGTTACATTGATGCAGACAGCAATTGAAGGAATAAACCTTGCATTCGAGAAAAGTATTGCATCGATAGGAGCTGATGTTTTATACGTTCAGAAATTTGAGTGGTTTGGAAGAGAAGATTTTGAGTTTTATCGAAACAGAAAAGATATAACAATGCAGAATTATGAATTTGTGAAAAAGTATTCTCAAACAGCTGAAGTAGTATCGCCATCTGTTGCTTCGATGAAAACTTTAGAGTATGGTAACTTAAGTCTTGAAAATGTATTTGTTATAGGTTCGACAGATGGTTATCAAAAAACAATAGGTGTAAATATGGAAAATGGAAGATTTTTTTCGGCAAAGGAATCGGAGAGTGCTTATCCGGTTGCGGTTATTGGTATGGATGTTAAAAACGCATTTTTTCCAAATGCAAATCCAATAGGTAAAGTTATAAAGGTTGGCTCTTATTCTTTTAAAATTGTAGGTGTGATAGAAAAACAAGGAAGTATGCTTGGTTTATTTAGTTTAGATAACAGGGTAATAATACCAATAGAAAAATTTTTTAAACTATACGGAACGAAAAGAAGTATATCAATAAATATAAAAGTAAAAGATATAAAAGCAGTAGATGAGGCGAAAGAAGAAATTACTTCGATAATGAGGAAGACAAGAAAAGTTCCGCTTGGAGGTAGAGATGATTTTGGAGTTAATCAGCAATCAGCTTTTCGCGATACTTACGAGCAATTGACATCATTAATTAAAATAATTGGTTTACTAATAACATCATTATCGTTAGTAGTAGGTTCTGTGGGAATAGCTAATATAATGTTCGTATCGGTAAAAGAGAGAACAAAAGAGATTGGTATTAGGAAAGCAATAGGAGCAAGGAGAAGGACAATTCTTATGCAATTTTTAATCGAGTCATCTATAATATGTCTATTTGGAGGTATTATTGGTTTATTGATTGCGTTTCCTATTAGTCTCGTGATTGATGCCACAGTTTTGCCAACAGCAATGCCTCTTTGGGTAGTATTTTTAGGATTATTGATTTCGCTTATATTCGGAGTATTAGCAGGATTTTTCCCAGCGTTTAACGCATCTAAAATGGATCCTGTGGATTCATTAAGGTATGAATAAAAAATAGATTATGGTTTTTACAGAGACGATAAAATTATCGGTTAATACAATTAAGAGTAATAAGCTGCGAGCGATGCTTACTCTGGCAGGTATTACAATTGGTGTATTTTCGATTATTGCAATTATGACTTTACTCGACGCACTTCAAGCAGGAATAGAGGGGGGATTGAGTCAGCTTGGTAGTAATACTTTTCAAATTCAGAAGATGCCAGCAATGCAGATGGGTGGACCGGGCGCAATGGCTAAATACAGAAATCGTCCAGATATTACGTATGAACAAGGATTAAGACTTATAGAAAAAGCATCTATCTATAAATACATTTCTCTGGAGTTCTGGAAGGGGACGAGGGTTTTCAAGAACGATAAACTATCTACAAATCCGAATATGCAATTATGTGGGACGAATATGGATTTTTTACCTTGTAATAATTATTTTGTAAAAGAGGGTAGGTATTTTTCGGAAAATGAAATTAATTCATCTTCACATGTTACTGTAATTGGAATGGAAGTAGTGAGCAAATTATATCCTAAAGAAAATCCGATTGGAAAAAAAATAATTCTCGATAAGAGTGAGTTTACGATTATTGGTGTTTTGGAAGCAAAAGGGGAGAGTTTTGGACAAAGCCAAGATGGTATTGCTTTAATTCCCATAACCAGAATGCAAGAGATATATGGCAAAACAGACCATTCGATAAATATTGGAATTCAAGCACCAAGTAAGGCATTATATGATGATTGTGTCGAAAACATAGTTAGCACAATGCGGGTGATAAGAGGATGTAAACCGGGAGAAGATAATAATTTCGAAATCTATTCGAATGAGTCATTAATAAATACTGTAAACAATTTTACAAAATATTTTAAATATGGTGCTGGATTTATTTCCTTCATAGCACTTCTTGCAGCAGGAATAGGAATTATGAATATTATGCTTGTATCAGTAACAGAAAGAACACGTGAAATAGGTATAAGAAAAGCCATAGGAGCGAAGAGCAGAAATATATTGAACCAATTTCTTGTCGAAGCAATAATTTTGTGTCAAATAGGTGGAGTTGCAGGAATTTTACTTGGAATTGCAGCAGGAAATCTTCTTGGTATTTATTTAAAAACAAAAGTGGTCATACCTTACGATTGGGTTATTATTGGAATCGTTATTTGCACAATTGTTGGAGTTGTATTTGGGGTTTATCCTGCCTATAAAGCAGCAAAACTTAATCCAATAGATGCTCTAAGGTATGAATAATATTTTTATATTCGATGGCGAACTTTAGATTTAATTATATCCTTTATAAAAGATTGTAAATTTTTATTTGCAATTTTATTTTTAATCGATTTTAAATTCAACAATGCTTTATTAATTTTCACGATAATATTTTTTTCTTTTCTTTTTTGATATACATATCCATAACTACCTAAAATTTGTAATAATCTTATAAAAGCAAAATAATAAAAAGATGATTTGAATTTATTCGAATTTATTTTAATCAACTTGTTTATTTCTTTAATGTAATGATTTAATAAAGCATTTCTTTCTTTTTCGGTAAGATTAATACTTCCCGAATATAAAAAAGACGCTACGTCATATTGCAGATGACCTTTTCTACCTGATTGGTAATCAATATAATAGAGAGAATTATCTTTTATCATAATGTTTCTCGGTTGGAAATCTCTATACATAAAAAATAATTTATCATTGCTTGATAAATTATTTAATATTTCTTTTATTATAAAAGATATTTTGGAATTTGAAAGTTTGAGATTGGTAAACTTTTGTAAATAATAGTTATAAAATTTTTTGAAATCAAAAATAATTTGTTTTTTGTCAAAGATTTTAGTTTCGCAACAATATTTATATTTAATTACTTTATCACCATTTATTTGAATATTTGCTAAGTCGGAAAGAGCATTCTTAAAAAGTTTTAATTTATTTTCTTTAGGAAAATTGTGGTTTATTATAATATTATATAGAGATTTGTCTCCAAGAAATTCTTCGAGGTAGAAATCGAATGAATCAGAAATATAGTATATTTCTGGAACATTTATACCAATAGATTTAAGTGATTTAGAAAACTCAATGAATGCAATATTTTCTTTTATTTTTGGATTATAAATGCCAATACATATATAATTTTTCGATTTTATTTTATAAACTAATCTTTCCGAAACACCACCTTTAATTTTTTTAATTGTTGTAACTTTTTCAAAGAAGAAATATTCAAAATATTTGGTTAAGGTATTTTTTATTTTTTGTTCAGTCATTAATTATCTAAGTAAGTTTTCGAGTGCTTTTTCGAGAGTTGCATATTTAAATTTAAAACCATTCGAAATTGCTTTTTCAGGTATCACTCTTCTTCCTTTCAATAAATATTCGGAAAATTCGCCAACAACAATTTTTAAAACAAATTCTGGAACGCGAGCAAAAGATGGTTTTCTGATTACTTTACCAAGCGTCTTGGCAAATTCTTTATTCGTAACCGGAAATTCTGTAGTGCAATTTAAAGCCCCTTTAATATTTTCATTTTCGATGGCAAATAATATTAAATTAATAAAATCCTCAATGTGAATCCACGATATCCATTGTTTGCCACTGCCTTGATAACCACCTACAAAAAATTTAAAAGGCATTAAAAATTTTTTTAAAGCACCTTCATTTCTATCGAGAACAATACCTGTTCTCGTTGTAATAACTCTTACACCATATTTTTCAGTATCTAAAGCATTTTTTTCCCAATCCGAACAAAGTTTTGATATAAAATCATCACCACTTCCAAAATTTTCTGTCAGGGTTTCTTCGCCAGTAGTTCCGTAATATCCAATAGCAGAGCTACTTATAAATGTATTAGGTTTTGTAGAAGATTTAGAAATTGCCTCAGCAATTTTTATCGTTGTAAGAACTCTGCTATCGTAAATAATCTTTTTATATTTGTCATTCCATCTTTTTTCACCGATAGACGCTCCCGCAAGATTAATTATTAAATCACAACCATCGATATAATTAATTATAATATCAGAAGAATCTTTGTAGCCCCAATTTACAAAATTCAAAGAGGGAATTTTTAATTTAAGTTTTGCAGATTCTATATTTCGAGTAAGAACCGTTATATCATAATCTTTTTTTAAAAGAATAGGTATTATTTTTTTACCTATTAAACCAGTTGCTCCTGTTACTAATGCTTTTTTATTCAAAATATTATTTTTTTATATAAAATAGTATATTTTATATTTTCATTCTATTTAAATGTTTTTACAAATTATTTTTGGATTTTTAATTAATAATATATGATTTATAATTATTTATGATACTCGATAATGCATATAGAAAGTGTAAGGAAATTGCATTAAAACACTATGAGAATTTTCCTGTGGGTTCATTATTATTTCCTAAAAAAAGCAGGAAATATATTTATAGTATATATGCATTTGCAAGAATAGCTGACGATATAGCAGATTCAGATAAATTTGACGGGAATGAGAAGTTGGAAAGATTAAATGAGATGTGGAGTAGGTTGGAATTAATCGAGAATAAGAAAGATATAAGCGATGAAATATTTTTTGCATTATCCGATACTATAAATACTTTGAATATTCCAGTAAAGGAATTTAAAGATTTGCTTACTGCTTTTAAACAGGATGCAGTAAAACAAAGGTATGAAAGTTTTGAGGAACTAATTGAATATTCAAAGCATTCGGCAAATCCAATAGGGCATCTTGTTCTTTATGTTTCGGGTTACAAAGATAGAGCAATGTTTGATTTATCGGATAGAATATGCACTGCGTTACAACTTGCGAATTTTTGGCAAGATATTTCAATTGATTTAAAAATCGATAGAATTTATATACCAAAAGAAGAGATGGAGAAGAATAATTATAGTTACGAGATGTTATATGAAAGGATTGAAAATAACGATTTCATAAAATTAATGAAATCTCTTGTTAACAAGACAAAATTAATTTTCGAAAGTGGAAAAGAATTAGAGGAAAAATTAGAAGGAAGATTAAAATTTGAATTCAGAACAATTTACAGAGGTGGTATGGAAATATTACGAAAGATTGAGGAGATAAATTATTGCGTGTTAAAGAAAAGAGTTCATATAAGTAATAAAGATAAAATTGGATTATTGTTAAAAATATTTAATAGAATATGAACGATACTTTGAATATAGTAAATGATAGTGCAAGTCAAATAGTTAAAAAAAGCAAAACAAATTTTTTATATTCTACGATTTTTCTCAATTCCAAAAAGCAAGATGCTTTAAAAACTATATATTCGTTTTGCAGGTATTCCGATGATATTGTAGATGATGAGGATTCCGATTTGGATAATAGAAGGAAAAATCTCGAAGAATGGAAAAAAGAATTCTTATTATCTCTTAAATCGGGTTCACGTATTAAAATATTGAATGACCTTAAGCAAGTAATAGAAACTTATAAGATATCACCTGAAATATTTTTAGATTTACTTAAAGGAATGGAAATGGATTTAGAAAAAACGAGATATAATAATTTAGATGAGCTAAAGCAATATTGCTATTATGTGGCATCTACGGTTGGGTTAATGACAATAGAGGTATTTGGATATAAAGATGGAGCAATCAAAAAGTTTGCGGAAAATCTTGGAATAGCACTTCAATTAACAAATATTTTACGTGATGTTAAGAAAGATGCTTTAAAAGGAAGGATATATCTACCTATGGAGGAATTAAAAAAATGCAATTATACAGAAACAGAATTAATGGATTCAGTATATAACAATAATTTTGTTAATCTAATGAAAAACATTACCGAAATTGCAAAATCATATTATAAAAAAGCAGATTCATATTTAACAAAAAGTGAAAAGAAAAATATGATGTCTGCTCGGATAATGCAACATATTTATTTCAATTTACTTCAGAAAATACAAAAGAATAAATACAATGTTTATGAAAAAAGAATAAGAGTTTCAAAATTTAAAAAACTATTTTTAGCGTATAGTATTTGTATGAAGTATAAGTTATTATACAGTTGATTATAAAATGAGTAAATCAGTAATCATAATTGGTGGAGGTATAACAGGGCTTGCAGTAGCATCTTTTCTATGCGGAAAAGGATATGATATAAAAGTATATGAATCTACTCCCAAATGGGGAGGGAGAACATATAGTTATTATGATGTTGGGAGAAAAATTTATTTAGATAATGGTCAACACATTCTTGCGGGATGGTATGAAAATACATTTGAATTTCTAAAATTAATTGGAACATATAACAAACTCGAAATAAAAAATAAGTTAAAGTTAACTTTTTGTGATAACAGTAAAAATATATACAAATTTAAATCAAGTAATTTACCCGGTATTTACAGTTTATTGTCGGGAATATTTAAATTTACGAAGTTTAGTTTTAATGATAAAATAAAATTTCTTAAAATTAGGAATGTTATAAGAAAAGAAAATTATATTGAAGAAAATATTAAGGAATGGAATGTAAAAAAACTATTAGATGAATTTCAGCAAACCGAAAATGTTAGAAAATATTTTTGGAATCCTTTGATACTTGCAGCTTTTAACACAACACCCGAAAATGTAAGTGCAGATTTGTTTGTAAAATTAATTAAAAAAGGAACGGAATTAAAGAAAAATATGTCTATAATTTTAACCGATGCGAATTTAAACGAATTGTTTATAGATAAAGCATTCGAATATCTAAAAAGAAATTCCGTAGGTATGTTTTTGAATTCTCGGGTAAAAAAGATTAACATAGAAAATAATAATGTTAAAAAAATAGAGATGGAGAATGGAACAAAAGAAAAAGCAGATTTTTATATATGTGCTGTTCAAAATAATTCATTTTTGAACCTTTTTGAAAAGGAGATAATTTCAAAATATTTTTTTAATGTCGAAAATATAAAGTCATCTACTATCATTTCCGTTCATTTATTTTTGAAAGAAGATTTAAATTTAAATACTCGAAATACGATGATAGGATTAATAGACACGATTGTTCAATGGGTATTCGTAAAGAGTAAAAGACATCTGTGTCTTGTAATTAGTGGAGCAGATTTTATAGAAAATAATTTAACAGAAAAAGATAATAATACAATTGTGGAAATTTGTATAAAAGATTTAAGTTCCAATTTGTATGGATTTGATGAAAAAAATATTTTAGATTTTAAAGTAATAAAAGAGAAAAAAGCTACATTTTTACCCGAAGTGGGAAGTGATAAATGTAGAATAAGGCAAGAAAGTGATATAAAAAATTTATTTATTGGAGGAGATTGGACGGATACAGGATATCCTGCGACAATAGAGAGTGCAGTAAAAAGTGCAAAAATATGTTCAAATTTAGTTTTAAGAAATAAAAATTAATAATGCAAAAGTTTTCACTGGGAATATGTATCGGTGCTTCGACAATATCTTTTGTCAAAACAAAAGAAGAAGATAGTTTAGTATCTATTATTGAATCCACATCTATTACTCACGAAGGAAATCCGAAAATATATATAACAAAATTTTTAAAAGATTTTGATATTACAGGTTATTCGATAATCATTACCGGAAGAAAATTTAAAGAATTATTAAATTCATATTCAATATCAGAACCTGAAGCAATAGAAGAAGCTGTTAAATTTCTTGGTTTAAATGGAGAAGAAAAAGCAATAGCAAGCCTTGGAGGAGAAAGTTTTATAGTTTATCATTTGAATGCAAGTGGAAACATAGATAATGTAATAACAGGGAACAAATGTGCATCAGGAACGGGCGAATTTTTTCTACAACAGATTGGTAGAATGGATATGAACCTATCCGATACTGAAAAATTAAAAGGAAGTGAAACTCCATATAGCGTATCGGGAAGATGTAGTGTATTTTGTAAAAGCGATTGCACACACGCTTTAAATAAAGGCATTCCGAAAGGACAGGTTGTATCTGGTTTAGCTCAAATGATAGCTGAAAAGACAATAGAATTGCTATCAAAGCAAGATTCGACAAAGATTTTATTGATAGGTGGAGTCACAAAAAATAAAGGTGTAGTCGAGTTTATTAAAAAGAAATATCCAGATATAACAATTCCTAAAGAATCACCATATTTTGAGGCACTTGGTGCAAGTATATATGGATTAAAGAATTACCACACAATCGATAAGAAAAATCTATTTAGACATCACAAGCACTCATTTTCAATACTTAAATCCTTAAGAGAAGCAAAAAATAAAGTAGTTTTCAAAGATTTAGTAAAAGGTAAGGCATTAGAAGGAGATGAATGCATAATCGGGCTTGATGTAGGTTCAACCACAACAAAAGCGGTCATCATACGAGTTTCGGACAATGCTATATTAGCATCAGTATATTTAAGGACAAATGGAAACCCCGTAAATGCTTCGATAGAATGCTATAAAAAACTTAAAGAGCAAATCGTAACTGATATAAATATAATTGGGTTAGGCACTACTGGTTCAGGTAGAAACATAGCAGCTCTTCACGCTCTTACAAAAGGAGTTGTAAATGAAATAATTGCTCATTCAGTAGCAGCTGCATATTTTGATAAAGACGTAGATACGATATTTGAGATTGGAGGGCAGGATGCAAAATACACTCATTTGGTAAATGGAGTAGCAAGTGATTATGCTATGAACGAAGCATGTTCTGCAGGAACGGGTTCTTTTCTTGAAGAAGCAGCAAAAGAAACATTAAATATAAATTATCGTGATATTGGTGAGATTGCTTTTAAATCCGAGACACCTTTGAATTTTAATGACCAATGTGCAGCATTTATATCAAGTGATATAAAAAACGCAAGTCATGAAGGAGCAAGCACTGAAGACATAGTAGCAGGTTTGGTATATTCAATTTGTATGAACTATGTTAACAGAGTAAAAGGCAATAGGGCAGTAGGGAAAAAAGTTTTTATGCAAGGAGGAGTATGTTACAATAAGGCAGTTCCTTATGCAATGTCAAATCTAATAAATAAGGAAATAATAGTCCCGCCCGAACCTGGGCTAATGGGTGCTTTTGGAGTAGCACTTGAAATAAAAAATAGGATAAATTTAGGATTATTAGAAAAAAAGAATTTTGAATTGGATAAATTGATACAACGTGAATTTAAATACTTAAATGAATTTATATGTGCAGGGGGTTCTGAAAAATGCGATAGGAAATGCGGAATATCACTGTTTGAAGTTGAAGGCAAAAAATATCCCTTTGGAGGTGCATGTAATAAATATTATAATGAAAGGAATAATTTTAAAGCTGATGCAGGTAAACATAATTATGTTAATATTCGTCAAGATTTAGTTTTTAATAAATATGTAGAATTTAAATTAAATAAAGGGAAAACGAATAAAAAGAAAATTGGTATTTCAAGAAGTCTATTAACAAACACATTATATCCTTTTTATCATAACTTTTTTACGAGACTTGGGCTTGAAGTAATACTTTCCGATGAAGCAGATGAATGTGGAAAAGATAAAATACAGTCTTCGTTTTGCTATCCAGTTGAGTTAGCACATGGATTTTTTAGCAATCTTTTAAAAAAGGATATAGACATTATATTTTTACCACATATAACACAATTACATAATCATAATGATTATAAGTATAATCGATTGTGTGTATTTGTTCAGGGCGAATGCTATTATCTGAAATCTGCATTTAGAGATGAATTAGAAAAGAAATTTAAACAAAACATTAGGTTTATTACACCTATTATTGATTTTACTTTACCTGAAAAAAAACTAAAAAGCATTTTTGAAGATATTGCAAGCGAGATAGGAGTAAGTAAGAAAAAAGGTGCTGAAGCTTATGAATATGCATTTAGAAAGTATAATCAGATGCTCGATGAATTTAAATTGCTTGGAAAAAAAGCATTGAAAGAAATTGAAAGTAATCCTGAAAATATTGGGATTGTGCTGTTTGGAAGGTCTTATAATGCATTTGCGAGAGAAGCCAATTTAAATATTCCACATAAATTTGCATCAAAGAATATAACAATTATACCTCACGACTTTTTACCAAACGATATAAAAGATTCTTATGAAAATATGTATTGGTATAGCGGACACCAGATATTATCAAATGCGAGATATGTAAAAAAGCACAAACAACTTTTTGGAACATTCATTACTAATTTTTCCTGTGGTCCTGATTCATTTATTTTATCATATTTTAGGAAAATAATGGGTGATAAACCATCTCTTACACTTGAACTCGATAGTCATTCGGCAGATGTAGGTATAGATACAAGGATAGATGCAGCACTCGATATAATAAAAAATTATATTGTTTTAAATAATAAAGGATTAAATAGTAAAAACGAGCAAAGAATTAAACCATTAAAAGTATTTACAGAGGATAATAAAATAAAAATTATTGACTCTTCCGAGAATAAAATAGGGATAGATTCGAAAGAAGTAGAGGTTTTAATTCCTTCAATGGGAAGATACAGTTCGGATGCTTTTGCGGCGGTATTCCGCTCATTAGGAATAAATTGTAAACCGCTTGAAGTTCCATCGTTCGAGACGCTTAAACACGGGAGAGGACTAACGACTTGTAAAGAATGTTTACCTTTTATTCTAACGGCGGGCTCATTAACCGAATACCTAAGTAATAATCTAAGCAAGGATAAGAAGACTCTATTTTTTATGCCAAGAGGTTTTGGACCTTGTAGGCAAGGTCAATATTATGTAATGCTAAAAGATATTATTAATAATTTGAAGATAGATAATGTTGGTGTGTTAACTATGGATGATGAAACCTCTTTCGATGATTTTGGAACGGAGTTTTTCATTAAGCAATGGATTGCTCTTTTAATTGCAGATGTTATACATGATATAGAATCTGCAATAAAAGCCGTAGGAATAGAAAAAGAGAAAAGTATTGAAATACTCGAAGCAGAATGGAAGAAAATTGTAAAATCACTTGAATCTGGAAAAAATGACGATATATTCGAGCAACTCGAAAAAACTGCTGAAATTCTTAGTGATATTAAATTAAGTGTTCCGATTGAAAAGGCAAAAGTGATTTCATTGATTGGCGAAATATATGTAAGAAGGGAAGAGTTTTCGAGAGGGGATTTGGTGAAAATTCTTACTGATAAAGGTTTTATAGTTAAGACTGCCCCAATAACTGAATATGTATATTATTCAAATTATCTTTTAAAAAAGCAGATTGTTAATGGTTTATCTCTTAAGGATAAGACAGTCTTACATTTTAAAGATAGATACCAGAGATTACTCGAGAGGAAAATTAAAAAGATTTTTGTTAAAACCGGACTTATAAAGTTTGAAATGGTGGATATTGATAAAACAATGGATGTAGGGAAAAAATTTATATCAGAAGAATTAATTGGTGAAGGTATATTAACTACAGGTCTTGCACTCAGGGAAATTCTCGATGAAGCATGTGGAGTAATATCTATTGGACCATTTAATTGCATACCAAGCCGACTATCTGAAGCGATATTGAAAAAAGAGATGACGATTGAAGGGAAATATAGAAGTCTTGGGATTAGTAAAAACGGATATCCAGATGAGTTAAAAAATCTTCCATTTTTATATGTGGAAACAGATGGTAATGCATTCCCGCAAATTATACAATCCAAAATCGAAATTTTTATAATGCAAGCAGAAAAAGTTCATAAGATTTTAACGCAGAAATAAAAAAGCAACAATAAAAAATATTGTTGCTTAAAGTATAAATTTAATTTATTTAATTATCTTTTTCCGCCGAGGAAAAATGATACTCCACCATAGAATCCAAAAAATCCTATACTTCTGTTTTTATTCAGTAATTTATTTATGGTTGGATTGCTTTCGTCGTTTATTTCTAAATCACCATCAGCAGTTGGTTGAACTATATCGGATTTTTTATTGAATACATTCGTGAGCTGCATTCTTGTTCCAAATGTTACACCGAAGAATTCCATCATTCTGTATGAATATCCGAGATTAAATCCAAATCCCATTCTTGTTGAACTAATGATGTTATTATAAGTTTCGAGTTTACCGTTAGGTTGGTCATAAATTTTCCCCCACATAACAGAGAAATTAAAATCCGTTCCAAAGTGGAAAATAGAACGTCTTTCTTTATCGGTATAAATAGCAATTTCACCTCCAAATGCAATGTAAGGTGCACTCATCCTAATCGAACTCGAACCGAGAGTGTCTTTAGGAGCTTTATACAAAGAATCTTCAGGCCATCTAACGGGAACCATACCTTGATTTTTATATATACTTTCGATGCTATAAGCTGTGTTTTCGCTACCTAAAAATTGAGCAAAAGAAACGGTTATATATGCTCTAAATTGACCCTGCTTAAAATTATGAATAGTAACTTTTGGAGTGTAAGTCGCATAATAACCTCCATTCATACCATAACCTTTGAACTCCCAAAAATCTTTTATTCTCGAACCTGAAAAATCAAAACCGGGTAACGTATAGCCAAAGGTTGCATCCATAATGAAATTTGGTTTTTTGAAAACCCTTGTTCCTGTGAGTTGTGCTGATGCATCAACTGAAGTGACTAATATTATAGCCAGTAGAAATAAAGTGTAAATTTTTTTCATAACAATAATATTTATTTCTTTCTTTGTAATTTAAAAAAACTTAAACTAATACACAAGTATTTATTTTTATAATAAGTTTTTATATTATAAAAAATTAAGTATAAATACTATATTGTAAAAATGTTATATTATGTAAAATATTAAAGTATTCTGTTTTTAAAAAACTATTATATAATATTTTTTACTGCTTACCGTGACAATTTTTATATTTTTTCCCGCTACCGCAAGGGCAGGGGTCGTTTCTACCAACTTTTGGTGCAACTTTTACAGGTTGATGCTTTCCTGTCCTTGCAGCAGGATTTTCTTCTGGTTGTAAATTACCTTGATAACCCATTCCATCTGTCGAAGCATGTTGTGTTCTTAAAACTGTAGTATTTACTCCTTTAGGTCCTTTTACTTGTTGAGCTTCTTCTGGAGTTTGTGTAGTGAATTTAAATATGAAATTTATAACGTCAATGGAAATCGAATTCAACATAGCTTCGAACAATCTGAAACCATCCATTTTGTATTCAATTAATGGGTCTTTTTGTCCATAAGCTCTAAAATTAATACCTTCTTTCAGGTCATCCATTTCTCTTAAATGTTCTTTCCATTTTTCGTCGATTATGGTCAGCATCGCAAATCTTTCTATTCTTCCCATTAGTTCACTACCATATCTATCTTCTTTTCTTTTATAAAATGCTCTTGCTTCTTGTATTATTAAATCTTTAACTCCATCATCTCCGAGTTTAGAAAATTCTTCAGGTGTAATATTTAATCTAACCAGAAATGTTCTTTGCACTTCATCTTTTAATCCTTCTATATCGGCATCTTTATAATATTTTGCTACCATTTCTTCGACATTCTTTTCGACCATTTCGAAGATTTCATCTTTCAATCTTTCACCCATCAGTGCTTGTCTTCTTTTATCATAAATTACTTCTCGTTGTTGGTTCATAGTGTTATCATATTCGAGAAGTCTTTTTCTAATAGCGAAGTTATTTTCTTCAACTTTTTTCTGAGCACGTTCAACAGAGTTTGTAATCATTTTATGTTCTATGGCTTGACCTTCTTCAAGTCCAAATCTCTGCATAGCACCTGCAATTCTTTGACTTCCGAATAATCTCATCAAGTCATCTTCGAGTGAAATAAAAAATCTCGAAGAGCCAGGGTCGCCTTGACGTCCCGAACGACCTCTCAACTGTCTATCGATACGTCTGGATTCATGTCTTTCAGTTCCCATAATGTGTAAACCGCCGACTTCAGCGACTCCCGGACCGAGCTTAATGTCAGTTCCTCTACCAGCCATATTAGTAGCAATAGTAACCGAACCCGGTAAACCAGCATTAGCAACTATTTGTGCTTCACGTTGGTGTTGTTTTGCATTTAATACTTCGTGACTTATTCCTCTTCTTTTAAGCAATCTACTAATTGTTTCCGAAACTTCAACGCTGGTTGTTCCGACAAGAACAGGTCTTTGGATTTCACGCATTTTCATAATCTCTTCTATAACTGCATTGTATTTTTCTCTTTTTGTTCTGTAAATTTGGTCATTGAAATCAATTCTTATGCAGGGAACATTAGTAGGAATTACAACAACATCGAGTTTATAAATATCCCAAAACTCTGCAGCTTCAGTTTCTGCAGTTCCTGTCATACCAGCAAGTTTTTTATATAATCTGAAATAATTTTGAAGTGTTATTGTAGCGAGAGTTTGCGTATCTTTTTCAACCTTAACGCCCTCTTTTGCTTCGATTGCCTGATGAAGCCCTTCCGAGTATCTTCTTCCGTGAAGAATACGGCCAGTGAATTCATCTACTATCATAATTTTTCCATCTTGAACGACGTATTCGACATCTTTTTCGTAAAGAGCATAAGCTTTTAATAATTGTTCGACAGTATGCAACCTATCGGAGCGTTCAGCATAAGTTTTATAAAGTTCTTCACGTTTCATTTCTTTTTGTTCGATAGTCAGACTTTCATCATTTTCTATCACTGCAACCTGCGAGCCCAAATCAGGTAGGACAAAGAAGTCCCTTTCTTGTGAAGATGGAGCAAGGAATTCACGCCCTTTTTCGGTTAAATCGGTTATATGCGATTTTTCATCTACTACAAAATATAATTCATCGTCGACTTCGTGCATATTACGCCCTTGGTCACGGTTATAAAACATTTCGGTATCTTGCATTAGTTTTTTGTGATTAGGGTCTGCTAATATTTTTTGTAATCTTTTGTGTTTTGGTAATCCTTTATATGAACGGAACAAATATAATCCAGCTTTTTCAAGATGCTCTTTTGAAGGATTTTCATTTGCGAGAAGTTTTTCAGCTTCTGCTGTAAGTGTATTAATATAATTTCTTTGAGCTTCAACCACTCGCTTAATTCTTACGTTCATTTCATTGAACTTGTGAGTTGGTGCTTCAACTGGACCAGAAATAATAAGAGGTGTTCTTGCTTCATCTATTAATACAGAGTCAACCTCGTCAACAATTGCATAATAATGTCTTCTCTGAACCAAGTGTTCTTTATCTACAACCATATTATCTCTTAAGTAATCGAAACCAAATTCGTTGTTAGTTCCGTAAGTGATATCGCAGGCATACATTTCTCTACGTTTATCTGAATCCATATCGTTTAATATTACTCCCACTTTTAAACCGTGGAATTTAAAAATTTCACCCATCCATTCACTATCACGTTTTGCGAGGTAGTCATTAACTGTAACCAAGTGACATCCCAAACCAGATAATGCATTAAGGAATAGGGGAAGAGTTGCTACAAGAGTTTTACCTTCACCTGTTGCCATTTCGGAAATTTTTCCCTGATGTAAAACTATACCGCCGATTAACTGAACATCAAAAGGAATCATATTCCATTTAATTTTCGAGCCACCTGCTTCCCATTCCTGTCCACAGAGGCGTCTGCAAGTATCCTTTACAACAGCAAAAGCTTCAGGTAAAATTTCATCGAGACTATTTCTTAATATTTCGAAATATTCCTTATCAAGTTCATCAATTTCATCATAGATATCCATTCTCTCGCTATGCTCGAGGTCTTCTTTAAGTTTTTCTCTTAATTCGGCTATTTTATTTTCCGTTTCGGAAGTATTACCTTTAATTCTTTGTTTTAGTTCTTGTGTTTTTGCTCTTAACTGTTCATCTGTAAAGTTTTTGTACTCTTCGTAATATTTATTTATTTCCTCTACAATTGGTAAAAGTGCTTTAACATCTTTTTCGTGTTTCGAAGGAAATATTTTGGATAAAATCTTAAGCATTTATTCACATTTTATTTATAAAAAATAAATTTAACTTTTTTGAAATTCAAAAAGAATCCAAAATTACTTCACAATAATCACAAAAATTTAGTTTTAAGAAAAAGTTATATTTTAGTTATGTATTTTTTATATTATATTTATTGAAAAATTATAATATGAAGAGGAAGTATATTTTTTATGTAACAATATTTTTATTTGTTTTTTGTTTTACATTAATAGCCAGATGTAATTCAGATTCTACAAAATATGGATTAAATGGTGAAATAAAATCAAAGAAAGGGAATACGATAGTTGTTTCGATAGCGTCAATAGAAAGTATGCCGATAGTTGGAACAATAGGAATACTCTCAAAATATTTTGAAGAGGAAATACTCGGATTAAATACGCACGGTTATATAGATATTGGTGAGGTGGAGGTAACAGCTATTACTGAAAACGAAATCACTTTTTCTTTGATAAAAGAGTTAAGCAAGATTAAAGTGAACGGTAAAAAAGAAAATCACTTTAAAAAAGGTAACATCGTAAGATTTATATGGTAACCTTGTAAAGAATTATTTTCAAATTTTTATTTCAGTATTACCATTTTCTTTACGCTAACAAATCCATTAGCTACAAAGCAATAGTAATAGATACCACTTGCGAGTGGATGTTCGTTTAAAGAAAATGATTTTTCATATTCACCAGGAGTAAGTGGTTCACTGAACACTACCACTTCCTGACGACCAAGCACATCATAAAGACTAAGGGTAACTGGTCCTGTCTCTTTTATTTTAAACTTGAATTTTGTATTACTGTTAAAAGGATTTGGATAATTTTGTTCGATTGAATAACCACTTGGAGTATTCTCAGAAATTTTTCTAACTCCGTCAATTACATTAATCATTTTGAAATTAGGTCGCATATTCACGACAGAGCCGCTATCGAGTGTGCATCCATTGCTAAAATCTTTATGCCTATGCCAGACTTTATTCGTAGCTGCAGTGGAATAAAACATCAAGTTAACAGGTAATGGTGTAGACAAATGATAGCATATATCAATTAGCAAATTTTTATTAATATCCCAAATAAATTGCGGATTTAGACCAATTCCTTTCCAACCTGGAGGCGAGTAAAATTGAATCGTTTGATTGTTTAAAACTGTTGTTAATCCAGAATCAATAAATTTTGTTAAAATTGTATCGGTAACACTTTTCATTCTAATTGTAACATTATTTACACTATATGTTGTATTGCCATTATAATA
Source organism: uncultured Ignavibacteriaceae bacterium (assembly GCA_964400285.1). Lineage (GTDB taxonomy): Bacteria > Bacteroidota > Ignavibacteria > Tepidaquicellales > Tepidaquicellaceae > FEN-1279. Next base: position 347,325 of record CAYNTK010000001.1, read on the forward strand.
AAAATATATTGCCCAAATATATCCCAAGTTACAATAACCTACCATTTCACTTTTCTTATATAGTATTTGAGTTCGCGAATCAGTATAAGTAGTATAAAATGGATAAGGAGAGGAAATGGAATCTGTTCCAACAGTGCAATCAAATGAAGAAGTAGTAATTGCCCAAATGACATTAGAATAATCAGAATTACCGTTAGAATTATATGCACAAACTCTGTAATAATATTTTGTGTGATATAATAATCCAATATCAGAATAAGAATTAACATTTTGCGGTAATAATTTAATAATATTCCAATTGATACCATCAGTGCTTCTTTCGAGTTTGTAACCGATTTCATTAGTTGAATTATCTTCCCATTTTATACTAACTGCACTTGAGAATACAAAATCTATAGATAAGTTAGTTGGTGCTAAAGGAATTTGTGAATATGTTATTTTAAAAGATAAAATCGCAGTAATAACGGTGAGTAAAAAAAATAATTTACGCATATTACCTCCTAATTTATTTTTATAATTATAAAAAACTTCTATAATAGAAGCAAGTGATTAAATATAAGAATTTTTAACTATTATCATAGAAATTTAAAAGAATATGAGGTATTTTTTGTTAAAAACAAAACGTTTTTACGAAAAATACTGTTTATTTTTTTGATTGTAAAAAAACATTAATATAAATTATATAATTCAAAAAGGAAAAATAATATGGCAATAATGATAACATCCGAATGCATTAATTGCGGAGCGTGTGAACCAGAATGTCCTAATACAGCGATATATGAAGGTGGAGCACAATGGAGTCTCGCAGGGAAAACTTACGGTGAAGGAGATGCAGCACCTTCTGGAGCAGAAGGTTTTTTCTCGAATGATTTTTTCTATATTGTTCCCGATAAATGCACTGAATGTAAAGGATTTCACGAAGAACCACAATGTGCTGCAGTTTGTCCTGTTGACTGTTGTGTCCCAGACCCAAATCATATTGAAGATGAAGAAACTTTGCTAAAAAGAAAAGAATATCTTGACGGATTGGGACGATAGTTTTTCTAATACAATAAAGTTAAAAGCTTTAGAAAAAAAATACTAAATTATTTTAGTTATTCGAATTAGTATTTTCGATTTTATCCAAAGTTTCAAGGGTATTTTTTGTTAAAGGAGTGTTTTCTTGTATCTTGAGGTTTAGATTTTCTGGATTTGATAGTGGTTCGACCACAGTTTCTTTAGGATGGAATATTTTTCTATAGCCAATAATAATCAAAATAAAGCCAGCGGTAATAGCAATATCTGCAACATTAAATATAGGCCAGGAATAAAAAACTTTACCGAAGATTTTTATATCAGGGATATTTATTTGAAAGAAATCAACAACATTTCCGGAAAGTAATTTGTCCGTTCCATAGATTACCCCGTGAAAAATTCTATCGAGTAAATTTCCAATAGCACCACCTAAAATTAATGCTAATGAAAATCTTAAATAAAACGATTCTTTTCTATTTTTGTATATGAAATAAATAATTAATATACTTGCAAAAATTGTGAAAACAGAACGAATTGGTTTACTGCCTATTTCCATTCCAAAAGCCATTCCGGGATTTTCAATATAGGTAAGACGGAAAAGATTATCTATGATACTAATGCTCGAGCCCTGACGCATTCCGTTAATTGTAATTCCGAGAAAAGGTATATTAATTCCTTTTACCAAAAATTTACTTATCTGGTCGATAATTACAATAAATAAAGAAAAATATAAAATTCGCAAGATTAATTATCCTCTAAGATTTTTACATTCGATGCAGTGCTGTGTAATTGGAACCAATTCTAATCTTTCTTTTGGGATTAAGGGACAGGTATCGCAAAGATATTTTGGTTCTTCTATACAATCAATGCATAAACCATACGTTCCTTGGTCTATTCTTGTTAAAGCTTCCTGAATGTAGCCTAAATATTTTTCATCTCTTTGGACAAACATATAATTTTTTTCTCTTTCCATCTCGTCTGTTCCTTGTTCAGCCATATGTGTCGAGTAAGTCAAATTTTCGCCAACATAATCACCAGATTCATCATCGACGAGAGACTTCATATTTGCTTTAGCACTTTCAAGGATAGCTTTTCTTTCGGCAAGAAGGATTTCTTTAAAGTGTTGTAATTCATTTGCAGTATATCTTGTCTTTGTTTTTCTTGCGGGCTTTTTCTTTTTCGCAATAATAACTTTTTTCTCAACCTTTTTCGATTTTGTCTTTGTCGGTTTTAAAATCTTTTTCGATTTTACTGTTTTAGCTTTTGGTTTAGCTTTTACAGATTTAGATTTCAAAGATTTTGTTTTAACCGATTTTACCTTTTTGGGTTTTTGCAAAACCTTTTTTTTAGGTTTAGTTACGGCTTTTTTCGTTGCCTTTTTTTTATTTGGTGTCTTTTTTTTCATAATCGCTCCTTGAAATTCTTTTATTTAATTTTTTTTATATAAAATTTGCAGGGGATATCATTTATTTCAGTTTCGAAAAAATCTATCCCGTTTTCTTTTACCTCGATTAAATTTTCACAATTAATTTCATTTTTAATGTTTGTGAAATTTTTGTTTATTGCATTTAATATAATAGAATCTGTCTTAATCATAACATCAATTTTATCATTAATGTTGTAGCTTTTTAATTTTCTAAAATTCTGTATCCTATTAACGAATTCACGCGAGATACCTTCATCTATAAGTTCTTTGTCGAGTTTAGTATCGAGTGCTATAGTTAAATTATTATCCGATTCTACTATCCATCCTTCAATGTTTTCCGTAAATACTTCGACATCTTCGATGTTTATATTGTATGAATCTTTATTAATATTAGAATTTTTTTCTAAATATGTTATTTCATCGTGTGTCAGGTTTATTATAATTTGCTGAACTTTTTTTACATCCTTTCCAAATTTCGGTCCAATCGATTTAAAATTGGGTTTTGTTTTTTTCTTTATTATATCTGAATCACCTTCAATAATTTTTAATTCTTTTACATTAACTTCTTCGAGAATTATATCTTTTACTTTGTTTAAATTATTTTTTTCTGTATCACTTAATACTGGAATTAAAAGTTGTCTTAAGGGTTGTCTAACTTTTAAGTTATTTTTTACTCTAACTGCTCGAACTAAATTTACAACTCTTTGAGCTAAATTCATTTGTTCTTCAAGTTGTAAATCGATTAAATTTTCATTGTATTTTGAATACTCTGATAAATGAATTGATTCTGAATTATCGCATAAATCACGGTATAGCTTTTCTGTAATAAATGGTGAAACGGGAGCCAACATCATAAGAATTTCATATAAACATTCATATAAAGTTTGAAAAGCAGAAGTGCTATCTTTTATATCATCTGGATTTCTAAATCTTTTTCTATTTCTTCTAACATACCAATTCGAAAGTTCATCAATAGTGAAATCCGAAAGCAACCTACAGGCTTTTGTAATTTCATAATTATCCATCATTTCCATAAAGTCTTTTTTTAACGAATTTAACTTTGAAATTATCCATCTGTCAATTTCTTTTCTATCCTTTACAGGTTGAATTTTGACATTTGAATAATCGAATTCATTAATGTTAGCATACATCACAAAAAACTTATATGTGTTTATGAGAGTGTCGAAAAATTTATTTTTAATTTCAATCAGGTCATCTTCATTAAATAATTTTGATTTCCAAATAGGCGTTGCTGCAACCAGATACCACCTTAAAATATCTGCACCAAATTTATCGAAAATGTCGAATGGATTAACAGCATTTCCGAGTGATTTACTCATCTTTTTACCATATTTATCCAAAACGTGCCCATTTACAACAAGGTTTTTATAGGCAGGTTTATTAAAAAGAAAAGTTCCGATTGCGTGTAGTGAATAAAACCAACCTCGTGTTTGGTCAACTCCTTCAGCAATGAAATCTGCAGGATAGTTTTCTTCAAAATATTTTTGATTTTCGAATGGGTAATGAAATTGTGCAAAAGGCATCGAGCCGCTATCGAACCAGCAGTCAATTACTTCCGAAATCCTTTGCATTTCATATCCTGATTCCGATTTTAGTTTTATTCCATCAATATATGGTTTGTGTAAATCGAGATTTTCATTTTTATAAACTTCATCAAAATTGATAGCTTTTCTTTTTAGCTCTTCTATACTTCCGATACATTCGAAATGCTCTATCCCTTTTTCATCTTTGTAAAACCAAATTGGAAGGGGAGTTCCCCAAAATCTATTTCTCGAAATAGCCCAGTCTTTATTTTCTTCGAGCCAGTTTCCAAATCTTCCAGTCCCAAACTCTTCGGGATTCCAGTTTATTTCCTTATTCAGGGCTATCATTTTATCTTTATAGTCGGTAGTTTTTATAAACCAAGAGTCAGTTGCATAATACATAAGAGGGACTTTATGCCTCCAGCAATGCGGATATGAGTGAGTGAACATTTCCTTTTTAAAAAGCCTACCTGTTTCTTTAAGTTTTTCAATAATTTTAGGGTCAGCATCTTTAAAATTCATATCTGTAATAAAATCTGCTTCAGGTTTGAAATGTCCACTTCTTTTGACAGCTTGTAAAAGTGGTAAGTCATATTTCAATCCAATATTATAATCATCTTCACCAAATGCAGGTGCGATGTGAACTATTCCAGTCCCATCTTCCATAGTTACGAAATCACCTAAGGTAACATAATAAGCTTTTTTCTCGAGCTTGAAGAAATCAAACAAAGGTTCATATTCAATGTTCTCAAGTTCTTTACCTATAAAAGATTGTAATATTGTAAATGGTTTTTCATCTTTCGAAGGAAATAATTTTGATGAGCAGAGTTTTTTTGCAAGAATTAATCTATCATTATTAATAGTTTCGATTAAAACATACTCTTCGTCAGGGTTTACGCAAAGAGCCACGTTTGAAGGCAATGTCCAAGGAGTCGTTGTCCAGACAAGAAAATCTGTATTTTTAAATTTTTCGGATTTAATTTTAAATTTTACATAAATAGAGGGTTCTTTTAATTCCATATAACCCTGTGCAACTTCGTGAGAAGATAATGGAGATTCACAAATCGGGCAGAAAGGTTGAATTTTAAACCCTTTATATATTAAACCCGCATCGAAAAATTTTTTTAATGCCCACCAAACCGATTCTATATATTCGTTATGGAACGTAACATAAGCATCGTCTAAATTTATCCAATATCCCATTCTTCTGGTCAATTCTTCCCATTGTTCCAAATAAGTAAAAATTGATTCTTTACAAGCATTGTTAAATTCTACTGCACCGTATTTATAAATTTCATCTTTAGATTTAAAACCAAGTTTTTTTTCAACTTCTACTTCTACAGGTAACCCGTGAGTATCCCAACCAGCTTTTCTGTGAACTTGGTATCCCTGCATTGTTTTATATCTGCAAACTATATCTTTTACAGTTCTGGATATAACGTGATGAATTCCAGGCATACCATTAGCAGTTGGAGGTCCTTCATAAAATGTATAATATTTTTTGTCATCTTTTAACGAAATACTCTTTTCGAAAATATTATTTTCTTTCCAAAAAGATAATATTTCTTTTTCTATTTCGGGTAAACTAATATTTTCTCTGAAACTTTTATACATTTATTATGTGCAAAATATTACTAAAATAAACATTAAAGTTATGAAAATATTAGTATATTATCAATGTATATTGGTAGGCAAGAAATTTGGAAAAAATGCTAAATGGATAATAAAATAAAGGTTTTATAAGAGTTTTAATATGATTTTTTTTTGCGTATTTAAATTATTTTTCTCTTCTATTTACAAACAATTTTCTTAAATTTTTTTGAAAAATTATCGATTGAGCTATTTGTTTTGGAGTAAGAAATTTTTGTAATTCAGAAATAAAGTCTTTTCTTGCTTTTATAATTTTACTATCAATTTCGATTAATTCTTCAATTTTATTCATAACATCTTTTGAATCTGGATTTTCCTCGATAGATTTCATAATTTCTCTTTTATTTTTATTGTATTCGACGATGAGTTTGATTTGTTCATTATATAGTTTTGTAAATTTTTCGGCAGTTATTTCATCTATTTCGAGTTTCTTCATTAGTTTTTCCTTTATAACTTTTCTGAGTTTATGTTTGGAACCTATATTTAGTGTATCTTCTTGTGAATATACGGAAAAACTAAATCCAAAAATAAAAATTAATAATATTAATAATTTAGTATGCATAAATTTATTTTTAAAGGTTACTATTTTTTATTTTATCGATTAAATTATTTTGTTCTTCTGAAGTCATTTTTTCGAATTTATTATCGAAATTTAAATCGTCATCTGAAAAAAATATTTCTTCCTCTGAATAAGTATCATTTATATCAAAAATGAAGTCTTCATTTTTAATTGAGATTTTTTTTCCATAATCTCGAGACTTGATATTATTTTTGTATGTATTTTCATTTTTTGAATTGATTATTTCTTCTTTGTTCTCGCTTTTCGGTTCTGAATCATTTTTGGAAGAAAAATTTTTATCATCACTGTAATTTAATTCTTTGATAACTATTTGCGAATCATTATTCAGATTATTAATGTATTCGTTATTTTTAAAAATTGTTTTATATCCAATAAAGAATAAAATAATTGTTACAACAGGGACGACATATTTCCAAAATTTTGATAAGTTAAAACCTAATTTATAAGATTTTGAATTTTCATATATTTTTTCATTTAATTTCGGGAGGAAATTATTAAAATAATTTGTGGGTGGTTCAGAAAATTCTAATTTTTTTAAATTAACAAAGGTTGAATTTAATGAATCAAATTCTTTTTTAAAGTTTTGGTTTGTTGAAATTTCATACTCGATAGCTTTTATTAGTTCATTGTCATCGATTTTTTTGTTTATATAATCAGGAAGATTTTCTAACAATTGTTCTTTAGTATATTCCATTTTTATATTAATAAATTTTATTTTTTTCTTTTTGTAAAAAAGACTGAATTTTCTTAAACGCATGAAAATAATTTGCTTTTAAACCACCAACAGTAGTATCTAAAATCGAAGCAATCTCATCATAACTTAATTCTTCGTAAAATCTTAAAGTAAAAACTGCTTTCTGCTGTTCGGGTAATGTTTGAATAGCTCTTTTTATTATTTTTTCGTTTAGTTGATTATCGAAAATTTCTTCAGAATTTTTTTCATCGGATTTAATTTCAGTAACATTAGAATCGTGATTCTTTATGTATTTTGCTATAACTTTGTTTTTTTTTAAGTGATTTAAACAGATGTTTACTGAAATTCTATAAATATATGTAAAAAAGGTTGAATCCCCTCTAAAATTATTTAAACTATTATACAATTTCAGAAAAATTTCTTGAGTTAAATCATTTGCATCATCGTGGTCTAATACGAATCTCCGAACTAACCAATAAATTCGACTTTGATATTTAAGAACGAGTATATTAAAAGCATTTTTATTCCCTTTTTTAAAGCTTTCAATTATATCTTTATCTTCGCTTTGTATGTTAATGATATCAGCCAATATTAATATTATTTGTTTGACAACTTTTAATATAATTTGGTTTAACTATTAAAAATTCACTTTTTATGCTGATTATATTATACTGTTTTCTTAAATTATATCATCAAATATTAATTTAAGTCTTGATAAAACAAATTATTAAGAAAAAATATTATATAATTTTTATTTTAGCTGGCTTATTAATACTTTTTTTTATTTTACAAGATAAAAAACAACCAGATAAAATATTATCTGAAATGGAAATAAAAAATACCGAAAAGGAAGTATTAATTACACCAACTTTTAATAATTTTGAAAATGAGAAAAAATTTAATCCTAATGAAAAGTATTTATTAATAGTTAAAAACTTTGAAAATTTATTTTTAGATTGGGCTGAACTTTTTGATTATTTTACTGCAAATAAATCTTTGGTTGTCAAAACGAAACAAATAGATTCAGCAGGACTTGAAAATCTATCTATAAAAATTAAAAATGTTCCCGGAATAATTAATATTGGCAATGTTCAGGAATTAGTAGATGAATATGGTGATTTAATAAAATCGCATTGCACACATTATAATATCGATTGGAGATTAATATTAGCATTAATACATCAGGAATCATTATTTAATTCGACAGCAGTATCAAGAGCAGGTGCTTTTGGACTGATGCAAATAATGCCACGAACAGGACAAGGACTACAAAGCGAACTAAATCTCGAAGATACAAAAACACCACAGAATAATCTTATAGCAGGAATGTATTATTATGCAAAACTTGTTTCTTATTTTGAATTCACCGGAGATGAAAAATTCAAATTTGCACTTGCAGCTTATAATGCAGGTTTTGGACGAGTTATCGATGCTATGACAATCACTCATTATTTTGGTAAGGATTATAAATTTTGGGATAATGTTAAAGAATATTATCCTTATCTTTCATCAAAACAAGATTCAATCCAAGCATTAGTCTGGCCTCAAACCAAAAGACCTCCAAATGGAACACTTGATAACTGGATGGAACCTTATAAATATGTAGAATATGTATTGTTTTATTACGGAGAGTATAAAAAGTATTTTAAAAGCAATTTGCCAGAACCAAAAGTTAAAGAACAAAAAAAGAAAAAATCAAAAAAGAGGTAGAATGAACCAAAGCGATAATTTAATAGAAAATATAAATAAATTCGAAGATGCAAGAGAATTATTTCCTGTTACTAAATCCTGTGTTTATTTAGATTCGGCACATTATAGCCAATACTCCCTTGAAACAAATAGAAGATTAAAAAATTTTATTAACGAATTTACTAATACCAATAAAAACTTAAGTCTTTTTATAAACAAAAAGACGGTGGAGTTAAAAGAGAAAATTGCACATCTTATAAATGCAAAAAGTGAAAACATAATTTTAACGGGAAGCACTACTCATGGTTTAAATATTTTTGCTAATGGAATAACATTAAAAGCAGGGGAGCGTGTAGCATTTGCAGATACGGAGTTTCCAGCTGTTGTGTATCCTTGGTTAAATCAAAACAAACTTAGAGGAATTGAATATATTTTTATCCCATCTATCAATGGTAAGGTGGCAATGGAAAATATTGAAAAAATTATACGGGAAAATAATGTTAAAGTGTTAACAATAAGTTCTGTTGGGTTTTTAGGATTTAGAAATAATCTTACCGAAATAAGTAAAATTTGTAAAAAATATAGTTGCTTTCTTGTAGTCGATGCAATTCAAAGTATTGGAGTATGTCCAATGGATGTAAAAAAATATAGTATAGATTACTTGGCTGCAGGTTCTCAGAAATGGATGATGGCACCAGCGGGAATTGGTTTCGCATATATAAATGATGAGATGAAAAAATATATTGCTCCAACTTATGTAGCAACTTCAAGTATAAAATATGATTTTAAGAATTTTTTGAAATACGAATTAAATTTTAAAGATGATGGGTCTGCATATGAGAATTCGACCTTGAATTGCCTTGGTATGATTGGTTTAGAATCTTCAATAGAATTATTTTTAAAATTAGGTGTAGAGAATATTTTTAAACATATTTTAAATCTTTTAGATTACTTTATTTTAAATTTGGATAAATCTAAATATTCTATAGAATCGGATTTAAATACAGAAAATCGTTCCAATATACTGATATTTTCATATAAGATTAAAGAAGAAAATGATTCAATTCAGAAATATCTCGAAAGTAAAAATATTTTTATTGCTTTAAGAGAAGGATTTTTGCGTATATCACCTCATTTATTTAATAATTATGGAGATATTGAAGTTTTAATTAAAGAATTAAATAGTATAACATATTAACGGGCAGAAGCAATAGTAAATGCCGATATTTCTGACACATACCCATTTCTTAAAACTTTAATAACTTCGTTTATTGTTGCTCCTGTAGTAACTACATCATCTACGAGTAGTATCTTTTTTCCTTCGATAAGCTTTTTGTATTTTTCATTTATCCTAAAAGCATCTTTTACATTCGATAATCTTTCAAAATACTTGAGATTTGTTTGAGATTTTGTATGTCGTATTCTCTCGACAAGATTATTTATTTGCTCGATTTTAATAATTGAATTTAATCCTGTACAAATATATTCTGATTGGTTATAACCTCTCTCTCTTATTTTAGTTTTAAACAATGGTATAGGACAAATAATATCATATTCTTTTATTTTATTAAATATCTTTACATACTCATTTCCAAGTAAGCTTCCGAGAAAAAGTCCGATTTTGTAAAAACCTTTGAATTTAAGATAATGAATGATTGTTTGAACCGAATTATCTTTTCTAAAAGCAAGAAAACTATTGAAGTAATCTGATTTAATTTTTGCTCTTATTTCTAATAAATCTTCAGGTTTCAATCTTTCAATTGAATTTAAAACTTTATCATCGATAAAATCGTTAGAGTTCCCTTTTTTTAATTTTGAATTTGTTATGATACATATTTTTGGAAAGAAGAAATCTTTGATATTATCTAAAAAATCTTTCAAAGAATATATTCATCAAATTGTTTTAATGGATGGTATTAACTTAATTAAAAATATAGTAAATTATTCGATATCTTTAAGTAAATCCGAGAGAAAAGATTTAAGCTCTTTCAAGTCGTCTATTAAAGGTTTATTGTCAATATCATTTTGTGCTGTTTCGTTTATTTTATCTACTTCTGAATTAAATAAACTTAATTCATTTTTAGAGTGAACATAAGAAGTTTTTGGTTTTGCGTCATCGGTGCCTGTTAGAACTTGTTCTTCTTCTTTAGTATTGTATGTTTTTAAAAGCTTTTTCGCTCCTTCTATTGTGTATTTCTCGTCTCTTAATAGCTTTTTAATATGAAGTATTAATTTAATATCCTTATTGGTATAAATTCTATTCCCCGCAAGGTTTTTAGCTGGTTTTAATTGGTCGAATTCAGTTTCCCAATACCTTAATACATACTGCTCTAAGTCAGTAATTTTACTAACTTCACTAATGGAATAGTAAAGTTTTTTCATTGAAAAATTTTTCTTCATAATATATTAATATATTATATGGAAATATATATATTATAAATTGATTTATCAATACAAATGTTTTAAGCATTACTTTTCATATTTATTTATAACTATACTAAATATAAATAGATTAACCTTGATACTTTAAATTGCATTTTAAAAAAAATGATAATTCATTATGTTCTAAAATGTAAAAATTTATAAATCTAAACCAAAACTTTATTATGAGATATATAAAAATTTTATTTGTGTTTTTTGTTTCAATTTTCATCTTTTCCTGTTCCAAACATCAGACTTCAGTTTTTTATAACGGGAAAATATACACTTTAGATAAGAATAATAATGTTATTGAAGCTATTGCTGTTAAAGATGGAAAAATAATAGATATGGGCAGTAGTAATGAAATAAAAGAAAAATATGGAAGCGATAAAGCTATTGATTTAAAAGGTAAAACCGTAATTCCCGGATTTATAGAATCAGAAGGTTCACTGGTGGATTATTCATTAGAGTTATCGAGATATAATAATATGGTTGACTTAAGAAATGCAGATAATATTGATAAGATTGTTTCGCTTGTTTCGGAAAAAGTAAAGTCGCAGAAAGAAGATTCTTGGGTTGGTGGATATGGGTGGAATGATGAAAATATAGCGAATGAAATAGATAAAGTTAATAAATCGACTTTAGATAAAATTTCGAATAAACATAAAATTTATTTAATAAATAGTGATGGAACAATTGTGTGGTGTAATACAAAAGCTATTGAATCACTTCAAATAACAAATTTGACACCTTCTCCTGAAGATGGAGAAATAGGAAAAGATGAAAATGGTGAACTCGATGGATTACTATTTGGAAAAGCAGTAAACTTGATAAAAGAAAAATTACCAAGATTTACGAAGGAAGATATGCAATCTGCTTTAAAAAATGGAGCTCAGGAGCTATTAAAATATGGAATTACAGGTGTAGTAGATAGGAATTTAAGTAAAGAATCTATAAATGCTTTCAAAGAATTAATAGATAGTAATTATATTTCTGTTCATATTTATGCCGTATTAACTGGAAATGACGAAGCTTTTACAGATTATTTAAAGAAAGGTATTGAAGAAAATTATAAAAATAGACTCACTATTAGAGCAGTAACACTCGATTATGATGGTGCATTTGAATTGCAAAGTGCTGCTATGTCCGAGAATTACAAATTAGATGGAAAAGAAAAAATGCCTTATACAGATGAGGAAACAATAGAAAAAACATTTAGAGATGCAATCGATAAAAACTTTCAATTTACTATAAAAACAGTCGGAGATGAAGCGGTTACTAAAGCAATTAATGTTATTGAAAAGGTGATAAAAGAGAAAAATCCAAAGGACGCTCGAGTTAAACTTGAAGGTCTTGAATTTGTAAATCAGTTCGATTTAAATCGAATAAAAGAATTAAAAATTATACCATCTATAAGACCTGAAACTAACATATTAGATTTAGATTATCTCGATATGATGATAGGGGCTGAATCGAAAAAGAAATTTGCATTATGGAATTCACTATTGGTAAATGGAGGGTGTATTACTTCGGGTTCAGGATTTCCTTTTAGTCAATCTATAAATCCATTAGTAGGAATTTATTATTTAACTGTGAGGCAACCTTTGGATACTGTTTTAGCTAATATTCCAAATCCTGAACAAAAATTATCTATATTAGATGCAGTAAAAGCATATACAGTTTGGGCAGCTTATTCAACCTTTCAGGAAAATTTAAAAGGTAGTCTTGAAGTTGGTAAATTTGCCGATATGATAGTATTGTCAGATGATATTTTCAAAATAAGTAGTAACGAACTTTTAAATACAAAAGTTTTAATGACTATTGTAAATGGTAATGTAGTATATGAACTGAAATAGAATCCAAGTAAATAAAATGACTCAAAAGAAGTTAACTACATTACTCGAAATTATAAATTATTCGTCAGAGCAATTAGCTAAAAAAAATATAAAAAATCCAAGGTTAAATATAGAGCTGATGTTTTGCGAGATATTAAATTGTGATAGAATGAAGCTCTATCTCGATTTTGATAAACCTTTGAAACAAGAAGAGATATCAGAGTTTAAAATAATGTTTAAGAGGAGACTGAGTTTTGAACCTCTTCAATATATTTTGGGAAAAACGAATTTTTATGGTTATACAATAAATTTAAATAACAAAGTTTTAATACCAAGGATTGAAACCGAAATATTAGTCGAAAAAATTCTCGAAGATATTTATAAATCGAATAAGAAAAATGTTAATATTAAGGAAATCGGAACGGGAAGTGGCTGTATCTCGATTGCTTTGAGCGGTGAAATGACAAAAAAAAATATTAATCATAATATAGTTGCAACCGATATTTCCGAAGAGTCTTTAGACGTAGCAAGAAAGAATGCTCGCTTAAATAAAATAGAGGAAAGTAATATTTTATTTAAGTATGAGGATTTTTTAAATCATTTTACAAATGAAGAGCAGTATGATTATATTGTGTCAAATCCACCATATATACCTTTAAATGAAATCGATAAATTGGATTTAGAAGTAAAAGATTATGAGCCAATTTCGGCATTAACAGATGGAAAAAATGGTTTAAGTTTTTATGAAAAAATATTTAATTTATATTCTAATGAATACCAAGGTGCAAAAATATTTATTGAGATAGGAGATGGTAAACGAGAAAAAATTGAAGATTTATTGATAAAAAGTAAAATAAGTAATTATATATTTTTAAAAGATTATTGCAATATATATAGGGTATTAAAAATTTATTAATATGATATTAGTTGTTCAAAGAGTAACGAATTCGAATGTTTGTGTTAATGAAAAAATTATAAGTGAAATATCCAATGGCTTATTAGTATTTTTAGGAATAAAAAAAGGTGATAGTGAGATTCAAGCAGAATATTTGGTGAAAAAGCTTGCAAACTTGCGAATATTTTCTGATAAAGAAGGAAAAATGAATTTAAGCGTAAAGGATATTCAAGGTGAGATTTTAGTTATATCTCAATTTACTTTATGCACTGACAATTCAAAAAGTGGAAATCGTCCAAGTTTTACATTTGCAGAAGAACCATCGAGGGCTAATGAATTATATGAATACTTTTTAAAAAGATTAAAAGAAGAATATATGAAAGATAAGGTATTCTCTGGTATTTTTTCTGCACATATGAAAATTAATATTACTAATGATGGTCCTGTAACAATATTATTAGAAAAATAAAATTGACAATGTTAACAAAATATAAAGATAGAAAAATTTGTTTGATAGGGGTTGGTAAAGTTGGTTCAGCTTTGTATCATTCTTTTATATCTTTGGGCTATAAAATTAAGTATGCAATAGATAAAGATGTTATTAGACTACAAAAGATAACCAAAAGAAATAATAAACTTATTATCGATGAAAAAGTAAGAAAAGAATATTTAATTAATTCGGATATTATAATATTTTCATTATCGGATAAATACTTGCATAAAATAATAAAACAATGCAGTAGATTTAAGATAGACTTTTCATCGAAAATAATATTTCATACGAGTGGAATAGAAAATTCTGATATTTTTAATTTATTAAAGGTAAATAAATCAAATACCGGTTCACTTCATCCATTACAAACATTTAATAAGATATCATATTCAAAGAGTGAATTATTAAAAAATATTTATTTTGGTATTGAAGGTGGCACTAATGCAATAAAATATTTTATTAATTATATAAAATGTTTAAATAGTAAGTATATTTTTGTTCCAAAAAATAAAAAAATACTATATCATACAGTATGTGTAATAGCATCAAATTTTCTTGTTAGCCACTTTAAAATAATTTCAAAAATTATTGATAAAATAAAATTAAAAAATGATAACAACATAGATATTGTTGAACCGATTGTAAGAAAAACAATAGATAATATTTTTAAGCACGGTATTAAAGATTCTTTAACTGGACCATTTGATAGGGGAGATATAAAAACTATTGATTTGCATTTAATAAATATTAAAGAAGAATTACCTTATTTATTATATTACTATGTTATTCTTGGTAGAGAAGCATTGGAATTATCTAAAGAGAAAAAAAGTATATCAAAAATAGAAGCTAAAGAAATTGAAAAAATATTATTAAAACATTCTTAAAGTATTTTAAATGATTTTAAAAAAAATATTATTAATATTCCTTTTTTTAGTTTGTTCGTCTATAATATATGCACAAGGTAGTGAGATAGATACTGCAAAAAAAAGAGAGACGAGTGTTGCAATAAAAAAGTCAAGTGGAATTTTTATTTCACCATTTATTAGTGCAGAGTTACCCATAAAAGTATTAAATGAGAATTCAAAATATACATTTGGTTTTGGTGGAAAACTCGAATATTCATCTTTAAGTATATATCCATTTGTTATTGGAGCTACATTCCAGTATCAAAATCATTCTGGCTCAGATGATTTTAAGACTAAAAATCTTTTAAATTCTATGAATACAAAAATAACCTCAATAGGGGTTAGTTTAGATTTTTTATTAAATAAATATTTAAAGTCAAGTTTTACTATACCTTTTGTATTTATCGAGGCAAGAAGTTTAAATGTTAAAAGAGTAATATCTCCCGAAAATAATTCTACAAATTTAAAAACTTCCGATAATGTTATCGGATTTGGAGGGGGTTTTGGTTTTACATTGTATATATTTGATTTATATACAACATATCTATCAGCGAAAGATTATAGCACAATATCTATAAAAACAAGATTTAGATTACCTTTGATAAGATTTTAAAGTTTACGTTCTTTCCAGTTTATTTTTGTGCTAAATAGAAAAGTGAATGGTAATAATAAACCATAGATTGAAAAATAAATCTGAAAAAGAGGAAAATATATAAACAATTTTGAAAATTTTAATTTATAATATACAGGTAATATAATAATCAGTTCGGAGATTATTTTTATTAATATTAAAAGTAAATACAGATAAATATCGAATAAAAGAAATCCAATAATTAAGATTAAATTAACAATATAGAGTAAAAATCCAAGTATCCATCCAAGAAAATTTATTCCCAAACCACCTTTGAACCATCTTTTTTTCTGATTATATAGTTCTTTAATAGTTTTACATTCCTCAGTTGTTACTGTGCAATTATAATTAACTGGGTAGATTACTTTGAAATTTTTATCTGAATTTATTTTACGCATAAGAGCAAGGTCTTCAGTAACGGAGAAATTTATTTTTTCATAACCACCTATATAATTATAAACTTTTTTAGTAAATGATAAATTGTTGCCAATACAACTTAAAATTTTACCTATACCGCTACTACAAGATGCGAGAGATTGAAGATAAATCCAATCGAGTGCTTGAAGTTTTGCAAAAAAAGAATTATTATAATTTATTTTTGTAAAACCACATACCATCTCCACATTTTCTCGATAATATTTTACAGTTTCAGTAATCCAATTTTCAGGGACAATGCAATCCGCATCCGTCATCATAATAATATCCCCATTAGCAATTTTAATTGCAGAATCGATAGCATTTGCTTTACCTTTTAAGTTTTTGTTAGAAATATCATCGGAATCGATTACGATAAAATGATTCAAATCTTTTGTCTCGTTTATCATAATAGATTTTGTATTATCGGTGGATTTATCATTTACAAGAATTATTTGAAAGAGATTTTTATCATAATTTAATTTTTTTAGAGAGGAAATACAATTTGATATTATTTTTTCTTCGTTTCTTGCTGCAACTATAACAGTGACTTTAATGTTGTTTGAATTATTATTTTTTTTTAATGAATTAGATTTAAGAAAACCGATAAAAAATAAAATATGTAAAGCTAAATAAATTAAAGAAGAAGCAATAGCAAAAATATCCATTAAATACTAATTATTTAACGTAAATATTGAAAATACAATTTATTTTACAACAGCAATTTTTATAATCTTCGTTTCTTTACTACCGTCTATTTCCGCTTCTATTACTCCGTAATAAATACCACTTTGGACAGCAGAAACATCCCATATAACTTCATTATCAGCATTAGAGTTTGATGTGCCGTTTAGTTTTGTAACAAGTTCTCCAGATAAATCGAGTATTTTGATAGAAACTGTTCCAGCATTTCCATTTATATAATATCTTATAAAAGTTTTCGAGTCATATACTGGATTTGGCCAATTATATATTTTATCTGACGGTAATTTTTCGGAATATGTTATTGTAGAAGAAAGACTTTTGTAATTATTATTCGATAAATATTTATCTCTAAAAAAGTTTTTCCACAATATTTTATTTTCATCGTATCGCGTATTTGTTTTATAAGCATATAAATATCCGCCACCATAAACAATAATTCCGAGTGTATCGTTTAAGTTTGCTAAAGCGGGTGTGGAGTAAGTGCTTGAGCCAGATTTAATTGGGTATCCTGAAACGACTTTTCCGTTAATACCATATACATATAAATCACCTTCTGTAGTTGTGAATATTAAATCCATTATACCATCATCATTTATATCTCCGACTGCAATACCAGAATTTATTTTTTTATTAAAACTAACAGGAAAGTTTTCTAATAAAACTCCTGATGAATTAATTGCAAAAAGTCCTTCGTCTGCTGAAAATATAATCTCTTGTCTTCCATCTTTATTAACGTCAGCCATAACTGGATATTTAGCATTATTTATTTTATAATTGATATTTAATTTTACTCCATTAATATAAAATACACCAGAGGAATTGTATTTTAAAGAATCGACAGAATTTGTGCTTTTTAAATTGCCTACATAAACATATCCACTGTTACCAGTATTGTATATATATCTATTTTGGTCAACTTTTGAAAAATTATCGATTCCAATACGTAATGCAGAATCGATAACGTTGGTTGTTCCATTAAGTTTCCTTTCTAAAATCCAGCCATTATCAAAACCAAGAACGACTTTGTTAGAATCGAATATAAGAGGGAAAGTTGGAGCTTTATCGGGAATAATATCGAATATAGAATCTGAAATAGCAAAATTTGTTATTTCATAAAAACCGATTTTATTAATATTACGCGATGTTAAAATTAATCTCTTAGTGTTATTCATAGAAGGAGAAAATGCAAAAGCAGCGGGGGTGTTTCCATAATTATATATTAACAAACCATTTTGATTATTTAATATTGGAGTCCCGTCAGTTTTAAAACCGAATAAATCATTTGAATTATTTATAAAAAATTCGTCTTTGCCATCATTATTGATATCGAATGCTATGGGATGAATATTATTAAAGTTATTCGTTCCACCTATGTATTTTGGATAACCAACGAGTGGTTTTATTATATCCGAACCAATTCTAACTCTAAATTTCATAACTGGTAAAATAGAGTCAAACTCTGTTATATATATGTTATTATTTGCTAATGAATAACTTAATGAATTAGGAAAAGAAGTCGGAGTAAATTCATTTTTATAAATATTCGATGGGACATAATGATTACCTCTATACCAAAAATCTACAAAATATCCATCGGAAGTAAAATCACCAAAGGGAGTGCTATAAGTAACTCCTATATCTTGCGAACCTTTTGCTTCCTTTAAGCATACTCCTCTGTGTTTAATATCATTATTGATTGAGTTTGTGGCAATTTTTGCATCGATAACATTTTCATCTATATGCCATATAAGTATCCCTCCTCTGAAATTGCATGTATCTGTAATAGCTCCGGGTAAGCTCCAATCGAGAAATTTAACATCTGTGACGTTACCGTTTATCGCATAAATATCATAATTCACAAATCCGGGAACATCTTTAGTAAAGAAACTCGAATCTCTAAATGCTCTATTGCGTGTATAAACCGTTTGACCTGAATTATCATAACTTCTATTTCGATTTTCAATAAGAAAGTATTCTTTAGCATTCATTAAAACTTTTATTACTGACGTGTCTGTATATGTGTTTACTGAAGATGTTTTTAAATTTATATATGTATCACCAGAAGAAATAACTACAGGGTTTATCCAACCAAGAAAAATTTTCTCCCAAGCAGAAGGTTCTGGAGGGAAGATTCCATTATAACTAAAAATAGATTGTCCATCCATCAAACCAAAGCGTCCTATTGCTGTTTTTCCATTAGCTGTGTTAAACAAATCTGGAAGACCAAGATAACTTCCTAAACTTGCACACAAGATTCCATTTATTCCGAGTTGTAATAAAAAATTACCAGTTATTAAGTTTAATTCTCTTAATTCAGTAGAAGGTATAATTAATGAATTTCTAATAATAAAACCTGACTTGGTAGTGTAACCATTTATGTTTAATTCCTGAAGCCCTTTGCTTCCAAGAAAAACCGAAGGTATATCATAAGGATAAGGGTCATAACCGAAAATTGATGTTAAATCAATATCTCTACCAACCCCTGCGTGAAAAATAACGAAAGCTGTATTTGAAGTATCATAACCATTTAAATTTATATTGCTATCAGCTCGTAGCCAAGTATCTAAAAATAGTTGACCAAGCTTTGCATTATTTTCATTTTTTTGGGGAGAATAGTGTGACATTACATTAGGTAATGTTATAATATTTCCATAAAGTTTGTAATTTAGTATTAACTTACCTTTAGATGACTTAAAATAATAGTTTTTTAAGAATTCAAGATGGTCTAAGAAATAGAGACTATCGTAAGGAGGAGCATCGATAACTGTATCACGCTGTAAAGTAGAATTATAATATTTATTGGATAAGTCAAATTTTCCGTTCCCTGTAGTTCTCGGGTCAGAATCTTCTTGAAACTGCACCATTACAGCGACAACTTGTATTGTATCGGGTGAAGATTTAAAACCTAATTTATTTACTTTCTTATGCTCTATTTTTCCATAATTAATAGGATGAGAAAATTTATATGGATTTTTACTAACATCTAACTGGGAAAATGCAGAAATTGCAATTATATTGATTAGTATTAACAATTTATTCAATCTCATATTTTCAAAGAGAATTATTTTTAATAATTATTGAGGTAAAGCGTTTTTTTATGTCTATAAACAATTAATCTTTGAAATCAATATTATTGTAATATGATTTCAAAGATTAAAATATGAAAATTTATTTTAAAAATTAACTAATAAACCAAATCTTAATGTATTTGCTAAAGGATGATTTTCTTCGACCGCATTTATATAACTGAAATCAAAACCATATAGTGAATACCTGATACCTGCACCTAAAGTTATAAACTTTCTGTTTCCGTTCGATGGGTCTTCATAGAAATATCCTGCTCTTAAAGCAATTAATCTTGGACTTCCATACCAATATTCAACACCGACAGAAGATTGTATTGTTGTTCCAATCTGCCCAAGACCACCTTTCCAAGATGTAAACATTGCTTTATAAAACGCGTCTGATGTTCCATCAGGATGTCTATTTACAAGTAATTTAGAAAAATCCGCAGTAATGGTTAAATCATTACCTTCATTTTTAAATACATTGTATGCAACACCAATTCTTAATTGAGTTGGAATAGGGTCAGCTTGAGAAGCATCAACATAAGAAATTTTAGGACCTAAATTAGATAGATTTATTCCAAATGAAAGTTTATCCTTTAATAATTTAGGACCACTTTTTAATTTATATAATGCAGAAAGGTCAAAACTTGTTGTAAAAGCTGTCCCAGAACCTTTTTCATTACCTACCTGAAGATTATTGGGAGAAAGGCGACTGTAAATAAACCTGACAGTTACACCTGCACCTAAATCGTTTCGTAATTGAGTTGCATAAGCAAAGGCAACTGCAAACTCATAAGCTTTGTAGTTTTTAGATTCGTCTGTTCTACCTGTTTCATCTGTATAAATAACTTCACCAATATTTAGATAAGTGAAGTCAAAACCTATCGTTCCGTTTAATTGCTTAAAATGTTTTCTTGCAGCCAGGTAATCATAAAACAAGTCCGATAAACCCAATCCGGCGAGCCAAGGGGAATGAGTAAAATTAACTTCTGTTCCAGTAGTTTGAAAAGCTAATCCGGAAGGATTCCAATGCATAGCAGTTGCATCATCGGCAATTGCTGTTCCTGTTTCACCCATTGCTGCAAATCTCGAGTTAGGACCAATTAATAGAAATGGTACACCTGTTGAAACAGTATTTTGAGCAAATGATGTATTAAAATCGAAAAACATCGTAAAGACGAAAATAAGCATAAATGCTATTCTTACATATTTTATTTTGAACATTTATTGAGTTTCCTCCAATTGTTATTATAAAAAATCTATTTTAGTTTAGCCAGTATTCCTGTATTAGTTTTATTAAATGCTCCGTCATCGGATTTTATAGTAATCTTGTATAAATAAGTTCCATTTGCAATAGCATCATTATCGGCATCTCTCCCGTCCCATTCAATTATAACATTTTTATCCATTATATTAGTTCTTGTTATTTCTTTAATTAACCTTCCATTGACAGTAAAAATCTTAATTTTAACACTTACAGGAGCATCGAGATTGTGCTGGAACGTAAAGGTTGTGAAATCTTTAAATGGATTAGGGTAATTAAATACTTTATCAACAAAAAGTTCAGAATTGCTTTTTACAACATAGTATATTGTTGCTTCAGAAAGATTATTATATGTATCCCAAGCTCTAATTTTTAATTTATATTTTCCATCGGGAATTTTTTGCATAGGATATTCGAGCGAACCGTGTTGATAGCTTGTATCTGAATTATAATAAGATGTTAAATCAATTTTGGTATTTTCATCATCATTGATTATTGCTTCCAATTTATGCCCGATTTGACCTGTAAGATTAATTCCACTTTCATCAAAAAAGTCCGCAATAATTTTTGAATTTTGATTTATTATATCACCAGAGCGGAAATTTCTGCTATCCATAAATACACTGATATTAGGTCCTGTAGTATCTATTGCTGCTGTAGTATCTATACCATTTAATACAAATTTATTTGTATATCCAGTCCCTTCCGTCATATTATCGGTAAAATAAGCTGTTAATTTTCCTTTACCAGTATTGTAAGATATATCCCTTGGAACAACAAATTTAATAGACCATTTACCGTTCGAAATTTTTGTTTTCCCTTTGAATATTGTGCCTCCATCGAGTCTAAAATAGAAAGGATATCCGAAATCATAGTAAATTATATTTTTATCTACATCAAAAATCTTAATAGTAATTTCACCATTATAAGAACTATAAAAAGAGGAATCGGGATATAAAATTCTACCTTTAATCTCAACTTTTTGTAATGCTTTAATTGTATCTACTTGCGAAGTATCAACTAAAGAGGTATGATTAATGCTGTCAATTGATGTAAAATATTGAGGGATGCTAACTCTAATTGTTGGGTCTCCTTCAAGACTGTATTTGGCATCGTTGTCTGATAAATTTAAACTTAGTTTGCACAAATACATTGCTTTACCAATTCTAACAGGAAGATTCAGAGTATCCTTAACTCTCATAAATTGTTCCCAAAGTGCATTATTAAACCTTGCATTATCTGGTGCATATACTGGTCTGCAAGCACCAACTACTCCAATAGCACCATAAGGAATTGTTACGAGTTGTTCACCTGCACAAATCGAAAATGGGTCGTCCCATCTTAAAAGGTCACAACTTGCAATAGTTACAAATGGTAATTTGCTTGAATTAGTTAATTGTGGAAGAGTTTCATCTCTTACAAATATATGCTCGTGTGCCCACAAATCTGCACTACCATGCCCAACATAATTTATAACAAGTCTGCCTTCATTCCATCCTTTTACAATATCCACATTAGCACCGGGTTTTCTTCTTCCAGATGGCGTGATAACAGTTGGATATGTTACTATATATATTTTTTCTTTTTCGAAATCCTTTGGTGTATAGATTTCTGCTATGTCTTCACATTGTGAAGTGTGTAGACTTCCTTCTTGTCCTTGATTTGATTCGGTTGTCCAACCATCATCAGCAACATACATAATCTTTTTTTTCCAGATGCCGTAATTTTCAACAGACTCATATCTAATAATTTTATCGACTGCAGCATTTGCTTCTAAAGGTGAATTAATATTTATCCTTCCACAGTAGAAATCGGGTTGAACAGGGGATGGGCTGGGTTTGCTTATACTTATACAAGCTATAAAATCATCGCTTGGATAACTTTCAAGTTCACTACTTCTTTCGTGTGGTTTCTGGATTGGAGGTATAAAGTTTCTTGTGCTTAAATTATAAATGTTTTTATAATCATAGCTACCATCTCCAAAAAATAAAACATAAGCAGGTTTGCGAGACCAATTTGCATATGCATACTTTAAGAAATTTCTAAAAGCAACAGGGTCTGCCTGTCCACAAGAAAATTCATTAAAAATATCTAATGTATTAAAAACATAAGTTTTCAAATAATTTGGATTATTAATTCCCGGTGATTCGCGATAAGTTTTCAATCTATTCGCTGCCGACAAAAACTCGGGGGGAGATATTATTATAAAATCTGCACCATCTGTATAACTCCCTTGTATATCTTGATTTGGAATTCGTGCCGAAATGGATAGGGGAGTTTTATAATTATTCCCTCCAATTGCAAAATATTCTTTTATCTCATTTTGTATATCATCTTGAAATCTTACCATACCACTATTAAATGAAATAGGTAAGATAATTTTTGCTTCGTTAAAATTAGTTACATCAAATATCTTAATTGTCGAAGTATTAAAAGTCGAAACCTGATATTCAACTATTCCATTAGTATCGGGCGAATTAAATCGGAAAGAATTATTAGTAACGCTTGCAAAACTTCTTTGATAAAATACATCGAGGTAATCATAATACGAATCAATATTTGTGCTATTGTATTGTCTGGATAATATAGCTTGAAGATTCATATTTTGGTTTCCGGGTGGTAATGAATATGAATCCTCTATATATGTATCATTCGAACTACAAAGCCGAAAACTTATGTGTTCAAATGCACCGTAATTTGGTTCTAAACAATAAACTGCACTGTATGTATTTCCGTCTTTTAATTCAAAATAAGCTTGTGCTTGAGTAGAATTTCCAATTTTTAAACGGAAATTTATTATAGAACCTTCTATAAGTCCAGTAAGCTGTTTATTGAAAGAAAAACTTTCTCCCAAACCAATTCTTTGACTTACCCATAATATACCTGTTGAACCTAAATTATTAATTTCTGGCTCGTCAAAAAACTTTTCTGTAAAACTTGTAAGTGGGGGAATATTACCATTATTTATAGATGGAACGATATTCATTCTTTTACCATTACTACCTCCAAATGTCAGATAATAATAGTTTACATTTGAATAATGGTTAATATTATGGTAATACTTTTTATTTGTTGGTGAATAAGTCCACCAGTTTGGTGAACGTCCATAAAATAATATATAATCTCCATCATTGAATACTCCATCATCTTCTCCTTCTACATAAATTCTCGTTTCGGATAAATCTTGAATTACCGGTGTTGCAATATCGTATGGTAATTCTTTACCACTATTATTATATATTTTAATTGTTTTAGGGTTTATGTTACTTACATTAATACCTGCATTAGTTAAAAAATTCTTATCAATTTTATAAATTCCGTCATCTTTTACAGTTATTTTGTAAAAATCACCTGTTTTTAGAACACTATTTATATAATTTGGCTTTGATGTTACATCTTGCTTTGTTGTCCAGTTATAAGCTATATCAGAATTAAGGGCTATTCCAGAAAAAAATGTTTTTTCGTGAATACTTAATTGCCTTTGACTGATGATGGGTCTTTCTCCAAATGTAATCCTAAATTTTAAATAAGTATATTTTTTTATCGTTTTAGAAACTGGATTATAAGATACAGGATAAATACTAACCGAACCAAAATGTTTATCTCTTATCTTATTATCTTGAACGAAAATTATGTTATTTGAAGGATAAAAACTATTTGTTGAGTAAATTATATTATCAGTCTTATAATCATATAATATTTCCAATTTGTTGTTTGCTCTTTTTGGAGTGGGAACAGGTTTAACATCTACATTTGTTTTTTCAGAAAATTTTGAGTCTATAATTTCAATCCTGTTATTTTTATCTGAAGGGAGTATCAAATTAAATACTCTGTAACCTAAATTCGGCTTCCCAAATTCCAAATCATTATGTCCTGCATTTCGAAAATTCAATTCATCAGTATATTGAGGAATAAATTCGACTTCTACAAATGAACTATTAGAAGATATTACTTTGTAATCATACACAAAATCATTATTTATGATTGAGCTATTCTCATTTTTTAATTGAGAAAAACTAAAATTCGTTAAAAAGCTTAAAAGAAATATTATTACTATTTTTTTATATAACATTTGATTTTATTATTAATTAATAAAAAAACCATTTATTAAAGTTAACATCGAAAACCTTAAAAAATGGTCTTTTATTATATATCATATTTTTTATTTTTTTTAATTCAAAAGTAATACCAATTATCTTATTAGTGAAACCTCCCTTTTTATTTATTACAAAAATATACCTACTTATAAAGAATGTCAAGCCTTAAAATAAAAAAATTATTAATATTCACTTTCTTTTTTTTAATCCTAATTTTTCTATAACATCGATATTTTGAAGAGCATTTTTAGCAGCTTCCTGTTCCGCCTGCTTTTTAGATTTTCCTTTTCCTATACCAAGACAATGCTTTGCAAGATGTACTTCTACAGTAAATAGTTTATGGTGTTCGGGACCTTCTTCGTTAATAACAAAATATTCGGGTATATAATCCGTATGGGCTTGGGCATATTCTAAAAATTTGCTTTTATGGTTTTCATCGAATTGGTTAAGCCATTTTATATCGAGTTTCATAAATATTTCTTGATTCAAAAACCTTTTTGCTGATTCATAACCTGAATCGAGAAATATAGCACCTATAAGAGCTTCATAAGCATCTGCTAAAATAGCATCGTAACCTTCTTCGATTGATTTTAATGCTGTGTTAGATGCAAGTAAAAAATTTTGTAATCCAATACTTTTTGCTCTTTCGGCTAAAAATCTCTTATTTACAAGAATCGACCTGAATTTTGTTAAATCTCCTTCTTCATTAAGAGGAAAATTCTTAAACAAGAACTCTGCAACCACTAAATCAAGTACGGCATCGCCAAGAAATTCAGACCTTTCATTTGAAATTAAATTTAAACTGCTTGGGTCTCTTCTTATTTTTAAAAATGAACGGTGGGTTAATGCTGTAATAAAATAGCTTTTATCTATTATTTTATAATGTATTGATTCTTGAAATTTTTCAAAATCAATTTTTTTTATTGCTTTTGATAAGGTCTCTTCAGCTTTTTCTCCCTTTCTTACGAAAGGGAGAATTTTTTTTATTTTTTTTAAAAATTTAAACATTCAAGCAATTATTATTCACGAAATCTTTTTATTCCTCATATTTTTTAAAAATAATTGCTGTATTATGTCCTCCGAAGCCAGAATTATTACACACAACTGTTTTTACTTCTTTCTTAATCGCTACATTTGGAACATAAAATAAGTCACATTCTTCGTCTTTTTCTTCATAATTTATAGTTGGTGGAATAATTCCATCTCGAATTGTTAAAATTGAAGATATAGATTCGATTGCCCCAGCCGCTCCAAGTAAATGTCCTACCATCGATTTAATTGAATGGACAGGAATATCATATGCTCTCTCTCCAAAAACCGTTTTGATTGCAGCGGTTTCATTTCTATCATTAGGAGGTGTGGAAGTTCCGTGTGCATTAATTACATCAATCTCGCTTTCGGATAAATTAGAATCCTTTAAAGCAAGCCTAATTGCTCTAACCACACCGTCTCCACCTGGAGCAGGGTCAGTTATATGATGGGCATCACCTGTCATACCAAATCCTGCAATTTCGGCATATATTTTAGCTCCTCGTGCTTTTGCATGCTCGAGTTCTTCAAGAACTAAAGTTCCCGAACCTTCTCCCATAACAAAACCACTTCTTTTTTTATCGAAAGGTCGTGATGCTTTTTGTGGTGCTTCGTTAAGAGTAGATATTGCCCCCATAGCATTAAAACCGCCAATTCCCATTGGGCAGATAACCGCTTCAGAACCACCTGTAACCATAATATCTGCATTATCCCTCTGAATTATCATAACCGAATCTATAATGGAATGTGCCGATGTAGTACAGGCTGATGTTGTTGCATAATTAGGCCCCTTTAATCCATATATCATAGAGATTCTTCCAGCCACAATGTCCGCAATCAACATCGGAATAAAGAAAGGGCTAATTCTATCTGGATTACCACCTCTTGAAAATAAAATATTCTGTTGTTTATCGTAAGTCCACATTCCACCTATACCCGAACCAAATACTACACCTGCTCTTTCACAATCAATCTTTTCGAAATTTATTTCGCTGTCCTTAATTGCTTCTTGAGTAGAAGCAATTGCATATTGCGTAAAAGGGTCAGTTCTTTGAGCTAACTTTCTATCCATATAATTTTGTGGATTGAACCCCTTTAACTCTGCGGCAAATTTTGTGGCAAAATCTTTTGTGTCGAAATATGTAATGTAATCTACACCACTCTTACCTTGTATTAAGGAAGACCAAAACTCCTGTACAGTTAAACCTACAGGAGTTAATGCTCCTATACCTGTTACTACAACTCTTCTTCTCATTAATTAATTTTTAATTATTAACTTTTGAGGCTATATAGTCTATAGCTTCACCAACTTTAGTAATTTTTTCATTGTCCTCTTCGGGAATTTTTATTCCAAATTCATCTTCGAATTTCATTACCAATTCAACTGTATCTAAAGAATCAGCTCCAAGGTCATTTATAAATGATGCCTCTTTCGTAACCTTGGACTCTTCAACACCCAATTTATCAACTATTGCTTGTATTACTTTTGCTTCAATTTCTTCGTGTGTCATTATTATATCTCCTTTTTAATTAATTAATAAATTTTATAAATATAATTATATTAAATTTCTTTTTAAAGTGAAATACGTAAAATTCAATGATTAATGATGTTATTGTTTTTATATCTTTTTAATTGGTCTTCTAACTAAAAATTTTCCAGATAGAGGATATTTACCATATATAACGTTATTAATTATATTTTTTCCATTATCTCTTTTTCTTGTCCCTGCCCAAATAGCCTTTGCGTATAATTTTTTATTCACTACTGATATTGTATCATATATTATTACGTGACCGTTCCATACTATCAAATCTCCTTTAGCAAGTTGACTTGGTTTCGATACATTAACAATCGGGAAAATATCTTTAAATAGTTTAACGTTCATTAAATCTTTTGTTCGGACATTTTCGTCGGGGCATAAAAATCCTGCTTTAAATAATGTATTTATTGCAAATATGTTACATTTCGTTCTACCTTTTAAAGGCAGCTTTTTATTATTTAACCAGTACAAATATACATAATCCGAATTTTTAGCATACATCGATTTTTTCTGTTCAATAAACGCATACTTAAAAATTAAGTCCCCATTTTTTAACTTATTATCTTCTACATTTAAATAAGAAATTATATCTAATGTATCGGATAAACTTATGTCTTCTTCGTAATCTTCTTCAGGGATTTCTTTTTTTGTTGGTGCTACACATCCGCTCAATACAAATAAAAGCGTGATTAGATATAGAAAAATATTTTTGATTTTCATCAATGATTTAGTTTTATTATTTATAATAAAATCTAACTCTCCATAATTTTATTTAATTTGTGATAATAAAAATCATATAATTTATCGAGTTTTATATCAATATCATCATTTATTATTAATTTATCTCCACCGGTAATCCCGATTTTTAAAATTTCTATATTATGATTTTTGCATATTTCGAAAATTCTTTCTTCGTTAGACGAATTTGCAGATATGATTGCTCTTGTCTGAGATTCGGAAAATAAATCGAAGTCTTTTCTGAATTCATACTTATAATTTATTTTACAACCGATGAGTTTATTACTATTCATAATACAAGATTCGGCTAAAGCTATTGCTAATCCACCTTCTGAAATATCGTGTGCTGAATTAATTAATTTTAATTTTATTAATTCTAATAATGTAGAATGAAGTGATAATTCTTTTTCTAAATCAATTTCTGGTGAATCACCTTTAATTAAATTATGAATTACACTTAGATATTCGCTTCCACCAATTTCTCCAAAGTTTTTACCTATAAGGAAAATATTTTCATTCTCATTTTTAAAGTTTGATGTTACCATAAAATCAATATCTTCTATCAACCCTAACATTCCAATAACAGGGGTAGGAAATACAGCATAGTCTTGAGATTGATTATAAAAGCTAACATTACCACCTGTGACAGGAGTATTTAATTTTCTGCAAGCATCACCAATACCTCTTACTGCTTCACTAAATTGATAGTAGACTTCAGGATTATATGGATTTCCAAAATTTAGACAATTAGTAATTGCAAGTGGAGTAGCACCAGTGCAAACTACGTTTCTTGCTGATTCGCAGACTGCAATCATCCCTCCTTTATATGGGTTTAGAAATACATATTTACTATTACAATCTGTTTTTAATGAAAGACCTTTTGTTGTATTTTTTATTCTAACAACTGAAGCATCTCCACCGGGCATTAAAATTGTGTTCGTTCTTACTTGTGTATCATATTGCTCATAAACCCATTTTTTGTTTGTAATATTTGGCGAAGATAAAATTTCTAATAAGACTTCATTGTAATCTTCGGGTTCTTCTAATTTATTCGGGTTGAAATTTTTTGTATCTTTTAAGTATTCGGGTATTTTCGTCTCTCTTTTATAAACTGGAGCTCCACCTCCTAATACAAGTTCAAATGCAGGTATATCCGCAACTAATTTATTTTTAAAATGAACTTTAATATTTTTCTCTTTTATTACAGTACCAATTTTAACACAATTTAAATCCCATTTATGAAAAATGTTTTTTGCTTGTTCTTCTTTTCCTTTTTCTATAACAACGAGCATTCTTTCTTGTGATTCGGATAACATTATTTCATACGAACTCATATTTTCATCTCTTAATGGAACTAAGTCAAGATTTATTTCCATTCCACATTCACCCTTTGCACTCATTTCACTTGTAGAGCAGGTAATACCCGCAGCTCCCATATCTTGAATGCCAACTACAACTCCAGATCTGATTGCTTCAAGGGTTGCTTCTAAAAGCAATTTTTCCGTAAATGGGTCTCCAACTTGAACACTTGGTCGTTTCGATTCCGATTTTTCCGAAATTTCTTCCGAAGCAAACGTAGCTCCGTGAATTCCGTCTTTTCCCGTAGATGAACCAACAATAAATACTGGATTTCCTTCTCCCTGTGCTTTTGCCGATGCTACGTTTTGATGCTTTACTAATCCAACAGCCATTGCATTTACTAAAGGATTATCCTGATAACATTCTTCAAAATATACTTCTCCACTTATAGTAGGGACACCAAAACAATTTCCATAATCTCCAATTCCCTTTACTACATTCTTAAAAAGATATTTACTTCTTTCAACTTGCTGGTTTGAATTATTATTAGTTTTTTCGATTAATCCAAATCTTAAAGAGTTTAATGCTGCTATAGGTCGGGCTCCCATTGTAAAAATATCTCTTAAAATTCCACCAACTCCAGTGGCAGCACCTTGATAAGGTTCAACGGCAGATGGATGATTGTGTGATTCGATTTTAAAAGCTACTGCAAGTCCATCTCCAATATCTATCAATCCGGCATTTTCTTCTCCTGCGGATACTAATAATCTTCCACCTGTTCTTGGTAATGTTTTAATCTGCAATATTGAATTTTTATATGAACAGTGTTCGCTCCACATTACTGAAAATATTCCAAGTTCTGTATATGTTGGAATTCTTCCAAGTATTTTTTTTATCCTTTCGTATTCTTCTTCAAGTAATCCGAGTTCTTTTGCAAGCTCTAAATTTATCTCGGGTTCAATAATATTTTCAATTGACATTATGAGTTAATAAATTATTTTTCTAAAATATATTCCTTTTCAAAAAATAAAGCAGTTCCAGAAGTTACACAAATTGATTTTAAAAGCACATTGATAAAGGGCAGAAACATTATAATAAATACACTTGCTCCAAATCCAAGAGAAAGCAATTTCTTTGACATTATGACTTTGATTTTTTTTCTTAAATTATAAAATTTTCTTGTCATCGGGTAATCGAGAAAATCCAGAGCATTAAAAAAAAAGGAAAAAAATGTTCCAAAAATTGTGGAAAATATAGAACCAATAACGGGTATTAGGTTTAATAATAAAATCGGGATAATTATAGATAAATAAAAAATAATTTTTAATGTTTCGGCTTTTATACTGAACCAAGCATCTTTCCAAAATCCTACATCATATTTTACTTTTTCTTTTGTTACCACCTCTTCTACATAGCAGGAAATTTTTTCATTAAAAGGAGCAGTAATTATACTGCTTAATGTAATAAATGCAAGATAACAAATAAATAATAAAATGATGAATGAGATTATTAATATCAAAACATTTAATAATTCTTGCCACCAAACCGCATTGATATCTTGTGCACCAGTTACTTTACCCGAAAAACCAATTATCCATTTATATGAAAGAATAAAAATAGTCCCGTAAATAATAATATTAATTAAAAACGGGACTATGGAAAATAATATTAATTTCGGATGTTTGAAAAAAAAGTTAATACTTTTAAAAGGATATATAAATCCGAAAAAAAATTCTTTCATTATTTTGGAAGTTTCCTTTAACTAAATTATTTTATTGCTTTTAATAAAACATCTTTCAAATCTGTTTTTTCCCAAGTAAATTCTGGTTCATTTCTTCCAAAATGTCCGTATGCTGCTGTTTTTCTGTAAATTGGTCTTCTTAAGTTTAATCTATGAATAATTCCTTTTGGTGTTAAATCAATCTCCGTTTTAATAATTTTAGCAAGTTCAAGGTCAGTTATTTTACCAGTGCCATTTGTATTTACCATTATCGATACAGGTTCGGGAACACCGATAGCATAGGATAATTGTATCATACATTCATCTGCAAGTTTAGATGCAACAATATTTTTTGCTATATGTCGTGCTGCATAAGCTGCACTTCTATCAACCTTCGATGGGTCTTTACCGGAAAAAGCACCTCCACCATGTGGAGCTTTACCTCCATAAGTATCTACAATAATCTTTCTTCCCGTTAATCCAGTATCTCCGTGTGGTCCTCCAATTTCAAATCTTCCTGTAGGATTAACATAAATTTTCGTTTTCTTATCCATTAGGTTCTCTGGTATTACTTTTTTAATTACATTTTCGATTACATCGGATTTGATTTTCTTTTGTGTAACATTAGGGTCGTGTTGAGTGGATATCACAACAGCATCAACTCTAATTGGCTCACCATCATCGCTATATTCAATGGTAACTTGAGATTTTGAATCGGGTCTTAGATATGGCATTAATTGAGGATTTTTCTTCCTAATATCTGCAAGTTTTTTTACGAGTTTGTGTGCAAACATTATTGCCATTGGCATCAATTCTTTTGTTTCATTTATTGCATAACCAAACATCATACCTTGGTCTCCAGCACCGCCAGTATTTACTCCCATTGCGATATCAGGGGATTGTTTATTTATTGCAGACATTACGTTAATGGAATGTGAATCAAATCTATAATCACCCTTTGTATAACCAATTTCTGAAACAACTCTTCTTACGAGTTCGGGGACATCGACATAATGTCTCGTTGTTATTTCTCCTCCTACAAGAACTAATCCGGTTGCACAAAATGTTTCACATGCTACTCTTCCATATTTGTC
This sequence comes from uncultured Ignavibacteriaceae bacterium, assembly GCA_964400285.1. GTDB lineage: Bacteria > Bacteroidota > Ignavibacteria > Tepidaquicellales > Tepidaquicellaceae > FEN-1279. The sequence continues at coordinate 380,071 of CAYNTK010000001.1, forward strand.
AAAAGTCAAAATATCATCTAATATTGCATCTGATATTTGATCGCAGATTTTATCAGGATGTCCTTCGCTTACAGACTCCGACGTGAAATAAAATGACATATTTTTTTCCTTTAATTTATTTGTATTTATTTTGTTTAATTTAATAAAATTTATTTACTTTTAATATTGAGTTTTAAAGACAGAAAAAAATAAATAAGATAGTCAGCTAACTATCTATTTTTTAAAAAAATTTATTACTTTCAATATATTTTTTAAATATTATATAAAAAATACAAAAAAATTGATTTATATTTTGGCATAATAATTGTTTATTTATAATCAAAATTGTTTAACTTAAATGGGGGAATTAAAATGAAAGCTACAAACGAAACAACTATTTCACGATATGATTTCATATTCTTTTCTGTTATCATATCCTTGTCCTTGTTGATCGTTGCTGGATTTCTTATTGTTTAAGTAATTGCAAATACTCTTTTCTATATTCTTGCACAAAATTATTATCCAATTTGCATCTTTAGTTGAGAGTATTGAAATTTGGGAATTACTTTAACCTTTTTTATTCTAAATATTTTTATGAAATTCCAATTATAAAACTATTTAGAATACAGAAAAGTTAAAAAATATAATATGAAGCACTTGCGTATATTAACTATTCTTTTTGTAATATGCTCAAGTGCTTTCATTTTTTTATCATTTACTTATAAAAAATCTGATAATTTTTCTTTTTACAATCTTGAAAAATCTCATTATTTAGATACGATAAAAACTCAAGAAGGTCTGATATCTATAGATTCAATTGAAAGTGTTCCAGGAAAAGAATTAATAAACACAAAAGATACCTCCATTAACACACGTCCTGAAAGTGAAATTTTAATTAATGATAGTATAGGTTTAATAAAACCTGAAATAATTTCTCCTACTGATTCTTTATACTTAATCGAAGAAAAATTCCCTTCCGATAGCATATTTATTATTCAAAAAGATATCAAAGATACGGTTCGTAGAATTGAATTTCGCTCTATCTATGCCGATTCGATAGAGCAGGGTAATCCTAATTTTATGCCTAAAAAAATATTAGAAATAAAATGGATTACCGAAAAAAGAGATACTGCAATAAGATTTAAAAATATAATTGGATTTGATTTATTTTACGGAGTATATACCTACGGTTTTGGTTTTGGAATTTTTAAAAGACTTAGTAACGATGCAGATTTCGTTGCTAATATTAATCTAAGCTATGTTTTCGATAGACGCTCTAAAGAAGATATCGATACAAATAATAATATGTCAGCTCTGGATAAAGTAAGCAGATTATATCCAATAGTATTTAATGTTGGTCTTGAAAAATATTTTATGCAAAATAGAACTGACTGGAAAGTGAAACCTATATTGATATTTGGTTTTGCTCCTGCTCTTATTCCAGTTACTCCTTATGAATTAACGTTTTTTAAGTCTTTAAAAAAATTAAAACTTGCTTATGGATTAGGTGTTTATGCTGCATTGGGTTTCGATTGGCAAGCTTTAAAAAGATTTGGATTTAATCTTACTGCTCGATATTCATTCATACCTATAGTAATTAATCGAGATATTTATTACTACAGAGGATTCCTCGTTAAAAATATAGGTGGTTTTTATATAGATTTAGGATTTACTCTTTTGCAAGAGTATTACGGAAAAAAGTAAACCTTGCTTTAGTTTATTTCAAATTTTCCAATACAATTTCCGAAATATCTATTACCTTTACTTCTTCTGCTTTTTCTTTTGTTTTTAAACCATCTGATAACATTGTCATACAAAAAGGACAAGCTGAACATATTGTCGTTGCTTGAGTATCGAGAGCTTCTTCGATTCTTTCGATATTAACTCTTTTTCCTTCGTTTTCTTCCATAAACATTCTGCCGCCTCCTGCACCGCAGCAAAATCCCTTATCTCGTGTTCTTTTCATTTCAATTAAGTCGCCAGTCGTTGTTTGTTTAATAATTTCTCTTGGAGTGTCGTATATATCATTATATCTTCCGAGATAGCATGAATCGTGATATGTTATTTTTTCAATATTTGATTTTGTAGAAGCTATTTTTTTATCTTTGAATAATTTTGATATAAAATCTGTATGATGTATTACATCGAGTTCAATTCCAAATGCAGGATATTCATTTTTCAATGAATGTAAACAATGTGGACAGGTAGTTACAATTTTTTTAATTTTATATTTTTTAAAGGTTTCAATATTTTGCGTTATGAATTGCTGAGCAAGGAATTCATTACCTAATCTTCTTGCAACATCGCCATTGCATTTTTCTTCACTTCCAAGAACTCCGAATTTTATGTCTGCTTTACTAAGTATTTTTGCAAAAGATTTAGTAACATTTCTGTATCTTTTATCAAATGCACCTGCACAACCAACCCAAAACACAATGTCGAGTTCTTCCGCAGTTCCTAAGTTAATCAATTTAACAAGCTTACTATTTATATTTTCTTTTTCAGCTTCTTCAAGGAATTCTTCTATCCATTCATTTCTTGCTTCTGCACCGAACGCCCATGGTGATTCATTATTTTCGAGATTTCGGAATACTGTATTTAGTTCTTGTGGAAATGAAGATTCCATCATAGTCAAATTTCTTCTTAAATCAACTATAGATGTTATATGCTCAATCATAACAGGACACTCTTCTACACATGCCGCACAAGTAGTGCAAGCCCAGAGTTCTTCTTGTGTTATATAATCATTTATCAGGTTTTTTTCGAGTATAGGATTACTCTCAACTTTTTTTATTACTAATGGACCCTTTTGCATTGTCCGTTTTCTAATATCAGTAATTATTTTTTTGGGGTTTAATAATTTTCCAGTTCCATTTGCTGGACATACTTCAGTGCATCTACCACATTCTGTGCAAGTGTATCCGTTTAATATTTGTTTCCATGTTAGGTCTTCAATATCTTTTGCTCCGTATTGCTGAATACTTTCGTCTTCAAAATTAATTGGTTTAAGAATGTTTTTGCTTTCTAATTTATAATTAGATAAAAAAGTATTAGGTATCGAAGATATAACGTGAAAGTGTTTTGAATAAGGAAGATAGTTCAAAAATCCTAACACTACTATATTATGTGCCCACCAAAAAAATTGGTAAAGTGTTTCTGAACCATTTCCGTTAATAACACTTGCAATATATTTGGTAATAGGTCGTGCACCTCTTACTGTCCCTAATAATACTTTTTCAATATTCATTCCAATCATTGTAATCATAACGAGCAATATCATAACTAAAATAAAAGTTGCATCTGCTCTGGTAGATTTATCTTTTAATCTATCTGGAGTTCCTATGTATCTTCTGATTAATGAAAATAATACTGTAACTAAAACGAGGTAACCAAAAACATCTTGAGTAATTGTAATTACAGAATAAAATTTCCCAAGAAATGCAAATGTAAAATTATGAACATAACCTTCTATTAATCCTTCAATAACAAGTAAAAGTAAAACGCAAAAACCCCAGAAAATTGTTGCGTGCAGTATTCCAGCAATTTTACTTCTAAATAATTTCTTTTGTAGTAATGCAAAATTTACTGTATTAATTATTCTTTGCTTAATATTATTCAACCTATAATCATATTTCCCGATTTTAAGGTAGGATATAATATTTTTCATCGAGTAGATGAAAAACCCAAAAGAAAATAATAAAAGAATTGTAAATGCAATCTCGTTTATCAAAGTAGTATAAATTAAATTAAGATAATTTCAATAAATAATTTTTTATTCTCCCATTATTTGTATTACTATTCTTCTTGTTCTACTTCTATTATCGAAATCTATTAATACAATCTGTTGCCATGTTCCGAGTGTAAGCTCTCCTTTATATATGGGAATTGATAACGAAGTTTTGATTAGAGCAGACCTTAAGTGTGAATGACCATTACCATCTCCCCAAGTATCATCATGATTATATCTGATTGCTGATGGAATAAGCTTTTCGAGCAATTTTGGAATATCTTTTAATAAGCCAGGTTCATATTCGATTGTAGTTATTCCAGCTGTCGAACCAACGGAAAAAACGGTGCATAATCCTTCTTTAATACTCGAATCCAACATAATATTTTGAATATCATTTGTAATGTCGATAATATCACAATTCCCTTTAGTTTTTCTCTGAATTTCTTGTGTGATAATTTTCATATTATATTTCGTTTAACTTAATACAATTTAATGATATCTTTTCTTTTAAATAAAAAAGAAAATTATCTTTTATAAAAAAATTATCCGGGACACAGTATCTTGTTTCTTTATTTAAAACTTCTTCAAAAAGTAAATCGGATTTTGCTAAATCGTAAATAGCAAATTTATTGATAAAGTTATTTTCGCCTCCTAAATTGTTTTGCAATTTAATATAGTAATTAAAAATAAGCAAGTGTTCACTTAGTATATATTCTATATTTTGAGCATTTTCCATCTCAAGATATTTTTCTAATATATTATCGACATTTTTTTCAGATGTTTCTTTTTTGTAAACTACGGGATAATTTGAATTTTCAAATAATATATCCTCATTTCTATTCCTTAAATTATAAATTTGTGGTTGTTCATTTTCAGTTATCTGTTTTAAAACTTCACCTGTTTTTAAGTCTATTTCAACTATATCATTACTATCGAATTTTCTGTTAATACCATATAATAGTTTTTCAGTATTAAATAGGTAAGAGTAATTTTTGTTCTCCCAAATTTTTTGACCTGTTTCAATATCAAGTGCTATAATGCTTTTCTGATAGGGGATTTCTGGTTTCTCAAATCTTCCGATAAAAAATAAATTCTCTGTTGCTCCTTCTATCGAAACCCAGAAATTATCGTTCTCGAAAGTGAAATCTTTTAAAAAAACTTTTCCTGTTTTATAACCTAATGAAAAAAAATATAATTTTTTATCTTTTGTATTACGTGTCTCTCCAATTATATATTTATCCCCGCCAAATATAAATCTCCAAATGTTTCCAGCTTGTGAAAATGTCCAAAAATGTTTAACTTTTTTTTTCTCGAATAATTTCAAACTATTTTATTTTATGTTTAATAATATAATTTATCCCTTCTAAAACAAGATTTTTTTCATTCTTATCGATTAAACAACTTTTTTTATAAATAAATTCTGCAAGACCGCCAGTTGATATTACATATAAATCGGAATATTTTTCCTTAAGTATTTTTATAATATTTTCGGTAGTAAATATACTCTGATACATTACACCTGATAGTATATTTGTATTTGTTTTTTTCGAAATTAATCTGAAATTATTTCTTAAGCGTGGAAAAGGAAGATTTGCATTTAATTTCAAAGAATGAAGAGATGTTAATAATCCAGGTGTTATTATTCCACCTTTAAATGTTTTATTGCAAATTAAATTATAAGTTGTTGCAGTTCCAAAATCTATAACTAAAATATTCTTTTTATTTTTATATTTTAATGCAGCGGCAACTGCGGAAGAAATTCTGTCAGCACCAAGTGTTTTTTCATACTCAAGTTTTATTGGCAGGTTATTTTCAAATTTTACAAAAAGGGGTTTTATAGAATACTTTTTTTTTATTTTATTATCTATAATCTTCTTATAATTTTTATTAAGACAGGAAATCCCAATACTTTCGAAATAATTTTTCTTATAAATTAAAATATCATTTAATATTTTAGAAAATTTTTCTTTCGAATAGTTATATCTTTTAACTTTAAAAATCTTATTATCTATGCTAATAGCTGTTTTGATATTAGAATTACCTATATCAATTAAAAAATTTCTCATATTGTATTAAAAAAAAAGCGTAAAAGAAATAATTTCTTTTACGCTTTAATTTTGAAAATATTTGTTATAAACTAAATTTAATTCCACCGCCTAAGATGAAACCTTTTATATTTGGGTCTCCAACTATTATTTTATATTTAGCATCGAAAAATAAAGAATAATTTCCACCCATTCCGACGAAATCAATTCCACCTCCTAAATCAAGTCCTATTTTTGTGTCATTTCTTTCTGGTGTGGTTCTTTTATCATTAAGAAAATTAATACCAATTCCTCCATCTACATAAGGTTCCATATTCCCAGTGCTAAATCTTAACCTTGCCAAACCTGCCATCTCAAAATTATTCATATTATCTACTTTCCAATAATATGCCATTGGGACTAAAGAAAAACTTTCTGTTTTTATTTCTGCAAACATTCCAACACCTAATCCTGTACTTTCAAACTTTACAAAACCGGCTTGCAGCCCAAGCGATACACTTGGAGTGAAACTATTTAGTTTTAAATAGTTCTGAAATTTTTCTACATTTTGATTTTGTTTTTGTGTTTCAGGTTTGTATTGTGCATACAGTGTGGAAATGGAAATAGTTAGTATTAAAATAAAACTTAAAGTTATTTTTTTCATTTATTCTTAATAAATTAATAAAAAATAATTAGTTTAGATTTGATATCTCAAGTTTTTTAATTTCGTCCCTCAATTTGGCAGCTTTTTCATAATCCTCCATTGATACTGCCGTATCGAGTTCTATTTTTAGTTTTTTAAGTTTTTCTTCAACAGATTCTTCCTTTTTAGAATATGCAGCTTCACCATCAAATTCAATTTTTAAATCTTCAATTGTCGTTCCTCGTGGTTTATCTTCGGGAATAAAACCGATTTCGTTCATAATATTTGCAGTAACATATATTGGTGCACCAAATTTTAATGCAATAGCGATCGCATCTGATGGTCTTGCATCTATATCCTCTACTGTTGGTATATCGAATTTAATTTTTGCATAAAAAGTTGAATCTCTTAAATCATTAATAATAACACATTCAACATTGTATCCTAATAGTTCGATAATATTTTTTAATAAATCGTGAGTTAAAGGTCTGGGTGGTTTTATACCTTCGAGTTCGAGTGCTATCGCCTGTGCTTCGAATTGACCTATTATTATTGGTAATCTTTTTTCACCATTAATATCTTTTAAAATAATAGCATAACCACCACCGCTTACCGTTGATGATAGCGACAAACCAAATATATCTACTTGTATTAAATCTTTTTCTTCCATTGTTGTTGTTATTATCTTTCTTTATTGTTTATACACTCTTAAACAGTAATAAGTTTCAATCCATATAAAAATATGATAATTAAATATAAGATTAAAGGTAAATATTTAAGTCAATTTTTTTAATTCTTCCGTTAAAGCCGGTAATACCTCAAAAACATCTCCAACTATGCCATAATCAGCAACTTGGAATATAGGAGCGTCTTTATCTTTATTTATTGCAACTATACATTTTGATGAAGACATACCTGCTAAATGCTGTATTGCCCCACTAATTCCACAAGCAATATATAAACTTGGAGAAACAGTTTTTCCCGTTTGACCGACCTGTTCAGAATGTGGTCTCCAATCTGCATCTACTACTGCCCTCGAAGCGCCTGTTGCTGCACCTATTAAAGATGCTAAATTTTCTATCAATACAAAATTTTCAGGACCTCTCATTCCTCGTCCACCTGATACTATCCTATCTGCCTCTGCAACGTCCAGCTTTTCTGAAGAAATTACTATATCTTTTACTATCGTTCTGAAATCATTCTTTGTAATATCTAATTCATTTATATCTATATTTTCGATTTCAATATTTTCGTTATTAATTTTTTCGGCTTTGAAAACATTTGGTCTTAAGGTTAATAATATTTTGTCGGAATTAAATTTAATATCAACATAACTTTTGCCTGCATAAACAGGTTTTGTTGCTATGATTTTTCCCTCGATTACTTTTAAGTCTGTGCAATCTGGGCAAAAAGCTGAATCTATCTTAACTGCTAATGAAGGTGCTGTTTCTTTCCCAAAAGATGTAGCCGATAGTATAATTATATTATAATTTCCTTTTAAGGCAATTTCACTTATAACTTTTGAAATTGCTGAATGTGAGTATTTTATATCATCTCCATAAATTTTGTTTAACGAGTTTTCATCTACTATTTTTATTTTCTTTGCTCCGTATTCACTAAGATTTTTAATTTCTGGGTTATTTATATCTGTTATAGCTATTAAATCGAATTCACATCCAAGCGAATTTGCAAGTTTACTTGATTCGGTAATAACTTCAAAAGCGGAGTTTTTAAATTTATTATTTTTGGATTCTATGTAAGCTAATATTTTATTATTCATTTTTATTCTTTTTTCCGTTTTTAATTTTTATTAATTCTATTTTTTTATTTTTTAAAATAAAAACTTAAATTACTTTTGCTTCTTCTCTTAATAACCTTACAAGCTCTGGAACACTTCCTGCACCATCTGTCAAAATTTTACCTTTCGATTTTGCTTTTGGAAGATTCATTTCAACTATTTCTGTTTTATTTTCTCTGTATGTTGGTTCTCTTTCGGTTATTGGTTTTGATTTAGAAGCCATAATACTTTTTAGGTTTGGATATCGGGGATTATTAATTCCTTTTTGTGTCCCAATTATTAAAGGAAGATTTGCTTCGATTAATTCTTTACCTCTTTCTATTTCACGTTCTATCAAAGCTTTACCATCTGAAATTGTTAGTTTCGTTACAATATTAACCGCTGGCAAACTTAAAATTTCTCCAACCATAGTAGGAATTTGTGAGCCGTCGAAATCGATGGATTGTTTCCCAAACAATATTATGTCGGGATTAATCTCTTTTATTACGTCGGAAAGATTTTTCGCTACAGAAAATGAATCGAGAGGCTCATTTGATTTAATCAATATTCCTGTATCTGCTCCCATTTGGAATGCTTTTTTAATTGCTTCTTTATATTTCTCATTTCCTACTGATATTGCTATCACTTCACCACCATTTTTCTCCTTAAGTTGAACAGCTTCTTCGACAGCATATTCATCATAAGGGTTAATTACAAAGCTTACTCCTGATTCATCTATCGTCTTTTTTGAATCCGAAATTTTTATTTTCGTTGTAGTGTCTGGTACCAAAGAGACACAAACAATAATCTTCATATTTGATTTATTTTAGTTTTACAATTACAAATTTAACAATATTTTAAATATAAAAATTCAAAATAAACTAATCAATTAAATTACAGGTTTTATTAATAAATTACTAAATAAAATTAGATTTTTCTTTGCTGAATTAATAACTTTCTACAAAAAATGTGTATAGTGTTTAGATTTCCTATATTTAATTAAAGCAGTTTTTCATTTTATAAGAAAAATGTAATTAGTATATTTACCAATTAAATAACTTAAGCAAGTAATAATATGAAAAAAGCATTTATTTTTCTTTCCCTTCTCTTTTTAATAAATAATATTGGAAAAGCTCAATCACTCGTTGCATCTTATAATTTCCCTTATTATAACCCTTACAATTATTTTTGGGGTGTAACGGATAGAAATGACACCCTCTGGATAATGACTGATTTCGATAATTCGTCTTATTATCCTTTTTCGATGATATATAAGGTTACTAAGACTGGTTTAATTATGGATAGTCTTACTACACCTTTAAAATTTAATCATGGATTAGTTTGGGATGGAGCAGGATTTTGGATTGCTCAAGATTATGCTTCATCGGGAGCTAAACTATATAAAATTAGTCCGACTGGTGTTTTGCTCGATAGCATTATGACAGGTACTTATGCAAGTGGTATTGGAGGAATTGCTCGTGATGGGAATAATTTATGGTTCGCAGTATATTATCCTGATTTTACAACATATCCATTTGCCTATGCTTATAAAGTTAACCTTACTACAAAACTATTGGTTGATACAATTCCTTTGAGAGGAAAACAGGTTCAAGGTATTGCAGTAAAAGGAGATACTATTTTATATGTAACGGATAATTTCCAAGGTGACCCCGAAAGAATTTATGCATTTAGAAAAACCATTGGTGATACTTTATTTTCGTTTCCTGCACCTGACCCAGATGGAGATTGCGACCCACGGGGAATTTATTGGGATGGACAACATTTATGGCTAATTGCTTACAGGGTTGGTGGAAGTGCAAGTGCTTATAGAACACTTTATAAATATGCTCTAAATGGTATAGGAACTCCGATAATATTAGCTTCACCAACTACGATAGATTTTGGCAATGTAACGATTGGAACATCAGCAAATCAAAATTTAATGATTAATAATATAGGAACAGCTAATTTAATAATTTCGGGGAAAAATATTACAAGTCCGAGATTTGGTATATCACCAGCGAATGTTCCTGATACGATTTATCCGAACCAATTAAAAAATTATACTGTAACTTTTACACCGCTTGTATTTGATACTATTTCTGCATTTTTAAACATTGCAAGTAACGATATGGCTACTCCCATAAAAACTATTACCCTGAAGGGAAAAGGAGTTTATAGCGGAGCAAATATATCGCTTTCCGATTCGGTGTTTAATTATGGTCCAAGAAGAAACAATTCTTTATGTGGGTGGAGATTTAACATTACAAATACAGGAACTTCAGTCTTAACAATTAATAGCATTACATTTAATAATTCTGCTTATAGACTTGATACAGTTGGATTGAGTTTCCCAATTAATATTAATCCACAGGGTGTAAGAGGGTTGAGATTTTGGTTTCATCCAACAGGAGGTAATAGTTATCCTTGTATAGCTACAATAACATCAAATGCTGTAAATGCTCCTACCAAAACGATTACTCTTTCTGGTAGCACGAATTTAACTCCCACAACACTTGGAGAAATCTATTGGCAGGGAAATATTCTTGATAATCCGAATACTTCTTATGATGATTATCAGCCGACAAGTATTAAGCAAATTAATGATGTTAATGGTGATGGTGTCAATGATGTAATTATCACTTCAGGTAATTATTTGACAACCTGCTATAATGGAAATTCATCTGTAACAGCTGATAGCTTATGGTCATTTAATACAGGAACAAATAATAATAATACAGGTTCTGTTACTTGGGAAGATGGTATGCAAATTAGAAGTGATGTTGATGGAGATGGAATTCAGGACGTAGTAATAGGATGTGCGGGAGGTAACGAATCGGTTTATACACTTTCGGGTAGAACAGGAAGACTTATTTGGTATTGGGGTGATTCAGTAAATTATTCTCTTGGTGATATAGAAGCAATTAGAGTTGATAAAGATTATAATAATGATGGTGTTAATGACGTTTTAGTATCTGCAAGTGGTACGGGAACAGGAACAGGTGGAAGGCATGCTTTAGTTTGTTTAAATGGTTTAACAGGCGCTCAGATTTTTTATGTCGTTCAAAATGCAGACTTTACAGGTGATGTTGTAGCAACAAGTTTTGGGGGTGCAATTGGCTTAAGCACTCCATATTCTGTTAATGGGTTCGATAACAATGGAAATCAAACCTGGTCTTATTCCACGGATAGTAAATTATGGAGCATTAGGGAGATACCTACAATAGATACTGATACGATAAAAGAGTTAATAGGTAATTATGGATTTTCTGGAAAACTGTTCTGTATTGCTGAAAACAACGGAGGTGTGAAATGGACAAAACAACTCGGTTCAAGTAATAATAGTAAAATTTTGTTACTCGATGACCTCGATTCAAACGGATATATTGATTTTACTTTGTATGGACCTCAAATAGCTTACAGGATTGATACAAAAACGAGCAATATTTTATGGCAAAATCCACTTGCTGCATCTTATTTGAGAGGAATTGACTATTTAAGCGATGTTAATGGTGATGGAATACGTGATATAGTAGTTTCGACTCAACAACCCGGAAGAGTTCTTATTTTAAGAGGTAATGATGGTGCAGTTATGTTTACTTACGAGTGGGGAACAAACATTGCTCAAAGAGGAGATAGATGTGCAGTATTAAACAGTATCGATGGCAATTCTACTACGGAATTTATAGGTGGGTGTAGGGACGGAAGGATTATCTGTTTTTCGGGTGGGATTAATATACCAATCGGTATTCGCAACATTTCTGGCAAAATTCCAGAAAAATTCAACCTTGAACAAAATTTCCCAAACCCATTTAATCCAACCACTAAGATTAGATTTGATATACCTAAAGCGAATAATGTAAATCAAAATATTAATGTGTTACTTAAGATATATGATGTAACAGGTAGAGAAATAAAGACGTTAGTTAATGAGAAATTACAAACTGGTTCGTATGAATATATTTTTGAAGCTACTGGTTTAAGTTCGGGAATTTATTTCTATAAATTAGTTGCTGGTGATTTTACATCTGTTAAAAGAATGGTTTTGGTTAAATAATGATAAATGAAAAAGTTAATTGCTATAGTTGGTCCGACCGCTTCAGGTAAAACAGCTATATCGATTGAACTTGCTAAAAAATTAGATGCCGAAATTATTTCGGCTGATTCAAGACAAATATATAAACATATTCCAATATCTACTGCAACTCCCTCTTTTGAAGAGAGGCAGGGAATAGTTCATTATTTCCTTGAAGAAATTGAACTTGATAGAGAGTATAATGCAGGTGAGTTTGGGAGAGATGGAAGAATTAAAATAGAGGAAATTTTCCGAAAAGGGAAATTTCCTCTTATAGTTGGTGGAAGTGGTTTATATCTGCAATCTCTTATAGATGGGCTTTTCGATGAAAAAATCGATAGTAAAGAAATTAGAAAAAAGCTTAATCTCGAACTTGAAAAGCACGGAAAAGAATATCTCTACGAAAAGTTAAAAAAAGTTGACCCGGAATCTGCTTCGAAAATTACTCCAAATTTTTTTAGACGCGTAATTAGAGCTTTGGAAGTTTATTATGCTACCGGTAAAAAAATTTCCGACCTCCATAAAAAAAATGTCCAAACTGGATTTGAAACTATCCAATTTGCTATAACTCTCGATAGAAAAAAATTATATGAAAGGATTAACATAAGAGTTGATAAAATGTTAGAAAATGGATTAATCAATGAAATCAAATGGTTACAGGAAAACGGCTATCATTACAAAACACATAATTCTTTGAATACGGTTGGAATAAAAGAAGTTTTTAAATATTTTGAAAGTGAATACTCTTATGATGAAATGGTAAATTATATTAAGCAAAATTCAAGAAGATACGCAAAAAGACAACTCTCGTGGTTTAGAAGAGATAAAAGAATAAATTGGATTGATGGAAATCTAAATCCCAACGAAATAATAAACGAAATTATCAATAAGTTCAATTTAGAAAATGCATAATCGATAATTCATTGATAGATTTAGAAAAACTTTACCAAAAATATAAACATAAATACTCCTCAAACGACCCTGTCTGGTTTCTTGAAAATTTTAACAATGAAAAAGATATTGAAATAATCGGACTGATTGCTTCCTGCTATTCTTATGGTCTTATCGAAGTAATAAATAATTTTATCGAACGATTTCTTAAAATCATAAAAAATAAACCGTATGATTTTACAACCAATTTTGATTTTAAAAAAGACGCAAAACAGTTTAAAGGAATGAAGTATAGATTCAACAATGAAAATGATTTAATAAATCTTATAGAAAATATCAGAATAATTCTTTTAAAGTACGGCTCACTTAAAAATCTTTTCTTAAAAAAATATTCTAAAAAAGATGAAAATATTTTAACTGCTTTAAAATATTTCTCTGATTCTCTAAGAAAAAAATACATAAGAAATTTGAAAGCATATGATTACCTTATACCCGATGTTTCAAAAGGCTCTACCTGTAAAAGATTGAATCTATTCTTACGCTGGATGGTGAGAAATGATGAAATTGATTCAGGCATTTGGAGTAGGGAAGTTGATAAATCAAAATTAATAATGCCCGTAGATATTCATGTTTTCAGGCAGTCAAGGAAATTGAAACTCGTAAAAAGAACCTCCTGCGATATTAAATTCGCAATCGAACTTACGAATAAATTAAAAAAATTCGACCCTTACGACCCTGTCAAATATGATTTTGCACTTTGCCATTATGATATAAATAAAATTTAAAATTATTACTAATTAAATTGTAATTAATTGTATTTATTTTTAATTTGTAATTCTTTTATTTATTAATTAAAAAGAAAAATTATAATACCAATGTAGTAGATTGAAATACATTTTTCTATAAGGAGTTTTAACATGTTTGGAAAATTAATCCAACCCGAAATAGAGCAGCTAATAGATTCCAGAAATTGGGCAACGTTAAAGGAAATATTTTCCGAAATGCACCCTTCCGAAGTTGCGGATATTATTTCAGATATTCCCGAAAAAGATAGAGCAATAGTTTTCAGAATTCTTCCAAAAGAAAGTTCGTATAAAACATTCGAATATCTCGAATTCGATGTTCAGGAATCACTACTAAAATCACTTGCTAAAGAAGAAGTATCCGAAATACTTAACGAAATGTCTCCCGATGATAGAACCGAACTCCTCGAAGATTTACCAGGTCCCGTTGTTAAAGAACTTGTCAGACTTCTTTCTCCCGAAGAACGCTCGGTCGCCGTTAATCTTTTAGGATATCCCGAAGAAAGCGTCGGTAGAATTATGACTCCCGATTTTATCGCTGTAAAATCGGAATGGACTATCAATAAAGTTCTCGATTACGTTAGAGAAGTTGGTAAGGAAATAGAATATATTGATACAATATTTGTTACGGACGTTAACGGAAAATTATTAGATGAAGTTACTTTGAAAGAAATTTTGCTTGCTAAACCCGAAACTATTATTGAAGAGTTGATGAATGAATCCTATGTTAGCTTAAAAGTCAATGATGATAAAGAGCAAGCAGCTCAAATGTTTAAAGAATATGATTTGTATGTCATTCCTGTTGTGAACGATGAAAACTATCTCGTCGGAATTGTTACCGCAGATGATGTCATAGACGTTATCGAAGAAGAAGCTACCGAAGATATTCAGAAATTCGGTGGTATGGAAGCACTCGATGAACCATATATCACCGTTCCTTTGCTTCAAATGGTCAGAAAACGTGCTGGGTGGCTCGTTATTCTTTTCCTTGGTGAAATGTTAACTGCTACCGCTATGGGATTTTTTGAAAATGAAATTGCTAAAGCCGTCGTCCTTGCTTTGTTTATTCCTTTGATAATTTCAAGTGGGGGTAATTCCGGTTCACAAGCTGCTACATTAACTATTAGAGCAATGGCTCTGGGTGAGATTAAATTGAGAGATTGGTGGAGGGTTATGAGAAGAGAAATTATATCAGGTTTTCTTCTTGGAACTGTGCTTGGTATTATTGGCTTTTTTAGAATTTTGGTATGGAATTCTTTTTCTAATATTTATGGCGAACACTGGTTCTTAATTGGTTTAACTTTGTTTTTTACTTTAATTGGTGTAGTGATGTGGGGAACACTTTCTGGCTCGATGTTGCCGTTTATATTAAGAAGGTTTGGATTAGACCCTGCTACATCTTCTGCTCCCTTTGTTGCTACAATGGTAGATGTTACTGGTTTAATTATTTATTTCACATTTGCAACACTTATATTGACAGGAACACTACTTTAAATATTAAATTATTTTAAAGCAATCCTATTACAAATAAAAAACCCTCGCTCTATTCGAACGAGGGTTTTTAATTATTCTGTCAGCTCTAATTTATTATTCTGCGTTCTATTTTATATATTCTTAATACTGACTTCTGTATTCTGAATACTGCTCTTAATACATTCCA
The DNA here is from genome assembly GCA_964400285.1 of uncultured Ignavibacteriaceae bacterium. Taxonomy (GTDB): domain Bacteria; phylum Bacteroidota; class Ignavibacteria; order Tepidaquicellales; family Tepidaquicellaceae; genus FEN-1279. Next base: position 395,653 of record CAYNTK010000001.1, read on the forward strand.
CCCATATCACCCATTCCGCCTCCCGGAGGCATCATAGGCATTTTTTCTTTTTCAGGTTTTTCGCATATTGTTGCTTCTGTCATAATCAACATCGATGCGACTGATGCTGCGTTTTCGAGTGCTACTCTTGTAACCTTTGTTGGGTCTATTACACCAGCTTTTACTAAATCTTCATAAGTTTCGGTTGCCGCATTGTAACCAAAGCTTCCTTTACCTTCTTTTACTTTATTCACTATCACTGAACCTTCTTCACCTGCGTTAATCACGATTTGCCTTATCGGTTCTTCGATTGCTTTCTTCACAATCTTTACACCAAGCATTATATCCTGATTATCGTTTTTTATTTTATCGAGCTTTGAAGCTACTCTTAAAAACGCTACTCCACCACCGGGAACTATTCCTTCTTCCACTGCCGCTCTGGTTGCGTGTAATGCATCTTCTACTCTGGCTTTCTTTTCTTTCATTTCGACTTCGGTTGCTGCTCCAATTTTCAAAACTGCTACTCCACCCGAAAGTTTCGCCAAGCGTTCTTGTAATTTTTCTTTATCGTAATCAGATGTTGTCTTTTCTATTTGTGCTTTTATTTCATTTATTCTCTTCTTAATATCTTCGGTCTTTCCTGCTCCTTCTACTATGGTTGTATTATCTTTATCTATTACTACTCTCTTTGCTGTTCCAAGATATGATATAGTTGCGTTTTCGAGTTTATATCCTTTTTCTTCTGAAATTACCGTTCCTGCTGTCAAAATTGCTATATCTTCAAGCATTGCCTTTCTTCTATCACCAAAACCAGGAGCTTTTACTGCTGCTACTTTTAATGTGCCTCTTAATTTATTCACTACCAATGTTGCCAATGCTTCGCCTTCTAAATCTTCTGCTATTATTAATAAACTTCTTCCCGCCTGTGCTATCTTTTCTAATATCGGAAGCAAATCTTTCATCGAAGAAATTTTCTTTTCATTAATTAAAATATATGGGTCTTCGAGTTCGGTTTCCATCGAATCAGGATTGGTTACAAAGTATGGTGATAAGTATCCTCTATCGAATTGCATTCCTTCTACTACATCTAATGTTGTATCGGTTCCTTTTGCTTCTTCTACTGTAATCACTCCATCTTTTCCTACCTTATCCATTGCCTTGGCTATTAAATCGCCGATTGTTGGATCGTTATTTGCCGAAATCGAACCTACCTGGGCTATCTCTTTATTTTCCTTAATAGGGGAGGAAAGCTCTTTTAATCCTTTCACTAATTCTTCTACTGCTATATCTATTCCTCTTTTTAAATCCATTGGATTTGCACCACCGGTCACGTTTTTCAATCCTTCTCTATAAATTGCCTGTGCAAGAACTGTTGCAGTCGTTGTTCCATCTCCTGCTACATCTGATGTCTTTGAAGCTACTTCTTTTACCATTTGGGCTCCCATATTTTCTATTGGGTCTTCAAGCTCTATTTCCTTTGCTACTGTTACACCGTCTTTCGTTACTGTTGGTGCTCCAAATTTCTTATCTATCAAAACGTTTCGACCTTTCGGTCCTAATGTTACTTTTACTGCATTTGCTAATTTATCGACACCTTTTAATAAAGCTGCTCTTGCTTCAGTGTCGAAACTTATCATTTTTGATGCCATATTTTTTATCTCCTTAATTTATTTTTTAAAATTATATTATTGCATACACATCTGATTCTCTCATAATAAGATATTCGACACCATCTATTGTTACTTCCGTTCCTGAATATTTTCCATATAAAACTTTATCACCAACTTTTAATTCCAATGGCGATACTTTTCCATCATCAGAAATTCTGCCTTTTCCAACTGCAATCACTTCGCCTTGCATTGGCTTTTCTTTAGCTGTATCGGGAATTATTATACCCGATGCTGTCTTTTCCTCTGCCGGTGAGGGCTTTACGAGGATTCTGTCTGCTAATGGTTTAATGTTCATATTTTACCTCTTTTTTAATTTATTGATTTATTGTTATTTAATAAAATTTATTAGCACTCTATTATTTATAGTGCTAAAATAATAAACTTATTTCGATTTGTCAATGATAACTGCAGGGGATAATATTAAGATTTGTTTAATATTTATTTTGTCATCCCCAAATACTCTAAATCTATACCTCTGCGACTATTCGTTTATCGAGTGTTTCGCATTTGAGTTCATCGTATGTTTGTCTTTCTTTATCATTCTAAATACTTAATATTACGAGTGTGATATTTTTTTTTATTTACAATTACATTTATCTGATTGAACAGGTGGACACTTAACCGAGCCGTAACTGCAAAAGATACAACAGTCGCCTTTCATAGGTTTTAATATCTTTTTGCAATTTTCGCATTCATAAAAGTAAACACAAGCGTCTGTAGGCATTATTTCCTTTTTATTATGCCCGCAGTTCGGACATTTGATTTCTGATTCGAGTTCTATTTTCATTCTTTTTCTTGTATCGGGGAGTCTTCGTTCTTTGGACTCCCGACACTTTTTCTTTTAAATTTAGCCAACGGTTTTAACCGTAGGACAAAATGAAACACAATCTTGAACCGTTTAAATGGTCTTTTTCTCAATATTTTTTCCCAATGATGAATACGTGGGCTACAAATTAATTATTAATATTATGCTTAATTAACTCTGTGTTTTTATCTTTATTGTAAGAATAAATTCGAATCCATGAATATAATTCGTCTAATGTATATTCATCCCAAATACTTGTAGGATATTTATTTTTTTCTGGAGATGGGAAAAAAATAATGATAAGATTATTTAAATAATTTAATAAATATTTATTAATCATATTTATTCTACGGTCAATAAATTTTTCCCTATCATTTTTTTGGTTTAAACCCGCAATATACAATATTTGTTCGGAATTTGAACAAATTAATTTACCAAAATCATCAGCAAAAGATTTTAATGATGTATTAAATTCAGATTCTATTGCAAGTAATACTTTAACAGGAATGTTACACTCCATTTCTCTTTTATATCCCGTTTCATCCTTTATATTCTTCTCTTCTATTATACAAGCATCATAAAGCCATTCGCCAGGTCTTTTTTTCCCATTATCTTCAACTTTTTGCACTTTCAACTTAGCACCTTCAATGAAAAATTCATCTTTAATATTTTTCGAGAATTCATACAATAATTTTGCAGATTTTGTATAATTTTCAGAAATTTGTAATTTGTAAGTGTAACTAAATGATTTTTTTAATACACCATAAAATATATTTATATCTTCAATCATACTTTTCCCTCCACTATTCTTATCTCCTCTTCCGTCAATCCATACAACTTATATACTTCTGCGTCTATTTGCTTATCGAGCATTTCGCATTTCCGCTCGTAATATATTTTGTCTTTCTCTGTTTTGGCTGTGTGTAGTTGCTTCTTTGCTTCGAGCATCTGGTCTATAATTTTATTTAATTTACTGAATAAAATTTAATTTTTATTTTTCTTTGGGATTTCAAAGCCAAGTGGACTTTTCCGCTCTTTCTTTTCGCTTAAAGCATCCAATTTTTCCAGCAAATATTTAAAAGCAGCATTAAGTTTTGAATCAAGCTTTTTTATTTCTTTTTTCAGTTCTTCGTTTTCCTTTAACATTGTTCTATATAATGCAAAAGCCCTCATAATCTCGATATTGACCTGTATAGCTTTATCGGAATTCAAGACTGATGAAAGCATCGCTACCCCTTGTTCAGTGAATACAAGAGGATTTACTGAAGAATGCTTTAATCTTTTTAACCGGTCGCAATTTGCGACCAGTTCGTATTTTTCCTCTTTGTTGAGTTCAAACATAAAATCTTCAGGAAATCTTTTAATATTCCTTTTTACCTGCTCTTTGAGTCTTTTTGTTGGTATTCCATATAATACCGACAAATCAGAATCTATCATTACTTTAAATCCTCTAAATTCAAAGATAAGGGATTCGTATTTTGGTTTTATTAATGAGTTCATATTCCTAATAAAATATTATTTTAAACCGGTCGCAATATGTGACCGGTTGGTTTTCTGCGTTTATGCTTTTTATTATTCATTATGCGTTCTTTGCATCCCGATTTATCGGGACTCATTACTCATTATTTTAAGCCCTCCACGATTTTTATTTCCTCCTCTGTCAAGCCATACAACTTATACACTTCTGCGTCTATTTGCTTATCGAGCATATCGCATTTACGCTCATAGTATGTTTTATCTTTGTCGGTTTTGGCGGAGTGGAGTTGTTTTTTTGCTTCGAGCATCTGGTCGACAAGGGAGACGATTAGGTCGTGAGAGTGCTTTTCGGATTCGTTTTGGAAATTGATGTTCGGAAAAGGAAATTTTTTACAGTTTTGAATTAATATTTTTTGAAATAAATTTTTAGATAAATCTAAATATTTATAAGAATGATAAAAGTTCATCAGTTTTGAATTTATTATTCCTAATATAAACTTAATATTTTCATTTCTTTCTTTTTTTATTAAAACATTAAAAATTGATTGAACATTATATAATTCCAAATTCGAATATGATGCATATATTCTTAATGGATTGCCACTTACAATTTGTCTAATCAAAATTCTTTCATTGATAAAAAATCTTTTTTCTCTAGGTGCTCCCAACCAATTACCATATTTAATATATTCTTCACCACCCCATTCAACAAAATATCTATTAACATCTCCACCTGCTAATAAAATTTTATAACTATCATCTATTTTTGTTTTAGAATGAAAAACTCTTTCCTTAATTTGCTTTTGCGAATGTCCTTTATATTTATCGTAAGGTGTAAGACCTAAACAAAAATCACAAATTTCTATTAATTCAATTTTATTTTTTTCAATTTGTTTTATTAATTCCGATATTTTTGAATTAGAATAAATATCAAAAATATAAAAGTTGTTCTTTTTCCAAACATCTTGAGATATTTCTTTATAAATATTTGAGTTTTCTTTTATAATTATACTAATTTTAGCATCTCGCTCGTATAATAAACAACTTATTAATCCGTGTTCAATATTATTATTAACAAATAATATTAAAGTTTCCGCTTTAACATTTTTAAATACGTTATCCGGTAATCTTATAATTTCTTTGATAGATTTTTTTTCAATAATTAATTTTCTTAATTGAGTATAAGAACTTTGATATAAAATTGAATTAGGGATAATATAACCGAGTATGCCGTTTTTATTTAATAGACTTAAACATTTTTCAACGAAAATTGCATATAAATTTATTCTGTTTTCTGTTGATGTATAATTTTTAAAATAGTATTTGACTTGTTCGTTTGGTAGTCCCTTAATATCAACCCACGGCGGATTCCCCACGATTGCGTCAAATCCTCCGTTTTTCATAATGTCAGGAAACATTGTTTCGAAGTCCATTGGATTTAGTTTGCGTTCCTGCTCACTTGCGAACATATTACCTGAAAGAATATCCGTTCCGATGAGGGAATTTCCGCAGACGATATTTTTGGATAAGTCGGGCAGGATTTTTTCGTGGAAGAGAACCTGCATATCGTTTGCAGTTGCGGTGCTTTCATCTTCGAGCATTTTAAGTGCAAGTGATAACTGCGTAACTTCGACTGCCTGAGAATCTATATCAACTCCGTATATATTATTTAATAAAATATTCTGCTTTTGCTTTATGCTTAAGACCCATTTGCCTTCTTTTTCTATGCATCCGTCTTTTTTTGCTTCGGTAGGATGGGTTTGATAATATTCGGTGTGGTATTTTAGCAGGGTTTCGAATACACCGATGAGAAATGAGCCGCTGCCACAGGCTATATCTGCAAAGCGGAGTTTTGAAATATCCTTCGGTGTCTTATTTTCTATTAGTTTACCTACTGTATTCTCTACTATGTAATCTACGATATATTTCGGGGTATAATAGACTCCGCCGGCTTTTCGGACTTCGGGTTTCTCTTCTACCTTTACTCTCTGTGCCGTTGCGTTTACAACCTTTCCGAGAAAGCGTTCATAAATCGAACCAAGTATGTGAATTGGTATGGCGTTGAAATCGTAAGGAGAATTAAGGTGCGATATATCTTCACAGATTTTTGAAAACTCTTTTACTTCGGGACCGGAAAAATTCTGCTCGTCAATGAAATGTTTTTTGAAAACAATGCCGTTATACTTTGCATCGAGTTTTCTTGAAACGGTAATAAAATCATTCCACGCATTACCTCGTTTTCCGAATTCGCTGATGATGTATTCGGGTTCGATAAGTTTATCTTCGAGAAAGCGGATGAAAACTATTCTATCTATTGTTCTCTGCGTGGCTTCGGTAAGCTCTTCGCCCGAAAGGGTTGAATTATTTTTTTTAAAAGCTTTTGCGAGACGCTCGCGGACAGAATCTATATATTCGAGAAAATCGTCATCAATGGCTTTGAACACGGCTTTAGCGGTCTCACCTTTTTTACCTTTTGGTTTGGGCAAAGAATCGGAATACTTTTCGAGAGAGCCGTCTTTCACTGAATCGCGGGAAAAAAGGAAATAAATTTCTTTGAACTTCTCTTCATTTGTATAATCGGTATATAAATATGATTTGTGATTCGGGTTTTCGAGAACGTTTTTTATATTTGGTTTGAACCTGCAATCGAGAATGTGAAACTCCTGAAAATCTGTCAGAACTGCAATTGGTGTTTTTGCACTCCATCCATAGCGTATTGTCTGGAAATAATCGTCTGCGTTTTTCAGATTTCTGCTCGGCTTTTTCGCTTCGGCATAAAACTTCGGCTGACGAAATTCGGGCGTTATGAAAAATGCATAATCCGCACGCTTCTGGTCTTTCCCAATGCTTACTCCTTTTTCGACTTTTACTTCCTGCTCGTAAGGATTTTTTTGTGTGTTGTGATATATCCCAGCCGAGCGCTTCGAAAAATTTATCTATATAGTCACGGCGAACTTCGATTTCCTGATATTCGGGCGATAGATATCGTTTTTCGTTTTTTCTAAAATCATCGGCAAGTTCACTTACTTTTTTAAATGCAGTTATAAAATTATTCATTTGAAAAATAATATTTTATTAAAAGCCAAAAAAATGGTTTAATAACGAGGTTAATTATATTGTTTAATTGAAAATTAAGAAATATTTGTTGAAATAAAAATTACTTATTTTAAGAATGCAATTATTAATATATATATTCTTTCATTTATATAAATATTTAATTTCTATTGATATTATTCTCAAAAACACTTCTAATTTACTCATACTAAATTTTACTCTTGACTTTTTAGAATTATCTAATTAGCTTATATATAAATATTAATATAAACTAAATAGATAATATAATATGTTTGACTTAAATCCTCAAATTCCAAAATCTGTTCGGAAAGCTCTTTCCGATATAGAAAAAAGGTTCATTATGCTTCGTGCTAATGGCTCTTCTATTCGCGATATCGCTAAAACTTTGAAAAAATCCAATAATACCATTTGCGATTGGAATAAAAAATTTGCCAAAGAAATTCTTTCAGCTCGTAATAATGTATTTTGCGAGCTTCAACAAAAAATTATCGAACTTAAATTATCTCGTCTTAATTTCATTAAAGAAGAACTCGATAGATTAACCAAAATTATAAAAAAGGAAAATATTAAAGTTACAAGTTATAGTAGTGATTATGATAAATATTTTGACCGTTATACAAAATTAGCTAATTTAATGTCAACCTATGAACTCGAAATGTTAGATGTCGGTATTAATTTTAAAGATAATATCGAACCTGAATTTGATGTTAAAAATGAAATTAATCAAGATTTTTCTGCTAATTCCAAAAATTCTCGAAAATATTCTTCTGATAGTAATGCCGAAAATTCTTCAAAAATTCAAAATTGCAAAAATAAGGATAACAAAATTGCGACAAATTGATATAGATAACGTTACTAAAAAAAGTTTTTTACTAAAAAAAAATGGATATTTGACTAAACTTATGCCAAAGTATTTTAAACAGGGAATTAAGTAAATTGTTTTATTTTTAATTTATTATTTTTATATTATATAAACGGAGGATATGGAAGATTCTGATAAAATATTGCAATCCAACCTTTTTGTAAAATATCGAAGTTTCTTAAAAAATAATTTTTTCCCAACTTAAATTAATCAATTATGAAAAAGATATTTTCCTATTTATTTGTTATTGTTTTATTTTCTTTTGGAACTGTGTATGGACAGTTTCAGGTTACTTCATACTTTAACCCTCGACCGGGTGAAAGTCAAATTTTAATACAGGCAGATACAGTAGGTGTTTTTCCGGGAAATGGAGGTGCAAATCAAACATGGAATTTTTCAAGCTTGATTAACTCGGGTGATACAAATGTTCAAATATATGTTTTACCTTCTTCTACGCCTTATGGTAGTTCATTCCCATCCGCTACTGTAGCTGTCTATGCTCCTACTAATCCAACTGCATTTTCTTATTTCTCTGGCTCATCTTCTGCTTTAGAGTTGGTTGGAAATCAAAATAGCTATTTTAAGTCAATTGGTGTTGACCCTAAAAAATTTAGAGTTTATCCATTTAATTATCAACAAACTTTTACTGATACTTATAGAGGTATTGTACTTCAAGGTACTGATACAGTTCAAAAATCTTCGGGTAATATCTCAGTAATATATGACGGATATGGAACAATAACTTTACCAAGCGGAACTGCCTCTAATGTAGCAAGATTTAAGTTTATTTCTTACGAAGTCGATACAATGTTTTTTGGCTCTACTACTATGATTGAATACATAAAGGATACATTATGGATTTGGTCAAAAAGTAATTATAGGTATGCCTTGCTTAATATAGAAAAATCATGGATGAGTATAGACGGAATAAATTATTCTGCATTTAAGTGGGTTGGATATGTTCCAAATATAAACTGGATTGGTGTTTCAAATGTTTCTAATGAAATTCCTGCGAACTTTAAGCTTGAACAGAATTATCCTAATCCATTTAATCCAACTACTACTATTAGATATCAAATTCCAAAAAATGCATTTGTTACAATTAAAATTTATGATAATCTCGGAAGGGAAATAGAAACTTTATGCGAAGGTAATCATAACGCTGGAATATTTGAAGTAAATTGGAATGCAAACGGATATTCGAGTGGTGTATATTATTGCAGAATGACTACGGGAGATTTTTCTGATACAAAACAACTTGTTCTATTAAAATAAAATAGAATTATTGAATAAAATTTTAAATTTATTTTACTTTAATAATTTCAAGAGCATTTGCAGATTCATTTTCCGAAAAATTAGTATTTTCGATTAAAATCGCAATGTCGTTTTTGAATAAATAATTTTTAGATTTAAGTGAATTAATTAAAATATCTTTATTCTTAAAACTGATTTCGGAATCGAGAATTGGGTTTACTCCCCACATTAATTTGCATTTGTTAAAAATTCTCTTTTCTCTTACTATTGCTATTATTTGAGCTTTACCTCTATGCGAAGATAGCATAATAGGTGATTTACCTGTGTGAGTAAGTGTTATAATAGCTTTCGCATTAATTCTTTCTGCAATCTCAAAGGCAGAATTTGTAATATTGCAAAGAAAACTTTTTGGTTTAATAATTTCCTTTTCGAAAACTGATTTTTTTATCCCTTCGGTTTTTTCATTTATCTTATCCATTGTTTCAACCGTAAGAACTGGATTCATTCCTGTCGATGTTTCTGCTGAAAGCATTACGCAATCCGTTCCATCGAGTATTGCATTTGCTACATCCGACGCTTCTGCACGAGTAGGAAGTATATTCGTAATCATTGATTCGAGCATTTGTGTCGCTGTAATTACTGGTTTTAATTCTTTATTACATTTTCTTATAATCATTTTTTGTAGTATTGGAACATCTTCAGGTGAAACTTCAACTCCAAGGTCTCCACGTGCAACCATAATGACATCGGAGACTTTAATAATTTTATCTATATGCTTAATAGCCTCTGGTTTCTCGATTTTTGCAATTACTGGAATGTTCGCACCTAATTTTTTCAAAACTTTTTTAAGTTCGATAATATCTTTTGCTTTCCTTACGAAACTCAACGCTATATAATCAACCGAATTTTCTATTCCGAATTTTATATCTCTTAAATCTTTATCGGTTAAGGAGGGGAGTGAAATTTTTGTATCAGGAAGATTTAGTCCTTTTCGTTCATAAAGAATTCCACCTTTAATAACTTTACAAATGATTTGTTTTTTTGGTTTATCTACTGAGATAATTTGTAATTTGATTTTACCATCGTCTATTAAAAGAGTTTCGTTCTTTTTAACATCTTTGATAAGCTTTTTGAAATTAGTAGAGATAATTTTATTATTTCCAACTAAATCTTCCGTAGAAATTATAATTTTATCATCTTCTTTAATTTCGGTTTTACCGTTTGAGATTTTTCCAATTCTGATTTTAGGACCTGATAAATCCTGTAATATTGGAATGTGTATTTTAGTAATTTCTGAAGCTTTGCGAATGTTACTTATATATTCTTTGTGTGTTTCATATGTGCCGTGAGAAAAATTTAAACGGGCACAATCCATTCCTGCTTCAATAAGTTTTATGAGTGTTTCTATATTGCCAGATGAAGGACCGATTGTGCAAATGATTTTTGTCTTTTTATATATCAAAATTGTAAATATTAAATTAATTTTGAATAATTTATTTAATATTATTAATTATTAAAAGTTAAATATTTATGAAAGATTTGAAAAATAAGATTGCATTTATAACAGGTGCATCAAGTGGATTTGGTGAAGCAACTGCATACAGACTTGCAGGTATTGGAATGAACTTGATTATTTGTGCAAGAAGAATAGATAAGCTGAATAAAATTGCAAGTGATATAAAAAAGAAATACAAAGTCAAAGTATTATCTTTACAGTTGGACGTTAGAAAACATAAGGATGTTAAGAAAGCAATAGGAACATTACCAAAAGAGTGGAAAAAGATTGAAGTGTTAATAAATAATGCAGGACTTTCGAGAGGATTAAATAAAATTCAAGACGGGGTGTTACTCGATTGGGAAGAGATGATTGACACAAATATAAAGGGATTACTTTATGTGAGTAAAGAAATAATACCGTTAATGCTCGATAATAAAAGCGGGCATATTGTTAATGTTGGTTCGATAGCTGGACACGAGGTATATGTAGCTGGAAATGTATATTGTGCAACAAAACACGCAGTAGATGCTTTGACAAAAGGAATGAGAATGGATTTAAATGGAACACCAATAAAGGTTTCAACTGTTGACCCTGGACTTGCAGAAACTGAGTTTAGTATTGTAAGATTTAGAGGAGATAAAGAAAGAGCAAAATCGGTATATAATAACGTTACCCCATTATATGCTGATGATGTTGCCGATGCTATCGAATATATTGTAACAAGAAAAGATTCCGTTAATGTAGCGGAAATAATATTACTTCCGAAAGCTCAAGCAAACTGCTCTATAGTGCATAGAGGTTAAAAATATTTATTATAGAAAAAAAATCCTTAAGTTATCTACTTAAGGATTTTTTAAAATCTATGTTATTTGGTAAATTATTTTATAGATATAATATCATTGTATAAAACAAAAAGCATAAATGCAAGAAGAATAATGAACCCAATATTTTGTAATGCAATTTGAACTTTATATGAAACTGGTCTTCTAATAATTCCTTCGATAAGCAAGATTACAAAATGTCCACCATCGAGTGCAGGGAATGGAAGAATATTAATTACTGCAAGAGAAAGCGAAAGCATTGCAAGAAAACTTATATATGATAAAAATCCCATTTCTGCAGATTGAGCAGAAGCTTGAGCAATTTTAACAGGTCCACCGATAGCTTTTTTGAAAGGAATATCACCTTTAATAACTTTTGCAATCGATTTAACTAAAACTTCAAAACCAAAATAATATAAGTCAGAACCCGCTTTGGGAATTGCAGAGAAAATGCCATATTTAATATGTTTAATAGGACCTTCGTATTTAGCAGTAATTTCAATACCTATTGTAGAATCAGGTAATTGTGGAGTAACTTTTGAAGTTATTATATTCCCGTCACGAATCCATTTTATTTCAGTCTCCTTATTTACGTTTGCTTTAATTAAGTCAATTAGCTTTTGGGAGTGAGAGATTTTTTCCCCAGCAAATTCGGTTATAACGTCACCTTTTTGAATACCACATTTTTCTGCTGGTTTACCCGGTATAACACTGTTAATTAATGGAACGATTTTTTCAGGATATATTCCAATGTTTTTTTCGGTAATATCTTTTAGTTTTTCTTTCGGGATTTTAATATCTTCGTTTTTTCCATTTCTTAAAATTTCAAATGTAACTGACTCTCCAAGATGGTCGAGATAAATTTTATTTTGTAAATCATCCCAATTATCAACCGATTTATTATTAATTGAGATAATTTTATCATTTTCTTTAAGACCAAATTCATCAGCAATGGAATTTTTAGAAACATAACCAATGGTTGTCGTTTCTGTAATAGTTTTTCCTTTGATTAGAGTAAGAGAATAAAATATTAGGAAAGCAAGAAACACATTCATTATGACGCCTGCAGTGATAACAATCATACGTTTCCAGACTGGTTTAGAACGGTATTCCCAAGGTTTAGGTTCTTGTTTAATAAAATCTTTATCCATACTTTCATCAATCATACCAGCAATTTTAACGTAACCGCCAATAGGGAAGGCACAAATACGATAATCCGTATTACCTTGTAAATCAATATTTTCTTGAAGCTTACCAAATGAAAACCCGGTAATTTTGTTAAATCCGAATAATCTAAAACCTATACCAAGAGCAAATACATCAGCCCTCATACCACAAGAACGAGCGGCTAGAAAATGACCGAGTTCATGAACAAAAACGAGAATTCCAATAACAATTAAAAAATAAAATATAGTGCTAATAATTTCCATTTATCAATTTTAGTATGTTATATAATATAACTAATTATATAATTAAATAACATTTAAAAAGTATTTAAAATTTCGTTACGTGTAATTCTATCAATTTCAATAATATCTTCAATTTCAAAATCATTTCTGCTTATGTGTTTATCAAGACTTTTTTTAATAATATCCGATATTCCATAAAAACCAATTTTGTTTTTTAAAAACAAATCAACAGCGACTTCATTTGCAGAATTCATTACAACTGGATACGTTCCGCCGGCTTTTATAGTTTCAAAAGCAATTTTTAAACATTCGAATTTATTAAGGTCAGGTTTTTCGAAAGTTAATTCTTTTAAAACGCTAAAATCTAATTTAGGAAAATCAGATTTAACTCTATCAGGATAAGTGAGGGCAAATTGAATTGGGATTTTCATATCAGGAATGCCAAGTTGAGCTTTTATAGAAGAATCTGAAAATTCAACAAAGGAATGAATAATTGATTGTGGGTGAATTATAACATCGATATTATTTACATCTATATTAAAAAGCCATTTAGCCTCAATTACTTCAAGACCTTTATTCATCATTGTTGCTGAATCAATTGTAATTTTATTACCCATATTCCAGTTTGGGTGATTCAGAGCTTCAATGACACTTGCGTCTTTAATTTCCTCTTTTGTTTTTGTCCTGAATGGACCACCTGAAGCTGTAAGAATTATTTTGGAAATATTTTTTTCACTTTCACCTAATAAGCACTGCAATATAGCAGAATGTTCACTATCAATTGGTATTAATTGGATTTTATGGTGGTCAACAAGTTTGTTAACGATAGCACCTGCAACTACAAGAACTTCTTTATTTGCTAATGCAATATATTTACCTGATTTAATAGCCTCAATAGTAGGTTTTAACCCTGCGAAACCAACTAACGCGTTAACGAGGGTGTCGTAATCATTACTCCGAATAAGGTCTAATAGGTTTATATCACCAGAAATAACAATGGATTGGCATTTGAAATTATCCTTAAAATATTTTGCTTTTTCAGGATTTTGAATATAAACAAATTTCGGTTTGAAAATTTCAACTTGTTTTTTTAGTATTTCAATTTTATTATTAGTTGTAAGAAATATTACTTCACAATCAAAACCGTTTAAATTTAAGTTATTGATAACTTCGAGTGTGTTTCGTCCAATTGAGCCAGTAGAACCAAGAATACCAATTCTTTTGTTCACTATTAAAATTTGTTTTATTTAAACTTAAAATAGAATATAATTCTAATTTAAATATTTGTTGATAATATTTAAATAAGTTTGTTTATCTCTACTTCCAACAATATTTTCAACTATTTTACCATCTTTATTTAATATAAAAGTAGTAGGAACAGCAGATAATTCACTACCTGCAGCTTTTGAATAAGCATTTACTAATTCAGAAGTCCCATCAATTGTAATATAGGGAAGAGGATTTACAGTTAAATATTCAATAATATTTGGTGCGCTTTTTTGTTGAAAAATATTTACACCAATCATTACAAAATTTTTATCTTTAAGTTCTTCAGAAATTTTAATTAAGTCAGGAATTTCTTTCTTGCAAGGACCACACCATGTTGCCCAGAAATTGATAAAAACTATTTTACCTTTGAAGTCATTAATAGATTTTTTAACACCATTTTCAGACCAAGTAAAATTTGGAGCGATTTTTTCACCTTTAAATTCTTCAACTGATTCCATTTTAAAAAGTTTAATGGTTGAAGTATTATTATCGCTTTTTTTATTTTCGGTAGTTTGATTTTCTTTTTTCACATCAGGTGTATTATCGCTTTTTTTGTTGCAACTGAAAATAGTTATTGCAACGAAAAGGATGAAGATAATTTGAATTTTTTTCATATAGATTTTATTTTTATTTTATAAAAAATTTTAATATTCGGGTGTATTGTCAACATCATAACCTTTATCTTTTGCATATTTATATAATTTTTGGGCGAGTAGTTTTCTTGCTCTGTGCAATCTACTTCTTACAGTTCCAATTGGACATTGTACAAATTCCGCAATTTCTTCGTAGCTAAGACCTTCGATATCGCATAAAATGATAACGGTTTTAAAATCATCTTGCAAGGAATTTAAAGCAATTGTAACTTGGTCGTCTAAAAGATTATTAAAAACTTTTTCCTGTAAATCAGTGGAATCAATTTTATCGGATTTTATATTTTCGAAAAAGTTTTCGATTTCTTCGTAATCAACTTTACCTGGTGACTTTTGATTTTTCCTATAATTGTTTATAAACAAGTTTTTCATTATTCTAAACAACCATGCTTTACAATTAGTGCCTTTTTCAAATTTATGGAAGAATCTAAATGCTCTAAGATAAGTTTCTTGGAGTAAATCGTCTGCATCAAGTTCATTACCAGTAATTTTGTAAGCATAATTACGTAAAATACCAATATGAGGCAAGGCTTCCCTTTTAAATTCTTCCGTTAAATTTGAAATTTCTTCTTCAGATAAGAATCCATCTTCTTCATCTTCGAGAAAATCATCTTCATTTTCGATTTCTTCCTCTTTTAACGAAATGTTTTTATTTGGAATTAGCTTTTTTTTATCTTTTTTAGTCTTTTTTATTTTTTCAGCAGATTTATTCATCATTAATCAAGAAATTTAAACTACGTATTTAATAAAACTTTATCAAGGAAGGAATTTATTACTTTGAAGTAATTAAAAAATTATTATGAAAAAAGAAATAATTTTTTATTCGTTTAATCTTTTTCATTTTTTTTGTTAAATATATTTATAATTTTAACAATTATTTAACATTAACTTTATAATAAATTAATAAATCATATTACCATCTTATTTTAAAATCTAATTTAACAAAATGTTTAGAAAATTTTTACCTCAAAAAGAAAAGTTTTTCAAGCTTTTAACTGAATTAGCAGAAAATGTACATAAAGGAACAAAGTTACTTCACGATATTATGGTTAATCCCGATTTACTTACCGAAAATGCTTCAAAAATTCATATTTTGGAAAATAAATGTGATGAATTAACACATTCAATAATTAATGAATTGAACGAAACATTTGTAACTCCACTCGATAGGGAAGATATTTATCATCTTACAAATTCACTTGATGATGTAATAGATAGTATAGATACGATAGCAACAAGATTTGGAATTTATAAACCAAAGAAGAGTTTTGTTTTTGGACCTCAATTATCCGGGATATTATTATCTCAAACGGAAATAATTTATCAAATAGTCGAAAAATTACAAGACCATAAGAATATGATGCAGAAAATAATTGCAATTAGAAATTTGGAAACTGAAGGAGATATGGTATTTAAAGAAGCATTAATTAATTTATTTGAAAAACAAGATGATGTAAAAGAATTAATTAAAGAGAAAGAAATACTCGAAATAACAGAAAAAGCAGTTGACCGTTGTCAGCGGGTTGCAATAGCAATCGAGAGTATAATAATTAAAAATGTTTAAAGTATGTTTGAACTTACACTCTTTATTATAATAATTGCATTATTATTCGATTTTTTAAATGGAATGAATGATGCAGCAAATTCGATAGCAACGGTAGTAGCAACACGGGTATTATCTCCGAAAATAGCAGTATTATGGGCAGCTTTTTTTAATTTTGCAGCTGCATTTGGATTTGGTGTTCATGTTGCAAATACAATTGGTAAAGGAATTGTGGATACAAATGTTGTTGACCAATATTTAATTTTGTCAGCATTAATCGGTGCTGTAATATGGACTCATGGGTGTACAAAATTTGGTTTGCCAATTAGTGTTTCTCATTCATTGATAGGTGGACTTGCTGGTGCTGCAATTGTAAAAGCCGGGTTTAAATCGTTGATTTCTAGTGGTTTAATAAAAGTTACGATTTTTATTTTTTTATCTCCTATAATAGGGCTTATACTTGGGGCAATTTTTATGATAATAGTTTCATGGATATTTAAAGATTCAAATAATAGAAAGGTAGATAAAATATTTAAAGTTGGACAATTATTATCATCTGCAGCATTTAGTTTAGGGCATGGGACAAATGATGCACAGAAAACAATGGGAATAATTTCAATTTTGCTATTTGCAAATGGTTATTTAGGGAATGAATTTTATGTTCCATTTTGGGTAATAATTATTTCGCACACAGCCATAGGATTGGGAACATTAGCAGGAGGTTGGCGAGTAATTAGAACAATGGGAATGAAATTGACACATTTAAAACCAGTAGGCGGCTTTTGTGCAGAGACTGCAGGTGCAGTAGTCTTAGTTGGAACTGCATTAGGTGGGATACCAGTAAGCACTACGCATACAATTACAGGAGCAGTTATGGGAGTTGGAATGATAAAAAGATTAACAGCGGTTAGATGGGGAGTGGCAGGGAAAATAATATGGGCTTGGATTTTAACTATACCATTATCAGGTTTATGTGGAGCTTTGGCTTATTTATTAATCAGTTTGTTTTTATAAGAAAGAAAATTGAAATTAATCTGTAAAAGGATTGATTCAAAACATAATAAAGGATATGTAAAAAATGAGGGCGAGCAACGGGGCTCGAACCCGTGACCCTCAGAGCCACAATCTGATGCTCTGCCAACTGAGCTATGCTCGCCATATATGTAAAATTAACTCAATAAAATATCTTTTTCAATGTAAATTAGCATTTGCTGACAAAAACTCACTAACATAAAAATTAAATAAATCTGAATTTTCTATGTTACTTAGATGTCCAGAGTTAGGTATAATTTTTAATTCAGAATTTGGAATTAATCTAAACATTCTTTCAGAACAGTCAAGCGGTGTTAAAGTATCATATTCTCCAACTATAATTAATGTTGGAACATTAAAAGTATTTAAATATTCAGTTGAATCAATCCTTGTTGCAAGCGCAAGTAATGCACCACAAATACCTTCATCGGTATTTTCTTTAATCATTTCTTCAAGTAACATTTTAATCTCTGAATTTTCATAGTTTTTTTTGTTCACTAATTTTGGAAGAAATTCTGAAATAAATTCATCTCTTTTTCCATTTTTTATGTTCGTGATAATATTAGAGCGATTTATTAATCCTTTATTGTCATCTCTTTCTGCACGAGTATCGGCTAATATGATTGCTTTGAAGACTTTTGGATTTTTAATATAGCTTCTCAATATTATGTAACCACCCATAGATACTCCGCATACAAAAACCTTATTTAATTTTAGTGATTCTATGATAGATAATAAGTCATCAGCAAAAATTTCCATTGTCATTTGATTATTTTCTGATTTGCTTTTACCAAGTCCTCTTACGTCATAAGTAATAACTCTAAATTGATTTTTAAAAAAATCAATTTGAGGTTTCCACATTTTACTACTCAAAGGAAATGCGTGTAATAAAATTAAAGCATTCTCATTCCCTTCATAATCGGTGATATGAAGGTCATTAATTTTAAATTCTTTCATATTTTTATCTTATAAATTTTTATGTGTTCCGTCACAAAATGGTTTTTTATTTGTGTGTTTACATCCACACCAAGCTACTTTAGAATCATTTTTTATTTCAATTTCCATTGGTGAAAATTCAGTATTTTTATGTGACCCATCACAAAATGGTTGATTATTAGAAATTCCACATGCGCACCATCAATATTTCCCTACTTTTATTTCTTTTATAATTGGTGATTTTTGATAAACATTCGGAGTTGCCATAATTTATTTCCTTATTGTTTTAAAGCGTTATTTAGAAATTTTGTAAAATCATAAGTTAATTTAATATTGTATATAATTAAATTAATTATTTCTGTATTAAAAGCGATTTCTGGTTTATAAGTTTTATATACGTAATACTGTTTCATTTTTAAAAGTTCTATAATAAGTTCATTTTTATTACTGGATTTTAAAAATTCATAACCACGAGGTAGATTAATTAGTTTATCTCCAAAGATTTTTTTATAACTTTTAATAAAATGTTTTTCAGTTATTATTTTTTTAAAGTAATCAAAATTATTAAAAATGTGTTTCCTGATTTTTTTTATTTTATCTGGATCAGAACTGTATTGTCCTGCTGCAAATAGAAATTCAGAAGGTGATAGATGAAAATAAAACATTGGTAATTCTGGTTTTTTAATTGTATTAAAGCAAAATGATGCTGATGTCATTGTTTTATAGGGAGTTTTATCTTTAGAAAACCTTATATCTCGGTTAATTCTAAATATTGAATTATAATTAATAACAATAGAGTAATCGATTTTGAATAATTCAACTGCAAGATTGTCAATTAAAGCTCGCATTGGAGATTTAATATATTTTTCATAGTAATCTCTGTTTTTATCAAACCAGTTTTTATTGTTACAATTTTTATTTTCGAGTTTTTTTAAAAAATCGAGACTTTCTTTGGAAAATCCGAGAAATGGTTCTTTTATTAAATTATCGAGCATATAGAGTATTTTTTAGAAAATAGTTAGTAAGATCAATCAATAAAATGCGAAAAAATTTAATCTATTATGAAACTTTTTGAAGGTTTTCATAGTAATAAAATTAATCTTTATTTTTATTATAAAAATTATAATATTTGCAATTGGTTGTTATTTAAAAATTTTATTAAATTAAAAAAACAAAAACTATGTTAAAAGTGAAATCTTTATTAGTTATTCTTGTCCTTTTATTTGCTTTTGTTGGAACAACAATAGCAAAAGATTTTCCAGGAGACAAAGCTGGAAGAAAAGCTGATTACCTCTACAAAAAACTTTCATTAACAAATGACCAATACACTAGAGTATATCAGATTTTATTCGATTATGAATCGAAAATATACGAAAAAATGCATATAAAAGGTCATAAGTGTGATGAAAAATGTAAAGCTGAATGCAAAGCAATGCAGAACAATGTATTAGGTGAAATCGAAAAGGTGTTAAATAAAGAACAGGTTACTAAATTTACACCTTTAAAAGAAAAATTTTTCAAAATAACTTACAAAAAGAAAGTTAAGAAAGTTGTAAAAGAAGAAGGAACAACAGAAAAGAAAGAAGAGAAGAAAGATGTAAAGAAAGAGGAAAAGAAAGATGTGAAGAAAGAAACAAAGAAGGAAGAAAAGAAATAATAAAAAAAGAATTCTTAATAAAGAAAAGGTAGTAAAAATATTTTACTGCCTTTTTTATTTTTGTATTATTATTGAAAACAAAAATGCCGGTAAATAACACAGAGCAAATAAAAGATACCGGCATTAAAAAAATATAAAACAGAGAAATTATTTCATTAATTTACCGTTAACAAATCCAAATTCTTTCGCATATTCTTGATTTTTCCCAGATAATTTCAGATTTACAACCATTTTAGTATTTTTGAATAAAGCACTTTCTTTAAGAACATCTGTAATTTCACTGCAAAGAGATTCAGCTTCGTGGAAGAAATCAACAGGTTTTGGTGCTCTTATAATTTTTCCTGTTCTTGTCGTGCGAAAATCATCCCTTGCTGCATAAATTACTTCTCTAAAATCAGCTTTATCAGTATTCATAATGTCGGATAGGGATTTCTTATTTTCGAAATCAAGTAAATCTTCGAGAGAAACTTTAGCCCCGCTCCTGTTTAAAAAATCGAGAAATGATAATAAGTGATTTAATTTCCATTCGAACTTTCCATCAAGCATATACTTCAAACTTGAGTGAGGTATATTAGATTCAACCGCAATCCTATAAGGAGTAATACCCCATTTTTCTTTTAAATCTTTAATGATTCTTTTTAGCCTTCTGTTAAGTTTTTGATTGTCAAGCATAATATTTAGTTTTAGTTAATAAAAGAAGTTGTGAATTAAATGATAAATAAATATATATTATATTAATATATTATATATAAAAATTGACAAAAAAAATTTAAAAATAATATTAATTCTTTCACTATGGGAAATTCATAATTTTTTTTTAAAATGTCAATATAATAATTATTTCTTATTTACCTATTTTACATTCTTTCGGGAGAATTGATACCTATTATATTAAATCCATCTTTAAGAATTTTTTTGGTAGCTTTACAAATGCACAAACGTGTATATGCAAGTTCAGGATTATCAAGGTCAAGAACTCTATTATTATGATAAAATTTATGAAAAGATTCTGCAACGATGTTCAAGTAGTTTATAAATTTATGAGGTTCGAGCATACGTGCTGCATCTTTGACTTCATCAGGAAATTTAGACAAAGTTTTGATAAGTTTTATTTCGTATTCGTTTGAAATTAAATCTAAATTTATTTTCAAATTCTTTTTATAATTATTAAAATTTTCATCTGCATTTCTTAAAATACCACAAATTCTTGCATAAGCATATTGTAAATAATATACTGGATTTTTTTCAGACTGGTCTTTTGCAAGTTCAATATCAAAATCAAGGTGTGTATTAGCTGCTCTCATAATAAAGAAAAACTGTGTTGCATCAATACCAACATCTTCAATTAAATCCTCAAGATAATATACATTATCGTTACGTTTACTCATTTTAAATGACTCACTTCCTTTTTTAAAAGTGACCATTTGATGTAAAATAACTTTTATATTATCAATATTATAACCAGCAGATTCAACCCCATATAATACTTCTTTATAAGTATCAAAATGGTCAGAGCCAAATATGTCAATTATTAAATCATAATTTCTATTTATTTTATCAATGTGATAAGCCATATCAGGCAATCGATATGTAGGCTCGCCAGTAGCTTTTATTATTACTTTATCCTTATCAAATTTTTTTTCATCCATTTTCAACCAAGTGGCTCCATCTTTTTCATAAGAAAGATTTTTTTCTTTAAAAGTATTTATTAAAAAATCAATGTTCTTGTTTTTATATAATGTTGATTCGTTAAAAAAAATGTCGTGTTTAATCCCGAATTTTTCGAGTGTAGATATAATTTTTTTAAAATTTTCTTTCTCGCCAAAATTTTTAAAAAATTCAATATCATTAGAATTAATAAAACTATTTTTATGTTCAGAATAAATTTTATTTGCAATTTCTTTAATATATTCGCCAACATATCCATCTTCAGGAAAAGGAAATTCAGGATTGAAAATTTGTTCATATCTTGCCTGAATAGATTTCGCAAGATTATCCATTTGTTTGCCTGCATCGTTATAATAATATTCTCTTGTAACTGAATAACCAGTATATTCAAGAAGATTTGAAATAGCTTTACCCAGACATACCTGTCTTCCGTGACCAGCATGAAGTGGACCAGTAGGATTTGCACTAACCCACTCTACATTAGCAGTTTTACCTGAATTTATATTAAGACTTTTTGAAATAAAATTTTCATCGAGGATATTTAATAATTCTTTTTTATAATAGTTTTCTGAAATAAAAAAATTTATAAATCCTGGTCCAGCAATTTCAGTCTCTTCTATATAATCTAAATTTAATTTAATATTATCAATGATTGACTTTGCTATGTCTTTTGGGTTTTTCTTCAATTCTTTGGAAATTAACAAAGCAATATTAGAAGATAGATCTCCAAATTTTGTATCTTTAGGTTCTTCAATTGTAAATTCTATAATTGGATAATTTAAAACATTTAAAGTATTTATTATATTTGATTTAATATAATCTTTCAATTTTTCTATTTTTAATTTTTTAAAGCCAATTCATTTTTTTATACCATTCGATAGTTTTAGCGAAAGATTCTTCGAGAGTATATAATTCTTTAAATCCAAGTTCATTTTTTGCTTTTATATTAGAAAAGACCCATTTTTTTCTTGTTATATCGAAACATTTTTCTATATTTAGAGTAGTAGCATTTTGAGAAAAAATCGAGAAAAACTGTGCAATCGCTCCAACAATATATACGATAAAATGAGGAATTCTCAATTTTAATGCTTTTTTTCCGAGCAGCTTAGATGTAATATTTCCAATTTCATTCCAATTATATTCTTTATCTGAACAAATAAAATATATACTTCCACTTTTTGTAACTTTTTCAGTTGCAAGTATAATTCCATTTATAAGGTCTTCTATATAAATCAAGCTTAAATATTTTTCTCTAAATCCTATTACACTATTAAGACCTTTAGCAAAAGTTTTAAAATAAACCAGAATTTCTGTATCTCTTGGACCAAAAACTGCAGGTGGTCTGATTATTACAACGGGAAATTTATCTTTATATTTTAAGACTTCATCTTCAGCAAGTTTTTTTGTAATACCGTAAGTTGTTTTTGGTTTGCATTCATATTCTTCATCCATTGGTTTATCATCAGGATTAGGACCACAAACAGCACCCGAAGAAATGTGAATAAATTTTTTTATATTTGGATTATTTTTTAAAGTAATTTCGAGTAAGTTTTTTGTTGCTAGATAGTTTCCTTTTTTAAAACCTTCTTTTGTTTTTGATTTAACAACTCCTGCAACGTGAAATACATAATCCATATCTTTGATAACACTGGATAAAACATCGTTAGAAAATAAATCACCTTCAATAAAATGAAAATTTTTATTATTGAGCCAACGTAAATTTGAAGTTTTACGAATAAGGCAATATACTTCATAATTTTTCTTAAGAAGTGAGTCTGCTAAATGACTTCCAACAAAACCACTTGCACCTGTTATAAGAGCTTTCATATTTTCTTAAATTATAACATAGAAATTATCAATAATAATATGTATTTTCTATGATAATTTTTATATAAATAATATTTAAATAATTTTTCATAAAACGGATAATGGATCTTTTTCAAAAATGTTACAATTTTACAAGAGCAGATGAGGTAAAAGCATTAGGAGTTTATCCTTATTTTAGGGCAATAGAACAAAATGAAGGACCGGTTGTCAATATTGAAGGAAGACCTGTGATAATGGCTGGTTCGAATAATTATCATGGCTTAACAATACATCCAAAGGTTTTAGAAGCAGCACAAAAGGCACTTAAGCAATACGGGACAGGATGTTCGGGTTCAAGATATTTGACAGGGACACTCGATTTACATATCAGATTAGAAGAAAAACTTGCGGATTTTATAGGTAAAGAAGCGGTATTATTATATTCAACAGGATATCAAACTGCACAAGGAGTAATACCAACCCTTGCAATAAAAGGGGAATATGTTGTTTCGGATAAAGATAATCATGCAAGTATAGTTGCAGGAAATTTAATGGCAAAGGGAAGTTTTTGTGATGTAAGAAGATATCAGCATAATGATATGAGAAGTTTGGAAACGGTTTTAAAGTCGTTACCGTTAGAAGCAGGCAAGATTGTAGTATCTGATGGAGTATTTTCAACCACAGGGGAAATTGTAGAATTACCTGAACTTGTAAGAATATGTAAAAAATATAATGCAAGGTTAATGATAGATGATGCACATTCGACTGGTGTAATTGGAAAGGGTGGAAGAGGAACTGCATCGGAATTTGGTTTAGATAAAGAAGTCGATATGATAATGGGAACATTTTCAAAGACATTTGCTTCTCTTGGAGGGTTCATTGGTTCGGAAAAGCCTGTTATTAATTATTTAAAACATCATTCGTCAGCATTAATTTTTTCAGCATCTCCGACACCAGCGGCGGTAGCAGCAGCAGAAGCAGCCCTTGAAATTTTAAAAGCAGAACCTGAAAGAGTGGAAAGATTAGCAAAGAATGCAAAAAAAATGAGAGAGGGTTTTAGAGCTATGGGATTTAGGACACTTGAAGGTAAAACCCCAATTGTTCCAGTTATTTTAGGTGAAGATATGTTAGTATTTCAATTTTGGCGAAAACTTTTTGATGCTGGTGTTTTTGTGAACGCTTTCGTTTCACCTGGTGTTCCCCAAAATCTTGCAATGCTTAGAACTTCATATATGGCAACTCATGAAGATAAACATTTAGATAAAATTCTTGAAATATTTGGTGATATTGGTAGAGAGATGGGAATTATTAATTAATATAAAATTAATTTGTTGTAGATAAATTGAAAAAAAAAATTTAAGCTTTGTAAATTTTCTATTTTACAAAGCTATTTTTTTTATAATAAATTTATTTAAATTTTTGTATTTTTGAAAATTAAATGAAATGAAATATGATGAATTATTTTAAATTAGCCTTTTTGGGATTTGTTGTTTTAAGCTTTATTTCCTGTGGAAAAAATGATGTCGTTAAAAAAATAGAAAAAAAAATTGAAATTGAAAATGCTGGAGATGAAATTGATACAGTTGAATTGACACCTCAAGAAGAATTTAGTTCTGCATTGGTTAGTGATATTTTGGATGTTTATGATGAAGAATTACAAATTTATCTCGAAGAAGAAATTTATCCGATTGCATCAAAATCAAATAAAATAACAATAGATAAGATATCGTCTTCATTATATTTATTACAATATGAGGAAAATGGTAATAGCAAAAATTTATTGATACAAAAGTTTTATAATCCTATAAAAAAAGATTTCTTTTTCGATAAGCGAGAAGTTCAAAATGATGCAATAAGACAATTTTTAAAATGAATCAAAAGAGAATAATAGCAGTAGTGGGAATGTGTGGCTCGGGGAAATCCGAAGCCGTAAAGTATTTTGTTAATAAAGGTTATAGGAAAGTTTATTTCGGTGATGTTGTGATTAGGGAATTGAAAAAACTGGGTTTGGAAATAAATGAAGCTAACGAAAGAAAAGTAAGAGAAGAATTAAGAAAAAAATTTGGTATGGGTGTAATGGCATTACAAAGTATTGATTTAATAAAAGAGTATTTTGAAATCGGTAATGTCGTTATAGAAAGTATGTATTCGTGGGAAGAATTTAAGATAATAAAAGAAGAATTTGGTGAATTATTTGAAGTAATTGCAATTTACACAACAAAGAAATTAAGATATGAGAGATTAGCCAAAAGAGGATTTAGGCCTTTAACCGTAGAAGAAGCTATATCTCGAGATATAAGTGAAATTGAAAATCTCGAAAAAGGAGGACCGATTTCATTCGCGGATTATACTATAATTAACGATACAAGTTTGGAAAATCTAAATAAAAATTTGGAGAAATTATTTTGAAAAGAAAAGATTACATTAGTTGGGATGAATATTTTATGGGTATAGCATTACTTTCTGCATTACGGAGTAAAGATCCGAATACCCAAGTTGGTGCGTGTATTGTAGGAAAGAATAATAAGATAGTCGGAATTGGGTATAATGGTTTTCCAATAGGTTGTAGTGATGATGAATTTCCTTGGGAAAGGAAAGGTAAAAATCCAAACGATACAAAGTATCCTTATGTAGTTCACGCTGAAGCGAATGCAATATTGAACTCGACGAAAGATTTGCATGGAGCAAGATTATATGTTGGATTATATCCTTGTAATGAATGTGCAAAATTGATAATACAATCTGGTATAGTAGAGATAATATATTTATCTGATAAATATAAAAATACAGATTCAACTAAAGCAGCAAGGAAAATGTTCGAGAAAGCAGGTGTAAAAGAAAAGCAATTGATTCTTAAAAATAAAATTATCAAATTAGATTACGAAAAAGTTCTTTAGAATAATATTCTGGTTCACTACTGAAACGGTGATTAATAGGGAATCCGGTGAAATTCCGGAACTGTCCACGCAACTGTAATTGTGAAGATTAGTCTAACTTTTTTGCCACTGTTCTATTTAATGGATGGGAAGGCAGACTAAAAATTGCACATAAGTCAGGAGACCTGCCCGAATATATATTTCATATTCTTCGATGGAAAAGAATAATTGAATAATTAAGATTAAAACTCTTTTTTTCTTCATAAGTTTTTCCGTTTTAAGGATATGAAGGCAAAAAGAGTTTTTTTATTTAGAAATGAAATTAAAATATTTATACATATTATTACTTTTTTATCAGGGGATTAACATTGCACAAGTGTCTTCGTCAAAAGATACAGTATTCAAAACTGAAGAAATAAATGTTATAAGTAATCGTATAGAAACAAGTATTTTCTGGTCACCTACATCAATCAATTTAATAGATGGCAGACAGATAAATTCAAGTAATGGAGAGCGTCTTTCGGATATTCTCAAGTCATCAGGGAATGTTTTTATAAAATCTTACGGTAGTAATGCTTCTTTAAATACGATATCGTTTAATGGACTTGGAGCCGAGCATACACTGATTTTAATAGATGGTTGTAAAATAAATTCTATTCAGAATTCACAAACCGATTTATCTATTATTCCAAAAGATAAAATTGAAAAGATAGAAATTTTAAATAACGGTGCAAGTTCAGTTTATGGAAGCAATGCAATAGGAGGAGTTGTAAATATTATAACAAAAGATAAACTTAATGATAAAGCAAAATATAAAATAACAGGAAACTATGGCTCATTCGGTCAGCAAAAAATAATAGCTGAATATTTAAATTCTATAGATAATTTAAATTTCGATGTTTTATATTCTCAGGAAAAAGCAAAAGATAATTTTAAATATTATTATAACAATGGTATCGAAAAAGTAATTAAGGAAAGAGTAAATAATGATTTTAATATGAGTCATTTTTATTTAAATCTTGATTATAAATTTAATTTAGAAAATGAGATTAAATATACATCAGGATACTATGTACAGAGAAGGAATTTACCTGGAATGGAAACTGGAACTCCTGCTTCGTTTTCTGAACAAAAAGATTTTAATTGGAATAATAAACTTAGTATCAAACATATTTTTCATAAAGATTTCGAATTAATTTCAGAAGTAAATTATCAAAATAATTTAATGAAGTATAAGGATATTATAAGTAATGACTTTTACAAAAATTTAGTTTTGTCGAACACTTCATTAATTAATTACAAAAAAAATAATTTTAAAAATACTTCAGGATTTGAAATCGTTTATACTGAATTAAACACAGGCAATTATGAATCTTTTGTACATAGAAATCAGTATGGTATTTTTTCTTCATCAGAGTACAATTTTGGTAGTAAATTGAAAATCTTTCCATCAATTCGATATGACTTTATTAATGACATAAGTAAAAATATTGTAACAGGAAAATTTGGTATTAATTTAAGAACGTTTGACAAATTAAGTTTAAATATTCGTTCGAGCATAGGAAATAATTATAGTGCTCCGACATTCAATGAGTTATATTGGTTGAAATCAGGTGATAAAAATTTAAAAGCAGAAAAATCTATAAATTTTGATGCAGGAATAATTTTAGGTATTAATTTTATTTTTGAAAATATTTTTGAATTAAATTATACAAAAATAAAGCTCAATGATAAAATTGTATGGAAACCAGCGGAAAATGGATTATGGAAACCTTTTAATTTAGATAAATCGGAATCAGATATTTTTTCTTTTACTGCAAAGTTCAAAAAAAACATTACGAAAGAAATCAATATAAATTTGGATTATAATTATACATATAATAGCTCTAAGAAGATATCGGAAGATTATCCAGGTGACCTTTCATACGGTAAACAAATATTTTATATTCCAATAGAAATATCGAAAATAAATTTCAATTTAGGTTATAAGGACGCTGGAATTAATTTATTTTATAGTTTTTTAGGTAAACGATATTCCGATTTTGAAAATAAAGTCAGGTTACCTGTAATTGATTTGTTAGATGGTAATTTATACTATTCATTCAAATTAAGTGAATTAATTCTAAAAACAAAACTCGAAATTAATAATATTCTAAATCAAGACTATAATATTATATCTGGGTATCCTATGCCCCTTAGAAATTATAAATTTATAATAAGTTTAATTTATTAACATGAAAAAAATAACAAATAACATATCTGCAGGAGGAAAAAAACTCCATGATAGAATGTTGAAAACAATTGAAGGTTATAAAAAACTTAAAGATGAAGATAAACATTGCATACACATATATTACGGTTATGGAAAAGGAAAAACAACAAGCACTATTGGTTTGGCTATAAGAGCTATTGGAGCAGGTAAAAAAGTAATTATGATACAATTCGACAAAGGATATGATGGAAAAAATGAACATTATTCTGAAAGGAATGTCTTAAGGAAGTTAAAAGAAATTGGATACAATATAGAAATTTATGCAACTGGTTGTGAAAGAATGAATGCAGATGGGACTTTCAGGTTTAAGAATACAAAAGATGATTTTACTGAAGCGAAGAAAGGATTAAAAATTGCAAAAGAATTTATTGTAAAAGGTTCACAAGATTTATTGATATTGGACGAAGCAATTGCAGCAGTAGCTTACAATTTATTAGATAAAAAAGATATAGAGGATTTAATTGATTTATTTAAAAAACATAAGAAATTCGAATTGGTTTTTACAGGTCATAAGCTATGGGCAGGGTTAGCAGAAAAGGTCAATTTAATTACCGAAATGAGAAAGGTCAAGCATTATTTCGATGATGGCATTCCAGCAAGAGAAGGTATTGAATTCTAAAAATATTTTTTAACCTTAATTAATATTATAATGAAAAAAATTTATTTAATTATTTTCAGTGTTTTGTTGATTGCATCTGGATGTAACAGAGATTCGGTTGTAGATCCTAATAATATTATAACAAATCCTTTTACCAAAAAAGGATTATATATTTTATCTGAAGGGTCTTTTTCACCGGGAACATCGAATTTATCGTTTTATGATTTTGACACAATGTATTATGATAACATATTTAAACCTGGTAATATAGGATTATTTCCTGATGGTTTGATTTACGATGGTAAAAATTTGTTTTTAACAGAACAGGGGACTTATGGTGGTCAAGGGAAAATTTATAAATTGGATACTGGGGGAACAGTAATAAATTCGAGTATAGTTGGTGTAAATCCATATTCGCTTTGTATTGTAAATAGTAAGATTTACATAACAAATATGAATGGGGATATTCGTGTTCACAGCAAAGAGAACTTTGCATTTTTAAAGTCAATTGTTTCGGGAATAAATCCTCAAGAAATTTTATATCATAACGGAAAAGTATTTGTATGTAACTACGGCGGATATAATTCTGTTCCTGATGATTCTACGGTATCAGTGATAGATGTTCAGAAAGATAGTGTTATTAATAGAATAACATTAATAAAAAGTCCATCCTCAATAGCTGTGACAAATGACAACAAATTGCTCGTTGGATGTGAAGGAGCAAACGGTAAGATTTATTTAATTGACCCTTCAACTTATATTAAGCTTGATTCATTTTCTATTGTTGGTGGATTTAGTAGAGACATATCCGTGGATAAAACATCAAATGATGTTTATTTTATTTCAAATACATTAAATATCGTAAAACTAAATCTTATTACTAAACAGACTCAAACAATAATTAACAATCCAACACCAAGTTCAAATTATTTTTATGGTTATATTTTTGATTCAAAGAGGCAAAATCATTATGTTGCAAACGCAAGAAATTTTACCACAAACGGTATAATACATAAATACGATGTTAATGGAACTCTTTTGTTGTCTTTTACAACTGCTATAGCACCAAGAAGATTTTTAATTTTAGGTGATTAGAATTTGTTTTTATTTTAAATGGAATTAGCAATGTGATTTTTTATATCATTCAATATTTTTATCTTTAATTATGATTGACATAAAAGATAAAAATATAGATAAGCAGATTACAATTGGAAGTTATCCGATTGATTATAAGAAAATTGGTGATGGTGATGATAAATTTAAAATATTTATAAATGAAAATGCTTTAGAAGATATTAAATCATATTTATCGAGTGATAAAACAAAAGAACTTGGAGGTGTTTTAATAGGTAATGTATATTTTGATGATGCTGGATGTAAATTTATTATTATTAATGATTTAATAATAGCTCGCTTTACAGATTCAAATATTACAAGGCTTACCTTTACTCACAAATCCTGGGAATATATAAATGATAAAATTGATAAAGAGTATTCTGATAAAAGAGTAGTTGGTTGGTTTCATTCACATCCCGGTCATACGGTTTTTTTATCAACTTATGATAAGTTTATTCATGAAAACTTTTTTAATCGCGATTTTATGGTTGCATATGTTTTTGACCCGATTAATGGTGAACAAGATTTTTATTTTTGGAAAAATGATTCAATAGAAAAATCGAATTGTTTTTATGTATATCTCGATTATCATATAGATAAGAATAAGACAAATATTACAAATCACGATAAAGAAGAAGAAAAAAAAACTAAAAATAAGTTTAATTATTTTATTTTTTTAATTTCATTATTAGCATTAGTTATTTCTTTCATTTTACTATTTAGATTTTCAGAAATTAATAATAAAGTTTCGGAAATGAAAGAATATGATTCGAGATTAAAAGAACTGAATAATGAAAATTTGAAAACTAATGAAAAAATTGAAAAATTAATAAAGAATCTTGAAACAAATATAGATAGTAACATTAATAATTATTATAGTAATATAATTAAATATCAAATTAAACCAGGTGATACTTTAAGAAAATTAGCAATTTTATATTATAATGATGAAGGGAAATATAATTTATTAATTAGACATAATAATCTTAAAGACGAGAATGATATTTCAATTGGACAGATAATTGAAATACCACTGGAGAACAAATAATGACACCAAGACAAAGAAGACTAAATTCGGATTATGAAAATTTGGTGAATGAATTTACAAATCATCCTTTTATTAAATTAGAATTTGATAAAAGAGAAAATAATGTTCCTGAGAGATATTATATTAATTATAATAATGTAAAAGGAATAAGGTTATCCAAATTATCGACATCTAATAATAAAATTATAGAATTTATAAATGAACATAAAATAGAAATTTATTTACACTTTGATTACCCTCGTTTAAAACCGCAATGTTATATTTTAACAGAGATATTTCATCCAAATTTCAGAATGGCACATCCACATGATATTTGTATAGGTGATTATTGGGCTTCTGGAGAAACTCTTGTAGATATTATTTATCAAATTGGTGAAATGATACAATATAAGAATTATGGAATTCAAAACCCACTAAATGGTATAGCATCAAAATGGGCAAGAGAAAATAAGCATATCTTACCTATAGACAATACAAATATACGAATTGGGGAATTGGATTTAACTTTAAAAAATAATTTAAATTTTAAAATTGAATTAAAATGATTTTGTCATATAATGGAGTAAAACCCAAAATAGATAAAAGTGTTTTTATTTGTGAAGGCTCACAAATAATAGGAGATGTTGAAATTGGAAAGGATTCAAGTGTTTGGTTTAATACTGTAATCCGTGGAGATGTAAACTATATACGTATAGGGGAAAGAACAAATATACAGGATTTGAGTATGTTACATGTTACATATAAGAAGTATCCGTTAATAATTGGAAATGATGTTACTATTGGACATAGTGTAACAATACATGGATGTACAGTAAAAGATTTTGTATTAATCGGAATAGGAGCTATATTGCTTGACAATTGTATTATAAATTCAAATTCGTTTATTGCGGCAGGAGCCTTAATTAAGGAAAGATTTGAAGTTCCAGAAGGTGTTTTAGTAGCAGGAGTTCCAGGAAAAATTATAAGAGAATTAACTCCAAAAGAAATCGAAAAAATAGGGAGAAGTGCAAGAAACTATGTTATGTATGTAGAAACTTATAAAAAGAAAACGTAGTATTTAAAGCATTGAATTTAGTTTAATTAAAATTGAATAACTATATTAAAAATAATGCAATAAAAGTATTTACTTCAGCTTATTATTCAATATTATATTATTCTAAAAAACTTTATGAGAAATTCGAAAAAGACCATATTTGGGTATTATCATCAGGTATTGCTTTTAACATTTTAATTAGTATAATTCCGTTTTTATTGATTGCATTAACGGTACTTGGTGTATATATTGATTCATCAAATATACTTGAGAGAATTAATGATTATCTCACAAATTTTCTTCCTATGGAAGATGTATATAAAAACAAAATTATCAAACAGATTTTTATTTTAGCACAAGAACTTACAAATAATACTTTTTTAACTGGGACGATTGGAATACTTGCTCTTATTTGGACAATGAGTGGACTATTTAGCACAATGAGAGATGTGTTAAACAAAATTTTTGCATTCGATGGATATATTAATTTTTTTTACGGTAAGGTAAGAGATTTTATACTTGTAATAGTTACTCTTGTATTATTTCTGGTTTCTTTATCTCTAACATCGATTTTTCAGATATTTAAAGTATTATCAGTAGATTTATTTGGAGAAATAATACCTTCTATTTATTTAAGTGCAACAATTTCAATTTTAGCATCATTAATTACAACTTATATTATGTTTTTAGTGCTATACAAATACATTCCTCAATTTACTTTACCATCAAAAGTAGTGCAATTATCAACTATATTATCAACAATAATGTTTGAAATTATGAAATATTTGTATACGCTATATGTAATAAGATTTTCAAGTTTACAAAGGATTTATGGTGCTTATGCATTTATCGTTATATCAATTTTTTGGATTTATTATATTTCAGTTATTTTTTCGACTTCAGCTGCAATTGGAAATATATATCTTGAAAAGCATGATTTAAAATTAAAATATAAGAAAAAGAAAAAATACAATGGAACAAAGGAAACTTTATAGAACGATAGATAGAATTACAAAAGCTGCACCACATTTTAATACTACCGAAGAACTTCTTGTTTATGTGTTAAATGAGATTATTAAAAATGAAGAAATTAATGTAATTGGTGGACGTATATGGAAATTAAACGAAGCAAAAGACGGATATAATTTGATAGAGCAATTTGGAGATGTAGATTTAATAGAACCGAATTATGAACAAAAACTAATAGAAACACCGTCTTTTAAAGATATTGGAAAGTATAGAACGATAATAGCGAAAGAAACCGACAATTATTTACGTAACAAAGGAATATTCAGATACTCGGCATCTGGGGTTGGTGAAAAATATAAGTTGGAGGATGAAAATGGAGTATATTATCTTTATGAATATTTAATTGCAGTCAATGGAAAAAAACTCGATAATGAATTTGTATATACATTAAATATTATAAGTACAACATTATCATCAATAATAAGAACTAGAAGGATAGAGAAAAAGGCAAGACAAAATATATTAGAACTTCAAAAAGCAAGTGAGATACAGCGTAGCATACTACCTGAGCACTCTTTTGATTTTCATAATTATGAGATATTTGGTATTTCTCTACCTGAACAAATAGTAGGAGGTGATTTTTTTGATTATATAACAACATCAGATGATTATAAACTTTGTGTAGCCATTGGTGATGCAGCATCTAAGGGAGTTTCAGCAGCTGCACAAGCATTGTATGTTTCTGGTGCATTAAAAATGGGAGTTGAATACGATATTAACATTACTTCTTTAATTGGGAAAATAAGTAATCTTGTTAATGATACATTTCATTATGAAAGATTTGTTACATTATTTTTGTGTGAATTATATAAAGATAATAAAGGTTTATGTGTTTATATCAATGCTGGTCATAATTCGCCAATACACTATATTTCAAATACGAATTCCATTGAAGAACTTTCTACAACAGGTCCGGTTCTTGGACCTACACCAAATCAACGTTTTAATTCAGATAGCATTTATCTTAGTATTGGAGATATTCTTGTTTTGTATACTGACGGAATTGTCGAAGCTGCTAACAAAAAATTTGAATTTTTTGGTGATGCAAGACTTAAGGAATGCGTAATTAAACTTAAAGATAGAAGTCCAAAAGAAATTTGTGAATTGATTATGCAAGATGTTCAAAATTTTTCAGCAAAAGGAAAATATTCAGATGATAAGACTATTGTTGTAATAAAAAGAGTAAAATAAATGAAAAGAATAATAATATTAATTGTAATATTTTTTTGCTCAAATATTATAAGAGCTCAACAAAACTATGAATTATTAGATAAAGGTATAAGTTATATTTACCATATCAAATTCGATTCTGCATCATATCAGTTTAAAGAATTTATAAAGTTAAATCCCAAAAGCCCTGAAGGCTATTTTTTCGAGGCGATGCTCGAATGGTGGAAGATTAATCTGGATAAAAATAATGAATCTAATGATGAAAATTTCTTTAATAAAGTTAATAAGGTTCTCGAGGTTTGTGAGAAAATACTCGAAGAAAATGAAAATGATTTTAAAGCAATTTTTTACAAAGGTGGAATACTTGGTTATCGAGGTATGTTAAAAAGTATTCGAGAAAGTTGGTTAAAAGCAGCAGAAGACGGAAGGGAAGCTTTAAACCTATTAAAACATGCAACTGAACTGCAACCAAATAACAAAGACGCACAACTTGGAATAGGTATATATAATTACTTTGCTGAATATATTCCAGAAAGATATCCTGTAATAAGACCGCTTATGTTAATATTTCCTAAAGGTGATAAAATCAAAGGTTTTATGCAAATCAAAGAAACAGCTGCGAATTCGCGATTTGCCAAAACCGAAGCAAATTATATACTTGCATATTTATATATTAACTATGAAAAAAATTTTCAAGAAGCTGAATATTATTCGAAAAAACTCTTCGAAGAATTTCCCGAAAACGCAATCTTTGAAAAGTTTTTATACACAAGTTATGTTG
Organism: uncultured Ignavibacteriaceae bacterium; assembly: GCA_964400285.1. Taxonomy (GTDB): domain Bacteria; phylum Bacteroidota; class Ignavibacteria; order Tepidaquicellales; family Tepidaquicellaceae; genus FEN-1279. The sequence goes on from CAYNTK010000001.1 coordinate 430,986, forward strand.
GTTTAGGAAGACAAGAAGACGCAATTAATGGATGGAAAAAAATAATTGGAAAAGGAGAAAATAAGCAAATAGGATATGACAATAAATATATATTAAGAGAAGCAAATTATTATATTTCATTATGCCTTTTTAATACAAGAAGGATTGATGAAGCTGAAACTTATTTAAAAAAATGCGAAGAAATAAACAAAGAAATTGATAAAGATGAGACATCTTCTTATACTGCAAGTACTTATTTACTCCTTGGGAATTTTTATGATAAAAAAGGAGAGCGAACGAAAGCTCTATATTATTATGATAAAGTACTTTCTATGAAAGATTTTAACACACATCAGGCTGCTGAAATATTTAAAAAAAGTGGATACAGATAATTCGTTAAGTTGTTATGAAAAATTGTTTTTTTTTCGCATTTTTGTCAGAGGATTATATATTGAAATAAAAATATATTAATGTTATATTTATGTTTAATTAAATTTTAAAACCTAAAAAAGGGGTAATTTTTTGATAAAAGTAGTTGTACAGGATAATGAGTCTTTAGATAAGGCTCTTAAAAGATTTAAGAAAAAGTACGAGAAAGCAGGGATTTTAAAAGAGTTTAGAAAAAGACAATTTTTCTCAAAACCATCTGTAGAAAAAAAGATGCTTAAAGAAAGAGCGATTAGAAAAGCGAAGAGAATTATTGATGAAGAAAACATATAAATAATAAAAACAGATTTTTTCACCCACAGTAATTTTTCTTATTTCTGTGGGTTTTTTATGTATTTTTAAAATTAAATCAGCTATTGGATACATTGAAATTGTAATTGAAAAAAAATATATTATTATAACATGAAATAAGATAATGGAAAAGGGTAAACCACAATTATATATAAGACAATCCCAAGTTAAAAAGCGTATAAAAGAATTAGCAGAACAGATTAATAAAGACTATAAAAATAAGATACCGATTTTCATTGGTGTTTTAAATGGTTCATTTATTTTTTTATCTGATTTAATAAGAGAAATTAAAATTAATTGTGAAATAGATTTTTTGAAACTTTCGAGTTATGGCGATAGCAAGATATCTTCGGGTGATGTGAAAATGTTAAAAGAACTTAATTGTGAAGTTAAAGGAAGAGATATAATTATTGTCGAAGATATAATTGATTCGGGACTATCGATGACGTATATTAGAAAACTGATAATGAATCAAAAACCTCTTTCATTCAAGGTAGCAGCATTATTATATAAAAAAGATGTTTGTAAATTGAAATTTAAAATTGATTATATTGGTTTTAAAATAGAAAACAAGTTTGTTGTAGGGTATGGATTGGATTTCGCACAAAAATACAGAAATTTAAATGGTATTTATGTGTTATAATTTTAACTAATAATATTATGGAACAGAATCCAAAAAAAGATAATAAAAAAAGCGGTGATGATTTTAACTGGAATCGCGTATTTAAAATTGTTTTAGGATGGAGTGCTATTCTCGTTGCATTTTTCCTAATTATGATATATACGAAAAGTTCAGATGGAGATGGAGTTGAAATACCCTTTGATGTATATCAAAGATTTTTAACTGAAAAAAAGATTGATTATGCAACTATAAAAAAAGCAGATAATAATTACGAATTTTTCGGTAAATTAAAATCACCTGAACAAGTTGTTATTGCAGGAAAGACTTTAAATGTAGATAAATTTTTTCTGCATCTACCATATACTAATATTGATGATAATATAATAAAGGTTTGGAATGAAAATATTAAAACTTATAATGTCGAAAAGCAGGAGGTTGGTTGGTTGGGACCATTTCTTGGTGCATTACCCTGGATTTTAATAATAGCTGTATGGATAATATTTATGAGACGTATGCAAAACGGTGGAGGTGGAACACGAGGAATATTTTCATTTGGTAAATCGAAAGCAAAGATGTTAAATGCAAATGCAACAAAAGTAACATTTGAAGATGTAGCTGGTGCTGATGAAGCAAAAATGGAATTAACAGAAATAATTGAATTTTTAAAAAGCCCTTCAAAGTTTCAGAGATTAGGTGGAAAAATACCAAGAGGAGTATTGTTATTAGGACCTCCCGGAACAGGTAAAACTTTATTAGCACGTGCAGTTGCAGGTGAAGCGGGTGTTCCATTTTTTTCGATTAGTGGTGCAGATTTTGTTGAAATGTTTGTAGGTGTTGGTGCTTCACGAGTAAGGGACTTATTTGACCAAGGGAAGAAAAATGCTCCTTGCATAATTTTTATTGATGAAATTGATGCAGTTGGAAGGCATAGAGGTGCAGGACTTGGAGGCGGACACGATGAAAGAGAGCAGACATTGAATCAGCTTCTCATCGAGATGGATGGTTTTGAACAAAATAGTGGTGTAATAATTATTGCTGCTACAAATAGACCTGATATTCTCGATCCTGCATTACTAAGACCGGGAAGATTCGATAGACAAGTCGTAGTTGATAGACCTGATGTTAAAGGAAGAGAAGGAATACTAAAGGTTCATACAAGAAAAATTCCACTTGCTCCAGATGTTAAAATAGATGTTATAGCAAAAGGAACACCTGGTTTTTCTGGTGCAGATCTTGCAAATTTAGTGAACGAAGCAGCACTACTTGCAGCAAGAAAAAATTCAGATTCCGTTTCGATGAGAGATTTGGAAGATGCAAAAGATAAAGTGCTTATGGGAACAGAAAGGAAAAGTTTAATTATTTCAGAAAAGGAAAAAAGAACAACTTCTTATCATGAGATAGGACATGTGCTTGTTGCTAAAATGATACCTGAAGCTGACCCTGTCCATAAAGTAACAATTATACCACGAGGTAGAGCATTAGGTGTTACCACTTATTTACCTATAGATGAAAAACATACATATTCGAAAGAATATCTCGAAGCAATGATAGCATATGCTATGGGAGGAAGGGCTGCAGAAAAACTTGTTTTTAATGAATACACAACTGGTGCAAGTAATGATATAGAAAGAGCAACTTCGATTGCACGTAAAATGGTATGTGAATATGGAATGAGTGAAAAGCTTGGTCCAATTGCCTATGGGAATAAACAAGAGGAAGTTTTCCTCGGGAAGGAATTACATGAACACAAAAATTATAGTGAAACGACACAGATTTTAATAGATGATGAAATAAAAAAGATTGTTGAAAATGGAATGCAAAGAGCTGAGAGAATTTTGAAAGAAAATATAGATTCGATGCATAGACTTGCCGAAGTTCTTTTGGAACGCGAGATTCTCGATGCTGAAGAAATAGAAATGGTCTTGAAAGGAATAGAATTACCTCCATTAGAAAAAGAGAATAATTCGAATATATCAAAAAAATCAAAAACTGAAGAAGATAAAAAAAATACAAAAGCTCAAGATAAACTTGCTTTAGCGAATTGATTTAATATTCATTCTTAAATTTTTGGAAGACAGAAATGAACAAATAGGATATAAAAATGAATTGCTTCGAAAAGCAATTCATCTAACTTCTGTAATTATTCCAATTTCTTATTTATTTCTCGATAAAAATTTTTTGTTAGTTATTGTAGGTATAGGAACTGTTTTTATGATATTGCTCGATATATCCCGTAAGCTTTTTGTTCCTATCGATAAGTTCTATATTAGAACGATGGGATATGTATTAAGGAAAAAAGAATTAAATGTTAAAGAACATTTTTTAACAGGTGGAACATATTATGCAATTGGTGTTTTTCTTCCAATCCTTTTATTTAATAAGGAAATAGCTATACAAGCAATATTAATAATGATTATTTGCGATACATTTGCTGCACTTGTCGGGAAAAAATTTGGTAAATATATAATATGGAAAAAATCAATTGAAGGGAGTGTAATTTTTTTTCTTATTGGAATATTAATTATTCTTTTTACCCCAAAAGTTACAAGTAACAATATGGAATATATTTTTGCTTTTGTATCTCTAATTTTTACAACTATTATTGAAGCTTTACCAATGGAAATAGATGATAATATTTCGATACCTATATCATTTGGTATTATATATACTTTATTTTTATATTTTTTATAGAGGAAAATGCCACTACGAGCAGGAATAGTAGGATTACCTAATGTTGGAAAGTCAACATTATTTAATGCACTAACAGAAACACAGAATGCAGAAGCATCAAATTATCCGTTTTGCACAATCGAACCAAATGTTGGAACTATAATAGTTCCTGATGATAAACTAAATGAACTGAACAAAATCTATAAATCACAAAAGGTTGTTCCAAGCACAATTGAGTTTGTGGATATTGCTGGACTTGTAAAAGGGGCTTCAAAAGGAGAAGGGCTTGGAAATCAATTTCTATCACATATTAGGGAAATAGATGCTATTATTCATATAGTTAGATGTTTTGAAGATGAGAATATTATACACGTAAATAACAAAATTGATCCTGCATCAGATATCGAAATCGTTGAAACAGAACTGCTTTTAAAAGATTTGGAAACTCTGGATAAAAGGATTGATAAATTAAAGAAAAGTGTAAGAGTAGGAGAAAAGAATCTAAAACACGAATTAGATATTCTCGAAGGACTAAAATCACATTTGTTTCAATCTCGTCTTGCTCATTACTTTACAAAAGAACTCGACTCTGAAAGTAAAGAAATTATTAGACCGCTTCATTTATTAACAGATGTTCCTGTACTTTATGTTGCTAATGTGGACGAAAAAAATGTATTAGGAAACGAATATTCGAAAATTGTAGATGAAATAGCTCAAAAGGAAGGGGAAAGGAGCTTAACTCTTTCAGTTCAGATAGAATCAGAAATAGCCAATCTTGAATTAAAAGAAGAGAAAATGATGTTTTTAAAAGACCTCGGACTTGAAGAATCAGGGCTCAATAGATTAGTCAAAGAAAGCTATAAACTTTTAAATCTTATTACTTTTTTTACAGCTAATGAAAAAGAATTACATTCATGGACCATATTAAAAGGATTAAAAGCACAACAAGCAGCAGGAAAAATACATACAGATTTTGAACGTGGTTTTATTCGTGCTGAAGTGATAAAATACAGAGATTTAATAGAATTAAAATCAGAATTAGCTGTTCGTGAAAAAGGTTTAATGCATGTAGAAGGTAAAGACTATGTTGTAAATGATGGGGATATTATGTTTTTTAGATTTAATGTATAAAACCTATTGAATTCCCATTAATTTCAATCCATTAACTACTATAAAAGTAAGCAAATAAGCAACTGAACTAAAAGTTAAAACTTGTATAATTGGAATTTTCCATCCCCCTGTTTCTTTTTTTATAATTGCTATAGTCGAAATACACTGAAGTGCAAAAACAAAGAAAACAATTAGTCCAATAGCTGTTGAAGTTGTGAATAGTTTTTCGCCTGTATTATCAATTTTTGCTTGTTCCATTTGATTTAAAATAGATTTTTGCAGTTCAACTTCATCTCTTTCTGTAACTTTTAAGATTAATGCAAGAGAACTAACAAAAACCTCACGAGCAGCAAATGTAGCTATGAGAGAAACACCTATTCGCCAATCCATCCCAAGTGGTTTCATAATAGGTTCGAGAACTTTACCAATATTTGAGGCATAAGAAGTTGATATTCGTTCTGAATTAATTTTATTTTCGGTTTCTTGTTCTGTCAAATTTAAATTATCATTGATTTTCGGATTTGTATTAGGAAAATAAGTTAGAAACCATAATATAGTTGAGAATATCACAATAATTGGTCCAGCCTTTTTTAAATACTGATTTGCATTAACAAATGTATTTTTAAGCACGAATTTAAATTTGGGCATCCGATATGTAGGTAATTCCATTATAAATGAAGACTGAGAAGGTACTTTGAAAATTTTTGGAATAAATTTGTTCATTATACCCGATACTACTACCGAACTTACTATGCTGAATAAATAAATTGTTGCCAGAATAATTCCACTTTTAAAAGGACTTCCAGGGAATAGGAAAGCAACAAGCAGAGAGTAAACAGGAAGACGTGCACTACAACTAAGTAATGGGATAATAAAAATCGTTAATAATCTTTCTTTTTTGTTCTGTATTGTTCTTGCTGCCATAATAGCAGGAATTGCACAAGCAAAACCCGAAAGCATAGGAACAAACGAACGACCATTAAGACCAATTTTAGATAATGGTCTATCTACAAGCATTGCTCCACGAGCAAGATAACCTGTATCCTCCAAAATGCCGATGATGAAAAATAGTATAAGAATTTGAGGGAGAAAAACAAGAACAGAGCCAGTTCCTGTTATTAGTCCATTAGAAATAAAGTGAGAAAATATATTATCTCCAAGCCATATATTTACGTTGCTTGCTAAAAAAGAAAAGGCAAAGTCTATTAAATTCATTAGAGGAGCGGATAACCAAAAAATAGAAGTAAAAGTAAACGAAACAATTAAAACAAAAATTAATATTCCCCAATACTTATGCAATAATATCTTATCATATTTCAAAGTATTTTTGTCAGGCTTATTTCTTATAGATGCAGAATTTACAACTATTAATTGTTCATTGATTTTATTTATATCGACATTACGTTTAAATATTACTTCTTGTTCAATATTACCTGTGATTTTATAAATTTCCAGCAAGTCATTTTCTGTAAAAATTTTTCTGTTTATTATAGCAGGATTATCTTTTAATGTATGGAGATTTAATTTAATGCATTCTACAAGTTTATCTATTCCATTACCATTTCTACCGTCAACTTTTACTACATCGAATCCAAGCTTTTCCGATAATTTTTTTTTCGATATATCGTATCCTTTTTCATTCAAAATATCGGTCATAGTCAGCACTATAATAACTCTGAATCCCGATTGAATAATCTGCTCTACAAGAAATAAATGACGAGAAAGCTGTGAAGCATCGACAGTTATTAAAACAAGGTCAGGAATTCCAAATTTAGGATGTGAGAAAAAAGATTCAACAGTTACATTTTCATCTGGTGAATTTGGTGTAAGACTAACTATTCCTGGAGTATCTAAAAGTTTTGCATTAATATCGTAAGTTTTTAAAAAATCGGAAGAAGAATATTCTACGGTGGCTCCTGGATAATTGACTGTTCTATAGTTCAGCCCGCTCAGATAGTTGAAAATTGTGGTTTTACCTGAATTCGGTGGACCTATTAGAGAGATTAATTTTGTATTTGTAATTATTTTTTTTACTGTCATTTATTATGTAGTTTTTAGCCACAATATTCTCGATATCCTTTTAAGAGTGCAGCTTAAGGATATCATTATTTTAGTTTAACATTTATACATTTTGCATCTGATTTACGAATTGCTATAAGAGTTCCTCTAATCGAAAGCTGTATTGGGTCTTTGAATAGGGAAGTATTTATTAATTCAATTTCTTCTCCGGGTGTAAATCCGTATTCAAGTAATCTAAAGGAAGATGGATGTTTGCTATCGAGTGAATCAATCTTTGCTTTTTGTCCGAATTTTAAATCAGCTGCGGTCATTGTTCAGTATTCTTATTTAGACTAAATATAAATAAGATATGATATATTTTCAAGGAAGAATTTTATATTATTTTTTTAAAGCAGTCGTTTTTTTCGATATTACCTTACAATTCTCACATTTGGCAGTATCTTTACAAACTGCAAAGACTTGCAAACTATGGTCAATGAGCTTCAAATCATACTTTTTACAGGTTTTGGAAAGTAATTTTTCGATTTCATCATTTTCAAATTCGAGTATCATATTGCAGGAAGTGCATAGCATATGATAATGATTTCTTCTACCATATTTTGTTTCGTATCTTGCTCGGTCTCCTTTGAAATTGTGTTTAGTTAAAATCTTACAATCACTCATTAATTCGAGAGTATTGTAAACAGTTGCTCTCGAAACACGCATTAAATCTTTTCTCATTTTTAAATAAAGTTCGTCTGCATCGAAGTGTCCTTCCATATTAATTGCGGCATCGAGTATAAGAAATCTTTCATTCGTAATTCGATGTTTATTATCCTTAAGATATTTTATGAATGCATTTTTTATTTCTTCAGAAACCAAGATTGATTATGTTTAAAATTAAATTTCATATGTTAAAAGATGAACACATAAAATATTATTCATAAATTATTAATACTAAATTTTAATACTTAATCGAAAAAATTTCAGAATTCTAATTTAAATATCTTTTATAATTTTATCAAGTATATCTATTCCTTCGTCTATGTTTTCTTTTTTAATAGTTATCGGAGGTCTGAATCTAATCGTTTTTTCTCCGCATCCAAGTATGAGTAAACCGTTTTTCATTGATTCTTTATGAATCTTATCTCTAATTTTTGCATCTTTGCAATCGAATGCACAAAAAAGACCGAGTCCACGTGGTGAAGACAATTTTTCGGGATACTTATTCGAAAGTTCTATAATCTTATTTAAAAGGTAATTACCCATTTTTTCACAATTTTCAACAAGTTTATCTTCTTCAATAATTTCTAGAATGCGTTTAAATCTAAACATATCTACAAGATTACCGCCCCATGTAGAATTAATACGTGTTGATTTATGAAAAACATTTTCTTCTATGTCATCCACTCTTGTTGTTGAAAGAATTCCGCAAACTTGTGTTTTCTTTCCAAAAGAAATTATATCTGGTTTGACGAAATGTTGATGAGCCCACATTTTCCCTGTCATCGCTATACCTGTTTGAACTTCATCAAAAATAAATAGCATTTCATTTTCATCACAAAGTTCACGAAGTTGCAGGAAAAACTCTTTTCTGAAATGATTGTCTCCGCCTTCTCCTTGTATAGGTTCAATAATTAATGCAGCAATATCATCCTTATTTTCATACAAAGCTTTTTTAATCTGAGATATTGCAGTATTCTCTGCATCAATTGTTTTCTTAAGGTTTTCTTCGTTAAGTGGGAAGTTAATTTTTGGATTTAAAATTCTTGGCCAATTGAATTTCGGGAAATACATTATCTTGTTTGGGTCTGTATTCGTTAGCGATAAACAATATCCAGACCTTCCGTGAAATGCATTTTGGAAATGGATTACCTGTGAACCTTTTTCTTCTTTATAGCCTTTTATAAAATTCTTTCGAACTTTCCAATCGAAAGCTGCTTTAAGTGCGTTCTCTACAGCAAGTGTTCCACCCTCTATGAAAAATGCATATTTAAAATAATCCGGTACGGCGACTCTGAAAAAAGTCTCAACAAATTCTGCCATTTCTTTCGGATAAACATCTGAAAGTGATGGTTTAGAAATTGCGACTCTGCCTATTTTTTTGATAAATTCTTCGTTGTTTAATTTAGGGTGATTCAGACCAAGCGGATTCGATGCGATGAATGTGAAAAAGTCAAGCAGTTTATTGTTTGTTCTAGAATCGAGTATATGTGATGTAGTTGACTTCTCCAAATCAATTGTAATGTCAAAACCGTCAACTAACATATGTTTTTTTAGTACTTCCTGTACTTCTTCGGGTTTAATAAAAATACCTTTATTCATAAAATCCTCCGATTATATAAATTTAAAATTTGTTTTATTTTACTTCTCCTATAATATGACTTTCTTCTTTATTTTTTGAAAGAAATGATTTAAACTTATCGACATCATTTTTCGATATAATAAATACCAAACCTATGCCAAGATTAAATGTTTTTCTCATATCATTTTCTGGAACTCCACCTCTTCGTTGAATTAAATCGAATATATATGGTCTTTTCCACGAAGCCCAGTCAATCGATAGGGAAGTATTTTTTGGAATTACTCTCGAAGTATTTCCGACTACCCCACCTCCGGTAATATGAGAAATCGATTTGATATTAAACTTGTTTAAAGAACTCTGTATTATTTTTAAATATGATTTATGAACTTTTAAAAGTTCATCTATCAAAGTGTGCCCCAGTTCGGGAATATAATACTTCAATTTCCTTGTGTTAAATATCTTTCGCACAAGTGAATATCCATTCGTATGCAAACCGTTTGATTTCAAACCGATTAATACATCACCTTTTTTTACTTTCGAATAATTTACTATTTTATCTTTATCAACTATTCCAACTATTGCACCCGCAAGGTCAAAATCTTTTAAAGCATACAAACCCGGCATTTCTGCAGTTTCTCCTCCTATCAGGGAAAGACCGTTATTCCTGCAACCCCTTACAAGCCCTTTTACTATATCTACCGCATTTTTTTTAATCAACTTTCCCATCGCATAATAATCGAGAAAATAAAGTGGTATAGCACCGCATACTGCAATGTCGTTTACGCAGTGATTCACAAGGTCTTCTCCAACAGTATCGAACCTGTTAAATGTGGCAGCTAATTTGATTTTTGTCCCTACTCCATCTACACTCGATACAAGAACCGGATTTTTGAATTTTTTAAATTCCGGTTGGAAAAATGCACCGAAATTTCCAATTCCGCTTAAGACGCTCTTTGTAAAAGTACTCTTAACAAGTGGTTTAATTTTGTGGACAAAATCATCTGCCTTTTGGATGTTAACTCCTGAAGATTTATATGATGTTTGCACTTTCAAAACTACTTAAATTAAAGGTCTTATTCAATTCAGAAAAGAAGAATTTCAACCTTTTATTCTCTTTGAACACTAAGATTTATGAATTTTATCTACTACCAACACAAATTCTCCTTTGAATTTCTTATCCGGTGAGATTTCGGATAACTTACTAAGAATTTTTTCAGCTGTTCCTCGTAACTGCATTTCATTATTCATAGTTAAGTTAATTCCGAGAAAGAGATTTCTATTTGGTAAATGTTTTGATAAGTCGCTTATTAGTGTGGTTAATCTATATGGTGTATCGAGTACTGTGAAAGTTCTTTCAATTTTTTTAATATCCTGCAATTCCTTTTCACGAATCTCTTTTTTTGGCGAAAGAAAGCCGAGATAATAAAATCTGCTTACATCGAATCCCGATAAAACAGTTGCTGCCAAAACAGAATTTGCTCCATGCAGAAATTCAACTTTTATATTAAATTCAATACATTTTTCGAACAGCAATTTCCCCGGGTCTGCAAATAGAGGTGTACCGCAATCGGAAATTAATGCAACTTTCTTACCATTTAAAATTTCAAGTAAGATTTTCTCCGTTTCTTCTGTTTCATTGTGCTCATTGAGTTGCAATAAATCTTTCTTAATCTCAAAGAATTTTAACAAACGAACAGCTTCTTTATATTCTTCGCAGACAATTATGTCGCATTCTTTCAGTGTTCTTAAAGCCCGAAGTGTAATATCCGCATAATTTCCTATTGGGGTTGTTACAAGGTATAAAATTCCTTTATTTGTGTCCTGTACTTCCATATCCACCTTCTCCTCGCGATGTATCACTTAGTTTTTCGGAAAAAACAAGTTCGACTTTTTCGTATTTACTTATTATCATTTGTGCAATCCTGTCTCCAAAATTTATTTCGAATGGTTCTTTCTCGTGATTTATTAATAGAACTTTTATTTCCCCTCTATAATCTGCATCAACCGTGCCCGGAGAATTTAGCACAGTTATTTTATGCTTTAGCGCAAGTCCGCTCCTCGGTCGAATTTGTGCTTCATATCCTTCTGGTAATTCTATTGTTAGATTTGTAGGAACAAGGTAAGTACCTGATGGGGGAATAATGATTTTTTCCTTTGATGATGAACATAAATCCATTCCTGATGAATGCTCTGTCATATATTCGGGTATAACCGCATCTTTTGAACTGTCGAATTTTTTATAATATATTTTCACGGATTAAAAAAAAGAAAGACATCCCGCAGTTAATTTGGGATAACTTTTTAATTATATTTGTGCAAATAAACCTATAATTAATATAGTAAAAAAACAAGCAAAGTTAGACCACCAATAATCACTTGTATTATTCCCAGCCACATGCCAACCTGTGCCATTGATTTACCTGCTGGAGACGATCTTCCATCTCTAATAGCATTTAATTCCATCTTACCAACAATCCAAGCTGGTATTGCAGCAAATAGAAGACAACCAATCCAAGAAGCGATACCGAGAACCAAAGCCCATATAGCCGCTACACTTGCTTTATCCTGTGGTGTATATTGTGTCCCACCACTATAACTTGGAGGTGGAGGAGGTGGTGGTGGCATATAACCGGATGAAGATGGAGGTGGAGGCGGTGGAGGAGGTTGAAATCCACCATCTTGACTAAACAATACATTATTATTCATAGACAATAATTTTGGTTTATAAACTTCTGCTAATATATTACTAAATTATTAATTTAAATAGTAAAAAATAAATTCATAATATTTTTGTATATATTCGATTCAAGTGATTCGTATTCAATGCCCTTTATCTCGGCTAATTTTTGTAATGTGTATTTTAAATATGACGGCTCATTTCTTTTACCCCTAAATGGTTCTGGTGATAAATACGGTGAATCTGTCTCCGATAACATCCTCTCTATTGGTGTATTTTTTATAATATCAATATCTTTAAATTTTTTAAACGTTACATTTCCGCAGAATGATATATAAAAATTATCCAGATTTAAAATTTTTTCTAAATCTGATTCATCACCACTAAAGCAGTGAAATTGACCTTTTAGTTTACTATTATAATTCTGTTTTATTATATCGATTGCTTCTTTTGTAGATTTTCTTGTATGAATTATAACAGGTAAATTTTTATCTTTTGCAAGTTCAATTTGCTCAATAAAAAAGATAAACTGCTTTTTGTTATAAGATGTATCCCAATAAAAATCCAGACCGATTTCTCCGATTGCAACAATTTTAGGGTGTTTTATAAATTCTTCGAGATATTTTATATCACCAGAATCTGTTTCCTTAATATCGCCTGGGTGAAAACCTACTGCTCCATATATCATATTATTTTTATCACAGAGGGTAATAATTTTTTCTGATGTTTTTAAATCAACAGCTGGGACTATTATGCGTTCAACACCAGATTCGATGGCTCTATCCAAAATACTGTCCATTTCTGATACTATATCGTCGTAAAAAAGATGAGCGTGGGTATCAATAATCATTAATCAAAGCTTTTAATAATTTTGAAAAGTTTTTATATGCTTTTTTTCCTGCTTTTATTACTTCAGAATGTTGGATAATATTAGTAGAAGTAATATCGAGCAAATTTGTAATGCAGGATATAGCAATTGTTTTAATACCAAGTTTATTAGCAAAAAGTATCTCGGGAATTGTCGACATACCCGCTGCATCGATATTAAATTTTTTCCAGATATTAATTTCTGAATTAGTTTCATACATTGGACCACTTAAAGAGCAATAAGTTCCTGTATGTAATTTTATTTTATTTTTTTGTGCGATTTTTTTTACCCATTCCAAAAGATTAATATCATAAATGTTGCTTAATTTTTTAAATGAAATTTTTCTAAACATTAAATTTAAATGAGATGATATAAGCATTAAATCTGCAACATTAAAATTAATATTAACTCCGCCTGCTGCATTAGTAATTATTAATAATTCTATTCCAAGTTTTTTTGCATAATCCACATTGAAATAAATCTTGTCTTTCGAATCAGTTTCGTAAAAATGATTTCTTCCTTGAAAAACTATTATTTCTTTATTTTCAATAAATCCTTTAATAATTTTTTTATGGTGTATCCCACTAATATCTTCAAAAAGAACACAATCTTTTTTTAGTCCATTTGAAAATTTATCGAGTCCCGAACCTAATATAATGCCTATTTTTTTCATATATGACAAAATAATCAAATTTTTAACTTTTATCTAAACATAAATTTAATCAAAAAATGTAGTGTTTATTTTTATAAACTTTTGTATCTTTATCAAATATAAACTAAAATTTTTTTATGAAACAATTAATATTATTACTTAGCTTTTTAATAATAGTTACAACACAAACCAGTAGTCAGACTTTCGATTTTAATCGAACAAGTCCAAAAATAATGACTTATGATACTGCTGCACATATGAATTTTGTAGAGTACCATTTTAAACTAAAAAATACATCATCAACTCCGCAAAACTTTAAGTTAATTAAAATAAAAACATTAGTACCTTCAGGATGGGAAATATCAATTTGTTGTAAACTTGGTTGCCTTGCAAGTTCAGTTGATACGGTACCACCAACAGGATATCCAGATAAATATACATTAGGTCCTGGAGAGACAGATTCAACTGTTGCATTAGATTTTCAACCAATTTTGAACACAACAGGAACTGCAATTGTAATTTTAAGAGCGTTTATAGAAACTAATCCTTCTAATTATAAACAAGATACTTGCATTCTTAATATTGTTAATACAATTGGAATTACTCCAATTTCAACTTTTGCAAATGAATATGATTTAAAACAAAATTATCCTAATCCATTTAATCCATCAACTTCGATTGAATTTTCATTAAAAAATAATTCTAATGTAAATTTAATTATATATGATATAATGGGAAGGGAAGTAGCAAGATTAATAAACAATCAGAAATTAACTCAGGGAAAATATAAATATGATTTTAATGCAGGTGAATATAATCTAAGTTCTGGAGTGTATTATTACAAATTGATAACAGGTGATTTTACATCAACAAAAAAGATGCTATTGGTAAAGTAAGTTATGCCTATTACGAAATTAAAAGACCTTACGCTTTTAGAAAGAACTTATATTCCACAGATATTTAAAGGTCTTGTTCTTACTTTAAAGCAGGTATTTATTGAAAAATTTACAAGGCAATATCCAGAAGTTAAATGGTCTTCTCCAGATTCATTTAGGGGAAGACCAGTTCTTGTAATGGAAGAAAATGGCAAGGAAAGATGTGTTGCTTGTGGTTTATGTTCGAGGGTATGTCCTGCACTTGCAATTGAAGTTCAAGCTGCAGAAACTGAAGATGAGAAAGAGCGATACCCAGAGAAATTTGAAATTAATATGATTAGATGTATATATTGCGGATTTTGTGAAGAAGTATGTCCAGAGGAAGCTATAATTATGAGTGATGAGTTCGAACTTGTTTTTACATCACAAAAGGAAGCGGTATTTGGAAAAGATAAACTTTTGATTCCAAAGAAAAAACTCGAGAAAAGATTAAAATTTTTAAGGGAGAACAGATAGATTTGAAAAAAATATCTGTAATATTATCTTTAATTTTACTTAATATTAACATATATGCTATGCAGGATAGCATTATGTCTATTTCTGAGTTTTCTGCGAGATTAAAAAAGGGAAACATATATTTACGATGGGTTATTCGAGATATTCCACAGGTTTCAAAAGTAAAAATAGAAGTAAAAAATCCCGAAGAAAATATATTTCATTTAGTCGATGATATTGGAATTGAAAATTATTCAAAAAGATTTAAAAAAGACTCAATAGACTATTTACAATATAATTATACTTACAAACCACTTAGAAATGGCGTGTATTTTTTCAAAGTAAGTTTAATAGATAAGAACCTCAATATTAAAAATACTGATGAGATTAAAATAGGTGTATCAGATATAGTTGAGTTTAAATTACATCAGAATTCGCCTAATCCATTCAATCCTTCAACCAGCATTAGTTATGAATTATTTTCGGCTACAAAAGTAACTCTTAAAATTTATTCACTCGACGGAAAAGAAATAGAAGTGCTTGTAGATGATTTTCAGAATCCAGGTACTTATAAAATTGAGTTCAACGCAACAAAATATTCAGACCTTTCAAGCGGGATTTATTTTTATAAACTCCAAACTGATCATTCTTCTGATATAAAGAAGATGATTTTCACAAAGTAATTAAATCAAATATTTTAGATTGAAGATTTTTTATTATTTAAGTATGTTATTTTATAAGATATTATGGTAGAATTAGAATCGACATTATTCGAAATTATTGTAATTTTTATCCTTATTTTTTTTAGTGCAATATTTGTTGCAATGGAATTTTCTATGATTCGTGTTAGAAATTCCGAACTCGAACCATTAATAGAGCAGGGAAATAAGAAAGCAAAAAAAGTTTTAGAAATTAAGGAGCATATAGATTGGTATATATCTGCGGCACAACTTGGAATAACACTTGTTAGCTTAATTTTAGGTTGGTTATTTGAAGGACTAATAACAGAAAAAATTTTATTGCCTATTTTTAAATATTTTAATATTAACTTCCCTTACGTAAGAAATTTATCATTAATAATTGGAATATTAATAGCCACATATTTAGCAGTTACATTTGGAGAGCTTATACCAAAATCTATAGCAATAAAATATCCGAAAAACGTTTCTCTTTGGCTTGCAATTCCTTTAATCATGTTTAATAAAATATTTAAACCACTTATTTGGGCATTTAACACAAGTGCAAATGGATTTTTAAAAATTATTGGAATTGAACCAGTAAAAAGAGATGTGATGACACACTCGGAAGCTGAGTTAAGATTTTTAATTTCCGAAGGAAGGAAAACAGGTGTAATAGATTCCACTGAGCATCAGTTAATAGAAAAGATTTTCGATTTTAATGATAAAACAGCAAAGGATATTATGATACCAAGAAACAAAATGATTGCTATAGATATTGAAGAGAATAGAGAGAAAATTATACAGACAATTATAGAAGAAGGATATTCCAGAATACCGGTTTATAAGGAAACAATAGATAATATTATCGGGATTTTATACTCAAAAGATTTAATAAGTGCAGCGGAGCATAAAGAATTAATATTACTTCAAGATATATTAAGACCTGCTAACTTTATCCCTGAAACAAAACATATTGGAGAAATATTAAAGGAATTTCAAAAGAAACGAGTTCATATTGGTGTTGTAGTTAATGAGCATGGAGGAGTAGAAGGATTAATAACGCTGGAGGATATAATAGAAGAAATAGTTGGTGAAATAGAAGATGAATATGATACAGAGACGAGAAATATTGCGAGAGATAAACTCGGAATATTTTTAGTGAATCCAGAAATTAGCATTGAAGAATTTAATAAAAAATTTTCATCCGATATCCCCGAAAATCCAGACGAATATTTAACATTAAGTGGATTTCTGCAAATGGTTACAGGACACGTTCCCGAAATATACGAACGGATAGATTATAAAGATTTAATTTTTACTATTATGAAAAAAGCAGGAAATACATTATTACAAGTAAAAATACAAAGGATGGTTGTATGATTTTAGAGTTTATCAAAAGAAAAACTTTTACTTTTTTTGAAGACATTGAAAATTTTGCTAGATTATTTTTGAATATCATAAAAAGTTTACCGAGAGTTTTTAAAGATAGAAAATTAATAATAGAGCAAATGGTTCATGTTGGAGTGAATTCTTTTGTTTTAGTATCTATAATTGGATTATTTACAGGTGCAGTATCAGCATGGCAGGTTGCTTATCAAATTAGGGGAATAATGCCTTTAAGTTATCTTGGTTCTGCTACTCCGAAGGCAATTATCATTGAATTAGGTCCTGTTCTTGCTGCTATAGTTCTTGCAGGTAGAGTTGGAGCATCTATTTCAGCGGAACTTGGAACTATGAAAGTTACCGAACAAATTGATGCGCTTGAATCGATGGCAATAAATCCTGCACGATATCTTGCAATGCCAAGAGTTGTTGCTACAACACTTATGATGCCAGTTCTTGTAGTTTACGCAAGTTCAGTTGCTATATTAGGATGTTATTTAGTTTCGACAATTTTTCTCGATGTTTCGGGTGAGGTTTTTATGAATGGATTTAGAAAATCTCTGGAATATAAAGATATATATTCTGGTGCTATTAAAGCACTTTTCTTTGGATTTTCCATTTCGACGATAGGATGTTTTGTTGGTTTTCATACAGAAGGTGGAGCTCAAGGTGTAGGACTTTCTACTATTAAATCTTTTGTTATATGTGCGGCTACCATTTTAATTCTTGATGCACTACTTTGGAATTTTCTTATTGGTTGATAAAAACTTCCATTTAAGTTAAAATTAAAATTGATTAAATTTAATAATTAGGGCAATTGGCACAGTTTGGTTAGCGCGCTTCCTTCACACGGAAGAGGTCACTGGTTCGAGTCCAGTATTGCCCACATAGAATCAATGAATCTTCTTTTTAAAAATATCCATATAGTTTCACCAAGTGATAAAATAAATGAACAAAATGATTTATTAATCATAAATGGTGCTATTAATAAAATTCAAAAAGATATTTCTGTGGATGATTTTGAAAATATTGAAATAATAGACGGAAGTAATCTCACGTGTGTTCCAGGTTTTTTTGATATGCACGTCCATTTCAGAGAGCCTGGACAAACCGAAAAAGAAGATTTGGTTAGCGGGAGTAATTCTGCTATGAATGGTGGATTTACGGGTGTTCTTTGTATGCCTAATACCAAACCTCCTCTGGATTCAAAAAAAATGATTGAATCGCTAAAAAATAAATCAGAAAATTTTCTAATTGATATATATTTTTCAGGATGTATTACTCAAAATAGAGAAGGGGAAAAAATTGTTCATAGCATACAAGATTTAATAAATGCAGGTATAAGGGCATTTACTGATGACGGTAGTGCTGTGAATGATGAGAATATAATGAAAAAAATTTTAGAAATTAGTGCTGAATTCGAGATACCAGTATTACAACATTGTGAAGACCCTTCGTTAATGAGAAATGGAGTGATAAATGAAGGGATTATTTCCAAAAAACTTGGAATAACTGGCATACCAGCTTCGAGTGAAATTTCTGTAATTGAAAAAGATATAAATACTGCATTATTTATAAATGGCTCAAGATACCACGTTCAACATATTTCTTGTGGGGATAGTGTGGAAATTATTAAGAAAGGTAAGAGCTTAAATCAATATATTACTTGTGAAGCTTGTCCACATCATTTTATTTTGAATGAAGAAAGCATCGAATTATATGGAACTAATGCAAAGATGAATCCACCATTAAGAACGATAGATGATGTAATTAAAATTAAAAAAGGATTAAACGAAGATGTAATTGATGTTATATGCACAGACCACGCACCACACACAATAGAAGAAAAAGCAAAAGGAATAAATGACGCACCATTTGGAATTATAGGTCTGGAGACATGTATAGGATTAACTTTTACTTATTTGGTTAAAGAAGGTATAATAAGTTTCGAAAAAATGATTGAAAAAATGTCGATAAATCCAAGAAAATTACTTGGATTATCATCAATACATATTAAAGAAGGAGAAGATGCAAATTTGACAATTTTAAATCTAAACGAAGAATGGATAATCGATAAAAGTAAATTTTTATCAAAAAGCAGAAATACACCATTCGATAGATTTAAAGTTATTTGTAAACCTTTTGCAGTAATAAATAATAATAAAATTCATTATTGTGATTTATAAAAGATGGGAAAAATAATATCAGTATGTATATCTAAAGGAGGAGTTGGTAAAACTACAACAGCAGTAAATCTTGCTGCATCTCTTGCTGTTGCGGAAAAGAAAACACTGCTTATAGATGTTGACCCTTTTGGTTCATCAGCTATTGCGTTGGGTTTTACATCTGATAAGATAAAAGCTGGTATTTATGAAATATTCAGTTTTACAAAATCTATACAATACACAATTCATAAAACTGAATTGGAATATTTGGATTTTGTTCCTGCAAATATTAGTTCTATTCAACTTGATGATAAATTTGCAAAATCATCCGAAAACAGAATAATTCTGAAAAATGCATTGAAGGAAATCAAAAGCTTATATGATTTTATTATAATTGATTGTCCTCCTGTTTTAAGAGGTATAACAACAAATGCCTTGACTGCATCGGATTCAATTTTAATTCCAGTAAAATGTGGACATTTATCTTTAGATGCAGTTGATAAACTATTTAATTATATAACATGGATTCACGAAATTTCAAATCCTGAACTTAAAGTTGAAGGTATTTTGATGACTATGTATGAAAAAAATTCTAAAGTTACTGAAATATCCGAAAGGGAATTAAAATTAAAATATAATGAATATTTATTAAAGACAAATATTCCAGTTTCAAGTTTATTGAATGAAGCAACATTTTATGGGAAACCGCTTTGTTTATATAGAATAAACTCACTAGGAGCAATAGCATATTTAAATTTGGCTTATGAATTAATTATTAAAAATAATCCTAATACTAATAATGGCAGAAATTCCGAATAAATATGACATAAAAAAAGTTGAACAAAAGTGGCAAAGCTTTTGGGAAAATAATGAAATTTATAAATCAACAATAAATAAAAATAAGAAAAAGTATTCTGTAGTTATTCCTCCTCCTAACGTAACAGGAATTTTACATATTGGACATATACTAAATAATACTATTCAGGATATCTATTGTAGATGGAAAAGGATGAAAGGTTTTGAGGTATGCTGGGTACCGGGAACAGACCACGCTGGAATTTCTACACAACTGATGGTAGAAAAAAGTCTTAATGAAAAAGGTATAAAAAAAGAGGATATAGGTAGAGAAGAATTTGTTAAGAAAGTTTGGGAATGGAAAGAAAAACACGGCGGAATTATCTTAAAACAGCTTAAAAAACTCGGTGTTTCGGTGGATTGGTCAAAAGAGCGATTCACTCTCGATGAAGGACTTTCAAGAGCTGTTAAAGAGGTTTTTGTAGATTTATATAAAAAGGGATTAATTTACAAAGGTAAAAGAATAATCAACTGGGACCCCCTTACTCAAACAGCATTAAGCGATGATGAAATTGAATTTAAAGAAGTTAAAGGAAAACTGTATTATATTAAATATCCTGTTGTAGATTCAAAAGAATTCTTAACTATTGCAACCACAAGACCCGAAACAATGCTCGGTGATACAGCAGTAGCAGTAAATCCTTTAGATAAAAGATATAACCATCTAAAAAATAAACAAGTTATACTACCTTTAGTAAATAAAAAAATACCTGTTATTTTTGATGAATACGTCGATATGGAATTTGGAACTGGAGCTTTAAAAATCACACCTTCACACGATATGAATGACTTTGAAATCGGAAAAAAACACAACTTACCTCAAGTTAATATACTAACTAAAGATGGAAAACTTAACGAGAATGGTCTTGAATTTCAAGGTCTCGGAGTGAATGAAGCTCGTAAAAAAGTGGTGAAAAAGCTCAAAGAAGAGGGATATTTTATTAAAGATGAGGATTATACTCATAACGTTTCTTTCGCATCAAAATCCGGTGCAACAATAGAACCAAAGGTTTCTGACCAGTGGTTTGTTTCTATGAAAAAACTCGCAGAACCAGCGATAAAGGTTGTTAAAGAAGGCAAAATTAAGTTCTTCCCTGAAAGATATACTAAAGTTTATTTCCACTGGATGGATAATATTCGCGATTGGTGTATCTCTCGTCAGCTATGGTGGGGACATCAGATTCCAATCTGGTATAAAAAAGAATCGGGTGAAATTTATTGCGATACAAAGCCACCACAAGATATTGAAAACTGGACTCAAGAACCCGATGTTCTTGATACATGGTTTTCTTCCTGGCTTTGGCCTATTAGTGTATTTGGTTGGGAAAACCGTCCCGATGAGGATAAAAATGAACAACTTAATTACTATTATCCTACGGACTTTCTTGCTACTGCTGCAGATATCATTTTCCTTTGGGTTGCACGTATGATTATGGCAGGATTGGAATACAGAAAAGATATCCCTTTCAAAGAAGTATATTTCAATTCCATAGTCCGTGACGGAAAAGGTAGAAAAATGTCAAAAACCCTTGGCAACTCTCCCGACCCACTCGTTGTTATGGATAAATATGGCACCGATGCCTTAAGATTTACACTCGTTTACCTTGCTCCACTTGGAAATGATGTTCTTTTCGATGAAGATAAAACAGAAATCGGAAGGAATTTTGTTACTAAACTTTGGAATGCCGGCAGATTTCTTTTAATGAATAAAGATAAAATTTATTCTTCTTCTGAATTCGGAAATCAACTCCTCGAAGACGACTTCATCGATAAATGGCTCGATAGCAGGTTTAATTCCGAACTCGAAGAAGTTGAAAAATGTCTTACTGAATATAAACTCAATGATTATACAAAAGCATTGTATAACTTTGTCTGGAGTGATTTTTGCGATTGGTATATAGAAATTTTAAAAGTTAAAATCGCAAAATATCCCGAATCTGCAAAATTCATCATTGATAAAGCATTAAGCATTTATGAAAGCATTATTAAACTGCTTCATCCCGTAATTCCATTTGTCACGGAAGAAATTTGGCACATACTCGACGAAAGCAGGGAAGGGAAAAGTATATCATTTGCTAATTTCCCTGATATCCAAAAAGAAAAAATAAATCTCGAAAGCGAAAAAGAATTTGAAGAGTTTAAAGAAATCGTAAGCGGAATCCGTAACCTTAAAGCCGAAAACGATATACCTTATTCCGAAAAAAGTAAAGCATTTGTAATTTGTTCGGGTGAACTTGCAGAAAAAACCTTCGATGAATATTACACTTATATTTTTAACCTATGCAATCTCGCTTCACTCGAAAAAGTTAAAAAACTCAAAGGTGACAAATACCTTAGCAAAGTATTAGTCGATTTTGAAATCCATATTCCCTTTGAAGTTAGCAAAAAACAAATCGAAAAATTTAAAAAAGAAATCGAAAACCTCGAGAAATATATTGCTAATATAAACAAGAAATTATCAAATCGAAATTTTGTAGAAAAAGCTCCCGCAGATTTAGTAGAAAATGAAAAAGCAAAGATGGAAGAGGCAAAATGTAAGTTGGAGAAACTAAAGAAACTGATATAACGTATAAAGTTATTCATTACAAAAGAAATTTGTATTTCTTGACAAGAATAAAGAATATGCAAAAAGATGACAATATTGTAAGAGTGGAAGACTAAAAACGATTCTTATAAAAAAACTCAAGTATTATATGTAATTATATAAAAAAAACATTCCCAAATCTCTTTGGGAACGTTTTTTATATTTATAAGTACAATAACTTTATTTTTTCTTCTTAAACATATCCGTGATTATATCCTTTAAATCCGGTTTTCCGATTTCCTGCAATGAGTAATTTACTCTCACTGATGGTCTGTTTATTTTAATCAATCTTCTCAAATCGATAGGTGTAGCAATTATTACAGTATCACATGGAACTCTGTTAAGTGTAACTTCAAGGTCTTTTATTTGCTTTTCCCCGTATCCCATTGCCGGAAGTAATGTTCCGATATTTGGATATTTTCTATATGTTTCCTCTATACTCTTTACTGCATATTGTCTCGGGTCAACTATTTCTTTAGCACCGAATTTCTTTGCTGCAATTATTCCCGCACCATATTTCATTTCACCGTGCGTTAGAGTCGGACCGTCTTCTACTACTAAAACTTTCTTTCCTTTTATTAAATTAATATCTTTCTCATTATCGAGTGATAGGGGAGATGCTGCATCGACTATAATTGCTTTTGGATTTACTTTTTGTATGCTATCTCTTACTGTCTGTATATTTTCTGGTGCCGCAGAATCGATTTTATTTAATACTATTACGTCTGCAATATTTATATTGGTTAAACCCGGATAGTAACTTAATTCATGTCCCGGTCTGTGTGGGTCTGCTACGGTAATTACTAAATCTGCCTGATAAAATGGCATATCGTTATTTCCACCGTCCCATACTATTACATCCGCTTCTTTTTCTGCTTCTCTTATAATAGCTTCATAATCAACACCAGCGTAAATCACATTTCCTCTCGAAACATGTGGTTCGTATTCTTCCATTTCCTCGATCGTGCATTTATGCTTTTTCAAATCTTCTATGGTAGCAAATCTTTGAACTTTTTGTTTTACTAAATCACCATAGGGCATAGGATGCCTGATTGAAACTACTTTCTTTCCCAGACTTTGCAGGACTTCAACTACTCTTCTCGAAGTCTGACTTTTTCCTGCACCTGTTCTAACAGCAACTACTGCAATCACCGGCTTTGTTGATTTTACTGCCGTTTCTTCATATCCCATTATCCTGAATGATACACCAGCTGCGTTTGCCATTGCGGCTTTAGACATCACATATTGTGAATTAACATCTGAATATGAAAAAACAACTTCATTAACTTTATATTTTTTTATTAAATCGAGTAATTCTTCTTCGGGAAAAATAGGAATTCCTTTCGGATAATATTTTCCACATAATGCTGCGGGATATTTTCTATCGTCTATGTAAGGAATTTGTGTGGCTGTAAAAGCAACAACTTCATAGAGCGGATTATCTCTATAGAATACATTAAAATTGTGAAAATCTCTGCCAGCGGCACCCATTATTAGAACTTTGATTTTGTCCATAAAATAAAATAGTTTTTACATTTATAAATATTAATTTTTAAAAAAAAGTGTTAATTTAATAAATATAACAGTTTTAATTTACATAAATAAGTCAAAAAGGCATATTATTTGATTATGGATATTAAAGATTTTAAACACAAAATACAAATCAGAGTACGCACTTTTGAAATAGATTCGCAGGGAATCGTGCACAATTCTAATTATTTGAAATATTTGGAGATAGGAAGAGTTGAATATAAAAGAAATTTAGGATATAATATATTGAAAAATGGTATATTCGATGATGGTCTAAAAGTTGTTGTCGTTCATAATTCTATGGATTATAAGGGTTTTGCTTTCATAGATGATGTATTGAATATTTATACAAGAATTTCCTGGATTAAAAATTCGAGTTTTTGCTTTGAGCAAATAATAGAAAAAGATTCTGATAAATCTATTATTTTGGAAGGAAAGGGAATTCTTGTAAACTTAAATCCTGAAACTAATCTGCCAGAAACGATTCAAGAAAAGTATATAAATGAAATCGAGGAATTTGAAAATAAAAAATTAAAAATATTACAATAGAAATTGTTTATTTATTTTCAATGAAAGTACTATAAAAAAAAAGACTGTATAAAATTGCAGTCTTTTTATCTTCTTCAAGTGTGTATGAAACTACTTTGCAAATATCATTTTTTTAACTTCAGTTTTGTCATTAGCTTTAATACGGTAGAAATATATGCCACTTGGTAAATTCGATGCATTAAATTCTACTGTATGTGTTCCTGCATTTTGATTTTCATCAACTAATACTTTCACTTCTCTTCCAAGTCTATCATAAACTGTTAACTTTACTGAAGCATTCTCTTTAAGATTGTAACTTATTGTTGTAGTTGGGTTGAAGGGATTTGGATAATTTTTTGCATCGAAATATGATTCATTTTCCTTTTTGTCTTTTTCCTGAAATAACTCAGTTAGATTGTCTTTGCTAATGATTTCAGATATTAAAGCAATTCCAGATTCAAATTTTGAATCTTTATAATTTTTTCCTGCTTCAAATTCGATTTGAATTGCAATAGCTTCTTCTTCTGTAACGGAAAAATCATCATCAAAATTTGAAACAATTTTAAAATTCTCTTGGTCTAATTTTATCTTTATCTCTTTCCAGCCGCTGAAATTTATCGGTATCGGTTTAGAAACAAGCATTATATCCTTATCTTCATTGTATTTTTCGTTGTTATCGATATCATATAACAATATAATTTTTATATTAACATCATTATTAACACCTTTTAGCATTATATTGATATAATTACCTGCAGAAAAAAGGAATGACTTATCTTTAGTAATTTTTCCAATAACAGTTTTCGATTTTACAATATTTGTTGTGTATAAATCCGCAAAACCATTTTCTTTATTATCGGTTTCGTGGGAATATTTCATTTCAAGTCCGCCCCAAGTCCAACCGGGGAGGTCTTTTTTTGAAAAATCATCGAAGATGTTGCCTTGTGCCTGAATATTTTTAAAAGAAATTAAAATGAAAACCGCAAGAAAAAGAAATAAAGTTCTCTTCATTTTAAGATTTTTAGTTTATTGAATAAAAGTTTATTATTTTAGCAGCGTCATTCTTTTCACCGAAGTGAAACCATTTATCTGAAGTTTATAAAGATATACACCAGATGTAAATTCGGAGCCGTCAAATTCTACTTCATATCTTCCGGGTGCTTGAACTTCGCTGACTAATACTTTTATGACTTGACCAACTAAGTTATAAACCTGAAGTGTAACCTGGCCTTCATAATTTATCCTATAACTTATTTTTGTCGTCGGATTAAACGGATTTGGATAGTTCTGATATAACTTATAATCATTTGCATTACCAATAGTATTTTCAGTCCCATCACCTCCGTTAATCGGTTTGTAGAAGTGTTTATTATTACCGGATGCTAAATTGTATCCGATAAAAAGAAACACCAAAACTAAAACAATATTAAAATATTTAGTCTTCATCATAAAGTATTGTAATATAAAAAACTTCAATTTTTAATTCAAGTAAAAAATTTTAACAAAACCTTTAAAATCTGCCTGTTTTCAGTATTTTTTAAAATTACTAATATAGAACAAAGTCAATTTTAAAATTGTAACGTTCCGAAGTTTTTAAACTTCGGAACGCATTTTACTAAAATTTATTGAATTTCGATTGCAATTAATCTTACATCTTTATTTGGTGTAATGGCTTTTAAAACCAAAACATCACCTTTGTCTTTTTTATTAATTATCGATGAAAGCTGGTCTATGCTTTCGATTTTATTTTTATCGGCTTCTAATATTACAAATCCTGCCCTTAAACCTCTGTTAAAAGCTTCAGAATAATTTTTAACTTCTTTTACCATTACACCATATTCAATATCATAATCTCTTTTTGTGCTGTTTGTTATTTCCGAAACAGTAAATCCAACTTCATCGAACTTCTTTGTTTTCAAATCCGAAGAGTTATCTTTATTTTGATTATTATCAATTAATGCTTGAGAATCATCGCGAGGTTTTAATTTTACGGGTATATCTATTGTTTTTCCATCTCTAAAAATTGTCAAAGTGACCTTGTCTCCGGGTTTATGTGAACCAATTATCGTTTGCAGTTGATTTGCTGCATTTACTTCTTTTCCGTCAACGCTCAAAATTACGTCACCGGTTTTTACTCCAGCTTCATCACCAGCACCTCCTTTCAATACATTCTGCACCAATACACCTTTTGCTTTTTCCAGACCGAGACCTTTTGCTTCTTTAGTATCTACATCTTTTATTGAAACTCCAATGTAACCTCTTTCGATTTTTCCAGATTTTATAAGTTCAGATGCAACACTTTTTACTATATTTATTGGAATTGCAAATCCATATCCTTGATAAAATCCTGTTTGTGTTTGTATAGCTGCATTTATTCCTATTACCATTCCATTTATATCTACTAATGCACCACCACTATTACCCGGATTTATTGCTGCATCGGTTTGGATAAAATTATTTATTGCATAAGTATCACCACTAATATTAACGTTTCTTCCAAGCGCAGAAACAATACCTGCTGTTACAGTATTATTCAGTCCAAGTGGGTTTCCAATTGCCAAAACCCATTGTCCTACTTGAACTTCGTCAGAATTTCCTACTGATGCTACAGATAAGTTATCTGCATCAATCTTAATTACTGCAACATCAGTATTAGGATCTGTTCCAATTAATTTAGCAGTAAATTCTCTTTTATCGGTTAAAATAACTCTAATGCCTTTATCGGATGCATCTTTAACAACGTGATTATTTGTTACAATATAACCATCTTTACTAATTATTACACCAGAACCTGAACCGTGTTGAGGTGGTTGGTCCATCTTAAAATCAGGTCCAAAGAAAAATTCAAATGGTTGATTTCTATTTTCATTTTTCTTTGTTGATGTGGTTACGTCAATAAAAACTACAGATGGTGTTACCGCTTTTGAAATTTCTACAAAAGCATCATTTAATCCTTTAATGTTTTGATTTGCTGTTACTGGTGTATCGGTTCTAAAGTCTATTTGCGAACCTGCTATTAAACGTTTTATTCCACTTAGATTCGCAACTAAAATAGCTGTAAAGAACAATACAACTACTAATGATAGGGCACTGATAATAATTGATTTCTTTGACATTTTAATATTCTCCTTATTTGATTTTTATGCTTTTAAAAAATTTAAGCGATAAAAATTATTTCATATTCAAAATTTCGTTTAAAAAATTATTTGTTTTTAGAAAATTAAATTTGTTATAGTTTATTGAGTAAAAATCTATTAAAATCTTTAGTAAATAATTCACTTCAACTCTGTTAATTATATCATCTCCAAGTTCACCGATTTCTTTATCTCTAAATAATTCCAAATATTCAGTTTGATTTACACTTATTTTATATTTATCATCTCTTCTAAAAGTTCCATTTGATATATATGACAAAAAATCTAATCCTTGAATATATGATAACTTATACATATAGTATAACAAAACAAAACCGAAATTTGTTTTCGTTTTATCGAGATATCCAAAAGCACTTCTTAAAAGAACAAAAGCATTATGACTCGTATCATATTCTTCCGATGTCTTATTCAATATTTCAAGCATATTATATCCAATTGCGAGTTTGTCCAATTCGGATTTAATACCATTAAAAGAATTAACTATATCCGCCTTGCTAATTACCTGCAAACTCCTGTTGTCTTTCTTATTTAAAAAAACATTTATTAGATTCATATTCTCATATACACCACTGTGCCTTGCTTTTACATTTCTCACACCTTTTACTATCGCATTAAACTTTCCAAATTCTTTACTATATAAAGTTATTATCTTACTCGATTCTCCGTACCTAAAACCATTAAGAACAAACGCTTCCGATTCTACTAATCCCATACGAATTTTATAAAAAAAATGTTTCGTTTATAAAGCTACCTCTTTATAATCCGTTATAGCTTTGAATTCATTAAATCTCTTCATAATCGTACCTTTATCTAAATTTCTCAATCCCTCTAATGAAAATTCCTCTACCGATAGGGAAGCCATTACACTCCCAAATACAACTGCAAGTTTTAAATTCTCGAATGATATATCTTTTGTCCTATCTATCCAGCCCATAAATCCACCTGCAAAAGAATCTCCCGCACCTGTCGGGTCAACAACCTTTTCGAGAGGGAAGGCAGGAACTATGAATATATTATTTTCATTAAACAGCATTGCTCCGTGCTCACCTTTTTTTATAATCAAAATTTTCGGACCGTATTGCATTATTTTTTTAGCGGCAATCAGTAAACTATTTTCACCTGTTAGCAATTTTGCCTCCGAATCATTTACCATAATAATATTTACAAGCTTTAATACTTTGTCCAAAGCTGAACGGTTGCCTTCTATCCAGAAGTTCATTGTATCTATCATTACCAGCTTCGGCTTCTCTATCTGTTTAATCACTTTTTCTTGAATTATAGGGTCTATATTCCCAAGACAAATATATTCCGATTTACTGAATTTTTCCGAAATTTTCGGATCTAAAAATGCCAAGGCATTTATATCAGTCGTAATCGTGTCTCTATGATTCATATCAGTGTGGTAAACTCCGTGCCAATGAAATGTTTTCGTGTCTTTTAATATCTCAACACCCGATGTATCTATATTTCTTGTTCTAAAATATTCTATTTCTTTTTGCGGAAAATCATATCCCACAATTCCTACAAGCCTTATATCATTCGTAAGGTAACTCGCCGCAGTGGAAATAAATGTAGCCGAGCCGCCAAGCGTGTATTCCTGCTTACCATAAGGGGTTTCTATCGTATCTAATGCCAACGTGCCGATAACTAAAAGACTCATATATTTATTGAAATTTTAATGATATTTATGAAAAATTTGTGTAAAAATAAAAATAATAGGAAGTTTATTCAATGTTAAAAAATTTGAAAAAGTTTAGTGAAACTTAAGATATTTTTCCAACCAAAATACAGACTGATATTGAATAACCAATCTAAATCATTTTTAAGAAAAAACAAATTTTTCCCTAAATGTACACACTTATTTATTACTATTGACATCATAAACTTATTATATGCTTTGAATCTTTACTTTGTTTGTAGTATTTTGATAATAATTAAACAAAAACATTAAAAATATTATGTCAGAAAACATTCCACAACAACAACAAATTAACGTAGAGCTGGGAGAGAAGGAAGCTGAAGGTTCTTACTCTAATTTGGTAATTATTTCCCATTCTCCGGCTGAATTCATATTCGATTTTACACGACTTTTACCAGGCATACCAAAGGCAAAAGTTCATTCGAGAATTATTATGACTCCTCAGCATTCAAAAATGTTCCTCGCAGCCCTAAAAGAAAACATTGAAAAATACGAAAACAGCTTCGGCGAAATCCAAACTATGGGTGCAATGAACGAAAATGCTATGGGATTTAGAATACCTCAAAAAGGAAATGAAAAAATTAATTAGCTATAAATTATACTCATATTAATAGTAGAAATAACTTTGTATTATTAAATATAACTTATATATAAATAATATAAATAATATAAAATAAAATATAATATAAATAATTAATTATTAATTATTGTGCGTTCTTAAAAAATTAAATAGGGAAATTGTAAAAAATATTATATTCGCCAACCAGGCGGTTAAAATTGGATTTAAATCTCCGTTATACCCAAAAACTTGTGATATTTTTACAAATCCAAGGTATAAAAAGCTCACTATAATGCTAATTCCAAATTGTAAAGCTGCTCCACCTTTCCGTTGATTTGAAGATACTGAAACTCCAAATAAAATCGTTACGAGAATAGAAAATGGAAATGATATGATTGAGTAATAATCTACTTTCTCTTTGTAAGCACTCTGTCCGCTTGCTTCAAGATTATCAATGTATTCTTTAAATTCAGTTAATGGTAATTCCTCAGGCTTAAAATCCTTTTTAATGATTAAGTCAGGGTCAACAGTTATTTTTTTAATTTCATCGACATTTGCTATATAAATTGAAGGTATATATTGCATTTTTTCCTGATTTTGAGCAGAAAAATTCCTTTTAAAAACGTTTCTAAGAAGCCAATCTTTTTTTGTCGAATCCCAATCCATTTCTTTTATATCAAATCTACTAGTTAAAATTGTTAGTGTATCTTTATTAAATAGTTGAATTGAGACATTGTTACATCTTTTAGCAATTTTATCATAAGAGCCAATTGATATAATTCTGTTAATTTTGTCTTGAAAATAAATATTTGGTATTACATTAGCCACAGGATGACGACCTAAAACTGTTCTTTCGAAATTATATTTCATTCGGTTTGTCTTAGGGACTATCCATCCATTAAAATAAATTGAAAATAGTGTAATTATTAAACCAAATGACATAATAGGAAAAAGATATCTATAAATACTAACTCCCGCAGAACGCATTGCTGTTAATTCGGAAAAATTGATGAACCTGCTTATGGTAAATAAAGAGGCAAGTAGCATACCTACCGGAATAATAAGTTTTAAAATATCTGGTATAAAATATATATAAAATTCAGTTATACCTATAATTCCAATTTTTCTATCTATAAACCTATCGAGATTTTCAAATAAATCTACTGTAATAAAAATTAGTACAAAACACATCAATCCAAAAAAAAAGTTCTGGACGAAATGCTTTAAAATGTATTTATCGATTAACTTCACAGTACAAATATAATTAAAAAGCTTTATTTTAA
This sequence comes from uncultured Ignavibacteriaceae bacterium, assembly GCA_964400285.1. Classification (GTDB taxonomy): domain Bacteria; phylum Bacteroidota; class Ignavibacteria; order Tepidaquicellales; family Tepidaquicellaceae; genus FEN-1279. Next base: position 462,396 of record CAYNTK010000001.1, read on the forward strand.
AAATCGAAAATATTGAAAATTTATTAAATATATGTTATATAATATATATTATGTAAAGTTATTTTTATATATTACGTCCCCTTTAGATTAGGAATATTATGCCTTATGCTTCATCTCAAGTAAGCAAATAAAATTTGTAATTTTTTTAAATTTTTTATTTATAGATTTTTTTTGATTTTATAATTTTTTATTTTAATCATTATGTTTGATATAAATTATTTTTTAATATTAAGTGCTATTTTATTTACAATAGGAATTATTGGAGTATTAGTTAGACGTAATGCAATAATAATTTTTATGTCTATTGAGCTGATGATGAATTCAATAAATCTTTCTTTAGTGTCATTTTCTTCATTTCTTGGAAATGTTACAGGTCAAATTTTTGTTTTTTTTGTTATGGCTGTTGCAGCTGCTGAAGCTGCAGTTGGTTTAGCTATTGTAATTTCTCTATTTAGAAATAAAGAAACTTTGAATATCGATGAAATTAATATATTAAAATGGTAAAGTTTTATTTCTATGTCTAATTACTTCATTTTTATAGTAATTTTACCCCTTATTGGCTTTTTAATAAATGGTTTATTCGGAAAAAAAATAAATTCTGAAAGAATATCAGGTCTGATAGGTTCTATTTCTGTATTAATACCCTTCTTATTAGCAATTTATTCTTTTTTTGAATTGTTAGGAATGTCTGTTGATTCAAGAAAAATTATTTTAAATTATTTCCCTTGGATAACTGTAGGAAATTTGAATATCAATTTTTCATTTCTTGTTGACCCGCTTTCATTAGTTATGGTATTAGTAGTTACTGGTGTAGGATTTATTATTCACGTTTATTCCATAGGTTATATGCACGGTGATAAAGGATTTGCAAAGTTTTTTTCCTTTATGAATCTCTTTATATTCGCAATGCTTAATCTTGTATTAGCTGATAATTTATTACTTGTATTTCTTGGTTGGGAAGGAGTCGGGTTATGTTCATATTTGCTAATTGGATTTTGGTATGAAAAAAAATTTACTGGAGATGCAGCTAAAAAAGCATTTGTAGTAAATAGAATTGGTGATTTTGGTTTTTTAGTTGCTATGTTTATAATTTTTGTAAATTTTGGAACTCTTCAGATATCTACTTTTTTAGAAAGTATTTCAGGAATGTATATTGGAAGCGGTTTACTTCTTACAATTTCCCTATTGTTTTTTCTTGGAGCTACGGGAAAATCTGCACAGATACCGCTTTTTGTTTGGCTACCAGATGCTATGGCAGGTCCTACTCCCGTATCTGCCCTCATTCACGCTGCAACAATGGTTACAGCGGGTGTTTATTTAATAGCAAGGTGCTCGATTTTATATTCGCTCTCCCCTCTTGCTTCGAAAATTATTTTGATAATAGGAATTGCTACAGCTTTAATGGCTGCAACTATTGCTTTAAAACAAGATGATATTAAAAAAATACTTGCTTATTCTACAATATCTCAACTTGGCTTTATGTTTATTGCACTTGGAACAGGAACTTACTGGCTTGCTATATTCCACCTTGTTACTCACGCATTTTTTAAAGCACTGCTTTTTCTCGGAAGTGGTTCGGTTATACACGGAATGCACGAAGAGCAGGATATTACTAAAATGGGTGGTTTGAAAAATAAAATGAAAATTACATACCTCACTTTTTTCATCGGAACACTTGCAATATCAGGTATTCCTCCCCTATCTGGATTTTTTAGTAAAGATGAAATATTATGGAAGACATTTGAAAATGCTGGAATAATATATTACTTAATAGTCCTTTTTACTGCTTTATTAACAGCATTCTATATGTTTCGACTTATTGGATTAACATTTTTTGGAAAACCAAGATATGACGAAAAGCACATCGAACCTCATGAATCACCAAAGATAATGACAATACCTTTAATTATTCTTGCTTTTTTATCTGTAGTTGGAGGTTTCATTGGATTTCCTCACTACACCTATTTACCAAATGCACTCGAGAATTGGCTTGAACCAGTTTTTAAAAATGCTTTAAGGATAAACGAATTAAATATTCATACTTCAGAACATTCGATTGCCATCGAATTATTATTTGTATTAATTTCTATTGTTGTTGCATTAACATCTATTTATTTTTCATTTAAAAAATTCTCCGTTCAGGAATCTTTTGAAGAAGAAAAGAAGTTTGGAAAAGTTCTTGAAAATAAATATTATATTGATGAAATCTACGAATCAACCATCGTAAAACCTATTCAGGTTTCATCTGATAAATTCTTTTGGAAAATTTTCGATGTGAAAATTATTGACGGCGGAGTAAATGGAATTGCAAAATATTTTTCCAAATTAAGTTTAGATTGGAGAAAAATTCAGTCTGGAGTTATTCAGGATTATGCCACTATTGCTATTGCAGGAGTGGTTTTGATATTATTATATATTCTATTTATTTGAAAATTTTTTTTTATATTTTTACATAATTTTTAATCAAAAAAAGTCGGCTACTTTCTGTAACCGACTTTTTTAATTTATAAGCGTTTTGATAATTTATTTCTTCTTTTTTATATCAGGATAGAAATTTACACCAATATAAAATGTAGCCCAGTTAATGGTTTTATCATCTGATTTAATATTATCTCTGTATCTATCACCTATTGCTCCATACAAATTGGATGTATAATAACCTTGTTCATCATTAAATGATGCATTAGTTCGACCCCATTCAATTAGACCCGACCTATCTGTATTTTTGAAAAGTAAATTACCAAAATCATATTTTGCTCCAAGTACAATTCCCCATTGAGGATTAACTCTAAATTCAAGTCCGGCATTGAGATTTACTCCCATACGAAAATCTGCAAAAGATATAGTCGTAGAGTCGTTTGGTCCTGTTGTTCTAGAAAGTTTTGCATTAAGAAAATTAAATGAAAGGTTAGCACCTACAAATGGAGAAACGACTTTAGTAAATGCCAGAGGAGCAACTTCAAGTCCAAGTCCAATTCCAAAATTATTTAATGAATAATCATAATCAATTGGTCTGGAATAAGCTCCACCATATGTTAATAAAGGAATATATCCTGATTTCGTTGACTGAAAAGCATTAAATACCGCAAAACTCAAAGAACCGACAAGACGGAATGTTTCATATTTATCAACATTAATTTTTGCTGTTCCATTTATATAAAATCCTGTTTTAGCTCCATAATTTTTACTTAAAAAGTTAGAATCAACCATTGCGAAACCAGTTGGCGAAAAGATTGAATCCCAGGTCGGAGGATTTGGGTATGGATTATATTTCCAGTAATAATATGGTGTATTAGGATTTGAATAATTAATATAATCATTTCCTCTCAACTGCATATCTGGATTAACAATACCCACACCAAGTTGAAATACGGGTTTATCAAACTGTGCATACGAAAAAGTAGTCAAAAATGTAAACAATAAAGCAAATAATAATATTTTATTTTTCATAATATAGTAATTTTAAGTTTAACAAAAATTTTCATACATTTAATTAATTCAATTTATCAATTTTAAATTCTTTTTAAAAGTTCAAAAACAGAAACTATTGTTGCAGTTTCGGCTCTTATTTTTCTTTCGCCAAGTGAATGTTCTTGCCAGTTATTTTTTAAAAGTTTATTAATTTCACTCTTTGAAAATCCCCCTTCCGGTCCAATTAAAAGAGATATTTCTTTTTTATTTTTATCTATCAGTGATTTTTTACTACTCTCGGAAAACTCATACATTACAATTTTATTTGATGAACTTTCTGTTAACTCTAACATTTCATCAAATTTTATAGTATTTTCCATTACAGGTAAATAACATCGTTGAGATTGACCCATAGCATAAATAATAATTTTTTTAATTCTATCCAATTTTGCTTTTGACAAAGAACTTTTATTTACTGTAAATTCAGTTATAACTGGATGAATTGAATATACTCCAAGTTCAACTGCTTTTTCAATAGCAAATTCAAATCGGGTGTTGTTCTTTAGAGGTGCGATATATAATTTGAGTTTAACATTCGGCTCATATAAATTATACATTTTATCTAAAATATCGCAAAAAATACAAACTTTAGTTATTTTAACTATTTTACATTCGAAAATGTTCCTTTGACCATCTGTAATTTTTAGTCTATCCCCTATTTTTTTCCTTAATACTTTTATTAAATGCTTGTGTTCGAAATCAGTAATTTTAATAATGTTGTTATAAATATCAACATTTTCGGGTAGTGTATAATAATATTCCATACTAAAAAAATGAATTTAAATCGAAAATAAATTGTGAATAAAATTTATTATTTTGACTTCTTAACGCAAAATCAATTCTACCAACTACATTAAATGGAAAAATCATTCCAAGTCCAATTCCGTATCCACTTCTAAATCTTGTTTTTACGAACTCATCAGAATTATTCCAGACAGCACCTATATCGTAAAAAGGTGCTAAATAAAGCCCATATTTATATGATATATCTTTAAATACTGGTAAATTTTTAATAATAATATGGTCTTTTCCATTAACAAAAAATGGTCTTATAATTGGTATTCTAATCTCGTTAAAGGAACATAAAATATTCTCGCCGTTTAAAACTTTGCCATTCCAACCTCTAATCAAATTGCTGTATCCTAAAACTTCATTTAAATAAACGGGAACTGTTCCTCCAAAAGGTAATGAATATAATCCACGTGTCGAAAAAGTAATTTTATAATCTTTTGATAATTTTAAAGGAACAAATTTTCTTAAATCGAATGCAATTTTATTAAATCCAATTTCATTATTAAAAGAATTATAACGAATATATTTTGCATTAAGAAAAGTGCCGTAAGTAGTATAAAAAACATTATCTCTTTTATCAAAATTAACGTTAAAACTAAGTGTAAGAAACCTGTCTTTTCCAGTTGTTGATACTGTTCTTCCTGTTTTATATTCCGAGACAGATAGATAATTATATCCAAGCGTTGAAGATACAGAAAAATACTTCGAATAATACTTCCCAATTGTAAATGCAGCATTAAAATTTAAATTATCATAATTTGCAATATCAGATTTATTCTGTATTTCCCCTGCATTATTAAAATTTGTCGTGCTTTTATTTACAGTTTTAAAATAACTCAAATTAAGAGAAGTAAAAAAGTGACTCTTTTCACCAAGCCATGGATTATAATAATTTACACTAACAAATGGTTCATATCCAAATGCAAAACTTAATCCGATAGTTTGATTCATACCATTAAAATTACGCCAAAGAACATTAGCTCCGACTTGAATTTTTTTAAAATCACTTTCTTTAATATTAAAAATTGGTATTGGAACAAAATAAAATGTTTCTTCCACCGTAAATACAAGATTATACTTACCATCGCCTAAAGGAAGAGGCATAACATCGATTTTATTAAAAAGACCGAGATTATATAATCTTTCTATATCTTCTTTTAAAATTTCTAAATCGAGAAAATTATTTTCTTTTGTTCCAAGTTCCCTTCTAATAACTTCATCCTTTGTAACTTCATTTCCAAAAATTATAATTTTATCTATATAGATTTTTACCGAATCATCATTTTTTTTATTAAAAAAATCATTAAGATTTTCTGCTTTTATAAAACCTATATTAATTAAGAAAAAAAATATTGTAATTGTTAATCTTACAGACAAAATTATTTTGGTAATGCTTTTAGCTGATTAATTTTATTTAAAAGTTGCATAGCTTGTCTATTATTCGGTGATATTTCAAGTGCTTTTTTAACGAGTATTTCGGCATTATCGAATCTGGATTTATTCATTAAAATATTAGCACGATGTAAATATCCCATAAAATATGCATTCATTATGAAATGGTGATAATAATCAGACTTATCAGTAATTTGATAAGTTAATTCAGGTTCCGCAAAATCATTGTAATCATTGAAATTCTTTATTATTCTTAACAAAACCCCTTCCTGAACTCTAATATATTCTTTAGCAAATTTTTCTGCTTGATTATCTTCTATTTCAAATGTTGTATATATATTTTTGTCATTAATGTTATTTTCTATAAGGCTATTCAATAATGCCATGAATGCAGTATTAATCTTTGCTAAATCATTCCTATCTGATTCAGTTTTTGGATTGGTATATCGTGAAGTTTCTTTTTCAAATTTTAAAAGCTCTGCATAATAAGTTTCAAATTCTAATTTTGACCTTTCATAAATAATCGGAAAATGTAATTGAACATGCCTTATATACCAACTACGTCTTAATAATTCTTTATCGATTATTATTAAATCGCTTCTCTCACCTTTAATATATTGATAATATATAGAAGCTGATACAAAAAAGTCCCATTGAGTAGAAATAATCATTGAATTTGGTTTCGCAGATTTAAAAACATTAAAAGTATAATCTCTTACATAATAATTAGAACTCTCATCATTTTCTTTGTAATTTGCATAAAGAGGGATTAATACAATAAATATTGATGCAATCGCAAATTTCAAACTAATACTTTTAAAGCGTTCAACGAAAAAAATTAAACCAAATGTAATCCAAATTGTAGAAACTATATAAGCCAATATGAAATATGAATCTATATCGTGTATATCATAGTTAATTGCGTAAAGTACATTAAAACCAAAAAGTAGAAATGTATAATAAAATAATTTTCTTTGTTGATTGAAAATTTTAATTAATCCAAATATTGCAAGCAAGAGTGGAAAATAATAAAATTCTTTTGGATAGCTTGAAATAAAATATTTAAACTGCTTTGATGTTACTTCGGTTGAAGAAAACATCCAAACGCTAAATTGCTTTCCAGTAAAATGTCTGACAAAATTATTCCAATTAGCTGGATAACCCCAGCTTAATACTTGATTATCTGCTCTTATTGGAAAATATATGTAAACAGAAAAAGCTATTATAAATGGAACTATCATAATAGCTAATCTTTTATAGGAATTACTATTAAAACGGTTTATTGCGAAATATAGATAAAAACATCCAACACTCATAAAAATAGTCGAGAGATGATTTGTAAAACTCAAACCAACAAGAAAAGCGAACAAAATCCAATATACATCTGCTCTTGAATCTTTTTTGTAAGATTCGTTTGCAGCTTTTAGCATAATAAAAATAATAGATATTACTAATAGTTGATGTAGTGAATAGACTTCAAGTGAATTTGAAATATCCCAATATGTATTTGAAAAAGCAAGAATAAGTGTTCCAGATAATGAAATTAAATAAATTGTTAAATTTCCAAATTTAGAATCTAATAAAATAAATTTTTTATCTTTCTTTTCTTGTTCGAGATTAACTTCACTAATTAAAAAAACAAGTAGGTTAAAGAAAACAACAAGTGCAAAAGAAGTTAAAATTGCACACATCAAATTCAATCGAAATACTTCTTCTCCAAAAGGCAATAAGGAAAAAATTCTACCTATCAAAGTAAATAATGGATATCCAGTTGGATGTGCAACGCCAAGTTTTACACATACTGCTGCAAGTTCGCCAGTATCTATAAAAGAAACCGATGGTGCTAATGTCTTAAAATAAACTGCAAAAGGAATAAAAAATGACAGTATGCTAAAAAAAATCTTTTTTCTAAAAAAGTTTTGCTTATCCACTTATAATAATTTTGAATGTTCTACAAAAATACATTTATCTTCTATATATTCGAAACCATTTTCAAGTGCAAGATTTTTTGCTTCATCGTTAATAATTCCGAATTGAGTCCATATTACTTTTGGTCTATAATTTAATTTCAAAATTTCTTGAACTATGGGTAAAACTGCAATAGATAATCTGAATATATCAACTATTTCTATTTCATCAGGGACATCAGAAAGTGATTTATAGCATTGTATACCATATATATTCTTTCCATCTAATTTAGGGTTAATACCGTAAACGATGTACCCATTTTCATTTAAATATAATGCAATTTTATTACTATCTCTTGCAGGATTATCTGAAAACCCTATAACAGCTACTTTCTTATATTTTTCAAGTATTTCTTTTATGCTCATAAAAAATATTTAATAAAAAAGTTATAAAAATTTAAGATAATTAAAAATCCAAAGCGAATTACAAATTAATTTTTTAATGTATCATTTCTATTTTTGTATAAATACCAATCGTTAGTTTGTTTAATCATTTCAAATCCTTCAATATTAAGAGGGCTTTTATCTTTCAGTAGAATATATTCAAGTTCTTTATATTCATTTTTGTAATCTCTCGTATCTCCTATCCATTCTCTGTAATAAGGCAATTTATTGAAATCTGCTTTACGTTTTATCACAAAAAATCTATAGTCGACTAATCCGGTTGTGATTCCTTTTTTCCATACAGTAAAATACATTGGAAAGTGTATATATATTGGTCTTCCTTTAAATGTATTTGCATATATTATTCCCGAAAGTCTATTGCAAGTCGAATTATTTGGAAATAAATTTTCGTTGAAATTTTTTGTTTCGTTTTTAAAATCATTATAATAAAAAGAAACAATAATGAAATGAAACAAAATGATTAAAACAATAAAAAATTTAAATATCCTCGATATTTCAATTACCTTATAACAGTATGCACAAAAAATAATTAATGCGAGCATAAAAAAAACGGAAAATCTTTCGAATATTATATTCTGTCCCGGAATAATATTAGGCAAAAATAAATAACACGATAATGAGCATGAAATAAATATAAATAAATAATATGAATAATTATCAGTTATACTATTCGAATAATGTTTTTTATATTTATAATAAAAATAAAAAATTAAGGGCATAATAAAGGACATTACAAAAAAAATCGCAACAACAGAACCAAAAGCTCCTTGTATAAAATAAAAATTATCTATCACTGCAAGAACTTTAATCCTTTCGACAATAGAGTATATATAATCATTACAATAGTATGAAACTAAAAATGGAATTAGATTGTGCTCAGGGTTTGTAGTATCAAATGTATAAGCTATATACATTAGAATTAATGTGGGGGCTAAAATTATTATATATTTATAAATAAACTTGTACGAAATTTTTATTTTTAAAATAAATACTATGCTAAAAATTAATATACAGAACAAAGCATTTTGAAAATGCATAAAAAAGATAATAAGTAATAAGGCTGTCAGAATACTAATATTTAAAAAATTTTGATTTTCGAAAAACCTAATAATAAATAAAACAAATATAATTATTAATGGAACGGATAAAGTAAAACCTGTAAATCCCCAATGGACATTATGATTATAAATAAATACAAAAGACAACAACGAAAACCATTTATTACCATTAATATAATTTATAAATAGTAATGAAGATAATGGAAATATTATGATGTATATTATATAATAAATTTTATTTCCAAATTCTATTGAAGGAAAGATTTTAAGACTTGTAAAAACCATATGGAAAATATTTGATTTTAGCAAGGTAGGAATACTGTAGTATTCCCAAAAACAATATTGTGATTCGGTTAAGTGTTTAAATATTGTCGAAGCGGCAAGATGAAAAGGTAAATCAATAAAAGGTAATATATTTAGTGATATTATCCAGTATAGGTGTAATGTTATGAAGGATAAAAATATTAAATAAAAAATTTTATCCTTCCTTAATATCAGAAAATAAGAACTCAAATAATTTAACTATATTTTAAAAATATAAATCCTATATTGTATAAAATAAATTATGATTTATTAAGTAAAATTTATATCACTTATAATCTTCCATAAAACCACAGGTGCAAATTAAATTTCTATCTCCGTAAGCATCATTAATTCTACTTACTGTAGGCCAGAATTTATTATTTTTAAGTCCTTCAACAGGAAACGCAGCAATTTGTCTAGAATAAGGATGTTTCCATTCCGCTTCTGTTACTTCTATTGAAGTATGAGGAGCATTTTTTAATGGATTATCTGTTTCGCTAATTTCACCTTTTTCAATCATTTCGATTTCTTTCCTTATTGAAATCATTGCATCACAAAATCTATCGAGTTCATATTTGGATTCACTTTCAGTAGGTTCAAACATTAGCGTCCCTGCAACCGGGAAAGAAACGGTTGGTGCGTGGAATCCATAATCCATTAGTCTTTTTGCTATATCTAAAACGTCTATATGTGCAGTATTTTTGAACTCTCTTACATCAAAAATTAGTTCATGAGCTACTCTTCCCTTTGAGCCAGTATATAAAGCTTTGTAATAATTTTTTAATCTATCTTTGACATAATTTGCATTTAATATTGCTATTTTAGTTGCTAAAGTCAATCCTTCTGCACCCATCATCTTTATATAACCGAAAGAAATAGGTAATACACTTACACTTCCGAATGGTGCAGAAGAAACAGCTGTAATAGATTTATCTGTTCCAATATTTACAACGCTATGACCGGGTAAAAATTTTACAAGATGTTCTGCAACAGCAATCGGTCCAACACCTGGACCACCTCCACCGTGTGGTATTGCAAATGTTTTATGTAAATTGAGATGACATACATCCGCACCAATTTTTGCAGGACTGGTCAAACCAACTTGTGCATTCATATTTGCACCGTCCATATAAACCTGTCCTCCACATTTATGTACATATTCACAAATCTCAATTATGTTTTCTTCAAAAACTCCGTGTGTTGAGGGGTAAGTAACCATCAAAGCAGATAATGTATCTTTATACTCGTCAGCTTTTTTCTTTAAATCGTTTGTATCTATATTTCCTTGATCATCACAGTCAATGACTACAACCTTCATTCCTGCCATAATAGCACTTGCAGGATTTGTTCCGTGAGCTGAACAAGGAATCAAAACTACATTTCTATGACCTTCTCCCCTGCTAATATGATATTCTCTTATAACCATTAGACCAGTAAATTCACCCTGCGCACCTGAATTAGGTTGTATCGAAACTCCCGCAAAACCTGTAATTTCACAAATATCTTTGTTAAAAGATTCTATCATTTCAGCATAACCTTGTGTTTGTTCTTCAGGAGCAAAAGGATGTAAATTAGAAAACTCAGGAAAACCTATTCCAAACATTTCTGTAGCAGCATTCAATTTCATTGTGCAAGAACCAAGGGGAATCATTGAACCAGTTAGAGATAAATCCTTATTCTCGAGAGATTTTATATATCTCATCATATCAGTTTCACAGTGATATCTATTAAATACTGGATGTGTTAAATACGATGATTTTCTTACTAAATTTTCGGGTATTTTTGGCTCGAATTTCACATTAGCTACTGATAAATTCTTATTAGTATCAAATACCGCTAAAATTGATGCAACATCTTCGAGTGATGTAGTTTCATCTAGTGATATACTTATTTGATTTTTAGAATATCTGAAATTAATTTTATGTGCTTCTGCTAATTTTTTTATATCAGATATCTTTTCATCTGACAGTTCTATAGTAATAGTGTCGAAAAAATTCTCATTTATAATCTTATAATTAATTATTTTTAAAGATTCTTTAAGAATATGAGTTAATGAAAAAATCCTTAATGCAATTTTTCTTAAACCTTCTGGACCGTGATATACTGCATACATTCCAGCCATTATAGCAAGTAGAACTTGTGATGTGCAAATATTACTTGTGGCTTTTTCTCTTCTTATATGCTGTTCTCTTGTTTGTAATGCCATTCTTAAAGCTCTATTACCTTTTGCATCTATCGATACACCAATAATTCTACCTGGAATATTTCTTTTAAACTCGTCCCTTGTTGCAAAATAAGCAGCGTGAGGACCACCAAAACCCATTGGTACTCCAAATCTTTGAGTAGAACCTACGGCTATATCTGCACCAAATTCTGCTGGTGGTTTAAGTATTGTTAGACTTAATAAATCTGCACATACAATTTTATTTATTTTTAACTCACTTGCTTTATTAAAAAATTCAGTGTAGTCATAAATATCGCCATCCTTTGCTGGATATTGAACTACAACTGCAAAAATATTATCAGTTAATTCGAAATTTTTATAGTTGCCAACTATAACTTCAATATTATGAGGTATTGCTCTTGTCTTTATAACGTCTATTGTTTGAGGAAAACATTCATCAGAAACAAAAACCGTGTTTGAATTTGCTTTGTTTCCTTTCCTTAATCCATAACACATTGAAATTGCCTCTGCGGCTGCCGTTCCTTCATCTAATAATGATGCATTTGTTATTGGTAATCCCGTTAAATCAACTACCATAGTCTGGAAATTTAATAAAGCTTCTAATCTACCTTGTGAAATTTCTGCCTGATATGGTGTATATTGAGTATACCATCCGGGATTATCGAGAATATTTCTCTTTATAACCGATGGTGTAATAGTATCATAATATCCCAATCCGATATATGATTTAAATATTTTATTTTTTTCGGCAATTTTTCTGATTTTATTTAAAAATTGAAATTCGCTTAAGGGTTTTTCGAGTTCTAAAGGTTTGTCGAGTCGTATATCAGAAGGTATAGTTTCTTCAATTAATTCGTCGAGCGTATTTACACCGACAACTTTAAGCATTTCTGCAACATCTTTTTCTGAGGGTCCGTTATGACGGGATGAAAATTTTTCAAACATTAAGATATTATTCATTTTTTTAGATTTTAATTATGGTATTTACAAATATATGAGATATTAATTGTAAATTAAATTGATAAATTTATATAATATCCGTTTTTCTAATTTAGATATTTTATTTATTAAATCAGTTTTAAGAATTGACATTTATTTTTGTAAATCATTTAATTATTTTGTTATTTATTTAAAACTTATGATTATACAAAGACCAAAAGGAACACAGGATTTATTACCCGAAGATTCGGTAAAAAGACAACACATCGAAGAAAAATTAAGAGAAATAGCTTCGATTTATAATTATAAGGAAATAAGAACTCCTACTTTTGAAAATACATCACTTTTTAAAAGGAGTATTGGCGAAGGAACAGATGTTGTATCAAAAGAAATGTATTCATTTAAAAATGATGAATTTACGCTCAAACCTGAAATGACCGCCCCTGTTATTAGAGCTTATATCGAAAATAACTTGCAAAATGAGTCTCCTGTCCATAAATTATACTATATTTCTAATATGTATAGGCACGAAAGACCACAAGCTGGAAGATTCAGAGAATTTTCTCAATTTGGAGTAGAAGCTATTGGAAGTAGTGATTATTTAACCGATGCAGAATTAATTTCTTTTGGTGCTAATATGCTTAAAAATTTTGGTATAGATAATTTTATTTTCAAAATAAATACAATTGGAGCTATTTCGGAAAGAGAAAAATTCATTGAAGTATTAAAAAAATATTTAACTGAACATAAAAGCAAATTATCGAAAGATAGTATAGTAAGATTAGAAACAAATCCATTAAGAATTCTCGATACAAAGCTCGATTATGAAATAGAAATTTTAAAAAATTCTCCTATTTTGTATGACTATTTAAAACCCGAAACCAAATCACATTTCGATAATGTTTTAAATGCACTTAAGTCAATTGATATAAAGTTCGAAATAGATTATAGATTAGTTCGTGGATTTGATTATTATACTTCTACTACTTTTGAAGTTTTATCAAATGATTTAGGAGCACAAAATGCTATATTTGGTGGTGGAAGGTATGACAATTTAATCGAACAACTCGGAGGTAAACCCACTCCAGCTATAGGATTTGCTTGTGGTTTGGAAAGGCTTTCGATTATTCTTGAAAAAATTAAATACAATTACCCATCACCTAAAAATGTTAAATATTATTTCGTTACGATGGGAAACGATGCTAAAGTTTATTCTTTAAAATTAATGGAAGTTTTAAGAAAAAAAGGAATTATTTGTGAAACAGATTTTCTCAATAGAAGTGTAAAATCGCAAATGAAAGAAGCTAATAAAATTGGTTCTGAATATGTTATAGTTATTGGAGAGAAAGAAATACAAGAAAATAGATTTAAAATAAAATGTATGAAAGATGGAATTGAAAAAGAATCAACTCCAGATGCATTTATAAATTAATTTCCGAAAAGAATGAGAACAAAACAAGTTAGACCTGAACGCAAAGAATTTGAGTATGAGTTACATATTTCAAGGGAATTCGATAAAATAACTAAAAAAGATTATATCCTTTTCGACTTCAGAACTACTAAAATTTTTGAATATTTTGTATATACGATTAATGTTTTTGAAAAAATAAATCTTGAAAAAAAAGAAATAAATTTTAGAGTAGAAGGACTTTCTGCACCAAGAATTTCACTTTCAAATCCCGGTTATGCAAATTATAAATATAAACTTTATGAATTTAAAAATTCAGATTATGATTTAAAATTAACAAAACCAGGAATAGAAAAAAATATTTATAAAATAAAAATTACAAAAAATAATATTAAAATTTTAAAACAACCTTCTAATAGATTTATTAAAATAATATTAAATTAATGTATCCGAAATTATTTGAGATTGGTCCAATACCTGTTTATAGTTACGGCTTAATGCTTGGTATTGCTTTTCTTATCGGCAGTTCTTTATTTTCTAAAGAATTAAAACGTTTGAATATCGAAGAAAATGTAGGTGTTGTAATTACGTTTATTGCAATTATATGCGGAATAGTTGGAAGTAAAATATTTTATATTATCGAAGAATGGAATTTTGGGAAAGGAAATTCTATATCTTATTACCTTACCACAGAAAATCTTTTCTCCCCCGCAGGTTTGACATTTTATGGTGGTGTAATTCTATCTATATTAGTTATATATATTTACTGTCGAAAAAAGAAAGTTTCTTTTTTGCTGATTTTAGATGCAATGGCTCCCGCTGCAACTATTGGTTATGCAATTGCTCGAATTGGATGCCATTTGTCAGGAGACGGATGCTACGGAATTTCTGTGAATGGTACTTTCTGGGAATTTCTTGGATATAGCTATTCTAAAGGAATAGTTCCTACAAAAGTAGGTGAACTCGTTCATCCTACTTCGCTTTATGAACTTGGATTTGGAATTATTGCTTTCTTTTTCCTTTGGGGAATAAGGAAAAAAATTAAATATAACGGTCAGTTGTTTTTCATATATCTTATTTTAACAGGTATTCCTCGTTTTCTTGTGGAATTCATAAGATTAAATCCAAAAGTTGTTTTTGGATTAACACAAGCACAGCTTATTTCAATTGTAATGATTTTAGTAGGGATTATTATGTTATTTCTAAATAAAGATAAAGTAAAAACATAAAATCCCTTTTCTTTTTTTGATTTTTAATTTCCTTGAAAATCTATATAAATAAGGGTATTTTATAGTTTATAATTAAAATTTTAAAATGAAAAGAACTTATCAACCAAGCAATACGAAAAGAAAAAATAAACACGGATTTCGTGAACGTATGTCATCTAAAAATGGCAGAAAAGTACTTGCGAGAAGACGCGCTAAAGGTAGAAAAAAACTTACTGTTAGCGATGAATTTACTCGTAAATCATAACTATTAAATATTTGGTTTGAATAAGGTTAAGGGTATTTATTCTTTAAAAAAAAGTGAAATAATAAAAGGATACAATGCTTTTAAAAATATCCTGACCAATTCAAAGGTTATTTCAAATAGTTTTTTAAAACTTAATATTCAAATAAAAAGAGAAAATTCCGATAATAAAAGTAATTCGATTTTTAATAACCCACTCGATAATGTTAAAGTGGGTTTTATTGTTTCAAAGCGTATCGTTAAAAAATCATCTTTAAGAAACAGACTTAAAAGACTAGCACGTGAAGCATATAGATTAAATAAATATATGTTAGTAATGTTTAAAGAATATAATATCTATTTGCTTTTTAGTTATTGTGAAGAGTATAAACATATTTATAAAAATTTGAAATTCAATGAAGTAAACGAAACAGTGAAAATTCTTTTAAAACAGACTATAGAATACATTAAAAAATAAAGTAATTTGTCTATAATTTTTATTTATATAATAAAATTTTATCAGAAATTTATATCCCCTATTTTTCCGAAATCCTGTAGGTTTTATCCTACTTGCTCTTATTATTTTATTGAAGCATTACAAAAAAGAGGATTTTTTGTAGGATTTTATCTCGGAACTAAAAGGATACTTAAATGCAATCCTTTCTTTGAAGGTGGATATGACCCAGTACCTGAAAAAACTATAATGAAAAATCAATAAAATTAAAAATGGATAAAAGAACAGTATTGGCATTTGTAATAATAGGAATTATTTTAATAATCTGGTTAATGTGGACTTCAAATATGCAAAAGCAGCATGTTCAAAATCAGAAACCGAAAGATACAACTCAAATTGCAAAAGTGGATTCAATAGAATCAACAAAAAAAAATAAAATTGATTCTATTAAAATCACTTTAAAAGACACTCCTGACACTTTAAAAGCTGATACTTTACAAAATGCATTTGGAAATATTTTTGTGAAAAACTCTTACCTCAATCTTATTGATAAACCAGAAGGTAAAGAAAAAATTATTATGCTCGAAAATAAAGTCGCATATATGGAATTTACGAATTATGGTGGAACTATAAGAAAATTTATCACAAAAAATTTTAAAGCATATAATGGCGATACACTGCAGTTAATTAATTGGAAAAAAGGTAAAGAATTAAATCTAATTTTTACTTCTGTTGAAGGAAAAACTATAAATACTAAAGAACTTTTATTTAATTCAAATTACAATGAATGGGAAAAAGTTAATCTTGAAAAAAATTCTGATTTTAAACTTAAATATGAACTTTTTGTAGGAAATGATAGCTCTCAAAAAATTATTAAAACATATACCTTTAAACCTGATTCGTATGAATTTTTTGTTGATTATGAATTAGTAAATTCTTCGACATTTATTACTCGCTCTGAATATCAAGTGGTTTGGGGCTCATCTCTTAACTTGTCAGAATATCTAAGCACAGAAGAAGCTACGTTTTCGGAGAGTTATGCTTATATGGGAGGAGGAATTGAAACTTATACTGCCGATAAATTTATTAATGAAGGATATAACCCATCTATCGATTTTAAAAATTACACTGGTGTAACGGATTATGTTAGTACTCGAAATAAATATTTTGGCATATTTATTATCCCGATTAATAAAAAAGGTGATGGTGCTTACTTTACTGGTTATAAAGAACATCTACCAGATGAAGGAGTTAAAAATAATTATACAATTGGGATGAGAATGGAAATTAAAGATGATAAATATGAAAAAAATACTTTCGAAATTTTGATTACACCAATAGATTATAATCTACTAAAATCTTACGATAAAAATCTTGAACAAACAATGAGGTTTTCTCTCGATTTTATTGTTAGACCGATTGCTCAATATATGATTATACCATTTTTTACTTTTTTACATAAATTCATACCTAACTATGGACTTGTTATAATAATCTTTGCTATCGTTTTAAAAATTGTCCTTAATCCTTTGACTAAAAAGCAAATGAAATCTATGAAAAAAATGGGACAATTAAGCCCTAAAATAAATGCGATAAAAGAAAAATACAAAGATGACCCGACAAAAATGAATAAACAAATTATGCAATTATATAAGGAGGAAAAAATAAATCCTGCGGGAGGATGTTTACCTTTACTCTTACAATTACCTATTCTTTATGCTTTGTTTGGTGTATTTCGTTCAACAATCGAATTAAGACAGGCACACTTTTTTTGGTGGATTAAAGATTTGTCAGTTCCTGATGTAATATTTAAGTTACCTTTTAAAATACCTATTTTTGGAATTAGTGAAATCGCAGGACTTGCTACTCTAATGGGAATTACTATGTTTATACAACAAAAAATGACTGTTACAGACCCTAAACAAAAAGCAATGATTTATATGATGCCAATTTTATTAACTCTTTTGTTTTTTAGTTTTCCATCTGGTTTAAATCTATATTATTTTGTATTCAATCTGCTTTCGATTGCTCAGCAGTACTATGAAACAAAAATAAAAAAGCCAGACCCTGAAGAAGAAAACAAACCAAGTAAACCAAGTTTCTTTGAAAAGTTAATAAAAAGAAGCGAGGAAATTCGAAAAGCTCAATATAAAAGAAGACGTTGAAAAATTCTTTTCCAAAAAGATTTTTAATAGTTCAAGTCGGTAAACTCGGTGATATGATTCTAACCACTCCACTTTTTTCTGAATTGAAAAAACTTTTTCCAGATTCGGAAATCTATGTCCTTACAAGTTTAAAAAATAATGAAATTGCTCTCAGAGATAAAAATGTTTCAGGAACAATTGTATATAAAAAAAAATTCTTTTCTATTTTAAAACTAATTTCAATACTTAGAAAAATTGAATTTGATTATTGGATTGATACTAAAGATGAATATTCATCAACCTCAAAAACACTTCTAAAATTTGGAAAATTTAACAAATCCATTGGTTTTAATACGAAACAGAAACTTTTTAATATCCCTCTCGAAGACTATGTGAAAGGTGAACACACAGTAGAAATAAATCTTTCTCCACTACATTATTTTAAAAATGATTATAAAACAAAAACTTTATCGCCATATATAAATATACCTGCAGAAATATCGGATAAATTTAATGATTTTTTTAATAAAATTAGTAATAAAAAGATTCTTATAAATATTTCTGCAGGTGCAGAAAATCGTTACTGGAAAGAAGAAAAATGGCTGGAGCTATTAAAAAATATTAATAAATCTTACAAACTAATACTAATATCTGATAAAAGGGATAGAAAATTAGCTGATAAAATTATTTCTGATTTTAAAGGTGATAATTTAACTTATTTAATAGCTAAAAACATTTTTGAAGTTGCTGAAATAGTAAAAAATTCTGATATAGTTATTACACCTGATACTTCAGTTGTTCATATTGCTTCATGCTTTAACATACCTATTGTGGCTATGTTTCATAATGTTGAATGGGTATTGAAAAGATATGCTCCCCTATCAGACAAGTTCAAAATTATCACATCATTAGAAAAAAATTCCATTGAGGATATTAGAGTCGATAATGTTATTGAAAAATTAAATGAATTGTTATCAATTTTAAAATAATATTTTGGTAAGAAAATAATTATGCTTATCTTTTTTTGTGGAAATGCCGGGAGTCGAACCCCGGTCCGAA
>CAYNTK010000002.1:0-272529 GCA_964400285.1 uncultured Ignavibacteriaceae bacterium
TGTATATTCTGTCCAAAATATTTTTTTAAATACTTATTTTGGACAGATGTGATCACTTGCTCATTTAGATACTTTTTTAAGTATTGATTTTTTAAAAGAACTTTCTGACTTTTTGAATAAGAAAAAATCAAGGGAGTCTCCTTTCTATTAGTTAAATTTTTATTTAATTAACATTAAGAGACTCTTTTTTTATAGGCTATTCTATTTACACACTTTTTTGAACGCTAATAGACCAAGCATAAGTATGGTAACGCGAGGTAGTAAAAAGCAATTTTTTTTTGTAGTACTTTTGTAGTACTTTTGTAGTACTTTTGTATTACTTTTTTGGTGTAGAATATTTCGTCAATATAAAAGAACAATATAACCATAATAATATATGGTATATCTTTTAATTTGTCAATACAAAAATAAGGATACAGCACACAGAAAGAACTAAAAGAGATGGATAAGAACGAATTTTGATAATGAATAATGAATAACGATTAATAAAAAGCGAAGAGAATTTGCCATTTACAAAAGCAGAGATAGATTATATTCACTCGTTACGATACTCAGCTAAGTAACGGAAGCATTTATTTTAGATAATTAAAATAAATTCGATTGGTCTTTATCGGCTATTGCATTTTCATCGCAGGATTCATTATAGGTTTCTTTCCAATAAGCATCAAGAATTTTTTTCTGCAAGCGTGTATCGGCAGTAAGTCTTTTTACAAGTTTTTTAATTTCTTGTAAAAATTTATAATTACTATTTGGTTGAATTTTTTCATCTATTATTAATTGTTTTAGATGCTCTATGTATGCAGAGAATTCAATTTTATTTCTTTGCTTTTTTACGGAATTTAAGCTCTGGGCTTTTGCAAAGCGGGAATTAATTAAATGCAATATTTCTTTATATAAATCAATAATAATTTTTTCTCTTTCATTTTTATCTTCATATCCTAACGCTTTTAAAAATAAATGGTCAATATCTAATCTAAATTTATCTACCTTTGTTAAATCTACGTTTTCCGGATTATCAGTACCAATTTCATCGCTAAATTTTTTTGCCTCTTTATTTTTGAAAGATGATACAATTTTTTCAAATTCATTTTGCAATTTCGGGGGAATGTTATTTAGTTCTAATACTTTTATTTTTTCTAAATCAGGACCATAAGTAGTCAATAGACCATCACCTAAATTTACACGACCAACAAGTTCTGTTTGTAAAATATTGAATGAAGAATTCAAAGAAATATTATATATATTTGATTTTGATTTATTTTTATAAGACCCAATAAAGACAACATCTCCAATTATTATTTGTTTATTTACAATTGGAGTCCAATTCCTTTTATCCCGAAACCTTAATAATATAATATCTTTACTTTTTTGATTTCCTAAATCCCACCATGCCGGTCTGCTTTGACAAGTTGGTTTTTTGGAAATTATAACATTATCTATTTTTGTTTTTTCACCGTAAAGAATATATGAATACAAATATGGATAATTCTTTTTTAAATCATTTTTATATTTTTTTATATCATAGGTCTTTGATTCTTCATCAAAATAATTATCTAATAAACCAACAGAAAGCAAGAAATTTGAATTTTCTCGAATATCAATCCAATAAGAATCAATTTCTCTTGTTGTTTTAATTGCTGGTTTGATAAAATCTTTTTCAATTAACCATATTTCGTTTAATCCATTTCTAACAATTTTTAAATTATCCCTTTTTATATCCGAAATACAATCATAATTTTTCAAGTTATTTACTATAGAAAATATAATCTTATTATCTGTTGATTTTGAAATATCATTAAAATAGAAGTATTCGTTACATCCAGTTTTTACACCAAAAAAAATATTTGCAACACCATTCTTTAAACCTAGTGATTTAAATTTGTCTTTATTTTTCTTTATTATGTCAAAATAAACCTTAGGTGCTTTTAAATATATACTCCACTTGTTTTCATTAATTAATTCCGATTGTTTAATGCAGGTAAATTTAAGCAGGTTATTTTCGGATGATTTTTTTTCTTTTTCGATGAAAGAAACTAATTTATCAGCATTATTAAATTTTTTCAGAACATCCGATAATTTAGATTTGAGATAAATAAATTTTACAATGTTTTTATTTCTTTTTTCTTCATATTTACATTTTCTTAAAATTACAATTGATGTATTAACAGAAGCTGAGGGGAAGAATCTTTCGACTTCGCTATCTATAATAGCAATGATTTCATAATTTTCGAGAAAATATTTTTGCAAATCTACACCATAATCGGTATCCATCCAGGAATTCTGAACGAGGAAAGCAAGATATCCGCCTTCTTTTAGAAAAACAAATGAATGATAAAAAAAGTAAGCATAGATAGAAGTGCGTTGAGACGGAGTAATCCCGCAGTCGCTTTCTATTATTTTTTGAATAATATCTTTATTCACAAGACCCTGCAAACATCCAATTTCTTCCTGTCGGGTGTAAGGCGGATTTCCAATAATTGCATCAAATTTAGGTAATACTCTTTTTTCTTTTTCACCTTTACTGTTCAGAAAATCCAATTTAGAATGTTCGTAAATGGCAAAGAAATCTTTATTAGTAATTCGGGGATAAGAATATTTATCAATATTGCGGATAGCAAGATTCAGCATAGAAAGATAAGCGGGATAATCCGAAACATCATTACCATAGATTTCATCGAGTAATTTAGAATGTAATTTTTTTTCTAATGCTTTTTTACGCTCGTATGCACGGACAAGAAACGTACCGGAGCCGCAGGAAGGGTCAAACACTTTTTCATTTCCGGTTCTTATTGCGAATGCATTAATAACATCAATTACGTGTGAAGGTGTGAAATACTGTCCGAGTTTATGACGTTCATCTTCGCGAATTAACTCTTCAAAAATTCGACCTATAATATCATATTTAGCTTTACTGAAATTATAATGGGATTCTGCATTAATAACAGAATTTACAAGTTCAATTATATTATTACTAACAAAAGGGATGCGAAAAATAATATCATCTCTGATACCGATAAGTAATTCAAAATCACCTGTGATTTCCTGAAATTCCTGAAAGTATTCCCAGATTCGTTCTTCAAGTTTTTTTGAAGATTTAATATTTTTATCAATCGTTAAAGGGGATAAATCTCTCCAAATATTATTATCATAAAATGTTTTATAAAAAATTAGTTTGGAGATTAACATTAGAATTGAAATATAAGTAATATTCGATATTTCTTCGAATGTTGTAGGTTTACTCCATTGCTGTTTTTCGGCATAAGCGGATATTTCTTTTTCAAAGGATTTATCTGATTTGTATTTTTTCCAGACCTCATTTGCGATCCCAAAAGCATAAAATTCAATTAGTTCACGAATTTTAAATATAAATAATTCATCAATCGGAGTGAATTTGATTGCCTTTCTCTCAATGATTTCAAGGGCACGATCTAAATAAAAATTTGCAATGTTGCGGAGTTTTCGCAACATTTCGTTGGTAAGAGCATAATTAACACTAAGATGTGCAATTTCCAACAAAGTAAACAGTTCACCCGAATAAACAACATTTTTATCATACATTTTTTTTGTATCGAAGAGACAGGTGGCAAGGAAATTACAATTACCAAAGTAATCAATATTTAATTTTTGAGCACGCCCTAATTCCCTCATCAAAACATTACTATCGAAAATACTTTTACCATCGTTTGCAGTAGGGTCTTTGAGTTCAACGAAAAGGATTGGTTTACCTCTTGAATTTTTTAACGTAATATCAGCTCTACCTTCTTCAGTTACAGGATATGGAGAGATTCGATTTTCCAAATTGCGAGATTTTATTTCTTCATTGAAGATAATATTTAACGTTCCTTGTAATTGGCGTTCAATTCTCATTTTTTAATTTATATTTATTTCGTTACGAAGGTGGGCCTTCGTAACGAAGGTGTTAATATTATTCACTTACAATTTAAGAAATATATTTGCAAATAGATATTGCAGATTTTAGTCAGAAGTTCTTTTTGGATTCCCGACAGGAGTGTGCGGGAATGACAAATAGTTAGAAGATTGTATTATAAAAAAATAGATTTAAATATCTTCCCCAAACAGGGTTGCGGAGTTGGCTTTGTTGATTTTTACTTTTACAAAATCTCCGATTTTGTGATTTGCTTTTGGTATGATAGTGGATTTATTGCAATCGGTTTCGCAATAAGGAAATTTTACACCATAAAAATTGCTTTTATTATTCATTCAATAGAAAATCAATCAAATTTTTATGAATTATTCCTTTTCTATCAATTTTTTGAAATTTATCCATTGATAATACATATTTAGGATAATTATCACTAATGCTTTCTAATGGTCTGAATTCTCTTTCAATCGTTTTCTCTGTTGAAAGTATATAAGTAACTTGAATGTATAATTTTTCTTTCTGCTTTTCGGCAATAAAATCAATTTCATTATCATAAAATTTTCCTATACTAATTTTATATCCTCTTTTAATTAACTCTAAAAAAACAATATTTTCCAAAAGACCTGAAATATCTTTTGTTTTATATCCTATTAATCCATTTCGTAATCCTATATCACCCAAATAATATTTTTCCAAATTTTCAAGATATTTTTTTCTTTTTATATCATACCTAAAAGCAATTTTTATTAAATTCGCTTTGTATAAATAATCAATATAATTTAATACTGTATCTGTAGAAATTCTTATTTTTTGAGATTTTAAAAAATCAGAAATTGCTTTTCCGCTTGTAATATTACCGCAATTATCAAAAACATATTTTGTTATTGCAATTAAATTTGATGTATCGCGAATGTTATTCCTTGCAACAACATCCTTTAAAATTATTGTATTAAATATATTATACAAATAATCATACACTATTTCGTCATTCATTTCAAAATTATGGATTGCAGGTAAACCACCATATTTTAAATACAAATTAAATTCATTATCTTTTTGATTAGCTTCGCTATGAGACAATGTTTTCCTGAATTTTATAAACTCACTAAAAGATAATGGAAAGATTTCAAATTCGATATACCGACCTGTTAATAAAGTCGCAAGTTCTTTAGAAAATAAGTAAGCGTTTGAGCCGGTAATGTATATATCTGCCAAATCTTCAGAAAAAATTGAATTTACTGCTTTTTCCCATTTTTCTATCAATTGTACTTCGTCAAGAAATAAAAATTTTTTAGTATTGGAGCTGGTAAATTTACTTTTTATATATTTATAAAGTTCCCTATAATCATAAAAATTGTACTCTAAAGATTCAAGATTGATTGATACTATTTCGGAATTCTTGAATGTTTTTATAATTCGCTTTTGCAAAAGTTCCAACATTTTGCTTTTACCAACCCGCCGCATACCTGTTATTATTTTGACAACAGGTTTAGCAATAAAAGGTTCAATCTTTTTAATATATGTGTTTCTCTCTATTAATCTCATTTTAATTTTTTTTCTTCGACTATAGTCGAAACATTTAAAAATAATGTATTTTCTTCGATTATACAAGAAGAAAATAATTAACTGTTCTCTTCCCCTAAAAGTGTCGCTGAATTGACTTTATTGATTTTTACTCTTACCAAATCACAAATTTTAACCCACGTTACGAAGCTCCAGCTAAGTAACGTACAAATATATTTACTTAGATATCTTCCCCAAACAGGGTTGCGGAGTTGGCTTTGTTTATTTTTACTTTTACAAAATCTCCGATTTTGTGATTTGCTTTTGGTATGATAGTAGATTTATTGCAGTCTGTTCTGCCCATCAGGAAGTCGGGAGATTTTTTGCTTGTAGTTTCGATGAGAATTTCTTTTTCTTTTCCAATTAGTTCTTTATTTATTTTAAGAGAAATTTTTCTCTGGAGTTCGATAATTTCTTCGAGGCGTTTTTGTTTTATTTCATAAGGAATGTCATCGAGGTATTTATATGCTTTAGTATTTTCGCGTGGAGAATAAGCAAACATAAATGCACCGTCATACTTAACTTTTTGCATTAAGTCCAGAGTCATTTTATGTTCTTCATCGGTTTCTGTTGGAAATCCTGCAATGATATCAGTTGATAGCCCGATTCCCGGCATTATTTTTTTTGCTTTTTCGATAATTCCGAGATAATGCTTAACTGAATATTCTCTATTCATCAATTTTAAAATTCTATCGGAGCCGGACTGAACGGGCAGGTGAATGTATTTGCAGATATTTTTAAACTCTGCCATAGTTTCGAGAAGTTTATCGGATAAATCGTATGGATGAGAAGTGGTATAACGGATTCTCATATTTGGAACAGCTAAAGCTACGGCTTTTAATAAATCCGAGAAATCATTTTCATTATCTTTGTATGAATTTACATTTTGTCCGAGAAGGGTGACTTCTTTAATTCCTTCATCGAATATTTTTTTAGCTTCATTTACAATGCTGGTAAGTTTTCTGCTACGCTCCCTACCGCGAGTAAACGGGACGACACAGAACGAACAGAATTTATCGCATCCCCGCATAACGGAGATGAAAGCAGTAACTCCGTCTTTTCTGACGGGTGTAATATCGTCATAAGTCTCTACTTTGGAAAGTTTAACTGCGATTCCTTTTTCGCCTGTTTCAAAAACGTTTTCGATTAGATTAGGAAGTTTTCTGTATTCATCGGGTCCTACGATTAAATCAACTATTTTTTCTTTTTCGAGTAAATCTTTTTTCAGGCGTTCAGCCATACAGCCGAGAATACCAATAATTCTTTCGGGATGATTTTTTTTGTATTTTTTAAGATGTGATAATCTGCTTTTGATTTTATTTTCTGCGTTTTCACGGACGCTACAGGTATTAAGCAAGATTACATCGGACTCATCTAAGTTTTGACTTTCGTTATAGCCATAATCACTAAGGACGCTAAGAATAATTTCCGAATCGGAAAAATTCATTTGACAGCCATAGGTTTCGATGTAAACTTTTCTGTGATTTGATTCTTTATTATAGTTTATATTTTTCTTTTGCTGAACGTTATTTAAAATATCGAACATTTTATACCTTCACAACTTTTTTAACAAACTCCTCCGCAATCTCCGAAATTCCCTTTGGGTCGAGTTTAAGCATTTCATACAATTCCATAGGTTTTCCGTGTTCGATGAATTTATCGGGCAAACCGTGAATCAGGATTTCATTTTTAAAATTGAATTGCTCTGCAAATTCGGAAATAGCACTACCAAAGCCACCGATAATAGTATTATCTTCGACTGTTAATATTTTTTTGAATTTAGAGAAGACATCGAAGAGCAATTCTCTATCGAGCGGTTTAACAAATCTCATATTAACAACTTCAGCGTCAATACCTTTTTGCTTTAGGATTTCCGCTGCTTTTAAAGAATGAATGACCATATTGCCGATAGCAAGAATAGCAATATCTTTACCGCTCATAACGACTTCGGCTTTACCGATTTCAATTTTTTCAAACTCCCCTACTTCAACGCCAATTGCTTCCCCTCTTGGATAACGCAACGCAATAGGTCCTTTTTTGTATTGGGTTGCAGTAAATAACATATTTCTCAATTCAGATTCATCTTTAGGAGCCATAACGACCATATTAGGAATTAATCGCAAATATGTTAAATCGAAAGTTCCATGATGAGTAGGACCATCTGCTCCAACAAGTCCGCCCCTATCAAGTGCAAATACCACAGGTAATTTTTGTAAAGCGACATCGTGAATAATCTGGTCGAAAGCTCTTTGCAGGAAAGTAGAATAAATTGCGACCACAGGTGTTAGTCCTTCTGTAGCCATACCAGCACTAAAAGTAACGGCGTGCTGTTCGGCAATTCCAACATCGAAATATCTTTCGGGGAACTCTTTTTGAAATATATTTAGGCCTGTTCCATCAGGCATTGCTGCACATACACCTATTACTTTATCATTTTTCTTTGCAATTTCAACTAAAGCTTCTCCAAATATTGTTGTGTAAGCAGGAACTTTAGATTTTTTTAGTTCTAAACCTGTTGTTTTATCGAATGGATTTAAAGCATGTAATTTTTGATGGTGAGTAGAAGCGTAAGAAGGTCCTTTACCTTTTTCAGTAACCACGTGAACAAGAATTGGACCTTTAAATTCTTTTATTTCACTAAAAAGTTTAACAAGATTTACGACATTATGACCATTGAAAGGGCCAAAATATCTGAAACCGAGCAGTTCGAAAAGCATTCCGGGAGTTATCAGACCTTTAAGACCACCTTCTAATCTTGAAGCAACAGCTCTTACCCTATCACTTGTTTTCTTTTCAAATTTACCCGTAAAATCCCATACTTTAGCTTTAATCTTGTTGTAAGTTTCGTTCATCAGAATTTCATTAAAATAATTCTGAATCGTCCAAACATTAGGAGCAATAGACATTTTATTATCATTAAGGATAACTATAATATCTTTTTTCAAAAGACCAATATTATTCATAGCTTCATAAGCCATACCCCCCGTCATAGAGCCATCACCAATAACAGCCATAACTTTATAATTCTTTTTTAGAAAATCACGAGCAGTAGCAATACCGAGAGCAGCAGAAATCGAGGTCGAAGCATGACCAGCACCGAAGCAATCATATTCGCTTTCACTTCTTTTAAGAAATCCACTGATACCATCTTTTTGTCTAATAGTTTTTAAAGCATGTTTTCTACCTGTCAAAATTTTATGAATATATCCTTGATGACCTACATCGAAAATAATTTTATCCCGTGGAGTATCAAAAACGTAATGTAAAGCAAGCGTCAATTCGACAACCCCGAGTGAAGAGCCAAGATGTCCGCCGATTTTAGAAATAGTATCCATCAGATATTCTCTAAGTTCATCAGCAAGAACTCTCAAATCCATTAGATTTAATTTTTTTAAATCCGAGGGATACTCAATATCCTTTAGGAATTTTGTTTTATTTAAATCAAATTTCTCTTGATTATCCATTTTTATTTTAATTCCTCTGCATTAATTTTTTCGATTTTTAATTCGGCTTCATTAAGCTTTTGCCTACAGATTTTTAAAAGCTTCAATCCTTCTTGATAATAATTCAAAATATCTTCGAGAGAATTCTCTTCTTCTTGATTTTCGAGTTTTTCGAGAATTTCTTCAAGACGTTTATAAGAATATTCAAATGAATTCTGGTTTAATTTTTTCTTCGACATTTTTAAAATTTAAAATAATAAAAAATTTTTAAAACTCTAAACACTTTCCACTTTACTCTTTACATCACCGTCAAAAAACTTCACATTAATATTTTCTCCCTTCTTCAATTTCGCTTTTCTCGAAATCAGTTTTCCGTCTTTAATTACATACGAAAATCCACGTTTCAAAGTTTGCTCGGGACTAATACTATAAAGCAGTTTTTCTTTATTCTGTAAACTATCTTTTAGTTTTAATAATTTCTCTTTCGTAAGTCTTTCAAAATCTTTCTGCATTTCATCAGTTCTCATTTTATATTCATTCAACAAATCAATCGGTTTATTGAAAAAGTAACTTTTTTCGATACTATCGAGAGATTTAAACAAATTTTCAATTTTATCTTTCACATAAATCTTAATATAATAATCAATTTGATTTATTCTTTCAAGTAATTCTTGCTTTTCGGGAAAAATCATTTCCGCAGCTGCCGATGGCGTAGGAGCTCTTAAATCGGCTACGAAATCACAAATAGTAAAATCAGGTTCGTGACCAATAGCACTTACAACAGGAATACGCGAATTAAAAACTTCTCTTGCAACCTTTTCCTCATTAAAAGTCCATAAATCTTCAATTGAACCACCACCACGAGCAACTACAATTATATCGAGTTTATATTCGGGTTTATTCGCTTGTTTTATCGCTTTACATACACTATCCACCGAACCAACACCCTGAACCAGTGCAGGAAAAAGAAGAACTTTTACAAGCGGATATCTTTTACGGGTAACATTTTTAAAATCTTCAATTACAGCACCAGTTTCGGAAGTAACGATGCCTACTCTTTCGGGAAATTCAGGTAATTTTCTTTTTCTTTCCGTATCGAATAGACCCTCTAGCTGGAGTTTATTTTTCAATTTTTCGAATGCGGCTTGCAGTTCACCGAGACCTGTTTTTTGCATATCGGTTACATCGATTTGGTAAGTGCCTCGAGGTTCGTAGAGAGTAACACGACCTTTTACTAAAACTTTGTCACCGTCTTGTGGTTTGAAATTCAGATAATTGTATCGAAAGTTCCAAAGAGTAGCATTTATTTGAGATGTTTCATCTTTAAGAATAAAATAGCAATGACCGGAAGGAGAGTGCCTCTTAAAACCGGAAATTTCCGCTATTACATATATGAATTTAAATTCGCTTTCAACCAGCGATTTCAATTGCATCGTAAGTTCCGATATTGTAATCGGTTCTGTCATATTTTTTAAATCAAAAACCCCGAAATAAAATCGGGGCTTATAGCTGGAAGAGCGGGACTCGAACCCGCAACCCTTCGGTTAACAGCCGAATGCTCCACCATTGAGCTATCTTCCAAAAATGAATTACAAATATAATTTTTATGAGTTTAATTTTCAATGTCATTATAAATTCTCTTCTTCTTTTCAATTTATTGATAAACTTATTATTAGTATTTTAAAATATGAAATCTCAAAAATTCAAAATATACCTCGAATATAACGGCACAAATTATGCTGGGTGGCAAAAGCAGAAAAATGCTAAGACAATACAAGGTGTATTGATTGATACTGTAAAAAAGATTTTTCAAAAGACAAAAGGTGAGAATAAATTTATTGACCTTCAAGGTTCGGGTAGAACGGACAAAGGAGTTCACGCTTATTTGCAGGTTGCTCATCTCGAATGTGAAACTATGCTTGCACCAGAAATCCTGAAATTGAAAATGAATGATGAACTCCCTTCCGATATAAATATTCTCGAAATCGAAAAAGCAAATAAAAATTTTCACGCAAGGCACTCTGCAAAATCGAGAGAATATATTTACCGTATTTCAAAACGCAGAACTGCATTTGAAAAAAAATTTGTATGGTGGATTAAAGACAAATTGGACTTAGAGAAAATGAAAACCGCAAGTATATTATTTCTTGGTATGCACGATTTTAAATCTTTTTCCGATAAATCGGCAGAAGACTCATCTACAAAAGTTTATATAGAAGAAATTGAAGTAACGGAAAACAAAGATTTAATTATAATTCGAATAAAAGCATCTCATTTTCTATGGAAAATGGTTAGGAGAATTGTAGGTGTGCTTGTGGAAACTGGAAGAAACAATATCACCGATGAAGACATCACAAAATTTTTAAATACTTACACAGATATTCCCTCTAAATACACTGCTCCCCCATCTGGATTGTTTTTAAACAAAATTGAATATTAGGAATAAAAATGTTTTGGTAATCAATTATTTTTTAGATTTACTTTTTGCGTTAGCATAAAGGGTTGTATAAAAAATCGAGCGAAGAGTTAAATTAATAAAATAACCAACTAAAAATACGAAAATAGTTAAAATAAATAAACCATAAGTAATAAATTCATCTTTTAGAACAGAAGAAAAAATAAGAATAGATAAAATAAAAATGAAAGGTATTATTGAAACAAAAGAAATCTTATATTCTCCAGATAGATTTTTTCCCCAGTTCTTTTTAATTAATTTTTGTGATTCGTCAATTGCACCATTAACATTTTTATTTTCATAGACAATTATTGGTAAAACGAAATAATTAACAAATGACCATCTTATTTCGCCTGAATAAGCAAATTTTTTCCCTAATTTTAATTCCGCAAGTAAATTAATAAATAGTCCAATTATCGAATAAAAAAATGCCCAGTTTATAATCAGATGCGTTCTTTTAAATGCTTCTCCAATACCTAAAGAAAAACTTGGATTGCTTCCTTCATAATGTAACTTAGTATTTGAAATAGTAGCAGTATTAAAAAAGGCAATTAGAATATGAAAAAATAAATACCAAATAATCAAAGCAAAAACAACAGCTCCGCTGCCCTTAGTAAGCGAAATCAACAAAACGAAAATGCAGATGCTTAATAAAGCACCAATTATTGGATAAAAAATTAATGTGGGATTTTTTCTGAAAAAAGCTTTCGATGAATCAGCTATTTCTAATTTATTTTTGAAAACATCGTCTTCCTTAACTTTTATCTTTTTAAACAATAACATATTTCTTTATTTTTTAACCGCTTTAAAACTTAGGTTTGTTTCTTTTATTTAATATTACGTTTGATTGACAAAAATAGATTCATTTAGATTCAAATTCAACGGATTAAGAATGTTATAATATTTATTTATAGAAATTCGCCATATATTCTTTCATCTTCTCGAATGGTTTTCTAAACTCATAAAGCAATCGTATTCTACTTTTTGAAATATCCTCAAGTTCTTCGCAAAGTGACTCATAATCACCAATTCTATTTTCAATTCTATTGTATAAATCCCAGAATTTTTTCTTATACTCACTAACCTGATAGAAGCTAACACCAAGTATTTTATACATTTCCTCTTTTTTCTCATTAAGAAGCGAATCGAGTTTTTTATTTTCAACCTTAATACTATCCGAAATTTTATACAGACCTGCTTTTGCTTCGATTAGTTTTATTTTTACAAGTGTTAAAGAATCCATTTGCTTTTGCCATTCATCTTCAGTCATTTCTTTTTGCGCCTTTAAAGAAATCGAAGAAATCAAAACAAGCAAAAATAATAATAATTTGTTCATATAAAAACTGATTGAATTTATCTATTTTAAAGGTAATACTTTAAATTCATTCAAAAAACTCACTTTTTATTATAATATTCCCGAATAGTTCATTGACTTTACATTTTAATAAAGGTATTTTATAGTTTGTCTATATTAAACGTTAAAATTACACGGAGTTAAAATTTTGAGAAAGAATCTTACGAGGATTATCCTAACGTTAGTATTTATTGCGGTTTCAATAGTATATCTATGGCCAACATACAAAGATTACACACTCAACAAAGAGTTATCCCAACTCACAGGTAATGACAGCATTGAATTTTTAAATAAAAATGCTGAAAAGATACGAGAAGCAAGAGATGGTAGACTTAAATTAGGTCTTGACCTCAAAGGTGGTATGTATGTTGTTCTCGATGTTGACGTGGTAAAATTATTAGAGGATGTCGCCAAGAAAAAAGATGACCCTGTATTAACAAAAATTTTAGAAGAACTAAAGGTTGTTTCCGAAACCTCAGATGAAAACATTTTAACATTATTTAAAGCAAAACTTGCAGAAAAGAATCTGACGTTAAAAAATTTCTACGGAGAACTAACCGAGAATGAAGAAACTATCGAAAATAAATTACAGGAAGCGATAGATAATGCAATAGAAAGAGCGATAGGTGTTGTTAGAAATCGTGTTGACCGATATGGTGTTGCCGAGCCACAAATACAAAAAATTGGAAGTAAGAGAATAATAGTAGAACTTCCAGGTGTTAGCAATCCTGAAGATGTTAGAAAACTTTTAAAAGGAACAGCATTATTAACGTTTCACCTTTTAAAAGAGGGAGAGCAAGCAGGAAAAATATTGAATGATATAAATAAGACTCTTGCAAAGATGCAGGATTCGACATTAACAAACTTAGTTGCTCCGATTAACAGCGATACAACTATAAAAAAAGATACAAATAAAACAGCTGGTGATAAAGATTCTAAGAAAGATGTGAAAAAGGATACTACAAAGGTAAAAAAAGATGATAAAAAAGATATCAAAAAAGACACGACAAAGATAAAGAAAGATACGACAAAAACAAAGAAAGATACTTCAAAATATAAAGTTGATTCACTTACAGGAATGATTGATTCATCACAGCAAAGTGATACAACTCAAGCCGCATCAAATCCATTTTATGAAATGTTTGACCCTGAACTTTCACAGAGATACGGAGAACCAGTCGTTAGTGAAATAAATAAAGAAAAAATTGAGAGATTATTAAAACTTCCTGAAATTGCTGCAGTAGTTCCAAGCGATGTAGTAATAGCATGGTCTTATAGAACAATAGAAGAAAGAGGAAGTAAATTCCACTTTATGTATCTTTTGAAAAAAGACCCTGAGTTAACAGGAAATGTCGTTACCGATGCAAAATACACAATGGACCAACAAGGAAGCGGGAAACCAATTGTAACAATGGAAATGAATAGCGAAGGGACTGCAGATTGGGCAAGAATTACAGGAGCGAATATAAACAAAAGATGTGCAATTGTTCTCGATGGAGTGGTTTATTCTGCACCAGTTATTAGAAATAAAATCACTGGTGGAAATTCTATGATAGAAGGTATGCAGAATCTGGAAGAAGCAAAACTTCTTGCTATTGTTCTTCAATCCGGTGCATTACCAGCTCCTTTGAAAATAATAGAAGAGCGTTCAATAGGACCGTCGCTTGGTGAAGACTCCATCAGAGCAGGAATATTATCATCAATTATGGCATTAATATTTGTTGCTTTATTTATGATTGTATATTACAAATTTGGTGGTTCAATAGCAGACCTTGCATTAGTAATTAACGTGCTTTTTGTTATGGGTATTATGGCATCATTTAAAGCAACTTTAACGGTTCCAGGCATTGCAGGTTTGATTTTAACGCTCGGTATGGCTGTTGATACAAACGTTCTGATTTTCGAAAGAATAAGAGAAGAGTTAACAACTGGTAAACCGATGAAAACAGCACTCGAAATAGGTTACAAAAAAGCTTTTTCAGCAATTATAGACTCGCATCTAACAAGTGTTATAACAGGTATTATACTTTATATCTATGGAACAGGACCGATACAAGGATTTGCAGTAACTCTTCTTGCAGGTATTGTATCTAACTTGTTTACAGCTATAGTAATTACGCATTTTATTTTTGATATATTACTTGAAAAAGGTAAGAAACTTTCTTTCGGTTAAATAATAAAATAATTTTAGAATTGTAAACTAAAAATTGTATAAGCATAAAAAATGAGAATTTTTGAAAATACACAAATAGATTTCCTCGGAAAAAGAAAAATATTTTATGTAGTATCTTTAGTGGTTATAGTTATTGGAATGACTACTTTATATTTCAAAGGATTACCTAAAGGAATTGATTTTCAGGGTGGAACTGAACTTCAGGTTAGATTTGACAACGATGTAGAAGTTCACGAATTAAGAAAAATAATGGATAATGTTGGATTTGTTGGAATGGAAATAAAGACAATGGGTGATAACAAAAATTTGCTTTTAAGAACACCTATACAAGGTGAAGGTCAAACCGTTTCGGATAAGATTCAGGAAGGAATTAAATCAGGTTTAAAAGATAATAATTTCTCTGTAATGAGAATTGATAAGGTAGGTCCGAAAATAGGAAAAGAGCTAACAGATAACGCATTAAAAGCAGTTATATACTCATTGATAGGTATTTTGATTTATCTTTCATTTAGATTTCAATTTGTTTATTCACTCGGAGCTGTTGTAGCATTATTTCACGATGTGCTGATTACAGTAGCTGTAGTAGTAATTGCAAATTCATTAATTCCAGCACTAAATCTTGAATTAAATCAGACAATGCTTGCGGCATTTTTAACTCTTATAGGTTTCTCCGTTAACGATACTGTTATTATTTTCGATAGAATACGTGAAAATATTAAGTTATTTAAAAATGAAGATATAGAAAACGTTATGAATAAATCCGTTAATGCAACGTTAAGTAGAACTGTAATAACAAGCGGCACAGTATTTATAACAGTATTGGTATTGTTTATTTTTGGAGGAGAAGTATTAAGAGGATTCGCATTTACATTCGGAGTTGGTATATTAACAGGGACATATTCATCGGTTTTCGTTGCAAGTTCTATAGTAGTAGATTGGAAACATCACGCACTTAAGAAACAAAATAAGTTAATTAGAAAATAAGAATTTGAGTAAATAGAAAGCAAAATTGCTTTCTATTTACTTACTCCATTTTAAAATTAAATAAATGGAAACTAAGAAAACAAATATTAAAATCGAAACACAAGATTTCGTAGTTTTTGAACTCACCGAAAAGGAAATCGGGCAAACAAACCTTGCAGATATAAAAGAATTAATTGAAAAAGAAATTAGTTCTGGGAATATTAATATAGCTATTGACTTAAAAAATGTTTTGGTAATTAACAGTTCAGGTTTGGGTATTCTAATTGGATGTATGAAGCAAGTTAAAAACGCAAACGGACTTTTTAAAATACTGAATCCACAAGATAAAATTATGAACTTGTTTAAGATAACAAAATTAAACTTGGTTTTCGATATTATTAAGATTTAGCTCTCCATTTATATAATGATATTTAATAAACTTTCCTTAATTTTTAATGTATAATTATGCTAAACAAAGTTTCTGTATTAGTTGGATTACAATGGGGTGATGAAGGTAAGGGAAAAATTGTTGACATCTTAAGTCCTGAATACGATATAGTAACAAGATATCAAGGTGGAGCAAATGCAGGACACACTATTGTTTTTCAGGGGAAAAAATATATTCTTCATTTAATACCCTCAGGAATATTTACTAAAGGAATAAAATGTGTTATTGGAAATGGAACGGTAATAGACCCTGAAGCATTACTTGAAGAAATTAATGTGGTTGAAAAAGAAGGAATTGATTTAAAAGGAAGGTTATTCATAAGTCGAGATGCACATATAATACTTCCCTATCATAAAATAATCGATGCAATTAATGAGAGTAAAACCGATAAAATCGGAACGACAAAAAAAGGAATTGGACCTGCATATTATGATAAATATGCAAGGCGTGGAATAAAAATAAGCGATTTAGAGATAACACATATATTAAAGGAAAAAATTGATAAAAATTTAAATTACTTACAAAGTATATTTTCTGATTCGAATGAATTAAAAGACATAACAGTAGAAAGTATATATGAAAATTTAATGAATCAATATAATGAATTTAAGCAATATGTATCATTTACTCAGAAGTTATTAAATGACTCAATAAAAGATGGCAAAAGTATCCTACTCGAAGGAGCACAGGGAGCATTGCTTGACGTAGATTTCGGAACATATCCTTATATAACATCATCTCACCCTACAAGCGGAGGTGCCTGCACAGGAAGTGGTATTCCACCAAATAAAATAACAAATGTTATTGGTATATTTAAAGCATACACAACCCGTGTTGGAGAGGGTCCTTTCCCGACGGAGCTATTCGATGAATGTGGAAAAAAGATTTCCGAAATAGGAGCCGAATTTGGCGCAACAACAGGAAGACCTCGCAGATGCGGATGGCTTGACCTTGTAGCTTTAAAATATGCCTGCTCGGTTAATGGAGTTAATGAACTTGTTATAACAAAATCAGATGTTCTCGATAGTTTCGACGAAATATTTGTCTGCACAGATTATAAAATCGGAGACGTAACAACAAATGAATTTCACACAAATGTAAACATTTTAAAATTTGCCAAACCTATTTATAAAAGCTTTAAGGGGTGGTGTGTAACTATCAATAAAATAAATAAGTTTACTGATTTACCTTCAGAATATTTAGAATATATAAAGTTTATTGAAAATTACATTGGGATAGAAATAAAATATATCTCCACAGGAGCCTCAAGGGAAGAGATAATAATTAAATAATTTAATGTTTATAAAAACATATCTTGATTCAATATGAAATAGACTTAATTATGATTTTACCATAGAAAATATTAATAGTATTAGTTAAGTTGATTAAAATTAAATGAATTTTCCAAAAAGATATCGATTTGATAAAAAAGTCTAATATAAATTTAGATAGACATAAATTATTCTTAATAATATTATTCATTTCACCATTTATATATTTATTTCCATACATTTTACCACTTAAAATCGGAGATTTCGATATTTCAGTCGGTAATGACTTTAGAACACTTTATTACAATTATAAATTATACTTACTTTATTTTTTAGATAAATACGAACTTCCTCTATGGTCTCCATCTGAAGCTTCAGGATACCCATTTTACTCAAATCCATTTACTCAATTTTTTTACCCATTAAATATTCCATTATTAATAATTTATAAAATCTTCGGAGGTTATTCATCTGTTGCACATCATAGATTTACTATTTTAGGCTTATCAATTTTTTCATTAGGTATTTATTATTGGTTAAAAGTAATAAACATTAGGTCATTTTCAGCATTTTTATCCGCATTAATAACAGCTCTATCGGTTGGAAGTCTTGAAATGTTACGTTTCCCTAATGCTGTTCATACACTTTGTTGGTTTCCGTGGATACTTTTTGCAATTAGCAAACTTTTCGAAATTAATAAAAAGTCAGAATATGTAAAATATTCCATTTACCTCTTTTTTTATTTAATTTGCTTAATTACTGGAGGATATCCTTACTATATTTTTTATTCTATATTTTTATTTGTTCCATATTTAATTTTTTATACCTTTAAGAATTTAAGGCTTAAAATTTACGAAAATACCAAAGAGAATATAAAGATACCTTTTTTAATAATCTTTTTAGTTGTTATTACTGTCGGATTTATAACCTATCCATATTTGGAAAGTATATTAGAACTAACAAGTCAAACAATTAATAGAAGCGGATTTAGTTATGGATTTTCTACCGCTTCCTCGGAATCACCGTTTAGCACTTTGGGGTCATTTATATATCCCCCAATATCCGCAATTAATACTTGCTTTTATTTTGGATTGTTGAATTTACTTATTATTATAATATATTATATAAACAAAAATAAAGATGGGAAACATGATATAAAAAAATGGATTCTATTAATATGGATTTTATTGCTTATTTATATTACTTATGGTTCAAATTCAATACTGTTTAATTTCTTATGGAATTATTTTCCATTCTTTTCGAGATTACGAGAATGGGGCAGATTAAACAAAATTATTACAATATTAATCGCTTGGTTACTTGGATATGCTTATTCGAATTTTATATTAATGCTCGAGCAGAAAAAATTACAAACTAAAAAAGTAAAATTGACTACCCTATTTCTTACAATAGGAATATCTATATTTATTCTCTTTTCAAATTTGTTTAAGCAATATAGTCAGCAATGGCTTGAATACTTTGCTAAATCAAAAGTGAATATGATAAATATATTCGATTTATCACTTTCACAAAAAATAAATTCTATTCTTTCTAATTATGGTTATATTTTTCTTTTTTTCTCGATTGCAACACTTCTTTTGATATTATTGATTTATAAAACAAATATAATTTTTAATAAAAAGAAAATTTTTATATTTATAATAATTTTTACATTAGTAGAATTTTATTCATTTGCTCCATGGATTTGGGTGAAAGCAGAAAAACATAGAGATGATATTGCAATTAATATTGATAATAATATTGCTTTTAATTCACCAAGAACATTTCTATATAAGACCATATCTTTAAATAATAATTTTAATGCAGGAACAATTGCAGATTGGTATTACAAATCATACATAGATTTTCTCGAAAATTATAAGGGAGATAGTTTAAACCTTTTTAGAATTTTAGGTGTAAACAATAATAATAAATTGTTTTTTTCATCAAGAATTAATCACCCTAATCTAAAATCCTTTTTTGATGATGTCGATTCCATTTTTGCAAACATAAATGTAATAAATTACACAGGTAATCTTCTCGAAATAGAGATTAATACTGAATCTAACGGTTATATAAGTTTTATAGATAATTATGATGAAAAATGGAAGGCATTTGTAAATGAAAAAAATACCAATATCGAAAGATTATTTGGAACATTCAAATCTGTATATTTATCCAAAGGATTTAATAAAGTAAAATTTATTTATTCTCCGAATTATTACTTTATTGGTTTTTCTGTTCAGTAAATTCAGCGTCTTTTATTTCTGTCTCATTTATAACCGGTGATGGGGGTGGAGGTTGCACCTGAGGCGTTTCCCCAATGACATTTATCTGTCTTTTCTCTTTTTTCTTTCTATCTAATAAAACATCGAAAGAAACTACTCCTGCACCTGAAAACATTATCCCTACTGTGCATGCAAGCATTAATAGATTATATGCAATTGGTGAAATGCTATATTGAGGAACATTTGCATATAAACTGCTATATGCAACAATAAAAGATAATTCAAAGATACTCAAAACGAAACTTGTAAAAGGTGTCATAAAACCAATCAGGAACAAAGCTCCGAAAAAGATTTCCGCAAACGGAAGTATAAAACCAAAAATAAACGAGAGGTTATCGGATAAAATGTCGAGTGACTTCACATATCCAATAAATGCTTCAACGTTCATAGCTTTTTTTGCACCAGCGATAATGAATATCCAACCAATAACAAATCTGATTAGAAAAATTAGGAATGAATTATTCCCCCGTGCTTTGAATATTAGTCCCATAGTTTTAATTTTTATTTGAATTTATATAATATAATAAAATCTTACAATATATTTAACTTTTTTACGTAAAATTTGTTTCATATTTTGTTTTATGAAAAATAAAGATATCACCGTTGTAGTTGCTATGAGTGGAGGGGTAGATTCCTCCGTAGCTGCCGCACTTCTGCAAAAAGAAGGATATAACCTTATTGGAATAACAATGAAAACCTGGGGATTCGAAGATTTCCCCGAAAAAGATTCCGGTTGCTGTTCCCTCGAAACCATATATAATGCTCGTAATGTGTGCAACCAACTTTCCATACCACATTATACGTTTGATTTTACGGAAAGGTTTAACGATACTGTAATAAAAAATTTTTTAGATGAATATATGCTGGGTAATACCCCTAATCCCTGTGTATTATGTAACAAGGTGATTAAATGGGGAGCATTACTTGAAAAGGCGGAATTTTTAGGTGCTCAATATATTGCAACCGGACATTA
This sequence comes from uncultured Ignavibacteriaceae bacterium, assembly GCA_964400285.1. GTDB lineage: Bacteria > Bacteroidota > Ignavibacteria > Tepidaquicellales > Tepidaquicellaceae > FEN-1279. Next base: position 20,815 of record CAYNTK010000002.1, read on the forward strand.
TGCAAAACTGAAAAATGAAAACGGAAGATATTTTGTTTCAACATCGAATGATATAAATAAAGACCAAACCTATGCACTGTGGCAAGTTTCTCAATATGCACTCGAAAGAACAAAATTCCCTCTCGGTGAATATACCAAACCCGAAATTAGAAAAATAGCAACGGAGCTGGGATTAAAACCTGCCGAAACTCCCGATTCGCAAGAGATTTGCTTCGTACCAAATAATAATTATCGTGAACTTCTCGAAATCCGAATTCCCGATATAAAAACAAAATTGAATAACGGGGATATTATTTATAAAGGGAAAAAAATTGGAGAGCATAGAGGATATCCATATTACACGATTGGTCAGAGAAAGGGTTTAAACATTGCACTTGGTAAACCAGTTTATGTATCGAAGATAGACGCAAAAAATAATATTATAGTTTTAGATGATGAAGATGGATTGTATAATAAGGAATTTATTACAAAAGGAATTAACCTGATGAAGTATGAAAAGATAGAAAAGCCGATGAAAGCAAAAGTAAAAATCAGGTATAAGGATAATGGTGCACAGGCTACAATCGAGCAAATCGATGATTCTCATATCAAGGTAATTTTTGACGAACCAAAGAAATCTATTACTCCCGGTCAATCTGCTGTTTTTTATGAAGGAGAAGACGTAATCGGAGGTGGAATAATACAATGAACAAATAGCAAATTACAAATCTTAGATAATAATTAACCTGCTCTTGATTCAGAATTCAGCATTAATAACTCAGAATTCTTAAAGTTTTTTATCTGTTCTATTAAGAAAGTTTCTTATTACAGGGTCTTTTGTTTCTACGAGTTCTTTAGGTGTTCCGTGAAAGTATATTTTTCCTTCTTCCATCATTGCTACTCTATTTGCAACATCATATACGCTAAATATGTCGTGAGTAACTACTATTGATGTAACTTTTAATCTTTCAGAGAGTTCCCTAATAAGCTCATCGATTGCATCACTCATAACAGGATCGAGTCCCGTAGTCGGTTCATCATATAAAATATATTCAGGATTAGTAGCAAGTGCGCGTGCAAGAGATACTCTTTTTTTCATACCACCCGATAAATCAGCTGGTTTCATTTTCTGTATCCCTGGAAGTCCAACCAGTTCGAGTTTCTCAGCCACAATATCTTCAATTTCTTTTGTAGTCATATGTGTATTTTCTTTTAGACCAAGCCCAATATTTTCAGCAACAGTCATCGAATCGAATAGAGCGGCACCCTGAAAAAGAAATCCAAATTTCAGTCGTATTTTATTCAATTCCTTCATTTTCATTTTAACAATATCCATTCCTTCGAATAATATTTCTCCTACATCAGGTTTAAGTAAACCGATAATATGTTTTAATAATACTGATTTACCACACCCGCTTTTCCCTATAATTACCAGAGTTTCACCTTTGTTAATAACTAAATCTACTCCTTTTAAAACTTCTTTCTTACCGAAACTCTTTTTTAAATTTTTAATTTCAATCATATATTAATTTAGTTTAATTCATATTTAAAAGAAATTTATTTACTTATACATTTTTTTACCGTTAATTTTATACAGTTTTTATGAATAAATTATACATTGAAAATCGCATAGTATCCCTTTATTTTTCAAAAGATATTTTATTGAATAATCTAAATAAATAGATTATAATAAAATAACAACAAGATTATGAAACAATCCACAAAAAAAACAAATAAGCAAACCGATATTTCTAAAACAGATTTTTATAAATATATTATCGAAAACAGTCAGGAAGCATTTTTATTAACAAAACCTGACGGAACAATAGATTATGCAAATCCAGAAGCTTGTAAACTCTTTGGAAGAACATTAAAAGAGATATGTAAATTAGGGAGAAATGGATTAGTAGATTTAAATGACCCACGTTTACCAATTGCCCTCGAGGAAAGGAAAAAGAAAGGGAGATTCAAAGGTGAACTAAACTTTATAAGAAAAGATGGAACTATTTTCCCAGCAGTGATATCATCTGTTATTTTCAAGGACGCCGATGGAATCGAGAGAACAAGTATGATTATACGTGATATCAGTATGCAGAAGAAGTTAGAAGAATCTTTTAAACAACACGAACAATTAATAACAAGTATTTATCGCTCTGCTCCAATTGGAATAGGTGTGGTAATAAATCGAATTATTAAAGAAGCAAATGAGCAACTCTGTGCTATGACTGGTTACTCGAAAGAAGAATTAATAAATAAAAATGCACGTATTTTTTATCCTTCAGATAAAGAATATGACTACGTAGGTACAGAAAAATATAAACAAATTTCAGAAAAAGGGACTGGAACGGTTGAAACAATTTGGAAAAGAAAAAACGGAGAAATGATCAATGTTTTAATATCTTCTTCACCTTTAGTTATCGGAAAAATAGAACAGGGTGTAACTTTCACTGTATTGGATATAACCAAAAGCAAAAAAGCAGAAGAAGAACTATTTAAAAGCGAAAGTAAATATCGAACTTTATTCCAAAATTCAGCTTTGGCTATAGGTATAAGGTCTAAAGAAGGAGAATATATTGAATTTAATGATGCTTATGCAAAAATGCTTGGATATACAAATGAAGAATTAAAAAACTTAAAAAGTAAAGATATTACTCATCCAGATGATATTCATATTACTAAAGAAAATATGAAACTAATAGCCGAAGGTAAAGCTGAAATGCTTAAATATGAAAAAAGGTATATACACAAAAACGGAAATATAGTATGGGCATTGGTTTGTATACGACCGCTTTTAGATAATAAAGGGAAAATAAACGCAATAATCGGAGCAGTAGTAGATATAACAAAAAATAAAATTGCAGAAAATGAAATAAAAGAAAGAGAAAGACAACTTTCAACATTGATAAGCAACCTTCCGGGTTTTGCATATCGCTGCAAAAACGACAGAGAATGGACAATGATATACATTAGTGAAGGTTGCACAAAAATTACGGGATATTCACCTGAAGAATTAATAGATAGCAAAGTATTATCGTTTAATGATATAATATTAGAAAAATATAGAGAAATACTCTGGAATAAATGGCAAAAGCTTTTAAAAGAAAAGGAAACATTTATTGATGAATATGAAATAAAAACGAAATCAGGTGAAATTCGATGGGTATGGGAAAGAGGTAACGGAGTTTTCGATGAAAAAGGTAAATTATTATATCTTGAAGGTTATATAGAGGATATAACCGAAAAAAGAAAAGCAGAAAAAGCTTTAAAAATTAGCGAAGAGAAATTTAGAAAAGCATTCATAACAAGTCCAGACTCGATTAATATAAATAGAATGGAAGATGGTTTATATGAATCTATCAATGAAGGATTTACAGAACTGACAGGATTTACCGAAGAAGATGTTAAAAATAAAACGTCAATGGATTTAAACATTTGGGAAAATCCAGATGATAGAAAAAAATTACAAGACGAATTAAGAGAAAAAGGAACTGCAAAAAATCTTGAATTTCGATTCAGAATGAAAAACGGAGACATCAAAAATGGATTGATGTCTGCTTCTATTATGGATTTGGAAGGTGTTCCACACATAATTAGTATAACAAGAGATATTACCGAGCGAAAGAAGATTGAAGAAGCAATACGCGAAAGTGAAAGAAAATTTAGAGAAACTGTCGAAAATTTACAGACAGGATATTATAGATGTACTTTAGACGGAATATTGCTCGAGCATAATCCCGCTTTTTGTGAAATGCTGGGTTTTAAATCAGAAGAAAACTTAAGAGGATTGAAACTTCCTGAATTTTGGCAAGACTCAAAAGATAGAGATAAATATCTCGAAGAGATGGAAAAGAAAGGATTCATTAAAAATTATCCAGTAAATGCTAAAAAAAATACTGGAGAAAAGATATATGTTCTCTTAAATTCACATTTATTAAAAGATAAAGATGGAAAATATTGTGGTATAGAAGGTTCAGTTGTAGATTTAACAGAACAAAAAAGAATGGAAGAGCTTTTAAAAGAGAGTGAAGAAAAATATCAAACATTATTCAACCAGTCTGTTGAAGGTATTTATCTGCACGATATTAATGGGAAAATAATTGATGTTAATCAAAAAGCTTGCGAGCAATCAGGATATACAAAGGAGGAATTATTAAAATTAAACATTTTCGATTTACATCCTGAAAAATCCGAAAAAAATATGCCAAAATCAGAGATACTTAAGCTATGGAAAGAATGGAATCCAGGGAATGAGTTTGTATATGACGTTGAACATAAAAGAAAAGACGGAACAATATTTCCCACTGAAATCTCGACAGGAGTTGTTCGTTTTAGTAATAATAATTTTATTCTTGCATTAGTAAAAGACATCACCGAGCGAAAGCAAGCAGAGGAAGCTATACACAAAAATCGTAATCTCTTAAACGAAACTCAACGACTTGCACACATTGGTGGCTGGGAGTGGGATATAGAGCGGCAGACTATGACTTGGACTGACGAAACCTATAGAATTCACGGAATAGAACCCGGAGAGCCAATTAATGATTCACGTGAACTAATAAATTTAAGCCTTACTTGTTACGACCCAACAGACCGCCCAATAATCGAGTCTGCATTCCGTCGCTGTGCTATAAAGGGGGAATCATACGATTTAGAATTTCCATTTACACGAATCGACGGAAAAAGAATTTGGATACAAACCATGGGGCGAGCAGAAAAAGTTGGTAATCGTGTTATTAAGGTCGTCGGAAATATAATAGATATCACAGAAAGAAAGAAAGCAGAAAAGGCATTAAAAGAATCGGAAGAAAAATATAGGAATTTAATTGAAACTATGCCTGAAGGATTTTACCGCTCTACTGCCGAAGGTTACTTTTTAGATGTAAATCCTGCAATGGTTAAAATGCTCGGATATAACAGTAAAGAAGAACTTATGAAAGTCTATATCCCTGAAGAATTATATTTCTCAAAAGAAGAAAGGACAGTTGTAGATAAATACAATGTTGATTTTATTCCTGAAACAGAAATTTACAGATTAAAAAAGAAAGACGGTTCGGAAATATGGGTGGAAGATCACTCGAGATATGTCCAAGATGAAACTGGGAAAATATTATTTCACGAAGGGATTATGCGAGATATTACTGACTCATTAAAAGCACAAAAAGCAATAGTTGAAGCCAAAGAAAAAGCGGAGGAAGCAAATAGATTAAAATCAATATTTCTTGCAAATATGAGTCACGAAATTAGAACACCTCTTAATGGAATACTCGGATTTTCTCAGATACTAAAAAGCGAGATGAAAGATGAATCACTTATCAGATATGCAGATATAATCGAAAAAAGCGGGAATAGATTACTCGAAACTCTCGATATGATTTTAAGTTTTTCGAAACTCGAAGCAGAAAGAGAAGATGTTCGTTATACGAACGTTCGTATTGAAAACGTAATCGAAGAAGTCAAAAAATCTTTCGAAGCAATGGCAAAAAGCAAAAATTTATATCTAAATACTACTTATGGTGAAAAAGGTATAAAAACAAAAACAGATGAAAGATTTTTAAGACAAATACTTAACAATTTAATCAACAATGCAATTAAATATACAAATGCAGGTGGTGTTGAAATTGAATTATCTAAAACCGAAAATGATGTTTTAATAAAAGTAAAAGATACAGGTAAAGGAATAGCAAAAGATAAATTTGATATTATTTTCGAAGAATTCAGACAGGAAAGCGAAGGACACGGAAGGAGCTTTGAAGGGACAGGTCTTGGACTGGCAATAACAAAAAGGTTTGTAGAGCTTATGAAAGGAAAAATCGAAGTTGAAAGTGAGTTAGGTGTTGGGACAACTTTTACGGTAATTTTACCTTACGAAAAAGCAGAACAATCTATTAATATTAAAATAAAAAAGGAAGAGCCGAAAATCGATTTCCCAATAACAAAAGATAAACTTTCTGTATTGCTTGTCGAAAACGACACGATGAATCTTGATTATACTATTACTTTACTAAAACCGTACTACAACATAGAATCTGCCTTAAATGGACCCGAAGCAATCGAAAAAGTAAAAAATAAAAAATATGATATAATTCTAATGGATATTAATCTCGGAAAAGGAATGGATGGAGTTCAGGCAGTAAAGGAAATAAAAAAATTATCTGGATACAAAAAAACTCCAATTGTCGCTTTAACTGCATTTGTTCTTCCAGGAGATAGAGAAGAATTTCTGGCTAGTGGATGCACACATTATCTTGGAAAGCCATTTACAAAAAATCAGATTTTGGATTTATTAAAAAAAATATCCGATAATATAAAAAAATAGTTAAATTTCTTATTTGCTCAAATACGAAGTAATTTACACATATTAGGTGAAAAACTATTTTGCACATCATTTATAACATTATATATCTCTACTATACTCTAAATTCCATTTAATCAAAAAAATTAAATAGGTATATTTGAATAATTGATAAATAAAATGCTAACACAAAAAAATCTTCATCGCAGACCTATTGGTGTATTCGATTCGGGAATTGGCGGATTAACGGTTGCACGAGCATTATTCGAACTCCTGCCCAACGAAAATATTATTTATCTCGGAGACACAGCAAGATTGCCTTATGGAACTAAATCGAAAGAAACTGTAATATTATATTCGATAGAGTGTCTGAAATTTTTACTTTCAAAAAAAGTAAAAATGATAGTCGTTGCTTGTAATACAGCATCTTCGGTAGCAGTTCCTTTCTTGCAAAAAATAACCAAGTTACCTGTCGAGGGTGTATTGATTCCCGGTTCAAAAAGTGCCACAATTAAAACTAAAAATAATAAGATTGGAGTAATTGGAACACTTGGAACAATAAAAAGTAATGCCTATAAAAAAGCAATAAAAAAAATCAAACCAGATGCGAATGTGTATTCACAGCCGTGCAGTCTTTTTGTTCAGCTTGCAGAAGACGGCTGGACAGATAACAAAATTGCTTTATTGACAGCACAGGAATATTTAAAGAATTTAAATAAATGTAATATAGATACATTAATTCTCGGATGCACTCACTACCCTATTCTGAAAAATACAATCAGAAAAGTTGTTGGGAAAAAAGTTTTACTTATAGATTCAGGTGAAGAGACTGCAAAGGCAGTCAAAAAAACACTCGAAGAAAAAAATCTATTAAATACACAAAAGAAAAAAGGTGTTCACAAATTTTTCGTAACGGATTTTCCGAATAACTTTAAACAAATAAGCGAAAGATTTCTTGGAAGAAGAATAAAAGATGTAAAAAAAGTTAAACTATCTTAAGAGCAGAAATCAAGGAGTTAAGAAATTAAGAAGTTAGGAGAAGTAAAAATAGAGTAGTTAGTAGCGTGGAGAAAATACGATTTTTTGTGGACATCGGATGTTACCAACTGACTGAAAATGTTCTTAAATATAACTCAAGGTTTATACATGGGATGGAAAAATAAAAAATAAATATAATCGTTACAACGGTTTAAAAAATATGACAAGTGAACAAGTATTAGAAATCTTCAAAAAGACAGGAGCTTTCCTCGAAGGGCATTTTATTTTAACTTCGGGATATCATAGTCCGCATTATTTTCAATGTGCAAAGGTATTACAATATCCCGAATACAATACTCTTTTTTCTAAAGAAATTGCAAATCACTTTACGAATAAAAAAATAGATTTAGTAATTACACCTGCAATCGGTGGAATAGTTCTCGGTACGGAAGTTGGTAGATTGTTAAATGCACGAACAATTTTTGCCGAAAGGGAGAATGGTAAAATGACATTAAGGAGAGGATTCGAGATAAAGGAAAATGAAAATGTTCTGGTATGTGAAGATGTAGTTACAACAGGCGGAAGTGTTTTTGAAATAATAGAGTTAATAAAAGAAAAAAAAGCAAATTTGATTGGAGTTGGATTTATTATAGATAGAAGCAATGGGAGAGTAAATTTCGGATGCGAGCAATTTTCTCTTGGTAAAATGGAAGTGATTAAATTCCCTCCCGACAATATCCCCGAATGGCTCAACAAGATTCAGGTAACTAAACCGGGAAGTCGCTCTATAAATTCTGGACTCTGAATTCAGAGTCAATAAATAGCTTTATTTAACCAACATCATTTTCTTAGATTTCACAAAAGTGGAAGTTTTTAATTGATAAATATATACTCCGCTAGCAAAATTATTTGCATTAAATTCGACAGTATAATATCCCGATTTTAATTTTTCGTTTATCAATGTATAAACAAGTTTCCCTGTAATATCATATAATTTTAGACTTACGTTTTCATCTGTCGGTATTTCAAAATCAATTTTCGTTGTCGGATTAAATGGATTTGGATAATTTTGTTTTATTAAAAATGATGTCGGTTTTAATTCAGATGTTTTATTAATTACCGTTATTAATTCCACAAATTGTCTTCGACATACAGATTGAACACTTGTGCCTGCATAAATATATCCATCTTTCAATAATAATGCATTTACAGTTGTATCAATATAATTATTTAAACCTTGATTTCTTTGCCTCCAAGTAATACCAAGGTCATTTGATATATACACACCTTTGAATCCTGTTCCCACTATAACACTCGAACCACTTATTATAATCGAATAGACAGTATTATTATTTTCATTTATCTGTATTTGTGTCCAATTAATTCCGCTATTTGATGACCTGTAAATACCATTTGAATATGTTCCAGCAAATACATAATTACCTGCAGTTGCAATACACGCCACACGAGAGTTAGTCGAATTTTGAGTCCAATTAATCCCAAAATTTGAAGATACATATATATTTTGATTTCCCCCGGCATAAATATAACTTCCGTTTACTGCAACTGAATAAATTTCATCATTATTTAAGGATGTTTGTAACCAACTATTTCCGTCATTTGTCGATTTATATAATCCCTTTTGATTATTGTAATCTAATGATGTTCCTACATATATTACACTGTCATTATTTGCAAGACACTTTACACTAGTATTTAAACCAATGTTACAGGAATTCCATGTTTCGCCTTCATTAGTTGATTTATAAACTCCATAAGAATATACTCCTGCGAATAAATTATCCCCTTTTGAAATAATTGAGTTCGGACTGCGGTCATCGAACATTTGAGTTTTAATCCAATTATTTCCGTTATCAGAAGTAAAAAATATTCCGTTATTAAATGTACCCGCAAATATCTTATTGCCTTTTAAAACCAAAGATGAAATTCCTAAAGCTCGAAGTCCGATTGTTTGCCAGTTATTTCCGTAATCTGTTGACAAGAGTAATCCCTTTGATGTAAATTGCGATGAATTCGTTGTTCCTACATATATATTGCTACCTCTTATTGCAAGAGAATAAATGGATGTATAGTTATAATTTAATCCTATAGGTGTCCAGTTTGTTCCATTATTTGTCGAAAGGTACAATCCAGAATTATAAAGACCTGCTAATATATCGCTCCCGTTAATCTTAATCGTATATACTGTCTTATTGTTTAACGAGGTCTGTGACCAGTTTAAACCATTATTTGTTGATTTATAAACTCCAGTATTATATGCTCCAGCAAATATATTACTTCCGCTTGAGGCAAGTGAATAAACAGTTATATCATCTAATGAAGATGATGACCAATTGTATCCATTATCAGTAGATGTATATATACCATAATTTCCCGTTCCTGCAAAAATTGTATTTCCACTTTTAGTAAAAGCGTAAACCGAATTATATGATAAAGATGTTTGTTCCCAATTGTTCCCATTATTTGTTGATATATAAATACCGTTATTAGTAGTACCTGCTAATAAATTGCCTCCTGTCATAAATAGAGCATTTACAGCCCCTGGCAAATTATATTCCTCCCAATTAATACCGTTATCGGTTGAATATCTAACTCCATATGTTGTCCCGGCAATCAAAAAATTACCGTTTTTTAAAAACGAACGTATGTCGCAGTAACCGTATCCAAGAATTGTGTGTTGAAATGAACCTCCAAAATTCGTTGAGATATATAAATTCGAAGAAGTCCCTGCATAAACATAATTGCTATCTAAATCCAAAGTATAAACTTTGCCTCCTAAAGGACCGTTTGTCTGAACCCATTGTGCATTACAAAAACTATAATTTAATATTATAAACGAAGCCGTAATAAAAATGACTGATTTTCTTAATTTTGTTTTCATAATTTTTTTTTAATAATAATTAAAAAAAATAATTCAATATAATGAAAAACAATATATTACTTATTTTATCAACATCATTTTTTTTGATTTTGTGTAAGATGAGGTCTTAAACTGATAAAAATACACTCCGCTTGCAAAATTATTTGCATTAAATTCAACGGTATAATATCCCGCAGTTAATTTTTCGTTTATCAATGTATAAACAAGCCTTCCAGCAATATCATATAATTTCAAACTTACATTTTCATCAACGGGAATATCAAAATCAATTTTTGTCGAAGGATTGAAAGGATTAGGATAATTTTGCATTAAGGAAAATTTATTGGGAGTTCCTATTTCTATAGGATTTTTAAAATTATAATATACTCCAAAGTCAGAGAAATCAATTTGTTTAATTCTATATTTATATTTTCCCGATTTTAATTTTGAATCGGTAAAAGTGTAAGTCATAGGTGTGTTTGCATTTCCCCTACCGTTAACAAACGAAACTTTTTGCCAGTCGTTCAAGCCATCATAAGTTCTTTCAATTTGGAAACCCTTATTATTATATTCCTGAACAACTTCCCAAATAAGTTTTACACTATTTCTGTAAACAGAATGGGATAAAGATTGCAATGTAATATTAAGAGGAATTTCTTCGACATTACACATTACAAAACCATCATAACTACCACCATAATACTTAGCAAGATTTATGGTAGCACCACCGAGCGAAATTTCGGAAATATCAAAAAAAGCAAAACCATCATAACTTCCACCGTAATACTTAGCAAGGTTTATTGTAGTACCGCCAAGCGATGTTTCTGAAATATCAGATAAAGCAAATCCGTCATAACTCCCGCCATAGTATTTTGCAAGATTAATTGAAGTGCCTCCAAGCGAAGTTTCGGAAATATCAGATAAAGCAAATCCGTCATAACTCCCGCCATAATATTTTGCAAGATTAATTGAAGTGCCTCCAAGCGAAGTTTCGGAAATATCAGATAAAGCAAATCCGTCATAACTCCCGCCATAATATTTTGCAAGATTAACAGAAGTTCCATTTAGAGAAGTCTCGGAAATATCTCCTATTGAAAAACCGTCATAACTTCCACCGTAATATTTTGCAGTATTTACCGAAGTTCCGTTGAGTGATGTTTCGGAAATATTTCCTATTGAAAAACCGTCATAACTTCCACCGAAATATTTAGATGTATCCTGCGTAAAAGCAGGTGCATATAAAAGAATAAATAATGAAATTAATATTACTCTAAATAAATACATATATTAAATACGATTTATTAAAAGTTATTTTTATTTTCATTATTATGTGGTTGCATTAAAGTTCCAACTTCTGAAGTTCTTACACCTCGAAAGCCATGAGTGTTAGCTCTAGTAGAAAAACTGTAACATCCATAATATCTATCAGATACTCTAGCTGAAACACCAACATTCAACCATGTGCCCATTCTTTGATTTGCACCTGTTGCTCCAATAACTTCACCACCTGAAAGACCGGGCCAATTTGAGACATTTGCATTCCCGTTAACGCTTAAATAACCATTCCCGTGTTGCCCGTCAAATAATCTTCCAGTTGAATTTCCGACTGAAACACACCTTTCAAAAACATTTCCGCTCATGTCCATTACACCGTAATATGTTGCTCCTGCATATACTCTTGTAGTGCTTGAACTTGCAAATATTCCACATCTTACAGGACCTTGGCCGCCATCACCTGTAGAAAAACTTATATTATTGATACATGCATTAGAAATATTGAGGGGTATTTCAGTTCCATTTTCTGCTCCGTTAAAACCAGTAATTGCACTAATTGAATTATTTCCATGAGCATATTCATTTGCCAGAGATGATAAAGGACCTCTGCAAACTTTTTCAAGTTCAAGTTCTGTCATCGGACGCAGTCCCGCCCAGTCCATATATGCACATCCATCCTGCCAACTTATATAATTACAAGCCCTGTCAGGCCTGTCGCAGGAAAAAACTATCGGTTGTGTTGTCCCGTTTCCCGATGATGGACAGATTATTCTATTTCTATATAGTAATGTTGATGAATTTGACATTACATATATATTCGTAACAGCGTCACCACTAATATTTGATTCTACTCTTTGCTTTTGCTGATGTCTTGTAAGTGTATTTAGAAATTCAGTATATTGACCCTGACTTAATTCATATTTCATACAATAAATATCATTATACCCTTTCGGGAAAGCGGCAGGTAAAGTTTGAGTGGTTGTATAATTAAAATCGTCAGGCGCAATCATACTGGATGCATTTCTATTTCCAAGATTTGTAGTTACTGTCCCGCCAAGAGTTAAAGCCCCCTCGCTTGTAATTAAAAAAGGTGCTGTTGTATTACCTTGCGAAAATTGACCCATGATGTTAGTGGTTGTCCCATCTCCCGCATAAAAACTTCCCTGCGGTATATAAACCATTTCAATACCGAATACTTTTACAGAAACCAAATCTCCGTCATCCACCCCATCCACACCATAATTCCATCTTAACCTCACACCTGTAAGCGTATTATTACCTGAGCCCGCTGAATTCCTGTAAATAAAAATACCAAGCCCGTCCGAAGTTGTACTACCTGTAAACCCCGATGGGATTGTATGCCCTGTGGTATTAAGAGTAGCGTGTTTCCAGGCGGTATCGTAAGATGCTTTGAATTTTATAAATATCCACGCAGCATCCCAGTTGACGGCGTCACGCCAGGAATTTTCCCAGGTTAAATCGAACTGAACAAAAGTATAATTACTTGCAGGAACCTGCCCTGTTAAAACCGCATTTGTAATTTGAATATTATTAGAATAAGAATTTTCTAAAAAGAAAAAAATAGAAATGATAATGATAAAGTAAAACTTTTTCATTTAACACCCCCCTTATTTTATTTGTAGGATTTTACCATAACAATAAAAAAAATAAAATGCAAGGGAAAAATAAATCTCAATTATTAATAGTTTTAGAAAATAGATAAAAGTTTTAATATAATCCTGAAATCTTTATTTTTCACCTTATTTGGCATTTTTTTAGGGATTTTTAATAAATTACACAATATATATATTTGTATAATATGAAAGTGGAATATCCTCCCTTTAATATAGTATTTTTTATTTCTACTTATTTGTTATTCGAACACAGTTCTAACAAAATAGTTCAATATCTTATATTTTATTTTATATATGAAGAAAAAATTATTAATCAGAGACTTAACTTTAAGAGATGGTCAGCAGTCACAGTTTGCGACCCGTATGACACAAAAGCAAATAGACAGAGTCCTGCCATTTTACAAAGATGCAAACTTTTACGCAGCGGAAGTTTGGGGTGGTGCAGTCCCGGACTCGATTATGCGTTATCTAAACGAAGACCCATGGGATAGACTAAAAAAAATAAAAAAAGGATTTAGTAACAAAACTAAATTAACTGCACTTTCCAGAGGCAGGAATTTATTTGGTTATAATCCATATCCCGATAGTGTAATAGAGGGATTCAACCGTCTTGCGATAAAAAGCGGTATTGACATAATGAGAATATTCGATGCTTTAAACGACCTCGACAATATGAAATCAACGATTGATTTTGTTAAAGCGAATGGAGGACTTACAGATTGTGCAGTATGTTATACAGTTGACCCGCATTTTTCGTTTTATGAAAAGTTTAGTGGATTTATTTCGGGTAAAAAACTACCGGGTAAAATTTTTACAGAAGATTATTTCGTAGAAAAAGCAAAGAAGCTTCAAAAAATGGGTGCCGATATTATTTCTATAAAAGATATGGCTGGTCTCATCCCTGCAGATGTTGCCGCAAACTTGATTAAGAGATTGAAGAAAGAAATTAAAGTTCCTGTCGATTTACATACTCATTGCACCCCCGGATATGGTTTGGCATGTCTTTTAAATGCAATCGTTAACGGAGTTGATATCGTAGATACAGTAATTTGGAATTTTGCGGGAGGTCCCGCAGCTCCTGCTTTTGAGCTTGTTCAGATTTTCTGTGATTTGATGAAAATTGACACCGGTGTTAATCTCGATGCAGTATCAAAAATTAATAAAGAGCTTTTAGAAATCAGAAAAGAACTATCTCAATTCGATGAGATAAAAATATTTCCAAAAGAATTCGATATTGCAAATTATACTTTAGAGCCGAAAGTCGAAAAACTATTTAATGATGCAATAAAAGCATCGAAGAAAGATAAATTCGATGAAGTTCTTTTCAATTGTCAGGAGATAGAAAAATATTACAATTTTCCACCACCCGACGAAAATGTAAAGAATGCACAAATCCCAGGTGGAATGTACACGAATATGCTTGCACAATTAAAACAAGCAAAACTTGAAAACTTACTCGATAGAGTATTAAGAACAGTTCCAGTTGTTAGACTCGATGCAGGTTTGCCTCCACTTGTAACTCCGACATCGCAAATTGTCGGGGTTCAGGCAGTTTATTCGGTAATTTCGGAAAACAAGGGGAAACCATTTTACAGCAATACCTCTGCCCAATTCGTTAACTTAGTGAAAGGTGTTTATGGAAAAACTCCATTTCCTGTTGACCCTTCATTCAGGCAAAAAATAGCAGGGACAAGAGTAGAGCAACCGTATGATGTTTCAAAATACGAGAAACCCGAAAATCCCGAATTACCCGAATTTGAAAACGTTAAACTTGCAATAAATGAGAAAGAAGAATTGCTTTTGGATTTATTTCCTGCTGTAGCAAGCGGATTTTTGAAAAGGAAAAGAGAAATAGAATATAGAAAAATGCTCGCGGAAATCGAAGCATTAAAAGAACTTGAGATTAAAAAAATTCACGAAGAAGCAAAAAAATATAATAAACTTACAGAAGACGAAAAAAAAGAATTGTTAATAGAAGGGCTTTATAATAACTGGTAAAAAATTTTAATATAAATTATAAATTTCATTTACTAATAAACAAACTAAAAAAATATTAAAGATGTCAATTCAGGATAAAATAAGAGAGTTAACAGAACTTCGTAACAAAGCAATGATGGGCGGTGGTGAGAAAAGGATAATTGCCCAACACAGGAAAGGGAAATATACTGCAAGAGAAAGAATAGATAAAATTCTCGATGAGGGAAGCTTTGAAGAATTCGATATGTTCGTTTCTCACAGATGTATAGATTTTGGATTAAGCGAAGAGCAATATTTATCAGACGGAGTAATTACAGGTTACGGAACAATAGATGGAAGACTTGTCTATATATTCTCTCAGGATTTCACAGTATTTGGAGGTTCGCTTTCAGAAATGTATGCTGAAAAAATTTGTAAAGTAATGGATATGGCAATGAAAGTAGGAGCACCGATTATAGGAATAAATGACAGCGGTGGTGCAAGAATACAGGAAGGTGTAAAAAGTCTTGGAGGTTATGCAGATATTTTTAAAAGAAATGTTTTAGCATCGGGTTTAATTCCACAAATATCTGCAGTATTCGGACCATGTGCAGGAGGAGCGGTTTATTCCCCTGCCCTTACGGATTTCATTATTATGTCAAAAAGCACTGGTTATATGTTTATAACCGGACCTAAAGTTGTAAAAACAGTTACAGGTGAAGTAGTAACTGAAGAAGAACTCGGAGGAGCATTTGTCCATAGTTCGAAATCGGGTGTGTGTCATTTTGTTGCCGATAATGAAGATGAAGGAATTATGGTAATTAGGAAATTATTAAGTTATATGCCTCAAAATAATCTCGAAGACCCGCCTCTATATCCATGCGATGACCCGATAGATAGAATAGACGATAATTTAAATGAAATTATACCTGATAACCCCAATAAACCTTATGATGTCGTTGATGTAATAGATTCAGTGGTAGATAATGGTGAATTTCTCGAAGTCCAAAGTAATTATGCACAAAATATTGTAATAGGATTTGCAAAACTCAATGGGATGCCCGTAGGTATAGTTGCAAATCAACCTAACTATCTTGCAGGTGTTCTCGATATTAATGCGTCGAGAAAAGCAGCAAGGTTTGTAAGATTTTGCGATGCGTTTAATATTCCAATTATTACATTTGTTGACGTTCCGGGATACTTACCGGGGACAGCACAGGAATATGGGGGTATTATAATTCACGGAGCAAAGCTATTATATGCATATGCCGAAGCAACAGTCCCTAAAATTACAATAATCTTAAGAAAAGCATACGGCGGTGCTTATGACGTAATGGGTTCAAAACATTTACGCGGGGATTTAAACTATGCTTGGCCATCGGCAGAAATCTCAGTAATGGGACCTAAAGGAGCAATCGAAGTATTGTACTTTAAAGAAATAAAAGAAATTAAAGACCCAAAAGAAAAAGCAAAATTTATTGCTGAAAAAGAAGCAGAATATAGGGATAAATTTGCAACACCTTATGAAGCCGCAAAGTATGGATATATAGATGATGTTATCGAACCAAGGAATACACGCTTTAGATTAATAAGAGCATTACAATCAATTATAACTAAAAAGGATGTAAATCCATCTAAAAAACATTCTAATATACCTCTTTAGGAGATATGATAATGAAATTATTTAAAAATGTATTTGCAAAAAAAGAAGTGGAAAAGCAGAAAGTTCAGCAATCCCTTACAAAAGAAAAAACAGAAAGTCGTGATGATATAAGTGCAATAATTGCCGCTTCGATATATTTATATTTTCAAGATGTTCACGATTATGAAAATTACTGTCTGACAATAAAAAGAATAGATAGATTATATTCACCTTGGAGTTCAAAAATTTATGGACTTCGTAAATGGCCTAAACAAAAATTTTAAAAATTCTTTAAGCATATTAAGAAAATTTTATTATAAATGAAAAAATTTAAATTTAATTTAAACGACAAACAATACGAAGCAAGTGTAATCAGTTTTGAAGGAAATACAATGAAGATCGATATTAACGGGAATGTGTATGATGTAAAAGTCGAAAGAAAAACAGTGCAAACAAAAACACCAACATTAGTAAGAACAAAATCCGAACCATCGACAGAATCACACAAAGCTACTGCAAAAACAAGTAGCCCTTCAGAAAAGAAAGGTGCGGGTGTTATTAAAGCTCCCCTTCCGGGAACAATAATAAAAATACTTGTAAATGTTGGTGATTACGTAAAACCCGGAATGAAACTCCTAACATGGGAAGCAATGAAAATGGAAAATAACTTAACAGCAGATAGAGAAGGAACAATAAAATCTATTAAAGTAAAAGAAGGTGATACGATTCTCGAAGGAGATGTATTAATAGAAATAGAATAAAGAATTAAATACTAATTAACCTAAAATAAATTTAATCAGACTGCATACCATTTCCATTCAGGAATTCATCCGTTTTACCCAATATTAGCATAACGCTATCAGGCATTAATTTAGTATCGGGCGAAGGATTAACATTTATAGTATCCCTTAATACATCTTTTATACCAATCACCGAATATCCGTATTTTTTTCTTAAATCAAGCTCCTGTAAACTTTTGCCAACAAAATTTTCAGGAGTAACTATTTCTATAATTCCATATTCCGGAGCAAGCGGGATATGAGCAATAAGATTGCATTGAGTGAGACTTTCTGCAAGTCTTGCGGCAATATCACGCTCGGGATAAATAACCTCGCTAACACCGAGTGAGTTTAATATTTTTGCATGGTCTTCATTCCTCACTTTACCGATAATTCTTTTTACTCCAATATCTTTAAGATAAAGGACTAAAAGAGTGCTGATACCTACATCAGTAGCAGTAGCTACTATAACAGCATCGACTTTTTCGTCTATAAATTCTTTTAAAGTTCTCTGGTCTAAAGCATCAGCTATTACAGCTTCTGAGACAAAGTCTTTTATGCTTTCGACTTTTTTTCTATCAATATCGATTGCAAGAACTTGATTTTTCAATTTTGCGAGTGATACCGCAAGATTAAAGCCAAATCTCCCAAGACCGATAACTACAAATTGTTTCATATATTTATACTATTAAAATATTTGCATCAGGATATTTGTAAAATTCACTTTTAATACTTCCACCGATAGCATATCCAATAATCAAAGGACCAACCCTACCAATTAGCATAGAAGCGGATAAAATCAATTTTCCTATTACAGATAATTCTGGTGTAAATCCAGCAGATATTCCATTATTACCAAGAGCAGAAATTGCTTCGAATAAAATATGCAGGAACTCCTGATTTTCCGAAATAGACAAAATTAAAACAGAAATAAAAACCCATATAACAGCCATTAACATAATAGAAAAAGCTCTTGCAAGGTTAATTGGTTTTATAGTTCTTTTGAAAACATTAACATTTTTTTTATCAAAAGCAAATGCAAACAAAGCAAGCATTAAAGATGCAAAAACAGTTGTTTTAATTCCCCCACCTGTCCCGCTTGGTGAAGCACCAACAAACATTAGTAGAATCATAGAAAAAAGCGAAGAGTTACTAAGCACTTTCACATCTACTGTATTAAACCCTACAGAAGCGGATGAAGAACCTGCCTGAAAAAAAGAAGTAAGCATGATATTGTATTCGTGATTTTTCGGATTAAGACTTTCCGAAAAAGCAAGAAAGAATGTTCCTCCTACCAATAATAAAATCGAGGTTGTTAAAACAAGTTTTGTATGTGTAGATAAATTGTATCTGTTTTTTTTTCTAACAAGTGATTTTGAGTAATTAGATAAATCATACAAAACAAAAAATCCAAGACAACCAGCATAAGAAGTAGCAATAATAACTAAATTAACGAAATAGTCATTATGAAATTGAGCAAGATTATCACTAAATAAAGAAAACCCAGCAGTGCAAAATGCAGATATGCTATGGAACATACCAATTCTAAGAGCTTCGTAAAATCCAAAATCTTTAGTCCAATAAATAGTCAAGAGAAATGCAGAAACAGCTTCTATAATAAATGTATATTTAAATACTTTTTTGGTAAATAAAAACAAATCGAGTTTTGAGGTGCTAATAGATTCTCGAATCATAACTTTATTAAAAAAAGAAAGTCTCCCACCAAGCAAAAATACTGCCAATGCAAAGAAAAGCATATATCCCACATTACCAATTTGAATTAAAATCATTATTAAAAATTGACCAAAATAAGAAAAGTATGTAGCAGTATCTACTACAATTAAACCAGTTCCCGATATTGCAGAAGTAGTAGTAAAAATAGCATCGATTAAAGATAGTTTATTATCACCATCGAGCGAAAAAGGAAGCATAAATAAAATACTACCGATTAAAATAAAGATAAAATAACCAATCAACAGAGTTTGTGCTGTAGTAAGTTTTTCAAAAATATTTTTCTTTTTATGATGTGAAATCATCAACGGCTTTTGGGTTTATCAAATAAAATATGACTTTAAAATATACAAATTTAATAAAATTTAATCCATATAATTCGATGAAAGTGAAGAATGAATTGATTAAAACAATAAAATATATATCAGGACTAAATTAAAATTTATTTTCAATGGAAAAATCAAACTCGAAGAATTATATTTAAAAGCATATTTGACTTTAACTTTTATTATTTTATATTGTTTAATATGTAATAAACATAATATTAATTTAATGAAAAAATTTTTACTTTTTGTTTTTATTGTTTGTAGCAGTATTTTATCTGCACAATTCTTAAAAAATTATAATACTTCTGTTGTAATCCCACCTCCAAATTATTCCCCGACAGGAACTAATAGCATAATATATACAGTCGATGGATTTGATAATTTTCATCTCGGAAATGACTTTGGAGAGCCGTATATTGCAGTTAACCCTACCGACCCGAAAAATCAAGTTTGTGCATATAACATAAATAGTTTCTATTATACATTAAATGGTATCGATTGGATAAGAGGCAATCCTATATTTTCAGGTTTTTCCGTTGCAGGTGACCCCTGTATGGCATTTGATGGTCTTGGAAATTTATATTATATGCAAATGTATAAAAATCCTGCGGGTAACGTTATTGGAAATGTAGTTGCAAAATCGACTAATAAAGGTGTAAACTGGGTTTTAGCAGTCAGTGCATTTCAAGCAAGTTCAAATGATAAACCGTGGATAGTAGCTGACCAGACAAATGGACCTTATGCAAATTATATTTATGTCGGACAATGGCAACCAGGGAGTGGAATGAAAATCACAAGAAGCACAAACGGTGGTGTATCTTACACTTCACCTGTATCTGTTTCAGGAAATCAAGGTGCATATTTATCCATTGGACCTAATGGTAATATTCAAGGTGGTTATGTTTATTTTGCTTGTGTAATAAGTAATAATATTGCAATATATCGTTCGAGTGACGGTGGAGCATCTTTCCCCTCATTAGGATATGCTGTAACTGGTATTGCTGGACCGGGAACGCTTTACAATGGAAGATGGACAATGAAAGCTGCAAAAATAAGAACGGATTACTTTCCCAGAATGGCAGCTGATAATAGTTATTCTTCTACGAGAGGAAATGTTTATATCACTTATGCCGCAAATCCACCAGGTGCAGATTTAGCAGATATTTATATGGTCAAATCAACTAATTACGGGCTTAATTGGAGTGCACCAATAAGAGTAAATGATGACGCAACTGCTACTGACCAATGGATGCCAACTATTGCTTGTGATAATAGCACTGGTAAAATATATATTAGCTGGTATGATTCAAGAAATGACGCAAACAATGTTATGACCGAAGTCTATGGTGCTGTTTCAACTAATGGTGGTGTATCTTTTAATCAAAATACAAAAATATCAAATGCAAATTTTAATCCAAATGTAATGGCAGTTCCTCAAAGTTCGGGTGACGCATATTATATGGGTGATTATATTGGAACAGCAAGCACCATGAATGGAGTAACATCGGTTACTTCATGGATGGATTGTAGGATAAATCAACAATCGGTTATGATGAGTTTTGTTGGTTACAATCCCGATTTTGCTATGTCAACAAATACTTCGGAAGTATTAATGGGTAATAACGATAGCACAACATTAACCGTAAAAGTTCCGAATATAAAAGGTATATTTAATGATAGAATTAAATTTACTTATTCTATAGATACACTTCCGACAACAGGTTCTATTGCAATATCATTTATTAACGGAAAAGATTCCATAACATCAATTCCAGATTCGATTTATATTAAGGTTAAAACTATTGGTAATATTACCCCAGCTAAAAACTATAGATTAAATATTTTTGGTTCTGGAACAAATGGAACACCAATACATAAAAGAGTGATAAATTTATATGTGAATAGTAGTGTTGTAACCGTAAAAACTAACAGGAATGGAATTTGTAATTTTAAAGTGAATGGTATTACATATAACACTACACAGCAATTTACTTTCCCAAACGGAACTGTTATAAACATTCAAGCAATAAGTCCACAAATCACCGGTGGGACTAAATATGTCTTTACAAATTGGTCTGATAATGGAGATACAACACATAATGTAACAATTAATGCTCCTATAACCCTAACAGCATTTTACAAACCGCAATATTTACTTTTAATAAATTCCTTAATAGAGAATACATTTGGTGGAAATCAATATTACGATTCCGCAGTGACATTCACATTTGGTGTTTTATCGAGAACATTTATACAAAGCGGACAAGTATATCAATTTAAAGGTTGGGACGGTTCTGGGAATGGTTCATATACAAGTGCAGATAGTTCGGGAATTGATTCGGCAGTAACAATATTTATGCGAAATCCAATAGTAGAAAGTCCCCGCTGGATAACAAATACAGGAATAAAATCAATTAGTTCGGAAATTCCATCCGAATATAAATTATTTCAAAATTATCCTAATCCGTTTAATCCTTCCACGATAATAAAATTCCAGATTAAAGATACAAGATTTGTCAATTTGAAAATATATGATATGCTTGGGAAAGAAGTAGCAACGTTGGTAAATGAAAAATTACTACCCGGTATTTATGAAATACCATTTTTCATTAACCAATTTTCAGGTTATAGTGTGGCGAGCGGAATATATTTCTATAAAATTTCAACTAATGATTTTGTTGAAATAAAAAAAATGGTGTTGCTAAAATAAAATTTATTATATGATTTTATTTGAACACTTACATAAAATTAAAATAAAAGTTAAATGAAGAAAATTCATATTGTATGTTATTTTAAAATGATTTCATTTATTCTTTTCTTACTTTTCATATTTAAGACTAATGTAGAAGCTCAACCTGTTTCTCCACAATTATATTTTTGTGAGAATTATGAAGATGGGATTGAAATCGGAGTTAGCAGCTCTTTTACTACGGGTAAAATAACAGTAATGTTGGACTTAAGACCTGAAAACAGAATTATCGGAGTGAATAAAGTATTTATAAAGATTACAAAAGTTGCAGATAAAGATGGTTATTATCCCGATGAAATTTTAATCGATAGAATTCCTTTCGAGGTTGGTCCAGATTGGGATTATATGTATTTTGAAAATAGTGAGAGAATAAAATTTCAGGAACCTGGCGTTTTCAGAGTTTATTGCGTTGATGAAGGGAATAATAATATAGCGAATGCATTTCTGAAAGTTATTTCTAAATAGAAATTATTAGAACTGATATATCCTTTTTCAGTAGAAAAAGCCATTATTAAAAGTTATATTGAAATAGAAAAATATCTTTAGCAAATGAAAATCTTCTATTATTTACTCATTCTTTTGAGTGCAGGATATATTTATTCTCAAAATAATCTTCCTGATTACTCTACATTTCGCTCTGCCGATAGACCGAAGAGAAATTTTATGCCTCCCGATGCTGTGATGGGAACAGTTTATACAATTAATGGATATGATAATTTGTTCCTTGGCAATGATAATGGAGAGCCATATATAGCAACAAATCCTAAAGACCCACTAAACAGCATTTGTGCGTTCAACAGTCCGACTGCATCAAATTGTATTATTTATGTTACAAGAAATGGATTTGATTGGTCGCGAGTTTATCCAAACTATGCTGGCATACAGGGCATCGGTGATCCTGTAATGTCTTTCGATAGTTTAGGAAATATGTATTTTCTCGAAATGTTCGAGCAAACTCCAACCGGACCATGGGGCGGAGTTATACTAAAATCTACGAATAAAGGAATTAGTTGGTTAAATCCTGTTCAAGCATATACTTTAACGGGAGGTCTTTGTGATAAACCATGGTTAGCAATCGACCAATCGGCAGGACCTTATAGTAATTATATATATATTGGCTGGCGATACTTCGGAGCAGGAGGAGGGATGATGTTTGTCAGGAGCACAGACCTTGGTGCAACCTGGTCTTCACCAATCACATTATCGGGTAGTCAGGGGGCATATTTAAGTGTCGGACCTAACGGAAGTATTTCGGGAGGAAATCTATACTATGCCTGCTCGAGCGGAAATTCAATTATATTATATCGTTCGACAGATGGTGGTATAAATTTTACGAATACAGGCACAGCTATAAGTTTTACCGGACCCGGAGTAGTATGTTACGGACGCTATTCGGTAAAAAACTGCATAAGAACAGATAATTTTCCGAGAATGGCAGCAGATAATAGCTGGACATCATCGAGAGGAAATTTATATATCGTATATGCAGCAAATCCTCCTGGACCTGATGCGGCAGATATCTTCTTAGTAAAATCAACAAACTATGGTCAAAGTTGGGGAACACCAATTAAATTAAACGACGATTTAACTGAAACAGACCAGTGGATGCCAGCAATCACAGTTGATAATAAAACAGGTAGAATTTTTATATTTTGGTATGATTCTCGAAACGACCCTACAGGGAACTTACTTACAGAAATGTATGGGACAATTTCCACAGATGGCGGAAATACATTTGCACCAAATAATAAAATTTCTAATGGGAATTTTAATCCGAATAATATGGCAATTGGTCCAAGCGGTGATGCAAAATATATGGGTGACTATATTGGTAATTCTGGAATTGGTATTACATCCTATAATGCTTGGATGGATAATAGAACTAATAATACTCAAACTTTACAGAGTTTTGTCGGTTTCAATCCCGATTTTGCAATGACAACTAATCCAAGCCAGACAACACTATTAAATAATGATAGTACTGTAATAACCGTAAAAGTTCCTTCTGTTAAAGGAATTTATAATGACAAAGTAAAATTTACTTATTCACTCGATTCTCTACCAACTACAGGTTCGATTGTAATATCTTTTGTAAACGGAAAAGATTCGATAACTACTTATCCAGATTCGATTTACATAAAAGTCAAAACAGTTGGAAACATTACACCTGCAAGAAATTACAAACTCACAATTTCAGGAGCAGGCTCAAACGGAACACCTGTTCATAAAAGGGTTGTAAATCTATTGATAAACGCATATCAGATTACAGTTCAAAGCAATAGAAGCGGAATATGTTCATTCAAAGTTAACGGAGTATCATATACAAATCCGCAACAGTTCATATTTCAAATTGGAACCGTAATAAATGTTCAGGCAATTTCACCACAGATTTTCGGTGGTGTGAAATACGTATTTAATTACTGGTCTGATAATGGAGATACAACTCACAATGTAACCGTATCGAGCCCGATTACGTTAACAGTATTCTATAAGCCACAATATATTTTAATTTTGAATTCTGATTACGGAACAACTATTGGTGGAGGGCAATATTATGATTCAGCAGTTGCATTTACATTTGGGGTTTATCCAAGAATTGTGAATATAGGTGGTGGTCAGGGATATCAATTTCGAGGATGGGATGGAGCAGGAAATGGCTCTTACACAAGCCCAGATACACTTGGACTCGATACAATGGTAACTATTTCTATTTCTAATCCAATAGTGGAAACTGCAAGATGGTCTTCCACAACAATAGGAGTGAAAAATATTAGTAGTGAGATTCCGGAGAAATATGCATTATATCAAAACTACCCAAATCCATTTAATCCAATTACGAAAATAAAATATCAAATAGTAGAAAATACTTTGGTAAGATTAAAGATATATGATATGCTCGGAAGAGAATTAACAGAATTAGTTAATCAATATCAAAAACCCGGAACTTACGAAGTAACATTTTCAACGGAAATGATATCGGGAATAAAATTATCCAGCGGTATTTATTTTTATAAAATATCCTGTGATAATTTTAGTGAAATAAAAAGAATGGTATTAATAAAATAAATTTATAAAAATAAAAAGGAGAGAAAAATGCTCGGTAAAAAAATATTTTTTGCTTCTTTCTTTTTGGTGTTAACTTCCTTTATTGTATATTCTCTTTACGCTCAAAATGGAGATGACCCGAATCTTGACCAAATGCCAAAAAGTATGAGAAATAAAACACCTGCTCAATACCCTTTATTACTGCCACCCGTTACATCATCGGATGGATACGATAATTTTTATCTTGGAGTTGATTTTGCAGAGCCACATATTTCATCACACCCTTCAAATCCACTTAGAATATTTACTGCATACAACACGAATGCAACTCATTACACATTAAACGGATACGATTGGTTTGTAAATAATCCTGTTTTACCCGGACCCGCAGGAGATCCAGTTACGGCTTATGATAGTCTTGGCAATCTATATTATGAAAATATGTATCAATCAGGTTCGAGCATATTAGGTTGTTACGTTGTGGTATCATCGAATAACGGAGTAAACTGGTCAACCCCTGTGTGGGCAGTAAATGGAAACGATAAAAACTGGATAGCTTGTGACCAAACTGGCGGACCATTTGCAAATTATGTTTATACAACTATGACCGCAGGAAGTGGAAATGGAAGTTTTGCAAGAAGCACCGATAGAGGATTAACTTTCCAACAAACGTACACAATGCCATATCAAACACTACCTGGAATGATGGTTTGCGTTGGTCCTAAAGTAACCGGTGGTGATGTGCCCGGTGGTTATGTTTATGTAGTTACTAATTATGGAAGTGCTGTTGCACCGACATATTTCTTTTACAGGTCATCAGACGGTGGTTCAACATTTACAACTGTTTCGAGTGCTCAGTTTGCTGGATATCTGGGAACATTTATAAACAACAGACCATCTATTCATAATATGAGAACAAGACCTTATCCCTTTATTGCTGCAGATAATAGCTACGGACCATATAGAGGGAGACTATATCTTGTTTATGCAACGAATGTACCAAATGTAGATGGTGCAAAATCCGATGTTTTCTGTCGCTACTCGACCGATGCAGGAGCAACTTGGTCGTCTGCAGTTACTATAAACGATGACCCGAATTCAGAAAATAATTATCAATGGTTCCCTGCTATTTGGTGCGATAAAGAAAATGGAAGATTATACGTAAAATGGTATGACACAAGAAATTGTCCAACAACAGACAGTTGTGAAGTTTATGCATCATACTCTACAAATGGTGGGCAGTCATTTGTAACAAACCAAAAAATTTCAAATGCAAAGATGAGAATTAACTGTACAACTTGTGGAGGTGGAGGAACGCCAGCTTATCTCGGTGATTATGATGCTATAACATCTAATAAATATACTTCTACACTTGCATGGACAGATTTCAGAGCTGGAAACTTCGGAAGCTACACAGCTTTCTTCCCGGATTTTGCAATGAAAATAAATCCTACAAGTTTAAACACATTATTAAATAACGATAGTGCATTTGTAACTGCATCTGTTCCATCGGTAAAATTATATACGCATAGTGTCAAGTTTACTGCAGAAATAGTTCCTACTCCTGCATCAGGAACAGTATCTCTAACATTTATGAACAATAAAGATTCTATCGCTTCATACCCCGATTCTGTAAGATTAAGAATAAAAACAATTGGGAGCGTAACACCCGGTGCTTATACAGTTAATATATATGGTAAAGGTCCAAACGGAACACCAGTTCATAAAAGAAGCATTGCAGTAAATATAAATGCATACGTTGTATCGGTCGGAACAAACAGAAACACAATATGCACATTTAAAGTAAATGGAATTCCATACACAACAAGACAAAATTTAGTATTTAATGTTGGTTCAATCGTAAATGTATCTGCAGTTAGTCCATACACAACTGGTGGAACAAGGTATGTATATACACACTGGTCTGATAACGGAGATACAACTCATAATGTAACTGTAAACGGACCGCTTAACCTTACGGCATATTACAAAGCACAATATATTTGCATTATTAATTCAGACTATGGAAATATAGTTGGAGCAGATTATCACGATTCAGCTGTGGCATTCACTTTTGGAGTGTATCCAAGAATAGTAAGCATAGGTGGTGGAATTGGATATCAATTCCGTGGTTGGGATGGTGCTGGTAACGGCTCATATACAAGTCCCGATACACTTGGACTTGACTCGATGATAAATATTGCAATCTCCAATCCCATAGTAGAAACAGCAAGATGGTCTCAAATTTCGGTCGGTATAAATAGTTTAAGCACAGAAATTCCCGATAAATTCAGCTTAAATCAAAACTATCCAAATCCGTTTAATCCTATAACTAATATTAAATTCGGCTTGCCTAAAGAATCTAATGTAAGATTAATTATATACGATGCACTTGGTAGAGAAATCGAAACCTTGATTAATCAAACGATGAAAGCGGGATATTACAGCTTTACATTTAATGCGAAAAATCTCGCAAGCGGAATATACTTCTACCGCATTATTGCAAACGATTTTTCGGATTTAAAAAAAATGGTAATATTGAAATAATTAATTTTAAATATTTAATTTCATAAACGGTGTCATTTATTCGACACCGTTTTTTTTTATTTTTAATTTTACTTGTTATTCCTTTATAAATTTATCATATTGCATTAATTGATAATTCGAAAAAAGGATTTTCTTATGGATAACGAAAGAAAATCGAAAATAGTAGAAAAGGATTTTAAATTTTTTTCGAAGATATTAACTTTTTTAACTATCCTTTGCCTGCTTATTTTCTTTTCTTCATTTGGGTTCAGGGATAGCCGAACATCCGGCTGGTATCAGCAGTGGTTCCCGAATATAAGCGGAAGCACTATTACAAGTATCACCTTTCTGGATAGCTTAACGGGATATGCGGTGACAAATTCAAATTCCCTCCTTCAACAATATATTCTTAAAACCACAAATGGAGGCGATAACTGGTTTATAAATTTCACATTCAATACCCCAGATTCAAATTGGTCTTTTATAAAAATATGTTTTTTGAATTCAAATATTGGTTTTGCATTTAGTTGGACTGAAATGTTTAAAACAACAAATTCGGGTAATAACTGGAGCATGATAACCTATGATTTATACCCACAAGATGTTACCGTAATAAATAAAGATACAATGCTTGCTGTTCAAAATAGTGGTTTTAATGGTGGTGTTTATCGCTCCACCAACGGTGGTATAAACTGGCATGCGTTGGGACCGACAGGGGGTTCGGGACAACCAAGCAGAATTTATATGTTCGATAAAAATATCGGATTTAATTTAGGTTCTACTGGTATGAAAAAAACTACAAATGGAGGAGTAAACTGGTTTTTGATTGTAGGTGAAGGGTTTGCAGATATTAAATTAATCGATACATTGATAGGCTGGAAAACAGATGGAAATATGAAAAAGACTACAGATGGGGGGATTACGTGGAACTTACAACAATTACCCCCGGTAAGTCCGTTTTTTAATTGGATGACTTTATCTATTATTAACAAAGATAGTATCTGGATGTGCGGAGGTAGAAAGACCATAAATAGTTTTAATTATGGTATTATGTTTAAAACGACAAACAGCGGAACAAATTGGGGATATCAAATGGCGGATACATCAATAAAATTAACTGAATATGCATATATTAACTTTATAAATAAAAATATTGGATGGACGTATAGACCTATAACAGGAGGGGTACATACATTAAATGGAGGAAGCGACACTACTTTTTATACCGGAATAAATAATAATTTTACGACAATAACACAAGAATATAAGTTATATCAGAATTATCCAAACCCCTTTAATGCAGTAACAAGTATCAAGTATAAAGTATTAAAATCAGAATTCGGAAGCCAGAAGTCAGAAGTCAGAATTATAGTATATGATATTCAAGGAAAGCAAGTAAACATATTAGTAAACGAAAAGAAATCACCTGGAGAATACGAAATTAAATTTAACGGTAGTAATCTTTCATCGGGAATATATTTTTATTCGCTTTTTGCAGATGGAATCAGGGTCGATACGAAGGAAGCAGTTCTTCTTAAATAGTAGTTAGTAGTTAATAATTAATAGTAAAAATTAAATAGTTTTTAATCTTAAGAATTTTAAGAATTTTAAAAATTTTATAAATCAAAGAAATGAAAAAATTAGTTTACAAGATAGCGGGATTTCTGGGAGGAGTGGCTCTTGTGCTTTTTTCATATTTCACTCAACCTTCGGCAGAAATAAATAAAAGCTCTAAAACAGAAAGTTATGCAATCCCCGATACTCAATTCCAAATCGGAATAATAAATGGTGCACAGTATTACGGATATACTTATATACATGACTCTCTGAACTTTAATGTCTGGCACAGATATACACAACCTACCGGTTTAGGTTGGGATGGCTGGAATGGTATTGATAGGTATGATAATGATACTTCTGATTATAAATCTATAGTTACAAATATAATCGATGCCAATAATAATAGATATAATATGCGAACTTATATGAATAGACCTATTATAGATTATATTGTTGCGGGGCAGAGAATAGATTACCAGTGTGAATCTGTTCCGACGTCTGACCCTTACTGGTTTTGGGCATATAATAATTCTTTTAGTAACGGGAATACAATATATGATACGAATGATTATAGCCGTTATGGAGTGGGTGAAAGAGTAAAATGTTGCAGAAGGGATGAGCAAAATCCCGGAAGTAATGCCTGCTGGATAGATAGCGGATTAAAAGCAAACAGGGAGCTTTCTTTTGTTCAGACAGTCTACTATATGGCTGATAGTGCATGGGATTGGTATGTAATGCCGAGAATAAGAATAGATTCTGTTTATGCAAATACACCGGGTGGGATACATGATACTGAAACGGTATGTAGAATAAAGATTATAGGATGGAGAGGTGACGAAGTCAAAAATTTTATTTTAAAAGTAATTAATTTTAAAGATAAAACTAGTGGTATCTACAATGGTAATTATTTGGAAATATTTAATTTTACATTAGGTCAAGATAGTTTGTTTTTATCCAAAGACCAAATCACCCAATATTTTCTTCCTGATAATAATGGATCTCCTTTTATCTGGCCCGACCCATCCTGCCTTGTGGATATAAAAATCTACTGGTCGGGCAAATGCGACACCTGGTTCGATAGAGTAAGAGTGGAGAACTTGCCGGCACATCAATATTTAACATTAAATGACCAAACTCATCAAAATTTAGTTAGTAAAGTTTCTTCCGAAATCACCTGGTCTATGAGGAACTATAATGGAATTCCAAATTATTTTTATTATGATGAGTGCCAGTTTAGCCATTTCCCGGTAATAAAGGAACTGAATAAACAAATTATGACGCAGACTAATAACCAAAATTGTTTGATAATCTGGCTGAATTATGCATTATTCAGAGCCCATATGCCGAATTGTTGGGATAGGAGTCTTTATGCAAATGATTTAAAAAAGTATTTGTATGATGATTTCGGATTAAGAACAATAATTATGGGCGCCTATGCACTGGAAGGGTGGGACTATAACAACTGGGGTGGTGTAGTTTCTTATCATCCTACAACCTTATCCACAAAGAAATATAGTAAAAAAGACGGAATTTTATCCCACGGTACTACACCTACAGGATATGATAATTGGCTTCAGACTCATCTGGATAATCCTCAAAGAGAAGGGACAAAGCTATTATCGATGGATATTTTAATGGACAGTTTATCAAAAATTACCGATATGCGAATAATAAATTGTCCTCAAGCACATTTAACTTATAGCTCAGGTCACATGCTCAAAGAGCCCTCGCGAGAAGAACTCGAACTCCAGACTGATTTGGCAATAACCTATAATGCAAAAGGAATAATGTATTTCGGGTATGAATCGTTTCATTCTTTTGATTCAAATTATTATCAAAGAGGAATAATAAATCTTGATGGAAGCCCAAGATGTAGTTCCGTATATGATGATAATAAATTCGGAAAGATAAAAGAGCTATCTGAAAAATTGAATAAATGGGGACCTCATATAATGAGTTTTAATCCTGATTATACGCATTCATATATTTATAGGTATGAGACCGAAAGAGGATTATTAAATAGCAATTCTTATTTTATATATTTTGCTGCATTAAAACCGGGTAGCAGAATACCCGATTGTGATAACCAGGAGCATACACCCGATAATATTCCGCAGGGATTTACTTACGACTGTTCAGATTCAACTTATCTTCAAATTGCAACATTTGAGAATCCTTCCGAGCCAAATACAAAATACTTTATGGTTATAAATCGCAGATGCTCACCTGTAAATACAAATGATACAATAGGTGGGAAAAGAATAATAAGGGCTTATATAAAATCGAATTACCCTGCATTTATAGAAAATAAAAAAATGAAAATAGTAAATATTGAAAATATTACTGAAGAATATATTTTTGAAACTCAAAATCCGGGTTATATTAACTTGGGATTCTTTATGCCCGGTGAAGGTAAACTATACAAAATTATACCTGAAATATAAAATCTTTAAAAAGCCCAGAGTAGTAATTAAGATTTCTGAAAGTAACTTCAAATAATTTTATTTTTCTCAATATATTTTAACAAACTTTTATGCAAGCGGAATATATTTTTACCGCATTGTTACACAAGTGATTTTACGGATTTAAAGAAAATCGTGATATTAAAATAACACAAGAGAAAAATGGTAATATTAAAATAACACAAGAGAAATTAGTTATTTCAAATGCCATTCCACTTCGGAATGGCATTTTTTTTGGATTTTTGGATTCTTAATTTTGTAAAAAAATGAATACTTAATGCTTTTAAGAATACATCCCGAAAACCCAGAGCTTAGAAAGATAAGAATAGTGGCAGATTGCCTCAGAAACGGTGGAGTAATAATATACCCCTCCGATACAGTTTATGCGATTGGTTGTGATATATATCAACCAAAAGCGATAGAAAGAATTTATAAAATAAAAAATAAAGACCCGCGTAAGGCAAATTTTTCTTTTATTTGTTATGACCTGAGTCATCTTTCGGATTTTGTATTCAGCATAGATACACCAATTTACAGAGTAATGAGAAAAGCACTCCCCGGTCCGTTTACATTCATTTTAAAAGCTAATAACAACGTTCCGAAAATTTTCCAGAGCAAGAAGAAAACTGTTGGAATAAGAATTCCTGATAATAAAATATGCAAAGAATTGGTAAAAGAACTTGGGAATCCAATAATTACAACTTCAATTCACGATGAAGATAAAATAAAAGACTACATAACCGACCCTGCTCTTATTTATGAAAAATTTGAGAGATTAGTCGATATAGTAATAGATGGAGGATATGGAGGTAATATACCTTCTACTGTAGTAGATTGTTCTGATGGTGAAATAAATATAGTAAGGGAAGGGCTTGGCAATTTAGATGACTATATTTAAAAAATAAGAAATAAAATTATGTTAGAAAAAATATTATCAAGAAGAAGCATAAGGAAATTCAAAAATACTCCCGTAAGCGAAAAAGATATAGAAGATATTTTGAAAGCGGCAATGGCAGCACCATCAGCAGGAAACGCACAACCCTGGGAATTTATTATTATAGATAAGCGAGCAATTCTCGACCAGATTCCAAAAATTCATCCTCACGCACAGATGATTTTGCAATCTCCAATGGCTATTTTGGTTTGTGCAGATATTACTCGCGAAAAATATCCGGGACGATGGATGCTTGATTGCTCTGCGGCAACTCAAAATATTCTGCTTGCCGTTCACGAAAAAGGACTTGGTGCAGTGTGGGTTGGAATTTACCCCGATGAAGCAAGAATTAAAGGTATAACAGAATTATTAAATTTACCAAATAATATAAAGCCCGTATCTCTAATCCCAATCGGATATCCCGATGAAACTAAACCACCTTCAAATCGGTTTGATAAAAATAAAATACATTATAATAAATACTGAAAATGCATAACTGGATAAAAGAATTTTATGGTGCAATAACTCTTTGCAACGAAAAAGGAACGATAATATATATGAATGACAAAGCGATTAAGACATTTGAAAATGATGGAGGAGAAAAACTAATCGGGACTAATATACTCGATTGCCACCCTGAACCATCGAAAACAATTTTGAAAAACCTGATAGAAGAAAGAAAGGTGAACGCTTATACGATTGAAAAAAACGGAGTTAAAAAATTAATATATCAATCTCCTGTTTTTGAAAAAGGTAATTATTCTGGTTTTATAGAGTTATCTCTTGAAATACCAAATGAACTCCCTAACTTTATAAGAACATAAACAATATGAAAACATCTAATCTTATAATATTTTTTTCAATTGTATTTACAGTTTACTCACTTGTAAACTACTATATTTTTATAAGAGGTTGGCAGGCATTACCGCAGGGAAGCGTAATTAGAAAAATTTATTTGTGTATTTTTATTTTTATTTTTATTTCTTTTATTGCTGGCAGAATTCTCGAAAATTATTATTTATCTATATATTCCGATATACTTGTCTGGATTGGTTCTTTCTGGCTTGCAGCTATTTTATATTTTTTTATTTTAATCCTGATATTTGATATTACAAGGAGCATAAATGCATCAACTCCAATATATCCAGCATTTGCAACTTTTAATTATGAAAGAACGAAGCAAATAGTATTTCTCTTTTCTGTATTACTTGTTGGCGTGATATTAACATATGGATACTTTAATGCTAAAGATATAAAAATAAAAAAATT
Source organism: uncultured Ignavibacteriaceae bacterium (assembly GCA_964400285.1). Lineage (GTDB taxonomy): Bacteria > Bacteroidota > Ignavibacteria > Tepidaquicellales > Tepidaquicellaceae > FEN-1279. Next base: position 54,833 of record CAYNTK010000002.1, read on the forward strand.
CGAATATAATATTTCCAAAAATGCAGGTGAGTTAAAAGAATTAAAGATTGTATTGCTTTCTGATTTACATCTTGGAACAATAATAAATAATTCCAGACTCGATAAAATGGTTGAAAAAACTAATTCGTTAAATCCGGATATCATATTACTTGCAGGAGATATTGTAGATGAAGATTTGGGTCCTGTGATAAGAAATAACCTCGGTGAAACATTAAAGAATTTCAAATCGAAATACGGAACATACGGAATAACGGGAAACCACGAATATATCGGAGGAGTAGAGGAAGCGTGTAATTATTTAAATGAGCATAATATTATTATGTTAAGAGATACTGCCATCAAGATAGACAATTCATTTTACCTTATAGGAAGAGAAGATAAAGACATTTCACGATTTACAAATAAAAAAAGAAAAGCACTTTTGGAACTTTTAAAAGAGATTGATAAAAGTTATCCATTAATATTAATGAATCATCAACCATCAGATTTAGATGAAACTGTAAAAAATGAAATTGACATACAATTTTCAGGACATACACACGACGGACAAATATTCCCATTAAATTTTTTAGCGGGAATCGTTCATGAAATCAGTTATGGATATAAACGAAAAGGCAAAACACATTTTTATGTTTCGAACGGAGTAGGAACATGGGGACCACCAGTACGAATAGGTAATTCACCAGAGATAGTGGAAATCAATTTGAAATTTGGATATTAGAATTTTCTTTAAAAAGAAAACTCTCGATAAAAGAACGACGGGACTACTTATAAAATAACTCCAATTATTTTACCATCAACATTTTCTTTGTTTCGCTGAATTTCGATGTAGTTAATTTATAAAAGTAAATCCCCGAAGGTAAATTTTTACCGTCAAAATTCACTTCATACATTCCCGGTTGCAAAACTTCATTAACCAATTCCGTAACTTCCCTGCCTGTAATATCGAATACATTTAATTTTACCAAACCATTTTCTTTTATTCGTAAAGTGGATTTGGGGATACTGAATTTTATTTTTGTTGTTGAATTAAACGGATTCGGGTAATTTTGAAATAATGCAAATTTGTTAGGAAGATTAGTAGATATTTTTTTTACACTAATAATTTCGTTCAGATTTCTTCTCCATACGGAATGTCCTGACGTTCCAGCGAATACGTAGTCTTCTGTTTCATAAATAGTTTTAACAATATAAGCACTTTGAAATCCTTCATTTTTTATAAACCAATTCGTTCCATAATTTGTAGTAACATAAACTCCATTATTTGTTCCGATAAACATTCTTGCATTATTTAATGAAAGACTATTAACATATAAATTAGGCAAACCAATACTGATAATGTTCCAATTTGTTCCATAATTTATGGATAAATAGACACCATTTCCCGTCCCCAAATATATATTCGTTCCATTAGATGAAATGGAATTAGCATCGAGTGAATAGCCAAAAAGTCCTCCGCTTGCATTAATCCAATTAATTCCATTATTAGTTGACCTATATACACCGCCTCCATTACCAGTTCCAGCAAGAAAAACATTATTGCTTTTAGTAAAAGTTTTAATCGATAAATTTTGAAGTCCAGAAAAAATCCAACTTAATCCATAATTTGTGGAATAATAGACACCACCTGTATTATCAGTCAAAACAGATGTTCCCACAAATATTATATTATCACGAGAAAATATAGAAGAGACGAATAAATTAGATAAGCCATTATTATTTTCTATCCAATTACTTCCAAAATCTGACGAGATAAATATTCCACCACCAAACGTTCCAGCATATAAACTATTATTTATTATATAAAGAGATGTTATATTTAAATTAGATAAATCTTTATTTACAACAGTCCAACTTAAGCCATTATCGGATGAGCGAAATACTCCGTCAGTAGAAGTTCCAGCAAAAATGTAATTATTATTAGAAATAAAAGAAGTAATAAACTTATTTGCACCAATTCCGCTTGACATCTGAATCCATTCACAATGCAAATTTCTTTGAGGGATAATGGATAATAAAATAACAATAAAGAAGATAATATTTTTCATTGTTTATTCTCTTTCCGTTCTCGTTATAGTAAAGCTAAATAATTATTTTTAAATATACAAGCGAAAATAATAATAATCGACATTTATTAAATTGACCTAATATTTATTTTCTGCCTCTTTTTAAAGTGAGAATAAATAGCATATCGTATCGCATCCATAGTATGGTCGTTAAATTTAATCGGTTCATCGAGAAGATTTCCATCTTTATCTTGCTTATAACAATAAGATAAAACCTCCTTATTAATTCCATTATTATCTGGATTACTATATATTTCGCATGATTTTAAATAATCAATTCCATCTTTAACATTTTTATCAGCAGGATAGGCATTAAATCCCGCTTGTTTCAACTCACTTATTCTACCAGATTCCGAAGAATCACAATAAATATAACTTCCCCTTTTCATTTTCATATTTTTCATTTTAGTTATTAAATCCGAATTAGTCAACCTGCATTCATAAATCAACTCCCTTAAATAAAATACATTATCTTTTATATTTACTTCTATTAGTGCTGTTTGATTATTATATCCGAAATCCAAACCATAAATCGTTTCATCGAAATTAGTCGGAAAAGAATCCAATATTATAAATGGTTTGAAAATAATATTTTTCAAAACTCCCCACTCTCCTAGTGCATAAATCTTATAATACTCAATATTCTGTTCCTTTAAATCTTTTAATACATTAATATATTCTTCGTCGATATATTTGTTATCTTTATATGTAGTTTTTAGTTTAAATGAATTATTAATTTTTTTTGTATTAAGCCAGTGATGCGAATTTATTGGATTATATGTAAGTATAATTTGTTTATAATGTTTCATTCTCCCTCTTAGTCTTAAGTCGAGTTGGTTAAAATCCTTATAAGATAATTCAGTCGCTTCTTCTATCCACATCGAGGTAATTCCGTAAATAGATTTTAACTTTTCTCTATCATCGAGTCCAGCGGTAATAAATTCGTTATTATTTTTAAGTGATATTATTTTCATATCGGTTTCATTGATTTTAAATATATCACCGATATCATTGCTATAAATTAATGACTTAATAAGACTAAATTGAGAATGACGAATAGTTCGGGCAACTTTTCTAGCAAGTAATATTTTATGCTTATCTTCCGTCAATATTCTAAAAAGAATTTTTTGTGCAGCAAAGACGCTTTTACCAGAACCTGCACCACCATATAAATGCAAGTATCTTTTTTTATTTTCGAATAAATCTCTATATATTTTATTTATGGATTTCTTATTTATAAGATATATATTTTTTTCTTTATTCACCTTCATATACGAAGGGAATACTTTTACCATATCTTCAGAAGCATTATTCAGAATTTCCATTTTCAAGTCTAAAGTCAATTGTTTTAACTTTTTCGTTTAAATCTTTTTTATTTTTATCACTTTCTCCCCATAAAAATCTATTTTTAACATAAAATAACCAAATAGGGAAAAAGAATTTTTTTTGAGGATTATCGAGCATTTGAACTGCCATTTCTTCCCATTTATAAAATGATTTGCGAAAAGCTTTTTTTATTTTCTCTATGTATTTTGAGTTTTTATTTTTTTCATCGAGCTCGAGGGCAAATTGATGTATCTCAAAATGGTCATAATCTACAAAAGAATTTTCCGAATAACCATCTTCTAAATGTTTACAATATCGCTCGATAATTTCCTTTTTGTTTTTATCATTCATTTTCATATTAAACTTTTTTTATGCGAAAATATCAACATCATTCATATATATTACATAATTAAGACATATTTTGTAAAAAACTAAAAAACAAATATATATTTTATATTGATTTTTTATTGTAGAATATTTTTCCACATCGAGGTAATTCTTTTTGATTTGTAAATAATAATTTAAATACATAAAATTGTATTCGAGAGTAACGAATAATGAATACAAAATTTGTAAATATTATTTTAATATTAATAGTGTTGATTTTATTATTGCTCGACGGGTTTGCAATTCACGATTTATTAATGGAAGAGCCTGATATAATGTATGAAGTAAGTGTTTTAGCAGTTAGTGTTCTTGTATTTATTGCGATATGGTATTATCTAAAGCAGAGGAAAAAGAGCATTTCAAAAATCCAATAAGAAAATTTTCTCACAATTATTTTGCAAGTATTCCCCTTGTGCTTTTCTCCACAAAGTTAATAATTTCTAAAATTTCTTTTGTTAATTCAAATTCCGATTTTAGTTTTATCAGTGCATCTTTAAAATTAAGACCTGAATCATAAAGAACTCTATAAGCGTCTTTTATATTTTGAATCACATCGGGAGAAAAACCGTTTCTTCTTAAACCAACTAAATTTAGCCCATGATACCTGATTGGCAATCTTCCTGCCAGAACATATGGAGGTATATCTTTATGAATTTTTGTGCTCGATTCCACCATAACATATTTACCGACTTTGCAAAACTGATGAATACCAACTAAACCGCCAATATTAGCAAAATCATCAATCTCCACATGCCCACCATTATTCACACCATTAACAAGAGTGACATTATCTCCGATAATATTATCGTGTGCTACGTGAACGTGATTCATAATGTAACAATTTTTTCCAACAATTGTTCTCATACTGTGTTTTGTTCCTCTACATACGGTTGAATGACCTTTAATTATCGTACCTTCTCCAATTTCAGTTGTGCTATTTTCATTATTATACGAAACTGAATTAGGCCAAACACTAATTGCAGATGCGTGAAGGATTTTAACTCCATCACCTATTCTCGAACCATTACCTATAAATGCATTCGGACCAATTTCGACATTATCTCCAATAATAACATCATCTTCGATTACAGAAAATGGTTTAATAACGGAATTTTTTCCAATTTTTGCTTTTGGGCTTATAGATACTAAAGACATAAAATAAATATTAATTTTCTGTCAGGAAGTTACTCCTAATGTGTATATACAAAATTACCGATTTTAAAATTAAATTATAGGGGAGATTTTTATTCCAAATAGTTCTTTAATCGTGTCTAATATATATAATACTATTTGTTTGTTTTCGAAAACATCTCGTTCAATATTTTTTCTCTGTAATCGAAAATGCTTTTCACTTTTTTACCAACGAAAAGAAAATTTATTATTTTTCCGATAAATCCGAAAGGAAGTTTATAATATAGCAAATCCGACATTTCAACTCCTTCATTAGTCACTTTGAAATGATGTTCATGATGCCATATTTTGTAAGGTCCTGACCTTTGTTCATCAATAAAATATTTTTTTTCGGAGATTTGAGTGATTTCAGTTATCCAGGTCATTGAAATTCCAAATATCGGACTGACTTTATAAATAATGAACAAACCGGGATACATTTTATCTTCCTTAAAATTCGATATTATCCTGAAATTCATATAGTCAGGTGTAATTTTACTTAAATTTTTAGGAGAAGAAAAAAAATTCCACGCAGTATCAATATCTATCGGTAAATGTTGAATTCTTTCGAGTTTGTGCATAATTATTTATTCGTTAAATATTTTTTGCTGTCCTTCTTTTAAAAATATTACTTTATCTTTTAAATCTAAATATGTCGTAGTATTTAATAAATCTTTAAATACTTGCACAGGATAATTTTCATCTCGCATATATTTTATCGAGCCGTAATGCATAGGTATCAAATATTTTGCTTTAATATCTCTTAATAGAAAAAAGGTCTCCGAAGAAGATGTATGATGTTTAAATCCAGTCGAATCACAATTCCTGCAAGGTCCTATTGGAACTAAAGCCAAATCAATTTTAAAATTATCCCCTATTTTTTTAAATGCAACGCTATCATAACCAGTATCTCCAGCAAAGTAAATACATAAATCTTTATATTCTAAAATATATCCTGTCGCACCTTCTACTTTCCAAGTATATGTATCTATAGCATACCTTCCTCCAGTATGTGCAGCATATACAGGAGTAATTTTAATATTGTCAATCAATTTTGGTTTACCAATATTATTTCTTGTAACTTTTCTATTATCTAATCTAACCATATCCACATTAAATCCTGGCATATATTTTTCAACACCATAAGGGAAAACAAGCTTTGCATTTGGAAACTTTTCGGTAAGTTCCCCAATAGAAGAAAAACATAAATGGTCCATATGTGAATGCGAAACACAAATTAAATCAAGCTGATTTAAATAGTCAATATCGAGTCCTGTTTCTATTCTTCTTAAAAATAATCCACCGAGATGATTATTAAAATAAGGGTCGAATATGATAGCTTTATCATACATTTGAACAAGCATAGTAGAATGACCTGCCCAGAGAACCGACAAACGAACATTTTCTTTTATAGGATTTTTAATTTTATTATCTATTTTTTTTGTGGATTTGAAAATTGCATCACCAAAATTATTAAATGCAATAGAGATATAGGCACAACCGCTGAACCATATAACGAATAACAAATAACAAAATATTATTATATACTTTTTTAGTTTCATTAAAAATATTTCAGGTATAAACTTATCGTATAGTTTGTTCGTGAATTAAAATTTTGAGAATATTGTAAACCAATCATTCCACCAAACACGTATATTCCCGCTTCAAGCCCTGCGTAACCTTTACTAACTTCATCATAACTTTTTCTAAAAGTATATTTCATACCTATCGAGGCACTAACATTTTCGCCATATTCAACAAGAGGAAAAACAACTCTTGAACCAGTGGCTATTCCAAAACTTTTTATTTTAGAATACTTGAATTCGGATGTTAAAACCTCTGGCTGAACGAATGCTTCTATCGAGCCTGTAAATCTTCTTACAGGATTAATCATAAAATACTGTGTATTGGAAACGTATTTATTCGTCTTCAAAGAAAAATTCACAGGGATAACCTGCCATGTTAATCCGAATTGAACTTTGCTATTTTCACCATCGGTATCTTGGAAAAAAGTTGGTGACGGAACAAGTTGCATTAATCCCCAAGTAATATATTTTTTCGTTGTATTTTCTTTGAAATCCTGTGCGATTCCAAAAGGCAATAAAATAAAAAATATAAAACCTATTAAAAATATTTTTACTCTTATCATTAAATTAATATTACTCTAAATTAAGAAATAATTTAGGATTTTAAAAGTTAAGAATATGGATTAAGTTTGTAAATATGAAATATCTAAATGATTATTACGCTTTAAAAAAAATTTATAATTGTAAATCGGAAACAATTAAACCTGAACACTCTGATTTCACAATTCACAATCTAAAATACACTTCACAAATTAATAGTAATTTTCCAGATAAACACGAATGTATTCGTATTGCAAATGATAACAAAGAAAGGTTAAGAAATATTGCAAAAGAAAAAGAATGTGATATTCCTGAATCATTAAAAATATTCGATTTTATAGATTCGGAAATAGAACAAAATAATACTTTCATATATCCGATTTATAAAAGAAACATTTCTGACAGGACTAATTCCATTATAATTCTTCTACACGGATTAAACGAAAAGAATTGGGATAAATACCACACATGGGCAAAGGCACTTCTCGAGCGAACTGGAAAAACAATTTTACTTTTTCCGATTTCTTTTCATATAAATAGAGTCCCAAAAGAATGGACACATCCGAGAATGATGGACAACCTTTCGAAAGAAAGAAAAGTATTGTTTCCGAATATAACAGAATCATCTTTTGTAAATGCAGCAATCAGCACAAGATTACAATTCAAACCCGAAACCTTTTTCTGGTCTGGATTAAGAACATATTATGATATTATTAAATTAATAACCGATATTAAAGAAGATAAACATCCATATTTTTCTAAAGATGCTTCGATAGATTTTTTTTCATACTCGATAGGAGCATTTCTTACCGAAATATTATTGATGGGTAATTACAAAAATTGGTTTGATAATTCGAGAGCATTTTTATTTTGTGGAGGACCAACCATCAGTGGAATGTATCCAACATCGAGATATATTTATGACAGTGAAACATACAAAGCTATGACTTCATTTTATGTCCACAACTTTGAAGAAGAAATCAAAAAGTCAAAGGGATTAAGTAAATATTTCAAAAACCCAGATGATGCAGCAATGGATTTTAAGAGTATGCTAAATATAGATATTTTAAAAGAATACAGAGAAAGCAAGTTAAAAAAACTTTCAGAGAGGTTGAAAGCTCTTGCATTAGTAAGAGACGAAGTAATTCCACCTGCATCAGTACTCCAAACCTTGACGGGTATGTCAATTTCCAGTCAAGAACTTAAAAACACTAATAATATTGTTACATTTGCCAACGAAGAAGTAAAAAACAAAAAAATTCCTATCGATGTTTTTGTTATGGATTTTCCATTTGAATACGACCACATCTCCCCTTTTCCTCTTGTTGAAAACATACAAAGTGAAGTAGATAATAGTTTTGATGAGGTATTCGAATTAGCAGGACAATTTTTAAAATAGATTTTAATAATACTTCCTATTCAAGAAAAAAGTCTATAATTAAAAAATTATTTTAAATACACAAAACACCGATTTATAAAATTAATTAAATACGAGAATACTAAAAACTATACTCATATTTATATAAATACTCAAACTCTTCAATATAATCTTTATATCTCCATTCGGTTTTCAAACCTTTCTCATCATAATTATAATTATTCTCGGATGTAATTTTATTATCGATTGAATATACAATCTCCTTTATTAACATACCCTTATCGTTATATATATATTCATTCCTCATTATTAGTTTATCACCTGAACTGTAAACAATTTTTTCTGTTTTATTTCCATTTTTATCATACTTATACAACGTTTTACTTGTGTGATTTACCTGAGGATAGGAAATGATTTCTTCAACGCAGTTATCCATCTTATCATAAGAATATTGATAAACAATTTCGAGTGAATCGAATTCGTTATATTTATCTTCTTCTATTAATCTATCCGAACTATCATAAAATAATTTACTTGTATTAATAATCTTGTCCGTCGAATCCACATACTCAACTTTTATTACATTTCCAGATGAATAAAAATAGTTAGTAATAAATGTAATCGAGTTACCAAGATAATATATTTTATTTTTTATAGAATTATCGGATTCATAATTTGTAATTACCCTGCTCATTAAATTATTATCCGAATAATAAATCGAAATGTCTTTAACATTTAATCCTTCGTTGAAAGTAGTAATCGATTTAGAATAATTTGGATAGTATGTTATTTCGGTATAAGAGTTTTTAGTAGCATCAATCGTAATCTGACTAATTTTTTCTTTATCTTCTGTAATTTTACCATCTTCAACATCATATCTAATCGTAGAAATCGATTGTATTCCTTTTTCTTTATAAAATTCAAATAATTTTTTCAACTCTGCGTCAGATTCGGATATAATCTTTAGCTGAGAAAATACCGAACAAACCATTCCTAAAAAAAATAAAGCAAAAAACAAAATAATTTTTTTTCTCATATATATAATTTTATTTATCTACGGATTAAATTTTTTAATAATATAATTAAATCTTATAAAACTATTTATTCAATTCTTCACTTGTATCGCTTTTTTCGTTTTCATTTTGTTTGGTCTTTTTCGATTTATTATAATATTTATCGGTATTCCCAAAATTATAATTAATATTAAGATAAATTCCACGAGAATCCCAACTATAACTATAATTACTTTTAACTCCTATACCATTCGTTTCGCTACCCCATTTTTTAGTTTTAAATAAATCTTCTCCTCTTACACCAATAGTCAATTTTTTATTAAAAAAACTTTTATTTATCGATATATCCAAACTCTGGCTTGGTTCATTAAACCCGTTTGCATTAATTTTTTTACCAGTGTAGTCATAATAAATTTCCAGATTAAATAAATTACCAATTACAAAAAAAGACCTAACATTCGCTTTCCACGAAAAACCCTCTTCTCCACTGTAATCGCTTGTTACATTTGCATCATATTTCGATTTATAAAAGCTAAATGTCGAATTTATGTTCCACCATTTAATTGCTCTCGAACTTATTATAAAATCCATTCCATAAGAATATCCCGAAGAATAATTCCTATAAGTCGAGACTGTAACATTAGAATCTATTAAATAACTATAATTGGAAATAACATTTTTAGAATAGCGATAAAATGCCAATGGTGTAATATTAATTATATTGCTTACAAACATATAACTTGCTTCATAAGAATCAGTATATTCAGGAGATAATTCCGGATTTCCCATATAAATAAATTTAGAATTATACCTGTTTACAAAAGGATTCAGACGATAAATCATAGGACGAGTAATTCTTCTACTGTAACTAACCTGTATCTCGTGTGCTAATCCTATTTTTTGCGAAATGCTTAAAGTAGGAAATAAATCAATGTAATTTTTCGTAAAGTCGGAAGTGTCAGTTATCAATTCCCCTTTTGCAAAAGTATGTTCAAGTCGAAGGCCAAGTTTGAACCTAAAATTTTTTATTTTATGAGAAAATGTCGAATAAATTGCGTTTATATTTTCAGACAATTTGAAATGATTAGTAACATCATTATTGATTACAAATTTATTTATCGAATAATTAAGAGTATCCGAACGGAAATCGTTATCATTAACTCTAAAAATACCTTTATAACCCGTTTCTAATTTAGTTTTATCGTTAAAAGGATTAGTGTAATCGAGTTGTATTTTAATATTTCTATTCTTACCATTAGTAATATTAATCTGTTTTGAAGGGGTATTATTTACAGGTGCAGACAGGGAATCGTAATATTGAATGATTTGATTCCCGTTATTATCATTCTTTGCATCGGAAAAAGTAAAATCGAAACTTAACTCTTTTCCAATTTTACCAAATTTACCATTATAATACAAACTCGCGGAAATGTTATCCCAATTGCCATCTCCTGAATAGTTATTTTTATAAAACGAAGTTAATAAATGTAAATCGTTAAAATTATTACTTGTTGTATTTGAAGTATTATTAAATTTGCTTGAATTTAAATAGCTATCTATACCAATATTGTGATTTTTATTTATTTCATATTCTATACCTGCACCTCCAAAATAATACTTACTTCTTCCATTACTATTAGTATTGGAATTAAAAAACGACTTTGGGGAAGTATAATTAACATTGGAAGAATTATCACCTTTATATTTGAAATCACCCAAACCACCGTTTAAAAAGAAACTCCATTTATTTTTTTTGATATTCATACCGATACCCGTATTAAAACTTTCATTACTTCTAATACCCGAATATAAATAGCCATTATAACCTGTGCTTTTATTGTCGGTTTTTTTTAAAATAATATTTAAAATCCCAGTAACACCTTCTGCTTCATATTTTGCAGAAGGATTTGTAATAATCTCGACATTTTTTATAACATCAGCGGGCAATTGCCTTAGACTTGAAAATTTCATCGGTTTATTATCTATCAGTATAAGAAGATTTTTACTCCCCCTCAAGCTAATGTTATCCTGTGCATCAACTTCAACCATAGGAAGTTTCCTTAAGACATCTATCGCAGTTCCACCTCGAGAGGTTAACATTTTTTCCACGTTGAAAACTTTTTTATCATCGCTAAATTCAATTTCGGGTTTTTCATCTTTGACAACTATTTCACTTGTCTTAAAATCACCAGAAAAAAGTTTGATTGTATCGAGATATACATTAGGCGAATTATTATCGAGTATTAAATCTTTTAACTTATAACTTGAGTAACCGATATATGATATTTCAATTCTATATTTTCCATACTCGAGATTATTGAAAGCAAAAAAACCCGTAGCATCGGATGCAGTTCCACTTGTTTTAGTGCTGTCATCATTTTTAAATAATAAAATAGATGCGTCCTGTATTGGTGTAAAATCTTTTTTATCACGTATTGTTCCTATAATTTTCCCTTGTGATAAGTTTAAATTATCGTTTGTTTTTTCTTCTTTAATATTCGTTTGAGGAGTAATATCATTAAGTTTTAAGACAGTTATTTTTGTTTGTTTTGAAGATATGTAAATAGTATCGAAAATATATTCGGGATTGTTTTCACTCAATAAAATATTTTCTATTTGGTAACCTGAAAACCCTTTTAAGTTAATTTCTATTTTGTAAATGCCGTATGCTAAATCATTAAAAGCAAAAAATCCAATTATATTAGTATTTGTCTCTAAAACCCTTTTATTATCTTTTCTATCGAATAAGGTAACATTCACATCATTAAGAGGATTCAGAAACTCTCTGTCTTTTACAACGCCGATAATTTTCCCTTGTGATAAGATATCGGAAACGGATACTATAAATAGAAAAAAAACGATATAATATATTCTGCTATGAGATATTTTCATATATATTATATAAAAATAACAAGTAGATAATTAATAAGAAACTTAAAATTAATTGAAAATTTGAAAAAGAAAATACGAGAAATAAAATTCGGAACTCCCCGATCCCGATAAATCGGGATAATTATTCTTCTCTTCTCTTTGCCCGTGGGGAATTCCGAAAATTTATTTTTTATTTAAATGTAAAAAGATACGCTATATTCTATTTTTTATACGAAAGGATTTTTACAAAGTTTCACTTAGATTATAATTTTGCTCTTATTAATTTTTTTGTCGATTAAGAATACCCATAAATTCTTTATTACTTAATAAACAAATTATTGATATTTTTTGATAGTCAATTTCTCTTGATTAATGAATATCATTTTGCCAAGAAACTCTTTAAAATAAAAAAGCTCAAATTTTTTAAATTTGAGCTTTTCTTGTGAGGATGGGAGGAATCGAACCTCCGACCCATTGCTTAAAAGGCAATTGCTCTACCCCTGAGCTACATCCCCAAAACTCTATCCTGAAAAGAACAAGAATATTAAAATTACTAATTTTTTATATAACTTTAAAGACAAAAAAAATTTAAAAAATTAAAAATCAAATATAAAAATTAAGAACAATAGTGTAAGAGATAAAAAGTGAATAGTCAAAAGTCAATCGCTAACAGTCAATGTTTAAAAATAAATTACAAAATTGAAATTATTGTAACGATAAGCTTTTTATTATTCACTACTCATTAAACGTAACCGATTCTTTGCTCTCATTATAGAAAGTTCGGCACGAACTCTATCGAGAGTTTCAGCATTTTCGGCTAATCTTTTTTCACCTCTTTCTAAAGAACGTTTAGCTCTTTCGATATCTATTTCTTCTTTACATTCAATCGTATCGACCAGAACTGAAATTTTATTATTTTTCACCTCGAGAATTCCGCCACTTGTGCTATAAGGTGTTAATTCGGAATTTTCATTTTCGAGTTTTAATATACCAATCTGAAGAGTTGCAACCATTGCAGCATGGTTATATAATACCTGAAATTCGCCCATAGTTCCGGGAGCGATAACCGATTTTACCATACCCTTATAAACACTTTTTACAGGGCTAACTATTTCAAGCTCTAATAGATTGTTCAAATTAATTATTGATTTTGAATTTGTTTCGCTTTTTCAAATGCTTCTTCAATAGTTCCAACAAGCAGGAATGCATTTTCCGGCAATTCATCGCATTCACCGCTTAAAATCATTTTAAAACCTTTAATAGTATCTTCGAGTTTTACATATTTTCCGGGAATGTTAGTAAACTGCTCGGCAACTGCAAACGGTTGTGATAAAAATTTCTGAATCCTTCTTGCTCTTGCAACAATTTGTTTATCTTCATCGGATAGTTCATCTATACCAAGAATATTGATAATATCCTGTAAGTCCTGATAATTCTGTAAAACTCTTTTAATTTCCATAGCTGTATTATAATGCTCTTCACCAACAACGAGTGGGTCGAGAATTCTGGAAGTCGAAGCCAGCGGGTCAACTGCAGGATAAATTCCAAGTTCTGAAATCTTTCTCGAAAGTTCCGTAGTGGCATCAAGGTGAGCAAATGCAGTAGCGGGTGCAGGGTCTGTGTAGTCGTCAGCGGGAACGTAAATTGCCTGAATAGAAGTAATAGAACCTTTTTTAGTAGAAGTAATTCTTTCCTGCAATGCACCCATTTCAGTTGCCAAAGTTGGTTGATAACCCACAGCAGAAGGCATACGACCAAGCAATGCCGACACTTCCGAACCTGCCTGTGTAAACCTGAAAATATTATCTATAAATAAAAGCACGTCTTTTCCCAATTCATCACGGAAATATTCCGCAATGGTTAAACCTGTTAAACCCACTCTTAATCTTGCTCCGGGCGGCTCGTTCATTTGTCCGAATACAAGTGCAGTATTTTTAATAACGCCCGATTCGGTCATTTCGAGAAAGAGGTCATTCCCTTCCCTTGTTCTTTCGCCAACTCCAGCAAATACCGAATATCCACCGTGGTGCTTTGCGATGTTATGAATAAGCTCCTGAATAATAACTGTTTTTCCAACTCCTGCACCTCCGAAAAGTCCAGTTTTTCCACCTTTGGTATATGGCTCGAGTAAATCAATAACCTTAATACCTGTTTCAAACATTTCTTTTTTAGTAGATAAATCTTCGAATTTTGGAGGAGGTCTGTGAATTGAATATTTCTTTTCTGTTACAAGCTCACCTTTTCCATCTATAGTATGACCTGTAATATTAATCAATCTGCCAAGGACTTCGGGACCAACAGGAATCATAATCGGTTCTCCTGTATCTACCACTTCCATACCTCTTACTAATCCGTCTGTGCTATCCATAGCTACAGTTCTCACCCTATCCTCACCAAGATGTTGTTGAACTTCAGTAATTAGAATATCTTCTTTACCTTCTATAGTAGTTCTTTTAATCATCAAAGCGTTATTTATAGCTGGTAAATGACCTTTGCTAAAATCTACGTCCAATACAGGTCCAATAACCTGTGATATTTTACCAATATTTAATTTTTTTTCCGACATCGGAACATCATTTAATTTTTAATATAAAAAATTAATATAATCAAATAGAAAATTATTTTAAATGGAATAAGATGGAGAAATTTTGAAAAATTGAATGCAGAATTATGAATGATGAATTATGGATTTGATATTTTTAATATGTAATATTTACACCTTGCTTTAAAGGCAAAGTTAGAGGAGAAAGTTTGTATTTATAAAAAGTGTAGTAATTTTGTATTACTTTTGTTTTCCTAATGTAGATAAGTTATTAATTATCAATATATTATAATAATTTCAATATATGAATGAAAACATTAAATTCATTAAAAATACATATTGGAAAACATAGTTTTATGCTGGTATATCGCAAAATAGAAGAGAACTATAAGTAATAATGAAGCACAATATTGTAATTAATTAAACATTAGACAACTTAATTTTAGGATAAATTAATAGGTATTTTGTTTTTTTAAATATGATTAATTTTGAAAAATTAAAAGCAATATTTATTTTATGAAAAAATTATTTTTACTAGTTTTCACCTCAATTTTTCTCTTTGGTTCGGTGGCTTTTTCTCAAGATGTAAAAAGTTTTAACGAGCAGAAAGATATTATCGAAAAATACCTTTCAGAAAGAAATGAAATTTATTTTAAATTCTATGTATCTTCTAAAGATTTAATTAAAAAATTTGCAAATGAAATTTCGATAGATAATGTTAGAGATAATATAATAAATTATGAAGTTACTGCTTATGCGAATTCAAAAGAAATGTATAAGTTTAAGGAATACAATATTAATTTTGCTGTATTAACTCCTCCCTCACTTCTATATCCAGTCGAGATGAGTAATAATATAGATAAGATAATGGGACAATGGGATGTGTATCCTACTTATGACGCATATGTTACGATGATGCATAATTTTGCTACTACATATCCAACTTTATGTAGAATAGATACAGCAGGATATTCAGTTCAGGGCAGACTTTTACTTTTTGCTGTAATTTCCGATAGCGTGAATTATAGGAAACCAAAGCCAAGATTTCAATATTCTTCTTCGATACACGGAGATGAGACTACGGGATACGTTCTTATGCTAAGATTAATCGATACTTTACTTAGCGGTTATGGAAATAATCCAAGAATTACAGAGCTTGTAAAAAATGTCGAGATATGGATAAATCCACTTGCAAATCCAGACGGGACATATTATGGAGGTAACGCAACAGTAAATAATGCAAGAAGGCAAAATTATAACGGGTATGATTTAAACAGAAACTTCCCTGATTTTGTTTCGGGACCAAATCCAAATGGACCAACTCAACCAGAAACATCTGCAATGATGAATTTATCGGGTAAGTATAATTTTTCTTTATCTATGAACTTTCATGGTGGAGCACAAGTTTTAAATTATCCTTGGGATAGAGTTCAACCTTATCATCCCGATGATGATTGGTTCATTCATATTTGCAGAACTTATGCCGATACTGTTCATTCTATCAATCCTTCTTATCTTACCGATTTATACGGTTATCCAAATATTGCTGGCATTACAAACGGATATGCGTGGTATTATGTAATAGGTGGTAGGCAGGATTATATGACATTCGTAAGAGGAAGCAGAGAAATAACGATGGAAATATCTACGACTAAATTAGTCCCTCCAAACACTTTACCAAATTATTGGAATTGGAATCATAAATCTTTTTTGAATTATATTAAAGAATGTCTTTATGGAGTAAGAGGAATAATTACGGATTCGATAACAAATCAACCCATTAAGGCAAAAGTTAGAGTTCAAGGACGGGAATATATGAGCGATAGCACTTCGGTATATTCGGATTCTATATGTGGGAATTATCACAGAATGTTACCTACTGGAACTTTTACATTAGTTGTAAAAGCACCCGGATATTATCAAAAAACAATTTCAGGAGTATATGTAAAATATGACTCGACCACAATTTTAAATATCAAGTTAAGACCAATTTCATCAGTCATTAAAGGTACAGAGAAACCAGTTATATTTTCTTTATCACAAAATTATCCAAATCCGTTTAATCCAATAACCAGTATTAAGTATTCAATATCAAGTAGTCAAAACATAAAATTGGTTGTTTATGATATATTAGGAAAAGAAGTAACGACATTAGTAAATGAAAAGCAGTCAATAGGAGATTACGAAGTGAGATTTGATGGGAGCAAATTGTCTTCGGGAATATATTTTTACAAGTTAAGTGCAGAAAATTTCTCTGACGTAAAAAGTATGATACTAATTAAATAAATTCTGATAGTAGAATTAAATAAAAATTAAAAACGGTAATTAAAAATTACCGTTTTTTTTATTATTTACTAATTGTTATTTCTAAATTATTCCACCGTTACGCTTTTAGCCAAATTTCTCGGTTGGTCAACGTTACATCCTCTTGCGGCAGCAATATAGTAAGATAAAAACTGCAAAGGTATAATATTCACAATGGGAGCAAGCATAGCTTTAGTTTTAGGGACACGCAATATGTAATCTGCATAGCTATTAATATTTTCGTCTCCTTCGCTTGCTATTGCAATAATTTTTCCTTTTCTTGCTCTTACTTCTTCAATATTCGAAATAATTTTATCGTATGCTTTATCTTGCGGAGCGATAAATACAACGGGCATATTTTCATCTATTAATGCTATAGGACCGTGTTTCATTTCTGCGGCGGGATATCCTTCTGCGTGAATGTAAGATATTTCTTTTAGTTTTAGAGCACCTTCCAGAGCAACGGGGAAATTAATTCCCCTACCAAGATAAAGGAAATTTTTTGAATCTTTAAACTTCAATGCTACTTCTTTATAATCCTCTTTCATATTAACCATTCTTAAAATATATTCGGGAATCATTTTCACTTCAGCAGCTAATTTTATTAATTCATCTTGCGATAAAGTCTTTTTTTCATTTGCAATCATCATAGTAATCAAAGCAAGAGACATAACCTGACTTGTGAATGCTTTAGTGGAAGCGACACCAATTTCAGCCCCTGCGTGGATGTAAGTTCCTGCATCAACTTCACGAGCAATAGTGCTTCCAATTACATTTACGATTCCGATTGTTGTAGCACCATATTTTTTTGCTTCTCTAAGTGCGGCAAGAGTATCTGCAGTTTCACCACTTTGACTAATTAGAAGGACAACATCTTCAGGTGTAATTATAGGATTTCTATATCTGAATTCGGAAGCGTATTCAACTTCAACGGGAATTCTGCAGTAATGCTCGAGCATATATTCCCCTACCAGACCTGCGTGCCACGCGGTTCCACAAGCAGTGATAATAATTCTTTTTGCATTATAAAGTTTATCCGAAACGCTATCGAGACCTCCGAGTTTTGCAACTCCAGTATCGAAATTAATTCTTCCTCTATATGTATTTTGAATTGTATCGGGTTGTTCGCAGATTTCTTTCAGCATAAAATGGTCATAACCACCCTTTTCTATATCATCGAGTAAAAAGTCGAGAACTTCAACATTTCTATAAATATCTTTATCCTCCACGGTTTTAAGGTGAAAGCTCCCACGCTCGAGTGTTGCCATTTCTCCATCTTCGAGGTATATTACATTTTTTGTATGATTTATAATTGCGGCAGCATCAGAAGCAACTAAAATCTCTTCTTTTCCAATACCAAGCATTAAAGGACTTCCTTTTCTTGCAACTACTATTTTATCAGTCTCTTCTGCACAGAGGCATGCAATTCCATAAGTTCCTTCCACTTCGAGCAAAGCAAGGCGAACAGCAGTTTCAAAATCATTAGTATTTTTAAAATGATAGTTTATAAGATTAGCAAGAATTTCCGTATCGGTATCGGTTGTGAACTTATACTTTTCTTCAATCAGACGGGTTTTTATTATTTTATAATTTTCGATAATACCATTATGAACTATCATAATATTATTATCCACATCGAAATGAGGATGAGCATTAGTATCATTTGGAACTCCGTGAGTAGCCCAGCGAGTATGCCCTATGCCAATATTACCTTGAAATTTATCTTTATCGAGAGCTTCTTCAAGACTTTTAACTTTCCCTGCTTGTTTATAGCTTAAAATTTTGTTTTTATTATTAATAATAGAAACACCAGCAGAATCGTATCCCCTGTATTCAAGCCGTTTCAAACCATCTAAAATAATAGGCAACGAATTCCTTTTACCAATATAACCTACAATACCACACATTTAAATTTTCCTTTTTTGTTTCGGAATGTAAATTAGTTATAAATAATATTAAAATAAATGATAACAAAAATAAATAAAAAACCTGTAAAATAGATTTTACAGGTTGTATATAATCTTTTCTAATTGAAAAACTTTTATTTCAATCCAAACATCACAGCAGATGCTTCTGCAAAGCGGAGTAGCGGAGTGAAATAAATACCAAAGAAAATCGTCGGAACTGCAAATAATAAAAGAATTAAATAATATCCGTAGCTATACTGAACTTTAGAATCAGAATTTTCTTCGGGTTTCATCAAGAACATATATTTTACAACTTTAACATAGAAGAATAACGATACTACGCTATTCAATAAACCAATCACTGCAAGCCAGATTAAATGTTTTTCGATTAAAGCAGAAAATAAGTAAAACTTTCCGATAAATCCAGCAGTAGCAGGAACACCCGAAAGGGCAAACATAAATATAGTCATAAATACGCACACAGCAGGCGAACGATAGCCAAGTCCTTTCATATCTTCTATGTTATCGCTATTAAGTTTATTAGCAATTAACATTGTTGCATAAAACGCTCCGAGATTCATAAATAAATAAGCCATAAGATATACAAACATAGCAGCAAGACCATTTTGATTAGCAACAACAAGACCGAGCATAATATAACCCGATTGAGCAATAGAGGAATATGCAAGAAGTCGCTTCATACTCATTTGCCATATAGCTACGAAGTTTCCAATTATCATAGAAGCAATAGCTAAAACCATTAATATTTCCGTCCATTTAATTCCATCTATAATTTGCCAGTTACCTCCAATATATTCGAAGGATTTCAGGAAAGTAGTAGCAAAAAATCTTATCATAACTGCAAATCCAGCAGCAGATGAAGTCACAGCAAGGAATGCAGTAACGGGGATTGGAGAACCTTCATAAACATCAGGCGTCCAGAAATGAAATGGGACGGAAGAAATTTTATAACCAAATCCCGCCATAATCATAATAATTGCCATAATCACCATAGGATTTGTTGTCATTCCGTATCCTGTCAGAATTCTTGCAGTATCATATATGTTCATAGTCCCAGTATATCCATAAAGGAGAGACATAGCATAAATCATAATACCGGAAGAAGCAGCACCGTAAATAATATATTTCATTGCAGCTTCGGAAGAACGCTTTTCTTTTTTTGTATATCCTGCAAGTATATATGAGGTCAAACTAACAAGCTCGAGCGAAAGATACATCATCAACATATTTACAGATGATGCCATTAAAAAAGCACCAATAGCAAGCGATAAAAATAAATATGTATATTCATTTGTATGCTCGGAGTTTTTAAATTCTTTGGATGTAAGAGCAAAAAGAATTATGAAAATAGTCGATAGAATAAACAAGAATTTAAAAAACACAGCATAAGGGTCAATAACAAGCATTCGTTTGAATAAACTTGCATTCAAACCCATTTGCAGAAAAACAAAATAACCGCTAATCAGAAGCCCAATAATAGCAATGATAGAAACCACAACAGACTTTTTTCGCAAAATCAAATCTGCAAAAATACAAACCAGCAGAGTTATTATTAATACTGTTTCAGGTAGAAAATATGATAATTTATTTAATATTTGCAGTTGCACAATAATAAAATTTTAAATTTAATTCAAATGCCAGATTAAATTAACGAGATTATTTACAGTCGAACTCATAAGATTTAAAAATGGTGACGGATAAATACCAAGAACTATTATAATAATAAGTAACGGAACAGTGCTTAACAATTCCCTTCCATTAATATCTGTCAGTTCATTCCATTTTTCGGGTAAAGTTCCAAAAAATACTCTCTGAATTGTCCATAAAATATATGCAGCATTTAAGATAATTCCTAAAGTAGAAATAATCGTTAAAACTCTTATAGTTTCATTTTTAAAACCACCGAGGAAAACAAAAGATTCACTGATAAATGCACTTAAGCCTGGTAAACCAATCGATGCAAAAAATGCAATAATTACTACTGCAAAATATTTGGGCATCTTATTAGCAAGACCGCCAAAGTCATAAAGTCCTCTTGTATGTGCTCTATCATAAATAATTCCTACACTCAAGAAGAGAACTGCTGTTATAGTTCCGTGATTAAACATCTGAAACACAGCACCATTATAGCCGATAGCAGTATTAGAAGCAATTCCAAGCATTACGTAACCCATATGTGAAATCGAGGAATAAGCAATAAGTTTTTTAAAGTCTTTTTGAGCCATAGCACATAAAGCACCATATATAATATTAATCATCGCAAGAATAGCCATAGGATACATAAACCAAACTGCAGCATCGGGGAAAATCGGATAGGAAATTCTCATAATTCCATACGAGCCCATTTTAAGAAGAACACCAGCAAGAATAACCGAAATAGCTGTTGGTGCTTCTACGTGTGCGTCGGGTAACCACGTATGGAACGGGAAAATCGGCACTTTGATTGCAAATCCAATAAACAATGCTATGAATGCAAGATACCTTAAATGCGTTCCTACACCACCCATTAACGAATTCGGGTCTATAGCTGCAGGATTCATTAAAGTTAGCATATTAAATGTATGCATACCGGTAACAGGGTCTTTAGAGCTGAAATAAAGAGCGATTATAGTAATCAGCATAAAAATACCACCGAAGAAAGTGTAAAGGAAGAACTTAATTGCTGCATATTCTCTCCTTTCACCACCCCATATACCGATGAGAAAATACATTGGCAGAAGCATAACTTCCCAGAATACAAAGAAAAGGAATAAATCCAACGCACAAAATGTTCCCATCATACCTGTTACAAGAAACAGATATAAAATATAATATCCCTTTTCATTTCTTTTTATGCTAAATGATGCTACAGCACCTATGAAGCTAATAAGAGAAGTCAGGATTACCATAGGGAGAGAAATACCATCTATACCCATAAAATAATCTATGTTAATATTACCTTCCCAAATTACAGCAGGGATATTAATCCACGAAAACTTTTCAACGAACTGAAAGCCCTCGATTTTATTAATACCTGCCAGATTGCTATCGTAATTCAAAAGTAAAACTACTGATAGAATTATCTGTAAAATCGGGAAAATCAGAGTAACATACTTAATAGACTTTTCATAAACTTTTGGAATGAAAAGAATTACAAGCATTCCGAGGATAGGTAAAAATACTATCCAGCTTAAAATACCGATACCAAGTATTGGAAATTGTACCATTACTTTTGTTTATTTATTTTTATAATTTTAAAAAACTGTTTTAGTTATTCCCTGTTACGAAGCTGGGCTTCGTAACGAAGTATTATATTCTGTGCCGAAAGAGGGAGTCGAACCCTCACGGGATTTGAGTCCCGCTGGATTTTGAGTCCAGTGCGTCTGCCAATTCCGCCATTTCGGCAAAAAACTTTTTTACCACAGAGAACACAGAGTAAAACATATTAAAGAATTTAAACTTTATTGCCACAGATTAACAGATTTTCGTAGAGAAAAATCTGGTAATTCCGCTATTTCGGCAAAAAACTTTTTAGCCATAGAGAACACAGAGAAAACATATTAAAGAATTTAAACTTTAATGCCACAGATTAACAGATTTTCGTAGAGAAAAATCTGGTAATTCCGCCATTTCGGCAAAAAACTTTTTTGCCACAGAGAACACAGAGAAAACTTTTTAAAGAACATTTTTTCAATCTTAAGAATCTTATGAATCTTACAAATCTATCTGAATATAAAATAAAGAACTATTATACCAAAAATTAAAAATAAAATATAAGTCTGAATTCTTCCTGTCTGGAATTTTCTGAATATTAATCCAAAGAATCCGACCAAACCACCCGAAACATTTACCAAACCATCAACAACAATATTATCAAACTTTCCAGAAACAAACGAAGACCAGCGGGTTACAGTTGCAGAGCCATTAACTGCTCCATCAACAATCATATTATCTATCCAAGCACTCAATCTCGATATCCCCATTGTAAATGCAACTGCAGTAGCATTGTAGAGTTCATCGAAATACCATTTATTCAACGAGAAATTATATATTGGTTTAATCTTTTCTGTTAATTTTTCTACATCAACCTTCTTCCAGAAATAAAATACATAAGCAAGCAAAATTCCAATTCCCGCAATTGCAAGCGATAGGAACATCGCTGGATAATGTGCGTGGTGTAGTAATTCTGTATATTCTGCCCTATCTACTATATGATTAATCATACCTTTTGTTCCCGTTAAAAGCGACTCGGGTGTTTTCATCATTTTCATAATCCATCCGGAATCTGCACCAATAGGATTAAACGAGAAGAATATAAATATAGATAAAACAGCTAAAGCAATAAGTGGAATTGTCATTTGCATCGGTGATTCGTGACAATGGTCATACTTTTCTTTATTTCTCGGTTCGCCATAAAAAGTTATAATCAGCAATCTAAACATATAAAAAGCCGTTAAACCAGCAACAAGAAATCCTATTATAGGTATTAAATAAGTAATACCTCCATTAATATTAGCAAAAGTCATCGTTGCAGCGAGTATCGAATCTTTACTTAAAAAACCCGATGTTAAAGGAACTCCCGAAAGCGAAAGAGTTGCAATTAAAAATGTCCAGTATGTTATAGGCATTTTCTTTCTTAAACCACCCATTTCACGAATATCCTGAACGTGATGCAGACCATAAATCACCGAACCTGCTGTCAAGAATAAGCAAGCTTTGAAAAATGCGTGAGTTACAAGGTGAAACATTCCGAAAGACATTGCACCGACACCAATTGCCATAATCATATAACCAAGCTGACTGATAGTCGAATATGCAAGAACTCTTTTTATATCGTTTTGAGTAATAGCAATCGTAGCAGAAATAAAAGCAGTGATAGCACCAATAAAAGTTACAAATGTTAAAGCATCAGCAGAAAGCATAACGAAGATTCGTGCAGTCAAATAAACACCTGCGGCAACCATAGTAGCGGCGTGAATTAAAGCCGATACGGGAGTTGGACCTTCCATAGCATCAGGAAGCCAAACATGCAGAGGAAATTGAGCCGACTTACCAATTGCACCGCAGAAAAGTAAAATTCCCGCTGCAGTCAATAAACCTCCTTGCAATTTCCCAGCTTCCACACCTGCGAAAATATCAGTAAAATTAAACGTTCCGAGCGTTAAAAATATTATCATTATACCAAGGAAAAACCCAACATCACCAATTCTATTAACTATGAAAGCTTTTTTCGCTGCTTCTTGTGGAGCTGGCTTTTCATACCAGAAACCGATTAACAAATATGAACTTAACCCAACAAGTTCCCAGAAAACATACATAATAAGCACATTATTAGTCAAAACCAATCCAAGCATAGAAAAAGTGAACAGACCAAGATAGGAGAAATATTTTTTATATTTCGCATCGCCTTCCATATATTTCACTGAGAACAAATGAACAAAAGCACTGATTGCATTTACGACTATCAGCATAATAGCCGAAAGTTCATCTATTACAAAACCTGCAGTAAAAACCGTATTTCCTTTTCCTAAATTAAACCATTCGGCTGTATATGAATATTTACCAGACTGAGCAAAAGCAAAGAATACAACGAAGGAAAGTGCAAGATTTATAAACAGCAAAGATACTGCAATAAAATCTCCTTTTCTTGGAATCCAATTCCCAAAAAATGCCAATAGTAAAAATGAAAACATCGGCACAAGCAGAATTACTAACGGAAGATATTGTAAAGTATAATCCATAATAAAAATTAATCTTTCATTGTATTAGCTTCATCTACATTAACCGTAGAGAAGTGATTATATAAATTAAGAACAATAGCAAGAGCAATTGCGGCTTCTGCAACTGCAAGTATTATTACAAAAATAGTAATCATTTGACCATCAACACCAAGACCTCCAAAATGCGAAAAAGCAACAAGGTTAATATTTGCTGCATTAAGTATTAGTTCAATACCCATTAAAATAAGAATAGCATTCCTTCTCGAAATTAGAGCGAAAAGTCCAACTCCGAAAAGTATCGCACTAATAATTAAATAATGATGTAATCCTATATCCATAATTTAAAACCTTTAATTTTTTTCTTTGTTTTTTCTTGCATACATTGCCGAACCAATAAGAGCTATAAGTAAAATAATCGAAGCAATTTCAAACGGTAAAAGGTAATTCGACAATAATAACGTTCCAATCTGATTTATCGTAGTTTCATTGTTAACTGGTGAAGTTATTCTCCAGTTTGTCGTTAGCATTATAAATATAATAATAGTCGTTATTCCAACAGCAAAAATAATAGAAGGAATAATATTCAGATTACTCGTTTTCAAATCTACATTCGTAATTTTATGCGTTAACATAATACCAAATAAAAGCAGAATTAATATACCGCCAACATAAACCATAATTTGAGTAATAGCAATGAAATCCGCTCTTAAGAGAATATACAAACAAGCGATACTGAAAAGAGTAACAAAGAGAGCAACGGCAGAATACATAATGTTTTTAGAAGATACGACAAACACAGCCGAAGCTATTGTTAATAAAGCAAAGATGTAAAATAAAATTGTAAAATAATCCATAATCGAATTTTAAGATTCTTTTTTATCTGTATCCGGTTTTGGTGTTTCGTCCGGTTTTTTTTCAACAGGTTTTTTAGTTGCTGCTGCAGCGGCTTCTTTTTTCTTTGCCTGTTCTGCTGCATATTCTGCTGCTTTTTTCCTTTTTTCTTCCGCCATTTCAGGTGTCATATCGGTAAACTCATAAAGCAAACCATCTCGTGAAAATGTAGAAAATTCGAATATATCGGTCATATAAATACATTCAGTCGGGCAAGGGAAAACGCAAAGCTGACAATAACAACATTTAGCAAAATCTATCGTAAATTTCGGAACAAATAATGCTTTCTTCTTTCCCTGTGATGTAGTTCCTGTTTTACCTACTATATCTCCGGGAACAGCTTTTATCGTCTCGATATCTATACAATTTACAGGGCATGCTTTTGCACACTGGTCACAACCAATACAATCATCTATATTTACAAACAATCTATTTCTCTCACGTTCGGGTAATTGTAGTTTCTGTTCAGGATACATTATAGTAACTTTTTTCTGAAACATATGCCTGAACGTAATAGACATTCCTATTAATATCGATGATATTGCCTGATAAATATGCTTAAAATAAACTTTCATATTATTATAAAATTCTTTTTTACAATACTAAATATAAACCGACTGCAAATATGCAAACCATAGCAATCGGAATTAAATATTTCCAGCATAAGCCCATAAGCTGGTCAACTCTTAATCTTGGCAAAGTCCATCTGAGCCAAATCATAACGAAGACAAAAATTAATGATTTTCCAATAAACCATACAAACTGCATCCAAGGTGAATTTAAGAACGGAATTGCATCACCAAATGGAGACTGCCAGCCACCTAAAAATAATGTAACAATCACACCCGAAACAGCAAACATCTGAGCATACTCCGCAAAAAGGAACATTACCATTTGCATACCAGCATATTCCAGATGAACACCAGCAACGATTTCACTATCTGCTTCTACTATATCGAATGGCGTTCTATTTGCTTCTGCAAGTGTAGAAATAAACATTATCAAACCCGCAGTTACCATAAAAGGAATTAAAATAATTTTCGATATCTCACCGGGTCCACCAAAAATAAACCAATTATGAATTCCACCTGCTTGTATTTCACTGAATTTTTGCATACTCAATGTCCCTGCAATCATAACTACATTTAATGCTGCAAGAGCTGTCGGAATTTCATAGCTTACAATCTGTGCCACAGAACGCATACTACCATATAACGAATATTTATTATTCGATGACCATCCACCCATTAACATTCCAATAACACTTATCGAGGTAACTGCAAAGAAATAAAATAGACCGAGATTTAAATCTACACCGATATAAATACTGCTGAATGGTAAAATTGCAAATCCGAGTAAAGTTCCTAAAAACACTATAAAAGGAGCAATCCTGTAAAGCCATTTATCGGCTCTATCGGGTAGAACCATTTCTTTTTGTAACAGCTTAAACGCATCAGCAATAACCTGTAAAACGCCCGTTCTACCACCAACTCTATTCGGGCCTGGTCTGTTCTGCATAAACGCCGAAATTTTTCTTTCGGCAAGCACAGCATATAGTGCAAAAACAGCAACAAATGCTAATAATGGAACAGGAATTAATAAATCCTTGACTAATTCGTTCCCAAATGTTTCGAGTAAAAACTTATCCAAAATATTATATTTTTAAAAAAGTTAATTTTTATTTTTATCTATCTATACAACCAAGAACTATATCGAGACTTCCCAATGTCATAACTACATCAGCAATCATATAACCTTTCGATAAAGCACTTATCAAACTCAAGTTACAAAACGATGGTGAACGAGCTTTTATCCTGTAAGGATTTAAGCTACCATCACTTATTATGTAATATCCAAGCTCACCTTTAGGGGTTTCGGTTCTTGCATATACTTCACCGATAGGTGGTTTCACTCTTTTTGGAACCTGTGCCTGAACATCCCCTTCGGGAATATTATCTATTGCCTGCTCAATAATTTTTAATGATTCTTCCATTTCGTGAATTCTGACCATATACCTATCCCAATTATCACCTACAGTTCCTTTTAATCCCTGACCAACTGGAATATCGAAATCGAATTTATGATAAATCGAATACGGGTCATTTTTCCTTAAATCGAATTTTACACCCGAACCCCTCAATGTTGGTCCGCAAGCACCAGCATTAATAGCATAATCTGCGGGTAAAATGCC
The DNA here is from genome assembly GCA_964400285.1 of uncultured Ignavibacteriaceae bacterium. GTDB lineage: Bacteria > Bacteroidota > Ignavibacteria > Tepidaquicellales > Tepidaquicellaceae > FEN-1279. Next base: position 82,725 of record CAYNTK010000002.1, read on the forward strand.
TATATTAGCAGTTCTTTCTATAAAAATCTTATTATAAGATAAAAGGTTATTTAACTCCGTTATTCTTGGTCTGAAATATTTTATGAATTCCTTTGTTTTCTGTTGAAAGTTTTTTGGTATATCGTGAGATAATCCACCAATCCAAAAATAATTGTAAAGCAATCTTGCACCGCAAGTAATTTCGAATAATTCCAAAACATGCTCTCTCGATGCCATACAATACAGAAATGGTGTAAATGCTCCTGCATCATTTCCATAAGTTCCAATTGCAATTAAGTGAGAAGCTATTCTCTGCAATTCAGCCATAATAACTCTAATATATTCCACTCTTTCGGGGACTTCAATTCCAAGCAGTTTTTCCATTGCAAGAACATAGCTAAATTCATTTGCCATCGAATTAACATAATCCATTCTATCTGTATAAGGAATCACCTGTGGATAAGTCATTGCTTCGCAATGTTTTTCAAAACATCTGTGCAGGTATCCGATGTAAGGTTTAACATCGATAACGATTTCACCTTCGAGAGTTAATTGCAATCTGAGCACCCCGTGTGTAGATGGATGTTGGGGTCCCATATTCAATACCATTTCTTCGGTTCTGATTTCAGGCATATGATTAAAATTATCTTAATTTTTTTTAATAAGGAACTTTCATTCCGTTATAAAATTCCGGAACTTTAAAATCTTTTCTTAATGGATTTCCTTCCCAATCTTCGGGAAGTAATATCCTTCTTAAATCCGGATGATTTTCGAAAATTACTCCAATTAAATCGTAAGCTTCTCTTTCGTGCCATTCTGCTGCAACCCATACGTCAGATACTGTAGGAACTTTTGGTTCCGATTTAGGAACTATTACTTTCAAAACTAATTTATGATTTAATGCAAATGAATATAAATGATATACGACTGCAAGATTATCTTTATCATAATCAACTCCACTTAAACAACTTAAATAATCGAATTGAAGTCTTTCTTCATCTCTTAAAAATAAACATACAGCATTTATTCTCGATGCTTCAATTATCATATATGGGTCAACTGGTTTATCCGTTACAGGTTCACCAATCCCCTCTTCGAATGTCGCTTTTAAAATATTATATATTTCTTTTATATCCATTTTAAAAAAAATTATTTATTTTTTGCTAAAGATTGATTTCTGATTTTTTCTTGTAATTTAATAAAACCTTCGAGTAATGCTTCAGGTCTTGGAGGACACCCCGGAATATAAACATCGACAGGAATAATCCTATCGACACCTTTTAATACGTGATATCCATGTTCCCAATATGGGCCACCGCAATTAGCACAGCTTCCCATCGAAATACAATATTTTGGTTCGGGCATCTGTTCCCATAATCTTTTTATTCTCGTAGCCATTTTCAGCGTAACCGTACCCGAAACTAAAATAATATCAATATGTCTTGGTGAAGGTCGAGGAATAATTCCAAATCTATCCAAATCATAATGTGCCGCAGAGGTTGCCATCATTTCGATAGCACAGCAAGCAAGACCAAAAAACATCTGCCACATCGAATTTAATCTTCCCCAATTCAGAAGTTTATCGGCAGTTGTGATTAATATATTACCACTTTCGAACTGCTCAATGTGTGTGTCAAGTTTATTTAATATACCCATAATTATTAATTACCAGCTTTAAAAATTTCTCTTTCAAGTTTAGGAATAACAGGTTTAGGTTTATCCCATTGCAAATCACCTTTCGCCCAGACGTAAATCAAACCGATTATCAGAATTATTAAAAACACTGCCATCTCGATAAAAGCAATTAATCCAATTTCTTTGAACACGACAGCCCAAGGGAAAAGGAAAACTATTTCAACATCGAATATAATAAATATTAATGCCGTAACGTAAAATCTAATATTAAACTTAACCCAAGTTTCTCCTACAGTATCCTCTCCGCATTCGTAAGTTGTATATTTACCTTTGGTGGGTCTTTTTGGTCCAACTATTTTTGCAGAGATTAAAGCAATGGCAACAAATCCTATAGCAAATACAAGGAATATAAAGACTTGCCCGTAATCTGAAAACATTATATGTTTCCTTATGATAATTTTTTAAATTAATAAAGGAGTATAAAATTACTTAAAATTATTTATAAATAAAACTGATTTCTCCAGTATAGTATGTGGAATAATTTTTGGTATTGAATTCATCGGTAGTTTCGATTTTTATTCCACCATCTTTTAAAATATCTACTACCTTACCGTTAATTTCAATGTTTTCATTTTCTCTAACGAATATTATTTCTTTATTAATAAGCAACGACTCCTCTTTCCAAAGTTTGATAAGATTATCTATATTCTCGAGCAGTTTTACATTTTCGTAAAATTCTTTTACAACGCCAATTAGCAAATCTTCGAGATTAAAAATTATTCCCGTTTCAAGTCTAAGCGATGTTGCCTTGTTCATAATTGAACTCGGAAATTCTTTTTGATTTACATTTAATCCTATACCTATTATAAATTTTTTATTTTTATCTTTTAGGTTGGTCAATTCGGATAGAATCCCTCCGAATTTTTTATTATTGATTAATATATCGTTAGGCCATTTCAAAGAAAAATTTTTATGCAGGTATTCTGGAAATATTTTCTTTATTGATTTTAAAATAATTAAAGATGTGTAAAAATTTAATATATAGACATATTTTTCAGGTATATCGAATTCTTTAACAATAGTAAAAGTTAGGTTATTATCTTCGATTGATTCCCAAACTCTGTCGTATCTGCCTCTGCCTTTATATTGATATGAAGTGATAATTATCTTATCGCTTCCCACATCATAATCCCTGGCATATCTATTTGTAGAATTCAGTTGTGAAAAATAAATAATATCCTTCAAACCAACATTTTGTAAATTATCTTTTATATATTGTATTTTCATTATAAGCTAAAACTTAAAAATTTAAAATAGTGGATTAAATTTTTGAATTAAACAGATTTAAAACGAAGAATTTATGTAGGAAAAACTGTAATATTAAAAAAGCATTTATCTTTTTTTCGCGGGACCTACTACGTCTTCTTTCTTTTTCTTTTCTTTTTCATCACCTTTCTTATCGTAAGGTTTCGATTTCGCTTTTTGATTTAAGTCATACGTATCTTCTTTATTATTTATAACATTTTCTTTTTCTCTTTTATTTTCAATTTTATTTTCTTTAACATTTCCATAGTCACCAGAAAATGTCAAAGCAAGATAGCAATCAACTCTTCCGTATCCCATATATTCATCCCATCCGTTAACATCTTCCCTTGGGTCGCCAATATTATCCTGTGCAGTCGAAATAATTATTTCCTGAATTTGCTCAGAAGTTCTATTTTTATCCTGTGAAAGTAAAAGTGAAGCAAGCGCACTTACAATTGCAGTAGATTGTGATGTTCCGCTCCAATACGAATCGAGATTTTCAACATCATTATAATCCACTCCATATATTTTATTACCCGGAGCTACAACTTTTATATGTTTTCCCCAGCAACTACCACCTCCCCAAGTAAATTTTTTACATCTCTTATCATCAGTATCCGTAGCACCCACAGCAAATACTCCCTTAAATGCTGCTGGATAATAATCTCGATTATTTGCTTTATTCATCATAGAAGCTGCAATAAAAATCCCTTTAGCTATTGCATAATCGACAGCGGATTTAAGTGTTTTTGAATAATCCACTCCACCTTCGCTCATATTTATTATATTAGCACCATTATCTACAGCATATTTTATCGAGCGTGCCCACCATTCATATTCACCACTGTTTTCATCACTTAAGTTTTTACAATTCATCAATTTGGATTTATAATTAATTCCTGCAAATCCAAATGTATTATTTGTTGTTGCTCCTATTGTGCTTGCTATGTTTGTTCCGTGACCAAATCCGTCATTATTTCGCTTATCATCATAAGCAAAATCCCATCCTTTATAATCATCTATATATCCATTTCTATCATCATCTTTTCCGTTATTTGGAATTTCATTTTTATTTATCCAAAGTCTTCCTTTTAAATCAGGACTATCATCATTTATACCCGAATCGAGTATTGCTATTATTACATCTTCACTTCCCTGCTCTATATCCCAAGCTTTTACCATATTAATATCGGCACCTATTTTTGCTCTCCCTCCCGAACTTGGGCTTATTTTCCCTTCATTTTTTAAATACCATTGCTTATTAAAAGCTTCATCATTGGGAAGAAATAGCTCTTTATAATATGGATTATTATTTGTTCCTTTAACTCCAGCTGCAAATCCAATAAAGTTCGGTTCACTGTAATCTACTGATAAATCATTATTATAATCAGATGTCATTGCAAGGATATCCTGATTTGATTCGATATAAAATACATAAATCCGATTTAAACCTAACTCATAATATAAATTTTCATCACCATTATTAAGTTCAAAAAGTCGTTTTATTTTTTTAATATTATATTTTCTGTTTTTTTCGTCTAAACTCGGAATCCCTGTAATAATAGATATCTCACCAGTTGCCTCGGAAATTTTAAGTTCCTGCTTTGTCTGGACGAAAAACTTATTTTTTATAAAAAGTGAATCATCATTCAAATTTACGGTAGTATTCAAAAATACAGGCGTTAAAACGATGAATAGCAAACAAATAGCAGAAAAAATTGAAAATTTCCGAAATTTCATATTATTTTTTACAATTTATAAATTTAACCATTTCTTAACAAAAAATAAATGCTAAAACAGATTATAAACTTAAACTTGTTTAAATAAATGTAAAGTATTATATTATATTAATTGATTAAATCTTATCTTATGAATAAGTTATTTATTTTTATAGTCTCATTTTTCATTTTTTGTTTCGGTTTAATTGGAATTCAAAATGGATTTTCTCAATGGATTACTTATTATTTACCTTATGGCGGACTTGCTAACGAAATTGAATTTTACAATTTAAATACAGGCGTTTCGTGCGGACATTCGATACTGCAGTTTAGCGAAAAAATTTTTTATACAACCAATTCAGGTACAAATTGGATACAGGCAAATTATCCAGCTGAATTAAGAGCATTACTTACTGTTCAATTTATAGATGCTTCAACTGTTTATGCCTGCGGTGCAAAAAACAGCATGAGCTTTAATCCAACAAACAATATTTTTAGATTACAAAATTACAATTTTTATAAAAGTGGTTTTTATATAAATGGAATCTCAGATAAACACGAATATTATAAAGGTATTTTTATTAAATCAACCAATGCAGGTGCATCGTGGATTGAAGTCGGAAAGCTCGATACATTAACTGGTTACGTTGAAGATATGCAGTTCTTCAATGTCAATACTGGTTATGCAGTGATAGATACGAATCCATCAGGATATCCGAAGTTTTGTAAAACGACAAATGCAGGATTAAACTGGCAATGCATTGCAAGACTCGATAGTCATCTGATTACAAATGATATGAATTTTATTGATATCAATACAGGGTTTATATGCGGCACAACTTTATTCAACGAGCAAGGTTACAGCAGAATTTATAAAACTACAAACGGAGGAATAAACTGGAGCGTAAAAGATTTTACAGGTCGTGTTAATTTTATGGGAATGTGTTTTTTTAACAGCACAACAGGGATTGCCATAGGTAATCATAGTGAAGCATTTGTAGGAACAAAAATTTTCCGAACAACAAATACGGGTACAAGCTGGGACTCGATTGCCACTTTTTATAATATCATTTCGCAATTTGTGAAGAATCTTAAAGGAACAGGCACTGCTTTTGCTTCGGGTTTTTACTATTTAAATGATACAAACAACCTTACATTTACAAAAACTTATACTTTTAAATCAACCAATTATGGATTAAACTGGATAACAAGATATTTTAATTCAAATAATCTGATTACAGGATGCACATTGATTGACCAGAATAATTTTTTCATAAGCGGAGGAAACTTGTATGATACAGCGGTTATAATGAAATCGACAAACGGTGGGAATGTATTTGTGAATCAGATTGGTAATGAAATACCAACAACATTTAAATTATTTCAGAATTATCCGAATCCGTTTAATCCGACAACAAGTATAAAGTATCAAGTAGCAGGTATAAAGCACATAAAATTAATTATATATGATATACTCGGAAAAGAAATTGCTACGCTCGTAAATGGAAAGCAATCACTCGGAATATATGAAATTATATTCGATGCTTCTTCGTATCCAAGTGGGGTTTATTTTTACACACTCGAAACGCAAGGATACAAAGAAACAAAAAAAATGATTTTATTAAAATAAAATATTTCATATATTACCATAAAAATTTTTTCTGTTAAAACTCGATAAAAAATATTGGGAAGAAAAACATCTTAACAAAGAAACCGGTTGGGATATTGGTTATGTTTCCACTCCTTTAAAAGAATACTTCGACCAGCTCGAAAATAAAAATTTAAAAATATTAATACCCGGTTGCGGGAATGCTTATGAAGCGGAATACCTATGGGATAAAGGTTTCAAGAATGTTTATATTCTCGACATTTCCGAAACTGTAATCAGCGAATTCAAAAAAAGAGCCCCACATTTTCCAGTCGAAAATATTATTGTTGAAGATTTTTTCGAGCATATAGGAAAATACGACTTAATTATCGAGCAGACTTTTTTCTGTGCTATTTTTCCCAAATCCAGAAAAGCTTATGCGAAGAAAATTTATGAATTACTAAATCCCGGTGGTAAACTCGTGGGTTTATTATTCAATCACGAATTTGGTAAAGACCACCCACCATACGGAGGCACTAAAGAAGAATATCTTGAATATTTCAATCCATTTTTTCAAATTATGACTTTCTCGACTGCACATAATTCCATAAAGCCAAGAGCAGGCAGAGAGTTATTTATTAATCTAAAAAAATTATGACAAAAAAACATTTCCACGAAATTATCTGCCCGAGATGTAATAGTTCATTCTGGATTAATAATGCTTACAACTATTTCAGCTCGAGACAGATGTGTGAAAATTGTAAGAACGAAATAAGAACGGGAATGATGGGATTAGATGAACAAATACTAATTAAAATAAGAAGTAGAGCTTCCATAAGAGCAATAAAAATGGTAAAAGATGCAAGACAGTGCAGTTTGAGAGCAGCAAAAAAGCAGGTGAAAAAAGTTGCTAAAGAAAACGATATTAAAATTAATACCGATGTTACCCCTGTTCTAAATTTTTTCTTAAGAATTATCATAAGCGGAATTCTGGGATTTGGAATAGTTGGAATTGGGACTGCATTTTATCCAAATTTACAAAAAATCGCTGCACCTGTAGTATGCAATGGAGATTTTAAAATAGAAGTAGAAAGAGAACTTACTACAAAATCGCAAGGAGAAAGAAGCAAAGGAAAAGAAATAACAATCACCTGCGATGATGAAGATATTACAAAAAAAACTTTTTATGTATCTTCGGGAATGTATGGATTGATAATATTTATATTGTTGACAATAAGGAAATTATTTGTAAGATAATAACAACATCTAAAATGTTTAGTTATCTTCACCTCGCATTAAAATAATTAGGAATATAATTATTTTCAAATACAACCGTTGCATATAATCAGTGGTAAACTTATAAAAAGACTAATACCCTATTTTTTTATTTATCTACCTTTATTTTTATAAATAAAAAATATTTCTTATGTCAAAAAATTTGTATGGATTGATATTAAAATTGATATTAAATTACGCATATATCTAAAGTAAGCATTTTAAAAAAAAATTAAAAAAGCTTCTTAATAAGGAGAGGGATATATTTATGAAGTACATTATATACTTGTTAATTCTTCTTTTACCTTTAACCGCCTGCAAGAAATACAAACAATCAGCAAAAAAAGAAATAAAAACACAAAAAACAACTGCGTTAGAGCTTGATTCTACGGGCGTTCCGCTCGAACCGGGAACGAATTATTTTCCTCTTGAACTCGATACACAAAAAGTTCCTTTTTTATCGAATATGCTTTTTGCTATGTATGAACCTGTTTTATACGAATCAGGTATTAACAAAGAATCTTATAGATTTTTGTGGCTAAGGACAGTAAAAAATCCCGTAGCTATAAGACTGGAAAAACAAAACGATACAGTTTCACTTTTTATTAAAGTTACTACAGGAACAGGCGGAGTTGGACCGGGAAGATTGAAAACAAGCGAAGTTAAAACGCTAACAGCAAAAGAATGGAATGAGTTTTTAGCATTACTAAATCAATGTGACTTTTGGAATATGCCTACGATTGACGATACTAAAATGCTCAAGGGCGAGCAATGGATTCTCGAGGGTTATAAAAAAGACGATTTTAATATAACCGAAATCTGGAATCCCGAGCTCGATGACCCTTACAGAAAAGCATGTGAATATCTTTTAGATTTGGCGGGTATTCCGAAAAATTAGAAAAGTATTTTTTTCATTTTATAGGTTGCCTCAAATCTGTTTTAAGTGAAAAATTTATGTCTTTTTGTATTTCGTTTGATTTGATATAAATATAACTTAATTTTTGAGACAACCTTATTTTTTTATATAATATGGCAAAGAAAATTAGCATTATTGGTGCAGGTATTGCGGGTCTATCGGCTGGTTGCTATCTACAAATGAACGGCTATGATACCGAAATTTTCGAATTAAACTCTATACCGGGTGGTCTCTGCACTTCTTGGCACCGCTCGGGATATACTTTTGACGGTTGCTTACATTGGGTTGTCGGTTCAAGTCCAAACGATAATCTCTATTTCCTCTGGAATGAAATTATTGATATGAAAAATACTGAATTCGTTGATTTTGATTATTATAATAAATACGAAGATTTAAACGGAAATAGTATTACCTTTTATTGCAATGCAGATAAGCTAAAAGAAGAACTACTTAAAAAAGCTCCCGAAGATAAAATTGTAATTGGAAATTTTATAAAAGCAATTAAAAAATTTTCTAATTTCAACATACCAAACGATAAAGCATCGGAAACTTATACATTTCTCGACGGATTAAAAATGATTATGAAAGTTATTCCGTATATGAACAGCTATAAAAAGTGGATTGGTTTATCGTTAAACGATTTTTCAAATTTTTTTAAAAATGATTTATTAAAAAATTCTCTTAAAGTTTTACCATCAGATGATATTTCGGCATTTTTCATAATTATGATGTTTGCTTGGATGAATAAAAAAAGTGCGGGATATCCTATCGGTGGTTCATTAAAATTTTCTCAACTTATAGAAAAAAAATACCTCGAACTCGGCGGCAAGATTAATTACAGAAGCAAGGTTACAAAAATAATCGTAAAAAATAAAATTGCAAAAGGGTTACAACTCGAAAATGGAGACACACATTTTTCCGACATCGTAATTTCTGCAGCAGATGGATATTACACAATATATAAAATGCTCGACGGTAATTTTACAGATAAAAAAATCGATAAAATTTATAAAAGCTATAAAACTTTTCCCTCTTACTTACAGGTCTCTCTCGGAGTAAATAACTCATTCGATAAAATACCACATTTTTTTAAATTTGAAATCGATAAGCCAATCAGAATAGACGAAAATACAGAATATAAATATTTAAATTTAAGAGTTTTTAACTTCGATAAAACTATGGCTCCAGAGGGAAAAACTTCAATGTATGTATTGTTCACAACCGATAATTACAAATATTGGGAATATTTAAGAAAAAACGATAAAGTAAGATATCAGGAAGAAAAAGATAAAATCGCAAAGGAAGTAATAGAAGAGCTCGATAAAAAATTCGGAAATATAAAATCGAACCTCGAGGAAATTGATGTATCTACACCGGCAACTGTTATACGTTATACAAACAATTGGAAAGGAAGCTACGAAGGTTGGTTACCTTCTAAAAAAACTGGTTTGCAGGGATTAAAGAAAACTCTCCCCGGTCTGGAAAATTTTTATATGATTGGTCAATGGGTGGAAATCGGGGGTGGTGTTCCTACTTGCCTTCTGTCGGGAAGAAATGTTACGCAAATAATTTGTAAAAAAGATAATAAGAAATTTATAACTACACATAATTAATCTAAAAAAGGAAACCTTTATGAATCAATACTTCGCACGAAAACCTCTTAGTCTTTTACTGGAAGAGATGAAAGGAGAAAATCGTCTTCGCAGGATTCTTGGACCTGTAACATTAACAAGCCTTGGTGTAGGAGCAATCATAGGAACAGGAATTTTTGTTCTCACAGGAATTGCCGCACACGATAAAGCTGGACCTGCAATTATTGTATCTTTTATGGCTGCTGGTATTGCTTGCGTTTTTGCTGCTATGTGCTATGCTGAATTTGCTTCTATGGTTCCCGTAGCTGGCTCTGCTTATACTTATGCTTATGCTACTATGGGAGAATTATTTGCTTGGATTATCGGTTGGGATTTAGTCTTGGAATACGCAGTCGGCTCTGCCGCTATAGCTCACGGGTGGTCTCACTACTTTCAGGATTTCATAGGAATTTTTGGTCTTAAGCTACCATCAATTTTTACTAAAGCACCGACTGACTTCGACCCTGCACTTGGGCATTTCGTAGCTACTGGAACTATAGTTGATTTGCCCGCAGTCTTAATCACTGCTATTATTACAGTTATTCTAATTAAAGGGATTAGAGAAAGTGCAACTTTTAACGCTACTATGGTTATTATTAAAGTAGCAATAGTGTTACTCGTTATTGGTGTTGGAGCATTTTACATTAATCCCGATAATTGGTCAAACTTTGCACCATTTGGTTATGGAGGTTTAACTTTCTTTGGAAAAACTATTTGGGGTCAGGAAGCAGTCGATGGAGCACCACTTGGTATGCTTGCAGGTGCGGCTATGATTTTCTTTGCATATATTGGTTTCGATTCTGTTTCCACTCACGCAGAAGAAGCTAAAAAACCGCAGAAAGATGTTCCTATCGGAATTATAGCTTCTCTTCTTATTTGCACTGTTCTATATATTTTAGTTGCAGGTGTATTAACAGGAATGGTTCCCTATAACGAAATTCATATCGACGCTCCCGTATCCGATGCATTCAATAGAGTAGGTCTTACTTGGGCTCAATTTGTAGTTTCACTCGGAGCTTTAGCAGGAATTACTTCTGTATTGCTTGTTATGATGTTAAGCCAACCAAGAGTATTACTTGCTATGGCAAGAGATGGTCTTGTTCCTCCGAGTATATTCGGAGCTGTTCACGAAAAATTCCGAACTCCTTGGAAATCGACTATTATTACAGGAATTTTTGTAGGTCTATTGGCAGGATTTTTACCACTTAGAGTTTTAGCGGAATTAGTAAATATTGGGACGCTCTTTGCCTTCGTAGTTGTATGCACCGCAGTTTTAATTATGAGGAAAAAACACCCAGAAGCGGAAAGGCCTTTTAAAGCTCCACTGTTCCCGCTTGTTCCGATTTTGGGAATTTTAACTTGTGCAATTTTAATGTTTTCTCTTCCGCTTGAAAATTGGTTTAGATTATTCGGATGGCTCGCCATAGGTATGTTGATTTATTTCTTCTATGGCAGAAAACATAGTGTTATGCATAGATTAATCCAAAATGGTGAAGTAAAATAATTTAAATATACTTTTTCAAAAAAACGTTCTCGATTTATCGTGAACGTTTTTTTATTTATTTTTTTCGGAACAGTATTTGCACTTGTGAGTATAAAAAAGTAGACACTTAATTTTTTTGTATTTTAAAACATTTAAATTGCATATTTTAAAAAAATTCAATCTAAAATCATTAAAATTATATATTAATTTATGAGAACAAAAATCTTTGTACCGTTATTTTTACTTTTTTCCTTTATACTTGTAGCCAATTCGGTTACCTATACAAAAGAAAAAAATTCATCGAAAAAAGCTCCTGTTTTTTTCGATGACTATCAAAAAGACTGGAAAGTGGTCGATTCACTGATAAGCTATGGATTGCCAAAATCCGCTTTAGAAATAGTCGAAAAGATTTATTCGAAAGCAAAAAATGAAAACAATCCACCTAATTTAATTAAATCCATTATATATAGAGCAAGATTAAAAATTAATATTCAGGAGGATTCTTACGAAACGAATATCAAAGACCTGACAGAGGAGATAAATAACTCTTCATTTCCCGTTAAACCCGTTTTACAATCTATGCTTGCGGAAATGTATTGGTCTTATTATCAGGCAAACCGATATAAAATTCTCGATAGAACTAAAACGGTAAATTTTGTTCAAGATGATATCAAGACTTGGGATTTAAGCAAATTCACAGAAAAAGTTATTTATTATTATAAAGAATCTCTAAGCGATGTAGCAAACCTTCAAAGCATTAACATCGAAATATATAATGAAATATTAAACGATTATAATAATAATCCCGAACCTCCAAATGGAAGAGTTTTCAGACCGACTCTTTACGATTTCCTTGCACATAGAGCAATAGATTTCTTTATGAACCGAGAATCGGATTTGACAAGACCAGCAGAACAATTCACATTAAACGACCCGAAATATTTTTCGAGTGCAAAAGAGTTTGCAGATTTTGAAATCAAAACAAACGATATTCAATCTTTCGATTTTTATGCAATAACATTATTACAAGATTTAATAAAATTTCATCTTAAAGATAATTCTCCCGAAGCATTGATAGATGTGGACTTAAAAAGACTTAACTACGTTCACGACAATTCCGGAAATGAAGATAAAATGAATTTATACCTTAAAGCACTCGACGACTTGGAGCAGAAATATTCCGACCACCCTTCTTCCACTATGGTAAGTTATTATAAAGCAAATTACATCTTTAACCGCAGCAGAAAATATGACCCGAATAAATCAGATGAATATAAATGGGACGCAAAAACTGCTTATGATATTTGCGAAAATGCTATTAAAAAATTTCCCGAATCTGACGGAGCATTTAATTGTAAAAGTGTTCAGTCGAATATAACTCAAAAAAATTTAAATTTAGAGATTGAAAATATTAATCTTCCCAATAAACCTTTTAAATGCCTTACAACATATAAAAACGTTAATACTTTATATTTCAGAGTTATAAAGACTTCTCAAGATGATATAAGGAAAATTCTCTCGAGCATAGATAATACTTATGGTTATTCTAACGATAAATTAAATGAACGTTTGATTGAATTTTATTCGAGAGAAAATCCCGTAGAGAAATTTTCTATAAATTTACCGAACGATAATGACTATCAGGAACATAGAGTGGAAATAAAAATTTCACCTCTTGGTTATGGTGAATATATAATACTTGCAGGAACTAACGAAAATCTTAGCTATGAAAAAAATGCAGTTGCTTATTGCTTTACCACAATTTCTAACATCAGCTTTATCAATAGAAATACTCCAAGCGGTGAGATGGAGTTTTACGTTTTTAATAGACTTACAGGTGAACCAATGAGCAATGTCGATGCTACTATATTCTACCAAAAATATGACCCCGATACTTATAAATATGATTATAAAAAAGGTAATTCTTATAAAACAGACGGTGATGGATATTTTGTAATAAAAGCTCCTAAAGAATATATGACTTACTATGTAGAATTCGAAAAAGATAATGACTACTTAAATTCGGCATTAAACGGAAGAGATTTTTTGAATACATATTATTTAAATGGTCTATTTTACCAATATGAATACGAACCATATAAAATTACACCTTATAAATATGTTTACTTTTTTACCGACAGAGCTATTTACAGACCCGGACAAACTATTTATTTCAAAGGTATAGCAATCGAAACTCAAGGTAAGGAGAATAAAATTTTAGCCAATTATGATGTTAGAGTATTATTTAAAGATGTAAATTACAAAGAAATATCGAGTTTAAATTTAAGGAGCAATGAATATGGAACTTTCAACGGGTCTTTCGTTGCACCTACTGGTGTATTAAACGGAAGGATGACAATTCTTGTCGAAGGAATGGGCTCTATAAATGTTCAAGTAGAAGATTATAAGCGTCCGAAATTCGAAGTGAAATTCGATGAGATAAAAGGTAGCTACAGACTTGGTGATGAAGTCAGCGTTAAAGGGATAGCAAAAACATATTCGGGTGCAAACGTAGATAACGCAACAGTAAAATATAGAGTTGTTAGAAAAGCTATATTCCCCTACTGGTGGTTTTATTGGTATGGATATTATCCTTCATCACCAGAAGTAGAAATTTTAAATGGCTCAACGACAACGAACGAAAATGGTGAATTCGAAGTTAAGTTCAACGCCATTCCTGATAAAACCGTTCCGAAAGAATCGAAACCATATTTTACTTACCTTGTTACTGCAGATGTTACCGATATAAATGGCGAGACAAGAAGTAGTAATAAATCGGTTTCGGTTGGATATAATTCTTTAATTATCGGTGTTGATATTCCCGGTAGCTTGGATAAAAACGATAAATCAGATTTTAAAATTAAAACTACTAATCTTAACGGAGAATTTGAACCAGCTAAAGGAACTATTTCGATTTTCAAATTAAAAAGTCCCGACAGAACATATCAAAATTCCATATTACAAAAACCCGATAAATACTTATATACACAGGAAGAATACAGAAAATATTTTCCGAATGATGCCTATGGAGATGAAAATAATATTTATAAATGGGAAAGGGAATTTAAAGTTGACGAAGTGAATTTTAATACTGCCGAGGATTCGATACTTCATTTGAAAAACCTTAATCAATGGAATCAAGGAATGTATCTAATCGAAATGAATAGTAAAGATAAATTTGGCGAAGAAGTAAAAGAATTATTCTACTTTACTGCATATAGCACAGGAGAGAAAACTCTTCCCTATCCAAACACGAACTGGTTTCAGGTAATTAAAGAAAAAGCAGAACCCGGAGACTTTGCAGCATTTCTTGCGGGATGTGGTTTTAATTCCAAAGTATTATACGAAATAGAACAAGACGGAAATATTCTCGAAAAACAATTCGTTACAATTAATAATGAACAAAAATATTTTACGATTCCTATTAAAGAAGATTATAGAGGTAATATTATAATACATTATGTTTATATTGTAAACAATCGAGCATATTCAAACAAACAGATTATCGAAGTACCTTTTACAAATAAAATGCTCGATATTTCATTCGAAACGTTCAGGAATAAACTTCAAGCAGGTGAAAATGAGGAATGGAGACTAAGAATAAAAGGCAAATACGGAGATAAAGTTGCCGCAGAAATGGTTGCTTCGCTTTATGACGCTTCACTCGATGCTTTCAAACCAAATAACTGGGGATTGAGTTTATACTATCCTTATCCAAGCAAACTCTATTGGGATATAGACAACGGTTTTGGACATTCAGATTCCTATTTATACCAGAAGGAATGGTATCAATATTATTATGCGAAATATTTCTATTATGACTATTTAAATTGGTTTGGTTACCCAATTTCTTCGCATTATAGAAACGGATACACTATGGATTTTATGGAACAAAGATTGCTATATGCCCCAGAAGTATCCAAGACGGAATATGATGGGAAAGGAGTAGACGAGACTAAAGTAAGGAAAAAAGATAAAATGAAGAATGGTGATGATGAAGAAATCTCAGATGAAAAAACCTCAAAAAAAGAAACAGGGAAAGAAATTGTAGAAGGGATTAAAACCGAAGAAATAACAGGAGTTACCGCAAGAAAAAATTTCAACGAAACAGCATTCTTCTATCCCGAACTAAGGACGGATGAAAACGGAGAAATAATAGTAAAGTTCCAGATTCCCGAAGCACTTACAAAATGGAAAATGCTCGGATTCGCTCATACAAAGGATTTGAAAATCGGCTTTGCTCAAAATGAACTCGTAACTCAAAAAGAGCTTATGGTAGTTCCGAATCCACCGAGATTTTTCAGAGAAAGCGATAAAATCACTTTCAGTGCAAAAATTACAAACCTGTCGGAAAAAGATTTATCGGGAAATGCACAACTCGAGCTTTTCGATGCTTTCACTATGAAGCCAATAGACGATTGGTTTGGTAATAAACAAAAAATCGTAGCATTCGAAACCAAAAAAGGTTTAAGCACTTCGGTTAGTTGGACTCTGGATATTCCATTCGGTGTGGACGCAGTTACTTATAAAATAGTTGCAAAAGCAGATAACTACGCAGATGGTGAAGAGAATACACTGCCGGTTTTGACGAATAGAATGCTCGTTACCGAAACTCTTCCTCTGCCAATAAGGTCGAATCAAACTAAAAATTTCAAATTCGATAAACTTGTTAATAATACTTCTTCAACAGCAACAAATTATAAACTGACTCTCGAGTTCACTTCAAACCCTGCGTGGTATGCAGTTCAAGCATTACCTTACATTATGGAGTATCCATGGGAATGTGCAGAAAATACTTTCGCAAGAATTTATGCAAACAGCATTGCTTCCCATATCGCAAATTCGAATCCGAAAATAAAACAGGTATTCGATACGTGGGCAAAATATGAGCCGAATGCACTACTCTCGAACCTTGACAAAAACGAAGAGCTAAAAGCAGTAATGCTCGAAGAAACACCGTGGGTAAGAGAAGCTAAGGATGAAGGAGAAAGGAAAAGAAGAGTTGGAGTTCTTTTTGAAATCAATAGAATGACAAAAGAGCTTGACAAAGCGACAACGAAACTTAGCAAGATGCAATATTCAAACGGCGGATGGCCTTGGTTCGAAGGTATGCCCGAAGACAGGTATATCACACAATACATCATAGGTGGATTTGGACACCTCGATAAACTGGGTATTAAAAAAATCCGTGAAGATTATACCGTGTGGAATATGGTTACGAATGGGATTAGATATATGGACTATATGGTTAAGAAAGATTATGATTATCTCGTCGAACTCGCTAAAGAAGGCAAGATTAAACTTTCGGATAATCATCTCTGGCAGATTGATATTAATTATCTATATGCAAGAAGTTACTTTCTCGATATTCCTATACCCGAAGAATCTAAAGAAGCGTTTAACTACTTCAAAGGTCAGGAAGAAAAATACTGGTTACAAAATAGTCGATACCTGCAGGGTATGATTGCACTATCACTTTACAGATACGGAAATACAACAGTCCCCGATATGATTATAAAATCATTCAACGAAAACGCAATTCATAACGAAGAACTTGGTATGTATTGGAAAGATAACGAATACGGCTGGTATTGGTATCAGGCACCAATAGAAACACAAGCATTGCTAATCGAAGTTTATGATGAAGTTGCTAAAGATAAAAATGCAGTAGATGAATTGAAAGTTTGGCTACTGAAACAAAAACAAACACAGGATTGGAAAACCACGAAAGCCACAGCGGAAGCGTGTTACGCACTACTTTTAAGAGGAACGGATTGGCTCGCAACCGAAGTAATGGTAGATATCACGCTCGGCAGTCAGAAAATTGACCCAAAAAATCTACCTGATGTAAAGGTCGAAGCAGGAACAGGATATTTTAAAACTTCGTGGTATTATGATGAAATCAAACCTGAAATGGGAAACATCACAGTTACTAAAAAAGATGAAGGCGTAAGCTGGGGTGCGATGTATTGGCAATACTTCGAACAACTCGATAAAATCACACGTGCAGAAACTCCTTTGAAGCTTGATAAAAAACTCTTCCTGCAGGAAAATACTTCAACAGGTCCGGTGATTACACCTATTTCTGATAACACACAATTAAAAGTTGGTGATTTAGTAAAAGTTCGTATTGAACTCCGTGCCGATAGAGATATGGAATACGTTCATATGAAAGATATGCGAGCCGCTTGCTTCGAGCCGCTGAATGTAATTTCGCAATATAAATATCAGGGCGGACTCGGATATTACGAAAGCACTCGCGATGCCTCCACCAATTTCTTCTTCGGCTGGCTGCCAAAAGGAACTTACGTATTTGAATATTCCTTAAGGGTAACAAATACGGGAGATTTCTCGAACGGCATAACTACGATTCAATGTATGTATGCCCCTGAATTTAGCTCGCACTCGGAAGGAGTAAGAGTGGTGGTCAAATAAAAGATTATATTATAAATAATGTCTTTATAATCAATAAGAGATTTATTGATAAATTAATATTTAAATATAATGATTGGTCAAAATCCATTTACACCACGTTCAGGTCAAGAGCCTAGAGTATTTATTGGACGGGAAAAAGAGATACGTATTTTCGAAAAACATTTAAAAGATGCATTTAATAAAAAATATAACCATTTTATTACTACTGGCGGTTGGGGTATTGGAAAAACGACATTATTAAAGGAATTTAAGAAAATAGCTCAAAGTAAAAGTATTTTTTCATCAACATTAAATGTACCTGAATTTGTTGGAAAGGACCTTTTATCACCTGTAATTAATTTGATTACTCAATTACCGAGAAATCTACCAATTAAAAGAGAAAAATTAAAATCATTCTATGAATCGATGAAAGGTATTGGAATAACCATACCTGTAATTGGTGGTGGAATAGAGTTTAAAGAAAAGAAAAAATTTGAAGGAGACCCACAAGGATTATTATTGGATTCTTTAATAAAACTTTGGAAAAGTCTGAAAAATGATATGAAAACACTTGTAGTTTTATTGGATGATGTACAAAATTACAAATTAATTCCTGAATTTCTTACTTTACTTAAGAATGTCCTATCGGATAGTGAATTTATTGAAAACACAGGGTATTTATTTATACTTTCCAGTACAGATGATGGTTGGAATATGTTTTTACAAAAGTTTAATCCTGTTGGAAGATATTTTATTCCAATTCTTAAACTGGAGAATATTAGCAAAGAAAGTTCAGACATATTAATCCAAGAATCGTTAAAAGAAACAGGAGTGAAATTTAACAGCGAAGTAAATAAAAGTGTTTTTGAAGTAACCGAAGGACATCCTTTTTTAATACAAATTATATGTCATTATCTATTTGATAACCAAATAAAAGGCAAAGTATCTATTGAACAATTCGATACTTCATTGAATCAGGCAATTTCAGAATTAAACCCAATTATTCTTGATCCTTTATATGACAAAGCGAGTAGACAAGAAAAAGACATTTTGCATTTAATGTCTTCAGAATATAAAGTATATACTTTTGAAGAATTACAAACCCTTACAAAGAATTTGAAAATAAAGAAAGGGAATTTATTTACTGCAATTAATAGACTATGTGAAAAAGGAATAATAATAAAAATGGATAGAGGAAAATATCGAATTATTAATAAAATACTCAATATTTATCTGGAAAAGAAATAAAGTCTGCAAAGTCTGCAAAATATGCTTGTTTTTGCAGACTTTGTAGACTCTTCTCTTGCCCCCGAATTCAGCTCGCATTCGGAAGGAGTAAGAGTGGTGGTGAAGTAGGATTAATTGACTCTGTTATTTCAGAATATTTAACCTCGTTCCTAAAGTCCTCTTTGGGAACGGAGGTATAAGTAACTTTATCTATTAGAAGTGATAACCAACACCAAAGCTCAACTTCAGTCCATCAATAAATATTTTCGACTCGAATTCTTTTGGGAAGTAATATGTTTGATTTTCGGTTGTAAAATAATTAACAGGGAAAGAGCTACGGACTTTAAATTTTCCGTCACGAACCTTCATCTCGAAATTCAATGAAAAATGTTTATCAAGCATATACTCCGCTCCAAATAGAACATTTAAACTAAAAAGTGGACTTTTTGACAGTGTAGCCGTTTCCATATTCAACATTTTTCTCGTTCTATTACCGAAATAAAACCCTCCACCGCCACCAAGATATACATTCAGGTTCTCCACAAATCTCGGAACATTAAAATTTACCGATAATTCTATCGGTATCATTTCCACTTTTTCGGAAACCCTTACCCTAATAAAATCATAATCATTTTCTAATACTGTAGAAAGCTGGTCATCGGTAATTTTTATATATTCAGTCGATATTCCAATCGAAATTTCATCTGCAAATATTTTTTTCCTTAACGAAAAACCATAACCATATCCGCCGTTTGTTGTCTCTATGGTAGAATTTCTTTCTATTATATCAGAACTGTTTGGATATAACTGTATCGATGCAGAAGATACGTAATTAAGTGAAGAAGTAAAAACAAATCCCTTTAAAAATTTCTCTATTCCCGATTGCGAATAAATAAATGTCGGGATAATAAGTATAATTAATAATAATAATAATATTTTTAAATTATTAAATTTCACTCATGCAGAATATTACTAATTCAATCTTATTTTTATTTGCTTTATAGTTCTACGTTATATTCTTTATTCTGAACTATAATTCTGAGTTTAATATGATTCGATTCATCGGAATTTACAGTTCCCCATAATAAAGCAAGTTGCTGCATCTGCACATCGGGCTTATACTTTGCCGATAAACCAATTACAACTTCCCTTACTTTTAAACTGTGTGCTACATTCATTATCGAATAAAAAGCATTATTAGTCGGAACTACTATCGGTATAACGGGTTTTCCAATTCTTTCGGCTGTATTAACCACTTCGCTAAACAAATGTCTTTCATCTGCTTCGAGGTCTTTTTTAACTTCCGTATTTTGTTTATCTCTAAATACACGAGCAATCATAACAACTATTTCTGTTTTTTCCGTATCGGTTTCCTCAATAATTTTTTTCAAATGTGCCAAATTCGATGGGTCTCTTACCGCTACCATCACTCTATCCTCGTGCTCGCTTTCTATTGCTTCGGGAGTAATTTGTGATTCATCATCGAGATTAAAATGTTCGAGTATCTTACTATGATGCTCGCTATTATATTCTTCCTCAGTAATTTTCTTTTCAGCTAATGTTTTCTTTTTAACTATTTGCTCCGATATTAGAAAAACGAAAAAGAAACTTAAAGTGAAAACCGAACCTGATATTGTAGCAAGTGGTTTCGTTAAAAGATTTGTCATCGCAGTAAAAAACAATGCAGAAAATATCACAAGCAATCCAACTGGGATATGAATTTTTTTCGTATCTATATTAAATGGAACTCTCCACTCTCTCGGTCTTTTATCCTTATACCGCAAAACAATCATTGAAAAAGCTTTAAATGTTAAGCTCCATATTACACCGAACGCATACGCCTCTCCAAGTAATACTACATCTCCACGTGAAAGTAAAATGGTAACTATTTGTAATAATGCAATTAAATTCAATATTCGATATGTAGTTCCGAATTTTTTATTAGGTTTCCTGAACCAATCTGTCAATACCCTATCCTCCGAAACTCTGTTCAATACACTATTCGCTCCTACTATTGCCGTATTACACGCTCCCGATAAAATCAAAACACCTACTATTACTACAAATACGTGTAATAATATTTTTATCCAATAAGGACCATATAAAAACATCGTAATTCCACCAATCAAATTATCTATATATTGAGGTCTTACATCATCGGGAATTAACATAATTCCAAGAAACGAAATACTTGTTGTCAAGGTAAAGCTAAAAATAAAAATAACTAATACAGTTTTCTTGAAATTCTTTAATTTAGGATATGCAACTTCTCTATACACCTGCCCCAATGTTTCTGCTCCGCTTAATGCAAGTAAGGAGTGTCCAAATGCAATAATCACACTCATCAAACCAATCGACTTCACCCAATCTATATTTTTCAACCATCCATAAGCTTCACCGTTCAAATTCAACTGCAGTGGTGGTAAATGAGAAAAGAAAGGTTCATTTTTTAATGCTAAAGTAACTATACTCCATAAAATTACTATTGCTCCCATTACACCCGTTATAACAAATATTCTCAAAGCTTTTCCTGAAGACTCTTCAATTCCTTTTATATTTTCCCACCAAAAAAATATTATAATTGCAATCGCAAACAACATTGCAAAAACGTTCCTATCGAGTTGAACGTTCAATCCCGCAATATGAAAAAGCTCATTAATCACTCCAGTTAGATAATGCCCAGCAGAAACCGAACTAATCGGACCTGTTAATATATAATCGAACATTAATGCACTAACTGAAATTTTTGCAAACCAATTTCCAAGCGCAAACTTTACTACACGATAAACACCTCCACGAGTAAATAAAGGTGAGGATTCGATGTAGAGTGCATTAATTGCGAGTGAAAAAAGCATAACGAGAAGAATAAAATAGGGTGCAACTTTTCCAATGAACTGTTCTGCAATACCTCCAATATAGTACGCAGTTGAACCTAAATCTCCTATTACAATGGCTGCAGCACGCCAAAAGGAGATAAAAGTAAACATTACCGTAGATAATACGATAACCTTTGTAGTTTTTGACCCTAATACGCTGCCCTTAGTAAGCGATGAGTCAGTATCCATATAGTTTATTTTTCAAAAACAAATTTAAACATAAAAAAATCCATTATTTTTTTTGTAAAATATTTTTACAAAAATATAATGGATTTGCAATAAAAAAATATTAATTTAACAATCTGTCTCTATTATCTATAATCTCTGCGTTATTCTGCAAATTCTGCATCCATTCCTGAACAGCATTTTGCTGTTTTGTCATCAATAGTTGTTTTCTTAAGTCAGCTTGTTTCGCAAGATAATCATTTTCGTCGAATGGTGTTATCCAGTTTACTTTTATTATATAATATCCTCTATCTCCTTTTATCGGTTGCGATATCTCGCCTGCATTCATTTTAAATATCGCATTGTATAACTTATAATCAAGTCCAATCTTTTGGTCGGGCTTTGATACTGAAACCGTATCGGCTGTTTCCACAGTATATTGCGGGAAACTTGCTTTTAATGAATTCAAATCATTATTTTGTATCTTACTTCTAATCTCATTTGCTGTATTCAATATAATCTCGAACTTTTTCTTTTGTTGTAGCTTTGGCTTTATCATCGTATTTTTTATAGAATCGAAATTCTTATATCCTTCAGGTATTTTTTGATTAATCTGATAAACTCCATATCCACCCTGAACTTTTACAGGTCCGAAAATTTTATCTATGCTATTTTCCAGACCAAATTTTATTATATTTTGATTTTGACCTGCACCCGGAACAAATCCATCTTTAGATATTTCTGGTGTCAAGGTTACCATTAAATTCATACTCTTTGCAAGTGTATCTATTATAAGTTTTTTACCTGCATTACAAGATAATATCGAACCTTGACCGCTTTCGAGTTCTTTTATAAAATCGGTTGCTTTTTTCCTCGCTATATCTTTTGTTCTTGTGCTTGCTACTACAGGTTTTCTTAATTCGGCAATCTTAAATTCCTTTTTAGATTTCCCTTTTATTTTTATTAAATGATAACCGAATTCTGTTTTAATAGGACCTATCACCTCTCCAATTTTTCCATTCATAACTGCATTTTCAAAATCTTTAACCATAGCACCTTTCGTAAACCATCCGAGGTCGCCTCTGTTTTGCTTTGCAGAAGGGTCTTCAGATATATCGTATGCAAGCGTTTCGAAATCTTCACCTTTTTTTATTCTTGCAAGTACATCTTCTGCTTTTTTCTTTGCAGCAAGTGTATCTTGACCAAAATTAAATAAAATATGAGATGCATTATAATATGTGTCTTCTCCTTCTTTCGTATCGAGCAATTTTACAACTTTATACGCATCTTGGTCTATTATTAAATTTGAAACCGAATCCTTCGATGCATTAAATAAAAAGTTTACAACTCCTTTTCCAAGTGCATTTGGTTTTTGAAATTCTGGATTAAATGGAACTGCCGACTCGTCATTAATTAGTTTTATTAATGAAGAATCTTCCACAACTGCATTTTTTAATTGTTTTATATATCCCTCGAGAAGTTTTTTCACGCTTGCAGAATCGTCTGCAGTTGCCATATCGGGAAAAATCAAATATTTAAACTTAACCGCTTCTGGTTGCTTATATTCGTCTTTATGCTCTTCATAATATTTTTTCATCTCTTCATCTGATACCTGCAATAAGTTTGTATCGGTAACTAAATTCGGGTCGAATAAAATATAACTGAAACCTGCTTTTAAATTTTCATCTTTATACTTTTGCAATACATCACCTTCCGAAACGGAAACCGATGCCGCTATCAAATTATTAATTTTATTATCCTGCAAAATTTTTCTTAAATATTGTTCTATTTCTACCCATTTCTCTTTGTTTTCGGGTGCCTGTATTGCTGCCTGCAAATATTCGGAATGAAAAACTCCAAGTGAATCGACAAAATTATTTTTTAACCAATCTGGAAGTGTTTCAGGTTCATTATATACCCAATCTAATATTTCTTGGTCTGATACTGTAATTCCAAGTCTTTTCATCTCTTGCTCTTTTAATGTCTGCTGGACAAGGTAAGACCATACTTGCTCTTTTATTTGTTGATAGGTTTGTTCATCTAAATCTTTTCCTTTATTCTGCTCTTTCATTTGCTCGACTTGTCTTTGAAGCAGCGTTTCATATTCCTGATATTTTATCTCCACACCGTTAATCTTAGCAAAAACTATCTGCTCTGAACCACGCAATCCAAGATAATTCATTCCCCACTCAAAAATTATTGTCCCAAGAAATGCTACTATCAGGATAATGATTATAAGAGGCATCTTATCCCTCATTTTATTCATAATTCCAGTGCTATGCTTCGCCTTTGGCTTATCCATTCGTTTGTAAATACTCCTTTATTATATAAAAATGATAAATTTTATAAATTAAACATTAAAATTAAACTTTTTACACTGTAAAATCAATGAATAATAATATCATAAAACTTTAAAATCGTGAAGAGTAATATAAAAATTTTTCTTATAAAAACCCATTTCACTTCACTACTTTTACAATTGTAAGTTAATATTTATTTATACAAATTTATATAATTTAAACAAATAATATGGACACTAAATATATAAAACTTTTCGTTTATGTTGTCCTTGCTATAATAATTCTCTTTTTTTTTTATTGGTATGTAGAAAGCCAGAAAGAGCCATCTAAAATACCAGATTACGGCTGGTTTGAAAAACAAAGAGCTTATCCTTTCGATGATATTCCTTACGATGAAAGAATAAAATCTCTGGAATATGTTAGAGAAAATATGAATTATAGCCAAACTTACAGATACACAAATTGGATACTCGTTGGTCCTACTAACGTCGAAGGAAGAATTACAACAGTAGCAATAGACCCCACTAATCCACAGATTGTTTATACTGGATGTGCAAATGGAGGTGTATGGAAATCTACAAACTTCTGCCAAAGCTGGATAAGTGTTTTTGATAATCAAAATACATCTTCTATTGGTTCGTTGGCAATCAATCCCCAATCGCCAAACGTAATCTACTGTGGAACAGGTGAATCTAATTCATTAAGAAGTTACTATCCGGGAACGGGAATATACAAATCTACAAATAGCGGAATAAATTGGACTTTTATCGGATTACAAAACACTTTCAGTATTCCAAGTATTGCAATAAATCCACAAAACCCAAATGAAATCTATGTTGCCGCACTCGGCTCATTAAGGAGAACAAATCCCGAAAGAGGAATTTATAAATCTACCAATGCTGGCAATACTTGGTCTTTATCATTATTCGTTGCTGATTCCGTAGGAGCAATAGATGTCGTTCTCGACCCTACTAATCCAACTAAAGTTTTCGCTGCTTTCTGGGAAAGAACTCGAAGGGAAAATTATATTAAATACGGTGGACCAAAATCCGCTTTGTATGTTTCTACAAATTCTGGTTTAAACTGGAATGTTGTAACAGGAGGTTTTCCTTCCAATACTTCCACTCTTGGAAGAATCTCTATGGACATCTGCTCTTCTAATCCGCAGATTATTTACGCACTTTTAGCAAACACAAGCGGTTATACTGCCGGCTTGTATAAATCTACAAACGGAGGTTCAAACTGGACAAATGTAAATTCGTCTGTTGCTGGCTCTTCTAATTATGCTTGGTTCAATAGAATTTGCAAAGTCAATCCTACAAATCAAAATCATATTTTCTGTGGTGGTTTGAATATGGAGGTTTCAAGTGATGGCGGAACTACATTCACTTCGCCTTTTAATTGGATTCACGTTGACCATCACGCAGTTTACTTTGCTCCATCGAATTCAAATTATGTTGTAATTGGAAATGATGGTGGTATCAATTACTCTACCGATGGTGGTTCGAGTTTCGCTGAAAGTCCTACCCTTCCAGTTACTCAATTTTATGCTGGCGATGTTAATTTTCAAAATCATTATGCATTAATCGGTGGAACACAAGATAATGGAACAAATATGTCTTCGGGTAGTTTGACTTGGAACGAAGTGTATGGCGGTGATGGTTTTTACTGCTTATTCGATTACCAAAACCCTCAAAGAGTTTATGCTTCTTCACAAAACGGTGGACTTGTCCGCTCTACAAATGGCGGAAGCTCTTTTTCCAGTGCTACTTCGGGACTTGATTTAACCTATACGAATTGGAGCACCCCAATTGTTATGGATAAAAATAATCCTGCAATACTCTATTGCGGAACATATAAAGTTCATAAAACCACTAACTATGCAGCAAGCTGGACAGCAATAAGCCCCGACCTTGCAAAAGGACATATTGTCAATCTAGGAACTATAACTACAATCGATGTTTCTAAATCTAATCCAAACGTAATCTATGCAGGAACGGACGATGCAAACGTTTGGGTAACGACTAACGGAGGAACGAATTGGAGTTTAATCAATGCTGGACTTCCAAATCGCTGGGTTACAAGAGTTACCATTCATAATGACTCCGCTAATATTTGTTATGTTACACTTTCGGGATATAAAATAGATTCAACAGGAGCACATATATTTAGAACAACGAATTACGGAAATAGTTGGATAGCTATAAACGGAAACCTGCCCGATGCTCCGATTAATGATGTTTTGATACATCCGCTGAATTTAAATAAATTATTTATCGGCACTGATTACGGAGTTATGGTTACAACAAATTTAGGACAAAATTGGGAAATAATGGGAAGCACGTTAAATTCAAGTGTACCTGTTCATGATATTACTATTCACCAACCTTCAATGAAAATATTTGCATGGACACACGGAAGAAGTGCATTTAGAATTGACCTCGAACCGATACAGAATATCACAAATCAGAATAATATTGCCAATGATTTTAAATTATTCCAAAACTACCCAAATCCTTTTAATCCGACGACTACTATTAAATTTATGATTCCGCTTTGTCATTCCTGCGGAAACGGGAGTTCGCAGGTTATTCTGAAAATATACGACGCACTCGGCAGAGTAGTGCAAACTCTGGTAAACGAAGAACTTAAAGCAGGAACTTATGAAGTTAATTTCGACGCTGGATATCTACCCTCTGGCACTTATTACTATAAACTCGAAACTCAAAACTTTAAAGAAACAAAAAGAATGATTTTAATTAAATAATGAAAAAATAAATAAAATAAAATAATTAACCCCGTATTTTTCCACTACTTCTTTTTGCTATAATAATTTTTGGAAAAATCTTTTTAAAAATAAAGATTATAAAAAATGAAAAAAATAATTTTTCTATTTGTAATTTTACATTTTGTATTTAAAATAGATTATTCTAATGCTCAATGGGTGCAGTGTGATGGAATTTATGGAGGGACTGTTTACTCTCTTGCCGTCAGCGGGAATAATATTCTTGCCGGGAAATATGGTATTGGAATATCTCTATCCACTAATAACGGCATAAGTTGGTCTCAAACTACATTGAATAATCAAACTGTTCTCTCTCTAGCAGTTAGCGGAAGTAATATTTTTGCTGGGACAGCTGATAGTGGAGTATATCTATCAACTAATAATGGTGTAAACTGGACTCATACTATATTGAATAATCAATTTATACTCTCTCTTGCTATCAGCGGGAATAATATTTTTGCTGGGACATATGGGAATGGCGTATTTCTTTCAACCAACAACGGTATAAACTGGACTCAAACTGCATTAAATAATCAATATGTACGCTCTCTCGCAGTTAGCGGAAATAATATTTTTGCCGGAACAGGAAATGGCGTATATTTATCCACCAATAACGGTATAAACTGGACTCAAACTGCTTTAAATAATAAATCTGTTCTCTCTCTTGCCGTTAGCGTGAATTATATTTTTGCAGGGACAGAGGGAAACGGTGTATATCTTTCAACCAATAACGGCGTAAACTGGACTCAAACTGCTCTGAGTAATCAATATGTTTACTCTCTTGCCGTCAGCGGGATTAATATTTTTGCAGGGACAGATGGCAGTGGAGTATTTCTTTCAACCAATAACGGCATAAGTTGGACTCAAACTGAGTTGAATAACCAATATGTAAGCTCAATTGCCGTCAGTGGAATTAATATTTTTGTAGGGACAGAGGTTAACGGTGTATTTCTTTCGACCAATAACGGTGCAAGCTGGTCTCAAACTGCATTGAATAATCAATCTGTACGCTCTCTTGCTTTTAGTGTAAATAATACTTTTGCCGGCGTAGATTATAATGGTGTATATCTTTCAACCAATAACGGTGTAAATTGGACTCAAACTGAATTGAATAATATTTCTGTACGTTCTCTTGCTGTCAGCGGAAACAATATTTTTGCAGGAACATATGGTAGTGGTGTATATCTTTCAACCAATAACGGTGCAAGTTGGTCTCAAACTGCGATGAATAATAATTCTGTTCTCGCTCTTGCTATCAGCGGAAATAATATTTTTGCAGGGACAAATTATTATAACGGTGTATATCTTTCAACAAATAACGGAGTAAGTTGGACTCAAACTTCTTTAAATAATCAAAATATTTACTCTCTCGCAGTCAGTGGGATTTATATTTTTGCAGGAACAGGAGATAGCGGTGTATTTCGAACTACAAATAACGGCGTAAACTGGTCTCAAACTGCATTAAACAATAAACCTGTTCAGTCTCTTGCTGTCAGCGGGAATAATATTTTTGCAGGGACATATGGTAGTGGTGTTTTCCTTTCAACCAATAATGGAGTAAGCTGGACTCAAACTGCACTGAATAATCAAGTTGTACGCTCTCTTGCTGTTAGCGAAAATTATATTTTTGCAGGGACAGATATATATGGGGTATATCTATCCACCAATAACGGTGTAAACTGGTTACAGAAAAATCAAGGGTTTAATCCTGTACCACCTATTTATTCTTTATTAATTGCAAACAACTATATATTCGCGGGAACTCTTGACCAGTCGGTCTGGCATCGTTTATATCAGGAAATAATAATGGGCATTAAAAATATTTCAACTCAATTACCAAAAGGTTATGTTTTGGGACAAAACTACCCCAACCCATTTAATCCGACTACAACTATTAGATTTATGATTCCGCTTTGTCATTCCTGCGGAAGCGGAAGTTCGCAGGTTATTCTGAAAATATACGACGCACTCGGCAGAGTAGTGCAAACTCTGGTGAACGAAGAACTTAAAGCAGGAACTTATGAAGTTATTTTCGACGCTGGATATCTACCCTCTGGCACTTATTTCTATAAACTCGAAACTCAAAACTTCAAAGAAACAAAAAGAATGATTTTGTTAAAGTGAAATCTTTTTTAGTATTTAATTCATAGAATTATGAAAACGACAAAAAAATTAAAAATTTTTATTTTCTTTTTTACCATAATAACTTTATCTTCATTTATCCTTACATTTTGGGCTTTTAATACATACAAACAAACTATCAATTACGTTGAATCATCTAATGGATTACAAACAATTACTTTAGAAAGTGGGAGAACAGAACTAGAATTCGCAGATATTAATAGCGATGGTTATCTCGACATATTATCCATTGGAGACCACGGGAATCCGTTAATTAATTCGGGTGAGCAAGGAGTTATGGTATGGTTTGGAAATGGGACAGGAACTAATTGGATTCATTATCAAACAGGCAATCTGGGTTATGGTGGAATTGCAGTTGGTGATGTTAATAATGATGGCGAACTTGATATCGGTTACGGAATGCATCACAATTACTCAACGAATGATTTCGGAGATCAGATTCTCGAAGTTGCTCTTGGAAATGGTACGGGAATGAATTGGATACCATATGACGATAGTTTAGCAATGAATGGAGAAACATGGGGTATGTTCACTACTGATTTCGGAGACATCGATAACGATGGTAAACTGGATTTAGGTTCTATATCCTTTGGTTGCTGTAATGGTATACGGATTTATAAAAATTTAGGAACTGGCGTTTGGAGACAAACTTTTTCTGTTTCGGGTGGAAATTCATCTATGGAATTTTCCTTCGGAGATATTAATAAAGACGGCAATCTCGATTTCGTAGCTGCATATCAAAATGGTGGTGTTTATTTCGGAAACGGAAATGGTGGTTTTATAAATGCTCAATACAATCTCCCTTCGCCTTCAAATACGGGATACAAAGGAGTAACACTTGGAGATGTTGATAATGACGGAGCGATGGATTTTGGATTTATTGCTGAGGGTGGTGCGATTAATGTCTGGAAGTTTGATAGAATTGCTCTACAGTATATAAACCTATCTGCAAATCTTCCCACCTCGAGCAGTAATACTGCTGCAGTTTTATATGATATGGACTCGGATAACTTTTGTGATTTAGTTTTATATGGCGGGGGTACCGCTACAATATGGAAAGGAAACGGAGGTTCTAATTGGACTCAAGTTGCATCTTTTTCAGTACCTTCTCCAGGAACTTATTCGGGAATTGATGTTGCAGATGCAGATAGAAACGGATTCGCTGATATTGTCTTACAAACTGCTCAACAACAAGGACTATTTAATTATATTAATTACTTGAGGTTCTTTAAAGAATCTACTCCTTATTCAACACTTTATATCAAACCAATTTTCCCTAAGGGTTTTGAATATTTTAAACCGGGTTGTGTAAGATTTATTGACTGGATTAGCTCTGCACCCCCTACTCCACAATCTCTGGTAAAACTCGAATTATCTACCAATGGCCCAAATGGTCCTTTTACTTTAATTGCTGATAGCTTAAAAAATAATGGAAGATACCAGTGGTCAATTCCATCAGGTATATCCTCTGCTAATTGTTTTATAAAATATACAGTATATTTTCCTGGAACAGCTCAATCTTACGTTAACATAAATTCAAAACCTTTCGGAATTGGTCTTTTTACTGAAAGTAATTCTAATATTACTAATTTTCCAGATATATTTTGTCTTTCTCAAAACTATCCAAACCCCTTTAATCCTGTAACTAATATTAAATTCGATATTCCGAAAAGTAGCTTCGTCTCACTTAAAATTTATGACGTTACAGGTAGAGAAGTTGCTACTCTCATAAACGATATTTTAAATGCAGGTATTTATAATGTAGATTGGAACGGGAGCTCTTACTCGAGTGGAGTTTATTTCTACAAGCTGGAAGTAAATGGATTTTCGGATACTAAAAAGATGATTTTGGTAAAATAAAATTTTAAATCAAAATAAAAAAGAGTTATCCAAATTATGGATAACTCTTTTTTTATTAAATTAGAAATATCTTAAGGTGTAATATACGGCCCGTCGGGATTCCATATTGGACTATTAACTAAAGTGCCAGTATTCCCGTTTGCTGTAGCATCAAAAATTACGGAACCTGAACCTTCGTTAAATTTGTAATACAAAACCAAACCATTCTCATTTCCTGTCAAAGTCTTATTATAATCACTCTGAATTTCTGATGCTGTTCTTGTTACATTCCAAATTCTTATCTCATCATACCTTCCAAACCCATATTCAATCGCTCCGCTGATACCGCAGGCAATATAGAGTGGTGAAGTATTAATAGTAAAATTATAATTCTTTGAAACACTTCCAATCAATTGACCATTAGAATAAAATTTCACAGTTGAACCATCATAAGTTACTGCTATGTGATACCATGTATCAAGTGTAATTGGCATCTTTGCCATTGCAGTTGGTGAAGAACCAGGAACTACGAATGTCCAAGCAGTATCCGCTTTCGAATATTCGAAATACCAACTCGACTGTTTATCCAAAAACGAAAAATAATTGTATGTATAGCCCAGCACCTTATACCACCCTTCAATGGTAAATGTCTTGCTTGTTAAAATATTATTTATAGATGTCGAACTTGATACACGTCCATACTGGTTTGTCCCATTAAATTCCAGACAATAGTTCGACCTCATTGGTGAATA
Organism: uncultured Ignavibacteriaceae bacterium; assembly: GCA_964400285.1. Taxonomy (GTDB): domain Bacteria; phylum Bacteroidota; class Ignavibacteria; order Tepidaquicellales; family Tepidaquicellaceae; genus FEN-1279. Next base: position 114,755 of record CAYNTK010000002.1, read on the forward strand.
GGTTACCGTTATTCCCCAAGATTTTATCACACCAGTTCTAAAACTTCCCGAGTTAATAATCCTTAATGTATATAAACCATTTACCAAAGAATCCCTTAAAGCACGCAACGGACTAAAAGGCATATACATACCCGTAAAAGGAGGAGTTGCTAACCTTATGGGGTCTGATGAAGAATCACTTAATACCGTTCTTGCAAAATAATTTCCGGGACCACCGAAATTTAATGTATCTATCACCCTTACTGTCCTGCCCTGATGAAGAAGCTCGAATTTTAATTTTGATGCATCTACATTAATAATACTATCTAATGTCACGTTAATATTCTTTATATAATTATCTGCTGGAAAATCCGTTATTACAGCATTCAATGTATCCTCTGTAATTCCGGGATTTATATTTATATTCAAATCCGTTTTCTTTAAACTTTTCCAAATTAAAGTCGGTGTTACTCCTCCTCCACCTCCTGTTTGAGTATTAACCGGATTTTCATCCTTATTACAGGAATAAAATATTAATGAAGCTATAAAAACTAATATTACAAAAAAATATAACTTTTTCATATTTTTTATAATTTAAGGTTAATATAAACTTACTTTATATAAGATAAATAAATTTGTATTAGAAAGGTATTGAAAAAAAATTCTGTTTCCGGCTATCCCATATTAACCGGAAACAGTTTTAAAATTTTTATTTTACCATTAACATTTTTTTAGTATCCTTGAAATTTCCTGCCTGTATTCTGTATATATAAACACCCGAAGACAATTCACCTCCATCGAAATCTAATTTATATTCACCAGCATTTAGATTTTGATTTACTAAAGTTGAAACAAGTTTTCCTGTAATATCATATACATTTAATTTCACTAATCCGGATTTCTTTATATTAAATCTGATTATTGTATTTGGATTAAACGGATTTGGATAATTATTAAATAGCTTATACTCACTCGGAATACTATTTCCAATAACCGATACAGATGTAGTTACGTTAAACGAAAATCGTGTTGGTGGTGGATTTGCTCCCGGTGGATTAATACCGCTTCCACCCGCTGGCAAAGTTGATGCAAGTGGATTTGGCAAAGCTATATCCTGTGCTGCAAAATAATATTCTACTCTTGTCCCTAATGCACTGCCGGGAATCTGGAAATAAAAAGTATCTCTTGTTGTAGTAGATGTAAAATTCGCCGAAGTATAAGAAGTCCAGTTAACACCGTTATTCGTTGATTTTCTGTAATAAATCCTTGGAGCTTCTCCGCTTCTTGTATATCTTATTATACCGTTATCGAACACTCTGGCTTTTAATGTAATTACGCCTGTGTTTGTTGTATTTGCAAAAGGTTGTGTGTGAACTATCGTAGGAGCTACATTATCCAATTTCCTTGCAGAATCTACAGATAACGACGCATTTATTATACCCCAGCCCATAAGGTTATTCGGTGAATTTGTATTACTTGCAAACTTTCGCATTATACCTCTAACTTGTAAAGGAGTGAGATTTTTATTTGCACATAATACAAGAGCAACTACTCCAGAATTTAAAGGACACGCATAAGATGTACCACTACCAAATGTGCTGTATCCAGTGCTTCCCGATGCGACTTTATTCCCGCTACCACATGCCATTACATCTGGTTTTATTCTTGCTGGAATATCTGTTGTTGGTCCTACCGAACTGAATGAAGCTCGAACTCCGCTTAAATCTACTGCTCCTACAGTAAGTATACTATCTGCATCTGCCGGACCGCCGAGTGTATTGTGAGAAGTGTTATTTCCATTATTCCCTGCTGAATTGCTAACAACTATTCCCTTATATGCAGCAAATGCCGCTGCTCGTGTTATTAAAAGTGTCCTTCCATTCATATGTTGCCATGTGTAGCTTGAGTCAGGTGCGTCGAATTCGAGATACCCAAGTGAACTTGTAATTATATCGGCTCCAAGACTATCAACCCATTGTGCTGCTGCTGACCAATGGTCCATTTCGAACCATCTTTCTCCCGGGTCAACTTCCGTCCTGCATAAAATAAATGTAGAGCGAAAAGCTGGTCCTATCATATTTCCCGGATGATAACCACCAACCAAAGATAATGTCCCTTGCCCGTGAGAGTGTGAGGTTATATTTACCGTATCACCAGTATGAAAATCTTTTTTCTTATATATATTCATAGGAAGAGTTGTAAATACAGGATGTGAATTATAATACGCAAAACCTGCATCGAAACTCGCAATCATCACTCCCTGCCCAAATATTCCCTGATTATGAACTACATTGACATTTATTTGTGTAAGTTGCTGTAAACCCGCTCCTGTTCCGTAATTTAACGAATCTACTAAAGGTTCATCTTTATAAGAGCTTGTATTTGGTTTTATAAAATTATCGCTAAAATTCGATTCTATATCTTCCTTTTTTTTCTTAAATCTCTCTACTAAATCTATCTTTTCTACAAAGCTTAAATCCGCCACATCATATAGCTGATTTAGTGTAACATCGGCTGATACGACATTAAACCATTTTAATTGATGCCTTACTTTCGTTACTTTAGAATTTATTTCATTTACATAAGGTTCATAAAGTGGAACATCTGATAAATCCACAAGTCTATCAGGTGGTAAAACTTTAGAACGCCTATCCAAAGAACGCTGAGTAACAAGATTTAACGGATTACTTAATTTCGAGTTCGCATCAGGCCCTTTATCTTTTAAGTATATATAAACACTATATTGATAATCTGATGAATTCTCTATTGTGTATTTTAAAAACTGACTGAATTTCTCGGTCTTCGGCTTTGTAGCTATAAACAAAACCATAAAAACCACAGTTATTAATGCAATTGAAAGTAGTTTTTTCATTCTAATTTTTTTACTTAATAATAAATTTAATCATATTTAAGTTAAAATTGTATGTAAATTTGTTAAATAAGTTGTAAAAAATTGTAACAAATTTTCCATATCGCTCTTTTACTAAATATTATATTTAAAAACTATTTAATCACATTATCATTTTTTATTTTTTAAAAAGTCATTTGCTTTACTTCTCAAGATACGCATAAATCCTCACTTTTTTCTTTCAATGTCAATAGTTTTTTTTCTTCAAATTAATTACCATATCTTTGTAAGGGTTTTAGAAAAGTAGTAACGAAGTTCAGCGAAGCTAATTATGAATTCTGAATTATGAATGAAAAAAAATAGAAAGAAAAAATTAAAATAATTAAAAAATGAAAATAATAGAAAGAGTTAAAAAGATTTTTAATAAAACAAAAGTAAAAAGCTTTAATGATGGATGGCATTCGCTTACGGATTTTATTAATTCTTGGGGTGGCGAATCGTATAAATCCTATACCTATGCCTGCATAAATGCACGTGCTGAAAATATTTCTAAAGCTGGTATCTTTTTATTTAAAAAAAATCAATTTGGTGAACAGCAGGAAGTTAAAACTCACGATTTTCTTACTCTAATCTCTAAACCAAATAAAAGAAACCAAACCTTTAAAGAAATTTTACATAAAATTTCCACTTCCCTCGATTTATACGGAAATGCCTATATCTTCATACATAGAGGTCTGAAAAATAAACCACTCGGCTTTTACCACCTGCCCTCTAAAAATGTAAAAATTAGTATGAATGAAAATTCTACGGATATTGAATGCTATGAATATTTTACCGAAAATGGTATCATTAAATATAAACCCAAAGATATTATTCATTTTCTAATCCCCGACCCAGACTCGAATATTTATGGAAAAGCTACCGTTTCAGGTTTTAATTTCACTCTGGAAATCGATTATCTGCAAAATCTATATCAGAAAAATTTTTATAAAAACGATGCAGCTATAGGTATGCTTCTCGAATCCGATACAATTCTCCCCGATGATAAATATGAAAGATACGTTAATCAATTCAAACAACTTTATGAAGGAGCTATTAACTCGGGCAAAACCCTTCTACTGGAAGGTGGCATCAAAGCTAAGCCCTATCAGGCATTCCCTAAAGATGTCGAAATTCTTCCATCTCGTAAATTAATTCGTGATGAAATTATGACGCTTTTCAGGGTACCAAAAGTTATTCTCGGAATTACCGATGATGTTAACAGAGCTAATTCGAGAGAATCTATTAAAATATTTAACGATTACGTTATAAAACCTTTTGCTAAAATTAATATCGAAAGCAAATTAAATATTTTTCTTAAAAATAATTACGAAGAAGAAAATTTATTCCTTTCACTCGAATATGATTTTGAAATCGATAGAGAGCTTCAGCTTAAAGCATACGAAATTTATAGAAAATATAATATAGCAAGTGTGAACGAGATAAGAGAAATGGAAGGATTTGGAAAAACAATGAATAATGAATAATAAATAAACTTGATATAAGAGTGAATATTTGTGAGATAAAAAGGTAGAAAGTAGAATACAAAAAAATAATTTAATATTTATAATTTAACATTTAATAAAAAATGGAATACAAAAATTTTATAGTAACCGAAAAATCCTTTAATGATAAGGATATGACATTAACTCATTATATATCCACCGTTACACCTGATAGGTTTGGAGACATAGTAAATCCGTTTGGAATGGATGCCGATAACTACAGAAAAAATCCGATTGTATTATTTGGGCACAGCCACCATTCCAGTGGAAATGTAATAGGCAAAAATATAGGTTTATTCCCCGATGAATTCGGTGTTAAAGCAATCACAAAATTTGCCGATACTCCTGTGGGTAAAGACCTGTATATATTGAACCGCGAGGGATATCTGAACGCATGGTCTATAGGATATATTCCGAAAAAAATTAAATCACATAATTCAAATTCAAATGATAAAAAAGAATCTTACAATATAATTGATGAATGGGAATTACTGGAATATTCATCTGTCGCAATTCCTGCAAATCCCGATGCAATAAACTTAATGCTTAAAGAAATTAAATCTCAAGAAGTAATTCAAGAGATTAAAATATCATTATTGCAAAATAAAATCGAAATGCTTGAAGATAAAATTGCAAAAAAGTTATTGAAAATTATAAAACTTATAAAAAATATTTAGAATAGAAATTGCGTAATTTTTGCGTTTTGAAAACAAAAAAACGCAAAAAGTTTTTAAATAAAAAATATTTATTTGGATTTTAGATGAATTTTAAAGAAAAAATAAAATGCTTGATTATTAACTACCAAAAGTCTGCAATTTTTGGAAACTTTTGGAAGGTTTTGGAAAGTTTTAGAAAGTTTCGGAAAGTTTTGGAAGCAGAAATGCATTAAAAAAATTAATATATAAATTTTAATAGAAAGGAATAAAAAAATGGAAAAAGAAAGAAACACAATCGACGATGTAATAATCCCAAATGAAACCGAAGTCGAAAAAATAGAAAAGATTTCTAAAAGGATTGCCGAAGATGTCGTTAAAAAAGAGTTCGAAGAGATAAATAAAAATATTTCAGGTATCCCAACCGAACCATTTCGCTCTTCGGATAATAAAGAAGACCCTTTAGTTCAGGAAGGTAGAAACATCATTAAAGGTATTATCTACAACCGTCCCGAACTTTTTTCACAAAGGTATAAAGATTTTCTTAATGAAACTACTGGTAGTGCCGGTGGCTACCTCGTACCGCAAGAATGGTATAATCAAATCCTCAAATTTGTTACCGAATCCGGTGTAGTTAGAAAAAATGCAACTGTAATTAAAATGAATAGAAAAGAACTTGCTCTACCTAAACTCGATAGATTACCATCATTCACATTCGTATCGGAGGGGTCTATGAAACCTGTTAGTAATCCAACATTTGCACAAGTTGTCCTTTCCAGAAAAGACGGTGGTTTTATTGTAATTTTCTCGAAACAATTAATCGAAGACGAAGCTTTCGATATTATGGGTTTTGTTTCGAGACTTGCAGCTCAAATCATTAGTAGAACCGAAGACCTCGCAGGATTTAAAGGCATTTCAGGAAAAATCGATGGTTTATTTACAAACGGTATTGGTGCATCTGAAGTAATTGTTGGAGGTCCATCATTTACAAATATTAATTATGATGACATTATTAATATGATTTCCGCTGTCCCTTCGGAATCGCTTGGCAATGCTAAATGGTATATGCACAGAACTATTTACGGTATGCTTAAATCCCTAAAATACGAGGGCTCACAGGAATATGTAATTACTCCGGATGAAAGAAAAAATAATATGCTCGAAGGTTTTCCCGTTGTCTTAACTGACCAAGCGTATGCTTTGAGTGAAGACCTCGCAGATAGAGCTTTTATCGGATTTGGCGATTTGCAATATATGATACTTGGGACAAGAAATACTCTAAGTATAGATTACTCCAAAGATGCTACTGTGGATATGGGTAGCGGGCAAACTGTTAATCTCTGGCAAAATGGACTTGTTGGTTTGAACTTCGGTGCTTCATTCGATATCAAATTCTCTTTTCCATCGGCTTTAGCTGTCGCTAAAACAAGCGAAGGATAAATTTTTTTTAAAATACTTTTAACTTAAATAATTTAAAATTGAGCAACATAATTAAAAAATAATTCAATTCTCCGTTCCCAATCCTGATTGCGTATTCAATCATTTGGGAACGGATAAATTTAAAATAATCTAACACTATGATTTCATTAGGTGATTTAAAATATTACTTAAATATTACAGACGATTCACAAGACGAATTCCTTTTAAAAATAATCGATATGGCAGTCGAAAGAATCAGCAACCTGTGCAGAAGAAATTTAAACTACGGAACAAGATATGATATTCTCGATGGTCACGGGCAAAGCTTAATCTGGATTAGAGATTATCCCGTAGAACAAGTTATATCTATTAAATATAGAAAAGAAACCGGCTCTTTCGACCACGATTTATTTATAAACGGAAATATTTCGGATAATATTTATCTCGATAAACTCACTGGGAAATTAATTCTGTTGAATAGTTATATTCTCCCAACCGGTATCTCTAACATTCAGATAAAATATTATGCAGGTTATCTCGATAATGCGCCCGACCCTGCAAATGAAACTCCGAAAGATTTAAAAAGTATTGCTCTGCTTATGAGTGCAGAGCTTTTTCTTAAAAGCTTTCAAAATGTTGGTGAAGAAGTTACTAAAAGACTTGGTCTGCTCCGCTTTGACCACCTTATTAAAAGCGAAGGCAATGAATCCCGAAGAAGTTTTATTTATAAAGATGAAGACTACGACATCCTTTTACAAAAATATAAATCTTTAAGAGTTTAAAATAAAAATGAAAAAATTTTTTATAGAGAATAGTGAATACTCGATGTTGAGACTTCTCTCATTTTTAAGCGTCGTTTCAGGACTGATTATTGTAGGATTTATAATATCGCTTGTTTTTATGAAATCTAATCTGGAATACATTAGAGAATTAATCTATCTTTCGGCTACTCTACTTGCTTTCGGATTCGGTGGAAAAGTTTTTCAGAAATTCGGAGAAAAAAATCCTTAAAATTAATATGGAGTTCTATAAAAAATATTTAATATGGTCTCTTATTTTAATAATCATCGTGTTATTAATAATTATTTTTAAATATATTTTTCCATCTAACAATTCCAATAATAAAAACATTTTGCTCAAAGATACTAATCTACTAATTAAATACGAGAAAGAAATAAAAAGAGATACTGTTGTAAAATGGCACGAAAAAATTTTTTATAAAAAACCAGAGCCCCAGATAATCTATTACCAAAAAACCGATACTGTATTTATCGAAAAAACAAAAGACCTCGATTTAATGCTTCAGGTTAAAAAGGAAAACAGAAAACTTATTATTAAAGCTGTAAATCAAAATGGTAAAATTATTAAGGAATATGTTTATGATGATATTTCCAACGACTTTATCGCTACAAGCCAAAAGAAAAATATTTTTGTAAAATCGAAAAACTTCTATTGGAATAAAATATATCCTATAATAAACCTCCAATATTCTATGCTTAATGAAAAAGAAATAAATTACAACTTCGGACTTGAATCAAGTATAAATTATAAAAATAAAATCGAATTAAATGCCGGTTTACTTTACTCTCCTATTGAAAAAGACTTAATTATTAATTCTAATATAAAAATAAAATTTTAAATTTATGAAATACGAAAACATTTGTAATCATTATTTTGAAGTAATTAAAAACTTTAAATTTTTCGATTCCCTAAAACCAATAAGAGATGTAGAATTGCTTCTTCCAGAATTTTATAATATGCTTATTTATTGCTTCAACGAATACCAAAAAGTTTTTCCCAATCATAAAGTTTATATCGTCGAAACTTACAGAAGCAATGCATTACAACTAAAATATTTTAAACAAGGAAAAAGTAAAATCAGAAAAAACGGTATGCATCACTACGGTCTTGCTGCAGATGTGGCTTTCATAATCGATGATAATTTTAGTTATAATGGTAATTATAGATATTTACGCAGAATTTTTAAAGAGAATAATCTTACAATCCTCGATTGGGAACTCGGTCACGTTCAGTATATCCCCGTATCGGAACAAAATGCTCTAAGACAAGAAATCGAAAATTATAAAATGATAAATTAATGAATTTGTATTTATTATTCTTTGTTAATATTTTTTCTGAACACAAATAATTTCTGATTTATCCTTGTCGGAAAAAATATCTTATGAAGTATCAAGTAAAAATTCTTTAAAGCAAAAGAAGGAATAAATTCTATTAACTTTCCATTTATTCCTTTCAAACTTAAACTCATTGTTGTAAATTTTTTATCCCTGTCAAATCCTCTATAATGGAACACATTTTCCAACCTCGATTCGGATAAAAACATAAAATGCCTTTTCCTTACCGGCATCGTTAATATTATATATGCATCTGGTTTAATCTTTTTATTAAGTTCCTTTAAAAAAATATTCCTCTTCTCGCTTATCATATAATAAAAACTTTCCATTAATAGTATTACATCATATCCTCTAATATCTTCTCTCTTAACGAAATCCACCATATCCGAACAAATAAAATTTACATTCTTCAAATTCTTTTGTTTTGCTCTTTCGATTGCCTTTTCGGATATATCTATCGCTGTTATCTCGAAATTTTCTCCATCGAGATACTCGGAAAAATTCCCCTCCGCACATCCGATTTCGAGTATCTTTAACGCTGGTCGGCTGAAAAATTTTTTTATAAAATTTATTACGAGAGTGTAGCGGAATTGCTCCTGACCGCTATTCAAATTCCAAGGATTTTCTTCCGAAAATATTCTGTCGAATGTTTCTTTATTACCGTTTAATAATGCGTATTCGTTTACTTTCCCTTTTCTCAATTCTGTCTAAAAACTAATAAACAAAAAATGTATATGAATATTTAATTATCTTATATGTTCTTCCCGATGTTGTCAATACTTTTGTTTCTTTCACATTCGGATTATCGTCATAAACGTATTCTATAATACATTCCGGCTCTTTATCTGTAAAATAATGCAATTCCTTTTCTCTATTCCCGCTTTCATTATATTTATATTCCCATCTCTCAAAAACTCCCCCGTCTGAATAATAACTTACCATCTCGGTAATCCGATTTTCGGAATTATATGCATAAGTAAAATATGAACCAATCGTAGCATCGTCATTATAATGAACTTCTTTTATTATATTCCCCGCTTCGTCGCATTCGAATTTCTTCTCCTCGTATAGTGTCCCTTTATGATTATACCATTCCTCCGATTCTTTATTCCCTTTTTCGTCATACTTATATTTTATATGCGAGCTTAATTTCCCGTTAGGTTTGTTTTTTATTCTTTCTACTAATCTTCCCTTATCGTCATAAATATATTTACATTTTATCTTTATTTTTCCGTTTGCATCGAATTCGTTTGTCTCTATTAATATATCTTCTTTATTATATACATACTCTACATTTAAAGTTGTCTTCTCTTTTTTTCTGTGGTATATCTGCTCCTTTATTATATTTCCGTGTGAATCGAATTCGTATAAAAAAGCTTCTTTACCGGTTTTTTCCATCTCATTGTTTGCAAACTTAAACAACTCACCTTTAATTTGTTTTATCCTCTGGTATCTGGCTCGCTCCTTTATATTCTCACCAAGATAATAATCTTCGATTTGCGAATATACCACTTCTCCAAAAAGAAAAAATAAAATAAATAACATCCTAAATACTTTCACCTAACAATCCTCCAATTTTACTTTAACCTTAAAATTGTAATACTTAATAGAAATTACTCTTTAGGCATTTCAAAAATCTTGTCGTCAATTTCTATATTAACTTCAATCTTATCTATCGATACCGTCTGCGATTCGAATTCTGAACCCTCGACTTTCTGTTCCATTGTATATGCTACTGTCATATCATTTAGCTTTTTGTAATTACTAAAGTAATTTTCGGTAATCAATTCCTTTCCCATTCTTTTACTTTTTTTGACTGTTTTCGTAATTAAATAAGTTTCTGCATCTAAATAAAAATCCATATTTTCCCCATCTTTATCTGTAAGCTTGATATGATATACTCCTTTACCGTTTAGTTCCTCTTTACCAGCAAGCTCAACCTTATATCCCATTTCATCTATATTATATAACCTTCCACCTATAAGAGTGTTTTCCTTGAATTGTTTGGTTGTTTCTTCATCTGTTTCGGTTGCTTTTTTCGAACCTGTCATAGGATTTACCATCCAACCTTTAGAGCCGTTATAACACTGTAATATCTTCGAACCCTGAACAAAAATCTCGAGTAACCATTTATCGGGTCTTTTTACATACTGCGTAAATGGAATATCCATATTCATAATATTTGAATATCCAGTATATTTAACGGATTTCACCGCTTTTATTTTCTCTTTACCTCCGGTAGCTTCATAATACTTGCTTAATACTTCATCTACACTTTGTGAAAAAACATTCTGAAAAAAGAATGTAAGGCAAATTGCTAAAATTAATAAGATTTTATTTTTCATAACATTGTGAGTTTTAGATTTACAATATCTAAAAACATAAATGAAATTATATAAACTTTAAATAGAAAAATTTTTATTCAAATCAATTTTTTCGAGATCAAAAAAATCTTTAACCAATTATAAACGGCTCTGTTCGACCTTTTTAGCTTTACTATTTTATAGTCATTCCAGATTGCACTGTTATAATCATAATTAATATAATTTTTAAATATCCCTTCGTAATCCTTGATTTCTATTTTATATCTTTTATCCTCATCTATTTCATCTTTCGATTTTTTTCTTATCAATAAATTTTTAGGCTCGTTATTTAAGTAATTTTTATCTTTATGAAAAATATTATAATCTTTATAATTTATCCCTCTATATGCAGATGCTATTAATTTGTGAACTTGAACTCCTTCTTTAACTTTATTCCTATAAACATAAACCGATAAATATTTAGAGTAAGGTAATCTATATTCCGATAATTGTTTGTAGTCACCACTATATTTTTTCTTGCTGTATATTCTGCCATTTTTATAAGCATAATATCCACTATAACCGGGAATTCTTTTCATATATTTTTTTTCAAAAGTTGCCATCTTTAAAAAAAATTAAAGGTTAAAAAAAATTAATTTATTACTACATCTTGAGTAAAAAATTCCGATGCACCCGTTGCCATTAATATTGCTCCAACAAAAGCTCTTTTTTGTGCTACTTTTTGAATGGCATTTTTTAATGATAATACATTTGGATTTTCTACCTTCTCGAGCCATACCCATTTATCCAAATATTTCTTCCATTTCCCTTTTCCTTCTATCTTCATTTTTATTAAATCCTTTTTCGCTGGGATTTTATCGGTTGGTTTAAATATGTATCTGAATTTTTCCTCTTTACTATTGGCATTTCCATCGCATATCCCAAGTTTTAATCCGCTTTTTGATGTTACTATACACTTATAAGTGTAATCTATATAATTTTTCTCCAAATCTAATATCTCTTTTACACAATCCATTCTTTCGACTTGCAAGCCAAATGCTTTTTTTATTTTTTCTGCTCCGGGTTTAAGCAAAACAGGTTTCGACGAACCTTCCAATAATCCATAATCTACATTAATTTTTAAAATTTCTTTTCCAAATTCCGTCATCATTTCATACCATTTCTTCATCTCTTCTATTGGAAGCATATTTACCTCCGAATTAAGTAATTCGATTCTTTTGGAATCATTCAAATCTAAAATTTTTGTGTTTTCCATATTCTTTTCTCCTATTTTTTTGGTTTATTAAATATAAGCTAATTAGATTATAATGTCAATATAAATTTATCTTAATAGATAATATTTTTAAAATAAGATTATCTTTATGGCTTAATGGGTATTTTTTGTTCTTTTTTAATTAAGATTTGATGTTAATCTTTGTTTTATTAACCTTTTATTGCTAAATCTACTTTGATTTTCAGGAATTAAGTGCTTCCTTTATCACATTTATAAGATTTTCTTTTGTGAATGGTTTAGAGAGGTAGTGTGTGCAACCATTTCTTATAAATTCCTCTTTATCCCCTTTCATTGCATAAGCTGTAACTGCAACTATTGGAATTTTTTCATATCCGGGTATCGTGCGAAGTGCCATTGCTGTTTCTATTCCGCTAATTCCTCTTAAATTTATATCCATTAATACTAAATCGAATTTTTCTTTCTTTGCTAATAATAATGCCGTTTCTCCATCTTCCACATCGAATACATTGCATTCCCTTTTCAATAATACTTTTACCACTTTTCTTCCGAGCAAATCGTCTTCTACATGCAAAATGTTTGGTGGAGTTTTAAAGTTTTTTGTTTCCATAACTCCTTCTTTTATTTTTGCTTTTTCAGGCAGTTGAGCTTCACTACCAATTGGTAGATATAACGTGAATACAGAACCTTTACCAAACTTACTCTCTACTGTAAGTTTGCCATTCATTAATTCGATAAATTTTTTCGATACTGTTAGTCCCAATCCTGTCCCTTCATATTTCCTGCTTAATCCTTCACTAACCTGTCTAAACGGTTCGAATATTTTATCAATATCTTTTTGCATAATTCCTATACCAGTATCTTTTACTTTTACAAAAGCATAATTCTCATCATCGGTTTGATAGCGACCGCATAATACTTTAATTTCACCTTCCTCGGTAAATTTAATAGCATTATTTAATAGATTGTTTATAACCTGTATAAATAGTCTTTCATCTATTTTAGCTTTTGGTGTATCTTTGTCAGGCAAAAATTTTACCACTATACCCTTTTGTTGGGCTGATAATTCAAAAAGTCTTACGGAATATTTAATTAACTCAATTAAATTTTTTTCTTGGATATTTATTTCTATTTTATTTGCTTCTATACTTGTTAGGTCAAGTATCGAGTTCAGAGTATCGGTAAGTCTCATACCTCCTTTGAGTATCATTCCCGACATATCTTTTAATTCACCTTCGGGCAATTCATTATACATTAATTCTGCAAATCCGAGTATTCCCGTCATCGGTGTGCGTAACTCATGACTCATATTAGCCAAAAAATTCGATTTTAAACGTGAAGCTTCTTCTGCCTTTTCTTTAGCTATTCTTAATTCCTCTTCTACCTGCTTGCGTTTTGTTATATCTTCTTTTACAGATAAAAAGTGTGTAATTTCTCCCTTTTCATTTTTTATTGGAGACATAACTGCAAATTCCCAATAAACCTCCCCGTTTTTTCTTTGGATTGGAAGCTCTCCGCTCCATTGCCCCTTCTCTTTTAAAATTTTCCATAATCTTATGTCTTCCTCCTCCCACATATCCTTTGGTCTTAACATCCTTATATCATTACCAACTAATTCTTCCACACTATATCCGCAAGATTCCGTAAACTTAGGATTTACGAATTCAATTATACCATTCGTATCCGTAATTGCTATAGATGCAAAACTGTATTCAATACCACTCGATAATTTCCTAATCAAATCTCCTTTTTCAAAAAACTCCAATGCAAAATTCAAGTTCGAGGCAAGTTCATCGAACAGCTCTATTTCATTTTCCCTAAAACTTAATTTCTCTGCCGAATAAACTACTAATACTCCCGCAGGTTTACCGACGGATTTAATTGCAAACGAGGCTAAAGAGGCAAATCCATTGTTCAATGCAATCTCTCGCCAAGGAGGATTTAAAATCTTATATTCTAAATCTATATCATTACAAATGGAATTCTTTCCCGATAATAATGTTACTAATGCTGGTCCTACATCATTGTTATCACTTCTTAAATTTAAATTGATATAATTTAAATAATCAGTATTCTGACCATATTTAGATTTTATTTCAAGTGCTCCTGTCGTCTCATTTATCAAACCTATCCAAACCATTTTATATTTTCCGTCATCGACAATTATTCTACATACTTCCTTAAATAAATCATTTATATCTTTATATCTAACTATTGCTTGATTTACATTACTCAATACTTTATATATTCTTGTCAGCTTTTCTATCTTATTTTCTTTTATTTTTCTTTCGGTAACATCTCTTGCTACAAGAATCACCTTATCTTCACCAAGCGGTGAAAGAGTTGCATCGAACCACATAATTTTATTTCTTACAGGCAAATTGTATTCTACATTTATTGGCTTTTTAGTTCTAAAGACAATATCGAAATAACTCCTGAATAATTCTGCACGCTTATCAGGTATGCTTTCATTTAAAGTTTTTCCAATTAGTTCTCCAGGAGATTTATAAAGAAATTCAAAATTTGACGGAGCTATTTTTACTATTTTTCCCTGCTTATCTAAAACAAGTATTACATCTTTCATCGATGAAAACAATGCTCTCAATTCCGATTCGGAATCTAATAATTTCTTCTCTGCCAATTTGCGTTCGGTAACATCTCTTATAATACTCTGATAATACCTCACTCCTTCTATTTCTATTACTCTGACGCTATTTTCGATATTAATTATCGTTCCATCTTTTTTGATATGCTCAGCTTCTATTACTTTTTCACCTTCTCTATTTAATTGTTCTAATATGGAATAATATACTGACCTTGTTTCGGGTGTTCTCAATTCCGAAATATGTATTGCTTTGAATTCTTTTTCCGAATAACCATACAACGAAAGTGCTTTATCATTAACTTCTACCACTCTCCCGTTAACATCGCTTAATATTATTGCATCACTTGCATTCTTGAACATATAATTAAAATGCTTCGTCAATGCTTCTCGTTCGAGTTGAAATTCATATCGAGTCTTATAGTATTTTAGTTTTTGATGTCGCCAGAATTGTATTAGCAAAATGCCTTGAATAAAAATCACTGCAAAAATTAATAATGTTACAAGTTTTGCTCTTTCGTTAATTCCCGAATAAACCTCGTCATAATCAACTTTGACTATTAAATGCCAATCGAATATGGGAACGTCTTTTTTCACTGCAAGAACTTCAACTCCTCTATAATCTATTCCGTCAAAAATATCTTCTTTTGCATTTAATGATTTATAGAGAATTGAATTTTCATCTTTTAAACTTTCTATTAAATTCAACGCTGTATTCTCTTTGAATTTTAATTCATTTAAATAAATAACATTATTACTGTCTTCTCTAAATAAAATTGTCTCTGAAGTATTGCTTGCTGAAGGCCAAGTTTGTATTGCTGGGAATAAATACTTCGAAGGATTAATCTCAAATATCATCATACCAACATCTATTGTATCCGAACCCTTTACTTCCGAAATCGGGATTAATAAGTCAAGCTCTGGCTTTTTATTTAACGTATCGAGAATATATAAATCTGTTATAATGGATTTCCTATTTACAAATACTTTCTCGTATGAATAATTAATAGGCGTATGATTTTCTCTTTTATAATTTTCAGGTAAATTTAAAATTACATTTTTATTTTTATCTTGTATTACAACACTCTCGAAATCATAAAGCTCTAACATAGACTTAAGCCAATTAGAAACATCTCTTTTAGCTTTTTCATTTTTATCTTTTATTAACATTAAGATTTCATCGTTCAAAAGAGGATTGTTTCTAATCATCTCTCCGTCGTTGAGTCGTTCATTTCTCCAAGTAATTAATTCATTTACCTTTAAATTTGCTACTGCGGATAGTTCATTTTGTTTTTCTGTTTTTATTCTATCTCTTTGTGATTTATAATACAAAGAGCCAAGATGCCAAACTATAAAAGAAAGGAAAATAAAAATTAAGATAAGAATCCAAGGTATTTTTCCAGAAATACTTTCACTAAAGTGATTATCTTTTTTCGAGTTAGTAGGAATATTTGATTCTATCACTTTTTTAAGTTAGTATCACTTAAATTAAAATAATTTTTTACTAAAAAACAGGAAGAAATTTTTCAAAAAAAGAACTTTATTTATAACGATTTGGTTTTTACTAATATGAAAAATAATTTAATATCTTTTAATAAAAATTTTATCTAACTTTACATAATTATTAATGCCGAAAAAAAGAGATTCATCTGATATGCAACGCGAACCAAAATCTCTATTCTGCACGGAATGCGAGGAAGAACTTGATGATTTTTGTTTTTCGAAAAAATCAAAAAACAAAAAGGCAATAAAAAAAAGACACGAAAAGTGTGTAAAATCGGGCAAGTTCAGTGGTGAATTTTGCTCGAAGATTTTCATTTCAGGCGACTTCCTATTAGATGAAATCTGGGATAAAGAAGATTAATACCTATCAAAATATACACTTAAACTACTTTCTTAAATACTCCATTTAACTATAAATAAAATAAAATTGTAATTATTAAATCATTTATTTATTTTTGTATAAATTGTGCTATGCGTGAATGGCGGAACTGGCAGACGCACTAGACTTAGGATCTAGCGGGGAAACCCGTGGGGGTTCGACTCCCCCTTCGCGCACAATAGTTTGTAATTTAAATTTAAAATATTATTGATTTTATGACTTCAAAACCCTCATCAAGAACTAACTCTCCAAGATGTTCATTCTGTGGAAGAAGTGCTGATAAAGTTACCAATATGATTAAAGGTCCCATTGATTCCTACGGCAAATCTGTATATATCTGTGAAATTTGTATTGGTAATGCTTTACAGATTATAAAAATGAATACTGACTCCGCATTTAATAGAAGTATGGACAAATTCAGAACTTCTATGACTCCGCAATCAATTAAAAAATTCCTCGACGAATATATTATTGGGCAGGATAATGCTAAAAAATCTTTAGCGGTTGCAGTATATAATCATTACAAAAGAATTGATTCACTGGAGTTTAATAGTATAGATGAAGTTGAAATCGAAAAAAGTAACGTATTATTAATAGGGGGAACCGGAACAGGTAAAACTTATCTTGCACAAACTCTCGCAAGATTTCTAAACGTCCCTTTTGCAATTGCAGATGCTACTACACTTACGGAAGCTGGTTATGTCGGTGATGATGTCGAATCAATTTTAGTACATCTTCTTCAAAATGCAGACTATAATGCCGCAAGAGCTGAAAGAGGTATTATTTATCTCGATGAACTCGATAAAATCTCGAGAAAGAGCGAAAATGTTTCGATAACAAGAGACGTATCGGGTGAAGGTGTTCAGCAGGCATTACTTAAAATTCTCGAAGGAACTGTTGCAGGAATTCCGCCAAAAGGTGGAAGGAAGCATCCCGAACAACCATTAGTAAATATTAATACTCGAAATATTTTATTTATTTGCGGTGGGGCTTTCGATGGTCTTGAAAAAATTATCGAGAAAAGAGTAGCAAAAGGTTCGATTGGCTTTTCGGGTGAAGTGTTTTCTAAAAAAGATATTAAAAGAGATGAAATATTAGCTCAGGTAGAACCTGACGATTTAATTAAATTTGGAATAATTCCCGAACTTGTTGGCAGATTACCAATAGTTACTACATTAAATAATCTCGACAAAGATGCTCTCTTAAACATCTTAACCGAACCAAAAAATGCTATAATCAAACAATATAAAAAGCTCTTAAGAATGGAAGGTGTCGAACTCGAATTCGAAAAAGATGCTCTGGAAACTGTAGCAGAAATAGCTATCGAAAGAGGAACTGGAGCAAGAGCTTTACGCTCTATTCTCGAAAATATTATGGTGGATATAATGTATAAAATCCCAACTAAAGAAAATGTTCACACCTGTATAGTCACTAAAGAAGTAATTACAGAAAAAAAAGAGCCAATATATTTAAGCGGAAGTTCATCGAAAAAACATCAGAGTGCCTGATAAAACCTTTATTGACTTTTATCTGGAAACGCAATAATAAATTTACTTCCAACATTTAATTCACTTTCTACACAAATTTTACCTCCATGTTTTTCAATAAAATCTTTGCATAATATTAATCCCAAACCAATTCCTTTTTCATCATCTGTGCCTTTTGAAGTCTTCTTTTTATCTATTTCGAAAATATTATTTTTTACATAATCGTTCATTCCCATTCCATTATCGGATATGTTTATTTCAACGCAATCAGATTTTTTAACCGCTGAAATATTAACCAAACCGTTTGAATTAGTGAATTTTATTGCATTTTGAATAAGATTTCTTAAAATGGTTTTTAGCATATTCAAATCTGCATATACATTTATATCTTCCGATTGTGAATAATTAATATCTATATTTTTTATCTTAGCAGAAGGATACAAAACTTCGAGAATTTCATTTACAACAGGTTCTAATTTTAGATTTATCGGATTAAAACTTATTTGTCCTGTTTGATTTTTTGCCCATTCAAGTAATTTACTAAGTAAATCGAGAGTATTTTTAGCTGAAGCATCTATATAACCAATGTATTCTTTGATTTCCGTAGAATTCAAGTTATTAATATTATTCAACAATAAATCCGAAAATCCCTGAATACCCATAAATGGGCTTCTTAAATCGTGTGCAATTATCGAAAATAGTTTATCTTTTGTTGCATTTAATTCTTTTAATTCATCTGCTAATTTTTTTAGTTCCTCTTTTTGATTTAATATTTCTAAATTTTGATTTTCCAGCTTTTGATATGCTTCTTTTTTTTGACGATATTGCCTGTAAATTATAAGCATAAATATAATCACTATTAAAAATCCAAAGACCGCTGCTAAAATATACACCTGTTGTCTTTTTATTCTTTCCTGAATTATCATAATCTCTTTATCTTTTTTTGCCGTCTCATACTTTTTGTCAAGTTCACTTATATTTTTTTGAATGGCTTCGTTTGAAATCGAATCTTTATATGCTATAAATAGTTCATAATATTTTAATGCTTTTTCATATTGGTTTTGTGATTTATAAAAATTATAATATGATTGATATAGAACCTGATACGTAGATTTCATATTTAACTCTTCAGCAAGCATCTGCATTTTTTGCAAATGAACTTCTCCTTCTTTAAATCTTTTAAGCTTGGTATAAATATCAACTATGTTTGAATAAATACTTATTAAAACCCATTTTTCGCTAACTTGCAAAGCATATTTTTCAGCTTTCTCTGCATATTTCAAGGCAATTTCCAAACTATCCATTGCAAGATAATCGAAAGAAATATCATGATATGAATAAACAAGTTGACCTATTATATTTTGTCTTTCTCTTATTTCCAGTGCTTTCATATGAAATTCCACTGCTTTTTTGTAATCTGATTTTATATTATATAGATTTCCAATTTCGTGCAATGCATTATGTATATCTGAGCTATCTCCTATTTTATTTGAAATTTCGATTGTTTTATTAAAATATATTTCTGCTTTATCAAACTTATTAACATCTCGAAATGCAAATGCAAGTAAAAGATATGTTCTTGGTAAAAATTTAAGTTGATTTTCGTTTTCAGCAATTTCAACTACATTTATTAATTTTTCAACGGCTTTTTCCGATTCACCAATTTTTGATAATGTATAACCGAGCCAACCTTCATAAGTAATAAAATTCGGGTCGTTATTTTTCTTAGCTTCTATTGCGGCAAGTTCGTAATATTTTAAGGCATTAGGATAATCATTCCTGAAATTTTCATATAGCTTTCCAATCTCAAACAACAATCTCGCAGGGACTTTTATATTTTTACTTTCTATTTCATCGAGCATTTCTTTTAAACATCTTTCGGATTTTGTAGTATCTTTACTAAAATATCTTTCGAATAATTCTATCCTGATTTTTATTCTAATGGTGTCTATAGTCGAATTTGCAAGTAAATTTTCTAAACTATCAATTTGATTATTGCTTTGAGGGAAAGTGAAATTCGGTAAATAAAAAATGAAAAGAATAATTAAAAAAACTGTAAGATTTTTAATCTTAAACAACGTTTTCATTTTAATCCGTTTTTAATATTTTGGAAAGCATAAATAATCCATAACCATTACAATTTACTTTTTATCTATGGTTTAATATAATAAAAATTATACAAATCTTCAATAAATGATTTTATTTATATAAGTGAAATAACAGTTAATTAATAAATAGCTGATATTTTCACTTTTCCAAATAAAGCGGACCATCTGGACCAAGCGGAATACCAACAATAATCCAAAATATTAATAACAGAATCCAAAAAATTGTAAAAAGAATTGAATATGGTAACATCGTAGAAATAATAGTTCCAATACCGTATTTATCACTATACTTTTGAGCATAAGTTACTATTAAAGCAAAATAACTCATCATAGGAGTAATTAAGTTTGTAACGGAATCGCCGATTCTAAATGCAGCTTGCGTTAAAGCGGGATGATAATCGAGTAACATAAACATTGGAATAAAAACGGGAGCCATAATTGCCCATTTAGCCGAAGCACTTCCCATAAACATATTAATAAAAGCCGATAACAAAACAAAAGCTACAATAAGCGGAATTCCTGTTAATCCTATACTTTTTAATCCCACAGCTCCTTTAACAGCTACAATTATTCCAAGATTACTATAATTAAAAAAATAAACGAATTGAGCTGCAAAAAAAACAAGTACAATATAACTCGCAAGACTACTCATTGACTTTGTAATATGTTTAATAAAGTCTTTATCATTTTTTATTGTCTTTACTATTACACCATATACAAGACCCGGAACAAGGAAAAAAATTAAGATTCCAATGATAATCCCATCGAAAAAAGGAGAATGTAAAATGCTATTATCTTTTGGATTTCTGAAAATACCATTTTCAGGAATAATAGTAATTGCAAGTAAAATTAATACTATCACCATTGAAAAAATCGCCCATTTCAATCCCTTTTTTTCTATTGGTTTCAACTCTTCGAGTTCCATTACTTCTGCATTTCCTTGATATTTCCCAAGTCTTGGTTCTACTATTTTCTCAGTTATAAATGTTCCAACAATAACAATTAAAATGGCAGAAACAAACATAAAATAATAATTAACAGCAGAATTAATAACAAGGTCTGGAACAATAATTTGAGCCGCAGAAGTTGAAAGACCTGCAAGGATAGGGTCAATTGAACCGATTAAAAAATTAGAACCAAATCCTCCGCTCACTCCTGCAAATGCAGCAGCTAAACCTGCCATTGGATGTCGCCCTAATGAATGAAAAACCATAGCACCAAGCGGGATTAATATTACATAACCTGCTTCGGATGCAAGGTGAGATAATATTCCTGTGAAAACCAATGCTGCAGTAATTAATTTTTTTGGAGCATTTAATACTAATGCTTTTAACATCACGGAAAACAATCCCGAGCCTTCCGAAACACCAAGACCAATCATAACAGCAAGAACCAATCCTAAAGGCGGAAAGCTAACAAAATTTTTTACAATGTTTGTATAAATCCATCTAATTCCATCTCCATTTAAAAGATTCTTTGGATGTATTTCTTCGCTTGTTACTGGATGAACTGCCGAGTAAGTAAAATAATGTGCAATAAAAGATACCACAACTACTATTGCGGCAAGAATAATAAAAAGCATTGCAGGATGTGGAAGTTTATTCCCTATCAATTCTACTTTATCGAGAAAACGCGAAAACAAATTCCTCTTTACAACTTCTGTTTTTGTCATATTTTCAAATTATGGTTTTAGCTTAAGATAATACAAATTATAAATATATTAAACAAAATTTGGATTTATTTTAGTTTCTGCTATTTTACCCCTTAGATGGGTAAGAAAAGTTTTTTAGGTTGGTTTATTTTCTATTATATATTATTAATAGATGAAGTCTTATTCCAATTCTTCATCATCATAATCAATTTCGATATTTATATCAGATGTATCAATTTGAATTTTATTCTTTTTCAATTCCTCTCTTAACTTTTTCATATCTTCTTTCACTTTTTCCATATTTTCTTTAATTTCTTTATTTAGTTTTTCCATATCAATTTGTATTTTCATCGTATCGATATTAATTTGTAAATCTTTATTTAAATCATCGAATTTGAACTTATGATTAAAATCTTTCTTGATTTTAATCGGAACATCAGGAATATCTGGCATCTCGATATCTATATCAATATCACCTTTTTCATCAACATCGAAATTATAATTCATTTTCGGGATCTTAATATCTTTCATTTTTTCGTTTAACTTTTCCATTTTCTTATTATACTTTTCCATACTCTTGTTAAATCTTTCCATTCGTTCATTAAACTTTTCCATTTTTTCATTAAATTTTTCCATACGTTCCTTTCTTTTCGATTCGCTGTTCTTTAATCTGAATTGCAGTGTATCGAGCTTTTTCTGAACTTGAGAAATTATTACATCTGGAAATATAGTCTCACCATTTATCTTAATAATTGTATTTTTCGAAATCGAATCGTTTATCACAGTTACTGGAGAAAGCAATTTATCGGCATCTTCTATTGCTTTTTGAATATAATAATCGTTAATAGCGTCTAAATGAACCTTGATTCTAACCGAATCGGGTTTTTTACCAAAATCGAAATTTACAAATTTCCCCGCTGGATTTTCAGGAACTATATTTAAATTTACATCATTCTGAATACCCGCAAGTTTTAATTGCTCGATTACATTATTCTTTATTTCTTCAGGATTTGCAAAGTTTTTATCGTAATCGACATTAAAAACTTTTCCCAGTGCTACAGCATAAAGCGGTTGCTTAACAGGTTCAGAAATCGGAATTACATTCACCGCATAAATATCTTTTATGCTTGCGAGTTCGTCTTTCAATTTTTCTACTTCTTTATTATTTACATCTGGCAAAAGTACTTTATAGCTTAAAATCTGCCTTCCATTTTCTGTTTCCTCAATAACTATTAATTTAGATTTATCCACCCAATCGAGATTATCTATTTTTTTTATCGATTCGGGATTCTGCTTATCCACTCGCCAGCTCATTACGATACCAACAGGTTCGGTTCTCGTTACGGAAAAATTACTCGTAATTCCAGCAAGTATTAAAATTATTAATAGATATGCAAATTTAACCCTTCCCCCAGAAAATATAATCTTTAGAAATGCTAATTTCGATTTTTTAGGTCTGCTGTGAGAATACTCCTTTTCTCTTCTTAACCAGCTTTCGACTTCATCGAAAGATTCTTTGTATTTTTCTTCCCTTATTGAATCGAAATATTTTTTTAATATATCTTCGTTTTTTGTTTCCATTTTTTTTATATTATTTTTTCCTTAATAACTTTTAAAGTTCGCTTGTCTTTTCCAAGCATAACTAATAAATAATTTCACTCTCATTTGCCAAATTCACAGTTTCTTTTTTATCAAAATCCGATTCGAGCTTAACAATAATTTCTTTTAGTTTATTTCTTGCTCTACTAAGTCGGGATTTCACTGCAGATTGGCTTTTCTCGTTTTGCAGTTCAGTAATTTCCTTGATTGAAAATCCCTCTATTTCAAAAAGCAAAATTGCCACACGCTCTTTATCGGAAAGCTTATCGAGTGCAAATGAAATTAAATTTCTTGTTTCGCTATACTCAAAACCGTTAAAAAAATTCGGAATGAAATCTTTTTTTTCATAGTTATCCAGACTAATAATATTTTTCCAGAAGTTTTTTCTTGTTACGTCGTAAAAGCAATTAGTAATGATTTTAAAAAACCAAGATTTAAATTTCGAATAATCTTTAAGAGAGTCGAAATTTTCTAATGCTTTCAAAAAAGACTGCTGTAAAACATCTTTCGCTTCTTCAGAATACTTTACCGAGCATAATGCCCGACAATACCTTAAAGCATCCGAATAATGCGGTTTCATTAGCTCGATAAACTTATCCATTCCTGAATTTTGAACATTTAGCAATTTTTCATACCTTTATAAATTAGACGGAAAAAATAATTAAAAAGTCGCATAAACAAAAAATAAATATTAAAAGTCTCAAATACAAAGTAAATTATATATGATATACGAAAAAAAGACAAAAGAGTTGCAAAAAATAATAGTAGTATCATCAACCATAAATAGATATGGGTATTGTAAAAAAAAAAAAAAAAAAAAAAAAAAAAAAAAAAAAAAAAAAAAAAAAAAAAAACATTAAAATATTAAATGTTTCTAATAAATTAATTTATATAATAGCTCCGAGCTTACATCAAAATTACGTAAATGTGGTTTGTCCCGATAATTCGGGATTGACCCAAGGGGTACCCCGTAAAAATCACTCAACTTTCAAATTTTAGAATAGTGATTTTTGTATAGGGGCTGGGAAAACCATCTCAAAACCTATCCGTTGTGGTTTGCTTTCAAATTTTAGAATAGTGATTTTTGTATAGGTAAGTCTGTTTAAATGTGTGTCACTATAACGTTGTGGTTTGCTTTCAAATTTTAGAATAGTGATTTTTGTATAGGCAAAATAAATATTGCACAGGTAAGCGAGGGTTGTGGTTTGCTTTCAAATTTTAGAATAGTGATTTTTGTATAGGCGAATAACCAGCTGCACCATAAGCATTACCGTTGTGGTTTGCTTTCAAATTTTAGAATAGTGATTTTTGTATAGGTTTTAAAATTATAAAACCTTATGCTTTTTAGTTGTGGTTTGCTTTCAAATTTTAGAATAGTGATTTTTGTATAGGTAACAAAAGAAAATGGAAACTATGTTAAACGTTGTGGTTTGCTTTCAAATTTTAGAATAGTGATTTTTGTATAGGATAATATTTTTTTTGTTTTTTATTGCTGGTGTTGTGGTTTGCTTTCAAATTTTAGAATAGTGATTTTTGTATAGGCGATTATAGAAAGGTTTATATTCCTTTCCGGTTGTGGTTTGCTTTCAAATTTTAGAATAGTGATTTTTGTATAGGAAGAGGGCATCACAATCGCACAACTACATAGTTGTGGTTTGCTTTCAAATTTTAGAATAGTGATTTTTGTATAGGTGAATTTGAATCAGCACTCGAGGAACTATCGTTGTGGTTTGCTTTCAAATTTTAGAATAGTGATTTTTGTATAGGATTTTGTTTTGTATTTTCTTCAATAAACACGTTGTGGTTTGCTTTCAAATTTTAGAATAGTGATTTTTGTATAGGTTTAAACTGATTATATATTTATTAACACTGTTGTGGTTTGCTTTCAAATTTTAGAATAGTGATTTTTGTATAGGATCACTATCTAAATATTTTATTACGTCATTGTTGTGGTTTGCTTTCAAATTTTAGAATAGTGATTTTTGTATAGGAATCTCTAATCCAAATAGTTCTTTTGCATTGTTGTGGTTTGCTTTCAAATTTTAGAATAGTGATTTTTGTATAGGTAGCAATCGATTAATTTGTCTTTGACTAAGGTTGTGGTTTGCTTTCAAATTTTAGAATAGTGATTTTTGTATAGGAGATATAATTCACGTTCAAAATCCTGACCCGTTGTGGTTTGCTTTCAAATTTTAGAATAGTGATTTTTGTATAGGCGATTGATATGCCTCCCGACTTAAAGATAGGTTGTGGTTTGCTTTCAAATTTTAGAATAGTGATTTTTGTATAGGAGTGAGAACTCCTTTCGCCTGTTACCTTAAGTTGTGGTTTGCTTTCAAATTTTAGAATAGTGATTTTTGTATAGGCTCTGCATTGTCCGTTCCTTTGATTTCAGGGTTGTGGTTTGCTTTCAAATTTTAGAATAGTGATTTTTGTATAGGCTTTCCTCTGTCTGCTCCGCTCATTTCAAGGTTGTGGTTTGCTTTCAAATTTTAGAATAGTGATTTTTGTATAGGAAACAAAATGAAAGATTGGCACAGCGCAATGTTGTGGTTTGCTTTCAAATTTTAGAATAGTGATTTTTGTATAGGCCCCTGTTCGTGTGGAACAAGGCTTCAATGTTGTGGTTTGCTTTCAAATTTTAGAATAGTGATTTTTGTATAGGACACTGCTGAAAGTTTCTGAAGAAGCGCTTGTTGTGGTTTGCTTTCAAATTTTAGAATAGTGATTTTTGTATAGGCCCGCTGTTTTGTTTTCAAAGTCAAAGTCGGTTGTGGTTTGCTTTCAAATTTTAGAATAGTGATTTTTGTATAGGTTGAATGATTTTATTGCTTATCTTGATACAGTTGTGGTTTGCTTTCAAATTTTAGAATAGTGATTTTTGTATAGGAGCGTTGACAAGACAGTTGTGTGAAGAGTTGTTGTGGTTTGCTTTCAAATTTTAGAATAGTGATTTTTGTATAGGAAAGTGCTGGATATAACGCAAGTGCCGTATGTTGTGGTTTGCTTTCAAATTTTAGAATAGTGATTTTTGTATAGGAAATGTTTCTGTTTGCTCACTTCTGAAATCGTTGTGGTTTGCTTTCAAATTTTAGAATAGTGATTTTTGTATAGGGCAAGGGTAAACGATATGATACCTAATTTAGTTGTGGTTTGCTTTCAAATTTTAGAATAGTGATTTTTGTATAGGAACCTTAGCATTAACTTTATTATAATGGAAGTTGTGGTTTGCTTTCAAATTTTAGAATAGTGATTTTTGTATAGGAAGAGTTTGGTCATTAATAGACTCCGTTCTGTTGTGGTTTGCTTTCAAATTTTAGAATAGTGATTTTTGTATAGGTTCTTTAACGAAGAGATAAGAAACGAGCAAGTTGTGGTTTGCTTTCAAATTTTAGAATAGTGATTTTTGTATAGGACAATGCCGCTCGACCCGACACGCGATATTGTTGTGGTTTGCTTTCAAATTTTAGAATAGTGATTTTTGTATAGGTGATTCTTTGTAGTCGTTTGTATAGACTGCGTTGTGGTTTGCTTTCAAATTTTAGAATAGTGATTTTTGTATAGGCACGTCGAGTTCTTTACCGATTGCTTCTGCGTTGTGGTTTGCTTTCAAATTTTAGAATAGTGATTTTTGTATAGGCACAAAACAGCGGTGCAACATTAACCTATGTTGTGGTTTGCTTTCAAATTTTAGAATAGTGATTTTTGTATAGGTTGCATAGTCTCCTTGATGAGTTGTTCTATGTTGTGGTTTGCTTTCAAATTTTAGAATAGTGATTTTTGTATAGGTCGGGAGTAGGTAAGCTTTGACTACGTTTAGTTGTGGTTTGCTTTCAAATTTTAGAATAGTGATTTTTGTATAGGCATTGTTTGAAATTTCTGTTTGAATATAGCGTTGTGGTTTGCTTTCAAATTTTAGAATAGTGATTTTTGTATAGGATGATACTTACAATTTAAATACTTGTATATGTTGTGGTTTGCTTTCAAATTTTAGAATAGTGATTTTTGTATAGGATTTGCTACTCTTGAGAAAAGATTAAATCAGTTGTGGTTTGCTTTCAAATTTTAGAATAGTGATTTTTGTATAGGTTCACCAACTGATTCAAGATTGAATCTACTGTTGTGGTTTGCTTTCAAATTTTAGAATAGTGATTTTTGTATAGGACATTTTTTATAATCACTATATAAACAAATAGGTTACGAGATTTTTAGGATTAAAAAATCACTGTTTTATCGAGGGGTATTCAAGGGAATACCCCTTTTTTTTGCCACAGAGAGCACAGAGTTAGAAGAGTTCGAGTTGTTGTGGTGGAGGCTCGACTTCCTTTTTTGCTTTACCATGAAAGATTTCAATCATACCGAATTGCTTATCTGTGATGGTCATTATTCCGATATCACCTTTAGGGGGTAAAATGGATTTTACCCTTTTAATATGAACAGTGGCATTTTCAAAGCTCATACAGTGACGAGTATATATGGAAAATTGAAACATATGAAAGCCATCCTGAAGAAGACCTTTTCTGAATTTTGTATAATTTTTTCGGTCTTTTTCGGTTTCAGTTGGCAAATCAAAAAATACCATAACCCACATTATTCTGTATTCGTTGAAACGCAATATAGTTTAATAATTTATTTGCCTCAGAGGCACAGAGTTAATTAAATTCGGGGTATTTAATTTTTTTAATTTCCCCAGAAAAACATTTTGCCAGCGAAGCTGACGTTTTATGCATAGCTACTAAAATTGGTTTCCTTTCATCATCCATAATGACATCGAGAGTTGGAATAACAAGTAATTTTTTCTTTATATTTGTATTAAGTTCTGAGATATCTTTTTCTTCTTTAGCAATTTCGATAACAATTTTATCTACAAAAGGGCGATATGGCTCCATAATATCATCTGCAAGGCAGTAGGCATTATATTTACTGTGATGATGAATACCGAGCGTAGGTAAAAGCCCCGAGCCAACAAGCGAGCGTGCAACAATAGCACGCAGTATAGCATATCCATAATTAAACAAGTTATTCGGAGGTTCACCATATCTATCCCGATGAAAATTAATTTCAGGGGGGAAAAGATTTTTCCAGTAATAAGCCGAAGCTCGAGCTTCGAGAAAAGTAGAATCACCTGCTTTTACCTGTTTTGACCAAGAAATCATATTACTTGACTTAATACCAATAGATTTTAAAAGCAATGCTTGATTTTTAATTTTATAAGAGATTGTCTGCTGCCAAAGTCGTTTTTTTAATGGAATCGAAGCATTAATTTGATTTTTAAAAAATTCAGATTGGACAGCAGAACCATCGAGATTTAAGAGCATTCCAGTTGGCAGATGACTGCTATTACATATAACAACTGCAACATTATTTTCGAGCAGTAGAGAAAGAGAATATTGAGTAAGAGTAACTCCAAAATGGTCTATAATTACCACGCCAATATCTTCTACGGCGATTTTAGTTTCGCTTTCTTCCCCCGCTTCATTCTTTTTATTAATAATTAATTGCAAATCTTTGCAATTAATAAAGCAGGGATTCCCGAAGTATAGAGTTTTTTTAAGCATTAGTACATATCAGGTTTAATATTTCCAAGTCGGTCTACTTTTAGCCTGATGCAATGTTTTTGGATAAGAACTATATTACTTTTGAACATTTTATTTAGTTGATTATTCTGATGAAAAGTGTCATCCTCTTTTATATAGATATACGGAGAACAACCATGTTCACTACCAAACTCACTATATACTTTTGATGTTGTTGGATTTTTATATACAATTTCCTGAGAAACATTTTGCTGAACAAAATAGCATTTATTTCCGGAAATTTTAACTACTTTAAATAATCTTTTTCTATCTACATTGTTCCAATATTCAATAAAACCTTCATCATTTTCTCTGACAGGAATATTTTCTTCGTCTTGCTTTGGTAAATATACTAAATCAAATTGAGATAAAGTAAAAAGTAACTTACAACCTTTTGTAGTTTCGTGGTCATTTTGAAAATATTCCTTAATAATTTGCTCGATATTTTTATTTCCATTTTTCATCGATTCATTAATTAGACTAACAGCATCATAAAAAGATAAGATACCATACTTTCTATTTCCATCTTTTTCCGAAATTGCAAAGCAATAATTACCCCCAGTTTTAACAAATATAGAATTATCGGGATAATTTTTCTTATCCAGAGGTAACAATTTCACTTCACCACTTCCTTCTTTGGCATATCTTACTCTAATCGATTTTATAGGATGTTTTCTATTTTCATTAAATTTAAAAATTCCTTCTTCTGAGAATGCTTCTTTTACATCATTATTATACTTTTTTAAATGTTCTTTTAAAATATTTTTAATTTGGTTACTTATTACTTTATTATCAATAAATTTTACAATATCTTTCTTATCTGCTAATTTAGATAATGGCAAGCGGTATGTTTCATCTTTTCCATAAAAGGTTTCATCATGAAGCGAACCTCTGATTCTAAGATATTCTTCACCTGTTTTTATATGCTTTTGAATTAAAATTTGAGGTTTAGGTTTATGAGAAATATTAATTAATTCGACATTTTTGATGGCTTCATTTGGAAAATTATTCCACGGAATATCAACCTGTCTAAAACTTGGCATTTGCTTAATTATTTGTTCACGATTTTCTTTTGAGAGACTTATAAATTCCAATAGTAATTCTTCATCATTACCTGTAAAATTTTCTTTAATTTTGTCTTTATTTTCTTTTAGCCATTTTTGTAACTCTTTATTGAGATTATTTAAACGCTGAATGTGAGACTGTTCAGTACAGGCAACTACTAATGCATCTAAAGCATGATGACGATGGTCAAATCTCTTGCTCCATTTTTTAATATTAAGACATTTTTTCCCATCTTTATCTGTGATATATTCAATCCAATTTTCATCACACATCTTTCCCATTAATTCATATCTATCTTTTGTTATTTCTTTAAATTTGTCATTAAGTTTCCAATGCTGCTTTAGGTAATCAGTAACTGCACCGGTCGATGTTTTTACATTTTCTGTTCCTACTATTTTTCCTAATTCTTCTTTCACTTTTATTGATATATATTGTGTATCTTTAATTTGCCTTTCTACAAAATTCTTTGGGATTTCTTTGAGCAACAGGTTTTTTCTCTTTCTACCATAAAATGTTTTATTAACATGTTCAATATAATTATCAATATTAGGACTAATTGACATATATTCCCATGCGGTTCTGTTTCCTTTGTCCTGATTAACGTTTGTTTCACAAATAACTTTATTCGTAAGAGAATCATCAAAAAATCTGGATTTAGGTATAATATGGTCTACCTGATAATCGTTATCAGAAAATAACTTACTTAATGGGATTGGTTTTATTTCATTTAGAGTATAAGGTGAGATATAATTTTGTTCTTCCCATAATTTATATTTTTCTATATTAGATAGTGTCAACGGGACTCCTATCTCAATTAATTTTTCTTTAATCCGTTTATTTTCCTTTTCTTTTTTCAGGATTGAACTAAACATTTTATTCCTTTCTTCGGCATTATTTTTTAGCTCCCTTGCAAGTTCGATTCTTATCTCGTCAGGTTTGACTTTATATTGTTTCCATATACTCTTTATAACTTGCAGGGTCTCATTTGTAATTTGTTCAACTATTGGATTTCTTAATGTATATTTATCAGAATTTTCAGGGTCTTCCTTTTTTAATTGCTCATAAGTTTTAATCTGATGGTAATCATTAATTCCATCATACTCTTCAGCTGTATGTTTGCCATAATATAACATAATAGCATATGAAGACATCAAACCACCTCCATCAAAGCAGTCAGGATATTTCAAATAATGTTCTCTTAAAGAATCATCGATTAAATCATCTGATTCACCATTTTTAATTTTACTTATTTTAATTTTTAAATTTTCATCTATCTCATTTTTAAAATATTTACCTGCTTGCATTATCGGTAAGACATTATTTATTGCCTTTGATGATAGTGCACCATAAGAGCGTTTAAATCTAATTTTAGATATTTTTATTATAAAATCATTATCATAAGTATTTCCATTTCTTTCTAAAAATTTTCTAATTGTAGAATTACGTTCACTGTTAATATCATATTCATTATCACTATTTGGATTATATACCTGATAATCTTCTGGTTGTTTTTCATATTTCTTCATATCAAAAACAATACTATCATCTTTTAGCCAATTATATAATATTCTCCAAAAATCTATTAAATTATTAATGTTGTTTAATTCAAATTTATTAAATAACTCTTCTCCTAATGCCTTTTTAATAGTAATTTTTGTATCATTACCTTTTAGTTTTGCTTTAAAATGTAAACCATTTAAAAAATCAACCTTATCTTTTAAATGGAATTTACTTCTAATAGACTTATGAGATATTTCTTTATGCTCTTGAAGATACTCATACAATATTTCTTTTTGTTCTTTAGTTAAAGGATTATCTGTATATTGTTTTTTACCATCTACTTCTGTAACAGTATTAATACTCAAATTATTTATTTGTTGCCAGATTTTATATTCTTGAAATAGTGGATGGCTTTGAGGTATTACCTTTAATTCTTTTTCAAATCTACAATTACTTATTAATTTTAATTGAGGTTTTAATGGTCTTTGATAATATATTATCATTTCTTTAATTATATATTTAAGACCTTCTTTTAATGCTTGATTTCTTAATTTTTCCTGACTTTCCTTTTTCCCAGGGAAAATATAGTTAACAATATTTTTTAATTTATCTTCTGGTGTGCCATTCAAAATTGGATAATATTTTGCTTGTTGGTCCCATATAGCATCAAATTCTCTTTTATATCTTGACCGTAATATTACATTATTTCTTATTCTTTCCCAAGGATTCTTTTGTAATTTTTCATAAAACAATTCGGAAATATGAGGTTCATTCTTTTCTTTAAATTCATTTTCAAGTTTTTCGAAATTTATACGCCAGTTAGATTTTTTAGGAAGAGAAAAATAGACTGAAGTTATCTCACCTGTTTTTTTTCTTCTTACTGTCATTGATAATTCTACTTCTTCATTTTCCTTTAAGAAATCAAGGATAGTAACGCCTTTATACTCTTCACCTACTGAATTTTCCACTGTAACTTCATATTGAGGTATTTCTTTCCCCTCATCTTTTTTTCTTTTTGATTTTATTTTTCCAACTTCTTTAGGTTTAGTTTTAATTTTTACTTTATCAACAATAACCTCATATTTTTTTATTATTCCTTCTTCTTGTATTTCATCATTTTTAGCTTTTTTATCGTTTTCATCATCATCACTACCTCCTGCATACCCCCTCAATTGATTTAGGTTGTAGAGAATTCTCCCAAAATCTTTTAAATCTTCAACTTTATTATAAATTGCATTTTTCCGCAATTCAAAAAATTCTAAAGCATTCAATTGTTTATTCTTTTTTGCGATTGGTTTTATGTTCAGTGTTTGTAATTTTTCAGAAGGTGGAAAATCACCTTCCCATTTAATAAAATCTGGTAACATTCCTAATTCATTAAGGATATAAATTAGTTTATTTCTTCGCAGTTTATATCTTTTATTTAATCTACGTGAGCCTCTATATCTTCTTCTATCAGCATTTCGAGTTAATGCTAGTCCCTGTTCAAAATTTGTTTTATCTTCACCTAATGGTATTATCCTACTTCCCATGCCTAATATTTTGCCTTCTTTTTTTTCATCATCTTTTTCAATTAAAGCCCAGCCGATGGAGTTCGTTCCTAAATCAAGACCAAGAATTTTTTTCATAAAATTTTATATTTGATTTTTTGAAAAATATATTTATATTTAAGTAAATTTTGAAAGCAATAACCACAATAAGGATTATTCCGTTGTGTAAATTTTCAGTAGTCCCCCGATATTTGTCGGGGGATTGCTGTTTTAAGATACTATCTATTTAAAAAACATTTATAATAATTTTATAATTAGTTCTCTAAAATTTGATACCAAAAATAGACTTGTAAAAACCAGTAATCATTTCTACTTCCTTTTCAAAATTTAATATAATTATTTTTAAAAATAAAGTATCAAATACCGCAATTTATTTTTCATATTTCTATCACCGAGAATTTTTAGTTAAACCATTATTAAGTCATATTTTTTATGTCAAGTCTTTGTGATTGATAATTTAGTGGTAAGTGATTATTTTATTTCAAAAAGCTTTCTGCTGTGTTTAAGTTTTAATGTTTTATTTTTGTAATATTTTTATGCTCTGTATTGTGATAATATAAAATTATTTCAACTAAATAATTCAACTCAAAAAAATATAAAAATGAATAAAGCAAACAAAAAACGCGGAAAAAGCACAAAAAAAATTTATGATGAATTTACCGATTTGCCTGTATCCCGCCAGAGAAAAAAGCAACTCCGAAACATAAGAGATGGTTTGTGTTCTGTTTGTAGTAAGAAGATTTTTAGAGCTGGTTTTTGTAAAAAACATTACGAAATAAAAAAACTTCGTAACAAATTAAAAAGAGAATCACAAAAAGGGAAAGGTTAAAGGAGAAAAGGATTAAAAATAAAATATTTGGTAGTATTTTAGATTTTACTAATTTTTTTGAAATACTTTTTACAAATAAATCAATTTTCGTCTCGATTTATGTAATGTTTTTGTTTAATTATGATATAAAAAATTACCCCTTTAAAGAAATTTTTCGTTACTCTAAAGGGGTAAAATTTTTGTATTTTATTAACAAAAGTAAGTTATTGCCTTGCAACTTTGATAAATCCTAAACCTGCAAAGTCAGTAATTCTTAAAACATATCTGATAGGAACATAATTAATTTTTATTGTATCCCACGAATATCCTGTAAATCTTTTAAAGAATATAACAGAGTCGAGATTATCATATAAAAAGAAATCAAGAGCTCCATTCGATGGTTTCATTTCATAGATAACTTTTGGAATTACAGAAAAATTTAATGAGTCTGCAAAATTATTTGTCAAGGTAGTATCCTGAATTTGAATTTGAATTGCAAGAGAATCATTGAATTTTTCGAAACTTGTTCGTGTAATAATATTTTTCTTTTCGCTAACAGTATCATCCGAACAGCCATAATAAAAAATAAATTGTAAAGTGATTGCGGTAATAATAAATAATTTTTTCATTTTAATATTTTATTTTTAAATATCAGTAGTTAAAAATAATTTTTCTATTTTAGTTTACCTTCGGATTTTAATTTAGCCACAATTCTTTCCATTTCATCGAGGAGTTCTTCGAAACGTTTGAAAGCATCTTTGTAAACTGTTTCCTGTGTGAGGTCAACCCCTGCTTTTTTCAGGATATTCAATGGGAAATCACTACCACCAGCTTTTAAAAAGTCGAGATATTTTTCTTTTGCTCCCGGCACATTATCCAGAACATTTTTACTTAAAGCCATAGAGGATATCATTCCAGTGCTATATTGAAATACATAATAGTTCATATAAAAATGCGGAATATAGCTCCACTCATTTTGGATGTATTCATCGACTTCCATTACACCTTTGTCGTGTCCGTAATATTCGCGAGTTAAATCGAGATATTTTTTATTAAGCCATTCGGGAGTGAGAGTTTTTCCTTCTTCAACTCTCTGGTGCATAGCAAGTTCGAACTCTGCAAAAAGAGTTTGTCTGTATATTGTTCCACGTGCCTGGTCGAGGTAATTATCGAGTAAATACAATTTAAATAAATCATCTTTTTCATTTTTCAGCATATAATCGATAAGGAGGTTTTCGTTGAAAGTAGAAGCGATTTCTGCAAGGAAAATCGGATATTGAGAATTAGCATAGGTTTGCGTTTTATTGGAAAAATAAGAATGCATTGCGTGTCCAAATTCATGAGCTAAAGTCGAGACTGCATCGTATTCGCCATCATAGTTCATTTTTACATAAGGATGAACACCGTAAACTCCGTAGGAATAAGCACCCGATTGCTTATCTTTGTTTGGATAGATATCCACCCAGCGACTATTAAATCCATTTCTTAAAGCTTCGACATATTCATCTCCGAGTGGCTTCATAGATTCGATTACGAGATTTACTGCTTCATCATAAGTATAAGTTTTATCTACAGATTTTACAGCGGAGGCATAAATATCTTCATATCTCATTTTTTCCAGACCGAGTAATTCTTTTTTAAGTTTCATAAAGCGGTGCATCGTGCCGAGATTTTCGTGCATATATTTGATTAAAGAATGATAGACATTTTCATCTATATTATCACCAAAAAGTTTCGCATTCAAACAATCTTTATAATTTCTAACTCTTGCGGTAAATAAATGTTGCTTCATAGCACCATCGAGTAGAGAGGCAAGTGTGTTTTCGTATTTCTTGTAATTAGCCCAGAACGTTTTCATTACAAGCGTTCTATCTTGTGGATTTTTTGTAGCTCTATATTTCTGGTAATTAGCAGAATTCAAAATTATTTTAGTTCCATCCGATAAAGTGACTTCGGGAGCAGGCATATCTACATCACGTAAAAAGCCCGATGCCTTTGAATTTGTGCCTGTGAACAAACCTGTTTGTGTAATTATTTTTTCCTGTTCCTGCGGAAGAATATGGTCTTTAGCTCTTATAATATCTTCAATATTTTTTCTGTAATTTTCTAGTTTAGGTTGTTTTTTAAAATAATCCTTTAAAACTTTTTCATCCATTTTTAAAATATCTTCACGCATAAAAGCCATCTTTGTCCCGAACTGAACATAGATGCTCTGCAATTCTCCAAGCATAACCTGAAAGACAGGATTGCTAAGTTCCATATTACTTGAATTGCTGGCATAAGCGAAAAGCCGTGCACCTTTTTGATAAAGTTCATTTGAAAAATCGAACATCTCAAGCATTTTATCGGGCGAGTCAGTCCAGCCCTTTGATTTAGCGTCGATCTCTGAAGCCATCGAGACTAATGCGTCTTTATCGGCTTTCCAATCGTCCATAGTTGCGTATAAGTCTTCAATTTTCCATGTGAATTCAACGGGAATATCTTTTCTCGGTGTGGTTGAGTAATCGGGAATTTTTTTATCCTGAGCGAAAGATATGGAAATAAATAAAAATAAAACGAAAATAAAAAGTTTTTTTCTCATATTAGGAAAAATTAAAATGTTAAATAATAAATTAGTTAATAAAATCTTTATAGACCTAAGGCAAAGAAAATTAAATAATTAAATAAAAATATACATTATAAGTTAATAATGAAATTCAAAACATATTAATAAAAACTGAATTTTTATTACCTAAATTTATGTTTTACAAGATATAATAACACAACTGCAACTAAATTAATAAATAAATTATAAAATTATGCCGAAGTTTAATACATCTTTGAAAAAAGATTCTGCGTTTGAAAAGCGAGTTAGCTATCATAAAGGATTACTCGAAAAGATTAATCACATTTCGGAAGAAATAAAAAAAGCAGGCGGTGAAAAAGCTATAGAGAAAATTCATTCGCAAAGGAAACTGCACGCAAGGGAGCGGATTGAACTGCTAATCGATAAAGAGACTTTTTTTATAGAGCTTGGACTTTTTGCGGCATACGGAATGTATAAGGAATACGGCGGGGCACCTTCTTCGGGAACGATTTTTGGTGTGGGTAAAATTCACGGACGAGACTGCGTAATAGTGGCAAATGATGCAACTGTGAAAGCGGGTGCGTGGTTTCCGATTACTTGCAAAAAAAATCTGCGTGCCCAGGAAATCGCTATGGAAAACAGATTACCTATTATCTATTTAGTAGATTCAGCTGGTGTATTTTTACCTTTACAAGATGAAATTTTTCCTGATAAAGAGCATTTTGGCAGGATATTCAGGAATAATGCAATACTCAGTTCGATGGGAATTCCACAGATAGCGGCGATTATGGGTCCCTGCGTAGCAGGCGGAGCTTACCTTCCGATTATGAGCGATGAAACTATAATAGTCGAAGGCACGGGAAGCATTTTTCTTGCAGGACCGCATCTTGTAAAAGCGGCAATCGGAGAAGTGATTGATTCGGAAAATTTAGGCGGAGGCGAAGTAACGACTGCAATTTCAGGAATTACAGATGAGAAAGTCCCTGATGATG
Organism: uncultured Ignavibacteriaceae bacterium; assembly: GCA_964400285.1. GTDB lineage: Bacteria > Bacteroidota > Ignavibacteria > Tepidaquicellales > Tepidaquicellaceae > FEN-1279. The sequence continues at coordinate 152,274 of CAYNTK010000002.1, forward strand.
AAACTGCAATTGAAAAAATCAGAAGTTTGGTAAGTAAATTTGGAAAAACCGAAAATGCAGGTTTTGATAGAATCAAACCTGAAAAACCTTTATTCTCACCTGAAGAAATTTACGGAGTGATCCCCGAGGACAGCACTAAACCATATAACACTTATGAGTTAATTTATAGAATAATTGATAACGGAGACTTCGATGAATATAAACCGACTTACGGACAGACATTAATAACGGGCTATGCAAGGATAGACGGCTGGGCTGTGGGAATTGTAGCAAATCAAAGAGACGTAGTAAAAAAGAAAATGCCAAAAGGAGGAACGGAAATACAAATGGGCGGTGTGATTTATTCAGATTCGGCGGATAAGGCAACAAGATTTATTATGAACTGTAATCAAAGAAAAATCCCATTGCTCTTTTTGCAGGACGTAACGGGATTTATGGTCGGCTCACAGTCGGAGCATGGAGGAATTATTAAAGACGGTGCTAAAATGGTGAATGCAGTTGCGAATTCAACCGTACCAAAAATTACAATTATAATTGGAAACAGCTACGGAGCAGGAAACTATGCAATGTGCGGTAAAGCGTATGACCCGCGTTTCATCTTCGCTTATCCAAATGCAAAAATAGCTGTAATGGGAGGAGCACAAGCATCGAATGTATTGCTCGATATTAAAATCGGGCAAATGAAAAAGCAAGGGAAAGAAATACATAAAGAGGACAAGAAAAAATTCCTCGAGGAAATTCAAAAAAAATATGAAGAGCAGACAAATGTATTATATGCGGCATCAAGGCTTTGGATAGATGATATAATTGACCCCGCAGAAACAAGAGAGATAGTTTCTTATTGCATAGGACTTGTAAATAATAATCCCGAAATAAAAAAGTTTAATACGGGAGTAATACAAACATAAAAAAATTTACCACTAAGTGCACTCAGAACACGAAGGGGTTTAATCTTTAATACATCTAACATATAATCCAAATTCTTTATCATAATTTGGACGATAAACATCAGGTATGCTTCCTATTACATTTCTGAACCATACCCTTTGGGAATTAAATTCCGTAGAAGACCAAAATAATGCATTCCTGCCTTTATTACTGAAATATCCGTCGTGTGTACGGTATCCACCAGGCAATGCATTAAATCCGCTGCTATTATTTCCTGCAAAATTTTCGTCCCATCCAGTTGTACTTTTCATTTTCGTTCCTGCATTTTCTGCACCGCCAAGAAAATCTGTAAGTTGAGTCCACTCTTCATCTGATGGAACGTGCCAGCCTTCGGGAGCTAAACCACGTGGGTCGTTTACAGCATACCAATTATATATTTTTCCGTAAGTCGTACCATTTTCAGAACTGTTTTCATAATAGCACCAGGCACCTGTAGTAAGTTTATCCCATTCTTCTTTATCCTGAACCTGCGGTATTTCATCACCATTGCGGTAATGTGAAACATTCAGATTTTCAGCCATCCATTCCTGCTTGCCGATTTTCACTGTTTTATATGTATTGCCATCTTTATCGGTAACCTGTGAAAAAGAATTATTAAAAAGCAAAGAGAAATAAATTACAAAAAACAAAATTGTGAACATAATTTTTTGTGTCATAATCATTTTATTTATTTTTATAATTATTAAGAAGAAGTTAATAACTTTTTTCGAGTAAATCTAAAAAGTTTTTTTCACAAATACAATTAATTAAAAATTTAAATATATGATTTAACATTTAATGATTCTTATGAATGATAAATCCATTTAATTTAATTCGTTAATAAGCTATTTTATATGATATTAATAAAATTATTGAATTGATTTCTTCAAAAGAAATAAGGAAGCAGTTTTTAGATTTTTTTAAGGAAAAAGGGCACACTATTGTTCCCTCTTCGCCTGTTGTACCATACGACGACCCGACACTGCTTTTTTCAAATGCGGGTATGAATCAATTTAAAGATGTTTTTCTTGGATTGGGGTCACGTGAATATAAACGAGCAGCCAATACTCAAAAATGCATTCGTGCTGGTGGAAAGCATAACGACTTGGAAGAAGTTGGATTCGATGGTTATCATCATACTTTTTTCGAAATGCTTGGTAATTGGTCTTTCGGTGATTATTATAAAAAAGAAGCTATCAAATGGGGTTGGGAATTATTAACAAAAATCTGGAAATTGCCAAAAGATAGACTTTGGGCAACAGTTTATAGAACAGATGATGAAGCATTTGAGTTTTGGAAATCCGAAACTGACATAGACCATACACATATACTACGATTCGATGAGAAAGATAATTTTTGGGAAATGGGAGAAACAGGACCGTGTGGACCATGCTCAGAGGTGCATTTCGACTTAACTAAAAAAGGGTGTAAAGCAGAAGATATAAATGCAGGGCTGGAAGATGTAATTGAAATCTGGAATTTGGTTTTTATTCAATACAATAGAGATGAAAACGGTAAACTCCATCCACTGCCTTCAAAACACGTGGATACGGGAATGGGATTTGAAAGAATTGTTAGAGTGATTAATAACAAAAAATCTAATTATGATACAGATATTTTTGAACCGATAATAAATGAGATTACAAAAATAACAAGTTCATTATATAAAGATGAAAACATTTCATCAATAAATGCTATAGCTGACCATATAAGAGCTTTAACATTTGCCATTTGTGATGGAGCTATTCCATCGAATGAAGGCAGAGGATATGTATTAAGGAGAATATTGAGACGTGCTTCACGGCTTGCAAGAAAACTAAATTATAAAAAGCCATTGCTTTTTAAACTGGTAGATTCAGTCGTTAATAATTTTAAAGATGTATTCCCTGAGCTTATCGAAAAAAAAGATTTTATAATAAATATTATCAAATCAGAGGAGGAAAGTTTTAATCTGACGCTTGATAGAGGGCTGGAATTATTTAATGAAGTTTATAAAAAGATAAAAGATAACAAAGAAAAAATTTTCCCGGGGGAAGAAGCATTCAAGCTATACGACACTTATGGTTTCCCTATAGATTTAACTCAATTAATGCTTCGTGAATATGGTTTTGAAGTAGATATGAAAAAATTCGAAGAAGAAATGAACAAGCAAAAAGAAAGAGCAAGAGCCGCAAGGAAGGATGATATTATTCTTGTATCTTCAAAAGGATTTGAATTAGATGAAAAAACGAAGAAACAAAATCCACTTTATAATCCGTGGGATTTAAAAAAAGAAGGAGTTAAAACGGAGATTTTGAAAGTGGAACGGATAGCAAATTCGGATATGGAAATCTTTGTGTTAAAAGAAAATCCGTTTTATTCTGAAGCAGGCGGTCAGGTAAGCGATACAGGAAAATTAATATTTCCCGATGGAAACGAACTCGAAGTAATTGACAGTCAAAATAATAATTTTGTATATGTTAAAAACCCAGACAGAAAAAATATTTTTCACAAAGAAGTTATTGCAAAAGTAGATTATAAGAGAAGAAGAGCAATTATGAGAAATCATTCTGCCACTCACCTACTCCACGAAGCATTAAGGCAGGTTCTCGGAAATCACGTTAAGCAAATGGGTTCGCTGGTAACATATGACTATTTAAGGTTTGACTTTCCGCATTTTAAAAAGCTTACAAACGAAGAAATTACTGCTATCGAAGATTTAGTAAACGATAAAATTAAAAATGCAATACAAGTTCAAACTCTTAAGGACATTACGATTGAAGAAGCCAATATAATTCCTAATGTAAAAAAAATATTCGGGGAAAAATACGGAAGCAAAGTAAGAGTTGTAACTATGGATAAAAACTTTGCTGTGGAATTTTGTGGGGGAACACATGTGGACAATACAAGCGATATTGGATTATTTAAAATAATTAAAGAAGAAAGTATATCTTCGGGTGTAAGAAGGATATTTGCAAAAACAGGTGAAGGGATTCTGGATTTAATAGAGGAAAACTCTAAAAAGATTGAAGAAATTATGAAAGAATTGCCTGATAAGTATTCAAAAGAATTTAAAACTTCAATCGAAGAAATTAGAAAAGAAATGCAGAATGCCGATTTCAGAGATATTGTAACAATGAAGCAAATACTCGACAGACAAAGTAATTTAATGAAATCACTTTATGACCTAAAAGAAAAATATATCGAAGAGAAAAGGCAAAATGAAAAGAAACTACTTAAAGAAAATCTGACATATTTGTTTGAAAAATTAGATGAGTTGATTGATAAATCCCCTTCTCAAAATGGAATAAAAATTATTGCTACAAAATTAGATGTAAAAAATACAGATGAATTTAAAGAAATTGGTGATAAATTAAGAGAAAAGATTTTAAATGGAGTAGGATTAATTGCATCGGTAATAAATGGGAAAGTTAATCTTGTATGCTCTGTAAGTGATAATCTGATTAAAGAAAAAAATCTAAATGCAGGTAAATTAATTTCAAATGTTGCGAAAGAACTTGGAGGAGGAGGAGGAGGCAGACCTCAACTTGCAACTGCTGGAGGAAAAGATATAGAAAAAATAGATATGGTTTTAGAAAAATTTATTAACGATATTAAATTACAATTATAAAAATATTATGAAAGTAATAATTCCCGTAGCTGGTATTGGCACAAGATTAAGACCACATACACTAACTCAACCAAAAGTTTTGATAAATGTTGCTGGATATCCTATGATATATCATATAATAAATCAGATTATCAAAGATAAAATTGCATCTTCAATCATACTGATTACAGGGAATATGAGCGAGCAAATCGAAAATTACCTGAATCAAACATTTAAATTTAATTTCAATTATGTAATACAAAAAAAACCACTTGGATTAGGACACGCAATATATTGTGCAAAAGAAGCATTTTCAAACGATAAAGATGAAGAAGTTTTAATTATTTTAGGTGATACTCTTTTCGATGTCGATTTAAAAAAAATGTGTAGTAATAGATACTCCGTAATTGGAATTAAAAAAGTCGAAGACCCGAGAATGTATGGAGTTGTAGAAAAAAATTCTAAAGGTTTTATCACACGTTTTGTTGAGAAGCCATCTTCGACTAAGATATCTTTATCAAATGAAGCTATTGTTGGATTATATTACCTGAAAAGTTCTAAGATATTATTTGATTCACTCGAATATATCATAAAAAATAATATTAAAAGTAAAAACGAATTTCAGTTAACCGATGCTTTGGAAAGAATGCTCATATATAAAGAAAAAATGAAGACTTATACAGTAAATGGCTGGCTCGATTGCGGAAAACCTGAAACCTTACTCGAAACGAACTCTTATCTATTAAAAAAATCAAATAAGAAATATAAAATTAAAGGTTCAATAATAAAATCCCCCGTTTTCATCGGGAAAAATTCAACGATAACAAACAGTCTTATTGGACCTAATGTAACTATTGGTAATTCTTGTATTATTAATAACTGTATTATCGAAAATTCTATTATAGATTCAAATAGTTATATAGAAAATGTAATATTACAAGATTCTATAATTGGTAAAAACTGTAAAGTTACTCAAAAAAAGATGACCTATAATCTTGGTGAATATTCCGAAAAAATTCAGGGTTAACTATTTCTTCTTATTTTGTTCTTCTAAAATTTCTATTGTTCTAACATTATGCCTTTCCAATTCGGTTAGCATTTTTTCCACATCTCTATATTTTGGTTTATACCATTTCTGACTTGAAAAATAAGATTTCATTTCTTCATCTTGAAAAATATAACCGTGTCTTGCGAGTATTTCATTTTTCAAAACTTTCTTATCAAAATCGGATAGACCATTTAAGTCTTCCTTAGTTATTTCTCTTACCGAAGCAAAAGGAAATCTACCGGGATATTTTCCTGTTTGATTGTTTTCTTCAACTGCTTTTTCGTATTCTTCTTTAGCTTTTTTCAGTTCTTCTTCCTTCTGCTTTGAAAGATTTTCGAGCTCTTTTTTCTCCTGCTCCAATTTTTTTTCTGTTTCTTTTAAATCCTGACCGATTTGCTTTATTTTATCATCTTTTTTAGAACAAGAGACTAAAAATAAGCATAATAAAATTGTTGTAATTATTCTCATAATATTAGTTTTTTTTAATTTATTAAATTGAAAATTGTTTAAAAATGTAAATGGTTATCTCTGTAAATTTTCTTTATTACCTGCATTCCAATTTAGCAATCCCTGCTGAATAGATTTTCTCAGACTTGACCACAGAAATTTCTTAGATGATGGATTATTCTCCCCACCAATAATTATATATTGATTATTTTTATCGAGTAAATTAACAGTTAATATATACCTTTCCATTTTTGGGGATAAACCAAGGTCATTTTGTAACTGAACAAAAATAATATCATCTTCCGAGGATGCATAAATATTAAAGTATTTCCAGTTTCTTGGAGAATCTTCCTTATAAGATTTTCCAGTGCAACCAATAACTAAAAAAGTTATTATAAATGCCAATACTATTTTAGTTTTCATATTTTTAAAATAATTTTTTAAATAAATTATTTTTTTTCCAGTTTCTTCGAATAAATCATTTCTATTATAACAAAAATTAATGCAAATATTATTGAAGTTTTCCAAAGCTCAAATCCATTTCTTGATTTTTGAATTACTTGATTAAAATCTGACTGTTGATTGATAAATTCAACATTTTTCAAATTATAATTTGCATAAAATTCTTTTAAATCATCTTTCTCCGATTTTCTAATATCACTCTCAGTTGAATCCCTATTAAGTGTAAAATAATTTTTATCATAATTAGGTGGAAAAGTAATGGAATATATACCAGGTTCTTTATATGTTTCATTATAATTTATTGATAATGTCTTTTTTTTATTAAAAAATATTACATTAGTTTTACCTACAATATTATTTTGATAGAGATACTCTCCATTACTTAAGTAAAAGATGCTTTTATTTATAATCAAAGGAAAAATACTTTTCTTTGGAAAATCTGACATTTCTTCATCTCCTGAAACCGCACTGAAAATAAGTTTTCCATCACCTGAATTTGATTCAACAAGAAATATTTTCGAATCAGCTAATAATAATAGACCTACACTGTTTTCATTTGGGATAATATTGTATATGAAATTAATTTTTGGCGATTCCACAAAATATCTGTCGCTCGATATTGTTAACTCTTGATTTTTAAATACTCCGTAAAAAATCGGATGCTCAAAATCAATTCTTTGAAATTTATTATTTACTAAAGTATCAAAATTGTATTTAGAAATGTCATCAATTTTAAAAGCATTTAAACTTCTTAACAGTTCATTATAACTTTTTATATCACTATTTCTTGAAGGAAATACCAATATACCTTTACCCTGTTGAATGTATTCGCTTAATAATTTAATCTCATTCTCTGAAAAACTTATTTTCCCAGTAATTATTCCCATATCGGTTTTAAACAATTCATCAGTAATATTATTCAAGTAACTAATATTATAAAACCTTTCTTTACCATCATTATCATTTATTTTTTCAGCGGATTCTATTGCTAATTTAACATATTTAAAATTTAATTCATTATTCCCAATCATTCCAATTTTAATATCTTCTGGAATGTAAAAAGAAAAATAATACTTATTATCTTGATTAATTTCATCTTCAAAAAAATCATCTTGAACAAGTTCGACAAAACCTGCTGAGCTACCGCTTTTCAAAGGTTTAAAAGAAAAATAAATTTCTTTTCTTTCGAGCGAAACCAAATCAACAACTGTTTCTCCAACTTTTTTATCGTCAACAAATAGATTTATTTGTTTGTTTAAAGCATTAAATTTATTATGATTTTTCAAAACAACAGATAATTTAATGTCTTTATTATTTTCAAGAATTTTTGTTTCGATTTTTGCCTTTTCTAACGAAATATTATTTGCCTCTCTTTTTCCTATTTCGAGATTGTAAAAATAAATATTATTATTTAAATCTTTGAAAAGGTCTTTATCAACATTTTTGGATTGCAAATTTATCTTCTGAAAATCACTAATCACAAAAACTTCATATAATGGAAAATTCTGGTTTTTGATTATATCTTTAGCATAATTAAACAAAAATGGTAAATCAAACGGAACAGAAGTCAATTCAAGATTTTTTAAAGAATCGATTAAATCAGGAATATCTTTTGATTCTCCTTTCTCAAAACTTTTTAAATGTGATGAAGTTATTAGAAATATTTTATCATTTGTATTATATAGTTTCAAGATATTTTGTAAAGAACTTTTAGCTTGTTCGAAATAACTACCGTTTTCATCTTTTACAGACATGCTAAATGAATTATCGAAAATAAATATTCCGCATTTTCTAATATCGGGATCTGTTCCAAATAAATATCCTTTATAAATCGGATTTGAAAATGCAAGAACAAGTAAAATAATAATAATAATTCTGAATATGAGTAAAAGAAGTTGTTTAATTCTAATTCTACGAAGTTTTGATTTTTGTATCTCTTTAAGAAACATTAAGGTCGAAAATTCCATTTTTTTAACCTTATGCAAATTAAAAAGATGCAAAAAAATAGGGATTAAGATTGCAAATAGTCCAAATAATATATAAGGATTTAAAAAGCTCAAAATAATCTTTTATAAATTGTTTTTACGGTTTAAAGGTTTTATTTTAATCAGTTATATTTTAAAATTCTATGTAAATCGGAGAAAAATATTAAATGGATAAAATTGATGCAATAATTTTTTTAAAAGGAAATTTTTCCTTTAAATTATTTCAGAAATATTATAAAAAAGAAATATATTTAATATGTGCGGATGGTGCCTCAAATTATCTAAAAAAAAATAAAATCATTCCTAATATTATTTTAGGTGATTTGGATTCATCGAAAAAAAAAGTTTTAAATTATTTTAAGCAAAAAGGGGTTGAGATTAGAAAAATAGATGACCAAGAAACAACAGACTTCGAAAAATCTTTGTTATATTGTATAGAAAATAATCTTAAAAATATTTTAATTTTTGGTGCATCAAGCGATAGACAAGACCATACGTTAAATAATTATAGCATATTAAAACGTTATTATAAAGCATTAAATTTGAAAATCATAGATAAAAAATTCGAAATCTTTTTCATCGATAAAAATATTAAATTTGATTTTAAAAAAAATAAATTAATCTCTATGATGCCCTTACCTTTAGCTAAAGGAATTAATACTAAAGGATTAAAATATAAGCTGGAAAACGAAGACCTTGAATTCGGCATAAGAGAAGGAACTTTGAATATTTCCGAAAGTAAGGATATTTCAATAGAATTTATTTCTGGTGATTTATTATTATTCAGACCTCATTTCCATAAGTAATAAAAGTAGTAATGATAAGTTTTAGTATTTATGATTACATATTAATACTTTTTTATTTTATCGTAGTTATTTATATAGGTTTTAGAACAAAAACAACCGATAAAAATAATATAGATTATCTTGTAGCAGGAAGAAGCATTACCTTGCCTGCTTTTGTAGCAACACTCGTTTCAACTTTTTATGGAGGAATTCTTGGTATTGGTGAATTTACATATAAATATGGTATTTCGAGTTGGATAATGAATGCTTTTCCATATTACTTCTTTATTACTTTATTCGCTTTGTTTCTTGCTAACAAGATTAGAAAGACTGAATTATTTACCATTGCTGATAAACTCGAAATCACATATGGTAGGAAAGTTAGTGTTCTCGGTGCATCTTTAGTTTTTCTTCTTGTTACACCAGCTCCTTATATATTAATGCTTGGAATATTAGTTCAACTAATCTTTGGATGGTCATTAAATGTTTCGATGCTTTTTTGTTTGATTGTATCGGTTATTTTTCTTTTTAAAGGTGGATTGAAAGCTGATATTCGTGTCAATATTTTTGAATTTATTTTGATGTTTTTAGGTTTTGGAATTATTATTCCTTTCTGCTTTATCGAGCTTGGAGGTATTGATTATTTGGCTGCTAATCTACCAACATCGCATAAAAGTTTAACTGGTGGAAATTCGCTTGGTTATATTTTAGTGTGGTTTTTTATCGGAATGTGGGCTTTAGTCGATCCATCTTTTCACCAAAGATGTTATGCGGCAAAAAATGAAAGTGTAGCAAGAAAAGGTATTTTTATATCATTAATTTTCTGGTTCATTTTTGATTTTATGACAACTTTATCGGGATTATATGCATTTGTTCATATAAAAAATTTAGAAAATCCAGCAATGTCATATCCATTGCTCGCTAATTCTATTTTACCATCGGTTGCAAAAGGTTTCTTTTTTATTGGTATGATAGCAACTATTATGTCAACTTTTCATTCTCTTTTGTTTATTTCCGCAACAACACTGGGGAAAGATATTATATGTAGAATAAAAAATATTGTAGATGAAAAGAATAAATATACAAAGATTGGTATTTTAATCACATCTTTGATATCGATTCTTATTGCAATTCTAATTCCTTCTGTTGTTCAAATTTGGTACACAATCGGTAGCTTAACCATACCATCGCTTTTAATTGGATTAATTTCATCTTACTCCCAAAAACTAATTATTGATAAAAAAATTATTTTTAGTGCAATGATTGTTTCATTTTTATTTTCATTTACTTCTTTCATATTTGGTAATGTAAATAAAATAAATGATATTCCTCAATATTTATTAGGAATTGAGCCTATGTATCCGGGATTATTTGCAGGTTTATTAATATATCTCACAGGATTAATTTTACATACAAGGGAAAATAATGTTACAAAATAAACATATCAAAATATTCTTTGTTTTAATTTTTTTTGTTTTTACTAATTATTCTTTTGCCCAAATTGTAGAAGATAGTTCACAAAACATTATAAAACTCGATTTAAAACCAAAATGTAACATCGATACAAATAATTTTAATATTTTCCCAAAACAATACAATAAGAAAAAAGTTGCTCTTGTTTTAAGCGGAGGAGGTGCAAGAGGAATTTCTCAAATAGGGGTTCTAAAAGCATTTGAGTTAAACAATATTAGCTTCGATATGATAGTAGGAACAAGTATAGGAGCTATTGTCGGAGGATTATATTCAGCTGGATACTCTGCTGATGAACTCGATAGTATAACAAAAACAATTAACTGGGAAAGTAAATTAAATCTATCAAATAAAAATGAAAGGGAATTTTTATATCTCGAACAGAAAAAAATTCAGGATAAAGGATTTATTTCTTTTTCAATAGATGGATTAAAACCTGTATTACCTACTTCTCTTTCAAGTGGTCATCAAATCGCACAGATGTTTAATGTATTATTATTGAATGCAAGATTCAGACCTAAAAAAGACTTTTCTTCAATCAGATACTCTTTCAGTGCTGTAGCAACAGACTTAGATAATGGTCAAAAAGTAATTTTAACGAAAGGCAATCTAAGTGAAAGCATTAAAGCATCATTTACATTTCCTCTACTTTACTCTCCTACAGTAATAAATGGTAGAAATCTTGTAGATGGAGGTCTAACAGCAAATATTCCTGTTGATGTAGCAAGAATGCAAGGAGCTGATTTTATTATAACTGTTAATTCTACAAGCCCTTTAAAAACTTCGGAAGAACTAAAAGACCCGCTTAATACTGCAGACCAAATTTTATCAATTTCTATGAATCAGCTCAACAAAAAACAACTTGCTGATGCAGATTTAATCATAACTCCCAAAATTGGGAATACACTTGCAAGCGATTTCAGTAAACTAAATTACCTGATTAATGCAGGACAAATTGAAGCAGAAAAATATATTAAAAAGATTAAAGAGACTATCGATTCTATTGAATTATCGGTATCTTCATATAAAGGATATTTTCTAACTAATCCAAAGGTTTTCATCAATTCGGATTTAATTCCTGATAGTATAAAGAGGGATGTAATAAATTTGCAACAAAATAATTTTGTAAAATATACTACAGTCGAAGAACAGCTTAAAAAGTTCTATGATTTAGGTCTTTTCAAAAATGTATATGCTGTAATTGAGAGGGATTCTTTTGGTTTAAAATTAACATATAACTTTATTGAAAATCCAAAATTGAACGAAATTAAAATTAATAATTTAAATGCTCTATTATTTGAACATATAAAAAAATTCGAACTTGAGAATAAGGGTAAAATAATTAATCACAATAAATTATACAAATTTTATTATGATTTACTTGGTATAATAAAAAACAATAATCTAAGCGCATCTGATATTTATAGATTTTATTTAGACTATTCAAGCGGAGATTTAGAGATTAGCGTTTCAGATGGTTCTATCGGAAAAATAATAATCGAAGGTAATAAAACGACAAATGATAATGTTATTTTACGGGAATTAACTTTCGATGAAAATAATGTAGTAAAAAAAACAGACTTAGAAAAAAGTCTTCAAAATATTTTCAGCACAAATTTATTCCAGCAATTAAGTTTCGATATTTCTAATACTGGAGATACGGGAAAACCAATTTTAAAAATTCAATTAAATGAGAAAAGTTCCAGAAATTTAAAATTTTCTTTTAGAGCAGATAATGAAAGAAAATTACAATTACATTTTAGCGTTAATAATGAAAGTATTTTTGGAACAAATAATGAAACTGCACTTTCAGTAAGTGGTGGACTAAAAGATAGAGAATATAAAGCTGAATTTAAATCAAATAGATTTTTCAATACATATTTCACATATAACTTTTCGATTTATTATAAATTTCAGGATATTTCAAATTATATACAAACAAAAGATTTCTCTAATAATACTTACGATAGAAATTTGATAGGCGAATATAGAGACATAAGATATGGTGGGAGTTTTCTATTAGGTTCTCAAGTAGGAAGGATTGGGACAATTTATGGACAAATAGCATATGAAAAACTTTCTCGTAATCATATTCAAGGAATTATTCCATCAGAATCGGATTTTAAGACTTTAAAACTTAAGGTTGGAGGAAAAATCGATACACAGGATAAATATCCTTTCCCTACTAATGGTTCGATAATCAATTACTATTATGAAACTTCACAAAAAATAGTTGCAGAAAATGTTTCTTATTCCAAATTATTATTTGACTTCGAACATTCATTATCTATTGGCAAAATAAATACTCTTAAACCAAAATTCATTTTTGGTTTTGCAGATAAAACTACACCATTAATCGAGCAGTTTTCTTTAGGAGGAGAGAATTCATTTTTCGGTATGCTCGAAAATGAATTGAGAGGGAGGCAAATTCTTACCGCATCTTTAGAATATAGAATATTATTCCCTTATAAATTATTTTTCGATACATATCTTTCAACTCGATATGACCTTGGTCAAATTTGGGATAATGCCGAAGACATTAGATTTAAAGATTTAAGACACGGCATAGGATTTTCAATACTATTCAACACGCCAATAGGCAAAGCAAGTTTTTCAGTTGGAAAAAGTTTTCTTATAAATAAAGGTCTAAAACAAGATTCTTTTATGTTCGGTCCATATACTTTTTACTTCTCCATTGGTTATGATTTGTAAGATATAACAAAAAGAATAAATTATCGTATAAAAAATATCAGCAATTAAATAATTAATTTGAAATTTTTATCAAAATATTCAGACAATACAATAAGATTTATATATACTTTAATAACTATTTATTGTCTTATATTAATACTAATTCCTTTTATTAAAGCAAGTTTTACTGAGAGACTTACGTTTGATGGAGCGTCAAAAAATGTTACTGAATCACTTGAAAAACAAGAATTAATAATTTTAGCAATATCTCCAAATGAACCTGCAGATAAAGCAGGATTAAAACCAGGGGATAAAATTATAGCCGTAAATGGAATTTCTGTTAAAAATATATTTGACTTTATAAATATAATTAATAATATACCTGAAAATTTCCCAGCTACATATACTATAGAAAGAAATAATATTATTTTTAATACAGATGTTTATATATATAAATATTTTCATTTAATTTTCTATATATTTTTCTTTCTTGGTTTTTTATTCCTTATAAATGGATATCTTGTTGGTTATTCAAGACCAAAAGAATTTACCGCACAAATATTTTTTTTGCTTGGTTGTTCTGCTTCTCTTGGTTTTATTCAATATGGCGGAGCATGGCATTATATAGGGATAAGGACATTTTTTTCTTATAATTATTTAATAGGAGAATGTTTTTTCTATCCCCTCTTTTTTCATTTTTATACTATTTACCCTTTAAAATATAACTTCAAAAAAAGAAAAATAATATTATTTATTTCTTACATTTCGGTTTTCATAATAAACTTCTTTTTTGAAATTACAAGATTTATTCCATCAAATACTTTTTTCGCTATTATAGCTTATATATTTTATTATGCTCCATTTTTATTACTTATAACTGGAATTATATTATTTATTAATTCTTATAGAAAAATTGATGATATAAAATTGAAAAAACCATTGAAAGCAATAATATACGGATTCATTCTTGGTACTTTGGGATTTTTATATTATTTTTTTGTTTTTTATCAGATTATTGTATTTTATGGTATTAATTTTAACCCCTTATACAGAATACCAGCTATGCTTGTTTTAGCTATTCCATTAACATTTGCATATTCGATTTTTAAATATAAAATACTCGATACAGAAATTATCGTAAAAAAAATTGTTGTTTTTGGTATTCTCACTATTTTCATCACCATAGTATATTTAGCAATTTTATATATTATTGATACAATCCTTACTCAATATACAGGGAATAAAATGGTTCTCACGGTTGCTTCCGTAGTTATAATCATTTTTACATTCGATTATGTAAAGAAATGGGCAAATTCATTTGTTGATAAAAGATTTTATAGAAAAAGATATAATTATAGAAATTCACTTTTAAAATTTACAGAAGAGCTACCATTTATAAATAACATTAAAGATGTAATAGAAAAAGTCAACTATTCAATACGAGATGCAATGGGAATATCAGTAGTAAAATTCTGGATAATCGATAAAGATTTTGTAAAATTAATGCAGGATTATTATAAGATAAAAGATAAAAGTTTGGATAGTAGTTATCAAATAAGAGATAATATTTTTAAAACAATATATAAAAATAATTTTGAGCATAAATTTTTATATAATGTTAATTTAAATGAATTAAATATCCGTGATGAATATAAGGATTTCTTAATAAAAGAAGGTATCGTATTATCTATACCCATACTAATAAAAGATAAATTAATAGGAGCAATAAATTTTGGTAAAAAACCATTTGATACTCCTTTTTCAGATGAAGATATTGACCTTTTAAAGACTATTGCTTCGCAAACCGCTATTATTTTCGAGAATTCCCGTTTAAAAATTAACGAAGCTAAGAAACGAAGTATTGAAGAAGAACTTAAAATTGCAAAAAATATACAAAAAGAATTAATTCCTAAATCAAGTATATCAATTTCTGAATTGGATATTTCTGGTATAACAGAACCAGCTAAAGAGGTTGGAGGTGATTTTTATGATTTCTTTAAAATCGATGATAACAAAATACTCGTAACAATTGCAGATGTTTCAGGGAAAGGTGTTCCAGCTGCTTTATATATGACAAAATTACAGGCATTTATTAGATTTGCATCGAAACTATTTAAAACACCAAAAAGTATTTTAAATGAAGTAAACAAACAAATTTTCAAAAAACTCGAAAAGAGTTATTTTGTAACAACAAATCTTGCATTATTCGATTTGGAATCAAAAATCTTACACCTTGCAAGGGCAGGTCATAACCCTGCTTTGTTTTTCAGAAATAATATATGCAAAATATTAGATAGTAAAGGAATTGGACTTGGTCTTGATAATGAAACTATATTCTATAATAACTTAGAAGAAATCGAAATTGAGTTTAAAACTGGTGATCTGTTTGTTTTCTATACAGATGGATTAAACGAAGCGATGAATACATATAGAGAAGAGTTTGGTATTAATAAAATTATTGAATCTATTAAAAAAAACATAAACAAAAACGCTATGAATATTCGAGATGAATTGATGAAAGAAATCTATACTCATAGAGCAAACGCAGAACAAAATGACGATATATCTCTGCTAATAATAAAAATTAATTGAGAATGAAAAGAATTAACTTTAGTGAAAATAGATTAAGATTTATATTTGTCTTCGTAGCACTTTTCTTTTTTATGTTAAGTCTTATGTCGTTTTACAACAATATGATTGCAAGAAAAATGACAACCGACGATTGTCTTTGGGTTCCAATGGATATGAACGGAAACAAATTATACATTAGGGAAATCATTCCAGGTGGTGTTGCAGATGAAGCTGGATTAAAAGAAAACGACATATTGATTGCAATTAATGGTCAAGAGTTTAAAAATACCAACGATGCAATGAATATATTAAACCGATACAGTAATGAAATTGTTACATATACAATTATAAGAAATGGAATATATTACAATGTCAATATATGGGTTTATAAGTATTTTAATATTCTATATTTTATTACTTGGCTTCTTGGATTTGGTTTTCTAAGTGTAGGTTTAATGGTTGGATATTCAAAACCTAAAGAACTTACATCAAAACTTTTCTTCTTTCTTGGTTGTGCAGCAACGATAGGGCTTATTAAAAGTTCGAATCCTATTGGATTTTTTGATATTATGCAAACAACTATTGTAGGTAGATTAGGGATTTTTATTTTATATGCAGTTTTTTTTAATTCGTTAATTCTTTTTGCTCCCTTGTTACTTCATTTTTTATTGACTTTCCCTATTAAATACGAATTCAAACGAAGAAAAATCATTATAATTTTAATGTATATTCTTTCATATCTAATTCCAATTATTTTGATTTTTTTGGGCAAAAGTAATACTCCATTAAATCCATCATACTTCACTATTCAATTAACGATTTTCCTAATTGTTGGAATTATTTTATTCTCACACTCATACAAAAAAGTAAAAGATATAACATTAAAAAAATCTTTAAGAATAATAAATTATGGTTTTGTTATAGGAATAACAGGAATAATTTATATAATTATTTTGTCTCTTAAACAAAAACCAGATTTTTTAATAAAACCATATTTAATGATTCCATGCATTTTGATACTTGCAATTCCTTTTTCATTTGGATTTGCAATATTTAAATACAGGATTTTAGACACAGAGTTAGTTGTAAAAAAAGGGCTTGTATTTGGAATTGTAACAGTAATTATTATCGGATTTTATTTTCTTTTAATTTATACTCTTGACAAATTTTTGAAGGAATTTATTCAAAGTAAAAGTCAATTTATTACTATTGCGTTTATTTTATTATTTACATTAACTTTTGATTATGTAAATAAGAAGTCAAAAGATTTTGTCGATAGAATATTTTATAGAGAAAGATATAATTATAGAAAATCCTTATTAAAATTTTCTCAAGAAATTTCTTTTATAAATAATATAAATGACTTACTCGAAAAAATATGCGATTCTGTGAAAAATACTATGGGAATCGAAGAAATAAATTTATGGTTAAATGACAAATCTTATTATTCAATCGTTGATAATAATTTACTTTGTAAAAATTATAAAAATTATTCTGATTATATAGATTCTGCAATTTACAAAATATTTTTAAAAAGCAAATCCCCTGCTCAATTAAATGCAGCTAATCTCACTGAATACGGTTTAACAAAAGAAGAACAAAAAATTATATTAGATAATAAAATTGCTCTTTCTATTCCAATAGTGCTTAAGAATAAATTAATTGGCTCATTTAACTTTGGTTCAAAAGCTTCTGGAAAAGCATACTCCGATGAAGATATTGACTTGCTTAAAACATTAGCTATACAAACAGCAATTAGTTTTGAAAATTCCAAATTGAGAATAGAAGAAATCAATAAACAAAAAATCGAAGAAGAATTGAAAATTGCAAAGGGTATTCAGATAGGACTTTTACCAAAAGAGGATTTTCATATAGATGGACTCGATATTACAGGGTATTCTGAACCTGCGAAAATTATAGGTGGAGATTACTTCGATTTTATTAAATTAAACGATAAGAAACTGATACTCGTGATTGCAGATGTATCAGGAAAAGGAATTCCCGCAGCATTGTATATGTCAAAAGTGCAGGCAATGATTCAGTTTGCAACACAAATGTTCGATAGCCCAAAAGATATACTGGTAGAAGTGAACAGGCAGATATATGAACAAATTGACAGAAAATCATTCATTACTATGGTGATTGCATTATTTGATTTGGAAAAAATGAAAGTGAAAATTTCACGTGCAGGACATAATCCCGTATTATATACAAGAAATGGGCAGGTGGAAATATTAAGGAATAACGGGCTTGGACTCGGACTCGAAAACGGAACTCACTTCGAATCGAACCTCGAAGAAACCATATTGGATTTGAAAACCGATGATTTATTTCTTTTCTATACTGACGGACTTAACGAAGCAATGAATATTAATAAAAATGAATTCGGTTTAAATAATGTGATAAAGGTTATAAAAGAAAACCAAAATAAATCTTCAAAAGAAATACAAACCAACCTGCTGGACTCCGTATCCTCATTCAGAGGTGAAGCGGAACAGAACGATGATATAACTTTTGTGGTAGTGAAGGTGAAATAGAAAGCCAAAAGTGATCTCGATTTACCTCAATCATACAAAGAATATACATTTCTTTATATAATTTTAATTTTAATATAATTAAATTTATGCATCAATAATTTATACTATTTAACCTTATGATACCCAGATATTCTAGAAAAGAGCTTTCGAAAATTTGGTCAGACGAGAATAAATTCAAAATCTGGCTGGATATAGAAATCCTTGCCTGCGAGGCACAGTGCAAGCTTGGTAACATTCCAAAAAAATCTCTGGAAAATATTAAAAAGAAAGCTAAGTTTAATGTAAAGGAAATTCTGAAAATCGAAGAAACCGTAAAGCACGATGTGATTGCATTCCTGACAAATGTCGGGAATTATGTAGGGCTCGATTCGAGGTTTATTCATATGGGTATGACAAGTTCGGACGTGCTGGATACCTGCCTTTCTGTTCAGATGAAGCAGGCAGGAGAAATAATATTAAACGGTTTGCTCGAACTGAAAAAAGTTTTATACAGCAAAGCAAAAAAATATAAATATCTGACGGCAATCGGTAGAACACACGGCATACACGCAGAGCCGATTACATTCGGATTGAAATTCGCATTATGGTATGACGAAACTCAACGCAATATAGAGAGATTGATTATGGCTATCGATAATATATCTGTCGGGCAGGTTTCGGGTGCAGTGGGAACGTATGAACACATTTCCCCTTACATCGAAAAATATGTTTGCGATAAACTTGGACTGAAAACGACAAACATCTCAACTCAGGTTCTCCAGAGGGATATACATTCGGAATATATGTCAACTTTAGCTATTATAGCATCTTGTATAGAAAAATATGCAACGGAAATCAGGCATTTGCAAAAGACAGAAGTTCTCGAAGTGGAAGAATCTTTTACAAAAGGACAAAAAGGTTCATCCGCTATGCCTCATAAGAAAAACCCAATTACCTCTGAACAGCTTTCAGGATTGGCAAGAGTCTTAAGGGGTAATGCACTGGCTTCAATGGAAAACATTGCATTATGGCACGAAAGAGACATTTCGCATTCTTCCGTGGAAAGAATTATCGTCCCGGATTCGACTATATTAATGGATTATATAATCAATAAATTTACTGCACTTGTTGATAACCTCGTTATTTACGAAGAAAATATTAAAAAGAATCTCGAACTTACAAACGGATTAATCTATTCTCAAAAAGTTCTATTGAAATTAATCGAGAAGAAAATGAAAAGAGAAGATGCATACAAAATAGTTCAGAATATTGCTATGAAATGCTGGAAAGAGAAAATAAGTTTTTATGATTTGTTAAAAAAAGATAAAGAAGCGATGAAATACCTCTCTACAAAAGAGTTGGACAATATTTTCGGAAGCGATGTATTAAAGAAAAAAGTAGATTTTATATTTAATAGGGTGGGAATAAAATAAAAATTTAAAAGATATTTTTAAGTTTAAACTCTAATATTACAAACTTATTCACCGCATCTAAAACGGTCGGGTAACTCTTAAAAATCTAAAAACTTTATTTTCAAAAAAAATAAGACGAAAATCTCTATGCTCCCTGATACTGCCTTCTTAATTCAATAACTTTACCAATTACTTGAAAAGGTTTATTGATAATTGCTTTATATCTTGAATTCGCTGCCTCAAGGTATGCTTTAATTCTCGTATTTCGCAAGGTCTTTACCGTAGCTTCATCATCGAGCAAAGCAATAACGATTTCACCGTCATTTGCAGTATCCTGTTTACGAACAATTACAATATCACCATCATAAATTCCCGCATCTTTCATACTATCACCTTTTACTCTTAAGGCGAAATGCAGCTTATGACCTCTGCGATTTTTTTCCAAAGATATATAACCTTGTATATTATTATCGGCAAAAATCGGTTCACCTGCAGCAACATTTCCATAAAGTGGGACATAATCAATATCGGGTTTATCTTTAAATTCCGTGCCATCGGTTCCTTTAATTAATACAAACCCTCTTGCAGTATCTGGTTTTCTGTCAAGATAACCTTTTTTTTGTAATGCAAATATATGGTCTTGTATTGTCCCTACTGTGAGCTTGAATTTACTCGCAATTTCTTTAAATGTAGGAGGATAAGAGTTATCGTTTGTATATTTTTCGATATACTCTAATATTTTTTTCTGTTTTTTTGTTAGGTTTTCCATAATTAAATATGGCATATTTTTTTATGAAATGCAAGGGAAAAATAAATTTCCTTCAAATTTTTTATTTGAGACAAAAAGGAGATTAAATAGACGATGTTGATTTTATAAGATAAATTACACTCCCCAGTAAAAACCTGATGCCACTACTTCGTATTTTTCTCCCTTTAATTTATATAATTCGTAACCAATCCCCTCGTAATATCCACTCTCTCCAAGAAGTTCATATTGACCATCGCCGTTATAATCTACTACCCCAAGCAACATATAATAATTAAATTCAGTTGAAAACTCAACTACCGTCTTTGCAACTTTACCAATATCATTAACTATAAATATTCCACTTGCATATTTATCAAATGCAATTCTTTTTCTATAAGAAACAGCATATTCATTTCTATCTGTATTCAGAAAATTTGCTTGAAATACTTTTATTTCTGCTGGTTCATCTACAGTTTCACTCTTATTATCATAAATTATTTTACTCTCATAATCCTTTAAAAAAGCAGTTATCTTTTTTAAAACTTCTTTATCATCAATACTTTTATTTTTTATAATGCTTATATTCTTATATTTAGAGCATACATAAATATTATTATCAAAATTAACAGTATCTTCATCGACTTTTTTATTTAAACTTATAACAGGACTAAACTCATAACCAATTGGTTCATTGTGCCAAAGTTTGTAAGCGGATATTTTCCCATAATAAACCTCATAAGGAGTAGAAACATAGAAATCTTCACCTAAACTAATTCCTGTAAAATCTTTCTGCCATTTTTTATATTCGGTAAAATAATAATCGTTATCCGTTTTTTTGCCAATATATTCCTTAACAAGTAATTCCATTGAATTATTTCTTCCATACCAAATATAATTCGAATCTAAAAAAGTATAATTTTCATCAATAATGATACTTTTACCATCGTTTTTGCAAATATAAACATCGACCTTTTTTTGTTTAAGTTGCGAATAAGCTATGGAACCAAAAATAAAACTAAAAACCAATAAAATAAAATAAAAATTTTTCATAATATTATTTTTTTAAGATTTTAAATTCTACACGTCTGTTTTTTTGCCGACCCTCCTCGGTTTCATTTGTATCAATAGGAAGAGTTTCTCCATATCCTATAACAGTAATTCTATCCTTAGAAATTCCTTTAGAGAACAAATAATTTGCTACAGCATTTGCACGGTTTTCAGATAATTTTTGATTATATTCATTATTTCCAATATTATCTGTATGACCTGCAATTTCAATTTCGACTGACAAATATTCATTTAGAAACTTAACTACCCTATCGAGTTCGGAATAAGATTCAGGTTTCAATTCATATTTATCGAAATCAAAGAATACATTATTTAATCTAACAATTTCACCTACTTCAATCGGTGCAAGATAAAGATTTTTCTCGATTTCTTTATATTCAGAGAGCTTTTCCAAATTAATATTTTCAGAAATGGAATAATATCCATTAGCTACTGCTGAATAACCATAATTTTTCCCATATGGCAAAATAATTTTATAACTCCCATCACTTGGATTAGAGTTTGCAATGCCTGCTTCTATCGCGGTAGGTAAAATTTCATATTTTATTTCCGCAACTATTGGTTCATTTGTTTTTGCATTTAATACTTTTCCAAAAATCAAAACAACAGGTTTAGGTTTTACCTTTTCAGGCAATTTAATTCTGAATATATCAAGTTCTCCAAACGATTCATCACCTGAAGCAAAATATGCAAAATCACCTTTTGCAGTAATATAATATTCTTGGTCATCTTTTTTTGTATTAATCGAGGGGCCAAGATTAACAGGTTTAGACCAGTTTTTCCATGTATCATCTAAACGCTTTGACATAAAAACATCAAAACCACCATATCCGCCATGTCCTTTACTTTCGAAATACAGTGTAATATCGTCAGAAGCGAGAAATGCATCTTCCTCCATTTCTTTAGTATTAATTACTGAACCAAGATTCATTGGTTCAGTCCATACATTATTACTTTGTAAAAAGCTTACATAAATATCACATTCACCATAAGAGTCTGCTCTTTGAATTCCCATAAAAAGTTTTTTCCCATCATTCGACAAATATCCCGACCAATGATTATTGAGATTGTAAAAATTTTTAATAACAACCCCAAGTGGAAAACTCCAGCCATCTTTAGATTTTTTTGAAATTGAAAATCCATCGAAGTTAATCCTACCGTTTATGTTATAAAGCCCTAATAATAATAAAGTGTTTCCATCGGGTGAAACCGAACAAACCGAACCACCATCTATTGTGTTTAGTGGCTTTCCTAAATGCTTAGCTATTGACCAACTACCATCTTTTTGTAAAGTCGAAACCCAGATATCACCAGATTCCGAAAAATTATCGGGATGATTTTCTCTTAAAAAATAAAGAGTCCTTCCATCGGGAGATATTACAGGCCAGTGTTCCGAATACTTTGTATTTACACTTCGTCCGAGATTTTCTTTTTTAATCGATTGGGAAATTGAATTGCAATAAAAAAATGATAATAAAAATAATAAATATATTAATAAATTATTTTTATTTAACTTTTTCATAAAAATCGTAACCGTCGTCGCTTTTATGCTTTTTCAAAATACCTTTTACTGAAAAAGTTACATCTTTTTTCTTATACTTCAACACTATAAATTTTCCCGACCATTCTTCAGAATTAAAAGTATTACCAAATACTGATGGATTTGTTAAGTTAGATGTCTTTGTAGATTCTTTTTCGGGAATTTGTATCGTTTGGCTTGCTGATACATATTTAGCATCATTACTAACTCTAAGTTCTAACTGAACTAAATAAGCATCCCCTTCCTTACTATTATTTTGGTCGTAACCGGGATATATTAATAAATATTCACCCGAATATTTCGAATAATCTTTTTGTTTATCATCAATATAATCTACTATCTTAGTATATTTCTGAAGCGATGGGATATATACCTTTTGTGAATAAACATTGCTTACAAAAAATCCGATAATAATTAAAAACAATACTTTAGTTTTCATAATATTATTATTAATTGTATAAAAGAAATTTTTTTCTTTTAAGATTAAATTTTTCAATCTCATCTTCGTATGAATCTGTAATATCTTTAATTGATTTATATTCATCTATCATATTTCTGAGTTTACTTGTTCCTGCAAGTTTATCTATGTAATTATTGTTTATCCATTTAAATTTTTTTGTCGAAGCTTTAAGTGCATATAGAATCCCTATCGATATTTCAACGGGTCTAAATTTTGAGAAGTCCGTTATAGTAATTGCTACTCCATTGCACTCTTCATTCATAAACTTAGGTTCGTATGATGATATTTTTTTATTTGGTGTAAATTTAACTGCAGTAAAATTA
This sequence comes from uncultured Ignavibacteriaceae bacterium, assembly GCA_964400285.1. Classification (GTDB taxonomy): domain Bacteria; phylum Bacteroidota; class Ignavibacteria; order Tepidaquicellales; family Tepidaquicellaceae; genus FEN-1279. Next base: position 176,316 of record CAYNTK010000002.1, read on the forward strand.
ACCCCTTCAAAATGAAAAGAATTCATAATATAAGCCAATTCATCTCCATTGCAAAATGGTGCACCAAATAATTGAAAAGGAGTATCAGTTCCTCGGCCTTCGGATATATTCGTCCCTTCCATAAAGCATAAAGTAGGATATAGTTTCGCACTTTCTAAACTAATAATATTTGGTGATGGATTTATCCAAGGTAAATTTAAATCTTCATATTTTGTATTTCTACTATAATTTTTCATTTTTATAACTTCAAAGTCAAAATCCTTGTTAGCTATGGTACTCCTTAAATAATTACCAAGTTCCCCTATTGTCATACCATACATTATGGGTGTTGGAATCATACCAACAAATGAAGAAAAATGTTCGTTTAACATAAATCCATCATAATAATTTAAATTCGCAATCGAAGGTCTATCACACAATATAAATTTCTTCCCTTTCCTACTCGCATCTTTCATAGTTAGATAAAGCGTTGAGGTGTAAGTATAATACCTCGCTCCAAGTTCCTGAATATCAAATACAAGAACATCAACATTTTCTAAATCGGAATCTTGTATTGATTTACTTTTTCCATAAAGCGAAACGACAGGAACTGTTATACCGGAATTTCTATATGAATCATCAGATTCAAATCCATGCTCCGGAGTGAATATTTTTACAACATTTACTCCTTTATTAATTAGAACTTCAAATAATAATTTGCCATTTGATAATACACCCGTTTTATTAGTTATAACAGCAACACTTTTATTTTTAAACAATTCTAATTTTTCATTAATTAGCACCTCATTACCTAATTGAAAAACCTCCGAATTTAAGTTTGCATTAACAATTGAATTCGAATAAAAAAGGATAGAAATAATTAATACACAAAAAAATATTTTAAAGTTAATTTTCAAATATTATAATTTTCTTAAATTTTGATAATTGCTCTAACTGATTTAAAGTCAATAATTTTAAAAATAAAAATTGATAAACTAAACATTGCTAAGATTAATATTTTCATATACCAATATCCATAATTTCCTAAAAGTATAAAAACCAAATAAAACAAAAAAAGCAAAACAAACAATAATATTATCTTTTTTATTTCATACTTAATGTAGTAATATTTTTGTGAAACTATATAAATACCAATTACCATTGTAATATAGCTTAACAGAGTTGCAATTGCGCATCCTAAAATATTTATCCGGGGAATTAATACAAAATTAAATAGTACATTAATTATTGCTGCAATACCTGTAATATAGGGAAGATATTTTGTTTTCTTTTCTATATAGATACCTGCCATAAGATTTATATAAATACCATAAAAAAGATAACTTAATAATATAATCGGAACAATATAAAGTCCACCCCAGTAGGCTTTCCCAATAAGATATCCTTTAAAAGGAAGTTTTAAATGAGCAATATTATCTATAAATAAAGATAAAAATAAAAACAAAAATGAAGCCACAATAATAAAAACTGTCATTATTTTAGAAAATATATCTTTCGCATTTGGCTCTTTCGCATTTTGGAGGAAAAAAGGTCTCCACGCGAATTCAAACATAGATACGAATAACATCATAAGAATTCCAAGTTTATAATTCGCTTGAAAAATCCCTACTGTTGATTCATTTGTTAAAGCATTTAATATTGGTCTATTTATTACTTGAATTATATTCGAGCTCACTCCTGCTGGAATATATGGCAATGAAAATTTAATTAATTCTTTTACTAATAGTTTATTAAACGAAAAAGTAATATTTTTAAGAATTATTGGTGATAACAAAACAAAAGTAAATATCGATGATATTAAATTACTATAAAAAACCGACTCAATACCAAATTTAAAAATTAGTAAAAATATAAGATTAAAAGCAACATTAGTTACAATATTAATTACTTTTATTGTCGCAAATTGTTTAGGTTTATGTTCTAGTCTTAGATAAGCGAAAGGAACAACAACAATAGCATCAAAAAATAAAATAATAGCCGTATATTTTAAAAGTATATTTCTGCTTACATCAATTTGGAAAAAATATGTAAAATCCGCTGAAAATATAAAAAGAATAGAAGATAAGATTAAACCGTTAATAAATATTCCAAGAAAAGGATGTGAGAAATTTTCTTTTTTCGAACCAACTTCTAACGTCGAAGCGAACTTGAAAAATCCAGATTCGAGACCAATTGTAAAAAAAACATTTAATATAGCAATATATGCATAAATATTTGCAATTATACCAAATTCACCGGGTAAGAATATATTTGTATAAATAGGAACAAGCATGAAATTTAAAAATCTTCCAATAATCGTACTTGTTCCGTATATCATCGTATCTTTCGAAAGTGATTTAATCTTATCCAGCATTATTTACAATCTTTTCATTAATAAAATAAAAAGGTTATTCTGAAAAATACAGAATAACCTTTTATATAAAAATTCAAATAAAATATCCTAAAAATTATTTACTTATAATTTCTACAAGTCCGCTTGTAACTGTTTTATCATATTCATCGAGTAAAAATACTCTATAAATTCCCGGTGATTTGAAGTTTAAATCCTTGCCTTCAAAGAAAATATATTTCATATCGGGTTTAACAGTGTAATTAAATTTATTATAATATTTAAAAGTTCCGGTATTGCAATCATATTTATCGAATTGAATTGATACACTACTTAATCCAAGAGCATAATTACATTTAACCATAACAGTAAGATAACCAGTAGTAAATCTATCACTAATACCTATTTCACCTTCATCAGTATAAGATTCACATAAATAAAGAACAGGACCATTTTGAGCATAACTTTTCGATGTTACGCCAAATGATGATATTAAAATAATAGCAAATAGGAATAATGTAATTTTCCTCATATTTTCTCCTTTGGTCTTTTAATTAGACCTATTTAATTTATAAAAAATTATCTTGATATAATTTCGACTTCACCGGAGACTATTGGAGTTCCATCTACTTTTTGGCAAACAACTCTGTAAGTGCCGGGAGTTTTAAATTTTATGTTGTCATGGTCTTCAAAATATGTATAATCCCAATCGGCTTGTACACTAAATGGTACAGTTTTGATAATCTTTTCACTAATTTCCCTACCATCTTCATCTTTGATTTTTGAAATTCGTAAATCAACCTTACCTGTTCCAAATGTTTTCCCTGCTGGTCTTAAATCTACCATAACAGTTAACCAACCTGTTGTAAATCTTTTACTTACACCAATTTCCTCACCATTTTTATACTGCTCACAAAAATATAATTTCCCCTCTGATTTAGTCTCTTTCTTCGATTCATCTTTCTTTGTTTCTTCTTTTGATTCTTCCTTCTTTGTTTCTTTATCAGAATCTTTCAATTTACTGCAAGAAAGAACTAATGCTAATGCAATAAAAATTGCAACGAAAAAGTTAAGCTTACCGGTAAATTTCCCCATATTTTTATTTTTTTAAGGTTTTGAAAAAATATTTAAAGAAATTAAAAATATAAAATTATTTTTTCAAGTAATAAAGTTTAATGCAATATCGAGAGATTTTACAGAATGGGTTATAGAACCAACAGATATATAATCTACTCCGTTTATATTTTTATATTTACTTATATTCCTTTTATTTATACCTCCCGAAATCTCCAATTTAAATTTCTTGTTGTTAAACTTTATTGCTTTATTAATGTCACTCAAATTAAAATTATCGAGCATAATAATATCCACAAGCCCATATCCTTTATCCAATAGGGTTTTAAGCTGGCTCAATGTTTTAACTTCAATTTCTATTTTAAGTTCCGTTTTTTTTCTTATTTTTTTTAATTTATCAATCACTTTTTGAATTCCACCGCTTGCTTCTATATGATTATCTTTAATCAATATCATATCGTATAATCCGAATCTATGATTTTCTCCTCCTCCAATTTTAACAGCGAGTTTTTCAAACAACCTAAAGTTTGGAGTGGTTTTTCTTGTATCTAATATTTTTATTTTTTTATTATTTAATTTTTCCTTTAACAAATAAACATTAGTTGCAATACCACTCATTCTTTGTAATATATTCAACGCGACTCTTTCTCCTTTCAATAAGTTACGTGTATTTCCTTCTATTACGGCTAATCTAGTATTCTTTTTTAAGAATTTTCCTTCTGTAATAAAATTTTCAAACTTAATTTTTTCATCAACTATACTAAAAACAAATTTAAAAATTTCAAGCCCTGCTATTACTCCATTTTCTTTTAACAACAATTCTGCTTTGGATTGAGAATCGGATTTTATGAATAAATTGGATGTCACATCCCCACTGCCTACATCCTCTCTCAATGCCTGCTTAATAATTTTCTCTGCAGTCCAGAAATTAAAATATCTATAATAATCGCTCATAATTTACCTATTATTAGATTTAAAAGTTTTTGAGAAGGTCTTGTTGGTTTAAAAGTTTTTATGTTTAAGAAACTGTGAACGGTAAAACCCGTTGCAACAAGTTTTTCATTTACAAATAATTCATATTCTATTTTAATTCTTACCGTAGGTTTTTCTTTTAAATATACTTTTATTATAATCAACTCATCGTAATAAACAGGTGCGATATATTTACAATACGCTTCTATCACAGGTAAAGCGATATTATCATCTTCCATTTCTTTATAAGGATATCCAAGTTGCCTTAACAATTCCACTCTGCCAATTTCGAAATATTCAAGATAGCGTGTATTACTGACTACACCCATTTTATCTGTATGTGCATATAGAACTCTGATTTTATATTCCGATGATACCATTTTTACGATTATTTTTCTAAAATATTTTTCCCGGATTTAAAATATTATTCGGGTCGAAAACTTTTTTAATTTGTTTCATTAAATTTATTTGCTCTTTACTCAACGCAATAGGTAAATATTTTTTTTGAGAATAACCAATTCCGTGTTCACCCGAGATTGTACCACCTAAAGATACCGTTAATTTAAAAATATCAGTAATTGCTTTATCGACTTTGGAATTCCATAATTCTTCCGATAAATCTCTTTTTAATATATTAACGTGCAGGTTACCATCTCCTGCGTGACCGTAAAAAATAATTGATAATCCATATTTTTCAGAAATATCTTTAATTCCTTTTGCAAGTTCAGGTAACCTATTTCTCGGAACCACAGTATCTTCTTCTTTATAAGTTGAAATCGCCTTTACTGCTTCTCCCACACTTCTTCTTAATTCCCATAAATTCTCCATTTTTTGTCTTTCTTCGGCAAGTATGATATCTTTTGCACCGAACTTTTCCGATATTTCGGCAATCGACTGAACTTCATCATTTAAAACATTTTCATTATTTCCGTCCAATTCGATAAGAAGTTGTGCTTCCGAATCTGAATTCGGAAAACGTTTATTAATATGAATTTCAGCCGCTTTTATCGCATCTTTTGTTAGAAATTCAAGTGCAGATGGTATAATACCCAATTTATAATATTCGGAAACAGAGGTAATACAATTTTCAACGCTATTAAAAGCAATTAACAAAACTTTTTTATATTTGGGTAAACTTAAAATCTTGAAAATAATTTTTGTTACTATTCCCAGAGTTCCTTCGCTTCCTATTATCAGTTGCGATAAATTATAACCTGTTACATTTTTAATAGTTCTTGCTCCCGAATTTATGATTTCACCTAAAGGTGTAACAAATTGCAAACCAAGAACATATTCTTTAGTAGTTCCGTATTTTGCCGCCCTTGGACCACCGGAGCACTCTGCAATATTCCCGCCAAGGAAACAACTTCCCCTCGAGGCAGGGTCAACAGGATAAAACAATCCCCGTGATTCTAATTCTTCCTGAAAAACCTGCGTAATCACTCCGGGTTCTACAACTGCCTGAAAATTATTCTCATCTATTTCGAGAATTTTATTAAATCTTTCCATTGAGATACAAATTCCACCAAACACCGGTAAAGCACCGCCCGATAATCCCGTTCCACCACCTCTCGGATACACGGGAATCAAATATTCATTTGCTAATATCAGAATTTTCGATATTTCTTCTGCTGTTGATGGTTTAACTACCACTTCAGGTGGAAATGAAAAATCTTCGGTTTCATCCTTTGAAAACTTCTCGATTGATTCCGAATCTGTGAAAACAAAATCACTACCAACTATATCCTCTAATCTTTTTAAAATTTTTGTATCAATTTTATTATACATAAAATAAAAATATGAAAATTTGATTAGAGATTACAGGGAATTAATAAGATAAGTAGATTGAAGATTATATATATGGGCTTCAAGGAAGCCCATTTATTTTCTACCAATTATGAGTTTATTCCGCAGTTGGGTTTCGTTTGTAGTAGATTTCACTATTGCCATCGCGTTCGTCATACCATACGACATGCACACTCGAGCCAGAAACTGCTACGGAAGGAAACCACGAAATACCTGTATTATTCGTCAGCCGTGTATCTGCTCCCCACGTTTTTCCGCCGTCACCGGAGTTTATATAGTATATTTCATCATTACCAAAAACACCTTCCTGCCATACAACGTGCACAATCGAACCGGATACTGCAATAGATGGATAATTGGAGGAAACAGAGTTTTTCAAACTTATATCACCTCCCCAGTTTAAACCGTTATCTGTCGAGAGTTTGTGATAGATTTCGTGTTTGCCATCGCGTTGGTCTTTCCATACAACATGCACATTCGAACCGGAAACAGCTACGGATGGATAATGAGAAGCAGCAGGGTCATTTGTCAGACGAATATCCACTCCCCACGTTGCCCCGCCGTCGGTGGAAAGTTTATAATAAATTTCCCTATTACCGTCACGCTCGTCATACCAGACTACGTGAACAAAAGAACCTGAAACCGCTACTGAAGTATGAGAGGAAACAGCGGGATTATTCGTAAGACGCATATCTGTGCTCCAGGATGCCCCTCCGTCATCGGAACGTTTGCAGAATATTTCCATATTACCATCTCGAGCGTCTTGCCACACTACAATTACTCTCGAGCCGGAGACTGCTACTGATGGATGCCAAGAATTAGCAGAATTATTCGTAAGGCGAGTATCCACACCCCACGATTCACCACCATCGGTAGAGCGTTTATAATAGATTTCTGGATTGCCATCTCGACTATCACTCCATACAACATTAACATTCGAGCCGGAGACCGTTATAGAGGGATGCCCGGACCAGGCATCGTTTTTCGTCAGTCGTGTATCTGCTCCCCAGGTTAATCCGCCGTCGGTAGAGCGTTTGTAGTAAATTTCCGCTTTGTCAATATAGTCACGATAATCATACCATATTACGTTAACAAAATTCTCATACGCTGCAACACACTTTGCATTATTGTATGATGTTTGAGAAAGAGAAGGGTCATTTGTCAGACGCACATCGGGTTCCCACTGTGCTTTACAATGCATAATGTTTAATACAAAAAGGAAAATAAACACTACTGAAAATAGAAAAACTTTTTTCAAATTTGTTATTTTTATTTTAAAAATATCAGTGAATTTAAACTATTCCAAGTCTTTCTAAACTCAATAAATTAGCAGGTCAGAAAAATGTTTCTGACCTGCGTATAATAATTTATTATTTAATTAATGTCATCCTTTTTGTATCGGAGAAGCTTTCTGTCTGCAAGCGATAAAAATACACTCCGCTGTTGAGCATTGAAGCATTAAAAGATTTTTCATAAGTGCCGGCATTTAGTTTTTCGTTAATCATAGTTGCAACTTCTTTTCCAAGTATATCAAAAACTTTCAGAGTTACAAATTGTGCATTCGGAATCGAAAATTGAATATTGGTCGATGGATTAAATGGATTCGGGTAATTTTGGGAAAGTGAAAACTTATCTGCAACATTTGACACATTTTTAACTGAAGTTGAAATTGCCGCCCATGATGTTGTTACGGCTATACCATCAATAACCACAGTGGGTGAAGAAGACGAACTACCCTGCCTTAAAGCAACTCTTCCTAAACTTGTTGCATCAGTAACAGTTCCGGTAACCGGACCAACAGTTGGAGTTGGTGGTTCTGTATTTGGTAATGACGTAGAAAATACATAAAAACTCATTTCATCATCTGTTGTAGAACCTGTATTAAATTTATATTTGAATACTACCATATAGGTTGTATTTAATTGATATATTGTAGTACCATATACTATTGGACCACCTGACGCAGCACCTTTACTGATACCAAATAAAAATCCTACTCCAGAAGTATCTTTAATATAAAAACGAGAAGTATAATTTGTTGTATTACTTGGAGGTAACAAGGCAATAAAATAATCCCCCGTTTTTACAGAATCAACTTTTACCATAAATGCGACATAAATAGAGCCGGAGGTAATACTATCTCCAGTAAATTGCTTGTAGTAATCCTGCCCATAATTACTCATCCTTGCAGAATTTCCTATACCTGACTGTGGATATCCTGAAAAAGTTAAACCGGGAGTTACAACAGTTATTGGATTGTTTGGACCACCGCTAAATGATACCCATCCATAAGAGCCGATTGTATCTCCAGCTGGATAATTAAAATTTTCCAATACTTTAAATTGAGCATTTACTCCAAGATAAAAAGTAAAGACAAAAAGGATTACAACAGAAATTTTTAGTTTCATAATGATTTAAATTTTAATTTATTAAGATTAATTCAATTTAATATGTTTTTTTAAAAAAAACTATACGAAATTATGTGATTTTTAATTAACTTTGTATTTCATTTTTGTAAGTTGCAAACTTCACATTAACATTGTATTAATAAAAAGCAATAAAAATGTTAAAAAGTTCAATTAATTTTATTATATAATAAAATTAATTATTTTATTTCCAAAATTCTGAGGAAATTTTAATTTTATACTTCCCAAATTTTAAAAAATAAATAAATACAAATAATGCAGAAATGCTTGAGAATACAAATGTAATTGAAGGATTAAAGGCACTCCACAAAAATCCTGCAATAACACTCGCTATTAAAGTTGTTATACTTCCTAATCCAGTATAAAATCCTATTGCAGTTGCAGTATCTTTCATTTTGACAATATTGCTTATCCAAGCTTTTGATACACTTTCTGTTGCTGAAGCATATATACCATAAATAAAGAAAAGTATAAATATCATATATAGTGGTGGCTGAAACGCCATACCTCCATAAACTATAGTAAATAGAACCAAGCCAAAACAAAACATTTTTTTTAATCCAAATTTATCAGCTAAAATACCCATAGGATAAGATATCAAAGCATATATTAAATTGTAAAATATATATGCTGAAATCACTTCTAAATCTGAATAACCGATATGTTTTATTAGTAATAATAAAAAGACATCAGATGAATTTATTAAGGAAAATAATAATAAACCTATAACTAATTTTTTGTATTCCTTACCAGCAACTTTCCAATACTTTAAAAATGATAAAAAACCTTTAGAAAAAATGCTTGGTTTTGTATCAATTCTTTTTTCTTCAATAAAAAAAGTTAAAACAACGGCTATTATTCCAGGTATGAAAGCAATAAGAAAAATCAACCTAAAATTTTCAGGCAAAAACCATATTAAGAACAAAGCTAATACAGGACCTAACATAGCACCTGCTGTATCCATCGCTCTATGGAGACCAAATATCCTACCTTTAGTTTCAGATGTTGATTCTGAAGATAGGATTGCATCTCTTGCAGAGGTTCTAATCCCTTTTCCAAGTCTGTCCAAAGTCCTTACTGAAAAAACCCATAGCGGAAAAGTAAAGGCAGCAAGCATCGGTTTTGAAATAGAGCTTAAAAAATAACCAAATCTAATAAAAGGCACTCTTTTACCAATCCTATCAGACATATTACCGAAATATCCTTTACTCAAACCTGCTGTCGCTTCGGCTAAACCTTCAAGCAAACCTATCAATAAAGCAGAAAATCCAATAGTTTTTAAATAAATTGGCATAATAGGATATAGCATCTCACTTGCAATATCCGTAAAAAGACTTACAAAACTAAGTATCCAAACAGTTTTGGTAATTATAGATTTCAAATTCTAAATATTAATTTTGTTAAAACATTTATAAGATAAGTTATAGACCAGTATTGAATTTGAAGTTTTCTTTAATAGAATAGTAAAATCCAACAACCAACAAACATATTAAACCGAGTAAATGGCTAACAGTCGCATATCCAATAGCCGTTTCAGCATCAATATGGAAAATATTAACCAAAGTCATTTTTATAAATAAATGAAAAGTGCCTGCTGAATTACCGGGAAGTGGCAATGTCTGTGCAAAGGACATCATAACAAGAATCAAATTTGCATCTAAAAAATTCAAGTGTATATCGAATGCAAAAAAAGTTATATAAGTTGCAAATGCATAAGATACCCATTGTGCAACGGTCAGTAGAAAAATTTTAAAATAGTATTTTGGATATTTAATGAATAAAAAACCGTTTACAAGCGAAATAAAAATTTTATGTATTTTCTCCTGATATTTTTCAGGTAGTATTTTTGAAGTGATTTTTTCGACAATTATTTCAGTTTTTTCGAGATTAAACAACATAATGACTACGAATAAAACAAATAATAAAATTGCACAAGAAAAATATAATGAAATCATTTCAATATTATACTCCCCAAATGTATCTGATATCCTATTACTATAATATAAAACACAAAGCCCAAACACTATAAACATCGAAAGCATATCGAAAATCCTTTCTACAACAATTGTTCCAAATGCTGATGCCCTTGAAATATTTTCTTTCTTTGCAAGTAATACAGGTCTCGATACTTCACCTGCTCTTGGAATAATTGCATTCATCATATAACCAATCATCACCGCCGAAAATAGATTTTTTAAACTTATATTTTCTTTCAACGGATTTAATAAGTATTTCCACCTTAATGCTCTTATATAACTTCCAAATATTGAACCAACTAACATTCCAATAATTGCATAAATATATTTTGTTCTCTCTAATTCTGTTAATAAACCATTAAAATCTATATCCTTAAATGCAAGATACATAAAGAATACAAGCAAAATCGTAAGTATAATAAATCGTAATATTTTCTTAAAATTGGACATTATATATTAAAATACAAAAACTGAAAATAATTTTGTCATTTACAAATGGAAACAGGATAATTATTTGTAAAAAAATTTAAAATAAAATGCTTACAAATAATACTATCTCAAATCAATTACCTCAACACCTTCGGGAGGAGAGAAAGTAAATTTAGATGAGCTTATACCTGCATCAAGCGTAATTTTCTTTAATGTATATGTAGAACTTGATTCCGATGAATTTATTGTAATTTTTCTGATTAAATTCTGTTCTTTATCTACCCATATTTTTGCCGATTTCACCGAACCTTTATTTCTTGGAGTAAGCTTTAATATATAACACTCTGCACCAGAAACAGTTTCGGTTCCCTCCAAATCGGAATAAAAATTTTCAGGGTAATTAAACAAAAATTTATTTGGAGAAAAAGTATTTCCGTCGTTTTTATAATTATCTATTACAACTTGTTTTTTCTTTTTATAATATGACCAGGATGTAATCCCATTAGTTACTATTACCTCGTTTTTCGATTCTATCCTGTATTTTTCTTCCTTTTGAATATAAATTGTTCCTGAAGACGACTGTGTGCTACCCGATGAATATCTTATCGAATGAGAATAAGTTGCTTGTGCATCTTTAATATTATTATATTTTGATTGCACATTTTTAATAATCTCTTGTGCATCTTGTGAAAATGAAATATTACAAGAGAATAGAATTATTGCTAAAACAAGATAAAATGGCGTTTTATTCATAATAACATATTTATATAAAATAACACAAAAGTTATATAATAATAAAAAATTATTCAATTCAAATCATTTATCATAAACAGGAGGATTCCAGTTTTTCTTTTTATACGAAGTTAGCTCCAATGTTATACTTCCAATAGACACATTAAATTTAGCTTTTAAAGGAACTCGTGCATAATCATCTGATAACCAACTAACAAATTCACCTGTTAATCCAAATACCCCTACAAAATGTGCCGTTCCAAGTATTTTTATTGCAGACATATCATATTCTCGCAAATCACTCGAAACTACATCCTTATTCATATTGAATGAATAATTTACTGTCGATTCTTGTGCATTGATATATACAGGAACAATATAATTTTTATTTACTAACGAATGTATTCTCGCATTATAAAACAAAGATAATCCATCTTGAAATCTTTTTTTCTCATCGATTTTTATTTCTTTTTTTTCTTCGTTTCTAAAATTTTTATCGTTTTTTGCTATTATAATTCCTTTTTCATAATCAAATGTATAATCAATATGGTTAATATCTTTATCCTTAAATTCAGAAGAATAAAATCTTACAGAAAATAGCGTATCTCCTTTGCTCTGCATTGTAGATTCGAAAAAATAATTTATTTTAATTAAAGGAAGAGCTTCATAATTCTTAAGTTCTGCAGTTGCTGTATATCTTTTTGTGGAAGCATCATAACTCGAAACTTTAAATCTTACTTCTCCAAGTTTTATAAAACCATAATAAACCTTATAATTAAGTTCTTCACCAGCTTCAAGAACTCTATTTTCAGCATAAGAATTATAGAATATAAAAATTGATAATATTATGAAGATTACTATTCTCAATTTTACATTTTCATTAATTTTATTGTTTCTGCAAATAAACTAAGGGCTTTTTGAACCTGTTCATCATTACTTATAAAGACGGCATAATTTCCTTCGTTCCCCCATAAATCTCTTGCTATTTGACTTTTTATAGAGATTTTTATAAAACTCAAGTCTCTATTAAATGCTACCGCATCGAACTCAACTTTTCTATTTCTTGCAAGTTCTTTTAAATCGTTTAACATATTATCATCTACAATAAATTTATCTCTGAACTCGTTGTAGTTTTTGTAATTATTCTCTATACTTTTTCTGTTCGCCATTAAATAATTTTCAGCATATTCATAAAACAAATTCAATCTTCTTAATTGAACTGTATAAGATGTTAGTGTATCAAGTTTAACAAAATAATCGGGTGTAATACCTCCCCCACCAAATACTGTTCTTCCCTTTAAAGTCTGAAATTTTGGTCGTGCCGTATCTTTTGTGTCTTTAGTATGGTCAATATTATCTCCTTCAAGTGTATCGAGTCTGAATCCATGCATATACTTACCACCTTCATAAGGTTTCTGAATCAAGCGACCAGAAGGTGTATAATATCTTGCTGTAGTAACTCTAAAAGCTGAACCATCAAATAAATCAAATTGCCTTTGAACTAAACCTTTTCCGAATGTTGTCTCCCCAACGATTAAGCCTCTATCTAAATCCTGAACTGCTCCCGCCAATATCTCACTTGCAGATGCTGAACCTTCATTAACAAGGACTATTAGAGGAAGTTCTGTAAAACTTCCACCTGTGGAATTATAAACTTCTTCAAATTCTTTTGTCCTGCTTTTTGTATAAACAATTTTTTTGCCTTTCGGGATAAACTCGTTCGATATTTTAAACGCCTGTTCAAGATAACCACCCGGATTTCCCCTCAAATCGAGAAGCAACATTTTCATCCCCTGCCCTTTTAACTTATTCATTCCTTGCATAAACTCATTATAAGTTGTAGCCGAAAATCTCGATATCCTTAAATATGCTATTTCATCATTTACCATAAATGATGCATCAACACTATAAAGGGGTATTTTATCTCTTGTAATCTCGAATTCCAGTAAATCACTTTTTCCATATCTTACAATCGTAACAATTACTTTCGTTCCTTTCGGTCCTCTGAGTTTTTTAGGAACATCTTCACGAGGAATTTTTATACAAGATTGACCATCTATTTTTACAATTTTATCACCTGCAAGTATTCCAAGCTTTTCAGAAGGTCCACCGCTAATTGGAGATACAACGGTCAAAGTATCATTTATTATATCAAATTCAACTCCTATCCCCTCAAAACTCCCTTGAAAATCTTCATTTACTCTTTTTAGTTGTTCCTGACTAATATATGTTGAATGTGGATCAAGCTCTTCCAACATACCTCTAATCGCTGCCTCGGTTAATTTTTGTGTATCGATATTATCAACATAATATCTTGTTGTAATTCCAAGAACATCAGCAAATTTCTTAACCTGGTCTGATACTTTATCATCTGATATTGCGTTTTGAATTTTCATCCCTACAACGATGCCTATTACCAATAAAACCAAAAATATAGGGACTATTAATTTTTTGTGAATCATAATGTTATAATTTTCTTATAAATTAATACAAAAATTATTAAAATAAGTTCCATAAAATCATCTCATAAAATATTTAATAATTACTTAATATTACAGTTATTTCGTCTGTCTAAAATGCATTATTCATTAAAAAATACCAGCCAAAGTAAAAAATAAAACGGAAGTAATATTGTTAGCGAATAATACATATATTCTATAAAATTAGGGATTTTTGTTTTTCTTATTTTATGCTCTGTAATCGATTTCACCATAAAATTCGGACCATTACCAATATAAGTCATTGCACCAAAAAAAACGGCTGAAACCGATATTGCTATTATATAATGATTTCCTACATCAACAAATTTTAAAACATCTGAGCTTAAATTTATATTAAAACCATAATTTGCCATTGAGACTGCAAGAAAATTTAAATATGTTGGAGCATTATCCAAAAAACTTGTTAGTATTCCCGTTCCCCAGTAATAATGTGTTACTCCTGTTAAGCCAAATGACTTTGAATTTTCACTTAAAAATTGTATTGCAGGAACCATAGTAATAAATATTCCTAAAAATAAAATTGCAACTTCCTTTATAGGAGCAAAATTAAATTTATTAGTCTGATGAATATTTTTTGATGTAAACTTGTAAGATAATAAGGCAGTTGTAATCATTATTACTTCTCTAACAAATAAAGGTTTTGTGATAAAAACTGCAACAATTATTATTGCCAAAGGAATCAAATTGAGTAAACCTCCATATCTTAGCTCTTCACCTTTTTCTTCAATTTCCTCCTGAATTTTTTCTCTTACTTTATGATAATTATTCCTATCTATAAAATAGAAAAGAGTTAATAAATATACTGTTGTAATTAGCCAATAAATGAACATATGCTCTATTACCCAGAAAAACGGAATACCTTTAATATATCCAAGAAATAGTGGTGGGTCTCCTATTGGAGTTAACGAGCCTCCAACATTACAAACAGTAAAAATAAAAAACACCATATGATATGGTCTAAATCTATATTCATTTGATGTCAAGTATGGTCTAATTAATAACATTGCAGCACCTGTAGTTCCAAATATATTTGCTATAATCGAACCAAAAGCAAGTAATAATACATTATTAAGTGGCGTTGATTTTCCTCTAATTTTAAAGAAAATACCTCCTGATACTACATATAAACTGAATAATAATGAAATAAAACTAAAATACTCTTCAAGTGATACAAATAACTTCCCAGTTTGATTAGAAAAAATATAATAGAAAAAAATTATAGCTCCTAATGAATATGAAACATAAGGGTAATTTTTGTGCCACCATTTCTCATTTATAAAAGGTGCTAAAGCTATTGTTCCTAATAACAATACAAACGGAATAATCAATATTAATTGCATAGAAAATATAAAATATTATAAAATGTTTATCGAAATATTTTTAAATAATAATACTAATTCTTATTAGAACTCTAAAATACAAAACCTACTTTTTCTCAATATTTTGATTTTGTAAAAAGCTTTTTGCATTGTCGTAATTTACAAGAATCTTCTTAACGCTGTTTTCGGATATCTTTAGAAATGTATTCGGCTGTATTCCAATCCAAACTATGAAAATCAATATGGGAAGCATATATGATAATTCGAGTTTACTAATGTCTTTTACTTCTCTGTTTTTATCATTTTCTATTGGACCAAGCATAAGCCGTTGATATAACCACAACAAATAGACAGCCGATAATATAACAGCAGTAGATGATAGAATTGTATAAATATTTGAATTTAGATTTTGAGAACCAAATGAACCTACCAATATAAGAAATTCTCCAATAAATCCATTTAATCCGGGTAAACCTATAGAAGATAAACAGACTATCAGAAAAATAGCAGAAAATATCGGCATTACTTTCATTAAACCACCAAATTCAGAAATAGCTTTAGTGTGCCTTCTCTCATAAATCATTCCAACAATTAAAAACAAAGCTCCAGTCGATAATCCGTGATTGACCATTTGAATTACACTACCCTGAACTGCTTCCTGAGTTAAGGCAAATGTTCCAAGCACAATAAATCCAAGATGACTTACAGATGAATATGCGATAAGTTTTTTCATATCCTTCTGAACTATCGAAAGCAATGCTCCATAAATAATTCCAATCACCGAAAGTATTGCTATATAAGGCGTAAGCTTTATAAAAGCTAATGGAAATAACGACAAAGAAAATCTGATTAAACCATAAGTGCCCATTTTAAGTAATAGTGCAGCAAGAATCACGCTACCTGCTGTTGGAGCTTGAACATGTGCATCAGGTAACCATGTATGGAATGGGAAGAGCGGAACTTTAATCAAAAAGCCAATCGAGAACAAAATAAAAAGAAAAATTTGTTTTTCTAATGGTAAATACAAAGAAAAAGTAATAATACGTGGCAGTTCCATTAATATATTTCCCGAAACAGCTTGAACCTCAATAACAAGCCAAATAATTCCTATCAATAACAAAACACTTCCAAACATAGTATATATAAAAAACTTAACCGTTGCATAAATTCTATCTTCTGAACCCCAAATACCAATTAGAAAATACATTGGAATAAGTATAAACTCCCAGAATACATAAAATAATATTAAATCGAGTGATACAAAAACTCCAATTAAAGCACCTTCTAATAAAAGCATCAAGAAATAAAACTCTTTTAATCTTATTTTAATTGTTTGCCAAGATGCCAGAATACTTATCGGCATAATAAAAGTAGTAAGCATAATCATCAAAAGTGAAATACCATCAACTCCAACAAAATAATATGAGTTTACAGACGGAATCCAAAAATACCTTTCTACAAATTGATAATCCTGAAATTCTGTATTAAATTTTAAAAACAAATACACCGAAATAATAAACACAACAAAGGAAATAATAAACGAGTAATACTTGAAGGTATTTTCCCATTCTCGTTTAAAAAATAAAATAGGTATTGAAAATAATATCGGTAGAAAAACTAATATACTTAAAATGTAATCCTGCAAATTCAATGTAATTTAAATAAACAAATCAACCTTTCATCCTCAATCCTTTTTCCTCATTAATAAATATCCAACCGACCACTTTTCCTATATTAATATCCTTAAAATTATCCCAATAATCATAGTTAAACACATATCTTGAACTAAATGACTTGTCTTCAAGTTTTTTTGTTTGATTTATAATATTAATAAATCTATTTCTCCATAAATTCCAATTGCTAACCCTTAAATCGAACCAACCATCTGTTGCCCATTTATTAATTTTTTCTTTTGTAATATTTATCATTTCACCTTCAGCTTTAGAAGGTATAATAACCATTGGACCTCTCAATAATTCTTTACCATCGGGTAATAAAATTGGAACACCAATGGAAACAATTTCATTCCTTAATTTTGAATTATTTTTTAAATAATCAAATATTTTTCTCGACACATTAGCAGGTTTATCCTTAATAAAATTCTCGAAATTCTTGTAAATCAATTTAATTAAATGAACTTCATAAAGAAGTTTAGATAACCTTGGTGGTCCAAGCATTTCGAAAGCTACTGAATGTGTTTTATGTTTCTTTTCGAGCTCTCTTATTTTCTTTACTGCACTATGTTGTAGAAAACCCGCTCTGTATGATGGCTCCATCGCTGATGAATCAAGTGCACTTATAACATCATTACCTGTATTTCCACCTGTCAATTCCCTATAAATATTTTCCGCAATTTCTTCAGGAGTTACAAATTCCATCTGCCCATTTGTTGTTATTGCTTCAAATTCACCGCTTGAAAAAATACCATTCTCACCTGTATCTATAAATACTGTTTTAAATGTTCCTGATTTTTTAAAATCTTTATTCAAACTTCTCGAAAAAACATTTTGTAATTTGATTTTATCATCGAGTTTGATATCATATAATTGAATAGGATTACCAGCCCTTTTAATTTCTCCATAAGTTATTCTTTTCCAAGCTATTGCAGCAGTGGGTTTTACTTCTTTAATACACGGACCATTTGGAGTTCTTGCCATTAAGAAAAGAAGTAATGTATGAGCTCCTGCTACGGAAGATTTGCTAAGTAATACTCTTGATGGCTTTTCTTCGCTATGTGTAAAAGGAATATTTAATCCCATACCGCCAGTTCCGCTCGTTCCAACCTTAAAATAATACTTTGTATTAAATTTCATCATTGAATTATATAATATTTGAACATGTCTGATTAATTGTGGAACGTATGATGTGCAAATTAATTTTTCGACACCGTTTACCAAAGCATTATAATCTTTATTTTTCTTATTGTCGGTAATTTTTAAAACTTCCTGATAAGAGTTATAAATATTTTGGTATGCTATTCCAGTAGCTGTATTTATACAATCTATTATTATATCAGGTTTAAACTTTTTTAACATTTGAAATATACAAGATTCATTTAGCATTTTATCATCGAGTTCATTTACAATATCACTTATCATTTTTCTCCTTCTTATTGGGTCTTCGAGCAGTTCATTTCTATTCATATCTTTGAATTCATATCTTACAAAAATATTTCCCCAAAAAGGAACAAATAAATTTTTTTTGCCCGTCTCTTTATTAAGAATGTTACATATCTCAATCGCTTCGTGTTTGAATAATGAAGTTAATACAACCTGTTTTGGTTTCCCTTCCATTATTTTTCTTGCCGTAGCTGAGCCAACAAGACCCCATCCGCCTAATATTAAAACTTTTTTATTTTGTATATCCATAATATTATTTTATTAAAATTGTAAATAAATTATAATTTAGTATTATATTTGGTGCTACATTTTCATCATACAAATTTTTTGTTATTTCATTGTGAAGTTTATTCGTTTTATTAAAACCAAGTTGTTTAAGAAGTTTTTCTGCGAGTTTATTTTTTTTATTCGAATAACCTACTATATATTTAAAAAGTTTAGCTTTGATTAAATAATCAATCAATATTTTCGTAATTTGAAGACCTACATTAAAACCTCTATATCCTTTCGCTAATACAATCGATAATTCACAGGCATCCATATAGTTTTTTCTCGATTTGTAGCATATAAATCCTATATATTTATTTTTAAATCTAATCGAATACCATACTTCACATTTTAAATTAATTTTAGAATCAACCCATTGAACTACTTTCGTTTTCGATTTGAAATTCAGGTAATCAGGATTTATAAATCCTTTTAAAATCTCTTCATTAAATATTCTATATACTAATTTATAAAGATTTTCATCCCCAGACTCAAACCTTACTAAATTAAAATTTTTTCCTTTGATTATCTTTTTCAAAAAATACTATTTTTTTTTCAATAAAAAATTTTGTAAATAAATATCAAATTTATAATAATATTCACATAAATAAATATGGTTTCCAATCTTCCTCTACATCTCCTGCAAAATTCTTTATGAATGTTATATGAGATGGTTTTTTGGGCTTGGAACGTAAAATCATTCGGGATTCCTCCGGTGTCCTATCCCCTTTTTTATTATTACATCTAATACAAGCTGTTACTAAATTCTCCCACGTTTCATCCCCTCCCTTTGATTTCGGTATAACATGGTCAATTGTTAAATTCGTAGTTGAACCGCAATATTGACATTTATGATTATCTCTTCTTAATATATTTTTTCTTGATAATATAATTTTTTTAAAGGGAACTCTTACAAATACAGATAATCTTACAATGCTTGGACATTCGAAAGTCCTATAAACTGATTTAATCCTTTTTCCATCAAGTCGGCTTATAATTTCTGCTTTTCCAAGATATGTAAGAACAACTGCTCGCCATACATTACATATAGTAATTGGTTCATAGTTTTGATTTAAAACCAAAACCTTGCCATTTAGCAAATTTACCTTTCCGGGTTTTTTATTTTTTTTAGTTTCAGTATCGTGGAAGACAAATACCCTCCATAATTAATTTATTATTAAATTTAATTATATTTTAATGAATAATCAATTAATTAAAAACTAACAATTCCTCTAAAAACTTTTCGATTTTGATACTCACATAAAAAAAATGCCATCTTAAAGATGGCATTATTTTGATTTTTTTATCTATTTTTTAAAAATTTTAATACCTTACTGAGAAATTCAATATCATCTTTAAGGTCTTCTATTGTTTTATTATTTACAATAATAAAATCAGATCTCTCAATTTTTTGTTTTTCATCTAATTGGAATTTCATTATCCTTTCAACATCCTTTTTCTTTACCCCATCTCTCAACATTATTCTTTCTAAGCGATTCTTTTTATTGGAATAAACCATTATTACATAATCGAGATACTTATAAAATGAAGTATCGAATACGAGTGCAGACTCAATCAAAATTATTTTATCCTTAGTCTTCCTAATCTCATTCATCAAATGCTTAATAACAACAGGATGAACTAATGCATTAATTTTTTGAAAATTTTTTTTACTTGCAAAAACTTTATCTCTTAATTTGGATAAACTAATAACACCTTGAAAATTCAGTATATCTTTTCCAAATGCTTTTACAACTTTTTTCGCAAGTGCTTTATCAGTTTTGTATAATTCTTTCGCTTTTAAATCGGCAAAAATTACTTTATACCCTTTTTGATGAAGTTGTCTGCACACTTCCGATTTACCAGAACCAATTCCCCCTGTAATACCAATTAAAATCTTGCCTTTTATTTTACTCATATTTAATATCTTTATTTTCTTATATAATATAAAAAGAATAATAAAATAAAAAAAGAGTAATTGAAAAAATCTATAGCTTTTATAAAAAAAATGGAATTCTTACATCGAATTCCATTTTGAGATTTTTATATCAATCTAAATTGTTAAATATAAATTTAGAATTTTAAAGCACTATTTTGCATAAGAGATTGTTCTTCTTTCCCTAATAACATTTATTTTAATCTGCCCAGGATATTCCATTTCTTCTTGTATTCTGTGTGCAATATCATCTGCAAGTTGGTCTTGAAGTATATCATCAATTTTATCCGGTTCTACAATAACCCTTACTTCTCTTCCTGCTTGTATAGCGTACGTTTTAGCAACCCCTTCAAAAGATGTTCCAATTGCCTCGAGTTTTTCGAGACGCTTCGAATATGCCTCAACAGACTCACGTCTTGCACCAGGTCTTGAACCGCTTATTGCATCAGCTGCCTGAACTAATACAGCGATAGGATGTTCCATTGGTATTTCTTCGTGATGAGAACCAATTGCATTACATACAATAGGATGCTCTTTACATCTTTTTGCAATTTCATATCCAAGTATTGCATGCGGTCCTTCTATATTTCTATCTACCGTTTTTCCTATATCATGAAGAAGCCCAGCTCTTTTTGCCATAACAGCATCGAGTCCAAGTTCCGCAGCCATTATGCCCGCAAGATGTCCGACTTCAATAGAATGGCTCAAAACATTTTGCCCATAACTCGAGCGATATTTCATTCGCCCTATAAGTGTTACAATATCTCTATTGACACCCTGAACACCCATATCTATTAATGTCTGCTCACCTACACGAATTATTTCTTCATTCAACTCTTTTTCAACCTTTGCAACAATTTCTTCTATTCTTGCAGGATGTATTCTTCCATCAGCAATTAGCCTTTCCATCGAAACACGCGCAACTTCACGTCTAAATGGGTCAAAACCAGAAATAATAATTGCTTCTGGAGTATCATCAACGATGATATCTACACCAGTTACAGCTTCAAAAGCTCTGATATTTCTTCCCTCTTTACCTATTATTCTTCCTTTCAATTCATCAGATGAAATCTGAATTACACTAACAGTAGTTTCAACCGAATGGTCAACTGCAGAGCGTTGTATAGCTTGGATTACAATATTCTTTGAAATTTTATTTGCTTCAAGTTTAGTCTCATCTCTAACTTCTTGAAGTTTTTGTGCTGATTCTACTTTTACCTGATGCATTAAGCTTTCAAATAACATTTTCTTTGCTTCTTCTTCCGTTAATGCAGATATTCTTTGAAGTTTTAATTTTTGTTCTGCAAGAATTTCTTTACTCTCCTCTGCCATTCTGTCAACTTCTGCCTTTTTAGCAGTTACTTCTTTATGCTTTTCGGTATATTCGTGAATTAGATTTTGAGCTTGCTTTTCTTTCGTCAATAATTCATTTTTAATTCTTTCAACTGCTTCTCTTTCATTTTTTATTTTCTTCTCAATTTCTATTACTTCTTTTTCTCGAGCTCTTATCTCATCATCGAATTTTTGTTTTCGTTTGTAAAATTCATCTTTAACTTCGAGTAATTTTTCTTTTTTAAGATTGTTTGCACTTTTTTCTGCATCTTGTTTGAATATTCTTGCTCTTCGTTCAGCTTCATTTAATATTTCTTTCGATTTGGTTTCCGCATCTGATAATATTTTTTTTGCTATATTTTCAGCACTATCAATTTTATTTTTATTTATTTTATTATGAACGAACCAACCGATGAAAAAAGTAATTAAGCATAATGCTACTATCATCGGTATAAATATATATAAATCAATTTCCGGTAACATTTTTTTTCTCCATATATTATATTTTTTTATCTATCTTTTATGTTTATTAAATATTTTAAAAATTATTTGTAAATATCTTGTTTCACTTATAAAAATGATTATCGAATTTATTAATCTTAATCCAATTTTATTTGACTTTCAAAAATACAAATAAAAAAACCGCACAAACTAACCACATTCAAAGGTTATATAAGAGAACCTTATACACCATACAGTGGGTGGCGCCAATGTGCATTTTTCTTCCCCTGTCTGTCTTATATCTCAAAACTACGTTTTGAAACAGTCCCGAAAAATCGGGTGGGGCCTGAAATCCTCACATATATGAGCTAACCTCCCGGTTTTTTTTTATTTGATGGTTCTATATAATGTCTGATTGCGGCTGGCTGTGCGGTTAAAATTTTCTATATTATTTTAAAGAACAATTTTAAAATTACAAAACTCTATCTATCGAATCGTTTAATTCTTCTATCTTTTTTATATTCCCTTGTAAAAAATCGTGATAGTCTTTTTCCATAGATAACCGGGAATCTTTTTCTTTAAAAAAAGACTCTGCAATATTTAACGCAGATACTACGGCTACTGATTCTACCGAAGTATTTGGCGACTGATAGTTTATTCTTTGCATTATTCCATCTACGTATTTTGCAAATCTCTCAACCTCTACTGGATTATCACCAAGCAAATTATATTCACTGTTAAATATTTTTACTTTTATTCCGGTATTTTTCATTTTTTAGTAATTTAATTAAACCAGCCTATTATTAATCTTCATCTTCTCGAATATTTTCATCGTATTGCTCTAAATGTGAATCTATTCTTGTTATCAATTCCTTTATTCTCGATTTCACCTGATCTTTATTTTGAATCGATGTCTTACCTACTTCTGCATTCAATAACAAATTTTTCAAACTCGAAATTTCTTTATCCTTAAATACCGAATCCGAATTTGCTTTTGTTAGTTGAAGTTTTAAATCTGTTATATTGTTATTAAGTTCCTTTATATTTTCTTTTAATTTATTGTTTTCTTCTTTTAAATCTTTGAATTTAGTTATTAATAAATTTATTTTAGAAAAAAGCTTTTCAATCGAAGTATTATAAAAACCTTGAAGTTTATATATTTCCTCTTTACTGATGTTTTCTGGTTTACCGTCAGTCATTTTTTAGTCCCTTAATTTTATTTCGAGCTTTTTATCTAAAACTTTTATTATTTTTTGAACTTGTCTATTAATCTCTTCGTCTGTCAAAGTTTTTTCGTTCGATGAAAATTCAAGCGAAAATGCCATACCCTTTTTCCCTTGTCCAAGTTTTTCGTTTGAATATATATCGAATAAATAAAACCTTTGCAAATACTCTCCACCACTACTTTTTATGGCTTCTTCGATATCTCTATATTTTATTTCATTCTTAACAATTAAAGCTAAATCTCTTTTAACAGGTGGAAACTTCGATATTTCTTTATACTTTATATTATCACCCGTTAAACTTAATACATCATCTATCTTTAGTTCAACTGCGTAAACCTCTTCATCTATATCGAATAATTTAAGTAATTCTTTAGATATTATATATATATTTCCTATAACCTTATCATTTAAAACAATATCTGTTTTGCTACCCCAATTTTCTTTGCTATTATAATAAAATAATTTCAAACTTTCAAGTTTCATTTTAGACAGAAACATTTCAAGTTCACCCTTAATATCGAAGTAATCAAAATATCTTTCATTATTGTCAAAACTGTGAAAATCTGTTTTTCCATATAAAGCAAAGCATAAATGATTTTCTTCGCAATAGCTATTTCCTTTATTTGTAAAGACTTTACCAATTTCAAATAATTTTAATGTAGTTCCTTTCCCAGTATTATTTATATTATTTTTAATGGTAGAAAGCATACCATAAAGTAGATTAACCCTCATTACATTCATTTCTACAGAATTCGGATTTTCGATTTTAACATAAGAATCAGAAAAAAACTTAATCTTTTTTTCATCTTGCTGCGAATAAGTTATAATCTCGTTAAATCCTCTACCAATAAAATGTTCTTTTGTTCTTCTTTTTAAATCTATAAGCTTATCTCCATAATCTGAATGAGAAGATATATCAAGGTTAAAATTAAATTGATGTGGTATATTATCATACTTATAAATTCTGGCAACTTCTTCGATTAAATCTATTTCTCTGGTTAAATCATTTCTTCTGAATTCGGGAATCTCGAAAATCAACTTTTCATTATCTTTTTTCACATATTTTATTTCAATTTTTTCAAGCAGTTCAATTATCTTTTCTTCAGTCAATTTTACACCAATAATCTGTTCTGCTCGTTTTACCCTAATACCCACATTTAACTTTTCGAATTTTTCAGGATAAACATCAATTATACCCTTTAAAACTTCGCCACCTGCAAGTTTCTGCATAAGCATTGCAGCTCTATCCGATGCATATGGAACTTTGTCAATATCTACACCTCTTTCAAACCTTTGAGAGGCATCTGTTTGTAGTCCGAGTTTCTTGGAATTTTTTCTAACACAAACAGCATCGAAATATGCACTTTCTATAAACACATTTTTTGTTAATTCCGTAATTTCTGAACTTTCACCACCCATTATACCTGCAATTGCGGAATACCCTTCTCCATCACATACCATAAGAGATTCATTATTTAATATTCTTTCCTTAGAATCGAGCGTTATAAATTTATCCCCTTCTTTAGCGGTTCTTACAATTATTTCTTTTTTTCTGATTTTATCATAATCGAAAGCGTGAAGAGGTTGGCCTGTTTCCATCATTACGTAGTTTGTTATATCTACGATATTATTAATTGGTCTAAGTCCAATAGCTATTAATGATTTTTTTAACCAGTCGGGGGATTCTTTTATTTCAACATTTTTTACAACTCTTCCGGTAAATCTTTTACAATAATTCTTACTCTCGATTGTTATCTTAGCATATTCATCACTTCTTTCTTTCGATTCATTAATTTCTATTTCGTGCAAAACAATTTTTTTATCATAAAGAGCTGCAATCTCTCTTGCAATACCAATGTGTGAAAATAAATCACCCCTATTAGGTGTAATACCAATTTCAACTGTAAAATCATCGCTACCTAAATATTCGGAAAAAGATTGCCCTACTATTGCATCATCATTTAAAACCATAATTCCTGTATGGTCTTCCGATAAACCAACTTCATCTTCTGCACATATCATTCCTTCAGATAGTTCACCACGAATTTTACTTTTTTTTATTTCAAAATTTTCTTTTGGTAGTATTGCTCCAATTTTTGCAAAACATACTTTCTGTCCTTTTTTCACATTATCTGCACCACAAACTACATTCAATATTTCATTCCCAGTATTTACTTTACATAACGTTAATTTATCTGCATTAGGATGTTTCGAAACTTCCGTTACTTCTGCTACAATAATATTCTTATACTTTTCTGCTTCACTCTCAATCGATTCAATATCTAATCCAATTCCAACCATTTTTTTCCATAAATCTTCATAGTCTGTAATCTCGAGACCAGGTATATATCTTTTTATCCAGTTTAAACTAATTTTCATAAAATATTTAAAAACAATAATATAATTAATTGAAAAAATATATTAAATATAAAAAAAACGTTCCCGAACTCAAGTGCCCGGGAACGCTGATTTTCTTTGAAATATAAAGAACGAAATTAGTTTTCTTCTGATTCCTTTTTAGGTTCTTTCTTGAATGTTTCTTGTTTTTCTTGCGTTTCTTCTCTCTTATATTCTCTACCCTTTTTTTCAGTATCTTCTGTTTTATTGTATGTCTTAGGTGGAGTATATACACCAGTATTGTTTATTTTTGGTGCTGTATATACTCTTGTTCTGTATGAACTTCTATTCTTTTTACTTCGTTTCGTTTTTTTACCGTATTTTTTCTTGCTTGTTTTTTTTCCGGTTTTTTTTGTAGTTGTTGATGTTTTTTTCTTTAAAGATTTTTTAGTACTTTTTTTACCAGTGCTTTTGTTCTTCTTTGAACTTTTCTTTTTTTTCTTTTGCTCCTTAGAAGTCTGTTCAGCTTTCTTTGTGGTTTTAGTTTTTTCTTCAAAACCCGTGAAACCAAACACACTGCTAAACGAAAAAGTAAGAAGAATAATAAACACCATTAATGCTCTTTTCGGCATTTTTACTCCTTTTTAAATTACAAAAATTACATTTCAAATTATAATATATATTTTAAAAAAACAATGTATAATTCATTAATATTATTATAATATTAAATAAAATTATACTTCTCTCTAATAAGATTCTCTGACTTTATTTTTTACTTATACTAATTTATTTTTGTTCCATAAAATTATGAACAGAACAGTAACTTCAATAATAAAAAAACTTAAACTTAAAAAGCATCCCGAAGGTGGATATTATTCAGAAACATATCGTTCAAAACTTTTATTTCATAAATCTCACCTTCCCAAAAAATTCGGAGGAAGAAGAAGTCATTCAACAACTATTTATTTTTTATTGAAAGGAGAACAATTTTCCGCATTTCATCGGCTCAAAGCAGATGAAGTTTGGCATTTTTATTCAGGAAGCCATCTAAATATTTATGTAATACAAAAAAACGGTAAATTAAAAAAAATTGTCCTAGGTAAAAATCATTATTACCAGACTGTAATTCATGCCGAACAATGGTTTGCTGCAGAAGTAACCGAATCGAAATCTTATTCACTCGTTGGATGCACAGTCTCACCGGGATTCCATTACAATGACTTCGAACTTGGAGAAGAAAAAAAACTCATTAAACTTTATCCGCATTTAAAAGGTTTAATTAATAAACTTACTATAAAATAAATATTACGAGTTCTCGTTACCAACAGCCTGTCCCGATTCTTTTTATCGGTATCCACGTCGGGAACGGGAAATAATTTTTATGAAAGATTATTCAATTATCTTTTTCGACGGTATCTGCAACTTCTGTAATTCATCAGTGAATTTTATAATTAAAAGAGATAAGAAAAATTATTTTAAATTTGCTTTTCTTCAATCTGTACATGCTCAAATTTTTTTTGTATCACATGACCTCGTTCCCAAGGTCCACCTTGGAAACGAAAAAACGGAAAAGAAATTAGACAGTATTATTCTATATAAAAACAATAAACTCTATATAAAATCCTCCGCCTCTCTGCATATCGCAAGACATCTAAAAGGTCTCTGGAAATTATTTTTCATTTTAATTATCATTCCTCCCCCTATCAGAAATTTTCTCTATGACATAATCGCAAAGAACAGGTATAAATGGTTCGGAAAAAGAGAATCGTGTATGATACCGGATGAAAAAGTGAAAGAAAAGTTTTTAACCCAATAATACGAAACGCTCTGTCATTCCGGTATTCCAAACAATTGTCATTCCGGCATGTTTTTGGCCGGAATCCATATACTTTTTACCCCTTACTCTTCTCTCCCTCTCTAATAAAAATCAACTCTTTCATTTCCTTATATTCCTCTTTACTCACGAAATCATAAAACAAATCCCTCCATTCTTTATTCTCTTTTTCTATTAACCTGATTTTCCACTTCCTATGCCATTCCTTCAAAGCTTTTTCCCTCTTTATTGCATCATTCACATATTTATAAGTTTCATAATAAACAAGTTTATCAATACCATATTTTGCAGTAAATCCCTTTATCATTTTCTCTTTGTGTTCAATCACTCTTCGAACAAGGTTATTCGTAACGCCAACGTACAATGTTCCGTTTTTCTTGCTTGCTAATATATAAACAAAATAAGTTTGATTTTTCATTTTTCTTACTTATTCTTTTCCTGGATTCCGGACAAAAACATTCCGGAATGACAGAGGTGTTGAATATCATTTATGTAATTTAATAATATTTTTGACTTTATATAATATATTTTATTTTAATGAATAAAATTAATTTAAAATTCATTTACCATTTAGGAAATAATTATTATATTTATAATAATATATATCAGAAAAGGGGGGTTAGGATGTTCGGTTTAGGTATACCAGAATTAATTATAATTTTATTCATATAATTAATTCCTATCATTATAATAAATAAAAATAAGAAAGAAAGTAAAACTCTAGAATCAGATCCTACAAAAGAAGTAAAATGGGGTATAGGTATACTTTGTTTTTTTATTCCGATTTTAGGAATAATTCTATTCTTTGTAGACAAAAATAAATTTCCTAAAAGAGCAAAACAGGAATTAATCATTTCAATCATTGCTTTGGTTTTAGGTTTCATTTTAAGATAAATTCATTTTTTTATCATTGTTTACAATATGCTGAAAATAATAAGTTATCAAATTTATTAATATTTCTAAGTATATAGTAACAAAATAATAATTAATTTTTAAAATCTACTTTATCATTTTCCATTTATATAAACACATAGTTTAGATATATTTGTATATGAAAAACAAATACTTGGTTACAGCAGCGTTGCCGTATGCTAACGGCTATTTACATCTCGGACATATCGCAGGAGCTTATTTACCTGCGGATATTTTCGTGCGTTATAAAAGATTATGTAATAAAGATATAATTTTCATCTGCGGTTCGGATGAACACGGAACGGCAATAGAAATTTCCGCAATGAAAGAAAAGGTTTCTCCAAAAGAAATTATAGACAGGTATCACTTTGCAAATAAAAAAGCATTCGAAGACCTCGGAATGAGCTTTGATATATATTCAAGAACTTCGAACGAAATCCATCATAAAACTTCACAGGATTTCTTTTTAAATTTATATAATAAAGGATTACTTTTAAAGAAAACTGAAAAACAACTTTATTCGGAAAAAGATAAAAGGTTTCTCGCGGATAGATTCGTAGAAGGCACCTGCCCTATTTGCGGTTACGAAGAAGCTCGTGGAGACCAGTGCGAAAGCTGTGGCAGTAACCTCTCCCCACTTGAACTGAAAAATCCGAAATCAAAAATTTCAGGTGATACACCGGTTATAAAAGAATCCATAAATTTCTATTTTCCTCTTGAAAGTTATCAACCGGAACTTAAAGAATGGCTCGATACAAAAAAAGACTGGAAAACAAACGTTAAAAATTATTGCGAAGGCTGGTTTAAAACAGGTTTGAAAGACAGAGCAATTACAAGAGATTTGGACTGGGGTGTGAAAGTTCCCCTGAAAGAATATGATGGAAAAGTTATTTATGTTTGGTTTGAAGCTCCAATTGGGTACATATCCGCAACAAAAGAACTATTTATTGAAAAAAATGACCCTGAAAAATGGAAAGATTACTGGTGGGGTAAAGATACAAAACTTATACATTTCATAGGTAAGGATAACATTGTATTTCATGCACTTGTATTTCCTGCAATGCTTATGGCTCACGGGGATTTCGTATTACCTGATAACGTTCCTGCAAATGAATTTCTTAACCTCGAAGGCGGAAAACTTTCCAAAAGCAAAGGTCACGGAATACTTGTAAAAGATATAGTTAAAGAATTTAATCCTGATGTTGTAAGATATACACTTGCGGCAAATCTACCAGAAAATAAAGATGCAGATTTCAGCTGGGATGATTTCCAGATTAAAAATAATAA
Organism: uncultured Ignavibacteriaceae bacterium; assembly: GCA_964400285.1. Taxonomy (GTDB): domain Bacteria; phylum Bacteroidota; class Ignavibacteria; order Tepidaquicellales; family Tepidaquicellaceae; genus FEN-1279. The sequence continues at coordinate 206,571 of CAYNTK010000002.1, forward strand.
TGAACTCGCAGCCATACTTGGAAATTTTATAAATAGAACAATTGTATTTGCAAAAACAAAATTTGATAATAAAATTCCTGCGAGAAATACTGAAAGTGATGAGATTTTTGAAATAATTAAAACCCAAACTAATATTGTTGCTGAATGTTACAACAGTTACAGGTTCCGTGATGCAGTAAACGAAACGATGAATGTTCTCCGTGCGGCGAATAAATATTTCAACGACAGCGAGCCGTGGAAAGTAATAAAAGAAGATAAAGAAAAATGTGCTAATATAATTAATAACTGTTTGCAAATATGCTATTCGGCAGCAATTATAATTTCCCCTATTCTGCCGTTTACTTCGGATAAGATTTTAAAAATTCTTAATGTTGATAAAATAGATTTTGAATGGAATAAAATTGGGGACGTGATTTTAAAAAGCGGAAATGAATTAGGCGAGAACGAAATACTTTTCCCGCAACTCGAAATAAAACCCGAAGAAAAAAAGCAAGAAGAAATTAATGCAGCATCCTGTGATGAAATTGATATAGATTATTTTAAGAAAATTAAATTAAGAACAGCTAAAGTCCTTGAGTGTGAAGCAGTTCCAAAAAGCAAAAAGTTGCTTAAACTGCAAATCAAAGTTGGAGATAAGACAAAACAAATTGTTGCAGGAATCGCAGAGCATTATCAACCTGAAGACCTGAAAGGAAAAACGATTATCGTAGTCGATAATCTGAAGAAAACGAAACTAATGGGAATCGAATCACAGGGAATGCTCCTTGCGGCTAAGAAAGACGGAAAACTCGCTTTAGTTATGCCTGAAAAAGAAATCGAAGACGGTGGAGATGTAAGCTGAGAGCACTCAAATTCTAAATACTAATATCTAATTTCTAAACAATATCTAAATTACAAATCATAAAAATTAATATACATTATTATTAGTAGACTTTTAGAATTTAGAAATTAGATATTGTTTAAAATTAGGATTTATATTTTAGAAATTAAAATTATAGTTGATATACAAAATTAGAGACATAGAATACGATTTATTTTCCCGAACGCATATTATGGGAATTTTAAATATTACACCCGATTCGTTTTCTGACGGAGGAAAATATTTCGAAGAAAAAATTAATTACGATAAAATTCTTGAAGATGCTTTGAATATGGAAAAAGACGGAGCGGATTTTCTCGATATTGGCGGAGAATCAACAAGACCGGGAAGCCAAAAAATACCTAAAGAAATTGAACTTGAAAGAGTAATTCCTGCAATCGAATTAATCAGAAAAAATTCCGATATTCCGATTTCAATAGACACTTATAAAAGTGAAGTTGCGGAAGAAGCACTAAAAGCTGGTGCAGATATTGTTAACGATATAAGCGGTTTCAAATTTGACCACAACATAGCTAATGTAACAGCAAAATATAATGCAACCTGCGTATTGATGCACATTAAAGGAACACCAAAAGATATGCAGGTGAATCCAGAATATGAAAACGTCGTGGAAGAAGTTTATAACTATTTATCGGATTCGATAGAAATCGCAAAAAGAGCCGGAGTAAAACAAATTATCACCGATGTTGGCATAGGTTTTGGCAAAAATCTTCAAAACAATTTGGATTTAATAAAAAATCTTTCCGAATTTAAAAAACTCGGATATCCAATCTTGCTCGGCGTTTCGAGAAAAAGATTTATAGATAATATATCTCCGACTCCAATGAACGAACGTCTTGAAGGAACTATTGCTGCTAATGTTGTCGGAATTTTAAACGGTGCGAACATTATTCGCGTTCACGATGTTTTAGAAAATAAAAAAGCTGCATCGATAGCAGATAATTTGAAATGTAAATGAGAAAAGAAGATAATAAACCCGAAAATTACGAATTAGCAGAGCTCGATATTATCGGAATGAGTTGCGTGAACTGTGCAAACAGCATAAAAACGTATCTTACAAAAGTTGATGGCATTTATAACGTTGAAGTAAATTTCACTTCCGAGCTTGCAGGTATAGAATATAATCCATATAAAATTTCTAAAGAAGAAATAATTTCCGACATTAGAAAAATGGGTTACGATGTTATGGAAGAAGATGACGAAGAAGATTTTGAAAAAGTCAAAAAGGAACAATTAAAATTACAAAGGAATAAAATTTACCTTTCTCTTATTATTTCATTTATAGTTATGTTCGTATCTATGAGCGAACACACTGAATTCCTTAAAGAATTCAGAATACCCTATAATGCATCTTTAATTGTATTGTTTTTATTCAGCTCTGTAGCTGTTTTCTGGTGCGGAGATAAATTTTATAAAGGAGCGATACAAGCGATAAAGAATAAAACTTCAGATATGAATACCCTCATTTCAATGGGTGTGTTTGCATCATATTTTTATAGTATCGTAATTTCTGCTAATCATTTATTTAAACTTAACATTAACGCATTAAATAATGCACACGAAGTATATTATGAAACTGCTGTAATGATAATTTCTTTTATATTAATCGGGAATCATCTTGAAGCAGTTTTAAAATCTAAGACTCAAACTTCAATTAAAAAATTAAAAAATTTACAATCTAAATATGTAAACGTTATCAGAGATAATGAAGAAATTACAATACCGTATAAAAAAGTCAGATTCAATGATATTGTTATAATAAAATCAGGCGATAAAATTCCCGTTGATGGGAATATACTCGAAGGTTATTGCGTTGTAGACGAAAGCCCGATGACTGGCGAAAGCCATCCTCTCGAAAAAAAAATAGGTGATGAACTAATTAGCGGTACAATCGTAAAAAATGGCTTTGTCAAAATGCGAGCATTAAAAGTAGGAAATGAAACATTGCTTTCCCAAATAATTCATCTTGTAAAAGAAGCATCGAATACAAAACCAAAAATTCAAAGACTCGCCGATAAAATATCCTCGATTTTCGTGCCAAGCGTATTAGGTATTGCTTTAATTACTTTTATAATTTGGTATTTTGGATTCTTTGTAGATTTCGATGTCGCATTATTATATGCTGTTTCGGTTTTGATTATTGCCTGTCCCTGCGCTCTGGGTCTTGCTTCTCCAATGGCTGTAGTTATTGGTGTAGGCAGGTCAGCAGAAAACGGTATATTGTTTAATAATGTAGAGGCAATCGAGAAACTTAATAAAATTGATACTGTTTGCTTCGATAAAACCGGTACATTGACTGAAGGTGAAATGAAACTTAAAAAACTGAAACTATTCGGGGATATAGATAAAAACGAATTACTTAAATATGTTTTCTCGGTAGAAAAATTCTCAAATCATCCAATTGCAAAATCCATTTCTTCATATTGTCTGGAAAATAAAATTGGTTTGTTCGAAGGAGTCGAAAACCTTATCAATGAAGAACGAGGCGGAATAAGTGCAATTGTAAATGAAAAACTTTTATTGATTGGTAACGAATCTCTTATGAAAGAAAAAAATATTAAGAATTTTATACCGGATTTATCCCACAGTAAAGGTGTTTTATATGTTGGAATCGATAATGAGCTTGCAGGAATTATAGAATTTGAAGATAAAATAAAACCTGAATCAAAGGATATAATAGAAAAATTTAAGAATAAAGGTTTTGATATTTTTATGATATCCGGTGATAGTGAAAAAGCTACTAAATCTGTTGCTGATAAGCTTGAAATAAAAAATTATTCTTTCAAAACACTTCCCGACCAAAAAGAAAGTATTATAACGAAATTGCAATCTGAAAATAAAAACGTTGCAATGATTGGAGATGGAATAAACGATGCTCCTTCGCTTGCCAAAGCTAATGTAGGTATTGCTATGGGAAACGGTCAGGATATTGCTTTGGATTCCGCAGATGTGATTCTGGTTAAAGGAGATTTAAGAAATCTTTTAAAGGCAATAAATATTTCATCAAAAACCGTTTCAATAATCAAACAAAATATTTTCTGGGCATTTTTTTATAACATCCTTGCAATTCCGCTTGCGGCGGGAGTTTTAACACCTTATGGTATTATCATCAGCCCTGTTATGGCTGCTATGTTTATGGCTTTCAGCGATGTAGTAACGGTAATTGGAAACAGTTTAAGATTAAAATTTGTTAAAATCGATTAATTAAATAAATTAAAAATATGAAAAAAATATTATTACTCAGCATTTTGCTTCTTTCTTTCCTTTTATTAAATGGTTGCGGTAAAAAAGAAATAACACAAAATTCAAACGAGACAAATCTTAATGATGATTCGAAGATCGAAAACGTCGAATTTAAATGTGACGGTATGCATTGTGCAGGATGTGAAATTGCAATAACCACATCAGTAAATAAATTAAAGGGAATTAAACAAGTATATGCCGATGCTGGAAATAAAATCGTAAAAGTTTCTTTCAACAAAGAGTTGACAACAAAAGAACAAATAGAAAAAATGATTAACGCGGCAGGTTATGATACGGAAACTTCAAAATCAGAAAACAAACACGACTGCGATACGGAGAAAAAATGAATAAGGTTAATTTTGACGAACACGCCGAAACATACGAAAAAGTCCTCGATAAAGACCTTGAGTTTTTTGGAGAAGAGAGTAGTTATTTTGCTGAATATAAAATTAATATTGTAAATAAAACACTCGGCTCCTCTAAACCGTTGAATATACTTGAATACGGTTGTGGAATCGGTATGAACATAAAGTTTTTTTCAAAACATTTTCCAGATTCCAAAATCAACGGTTGTGACATCTCTCGAAAAAGCCTTGAGGTAGCAGGTAAACGTAATGAATCTAATGTAAATTTCTTTTTAATAAACGAAGAAAACATTTCGAAATACCATGAATCTTTCGATTTAATTTTTGTCTCTTGCGTTTTCCATCATATCCAACCTGCACTTAGGAAAGACTCGATGAAAAATATTTATAATCTTTTAAAAAAAGACGGACAATTTTATTTTTTCGAACATAATCCTTACAATCCAATAACAAGACATATAGTAAATACTTGCGTTTGGGATTCAGATGCAATTTTACTAAAGCCGAAAGATTCAATCGGATTAATCAAAGACGCCGGGTTTAAAATAGAACATAAGAAATATACTCTTTTCTTCCCTGCTTTTCTAAAATTTTTAAGATTTATGGAAAGTTTCTTATTTTTCCTACCATTGGGAGGTCAGTACTATATTAAAGCAAAAAAATAATTTCGCTTTTTAAGATTTATATTCAGAATTCAAAATTTTTAAGCTTTGAATTCTTTTTTTTTCTGCAACATACTCTTTCCTGTATTCAAAAATTTCTTTTATGGTTCTTAAAATAACAGAAGGCCTTGCACCCGTTGAAACTCCGTCCACACGTGGAAGATGCGTTACTCCAATTTCAGTTGTAGAATACCCAAGAAGATTTGCTTTCAGCATTATTTCAGCATCTATAAAAGCATCGACGGAATTTATTTTTATCTTCTTAAATAAATCTGTTTTGAATAATTTGAACGCACAATCTATATCCCAGTAATGTATATCGAAAATAAGCCTTAAAAGATAGTTATAACATAGCGAAGTAAATTTTCTGTAGAGCGAATATTGTTTGTGCTTTCTGTAACCAACTACAATGTCCGAAAAAGGAATTAATGCAACAAATTTTTTCAATTCTTCGAGGTCAAATTGGTTATCACCATCGGTATAGAAAACATATTCCATTTTCGCATTTAAAAAACCATCTCTTAATGTTGCTCCATAACCCATATTTTTATCGTGGTGAATTACTCTAACCTTCGGATATTCTTTCGCAAGCTCATCCGCTACTTCTCCCGTTCTATCAGGACTTCCGTCTTCTATAATTATTATTTCGTAATCTTTCAGTTTTAAATCTTCAAGAACCTTTACAGCACTTTTTGTTACCTTACCGATATTAAGTTCGTCATAGTAAGCTGGAAAAAAAACGGAGATAGTAATTTTTGAAGTGTCAAGCATTTTCTTCAAATTTCCTTTTTTAAGTATTCGTATGTTATTTTTATACCTGTATTAATATCAGTTCCCGGTATCCAATCCAATGTTTCCGAAATTAACTTATTATCGAGTATATTAATCGGAACGTCTATATTTCTTTTTTCTTTATAAATGACTTTTGCTTTCTTCCCCGATACTTTTTCTATTATTTCAAGTATGTCATTCAATGAATATCCTATTCCGCTTCCGAGGTTGAAAATCCTTTCATTTGTATTTGAACTTAATGATTTTATTAATGCACTAACCGCATCTTTAATGTATATATAATCCCTCTCGATTTTACCATCTCCCCAGATTTCAATTGTTTCGTTTTTTAAAATCTTTTTCAAAAAAACTGGAATTACACCTTGAGCAACATCGGGATTCTGTCTCTCTCCATAAGGATTAGAAAGTCTAAAGATTGTATAATTAAGACCATATAATTTTTCGAACATATAAAGATAATCTTCAATTGTTTTTTTTATTATTCCATACGAGCAAATCGGTTTTCTTGGATGATATTCTTTAATGGGCAATCTCTCGGGAATTCCGTAAACAGTGCCTCCAGAAGATATAAAAATAATCTTTGAGATTTTATTAATAAGTGCTTCATTTAGAAACCTTAATGATGATACTAAATTTGTTTCAACATCATATATTGGATTATCATTTGAATTTGCTGGTAGTGTTGAACTGACAAGATGAAACGCAATATCAATTCCTCCTAATGCACCTTTTAAATCTACTTCATTATTAAAATCTCCTTCGATAATCTTTATCTTTCCAATATTATGCTTTATGTTTTTTCTCGAAAAATTTATTTTATCGAATATCACAACATCATAGCCATTTTCGAGAAGTGCATCTGCAAGATGCGAACCTATAAAACCACCACCACCGAGAATTAAGCATTTCTTTTTCATTTTAAATTAATTTATTTTTTCAAAAAAATATATTATAAATCTCTTGTCAGATGATGTAAATTGATTTATTAATTTAAAATTCTGATTATTTAGTAAATCTTCGAGTTTTGTATCACTTTTCCACTCCGGCCTATAACCATAGTGAGTTTCCCAAGCTATCACCGAACCAATGGGAGCTTCGGATATATTTTTTAAATTTATCGAATTAAATTTTGATGGTTCTTTTTTATATGCATCTGAATAAAACATTAGTAACGCATGATTTGTATATATATTCCTATCATTAAAATTTTGTGAATTTAAAAATTCAGTTGCTGTTTTAACTGTTAAATTTTCAGATGATAATTTCTTAGGTGTAAAATCTAATGCAAGATATATAATAGATAAAATTATAAGTAAAACTGATACCTTATTCAAATAATCATTCGAAATTTTTTTTGAAACAATTAAAGTAACTATTAAAAATGCAATTAAGAAAAAAACTTTTTTATAATCTGAGTTCTCGAGTAATTTAAATCCATCTGTAGTTTTCGAAAGAAATGCAAAAGTTAAAAAAATCAAAACACCTGTTACGATATAATTGAATTTCTTAAATTTTTCATCAGTTAAATTATTTAAACCAACTGTTGCAAAAAAAACACAAATTGGTGAAATGTGCAGTAAATACCTCCAATTCCCGGGATTCGGTCCGTTATTAAGCATAGTATAAATCTGAACAAAAAATATCGTAACAAAAAGAAGATAGAAGAGTAGATATTTTTTCAAATATTCTTTTATCCTTGAGTTGTCTGCAAATAATCCAAAAAATCCCTGTAAAAATAGCACAAGCGAAATGGGACCAACTATAAAAATGTAAACTTTGAAATAATGATAAATCGGTTGAGTTTCATATTTTAAACCTGCAACCGTTTTCATTTCAGTCCACACATATAAAATATCTCCAGTTTTCAAATAACCAAGCAGATTATAAAATACTGGAAATATAGCTATTGCTATAATTTCCTTCCATTTTTTTTCTTTAAAAAATATTATTGCAAGTATTAATCCGAAAATCGAAATCTCTTGCCTAATGGTAAATATGTATCCACATACCAATGCTGCAATCAGATAATATTCTTTTTTATAAAGGATTAAGAAAATTACAATCACAAGAGCTGTAAAGATTTCCGAATAAGAGCGGAATGATAAATCAAAAAAAAGCGGTTGAGTTGCTAAAAGCATTGCTCCAAAATATGCATAATTCACTTCATAAACTTTCAGCATACGGTAAGTAAAATAAACCGTAAGCGATGCAATTAGCGAATTAATAAAAAGAACAACATCATATCCAAAAAGAGCAGGAACAACCATAAAAATCTTATAACCAGGTTTAGGATTATTTCCGAGAATTACAGATGGTTCATTCCAGAATTGTATCATATTTAGATACTGGGCAATCTCATCATCTTGATAAAAACCTTGTGAATACCTGCTCGAAATAAAATATATTAAAGTAAGAACAGGTATTATTAACCAAAAATATTTTCCTATATATTCATCTATCGCTTTAACGTTTTTTACCGCAGGTTGAACTTTACTTTGAACCTTTTTTATAGCTGTTTTCGCCAAAATAATTTAAATTTTTATTTAAGTGTTTAAATTACTTAATAATTAGTAACTTTTAAAGGATAAATGCACTTCTTTATTAACTTTAATTAACTTTTTATTAATGTTATATTTAAAAGTTATATGGAATATAAATTACTCGGAGAATCTATACAGATTAAGGAGCTTAACGAAACCATAAAGCAAGTAGCTCCAACAGATATAAGCGTGCTGATAACAGGCGAAAGCGGCACTGGTAAAGAAGTTGCTGCTAACGCTATTTACCATTACAGCAAACGCGTGGGTAAACCATACATAAAAGTTAATTGTGGTGCCATTCCCGAAGGTATAATAGAGAGCGAACTTTTCGGTCATCAAAAAGGAGCATTTACAGGTGCAATAGAAACTCGCCCGGGATATTTTGAAATGGCAGATAAAGGCACGATATTCCTTGATGAAATTGGTGAAATGCCTCTTGCTACACAAGTAAAAATCCTTCGCGTGCTTGAATCTGGTGAGTTTATGAAAGTTGGTGGGAATAAAAATCAGAAGGTCAATGTCCGTGTAATTGCCGCTACTAATCGTGACCTGCAAAAAGAAGTTTTTAATAAGAATTTCCGTGAGGATTTATTCTTCAGACTTAAGTCTATCAATCTTCACATTCCACCGCTTCGTGAAAGGAAATCAGATGTAAAAATACTGTTTAACAATTTTGTAGAAAATTTTTGCAAGAAGAACAATGTAAAATTTAAAGGAATTGATGAAGAAGCAATGGAATATGTGATAAATTATGACTGGAGCGGAAATGCAAGAGAATTAAAAAATTTCTGTGAAAGTATAATAGTTTTATATCCCGATAAAACACTAAATATAAATGATGTAAAAAAACATCTAAAAGAAGAATCAGGTGATAACCGCTCCCTGCCTGCCATACAACTGAAAGCAAGAGAACAAATAGAAAAAGATTTAATTTTACGGGCACTTTTCGAACTAAAATCAGATATCCTTGAATTAAAAAATCTTTTGCAGGATATTCATACAAAAGAGCCACAATTTAAAATAATTGGTGATGATTTTATTTTATCTAAAGATGAAATTAATAATATGAACTATGACGAAATTGAAAAAGCAATTCTAATATACCTTTTAAATAATAATAATTGGGATGTAAACAAAGTTGCTAAATCACTTGGACAAACTGCAAGAAACATTTATTTAAAGATTAAGAAATTTAATATAAGTAAAAAAGTAAGTTGAAAAATATACTAAAAATATTAGTTCTATTTTTTGTTTTTCTAAATCTACATTGTGGAATATATGGATTCAGAGGGAATAACCCTCCGGAAGGTATTAGAACTCTTGCTATCCCACTTTTTCAGGATATTAGTGGTTTTTCAGAGGCTGGTTTGAAAGAAGGATTTACTGAATCATTGAAGACTAAAATAATTAATGATAATACATTTGTGATAGCAGATAAAAATGTTGCAGATGGAATTCTTAATGGAACAATAACGAATATAAAAGATGAAGCTCTCGTTATCTCTGGAAACGAAAATGTAACTAAAAGAAAAATTACTATTTCTGTGAAATTAAGTTTTGAAAATTTGAAAAAACAAAAAAAGATATGGGAAAAACAATACGAGAATTGGGGTGAATATAATTCTTCCGATGCTTCTTTTTCTGCTCGGCTTTCAGGAATAAAAACAGCACAAGAAAAAATATGTGATGATATTTTAATAGATATTACTTCAAACTGGTAAAATTTAAAGCTTGTTCCTATATCCACTTTTATGGAAAACAAAATAGAAAAATGACAAATACAAAATGGAAATCAGTGCATTAATATTGTCTCTTTATATAATATCGCTTTCGATACTTTTCATCTTTGCCTCTCACGGTTTTTCGATGAGTTATTTTTATTTTAAAACTTTTAAAAAAAGAACTCACGACTTACCCGAAGATGAATTGGTATTGAATGAATATCCTGTTGTTACAGTTCAACTACCATTATTTAATGAAAGATATGTCATTACAAGATTAATCGATAGTGTTGTCAAACTCGATTATCCAAAAGATAAACTCGAAATACAGATTCTTGATGATTCTACAGATGATACAAAACAAATAATAGAAAATCATATTCAGCAATATTTGGAACAAGGTTATGACATTAAACATATACATCGAACAAACCGAGAAGGATTTAAAGCAGGTGCTTTAAAAGAAGGTCTTAAGACTTGCAGAGGTGAATTCGTTGCTATTTTCGATGCTGATTTTATTCCAAGAAAAAAATTTTTAAAAAGAACTCTTCCTTATTTTTATAAAGACGAGAAAATTGCTCTCGTTCAAACCCGTTGGGAACATATTAATAGAGAATATTCAATCTTAACCAAAGCTCAAGCAATTGCTCTCGATGGTCATTTTGTAATCGAACAAGCAGTTAGAAATAGGGCGGGATTTTTTATACAATTTAATGGAACTGGTGGAGTTTGGAGAAAAGAAGCTATATTCGATGCTGGTAATTGGCAAGCAGACACTTTAACAGAAGATCTCGATTTATCTTATCGTGCACAGATGAAAGGTTGGAAAATAAAATACATTGTAAATTTTACCTCTCCAGCAGAATTACCCGCTGAAATAAACTCATTAAAATCCCAGCAATTCAGATGGACAAAAGGTGCAATTGAAACTGCAAAAAAATTATTTCCAAAAGTTTTAAAGGCAAATATGTCTTTAAAAATGAAAGTTCAATCATTTGTTCATTTATGTTCCAATATTGCTTATCCATTTATTTTACTTGCTGGTATTTTAAATCTTCCCGTAACTTTAATTAAAGAAACAGGTGACTACGACCCTGTATTTAAACTTATGTCTCTTTTTATTTTTGCTTTTATTAGTTCCTTTATGTTTTATCTTTATTCTCAAAAAGATGTATATGAAGACTGGCAAAAAAGGATTGTCCTTTTCCCTGTTTTTTTAACTGGTAGTATGGGTATGTCAGTAAATAATACCAAAGCGGTTTTTGAAGGATTAATAAATAAAAAAAGTGAATTCGTAAGAACTCCAAAATTTAAAATTACCGATGAAAAGCATACATGGAAAGATAAAAAATATTTAACAAAAAAAATTCCATTCACTACTTATATTGAAGCTATCCTCTCTATATATTGCTTTATTGGAGTTGGCATTTCGGTATATTATGTCCAGATTGCATCTTTACCATTTCAGCTAATGTTTGCAACCGGTTTTGGATTAATTGCGTTTTTATCCATCAAACAAGTCGTAGTTTATAATAAAACAATAAAAAATTTAAATGCAAAATGAATAGTTTAGAAGAATATATCATTAAACTCAAAGCTAAACTTAACGACTCGGTCTTTTCACCTCAATTTATTCGACTTGCAAATTTGTATTTTATAAATGAACAATATGATGAATGTATTAATGTATGCACTATAGGTTTAAACATTTTCCCAGATTATCTTACTGCTAAATTGCTTCTGCTGAAAGCTTTAATAAAACTTGAATATATTAATGAAGCAGAAAAATTATTTTCGGAAATTAAAAATAAACTTCAAAACGATGATTTAGTAAAATATTTTGAACGAAGCATCTCTGAGATTAAGGGGAAAGCAGTGCAGGAAAGAATTTTTTATCCCCATAAAATAAATACAACAATCGATTTTTCTACTTATAAAAATAAAATTGATGAAATAAATATAGACACAAACTGTGTTATTGATATAGATGAATATTTAGACCCAGATTTCAAAATTCCAAAAGAACTTGAGAAAATGTTTGAAAAATTCTGTAATGAATATGAAAACTTTAAATTTGATTTAGATGATAATCAGTTAATTAAATCCGAACCTAAAAATAAAAAAGAAAATAATGGTCAGACAAATACAAGTTCTTTTTTGTCCAAAATAAATATATTAACCGAAACAATTGCAGACATTTACTTCAAGCAGGGTTACATTAAAGAAGCTTTTGATACTTATAATATTCTTATCGAAAATAAACATCCAAACAGCAGGAGGATTCAGGAAAAGCTCTACGAACTTGAAAGAAGTATGGTTAATGGTAAGAATCTGTGATTTGTTCTTCTGGTAAACCCGGTTTAACAAAAATTACTTTTTCTCTTTCCATAACAACACTCCCCTCTTTAAATCCTTTTCTTTTCTTTACATATTTCTTTTCACAAAAAGCTACGGGAACGTTTGAAGCATTACGGGCTTTGCTATAATATGCAGCTATAGATGCAGCTTTTTCTATTACTTTTTTGTTGGGAGGATTTTTTTTATCGGATATTTTTAAGACTGTATGTGAGCCACTCACTCCTCGAACATGGAACCATAAATCACTTTGAGAACTGTATCTGGTCGTTAATAAATCATTCGAAGCACTGTCCTTTCCTACCCAAACCTCGTATTTATTTTCTATTATAAATTTTCTGAACTTTGCTGTTTCATCAGTTTGTTTTAATGCCTTCTCTGTCATCTTTAACGGTTTTAAATTTTTTGTATTTTTAATCTCAATTATTTCATTTTTATACTTTTCTATCTTATATTCGAGTTTTTTTAATTTTTCAGTTAAAATTTCTATTGAATTCTTTTGTTTTTTATATTTTTCATAATATATTTGTGCATTCTCCGAAGGACTTAATTCTCTTTTTAATTTTATTTCAATTTTTTCAGGATACTCTTCTCTTTCTAAAATAAGTTTTTCATCTCCTTTTTTTATCGATTGAATATTAGTTAAGATTAAATCACCATAATTTTTTAATTCCTCAAAATTTTTGGAATATTCAAATTGATTTTTCAGAGATTTATATACCTTCTCTAATTTCTTTAGCTCAACTTCTTTTTTTAAAAGTAAACTTTTTATCTTCTTATCTTCATTAATTCTATTATAAAAAAATTTTATATAAGCATTTATTAATTGGTTGATATTTTCATATTCATAAATTTCGAAATCGTTTAAATATCTTAAACTTATCAATGAAGGATATAACAATGTACCTTTCCTATATATTAAATATTTTGACAAATTTATTCTCTTATTAATATCATCAATCTTATTATCGATTAAATTTACTAATTCATCACTAATTATTCTTTCTCCGTCAATATTCAATTCATATAAGATTTCTTTGTAGATTAATTCTCCATAATGCCTATATCTGCTTCGGTAAAAATCTTTTATCTTTTCATAACTTTTTCCTGATTTTTCATTTTTTCTCGAAAATAATATATTAATTTGGTGCCCGACCAAATCATTTTTGTTTTTGAACGAATCTATAATTTCTCCATCTGATATTACTACAAAATTGTATTTAGATTTAAAAAAGACAAAAATAATTTCTATTTTTTTACTTAATTCAATTTTAATAATTCTATCCTCATTATACATATACACTTTCTTTATTTCCAAATCATATAAATCTTTGAAAAGATTTAGAACATTTTTCTTTGCTTTACTGAATTTATTTTTTAAAACTATATATGGAAATTTTTCATTTGAAGAGAATTCGATATATTTACTTTTTAAATCTGTTGAATGGAATAAATCTAATATTAATTTATCTTTTTCTTGAGTAAATATTTCTTTAATTGTATAACCGGATATTTCTTCGTCGAGAAATTTTGAAATCTCTTTTAATAAAAAAAAATTGTCTAACAATTTTTTAATTAACCTTCTTTTAGTGCCTCGGCTCCGCTTACAATTTCGAGTAACTCTTTCGTTATAGCTTCTTGACGGGCTTTGTTATATAATAAGTTAAGGAGTCGTATTAAATCTTCCGCATTCTTAGTTGCAAGCTCCATTGCTGTCATTCTTGCACCAAGTTCTGCAGCATTTGATTCTAATAATATTTTCCAAAATTGAACCTTTAGATGCTTTGGGATTAATTCTTCAAGAATTTCCCTTGACGATGGTTCATATATATAATCTATTAAATCTACTTCAGCTTTCTCTTCGGGTTTCGAAAGTGGTAAAAACTGTTCTTTCGTTACAACTTGCTTTACCACTGATTTAAATTCATTGTATATTATTTCGACAAAATCGAATTCCTCATTTAAATATCCCGACACGATATAGTTAGCAATTTCGTTGGATACGCTTAAATCAAGATTTGAAAAAATCTGTATGTAACTTTTTATTACATTATATTTTCGTTTTATAAAAAAATCATATCCTTTTTTACCAACAGTTATGATAGGTGTATCTCTTCCAATTTCGTCAATATAATTAGCAGTATATTTAATAACATTTGAATTAAATGAACCGCACATTCCTCTATCCCCTGCTACAATAACAACAACTCTTTTTTTTATTTCCCTTTTAACCATAAGTGGGCTATAAATATTTTCTGAAGCCGAAACAAGATGTGAAAGCAGTTCGGACATTTTAAAAGCATAAGGTCGAGTAGCTATTATTCTATCCTGTGCTTTTTTAAGCTTTGTCGCAGAAATCATTTTCATTGCTTTAGTAATTTTCTGCGTGCTTTTTACAGCTGTAATTCTATTTTTTATTTCCTTTAATGTAGCCAATCTTTTTAATTATTTTTTTCCGCCTCAATTTTCGAAATATTCTTTTCTACAAATTTTTTTTCTATCAATTTTTCAAGTTCTGCATATTTAACTGTGGATGAGCGAGGTTGTGCTTGTATTATTGCATTAAAAATCGTATCCGTCTGATTATTAAGATACATATTAAGACAAAAGCTTAACCTGTTTCTATCATTAGCTACCGGTATTATATCTTCCAATTCATCGATAGCAGAATATAACTTTTTAATTGCTGTTTCTGAATCAAAATAATTTACTTCTGCTGGTGGTTTTGTCGTCATAAAATTTTATATGATTTATTTTATTTTTGTTACAAATCTATCTTTAAATTCCTGTATTACTTTATTAAGTCTGCTAATTATATCATCCGTTAAATCTTTTTTTTCTAATATATCGTTTAAAATATCTTTATGTAAATTCTCAACCTCAGAAAGAAATTCATTTTCGAATTGTGCTAAATATGACACAGGAATATCATCGAGGTAACCTTTAGTCGCAGTATAAACCATGACAACTTGCTTTTCAATATCCATTGGTACATATTGTTTCTGTTTTAATATTTCTACAAGTCTTTCTCCTCTTCTTAATTGTTGAAGTGTCGATTTATCTAAATCCGAACCAAATTTTGCAAATGCTTCCAATTCCCGATATTGTGCAAGTTCGATTCTTAGCGTTCCTGCAATTTTTTTCATTGCTTTGATTTGTGCATTTCCTCCAACACGAGATACGGATATACCCACGTTGATTGCCGGTCTTACACCAGCATTAAATAAATTCGGTTCGAGATAAATCTGTCCGTCTGTAATGGAAATCACATTCGTTGGTATATATGCCGCAACATCACCTGCTTTTGTCTCAATAACAGGTAATGCAGTTAAACTGCCTCCGCCCAGCTCATCCGAAAGTTTAGAAGCTCGTTCGAGCAATCTTGAATGTAAATAAAATACATCACCCGGATATGCTTCTCTCCCTGGTGGTCTTCTCAAAAGTAAGGATATTTCTCTGTACGCTGCAGCGTGCTTCGTTAAATCATCATAAATTACAAGTGCATGTTTTCCTCTATCTCTGTAATATTCTCCAAGAGTTGCACCAGAATACGGAGCTATATAAAGCATCGGTGCTGGGTCTGATGCTGAAGCAGATATTATCGTTGTATAATCCATTGCTCCTGCATCATATAAATTTTTATATACTTGAGCGATTGTTGAACCTTTTTGACCAATTGCAACATAAATGCAATACACATCTTTACCCTTCTGATTAATTATTGTATCTATTGCTATTGCCGTCTTACCTGTTTGCCTGTCTCCTATAATTAATTCTCGCTGCCCACGCCCAATTGGTATCATCGCATCTACTGCTTTTAACCCTGTTTGTAATGGTTCTTTCACAGGTTGCCTCTGTATTACGCCAAGAGCTTTTCTTTCCATCGGAAGAAATACTTCTGTTTTAATATCACCTTTTCCATCTACAGGTTCACCAAGAGGATTTATTACTCTTCCAAGCATTGCTTCTCCTGCTGGCATTGATGCAATCCTTCCTGTTCTTTTCACCTGGTCTCCTTCTTCCACAAGCTCCGTATTTCCAAATAATATACAACCGACATTATCTTCTTCAAGGTTTAATGCAATACCAATAACTCCATTTGGAAATTCCAATAGCTCACTTGCCATACACTTGGAAAGTCCATAAACTCTTGCCACACCGTCTCCAACCGATAACACAGTCCCTACATCATATACATCTACTTCTTTTTCGAAACCAGATAACTGCTTTAGCAGCATCTTGGATACTTCACCTGATTTTACATCAAACATTTTTAAATACTCCTATATATATTGCGGTTTTCATCCGCTAATATTAATTCTGTTTTATATTAATTCCTTTAAATCTATTTCTTAAATTTTCGAGCTGCCTTTTTATGCTTGCATCTATTACTTCATCTTTTACTTTAATTGTAAATCCACCCATAAGACTCTCATCTATATAAAATTCAGGAATACTGTCCATTCTTGTAAATCCGTCTAATTTTTCTTTCAATTTCTTTTTCTCTTTGTCTGAAATCTTAATAGCTGTTTTTACCTCTGCTTTTACCTTCCCTTCAGCTTCATTTTTTAATTCGAGAAAACCATTAAAAATATCCGATACAAGCATCCCTCTATTATTTGTAATAATTAATTTTATAAAATCTATGGTTAATTTATTTATCTTCTTATCGAAAAGCTTTTCAACTATTTGGATTTTCTTTTCTTCTCTGATTACTGGACTTGAAAAAAATAAATTCAAATCCCTGTTCGATTTAATCAAATCAATTAAATTTATACAATCCTCCGCAACTTTGTTAAGCTTTTTTTCGCTTACTGCTGCTTCATATAATGCTAACGAATACCTTCTTGTCGCTTTTGATAACATTAATTCATTAATTAATTTTTGGGGATTTTATTAATGAAATCATCTATTATCTTTTTCTGCTTTTTCTCATCTAAAGTCTCATTAATTATCTTCTCCGCGGCTTTTATTGCAAGTTCGGATATCTCATCTTTTATTTGTGCCATTGCTGTTTCTTTCTGCTGTTCGATTTCTTTTTTAGCTTGTTCTACCATCTTTCTCGATTCTTCGTTTGCTTTATTTATTATATCATCTCTTAACTTATTTGCCATTTCTCTGCCTTCCATTATTATCTTCTGTGCTTGGGAATTTGCTTCAGCTAACGTTTTTTTATTTTGCTCTAATAATTCGTGTGCTTCTTTATTTTGCTTCTCTGCATTCTCCAGAGATGTCTTTATTGTATCTTCTCTATTTTGCAATGCTTTTATCAATGGTCCCCAGGCAACCTTCCACAATAGTAACAATAATAATATAAAAATTATGATTGTCCAGATTATTAACCCCGGATTTACCGATAGTAATGATGGCTTTTCATGACCATCTCCACTCAATAAAAGAATACAAAAATTATTTAGAAGCAATGAGATATAATATATCATAGCTTTTATGATTTTCTAAAAATAATAAAAATTAATCTTAACTCTTAATTGCGAGTAATATACAGATAACTAATCCGAATAATGCCACGCCTTCGATTAGTGCTGCTGCTATAATCATCGAAGTTCTGATATCACCAAGTGCTGTTGGATTCCTTCCGCTTGCATCCATTGCTGCCGCGGCGATTTTTCCAATTCCAAATCCGGCACCGATTACTACCAACCCGGCTCCGATTCCTGCTGCTAAGTAAGCTAAATCCATTAATTTTTTCTCCTTAATTATTTTATGTTTTTAATTATTAAAAAATTTTAATGCTCTTGATGCATCGCCATATTTATAAATATTACCGATAGCATCGTAAATATATATGCCTGTAATAATGCAACAAATATTTCAAGACAGTATATAAATAATGCAAACGGAACAGCAATTACTGCTCCCGCCCAATTCATTATAAATATCAATCCTATCAATGATAAAACAATTATCGAACCCGCCGTTATATTCGCAAACAACCTCATCAATAGTGCAAATGGTTTCGTAAATAATCCTATAAACTCTACCACTATCATAATCGGCAATACAAACACTGGAACCCCGTGTGGGACTAAACCTTTGAAATATCCGAACACACCATTCTTCTTCATTCCCATTATCTGTGTCGTGAAAAAAGTAATTAATGCTAATCCCGAAGTAACATTAATATTCTTTGTCGGCTGTGCCATAAAAGGTATTAGCCCTATAAAATTCGCAAATAAAATGAAAAAGAATAACGTCAGAAAAAATGGTAATAACTTTAATCCTTCCTTACCCATATTCGGATATACTATTTCATCGCGTATAAATACTATTATCACCTCTATAAAATTTCCTATTCCTTTTGGCACCTTGTTTTTTGTGTTAATCGAAACCGCCCGCATTAAAACTAAAATCAAAATTATAGATGATAACATCATCATAAATAAACTCTTCGTTATAGAAAAATCGATTGTCATTCCTCCAATGTGAACTGGTGAAAATTTTGGCAAGTATAATTTCCCTAAAAAATAAAAGTCCACATAGTCGTGGTCAACTACCTTTTCTATAATATCGAAATTTTCTCCACCTTCGGAATGTTCATTAACCTTTTTCTCTACTTCGCTGGAAAGTGTTATGTTGGTTACGAATATTACTAAAAAAAATAAAATGTATATAAATTTCCCTAATTTCAACAATCTAAAATTTACTATTAAATTTCATTAAAATATTTTTTTCGTTGCGTTTTAATATCTTTTTTTTAGAAAACAGTATTATTTTTTGTTCTTTGTGGTTAAAATTTCTAAAATTTTTTAACTCTCTTTTGTTTTCCCCGAAAATTTATTTAGTATATATATCTCGAATATTAGATATATAAAATAAAAAACCATAAATGATAATATAAAATAATTTTTTTGCAACTTAAAGACAGTAATCAATACTATTACTATTATTATGTTTATTAACAATCTTATAATAATACTCCCCATCGAAAACGTCATAAACTTTTTATTTGGTTTATCTAACGAATAAACAAAAATCTTCATTCCAAATACAAAATTCACTAAGCTTAA
This sequence comes from uncultured Ignavibacteriaceae bacterium, assembly GCA_964400285.1. Taxonomy (GTDB): domain Bacteria; phylum Bacteroidota; class Ignavibacteria; order Tepidaquicellales; family Tepidaquicellaceae; genus FEN-1279. Next base: position 226,157 of record CAYNTK010000002.1, read on the forward strand.
AATCCACGATGCGAGTATTTCCATAATTCTAAACTCTGTGCTAAAAAAATTTACCAACAGCAGTATCACTATCAACAATATACTTATTGTTAGTATATTCCTGACAAAATCGATATCTAATATCCCTTTATCCATTTTTTACATTTTTCTTTTTTTCTTCTTCAGATAGCTTCTTAATTGTTAAATAAAAACTGTAGAATCCCCCAAAAAATCCTACAAATGTTAAAACAAGTGTAAACACGAATTTAGTTTCAAAATATTTATCTAACCATATCCCAATAAATAAAAAAATCAAAATCGTCCCCGATAGCTGAATCCCTAAACCCGAATATTGAATAAATTTAGAATCGGTTTTTAATAATGGCTTAGTTAAAAAATCCATTATTTCCTTTTTCCTCTTTTCTTTTTGCATAATTTTTATTCATTCATTTTTTCTTTGTTACGACTATAAACCTCATTCCCCTTCTTGCACACCAATTTTTCGCCGCTTCATGTTTTCTAATCGTATCCGGATTATCTAAGAAATGTCCGCCTTTTACTTCATGTAATTCTTTTGAACCATCTAATTTTTCAACTAAAAAATCCGGTCTGTATCCTCTTTTATTTCCAGCTTCTGTAATGTATTCAATCGTTATACCGTGAACCTTTGTCCATTTCGCCACCGTCTTATCTTTTTCAAGTTGTATCATATAAAGTCTTTCCCAATCCGAATCGTATCTTTCAACTGAATAAGCCGATTTTTTAGGATTCTCAAAATCTCCGTGCTCACTGCCTGCCATTTTTTTTCTCCTTTTTATATTTTACAATGCTTGAAACAAGACCGAGTTTAGTTTTAAAGTTATTTAAAATTGTATATCTATGTTTTAACGCATGCTTTAATAATGATTCATCTGCTACACCTGCACTTTTTCCGTTAAGCAATTTTTCCTGTATGTGGTCCATTAAAACATTATATAAATATCCTAATTCATGCGAACCGATTCCTTCTTCTGCAAGTAAATCTTCAGCTATATCTCTGATTGTATGTTTTAGTCTGTCTATTAATATTTCTTTCGGCTCTTGTTTTTCATCCATCACTTTACCCGTAATGCTTGGTCCGTCTAATATTTCAATGAAACTTCCCTCTATTAATTTCTTTCCTTCTACGGTTTTTATTTTTACTTTTGATATTTCTACTTCAGCACCATATTCAAATTCGCTTATTATTTTTTCCCAATCTGGATAATCTCCTTCAATAATTTCTAAATCGTCTAAATCGCTGAAGTCCGCTTTTTCTTCCTCGATTGGTTCAGGAATCTCTATTAATAAATCTGGATTCACTAAATTCTGTGGTTTCCTTTTCGGTGGTAAATCTTCATCACCAAATAAATTCCCTTGGTCAATATCTTTCCTAATTCTCGCACCTACTATTTCCCACAGCCATTTATGTTGCAGTTTTTCATGGTCAACTATCGCACAAAATTCCTGTGCATCTTCACCTCGTATATTTAATCTTAAACCTCTTCCAACTACCTGTTGTCCGTAAACTCTTGAAGAAAATTTTCTTAAAAGCAGTATCACTGATACAGCGGGTACGTCCCAACCCTCTCTTAACATTAATATGCTCACTACCGCTTCAAGTTCTTTTCCTTTTTCAATCAATTCTTTTGCTTTACTCAATCCAACTTTCCTCTCTAAATTTTTTTGAACATCTTCAAGTGCTTTCCCTTTCTTTCCGATTATCCCTGCCAGTATCCTGTCTTCTTCTGGCGATTCTTCCGTTACTAATAATGTTTTAATCCCAAATCCACCTTTTTCCTTCTCTTCATTAAGCATATTTGCCGCTTGTTCTGCATCTTTTATACATATTGCTACTACGAATAATATAGGATTGTATGTATCATACCCTATACTTTTTGCTCTTCGTTTTTGCTCTTCAAGTCTGTCTAATGCTATTCCAATTTGTTTCTTCATCGGGTCAGGGTCAGTTACCCATTGCGTTGATGTCAATCCTTTTTCAATTTTCTCGAATTCCTTATCCATCTCATCTACTGTTCTTTTTTCACCCGTTTCAGGATTTGTATATGTCAGTTGCACCGATTCTATCTTTGGTTGATATACAACTATGCTTTTTATCAATGGTGGAACTACAGATTGTGCATCTGTAATATTAAATTCATATATCATTTCCGAATCAGGTGTTTTTCCGTCTGCTCTGTCAGGCGTAGCTGTTGTATCTAATCTGAATCTTGATTTTTTAGAAAGAGCAAAAAGCACATTGTCATATTCAGCCGCAGGTGTATTGTGTGCCTCATCATTAAATATTGCAATCTCTTCTACGTAATTCATTATATACCCAAGATTCCTCTGACCGTTAATATTAGATGTATATAGTTGATGTATATTACCCAATATAATCCCGTTTTCTAATATCCCTTGTGGATTTGAACCTTGTTCGAGTATATGCAAACCTAATTCATTCGTATAATGCTTTGTTCCACTTGGTAGAAACTCAAAATCCCTGAATACCTTCGCATTATAAAAATCATCTTCCAATCTGTCCCTTACTATCGTATTCGGACATAACATCAAAAATTTATTTATGCTATGGCATACTTTTAACCATGCTATCACTGCTCCGATTATCGCTGTTTTTCCTCCACCAGTAACTATATTTAAAAGTAATTCTTTCATTTGCAATAGCTCATAGCTGTATATTGTCCTCTGAACAGATTCTAATTGATGCCTCCAGAGTTTTTTCGGTGCTTCTTCTCTTTGCAGATGTTCGAGGAAATCTCTTGTCAATGGATTTACATCGGGAAAACCCGCATTTATCCACTGTTTAAAATCTTGCTCGTATTTTAAAAATGAATTATGCATGTATCTATTTTCTGTTATCGTTATTTTTATGGCGTCTTTATAGCGTCTTTATGGCGTCTCTGGCGTCTTTAATTTATCTAACCCATTATGCCCCTTTAATGCTTATTTCTTGCGTTATTTGCTTAATTAATACCTATAAAATTTTTCATATAATTGATCTAAGCAAATCTGTTATTATTACCTTTGCATTATGTTTCTCATTTTCTTCTATTCGCCAAATAATCGCCAAAATCGCCTATTTTTCTCAAATCTTTTTAAAATAAGATTCCAACCACTTTGTCATTACCTTGTCATTACTTTGTCATTACTTTCGTTACCTTTTCATTACTTTTTAAAATGTAAGTAATATGCATTCCTTTTCCTCTTTGTATAAAAATTTCTCTTTCCATTAGATTCTGTAATTCTAAATATGCAGTTTTATTTGATGTTTTATTAATATCTCGATATTGTCTGTTAGAGATTTTACCGGAATTTTTTACATACATCACCGCTCTTATCTGCCTTTCATTCAAATCGAGTTTTCTCAAATATTCCTCTGTCAAATAATCTTTCCTTAGTATTATTGTAAAACCGTTTTCCTCTATTTTAATTTCCGGCTCAGGTAATCCCGCTTTCGATAAACTTTCTCTTATCCTGCTTATACCGGTTCCTAACGCTTCTATAAATCCTGATAAATAAAATATATCTACAAGTAATGGATTCCTCGCTATCGAAGGATGTGGCTCGAATAGTGCTTCATAACTTATTCCATCTGGTAATCCTCCCGGATTATATATCCAAATCCTATCATCATATATTTTGATTTGAATGGGAATATTAAAATTAAAATAATTCCTGTGAATAAGCGAATTTATTAATGCCTCACGTATTGCTACCAATGGATAATCCCATACCTCTTCCCTTTTCATCTCGTTAATTTCGTATCTTACATTTATAAAATTTTTTATCGCCTCTTCCCCTTCGCTTAACATCTTAAATAGATTTCCGGTTATAATTCTGTCCCCTGTAATTGTAGTCTCATTTTTCAATCTTGAAATTCTAAGTTTTGCATTTGAAAAATGTTTTTGTGGGTCTTTTCCGAAAAGCATTATCGAGGCATTCGTCAATTTACCCGATATCTGAAGGTTTAAATGTGTTAAAACATTTTTTATAGTATTATTCTCATCTATAATTTTTAATCTTCCCGTTTCTTTTGCTTTATTAATGAAATTTCTTAATATTTTCTCATCTATTTCCGAAATTTTAAAATCTGATATTATTCTATCCCAGCTTGAATCCTTTAAAAAATACCGCTTCAATTCTTCTCTCGTCATTTCTCTGTTCGTATTCCCTACCCTCTTATAATATTTCCCGTTAAATGAAATCGGTATTGAACTTCTTAATACTTCTATTTTTATTATTTCTAATTTTTTATGTTTTTCAATTCCTATCGACGGTGAAACTCCAAGACTATCTATTATTTTATTTGTAATATTTTCTAAAGTCGAATTCGTTATTGTCAATCCTTTTACACTGCCGTCGTCTCTTACACCTATTAATATCGTTCCGCCATCCGTATTACTAAATGCACATATACTTTTCAATGTCCCATCACTAAAACTCTCTTTAAATTCAAGATTCGTACTTTCTATTTTATTAATCTTTTCTATCTTTTTCATTTATACTTTATATTTTAAATCTTATAAAATATTCACCTATAATTCAAAATTCAGAATTCATAATTGCTCTTTTAAGCTCTCCTTTGTGTCCTTCGCGTTTACCTTTGTTTTCTTTGCGGTAAATAGCTCTTTCCTTCCACTTTATACCGTATTACTTTACAAACTTTATAAACTTTATAACTTAAAATACTTTTCATTCAGCATTCATAATTCATAATTCTTCATTTTACCTCTATCTCCATTATCTCCGTCCTCTCCCCTCCTTGGTCATCCTGAACCGAACACGCTATCGTCTTTTTCCCTGCTTTTGAAAATTCATATTCTACTATAAATATCGGTCTTCCCGTTTTTTTATCTCTTAAAAATGCAAATCCGTCTGACGAACTGAATCTTTCCCTGTAATCGAAATCCCATTGCACGTTTGCTATCACTCCGTCCCTGTTCAAGCTCACTGATTCCGAAACATCGAACCTGTATTTTAATTTTCCGACTCTCTCTATTGAAATTCTTACTTCGGGTGGCTGTATAAAAGACAATAATTCTTTATAGTCTTTGTGTTTGCTTGTTATGTGTTGCCTGAAGTCGTTATCCTCTAATCTTATTAAACTCAATCTTACAAAATCAATTCTCTTGTTTTCCCTCGCCGCAAGTATCTCCGCCGCCTTCCTTGCTTCCTGCGAAAAGTTCCACGCAAGTATCGTCCCGAAATTTGTCCTTCTTTCTTTAAATATTGCTTCTGCAAACTTCGCAACATCATCTTTCATTATTTTTGTATTTCTCGATGGCTTGCCTACATATAGCGGAATTCCCTGTCTTACTCCGTGTATATTTTTCGAAATGCTTTCTGTTTTTCCTCCGAATGCCTTTACAACAAACTCTCTAAAATCATTTTCTTTCAATTTTTCTATTTTAGGTGCTTCATAAATTCCCCAATGCTCGACTGTAAAATCCGGAACTTTGAACATCGTTCCCGTTTGACTTTCTACCACCCTTGCAATCCTGTCTGATGTAATAGCAACAGCTATTCTCGATTGGTCTGACGCTATCCACCTCCTGTTTAATCTCTGTGCCACCGCCGGTGTTGTCCCTCCACCGCAGAAAAAATCGGCTACAACATCGCCTTCTTCTGTACAAACATGGATTAATCTTTCTAAAAGAGATTCTGGTTTTTGCGTTGGATAACCAATTAATTCACTGGATGTGGATGCTTGTTGAAAAGACATAACATCATCCCATACATCTCCAATTCTTTTCCCTAAAGTTTCATCCAAATATTGTTTACGCCCTCCTGGCCGATCATCTCGATATCTTCTTCCATCTTTATCTTTATTTTTAAATCGTTTTATATAATTATCTTTGTGTGGGTATATAGCTTTTTCTTTACTAAAATAATTTTGTTCTGTTTTTCGATAATAAAATATAACATCATGTGCTCGTATCCAATTTTTTGCTTGAGATTTAAAACCACTTGTATCATCAGTCGCCCATACTATTTCTCTTCTAAAATTATCAGCACCAAAAATTTTATCCATTTCAACTTTTACATAATGGCTTGCATGCCAGTCAAGATGAACATATATACTCCCGGTATCTTTTAATAATCTTTTCATTTCATATAACCTTGTATTTAGCCAAATTAAATAACCCGGCATACCTCCTTGCCATATATCCGAAAAAGAGCGTATTTCGTTTTTATCACCAAAAATCATATTATAATTTCTTCCTGAAAAAAATGGAGGGTCTATATATATCAAATCAATCGATTTGCTCGGCAGTTGCCTCATAATATGGAGATTATCACCGAAAAATAACCTGTTTGCTCCTTTTGGAAATAAATCTGTCTTTTCAAAATCTTCACTGTGCCCAAACTCTACTCTTTGAACTTCTTGAAATGGTAAATATATTCTCGGATATGCATGCTCGAATTTAGTTATCTTCGTTTCTCTTCTTCTTGTTTCTACCTCCCACCCGAGCGGTGCTTCGTCTATCGGTACACTTCCAAACCTCGCAGGTAATTGGTAAAAATCTTCTTGTTTTGGAATTTCTACATCTAAATCTTGAATTGAATCTATTAAGGATATCTCCGTTTCCTTTCTTTTTTTCATAGCTCGCTTGTAATTAATTATTTTAAATAATTAAGAAAAGAAAGTTAACTTTTTCCGAAATATAATTAAATGCAAAATATTTTATAATTCATTATATCTTTTTATTTGACTTTTATTTAAATATACCATATATTTGTAAGGTTATCTTTGTTCTTTGAAATATTTATGTGGTAGCTTGAATTTTTAACGCATAACATCAGTAACAGCGTTATCGTATTCGATAACATTTGTTACTACTATAACCTCTATATATATAAATAAGTTAGACAACTTTAGTAACATAATAACGCTGTTATCGTTATTATAATGTTTTTTAATTAGCTGATTTTTCAATACTTCTGCTTAAAAATGTATAAAAAATGGGGGTAAAATTACTAAAAATTCATAAAAAACGAGGGTAAAATTGATAGAAATTCACAAAAAAACAGGGGGATTTAAGAAAATATTATTAAAAATTCCCGCTATTGCTTGAACTGATATATTACTAATTACAAAGGAATATTCCCATGCTTCCTTCTCGGATTAAAATCTACTTTATTTTGTATTAGCTCGAAATAATATATTAATTTTTTTCGTGTGTCTTTCGGCTCGATTACATCGTCTATAAATCCCCTTTCGGCAGCGATATATGGATTGGAAAATTTATTCGTAAACTCGGTAATCTTTTCGTCTAACATCTTCTGTTTGTCTTCGGCTTTTTCTAATTCTTTTCTGAATATAATCTCCGCCGCACCTTTTGCACCCATTACTGCAATTTCAGCAGAAGGCCACGCAAGGTTTACATCACCCCTTACGTGTTTGGAATTCATAACGTCATAAGCTCCGCCATACGCTTTACGAATAATAACGGTTATTCTCGGAACAGTCGCTTCGCAGAATGCGTAAAGCAGTTTAGCTCCGTGCCTTATAACTCCACGCCATTCCTGATCTGTTCCCGGTAAAAATCCCGGAACATCTTCAAGCACAAGTAAAGGAATATTAAAAGCATCACAGAATCTTACAAAGCGTGCACCTTTAATAGAAGAATTCAGACACAATACTCCTGCAAGCACAAGCGGTTGATTTGCTACTATTCCAATAGACCTGCCGTTTAATCTTCCAAAACCGCAAATTATATTTTCTGCATATTCCTTATGAACTTCAAAAAAACTATCGGGGTCGATAATTTTGTTTATCAACTCCTTCATATCATAAGGTTTATTCGGATTATCGGGAACGTATGTATTTAATTCTTCGAGGTCTTTTTCTTCGCCTTCATAATCATAAACCGGTGCAATCTCCATATTATTCGAAGGCAGGTATGACATAAGTTTTCTGATTTTCTGGAAGCAGTCAACTTCATTTTCACAAGTGAAATGACTTACTCCGCTTTTTGTTGCGTGTGCAGTGGCTCCGCCGAGTTCATCGAACGTAACGTCTTCATTCGTAACGGCTTTAATTACGTTGGGTCCTGTAATAAACATATGAGATATTTTATCCACCATAAAAATAAAATCTGTAATGGCAGGCGAATAAACAGCTCCGCCCGCACACGGTCCGACTATAGCAGAAATCTGAGGAACAACTCCGCTCGCAAGTGTATTCCTTAAAAAAATATCTGCATATCCTGCAAGTGATAAAACTCCTTCCTGAATTCTCGCGCCGCCGCTGTCATTAATCCCGATTACAGGCAAGCCGTTTTTCATTGCTAAATCCATAATCTTCGTAATTTTCCTTGCATAAGCTTCCGAAAGTGAACCGCCAAGTATAGTGAAATCCTGTGAAAATACACAAACGGAACGACCATCGATTTTCCCTGTCCCTGTAATTACACCATCGGTATAATATCTCTGTTTATCTATTCCGAAATCGCGACATTGATGTCGAACAAAAATATCCATCTCTTCGAATGTCCCTTTATCAAGAAGAATATCGATACGTTCCCTTGCTGTTAGTTTCCCTCTTTTGTGTTGAGCTTCTAAACCTTTCACTCCGCCGCCAAGCATTGCTTCGGCTCTTTTTTCTCGTAACTCTTCAATTTTGTTTTTGCTCATAGAAAATTATTTTGCTATTTGAATTTTTGGATTATTATAAAACTACGATAAGCTATTTGTTTTTGGAAAACTATAATCTAACAATCACAGCTCCTAATTCTCTTAATTTTACATCGATATCCTCATAACCTCTATCTATATATACTGCACCATTAACAATACTCTCCCCTTTTGCAATAACTCCCGCAATAAGATAGGAAAATCCTGCTCGCAAGTCAGGTATCATAATTTCGGCAGAATGCAATTCAGTAGGACCTTTTATAACTGCACTATGATAATATTCTGTATTTGCAAATCTGCAATGCATACCTCCAAGACAAGTATTATATAATTCAATTTCTGCTCCCATTTTAATTAATTCCGTTACATAGCCGAATCTTTTTTCATAAACAGTTTCGTGAACAATAGAAATTCCATTTGCCTGTGTTAATAAAATAACGAATGGTTGTTGCCAATCAGTCATAAAACCAGGGTGAACATTAGTCTCGAGAGCTATTGACTTAAATGGTCCATCATAATAAAATCTAATACCATTATCTTTAACCTCGAATTTACCTCCAACCCTCCTCACGGTATTTAGAAATGTAATCAGGTCATCTTGAATTGCGTTTTCTACAAATATATCGCCTTTTGAAGCGAGACCTGCACAAGCAAAGGAAGCAGCTTGATTTCTGTCTGGAATAATATAATGGGATGCTCCATTAAGTTTCTCTACACCTTCAATAGTAATTTTTCTATCGGTACTTATTTCTATTATAGCTCCCATCTTTTGAAGAAACTTCACAAGGTCCATTATCTCTGGTTCAACTGCAGCATTACAAATAGTTGTTCTCCCTTTTGCTAAAGTAGCTGAAATTAAAATATTTTCAGTTGCCCCAACGCTTGGATAGTCAAGTTTAATATTACTTCCTTTTAATCCATCTGTCTTAAGCAAATAATAATTATCTTTAATTTCAACATTACAACCAAGTTGTTTCAACCCATCAATATGGAAATTAACAGGACGAGAACCAATTCTACACCCACCGGGAATCGGAATTTTAGCAGAACCTTTCCTATGCAATAGCGGTCCAGCAAATAATATAGAAATTCTATTTAAAGAGCCATAACTCTCAGGAATCGAATCAGAAACAAACTCTTGAGTGCATATAAACAATTTATCATTCTCCATTTTTACATCACTACCTAAAATATCGCATAATTTACTTGTAACAATCAAATCATTAATTTTATTCGGTGAATTACTAAACTCACAACATTCATCAGTAAGTAATGATGCAACAAGCAATTTTGTCGCAGAATTCTTTGCTCCGCTTACCTTCACCGAACCATACAACGGATTTCCTCCGTTGATTAGAAAACGAGAATTATTTATATCCAAATTTTTTATTTTAATAAATTATTCTTTCCAGAAACCCATATCCTGGAACTTCTTAATTCTATTATCGAGTAATTTATCCCTTTTAACTTTTACCATAGTATCCAATTCTTCTAAAAGTGCTTTTTTAAGAATAGCTGCAGCTTCATCGTGATTTCTATGTGCTCCACCAAACGGCTCTTCTACTATTCTGTCAATAATTCCAAGTTTTAATAAATCAGGAGCAGTTAATTTTAGTGCTTCAGCAGCTTGTTCTTTAAAATCCCAACTTCTCCATAAAATAGAAGAACAGGATTCTGGAGAAATAACCGAATACCAACAATATTTCATCATCAATACCCTATCACCAACACCAATTCCAAGTGCTCCACCTGAAGCTCCTTCTCCAATAATTGCAACTATAATAGGAACTCTTAATCTCGACATTTCCAAAATATTCCTCGCAATCGCTTCTGCTTGCCCACGCTCTTCTGCTTCTATTCCGGGAAATGCACCCGGAGTATCCAGCAAAGTTATTACAGGTTTATCGAATTTTTCGGCAAGTTTCATCAATCTTAATGCTTTGCGATATCCTTCAGGATTCATCATTCCAAAATTTCTATAAAGATTCGATTTTGTGTCTCTCCCTTTTTGCTGTCCGATAATCATAACAGAATAATCACCAAGTGTAGCTAAGCCACCAACCACCGCTTTATCATCTCGAAAATGTCTATCGCCGTGAAGTTCAACAAAATTCTCAGTCATTTTATAAATGTAATCGAGTGAATATGGTCTTTCAGGATGACGAGCGAGCTGAACTATCTGCCAAGGAGTAAGATTTTCAAAAATATTTTTCCTTAATTCATTTATTTTAACCTCAAGTTTATTAATTTCGGCTGATATATCTAACGTATCAGACATTTTTCGCATTTCTTCAATTTTCTGCTCTAATTCCACTAAAGGTTTTTCAAATTCAAGTACCATAATTATATTTTAAATTTAATAAAAAATCTTAATTTTATTTTTTTATAGTAAAAAACAATGTTTTCAGTAATATTTCAATATCCATTTTTAGACTCTGGTTTTTAGCATAAAAAATGTTATAATTCATCAATTCTTCCGAATTTATTCCTTCAAAATGATTCAGCTGAATAATACCCGTTAATCCCTTTTTACCGAGATACTCTTTACCATTTGTCTCATACCAAATTGGAATACCAACAAAACTATATTTTCCTTTCAAAACACTTGGCAGAAGTAATAATTTTGATGTATGTTTTGAAATATTACCTTTTTTTATTTTATAATACAATACAATAAAAGGATATACAGTAATTATCAATATAAACGATAAAATTATATCAAATACCCTTTTTAAAAATATATTCATTTTATTTTTAATATTATACTCAATTTCGACTAAGGATAAATCATTAATATTCGAATGTAATTTTGAAAGAATCAAATCATTTCCCGTTGGAACTATTTTAAATATTACATTTTTACCTGAAAAATTCCACATTACTTTTAGTATTTCGTGATTAGTATAATAATCTCCTGAAAAAACTACCTCATTAATATTTTTCAGTTTAATAATTTCACTAAGAGTATCTATATCTTTCTTATCAGTAATTTTATTATAATATATTATATTGTATTTTGCTAAAAATCTTTCTTCAACATCTTGATTCAATTCTTTATCGCCTACAATTAACAGATTGACTTTGCGTAGCATAATATTTTTAGCAATAAAATATCGATATAAATTAATTATACCTCTATACGATAAAAGGAAAAATAAACTTAAAATAGTTGAAATAAGTATAACTTCTCGTGAATAAGCATATTGTTTAAAAAAATATGTAATTGAAGAATTAATGAAAAAACCTGCAAATATAGCATTAAAAGTTTTTACTATTGGTAAACCATTTCTACCTTTATAAACACGAAATATACCGAATAGTATAATCCAAATCGTAATATATACGGAAATAATAAACAAATAACCAGGATTAGGGAAAATATCAAATCTTAGCTTAATGGAAATAATGAAGGAGGAAAATAATAATATAACATCTAAGATAAGAAATTTAAAAACACTTAACAATCTTTTCAAATACGAGAAAAATGTCCAGTAGAAGACTCCAAGCCTGGTAATTAAAGAAAGAATAAATGAACCGCCTAAATTTTTCTTAACAAAAATATTCATCGCACCATAAAAATTATTAACATACGCAAGTCCTGTTTTTTTAGTGCTCTCACCTTTCAAATGAACGGTTTTTACTTCAGGATAATAAAATATTTTGTATCCTTTTTTCTTAATTCTATAACAAATATCAATATCTTCACCATACATAAAGTAATCTTCGTCGAAAAGACCAACTTCATCGAGAACTTTTTTAGGAATAAACATAAATGCACCACATATTGCATCAACTTCATAAGTTTCATCTTCGTTCAAATAAGTTAAATTATACTTTCCAAAAGTTTTACTTTTTGGGAATGCTTTGGAAAGCCCTAATATTCTTGGTAGTGCAACTGATAATGTTGGAAAACTTCTTTTACATGCTAAATCCAATTTTCCATTTGCCATAATAAGTTTAGAGGTAACTGCACCAACATCTTTATTATCTTCACAAAATCTAATTAGTTTTTCGAAGGTTCCCTCTTCGAGAATTGTGTCAGGATTCAGTAGTAAAATATATTTTCCAGTAACTTTTTTTAAAGCGATATTATTAGCTTTTGAAAAACCTAAATTTATTTCATTTTCTATATAATTTATTTGCGGATATTTAGTTTTTATAAAATCTCTGCTACCATCAATAGAATTATTATCTATAACATAAATTTCGATATTATATTTTTTATTATTTGATTTAAAGATTGATGAAAGGCAGGTATCGAGATGATCCTTCACATTATAATTAACTATTACTATTGATATATCATACATATATTTTCGTATAAAAAGATTTAAAATTATTCACATTGGAAATTAAAGTTCAAATAATTTTCCAAACAATGATTTTATTTTTAATTTCCATACCATAAAATATGCTTCGTAAACTACTTTTCTTGACATTTTGGAACTCCCTGCACGTCTATCAATAAATAGAATGGGTGTCTCTGAAATTTTAAATCCTTTTTTATAAAACTTAAATTTCATTTCAATCTGAAATGAATAACCATTTGATTTAACTTTATCTAAATTAATCTGTGATAATGAAGAAACACGATAACACATAAATCCAGCTGTGGTATCTTTAACCTTTAATCCTGTAATAACTCTTGTATATATGTTGGCAAAATAACTCAACAGCAATCTACTAATAGGCCAATTTACCACAGAAACTCCATTTATATATCTTGAACCAACAACTAAATCATTCCCTTTTTCAATTAACTCTATAAATTTAGGAAGATATTTTGGGTCGTGAGAAAAATCAGCATCCATCTCAAAAACATAATCAAATGATTTTTCAATTGCAAACTTAAATCCGGCAACATAAGCTGTACCAAGTCCTAATTTTTTTTCTCTTTCAATTAAAAAAACATTATCACAGTTTAATTCTTTTACCATCGAAGCAGTTCCATCAGGTGAATTATCATCTACAACAAGAATATACCAATTATAATTATTATCTGAATATTTTAATACTTCAGGTATTAAGTTTAAAATGTTTTCTGCTTCATTATATGTAGGTATTATAACTAATATTTTTTTCAATCTAATGTCCTTTCATTGTAAATATTACCATAATCGTATTAAGCATTATTCTGAAATCCAAACTTAGACTCATATTCTCGATATAATAAAAATCATATTGAAGTTTAGTTTTAAAATCTTCGATAGAAGTATTAAAGGAATGCTTTACTTGAGCCCAACCTGTTATCCCAGGTTTAATAGTAAATTTTCTTGAATAATATGGAATTTCTTTTTTTATCTGCTCAACAAAAGATGGTCTTTCGGATCTAGGGCCAACAATACTCATATCGTTTTTTAAAACATTAATGAACTGGGGTATTTCATCAATTCTTGTCTTTCTTATGAAACGACCAATTGGGGTTACATTTGAATCATCAGCATCATTCCATATTGAATATTCATCAGCTTCAATACTTTGAATCATTGATCTGAATTTTATTAGCTTAAAAACTTTTTCATTTTTTCCGATTCTTTTTTGAGTATAAAAGATAGGACCTTTAGAAGTTAATTTTATCAAGAATGCGATAAATAAAAGGATTGGAGATAATACAAACAAGATGATTAATGAAAAGGTAATATCAATAAGTCTTTTTAACAATCTTGAAGGAAATGATAAGATTTCACCTTTAACTTCAATCAATGGTACGCCATATATTTGCTGTGTTTTTGCCATTCCAGTAATTACTTCATACATTTCAGGCATAATCTTGACTGATACATTCTCACCAGTGCAATAATTCATAGTCTCGAATAATATATTTTTATCTTTTTGTTCCGATGCTACAAGAACTATCTCGATTTTCTCGCTTTTAATAATATTTTTTAAATCTGTTATTTGACCTAATCTTTTTTCTATTTTTTCATCACTATCAGGAGTTCCAACAAAACCAATAAATTTATATCCAAGTTTAGGATAATTTTTAATCATTTCAAACAACTCATATGCTTTTTTTCCAGATCCAACTATAACTGCATTCCTTGTCCCTATTCCTTTTTCAACCAATTTCATTTGAAAACTTCTTATTAAAATTCTCCCCGATGAAGCAAATAATACTAAAATAAACCAGTATATTAAAATTAAAAATCTCGATATAACTTTAGAGTCTTTTAAAAAATCATCTATAAAAATTGCAAAAAAAAGAATAAAGCAACCTAAAAAAACTGTTTTTATAACTGATACGACTTCATCAAATCTTGATTGTAAATACCAATGATGATATAACCCGAACAAAGTAAAAATTATTAACCAATAAATATATATTACAATCATTGGGATAAAATAACTTGGTGGATTGGCATAAATTATCCATCCAGTATTAACTCTTAGGTAATAATATACACTAAAAGCTAAATTAATTGAAATAAAATCACTTAATATTAAAAGTAATATTTCTTTAGATTTGGACAAAATATTTATAATTATTTAAAATTGTAAAAAAATTATAATAAATAAAGGTATTTTTAAAAATTAAACTTATAGAAAATTTTTATAAGAGACTGAAGATTATTTAATTAATATTGAATTGGATTATTCTTTTTTTGTAAATTCATCTAATAGTTCTTTAATTTTTTCTTTTCTAACCTCATAAGAAAATAACTCTCTAATTCTATTGGAACCTTTAATACTTAATTCATTTCGGCATGAATAATCTGACATTAGTTTTAAAATCCCATTCGAAATATCATCAACACTATTAGGATTGACATAAATAGCATAATTACCGCACACTTCGGGTACTGCACCATTTCGGCTTGTTATAACAGGAGCTCCGCAAAGCATGCTTTCGGCAATTGCCATTCCAAATCCTTCAAAATTTGTCGGTTGGATGTATATTTTACATCTTTGATACAAATCAATTTTCTCTTTATCAGAAACCCTACCTAAAAATTCAACTTTATCATTAAGATTATTACTTAAAACCAAATTATTTAAATCTTTATAACCATCATCTTCTTTATTACCTACAATATATAATTTTAAATCAGGGAATTGATTTGCAACTTTTTTAAAGGCAAGTATTATTTCTCTTACTTTTTTTCTTTGAACATTCGGTTTCGTTAATTGAGTTAATGTTAAAATAAAATTCTCTCTATTATCTAAAGATTTATAACTGTATTTATTTGAATCAATTGCGTGGTAAATTAATACAGGATTAACTGCGCCTAATTTTTTTATTCCATCAAATTCTATTTTTGCAGTTGCAATCTGAACATCTGAATGTTTTAGACTATATTTTATAAATTGCCTTATATAAAAAGGTCTTTGGAAAAATCCCTGGTCAGATGGATCGTTATAATGTATATTTCCAATAGAAATTACAGGTTTTTTTAATCTCTTAGCCTTAATAATCGGTACCACTCCTGAACTCCACCACCAAACAAAATATAAATCACAATCGTTAGGTAACTTTCTCCAATCATTAATTTTAATAACATTATGTCCTAATTCTTCAAAAATTTTTATATCATTGGAATAAAAATCAAGTAAATCAAAATACCAGGAATCTTTTAAGCGAGCATAAAAACAAATTTTCATTTAACCCGAACTTTCATTCTTAAAAAACATTTTAAAAAGCTTATCATATTTTTCGTATGCTTTTTCTAATGTATAATTTTCTTCAAAATACTTCCTCGAATTTGCTCCGTAAGACTTTATCTTTTCATTATTTCCTTTCAAATCATTGATTGCGTCTATAATTCCTTGAATATTCTCGTGTTGACAAACATACCCACAATTAGCATTTCTGATAATATTTGCTAGACGTGAATTGGGTTGACAAAAAGCTAATACCGGGGTACCGGAAGCTAAAATGGAATATAATTTACTTGGGAATGCATAACCTTCTATTTCTTTTTCAAGATGAACTATAGATAAATGCGATGCTGCTTGAACTTGTGGTAATTTATTTCTATTTTGATATGGGAAAAAATAAACATTGTCAAGTTTATACGTTTTCTTTTCCTCAATCATACTCTTTTTTTTGAAACCATCTCCAACAAATATAAATGCAATATCATCATTTTTTAAAATCTTTGCAACTTCCATAATTGATTCAAATCTCTGCATTGCACCATGATTGCCACAATAATTTATTAAAAATTTACCTTGTAAATTATTTTCTTTTATGAACTCATTTTTATCATAATCAATTGGTTTTAAATAATTACCATCTGCCCAGTTATCAATTATAGATATTTCTTTATATTTTTCAGGATTTGCTTTGGCATTTTTCATTTTTTCTAAAACAGTATTTACCATCTGTTCACTTAAAACAACAGTATGCGCAGCTTTTCTAAAAATAAACTTGTTTGACCATTTCCATATTTTAATATACAATTTTTTATCGGATAAATAACCAACAGATATTGCTTCTTCAGGTTCAATATCATAAAGCAAATGAATGAATTTAATATTCCTCAAAAAGGATAGTAATGAACCAACTAAAGGTAAAAAAGGTGGGTTTGAAACAATAAAATATAAATAATTATTTTTTTTGTGAAAAGAAAATAATTCTTTTATTAGAATTCTAAAGAAAAAATAACCAAGATTAAATGCTTTTCCAAATCTTGTATTTCTATTAAGTCTTGCGGATGCAATTCTTTGAATTTTAACTCCTTTATATATCTCAAACTTTGCTTCTTTTTTCTTTATATCATCAATGGGTTGTGAAGTACATACTTCTATATTGTAACCATGTTCAGCAAGTTTTGTTGCTAAATCAGTTAACAAATTTCCAGTACTTGATGAATCCGGATAGAAATGTTGTGTTAAAAATCTTATTACTGTTTGCATTTTAAAATTTTAATATTCGATTACTTACCGTTTCTAACCGCACTACTCATTCCTGGAGTAAAATCAGCAAGTCTTTCTATCAATTCCCAATTGTCCTGAAACCATTCAATATTTTTCATAAAACCATATTCAAAATTTACTATTGGTTTATAACCAATAAGTCTTTTAGCTTTCTTGATTGATGCTAATAAACGTGGTTTTGTATCCCACTTCCTTCTTGGTTTAAATATAAAAGGTGCTTTAGAACCAGTTATTTTTTTTACTAAATTAGCCATATCTATAATACTAATCTCTTTGCCTGCTGCTAAATTAAAATTTTCTCCAATTGCTTCTTTATAATACCCTGCTTTAACCAATCCCTGAACAAGGTCGAGAACATACGTAAAATCCCTGGTTTCAGAGCCTGTTCCTGTTATCGGTAAAGGTTTTCCTTTCATTGACCAATATATAAAATTGGGAATTACATTTCTGTATTGACCAGGGACTTCTCCAGGTCCATAAGAATTAAAAAATCTACAATTTACCACTTTCATATCATAATGATGTGCGAAAAAATTACAATACATTTCACCCGTCATTTTATTAATCTGATATGGTGTCGTTAAATGCATCGAAACAAAATCTTCCTGAAGTGGCATTTTTGCATATGAGCCATATATTGCACAACCGCTCGAAGCATAAATAAATCTTTCAATTTTAGTAAATCTTGAATACTCAAGAAGTCTTATCATACCAATAACATCAACTTCTGCCGATAATTCTGTATAATCAACCGAATTTTGATTTGCAAAAAAAGCTGCTAAATGAAATACAAGAGATATATCTTCTTTGAAAATTCTTTTCAAATCGATTTCGTTTCTAATGTCACCCTCAACAAATAAAATATTTGGTAGTGGAGTAACATTCCAGGAATTCTTAATTTTAATAGAAGATAAGTTATCCAATACAACAATTTTTCCATTTTCCCCGACCAAATCTGAGAGAATGATTATTAAATTACTTCCGATAGCACCAGCTCCACCGGTTACAAGCACATTCTTACCCTTGTAATAATTTATTAATTTTGATTCAAGATTAACTTTTTTGAAATATTCTCTTACCCAATTTACACGCTTCTCATAAGGATTCATTTTTTAACTTCCTTCTTTAAATATTTTAAAATTCTTTGACAAGCTTTTCCATCACCATAAGGATTATGAGCTTTAGACATTTTATTATAAATATTATTATTTTCAATTAACTTAATTGTTTCCTGCACAATCTTTTTTCTATTTGTTCCTACAAGTTTAACTGTTCCTGCAGTAACTGCTTCAGGTCTTTCAGTCGTATTTCTCATAACAAGAACAGGTTTTCCAAGGCTAGGGGCTTCTTCTTGTATTCCGCCACTGTCTGTAATTATTATAAAAGCTTTATTCATTAAATAAACAAAAGGTAGATAATCAATAGGTTCGATAAGAAATATATTAGGAACTTTTGATAATAATCCATATACAGGTTTTTGAACATTTGGATTTAAATGAACCGGATATAGTATATCAATATCTTTATATTTCAAAGCGATATCTTTTAATGCTTTGCATATATTTATAAAACCTTCTCCGAAGTTTTCTCTCCGATGACCTGTTACAAGAATTAATTTACTTTTTCTTTTAATATCAAAACCTTTTAATATTATTTCGTTTTCTATTTTTGCCGCTAATTTCTTATCACTTTTTAAACGTTTTACAATCATAAAGAGTGCATCAATAACAGTGTTCCCAGTTACAAAAATATGTTTTTTGGGAACATTTTCATTCAAAAGATTCTGCATTGATGTAGAAGTAGGAGAAAAATGATACCTTGTTATTGCACCTGTAAGTTTTCTATTCATCTCTTCTGGCCATGGTGAATATATATTTCCAGTTCTAAGCCCTGCTTCTATATGGGCAACAGGAATTTTTTCGTAAAAAGCAGATAATGAAGTTGCAGAAGTTGTTGTTGTGTCACCATGAACAAAAACAATGTCGGGCTTAAAATCATTTAGCACATCTCTCATTTTCAATAACACTGAACTTGTAATATCATATAAATCCTGATTTGGTTTCATAATATTTAAATCATAATCAACTTTGATATTAAATATAGATAAAACTTGGTCAAGCATACTTCTATGTTGAGCTGTTACACAAACCTTTACTTTGAAATCCTTTTTATGCTTTTCAAATTCCTTGACAAGAGGAGCCATTTTTATAGCTTCAGGTCTAGTGCCAAACACAATTAATATTTTTTTCACCGTTTTTTCTTTTAATAATTATTTTAACCTATAATAATATTTCATCCATTTCACTGTTCTTTTTATACCTTCTTCCGGTGGAACTTTCGGGTCATGCATTAAGTCTCTGATTGCTTTTGAGAAATCCATTGTCTTAACTTTTGTAGTATTTTCTTCGGATTCTTTATAAGTTACTAATGAATCATCTATACCAACAGTTTTTAAGATAATGTCTGAATATTCTTTAATATCCATTTCCCATTCTGTTTTTCCACCAACATTATAAACTTCACCGGGAATGAAATTATCAACAATATTTGCAAAAGTTCTACATGTATCTTCGACAAAATCTATAATCCTTTTATGACCTTTATAAACTGTATAAGGTTTTTTATGCAATGCATGATATATAAACTTTGGAATAAATCCTCTGTATGGGGTGTATTCTTCATGTGGACCATAGCAATTTACAGGTCTAACACTTACTGATTCGGTTCCGAACATTTTCATAGAATTTTTAATCATTAATTCACCTGCCCATTTAGTTATCGCATAATCATTCATTTGATAAGTATCGCTGATTTTATTATCAATCATTACTGACTCAGTCATAAAGCCATCATAATCTCCATAAACTTCTGCAGAAGAAAAGTTTATCAAACGGAATTTATGCTTTTCCTGAAGTCTAATTATATGTTTCGTCCCGATGGCATTAGTCATCCATAAATTCTCGTAATACGCTTCACCATTCCATCTCCCATATTCAGCTGCAAGATGATATACATAATCAAAAGGACCGTATTTTTCAAAGATACCTTCAATTTGTCTAAAATTTCTAACGTCACATCTTTCATATTCATCTCTTTCATTATTAAATAAATCAACTGCAAAAACTTTATGTCCTCTGCTTCTCAATTCATTACATAAGTTGGTGCCTATAAAACCGGCACCACCTGTGATCAAGATCTTCATACTGACCCCTTTTTATAATAAAAAAATATATTTAATAAACAATAAAGATAAAAGATTTTGCCAATATTATCAATTCAAATCAATTCTTATTTTCTTGTTTAAATCCACATCTGTCCAAAATAAGTATTTAAAAAAATATTTTGGACAGAATATACAAAATTAAAGAGTAATGATACATTGATTGCTCCCTGAAAATGGTATAAAAACAAATCAATTATGTAATATTCATTTTGTATTTTTTAATAAAATGTTTTGGACTGCATATTCAACATAAAATTAAATATAATAGGGTTCGTTTTGGAAAATGCAAAATTAAATAAAAAATCTATCCAAATTATCTTAAAAATCAATTTTTATTCAAGTTCCATTTTTATTTTGGACAGCTATGTGTTTAAATAATAAATTATTAGTCTTTGATAAACTCTTGTAAAGTCTTTTAAATACTTAAATTTAATACTTGTTATATAAAGACTTGATTAATAAATAATGTAATAATATTTCTGAATTAAAATTCTAAAAAAAAGATTTAGAATTTTAACTATTTCAATTAAAATGTGCAATACTAACTTGTGGAAATAAATTGCTTTACAATAAAAGAAATTTCTTCTGTTTTTCTTGTCCAAGAATTGTCTTTTGCAATTTTTGAATATTGATTTTTATACTCATCAAAAAATCCATTTAATGCTATTTCACAGTTTTTCAAAAAAGATTCTTTATCGTAAGAATAACCAATATATTTCCCATATTTTTTTAGCTCTGGGAGATTAGTAGTTATTACAGGTATTTTCAAAGCTAAATATTCAAAAAATTTATTTGGAAAAACGCTTTTAAAAAATTTATTTGTTCTAAAAGGAATAATTCCTGCATTGAAATGAGACAAGTATGGGAGTAATTGATCAGGTTGCACAAAATCTATCCATATAACATTACTATAGTTTAATATTTTTTTCATATTTTTTCTTGCACTTTCATAAATAATTCCAATAAACATAAAATTCACATTACTCATCTTTTTAATTACATAGTCGAGTAATTCAAAATCTATCCAGTCCCTAATTCCACCTAAATAACCAATAGTCTTTGCCCCTTTTATTGGCAATATAATAGAAGCTTTTTCTTTGATATTATCCGAAAGAAATTCATAATTATTTCCGTTTGTAATATAAAATGAATTTTTATTGTACTTTATAGATAAATCGTAAAGAAATTCAGTAGTGCAAAAAACTACATCAGATATTTTTATTAATTCATTGTTCATTGCTTCTAATTTATTATCAATATTTTCATTTACATCCATATGGTATATGTCATACTGATCATATATTTTGAGTATCGCATTTGATTTTTTAACAAGATTCAATAGTAAAGGGAAATAATACCAAATAATAATTTTCTTCGTACCATAATTTTTCTTTATAAATCTATTTAGTTGAAAGCTTAAAAAATAATAATCAATAAAAAAAACAAATTTGTTTTTCCACAAAAGATAATGAAATAATATCACAGGTGTAAACAAGATTGTTTTTGATTCAATAAATGATTGTTTGTAATTACCTTTCAGAAAACCTATAATCTTTTTTTTAAAATTTGAAAATATATGGACAAAAAGAGAAATAGGTAATTGTAATAGTATTACATCACTCCATAAACTCAAGCTTTTAATCAAATTTTCAGTAAATGCTTTTCTATGATATTTGTCCCAATCATTAGAAAGATAGATAATATTAATATAATCAATATTTTTTAGCATAATTCAATCCTAAATATAATTTTATCAATTTTAATAATATATTTTTTCTTTTTTTCTTATTATCTCCAAATTGATTCTTAAAAGGAAGTATAATCAGTCTCGACGAAAAAGCAAGAATATTTATTATTCTGACTAAGAGGACATAAAAAACACCTGTATGTTTTTTAAAGTACTTCAATTTACTTATATGCATATTTATATTATAAATATAATCTCCTTTTTCTGTATTTTCAATACTGCTTTTGCCTGAATGTTTTATACTTAAATTATTTAATAAAACTATTTTATATCCTTCATTTTTAATTCTTTTCTGTAAATCTGTATCTTCATAATATAGAAAAAAATCTTCGTCAAATCCATTAACTAATTCAAAGACATTTCTTCTTATAAATAAACAAGCCCCAATTGCCCAATCAATCTCCATTGAGTCGGTTTTTAAACTATTTTCTTTGGCTTTTTTGTATAATTTTTTAATTTGAATATTTTGTAAAAATCCTGTAAATTCATATAATTCCCAGATTAAATTAGGGAAATTATTATAGAAATAATTTATTTTATTATTTTCCCCTTCCATTATAACTGAACATACACCAACATTTTTGTTATTTTCCATATAATAATACATTTTACAAATAGAGTCATCAATAATAATTGTATCAGGATTTAAAAAAAACAAATATTTTCCTTTACTATTTAAATAACCATAATTACATCCTGCTCCAAAACCGAAATTATTATCTCTAAAATAAAAATTAACGAAAGAATATTTATTCTTCAACATTTTCGTACAAGATTCAGACGAATTATTATCAACTACAATTATATTGTAATCCAAACCTTTCAAATTTAATAAGATTGATTTTATACATTTATCTACTAGGTTGGCCGTATTGTAATTTACAATTATAATCGATATATCCATAATACACTTTTATACATAAGGAGTAATTAACTTTAATTTGAAATAGCATTAATACTTTTAAAACATTCATAAAACAAATTCTCATACTGTATCATCATATTTTCTGAATTAAAATTTTTTGAATATGTAATCTTGCAGTTACTAACTAAAAAATTATATATTTTTCTATCATTTTTTAGCAATAATACTAATTCACATAGTTTATTTACATCTCCATAATTATAAAACAAACCGTTTTCAAAATCTTTTATTACTTCTAATGCAACCCCTACTTTTGTTGTTATTATCGGTTTTTCTAAATAAAGTGCCTCAAGAATAATTAATGATTGACCTTCTTCTTTAGAAGTAATTACAATAACATCAGATTCATGCATTAATTTAATTAATTCATTCTTTGGTAATCCATTGATAAAAATAACGGATTCATCATTTATAAAATCGTTTTTAATTCTTTCTAAATATTTAAAGTATTTCTCATCTATGATTTCACCTACAAATTTTGTTTTAACATTATAATTTTGAAGTTTTTTCATAGATTCCATAAGTATATGTTGTCCTTTTAACGGATATATTGAGCCAATATTTAATATATTTAATTCTTTGCCATTTGGTCGGTTTTTAAAATCAGACGATTGAAGTTCATCATATAGTTTTTCATTAATTGTCGAATAGATTATTCTAATATCTTTTCTATTTGTATCCTTAATTATTTCATTTTGCAGAAATTTAGATATTGTTATGATTTTTAATGCAGAAATATCATAGAATGTATATAATATTTTTCTTACGAAAAGTGGATTTATTTTTTCTTTAACCGATAATATATATGGTACTTTTAATAAAAATAATATTATTGCTTCTAAGAAACACACGGAGGAATTCAAATAACATAAATCAACATTAATATATTTGATAAAATTATATATTTTGATTGCTTTTTTGTAATTTTTAAGAAAAAAATAAATATACTCCTTAATATTAAATCTTGTAAAAGGAAATACTGAACCTTCAACCTCAAAAAATTCATCTGAATATTTTATAAAAATCTCACTTCTTTCACCTGGTGGAAAAATTGTATATATTTTATATTTACCATGAAAATGTATTAAAAGTTTTTGGAAATCATCTTCTCCTCCACCTGTCTTTTTACTAGAATGAGATATGAATAATATACTTTTCAAATTAATAATACTAACGATAAAAAATAAACGGAAATAATATTTTTTTAAAAATTGTAGATAAAATTAGCTTATCAGATAATTTAGATCCATATTTACGTGAAACTTTTATTATTTCAAATCCTTGCAAACGAATAAATTTTCTTGTTAATGTATTTTTATGTTCTCTATAAAAAGCAATGTTTTTATCAAAGTAAAATGATTTTCCAATAAATAGTATTCTCAAAAAAAAATCATAATCAAATACACATTTAAGATTTTCATTTAAACCTTTGACTTTTTCATATAGATTTTTTCTAAAAAAAGTACTAGGTTGTCTTATAATATCGGCATTTTTGTGAATTAGCACATCCAAATCATATTTTTCCGTTTTATCCTTTCTTATAATTTTATTATTTTTGTCTACAAAAGTCATATTACCATAAACTAAATCAATATCTTCGTTATTATTAAATAAACTGGCAATATCTTTAAGTATATTTTTTTCGAAATAATCATCAGAATTAAGCCAACATAATACATCTCCTTTAGATAAGCTTATTCCTTTATTAATAGCATTTGCAGCACCTTTATCTTTTTCTGATATCCATTTCAAATGTTTATATTCTTTTAAAATAGAAATTGTATTATCTGATGAGCTTCCGTCAATAATTATGTGTTCAAATTTTTCATAATTTTGAGATATTACAGATTCTATATTGTATCTGATAAATTCACCTTGATTTAATGAGGGAGTAATTATTGATATTAAACAATCATTTTTCATATGTATTGAAAAATATTTTTACCCTTTTCTAAAATAACTTTAAAAAAATACTTTAAATATTTTATAAAAACTATTACATATAAAGCAGAATAGAATATTAATAAATAAAAATATTTATCAGAAAAAATATACAATAAAATAAGTTCGCTCAAAACAAAAATATTTAGTATAATCACGTCACCAAATGCAATCCTTGAAAAAAATAATTTTATATTAAAATTATTATATCTTTTTAATAAAAAAACTAAAATTGTTACTGTTGTAATTGTTGCAAAATAATATCCTAATAAACCAATATAACTATTAAATAATATTATAGAAATTAATAAAAAAGAAATAATAAAAACAAAATTAATTGATTGCATAATTACTAATTTAATACCTTTTCCTTCTACTGTTATAACACTATATAAACATCCAGCAAAATTAATAAGTGAATAAGGTAGTAAATAGATTAAGTATATTATCACAATTTCAATGCTTTTAAACCAATAATTAATTAATAAGCAAAAAAAGGAGTTCAATAACCCATAGATTAAAACAGTATAATAATTTGCCATTTTTGAATAAATAAATAAATTCTCATTTATAAAAATATTTAATTTTCCTATTGCATTTTCTTCACTTAATTTATTCAGTAACCCTTTTTGCGCAGAAATAATTAATCCGTTTGTTAATTCAATTATCTTTTTAGCTGTTTCATAAAAAGTAATCATATTTAAATTAATGTATTTTCCAATAATAAATTTAACAATTGGATCAATAAAGCTATAAATTATATAAGAGACTTGTATATTAATACCATAAATAGAATATTCTTTTAATATTTTTAAGCTAAAATATCTAAATTTAAAATGTAAATTCGGAATCTTTGTCAAAGCAAAACTAATCAAAGAGATAAATAATATAACACTCATTATTAGATAAATAACAGCTAGACTTTCAATTTTTAAATTGAAAACAAATAATAATATCATTAAAAATGTACTTGCAATTGAATTAAACAAATATATTTTTGCAACTAAAACAAATTCCATAAAACCTTCGTATACTCTTCCCAAATAATTATTTATATACTTAAAGAAGAAAGAAGTTAGTAGCAAATAAAAAATAATATCAGTTCTTTTTAAAACAACATTTTTAAAAATTTCATTATCCCTTAAAAATAATAAATAATAAAAAATAATTATAATTATTATTAAAAAAGCAAAAATTAAAAATAACCAGAAAAAAGTGACAAATATTCTATTTATTAATTCAAAATCATTTTTTTTCTTTGCTTCCGAGATATGTTTTACAGTTGCTATACCAAAACCAAAATCTACTGTTGTACCGATACCAAATATCGAGTTTATTAATATGAATAATCCAAATTCAGAGGAAGAGAATGTATGGAAATTGATCGAAAAACTTGCAAAATTTAATATAGAAATTCCAATAAAACTTATACTATTCCAAATTGCATTTTTTTTATCAAAGTATGTAAGCAAAATAATTTTATAAAATTTATTATCGAACTTTCTATTATCTTATTATATTACTTTCATCAAAATTATTTTTTAATAAAACATAATTAGCAACCGTCAAGCCAAAAAAAATGTGCATAAAAATCGCGTTTTGACCCATAGTAAATGCACCGGAATATATACTATGAACCATAACAAAAAAAACAATTATATTTAAGACTATACTTGTTTTTAAGTCTTTAATGTTTCTAGAAATTTTTATTGACTTTAAACTATACTTAAAAATAGTAATTACATAAATTAGAAAACTTATAAAGCCTAAAATACCCGTTTCACAAAGAAAATTCAAATAAGTAGTATGTGCGTCCAAATCTTTAACAAATAAATTAAATAAAATTTCTGGTAGGACATTATAATGTTCTGATATTTCACTAAATCTTAAATAACCCACACCCGTTATAGGATTATGGACAAATGCATTTATTGCAGTTATCCAAATTAAAACCCGGGATTCTAATGAATTTGACACTATATCTCCTTCTTTTGCCTCAAACAACGTTAGATCTATATTTCCAATTCTATACAAAATTATTTTATCTAAACCAATCATAAAAAATAATGAAAAACCGAACAAAAATATAACAAAAATAACAGGAATTCTTTTTTTTAACATTTCTCTTGCTTTTTCTGAAAAAATAGAACTAATAAATATGCCATATACTAATGCTAATAAAAACCCCAGCCAAGCAAATCTTGACTGTGTTGTAATTAATATCAAAAGTATGAAAATGAAATAAATTATAGATTTTTTCTTAACCTTTGATAATAAAAAATCTCTAAAAAAAAGTATAATTAATGCAATAGCAGAAAAGTCAATAATTGCATATCCCGCTATACCCGTTGATCTTAAATATCCAGAAAAATAAATTTGGGACAAAATAATTAAACTAGATAAAAAAGTTGCTATTATAAAAGAATAAATGATATTATCAATTTCTTTATTGCTTTTTACCGAATGAAATATTACATATGATATATAAATAAAAATAAAGAATAAAGTTGCATAATATATTGTAAAAAAAGAAAAATGTGGTGAAGTAAATGAAGATATATATACTGAAAGTACAATTGCAACTCCAGAAAATTTAACTGATTTTGGCAATAAAAATCTATTGAATAATGATGTATATTTATTTGTTATATAAAAAAAAATAACAAAAACTGCAAATAATAAACTCAATTGTATTCGATATTGCCAATAAAAATATGTTCCAATAAAGAGTGACGAAACAAGAAAATATTTATAATAATTAGCGAATGAACAAATTATAAAGATAGAAAATGGAATTAAAAACAAAATAAATGATAATTTATAAAATTCGAATAAAATCGATAAAATACAAATAAGTGATAAAAGAAAAATAACCAAATTAGTTATATTATTTCCTTTTAATTCAATTTTAAAAATATCTGTTGATTTCAATCTTTCTGACTTTTTATTGTCTGAATTATTTTCTTTACATTTGTTTCGTATACAATTATACTAACCGAAAGAAAAACAAATGTAATCAACATAGATAATAAAATTGTTATTATCCTTTTTGGCTTTTTTTTAAGTTCAGGAACAACGGGATGATCAAGTATTAGTACAGAAGGCATTTCTTTTTTCTCTTCAATTTTAGCTTGTTCATACAATGGTATTATAAAAGTGAGTAATTTATTTTGGATTTCAACATTCCTTTGTAATCTGATAAAATTCATAATTTTTTGTGGGCTTTCTTTTAGGCTCATTTTATCTGATTCACCTTCAGAATTGTTAATTTTTTCTATTTGCTTTTTTAAAGAATTTATTTTTTCTTCTTGAAGTTTAATTTCTATCTGATCTGGTGATAAAATTTTCTTAAGTATATCAAGTTTTATTTCTTCAGATTTTAACTCAGTAATAGTTTGGATTTCAGATTGTATTATAGCTTTAGCAACTAATTCTGGTGCAATCCCATAAATTTCTTGATATGATTTTAAGCTATCCTCTGCATTTTTTAAATCTTTTTTTATTAAATCATATCGTTGTTCAATAAATTCTCTATTAGCTTTTGCATTTTGAACATTTAATTCAATATTTATTTTGTTTAATTGAGTAATTAAAAAAGATGTAATTTCTTTTGCTCTCTCAGGTGAAAAATCATAAATACCAATCTCCATAGTCCCTGATTTATTATCCTTGGTTATTTCCAAAATGTTTTCTCTAAAATTTTTTACCGCATCTTGCATATATTTAAAATCATATACATCCATCAAATTAAACTTAATAATAGTTTCTTCTAAACATCTTCTACTAATCAGGATTTGATAATATAATGAAAGTTCTTTTGCGGATGCACTACCACCTGAAATTTCATCTAGTCCAGAAATATCAGGTATATTTGAACTTGATAAAAGACCTCCTAAACCTGTTGTTTTTCCAGTTGATTTAACAACCGCACTTGAATAATAAATCGGTTTAATAATGAAAAACAATAAAAAAGTAGCAATTAAACCAACTACCACTGTAGAAAGTATTAAAAACTTTCTATTTTTGAATAGTATATCAATATACTTAATCATAATAGAATCATTATCCCAATTACCATCATTCGTTGATGTTTTTTCTTCTTTAATATTAGACATTAAAATATGTATTATCTTGTATTCTTTATTAAAATATAAGTTGTTAAAACCCCAAGTATAACACTTGCTATTTGTGATATTATTGTCATAGTTTCAGCAAATGGTTTTCCTAATTTTTTGGGGACATATATAAAGTCACCTGAATAAATCTCTGTATCTCCAGGTTTATACCAACCCCTGGTATTGAATTTTATAACTCTTGTATTTCCTTCGTCTGCTGCTAAAGTATATCCCCCTGCTTTCTCAATATAATAGTCTGCATTTTCTCCTTGCTTATATGCAACATATCCTTCACTTTGTACTTGCCCATAAACATATACTGACTTTTTGTCATCATTAATATAAACTATATCCTTGTCCTGAAGTATAATATTTTGACTTTCATCATTTTCTTTAAAGAGTTTTTCAAAATCTACTACAACCCTATTTCTTCTCCCGAGAACATCTTCTTCAAAATTTAATTTTTCTTTTTCAGTTACAATTAAATCATTTGCTCTTCTATTAATAAAAATTTCCATTGTATCCCTTCTTAAATATTCTTCATCGTATTTCCTAAAAACAATACATAAAGGTAAATATGCATGTTGAGTAAAACCACCAGCCATCTCAATAACATCTTTTAATTTTGTATTTTTAAAAGTTATTGGATACACACCTGGTCGCATTATTTCTCCAAAAACGCTTACAGAAACCATTTTCTTATATTCTGATTTGTATTTAACAAAAATCCTATCAGAGAGATTTATTTTAAAGTTTTTATCTTTTTCGAATGATAAAAAATATTGATTGAATCCAACTGATTGACCATACGGTCTAAAAAGTATAATACTATCTGGTTCAGCATTTATATCAAATCCACGTGCCAATCCGATTACAGTTTCTAAATCATCATCATTAGCATATTCATAGTTCCCTTCTAATTGAACTGCGCCTTGAATTGAGATACAATAATTTAAAATGTTATTATTAGGTATCTTAATTAAATCCCCTTCTTTAAAAGTTGGATTATATTTATCGTCTTTCGTTGCGAAAAATTTATATAAATCAACCCTCAATTCTGTTCCGTCTTTACGTTTTAACAAAATATTCCGAAATGAAAATTGCTTTAAATAATCCCCTATCTTACTCTCTTCATTTCTTCTTTGAACATTCAGTGTATCAAAAAATATCATAGATATAATTTGCGATGGACGTGTTAAACTCGTAACAGTATATGTTCCTTGTGTTAATCCAGCCACCTGTACCAAAAAAGTCCTTGGTTGCAATAGTGTAAAGCTTACATCACTCGAATAATATCTTTTTTTAACAGCAGCTATTACTTTTTCTTTTGCTTTTTTTAGTGTCAAATCACTTACTTTTATCTCTCCTACTGTTGGAATTATTACTGTTCCTTCAAGAGATACTGTTATTGGAATAATTTGGTTTAAGTATCCATAAAGGCCTAAATTAAAAATATCGCCTTGTCCTACAATATATTTCTCAGCATCAACAACTCCTTCGACAGGTGAACCTTGAATTAATGGAGGTTCTTGAATACTACTTAATAGTTGCATTGCATCAGCATTCACTCCCATTCTATTCATTTGTAATTGGCTTGATTGAAGTTGACTTGTCGTCGTAGTAGGACTTGTTATATCTTTTATTTGAGATAATAAATATCCATTTGAAAATAAAATTGTAATAATTATTAATACTAATTTTACTTTGTTTTTCATATTAATTATAAATTAAAACCACTTATTGTTTGTTCTAAAATTTTTTGTGTTTCATCAATTCGGTTCGTTTCACAGTAGAATCTTAATAAAGGTTCAGTCCCTGATGCTCTAATAATAATCCAACCATTATCAAAATTAAATTTATATCCATCTAAATTTCCGATTTCTTTAATATCTTTATAAGCAATTTTATCTCCGATTTTTAATTGTCCACATTTAGCTAAAGTATGTAATTTCTTAGTTTCAGTTGTATGAACATCAATTCGTTTATAAAAATAAATTCCGAATTCATCTTCTAAATCTTTTTTTAATTCACTAATACTTTTACCAGTTTTAGCTAACATTTCAAGATAAAGCAATCCATTAAAAACACCATCTCTTTCGGGTAGATGACCTTTAATACCTATTCCCCCACTTTCTTCTGCACCTATTAATACATCATCTTCAATCATAATTTTGGAAATGTGTTTAAATCCTATTGGTACAGTTATCAATTCTAAATTATTTTTATCACAATATTTTTTGACCATATCACTTGTAGAATATCCCCTAACAACTTTTCCACTCCAACCTTTATAATGATGTAAATACTTCAACAGAAGAACAAAAGTTTTCTGTGCATCTAAAAATTCACCTTTTTCGTTTATAATTGCAATTCTATCCGCATCACCATCAGTAACTATCCCAATATTATAATTTCCGTTTTTTATTATATTTAACGTTTCACCGAGATTTTTTTCTACGGGTTCAGGTGCACCACCGCCAAATGACGGATTAAAATCCGCATGTAACTGGTCTATTTTTAGTATCTCGCTTAGTGTATTTTGTCCAGTTCCATACATTGTATCATATAATACTTTAAGATTAGCTTTCTTTATTAATTCTATATCTATTTTTTTCTTAAGATTTTCAATATAGTATCCTTTGCCGTCAATATATTCGACCATTTTTTCTTTTAATAAATCATCAAGTTTTTTATAATCTGTAACTTCTCCAATATTTTTTAATTCCGCTTCGACCTTAACAATCTCATCAGGACTCATCGAGCCACCAAATTCATCTTTTAATTTAAATCCATTATATTGATAAGGATTGTGTGATGCGGTAATCATTACACCATAAGCAAGATTCTTATCTTTAGATAATAAAGAAACGGTAGGTGTAGTAACAAATGTATTTGTTAAGTATACTTTAATTTTTTGACTTCCGAAAATCTCAGCTGCTGTAGTTGCAAATTCTTTTGATAAAAACCTTGTATCATATCCTATAACAATACCATTTTTTATTTTAGGATGATTTCTAAATACACGAGCTGTAGCTAATGATACTCTCCTCACATTTTCGAATGTATAAGTATCTGCAATTACAGCCCTCCAGCCGTCAGTTCCGAATTTTATTACAGGGAAATTGTTCATATAATTTATCTCAAAGATTTCTTAATAATTTCTATTTTCTTACATTATTTTTAATATAATCTACAATCTCTATTGTAGAAGCACCGGGAGTAAAAAGCTTTCCAATCCCTAATTTCATCAATTCTTCAATATCTTTATCAGGAATAATCCCACCACCAAATAAAATAATATCATTTAATCCTTTTTCATCCATTAATTTTTTGATTTTTGGAAAAATCGTCATATGAGCTCCGCTTAATATACTCACACCAATTGCATCTACATCCTCCTGAATAGCTGCTTCTACCATTGATTCAGGAGTTTGTCTAAGTCCCATATAAATCACTTCTATTCCCGCATCTCTTAAAGCCGAAGCAATTACTTTAGCGCCTCTATCGTGTCCATCTAAACCTACTTTTCCTATAATAACTCTAATTTTTCGGCTTTTTTGTTTTTCCATAAATTTTCTAAACTTTTAAGTTATAAGATATACTTTATAAGTTCAAGTTATTTTTAAAGCGTATTTTCAATTTTAATATTCTCTATTTTTTTATTGGTAATTCTTTGATAAATAAAAATTGCTACAATGCCTACAAAAACGGCAAACCATAGAGTTGACAGTCTAATAATAATTGTTGAAGCTACTGAAATATCTTTCGGAATATTAGAAAGAACAAGTAATCCGGTCAATGATGCCTCGGTCATCCCAACTCCTCCAGGAAGCATAGCTACAGCTCCAATTAAAGTTGAAAAAGCGTATATGAATGTTGCTGTCAATAAACTAATTTCTAATCCTATTGGTTTTGAAAAAATATTTATTACAATATAAAATCCAATACATTCAAAAAACCATGATATTAAACTAATAATTGTTGCAATCACCAAAGGTTTAATTTTTAACATTTCAAAGACACTATCGTATGCTGTTTGAATTTTTTGGATATGTTTTTTAAAAAAAGATATTTTTTCAAAGCTATTAATTATCTTTAGAGATACATTTCTTAAACTCAATAATAAAATCATAAAAATAAAAATTAATCCAATTATTATTATTAATATTTGTGCATAATTATATACAAATGAACCAAATAAACATAGTAATACAATGGAAACAAAATCTGTTAATCTTTCTGCTAATACAATCGGAGCTGATTTACTGATGGGCGTTCCATTTTTTTCCTTCATCAAATAAGATTTTAATACCTCTCCCATCTTGCCTGGTGTTACACTCATTGTAAAAGCTGAAAGAAAAATCAAAAAACTTGTTTTATAATTTAACCTTATTCCCAGAATATATAAATAATAATGCCACTTAAAAAATCTGAAAATATAATTCATAAATGACAATGCTAAAATAAACGGTAGCCATAGCCAATTGAACCGAATAAAAGCACCGATAAGCTTATC
The DNA here is from genome assembly GCA_964400285.1 of uncultured Ignavibacteriaceae bacterium. Classification (GTDB taxonomy): domain Bacteria; phylum Bacteroidota; class Ignavibacteria; order Tepidaquicellales; family Tepidaquicellaceae; genus FEN-1279. Next base: position 260,156 of record CAYNTK010000002.1, read on the forward strand.
AAAATCTGCGTAGATACTAAAAGCAAGATATACCAGTGCACCGACTGCAATAGAAATTAATATCTTTTTTTTATATATATTGAACAATTCCTGTCGAAGATTTATTTAGATAATAAATTATGAAGTGATGTAAAAAGTTTAACTAATGGTAATCCGACAACATTGTAATAATCCCCAATAATTTTCTCAATGAACAAACAACCGAAATCATCTTGAATTCCGTATGAGCCAGCTTTATCAAATGGCTTGTGGTTTCTTACATAATACTTGATTTCATCGGTAGATAATTTTCTAAATAACACAAGAGTCTTTTCGTAATTAAAAATTTCATTCCTGTTTTTTGTATCTATTAAATAAAAACCAGTATAAACGATATGATTTTTATTACTGAGTTTTTTTAGAAATAGAATTGATTCCTTTTCATTTACTGGTTTTCCCAAAATCTCTTTTCCAAGGACGACTATTGTATCAGCACCTATAACAATTTCATCCCTGCAATTTTCTGCTACTTTTCTCGCTTTCCTTTGAGAATTTAGCTTTACAAGTCTGATAGGATGAAATCCTGAACAATTAATCTCTTCAACTTTACTATCAATTACTTTAAATTTAAGACCCACCTGTTTTAATAAATTAAATCTTCTTTCAGATCGTGAAGCTAAGATATATTTTCTGTTTAATATCTTTTTAATATTCATTTATAAGCTCTAATACTTTATGATATAATTTATCTAATGAAATAAGTATTCGTTCTCCGGTTCTCCTTATTTTTATTTCAGCATTCCCATTTTTTAAATTCTTTTCCCCAATAATAACTTGAATTGGAATTCCAATTAAATCCGCATCGTTAAACTTAAATCCGGGTCTTACATCTAACCTGTCATCATACAGAACCTCAAGTTTTTCACCGTAATATAAATCATTATAGATTTTTTCTGTCAACTCAACGATATCCTTATTTGCAACACTTGCACAAATTAAATGAATCTTAAACGGTGCAATTTCACCTGTCCATATTATCCCTTTATCGTCGTGATTCTGCTCAATATGTGAAGCTGCAATTCTTTCTACTCCTATTCCGTAACTGCCCATTACTATTGGATGTTCAATTCCGTCTTTATCTAAATAATAAGCGTGAAGTGCTTCTGCATATTTAGTCCCGAGCTTAAATATATGTCCAACTTCTATAGCTTTCGTAATTTTAATTCTCTGCTTTTTATCGATAGTAAGTTCACCATCTTTTACCACTCTTAAATCAAAATACTCAATATTTTTTACATCTCTTCTTAAATCTATATTTTTAATATGATAATCATTTTTATTTGCACCGCTTATCAGCTCATCTGCATCTTTTAATAATAAATCTGCAATAATTTTGACGTCTTTATTTTTTAATCCAATCGGACCAATCGAACCTGCATCAGCTCCTGTAATTTCAGCAAGCTCTTCAGGATGACCGGGTCTTATATTTTGCCCAAAAATATTTTGTAACTTGGTTTCGTTCACTTCGTCATCACCACATACTAAAACAAGGATAAATTCATCCTTTTTGCCCTCTTCTTTTGCAGGATTTACAAAAACTCTTGATTTTGCCAACCTCGATTTATCGGTAATTCCAAGAAACTCTGCAAGTTCCTCGATTGATTTAACATTTGGAGTGTGAAATGGCTCGTATGGTAAGTTCGAATTTTTTCTCCCTACACCTTCTTTAAAAGAAACAGCAACTTCTATATTTGATGAATAACTTCCATCTTCAGTAATAGCAACAATATCTTCACCAGCTTCCGATTCTACCATAAATTCTTCTGAATCACTACCACCCATTGCTCCGCTAAATGCAGTAACAGAGAAAAACTTCAAACCACATCTTGTAAAAATATTTCTATACGCTTTATCTTGGTCGTTATATGATTTATCAAGACCGTTATAATCTATATCAAATGAATATGCATCTTTCATCGTGAATTGCCTTCCGCGTAAAACCCCCGAACGCGGACGGGCTTCATTTCTGAACTTTGTCTGAATCTGATACCACATAGTAGGAAGGTCTTTATAAGATATCAAGTTTGGTTTTGCAATTGCTGTAAAAACTTCTTCGTGAGTCGGAGCAAGGACCAATTCTCTATTTTTTATCCTGAACATAATATCACCAAAATCATCTAATCTACCTGTTTGAGACCAAATTTCGTTAGGTGTTAAAGCAGGTAATAGGAACTCACTTCCTCCAATTGCATTCATTTCTTCACGAATAATCTGCTCAATTTTCCTGAAAACAATCAATCCAAGTGGTAAATATGAATATACTCCAGAAGTAAGTTGCCTTATCATTCCGGCTCTGAGCATTAATTTATGCGAAGCAACAACTGCATCTACAGGATCTTCTTTCAAAGTAGGAATAAAAAATTTCGTTAATCTCATAAAAAAAATTCATTTTAATCTTTAAATATAAAAATTTAATTATTAGATTACTATGTAATTAATTAACTAATTGTAACTTTTATGTGCTCTCGCTTCGAAAATAAAGAGACCGGTTTAAGCATCATTGAAAAGTTGGAAAAAGATTTTGAAGGAAACTACATTCTCGAAGATGATAATGAACTAAAAAAAGAAAATATTGCTCCAACTAATTTGGTTATGTCAGTAATAAATGAAAAAGGAACTCTTAAAATAAAAAGTTATTTCTGGGGAATACAGTTCGATAAAGTAAAAAAAAGTCCTCTCATTTTTAATACACGAATAGAAACCATTAAAGAAAAAAAATACTGGACACAATTATTTTATAAAAATCGTTGCCTTTTGCCTGCTACTGCTTTTTATGAATGGAAAGAAATTAAAAAGACTAAAATTCCTTACAGGATTTACCTTCCTAATGAAGATTTCTTTTTTATTCCTTCAATATTTTTGAAAATGGAAGATTATTACTACGTTTCTATGATTACAACTCAACCGAATTCTTTTATGAAAAATATTCATAGGCGTATGCCGGTAATTATGCAAAAAAAAGAAGGGCTGGAATTTTTAAATGAAGAACCAAAAACAGCGATTGAAATGTGCACCCCTCTATCTGAAAAAGTGGAAATGGATATGAAAATCGCAGAAAAGCTATTAACAGATAAGCAAAAGGAGGTCATTTTTCGACAGTAATTTTAGTATTGATTTAATTTATAATATTAAACATTATTACGAAAATTAGAAAGGATTTATTATTATAAGTTGATACAATTTTTCATAATTGTATAACTAAAAATAAAAGCAATGAAATTAAAACAAATCTTTATTCTCGTGACCATTCTATTTGTTTATTCAAGCTCATTTGGTCAGGGTAGTGGTAATAAATATGCGGGTGAATTTCTTGCAATTGGTGTAGGTGGAAGGCCGCTTGGTATGGGCGGAGCTTTTGTATCTCTTGCCAATGACGTTACGGCAGGTTACTGGAATCCTGCTTTACTATCAAAAATCAACTATCCACAGTTTTCTTTAATGCACGATGCAAGATTTGGGAATTTAGTTAATTATAATTACGGTTCAGTAGGTTTTCCATTTGGTAAAAACGCATCAATTGGTATTAGTGCAATTATTATGGGAGTAGACGATATTCCAGATACAAGAAACGCTTTAATTGATTTAAACGGTAATGGTATTTTAGATCCGGGAGAACGACTTGACCCAGATAGGATTACTTCTTTCAATACATCCGATTATGCGTTTTATTTGACCTATGCAAAAAGGCATTCGGATAATTTTTCCTATGGTGCAAATTTAAAAATTATTAGAAGAAATATAGCTGAAGAATCTGCTTGGGGTCTGGGATTTGATGTAGGTGCTTCATATACTTTGATGAATAAAATTTTACTTGGTGCAAATTTAATGGATGTTACGACGACTTATCTGACATGGAGTACAGGGAAGAAAGAAGTTATAACTCCTACTGCGAAACTTGGAGCGGGATATATGATTAATTTATGGAAAGGTGTTTTAACTCCAGCAATAGATTTCGATGTCCGATTCGAAAATAGGCGTTCATCTGCGAATGCTCATTTAGGTCCAGTTTCTTTCGATATGCATGCCGGGGCTGAATATACATTTCAAAATCTCTTTAGCATTCGCGGTGGATATAATGATATAGGAAATCTTACTCTTGGTGCTGGTATAAAAATTCCGAAAATTAATATTGATTATTCATTCGTAAAATTCGACGGTGACGAAAATCTTGGCAATACACACAGAATTTCACTTATCTTTACACTTGAAGACGAAAAATTCCAGAGGAAATAAAATCAGAAATAAAAAATGAAAAAATAAAAATGGGAGTTTTCAACTCCCATTTTTATTTATAATAAATTCTTTATAATTTACTATTTAATAAATACCCTCCTATTTGTTTAGTCGTAATTTTGTCTTCAAAAAAAAATACACTACACTTGTTAAATACGATGCATTAAAATCCAAAATGTTTATATAAGAAAATTATAATCAGAAAATATTTAGTGATTGGATTTCAATTTTTAAAAAAGTAAGTATACAAAATTTATTTTTGTCAAAATTACAATTTTTTAATGTTGAATTTTGAAACTAATTTAAATGCTTCGTTGTTTAAAAATTCAACAATTATTTTGTTTAATGATTTTTGTTCTCATAAGGAGGGAACTTTTGTAAATAGGCTTTATTTATTCATATTTTAATTAAAATGTGAATGAATTTAAAATTTTTTTAAAAACAAAAAGAAAGGAACAAAAAATGAAACACATCTTATCTACGGTAGCTTTATTGCTATTTTTTACTTTCACAGTGTCTTCACAGGAGACAATTTATACAAATCCAAACCCAAATTTGTATAAAGGCAACAACACTAATGATTACAATGATGTTTCAGGTTTACCACAAGTTCAAACAAAATCGCAAGAACAAATAAACCTCGAAAATCAAATTAAATCATTAAGACTTCAAAATAATACTTCAAATTCAAATAGAATTGAAGAATTGAATCTGAAGTTATCTAATTATAATGGGAATGTTGTTAAAATGGCAGATTATTATGGTGGAAAGATCGAACCTGCAGAAAACAATGCTCCTTTTATTCAGCCAGATGCTTATATGAACACAAGAATATTCAATTCAACAACTGCAACCGTAAAAGCATTGGCAACTTATACAGAGCAAATTGGAGCAAATGCAGGTAGAATTTGGGTAGTATATGCTTTTTCTGCAAACAATGCTTCCCCAGATTCAATAAGAGTATTATATTCAAATGATGGAGGGATAACTTATAACATATATGCATACGTTACACTTGGAGGAACTGATAAAGTTAATTTTGATGACCTCGATATTGAAATTATTGAAAACACATCAGGAAATAAATATTTGTGGGCAGTATATGGAATACGTTCAAGCGGTGGTACAGGGAATTGGTTTACTGGTGGTTTTAATTTAAATATTACAAGTTTTGCAGGTTCTGTTTGGGCATTATCTTGGCCAGGAAACAGCTCAAGCAATAGATATTATAATATCAGATTAACATCTGATAATGTTGTATGGCCTGGGTCTGCTTGGATTTATTTAGTATGCTCATTCGATTCTACTTATGGTGCAGGATTGCATTATAATACACAAAAATTTGCAAGGGTTACAAGTACTTACATTTCTACAACTCCAACTTTTTCATATATGCCAACGAGATTTTATTGGTTTCAAAGTGGAGATGCAATACAAAGAACTCTATATTCAGATATAGCATTCTTTAATAATACTAATGATTCTGTTATTGTTTCTTTTTCAGCTATACCAGACAGCACAAAGATATTCTTTTCAAAAGCTGATGGAAATGGGAATGCCCCAACTTCAGGTCATTATCAGGGAGGGTCTGACGCTTCAGCTTATAAATTTTTTGCAAGACTTTCCTCAAATGGTAATTCCAATGGTTCTATAATCTGCGTTTTCAACCAGACTTTAAACTCAAATAGAAATGTAAAATATTTTAGAACTACAAATTTCGGGAATTTTCTTACAACAAATCAAAGCATCCTTTGGGGAAGCACAACAAATACTCATTACCAACCTGATATAGTTGGCAGAAGAAATGGAAATATTCACTATTTTGCCTTTAATACTATAGCTGCAACAGATAGTACCCATTATGTTAGTGTTACAACAGCAGGTAGCACTAATCATATTTATAAAATGAATTATCCATCTTTCTTATCTGGACTTCAAGGACCAAAACCAGGAATAAGATTTGCAAATAACGATAGTTGTTATGTCTTATATACCGAATCTGGTCCATCTAATGTTTGGTCAGCTGCTGGTTGTTCAGGAACTATAACTACAGTTGGGAATCAAAACAACACTCCATACTCCTATGCATTAAATCAAAATTATCCAAATCCTTTTAATCCGACTACTACAATTTCTTATAGTATTCCCAAAAATGGACTTGTTAAATTAGTTGTTTATGATATACTAGGAAAAGAAATTGCAACTTTGGTAAACGAAGTTAAAAATGCTGGAAACTATATGGTCGATTTCAATGCTTCGAATCTTTCATCAGGTATTTATTTCTATAAAATCACATCTGGAGAGTTTTCGGATATAAAGAAGATGACTTTGATAAAATAAACAGGATAAGATATTTAAGTTCTATCTTGTTTATTAGAACTTAATAAATGTAAATAAAAAAACGCATCTTGAAAAATTAAGATGCGTTTTTTTTTATAAAATTTATTTAATTAATTTTTCTTCTTTAAGGTTTTTGATTATCTCATCTGCTACCGATTGAGCTAACATTTCTGCACTATATGCATATTTTGTCTTTGATTCTCCAACCCAGATAAGCTTTTTCTTCTCCACAGAAAATAAAGCTGATTCCATATTTACAGTTTTGTATTTCTCGATATAGTATGGAGAGGAATACCAGCTATCATAATAGTCGTAATAATTATATAATTTTTCATCCTGCTTTGTGCCTTTGTATTTTATCAACATTAAACCATCATATTTCCCTTCAAGCAAAACTTTTTCTAATTCTGCTTTAGAAATTTTACTATCAAAAGGCAACAAATTCAAACTACCCTGTGCAGTCAATCCTTCATCAATAAATCCCTGAGAAACATATCCTTCGTAAGCTTTTCTAAATTCAAGGTCTTTAATTAATGCTACTACTAAAATCTTTTTAAATTTTTTTGTATAAGAAGCATCTCTCCAATTTGCAAGGTCAGTTGGAGCGGAGCAGGAAAAAAACATTAACGATACAATAAAAATTAAAAAAATTTTCATCGAATAAATTAACTTTTTCATATTGTTATATTTATAAGTTTATAAATACTTTATACAAAATCTCCGAATTTAGTTGGAGTTAATTCTTCCAGAGCAATTTTCCCCTGTTCGGGATTTGGGGGAACACCGTGCCAGCGATGGTCATTTTCCATAAAATAAACTCCCTTTCCCATAAAAGTATGAGCGATTATCATAGAAGGTTTTTCTTTAACATTTTTTGCTTTTTCAATAGTATTTAATATATCCTCCATATTATGTCCGTCCATTTCGAATGCTTCCCAGCCAAAAGATTCAAATTTATCTTTAAGGGGATTAATATTCATAACATTATGAACTCTTCCGTCTATCTGGCAATCGTTATAATCAACTATCATAGTCAGATTATCTGTTTTATGATGAGCAGCAGTCATAATTGCTTCCCAAATTTGACCTTCCTGAAGTTCACCATCACCATTTATACAATATACGTGATTAGGTTTATTATCGAGTTTAAGTCCGAGTGCCGTTCCGACTGCAATCGAAAGTCCCTGCCCCAAAGAGCCAGATGCAATTTCAACACCGGGTAAACCGTGAGTCTTTAAAGGTGCAGGATGCCCTTGAAGTCTTCCATTAACTTTTCTTAAAGTTTTTAATTCATTTAATTCGAAATATCCTCTGCGTGCAAGAGTTGCATACCAAACAGGGGCAACATGACCAATAGATACAAAAAAGTAATCTCTTTCTTTTCTATATGGCTCATCGTTATCAATATTTAATTTATTAAAATATAGAGCTGTAAATATATCAGCTAATCCAAGTGGTCCACCTGAATGTCCTGAATTAGCTATCAGTAACATATTTATAATATCCCTTCTAATTTGACGGGACATTTCGTTTAAATCTGATATATCTGTTAGTTTCGGATTTTTACTCATTTTGATTTTCTAATTATACTTAAAATCGGGTTAATATGTTTCAACAATACAAGAAAACATATAATCGAAACGAAAATATTAATAATTTCATTCGATATGACGAAGTATTGAGAAAAGCTTAACCCTTGTGAATTCAAAAATAATAACATAAATGGCAGCAGAATAGTTGCTATTGAATTACCAATATGAACATTTTTTTTAACAAAATTAGATAACAAATAAATTCCGCACCAAATAAAAATAGACCAAAAGTAAATTACAATAAGTATTCCTGCTGATGTAGAAAGACCTCTACCACCTTTGAATTTTAACCAAAGAGAAAAATTATGTCCTGCAACAAGAGCAATCAAAGGTATAAAAGCAAATTGAAAATCTAATCTTAAATATAATAATAAAACTGATGTAGGAATCAATCCTTTTAAAAAATCAAAAACAAATACAATAATTCCAATTTTTTTTGAACCCGTGACTTCATAACTATTCATAGCTCCAACATTACCAGAGCCTTCATTAGTTATATCTTTCTTATACAATAATCTTAAAAAAATATAAGCGGTAGGTATCGAGCCTAATAAATAAAATAAAACCGAAAGACCTATAATAAAAATTATTTTATCTTGCATTAGAAATTAATTTATATCATAGGGACGAGCAACCATAATTCCTGTTTTTTTCTTATCGCTTTTTAAATATGCTTTTAGTTCCTCTTTCGATAAAATTACTTCTTTTGCATTTAACGAGGCGTGGAGAAAATATGTTTTCCCTTTTTTCTTAAATATGAAACCCGTATGGGTAACATCGAGACCTTTAATATCAGTAGTTGTGGCTATTATATCTCCGGTTTTTAGCTCGTCATAATATTTATCTACACTATTTTTAGGAATATAATATAAATCACGATTATTAATCTTTTTTTCAATATTTTTAATTTTAGAAATGGATTCTCCATCATCTAAACATAATTGTTTATAAGAATCCTTATGAGATGACATAAAATTTATTGTCTTGTTATACATTACTCCACCGATTTTTTTTGTTATATCCTGAACTATCCCTTTTTTTTCGTTGTCATAAATCCAATCAGAGAAATAATGGAGTCTCGAAGTATATCCGTCAATTCTTCCATCTCTATATCTTATGGTTTGTAACTCATCTTTAAAATTTTCCAAAGTCGGTGAACCTGATTGGATTGTTCGTGCCATAGCGAGTGTATTTTCGACAAATGTTACACAATCCAGACCCGATATCTTAATTACAAGTTTTTCAGAATGAATATCTTCATCGAGTGTTCCTGCAACATATTCAGTTCCAAGAAAACTTAGACCGACTTTTTCTATTATTTTATCAATAGATTCATTTTTTAAAGATTCATCGAAAGAAGCGAGTTTTTTCTTCACCAATTTCTCTTCATAATCATCGAGGTTATTGAATCCCGCACTACTAAAAAAGAATATTGCAAAGAAGAAAGAGATTAAAGATATTGTAATATATTTTTGTTTCATATAAATATTAAATTAAATTTCGCATTTACATTCCCTCATTTTAAAGTGGGAATCTATTTAAATATCAATTTATTAATAATAATAATCATAAAAAATGAATATCAAAATCAGGAAATCGCTGAAAAAAGATTCCGTAGAAGTAATCAGATTGATAAAGGAGCTTGCTAAATTTGAAAAGCTTGACCCACCGGATAAAACAGCAACAAGAAAACTATTAAAAGATATATATTCGAAGAATTCACCGATAAAAGTATTAGTAGCAGAATTCAATAAGCAGATTATTGGGTATGCATTTTATTTTTATACATATTCAACATTCCTTGCAAAAAAGACTTTATATCTTGAAGATATTTATATATCAAACAGTTTTCGAGGAAAAGGTATCGGAAAGATATTTTTTAATGATTTGTTAAAGACAGCAAAGAAAAACAAATGCGGACGAATGGAATGGCATGTATTAGACTGGAACGAGAACGCAATAAAATTCTACGAAAAATTAGGTGCGAAACATCTTAAAGAATGGAAATATTTTAGAATGAATATTGATTAGAAAGGTGTTTCTTCATCATAGACTCGTGATTCTGGAAATGCTATATCTGGTTTTTTCGTTTTATTTTCAAATTTTGTAAATTCTGGGAAGAATATCAAATCGAACGTTTCTCCAGCTGGTCCGTTTCTTTGTTTTCCAATGGTTACTTCACACTTTAATCTGTTTTCTTCATATTTTGGGTCATTCTGGTCATTCTTCTGCATTAAGAATGGGCGATGAACAAAAATAACTACATCAGCATCCTGCTCTATAGCACCTGATTCACGTAGGTCTGCAAGCTGAGGTTTTTTTTCTTTTCCGCGTTGTTCTATTCCACGATTTAGCTGGGCACATGCAACAACTGGAATATCAAGTTCTTTTGCGAGTGCTTTTAAACTTCGCGAGACATAAGCAACTTCAAGGTCACGTCTTTCGTGTGTAGTTAAACCGCGTATTAATTGTAAGTAGTCAACAATTATCATATCTATACCAAACTCTTGTTTAATTCTTCTTGCTTTTGCTCTAAGCTCTAAAACAGATAATTCACTTGTATCATCAATATAAATATTCGTTTTTAATTTGTGGAAATTAGAGGCAACTCTATTCCATTCTGCCTCTGAGGCTCTTCCTGTTTTCAATTTTAGATTATCCACCCTCGATTCACCGGATAGCATTCTGATAAGAAGTTCTCGTGTTGTCATTTCGAGTGAAAAAATCGCTACACTTTTTCCACCAACAACAGCTGCATTTCTTGCAATATTTATTGCCAATGCTGTTTTACCGTGAGATGGTCTTCCAGCAATAATAATCAATTCGGACTTTTGAAAACCTGATGTTTTCGCATCGAGCAGTTCATACCCCGTAGATATTCCGGATACACCTTTTTTATCTCTGCCTTTCAAGTCTGCAAGGTTATCAAATAATTTGACGATTTCATCTTTTACAGCTACTACTTTTTTCTTTGCTAATGCTTCGGAAATATCAAGAATTTTTCTTTCTGCTTCATCGAGTAAACCATAAGGATTTACTGTAGGGTCGAAACATTTTTCTACTACTTTAGAAGATATACTGATTAAATTTCTTAAAATATACCTGTCGAAAATTATTCTTCCATAATGCTCTGCATTAGCAGAAGTTACAGCTGAATTAGCTAATTCAATAATATATTCAACTCCTCCGACTTCGCTTAATTTATTCATTCTTTTCAATTCTTCTTTGAGAGTATTGGCATCTATGGGTTCTCGTCTTCCTTCAAGGTTCATCATAGCTTTATATATTGTACCGTTTGCACTCTTATAGAAATGAGTATAATCAAGAAACTGCACTAAATCATTTAATACTTCATTATCAATTAAAATTGAACCGAGAATAGATGATTCAAGCTCGATTGCATTTGGAGGAACTTTCCCCTCTCCGAATTCATAGCGGTCATCGAATATTTCGACTTCTTGTTTTTGCCCTTTTCTACTTTTTGTCATACTCTTTTCTAAAAAGTTTTACATCCTCCCAAGTCGGCTTTTTCCAATGAGGATTTCTTAATAATGCCGCCGGATGATACGTTACAAGTAATTTAGCTTTAATTTCTCCTATATTAAAATCAAAAAATCTTCCCCTCAACTTTCCGAGTGGTTCTTTGGATTTTAATAATGTCTGGCCTGCAAACGACCCAACTGCAAGTATTAATCTTGGTTTAATTAATTCAAGCTGCTTCATTAAATATGGCTCGCAGTGATAGATTTCTTCTGGCAAAGGGTTTCTATTTTCAGGAGGTCTGCATTTTAATATATTGCAAATATAAACTTCTTCTCTTGTAAAATTTATTGCTTTTAAAATATCGGTAAGTAACTGTCCCGCCCTTCCAACAAAGGGCTTACCTTGTAAGTCTTCATCTCTTCCTGGTGCTTCTCCAACTATAACTACTTCTGCGTTTGGATTACCGACACCAAATACAAAATTAGTTCTGGTTTTTGAAAGGGGACATTTTTTGCAGTCACAAATTTTTTTATTAAGATCTTCAATACTATCTGATTCCATCCACTCTTCACGAATTAGTCCGTATGTTATATCTCTTTCGATTGGTTTGTCTTTAACTAAAGTTATATTTATATCAATATCATCGTTAGTTTCCGATTGTAAAATTCTATTTTCAATATTTTCCTC
>CAYNTK010000002.1:272539-280039 GCA_964400285.1 uncultured Ignavibacteriaceae bacterium
CCTCGACTTCGGGAATTTCTTCTTTAAATAAGTTGTATTGTGGATAATTTTTTATGAATTTAAAATATTCTATCGAACCATCAATTATTTCATTAATTTCCTTTGCCATAAAATTCTTAATCTGATTTTTTTAAATAATAATCAAGTATTTTATTTCCAACTTCATACTTGCTCATCTTTGGCAATTTGATGGTCCCCTTTTTGTCTATTAAAGTAACAACATTCGTTTCAGTTCCAAATCCAGCTCCTTCTTTTTTAGGATTGTTTAAAACAATTAAATCAAGATTTTTCTCGATAAGTTTTTTCTTAGCATTGGTAAATTCATTATCTGTTTCAAGAGCAAATCCAATTAAAAAAATATTTTTTTTATTTTTTCCGATATATTTTAGGATATCTACCGTTTTTTGGAATGAAATATTAAGAGTTTCTTCTTCTTTTTTTATCTTATTAGGGTGAAATTTTATTGGTTTATAATCTGATACAGCAGCTGACATTATTACCATATCTTTTCCTTTCAAATTCGATTTAACTGCAGCATACATATCGTCTGTTGTTTTAACATCAATTTTTTCTATTCCATAATTAATTGTAAGATTTGACGGGCCTGTAATTAAAGTAACTTTTGCCCCTCTATCAAAAGCTGCCTTTGCAATTTCAAATCCCATTTTCCCTGTCGAATAATTCGAGATGTAACGGACAGCATCAATAGGTTCAAGTGTAGGTCCAGCGGTTACAAGGATTTTTTTCCCCTCAAGGTCTTTTTTTTTTAAGAGGAATTTCTTTATCTCTTCGAGCATATTTTCCGGTTCTGCCATTTTTCCCATCCCGAAAAGACCACTTGCAAGTTCTCCATAAATTGGTTTGATTATTTTAAATCCACGATTTTTTAATTTTGTAATATTTTCTTGCGTAATCGGTTTATTATACATATCAACATCCATTGTAGGTGCAATAAAGATTGGACATCTACAGGCAAGAACCGTAGATAATAAAAAGTTATCGCTAATTCCATAGCATATCTTTGCCATAGTATTTGCAGTTGCTGGTGCAATAATAAATAAGTCTGCCCATAATCCATAATTTATATGCCAGGTTCCAGCAGATATTTTTTCAGTTTTATCCCACTTTGTCGATTCAGGAAACATATTAATTGCAACATCATTGTTGGATAAAACCGACAAAGTTAGTGGTGACACGAGTTTAGTAGCTGATGGTGTCATAATAACTTTCACTTCAGCACCATTTTTAATTAGCAACCTTACGAAATTGCACATCTTGTATGCTGCAATGCCACCTGTAATTCCGAGTAATATTTTTTTTCCTTTTAGCAACAAGAGTGTTTTTAAAAGTTATCTCTATATCTGTAGCTTAATTTACCAGACATCAGCTCTTCAACTGCTTCCATAGTTGGTTTTGGTCTTTTCTCAAATTCCAAAGATATATTTAATTTATCCTGATTCATAATCGTTTCATCTTCCGAATCACTTGTCATAACAGGTTCTAATCTTTGGCTAAGTTCCATTTTCATTTCATCATTTATTTGCCTTGCTCTTTTTGAAGCTATAACAACCGCTTCATAAAGATTTGCAGCATTTTTTTCTAATTTTGCAATATCAATTGTTTCTAATGGCATTTTTAATTTACTCCTTTTTTATATTTATTTATTATTTCTTGAACTTCATTAATTGCTTTTTGTAAATTATCATTTAAAACAACATAATTAAACTTACTCATTTTTTCCATCTCAAAATCAAATCTCTTTAATCTGTTTTCAATTATTTCAATACTTTCTGTTCCTCTCTTCAATAATCTTTCTCTTATTACTTCTTTATTTGGTGGTTTAATAAATATTAACAACGCTTTATCTTTATAAATTCTTTTTAAAGACAACGCACCCTTAACATCTAAATCGAATAAAACATCTTTGCCCTCATTAATTTTCTTATCTATATAAGTTTTCAAAGTTCCGTAATAGTTATTATCGAAAATTTTTTCGTATTCAACAAACTCACCGTTTTCAATTTTTTTAATAAATTCATCCTTATCTAAAAAGAAATAGTCTTTACCATCAATTTCTCCTTCCCTTTTTTTTCTTGTAGTTGCTGAGACTGAAAAATCAATTTCAGGATTTTTTTTTAAAATTTCTTTATAAATAGTAGTTTTACCTGCACCTGAAGGAGCTGAAAATACAAATAACATTTTAGTTTATTCTATGTTTTGAATTTGCTCTCTTATTTTTTCTATTTCTTCTTTCAAATACGATGATTTCTGGGAAATCTCTGCATCCATAGCTTTCGACGCAATTGTGTTTATTTCTCTATTAAATTCCTGTATCAAGAAATTCAATCTTCTACCCGAATGCTCGGTCGAATTCGAACAATCTCTAAAATATTTTATATGGCTTTTTAACCTTACGCATTCTTCCGTAATATCGAGTTTCTCAAGTAGCAATATTGTCTCAAGTTCAAGTCGCTTTTCATCTAATATCGTTTTATCTTCCAGAAACTGATTTATTCTATCAGTTACCTTATTTCGAATTACAGGTAATCTTGAACGACCTGCTTCGAATAATTTATCAACTTCCTTTTCAATTATTTCTAACCTTTCGAAGATATCATTTTTGAGAAAATCCCCTTCTTTTCTTTTCATTATTAATACATCCTCAATTGCTTCTTTTAATAGTTCACAAATATACTTATATTCATCTTCCTCAATTTCTTCTGTTTGCTCTGCCGATAATATTTCAGAAAAATGTAATAAATGCTCAATTTTTATTTTTTCTTTAGAGCCAATAGATTTTCTGATATTTTTGAGCAAAGTGGCATACTCTTTTACTTTTTCTTTATTTACAGATAAATTATTCTTTTCCTCTCCGTTATTATTCAAACCTATCGAAATAAAAATTTTTCCTCTTGTCATTTTTTGTCTAACAATTTCTTTAAGCTCTAAATCTTTAGCTGTAAGATTTTTTGGATATCTAAAAGAAATTTCACAAAAACGACTATTTACCGAGCGTATTTCGATTGTATAATTTTTTCCCCCATAAACACCTTCGGATTTGCCGAAACCTGTCATACTATAAATCATAATATATTATTTTAATTTATTTTCTATTTTTTTACGTATATCTTATTTAATTCTTTTTTCAAATAAGTAAAAGCTTCATCAACCGTATCAACATACTTTATCAAATTTAAATCTTCTTTAGAAATAACCCTATATTCTGCAAGTGTATTTAAGTTCAATACTTTATCCCAAAACTTTTTCCCATACATTAATATAGGCATTTTTTTCTTTAATTTTTCTGTTTGGACAAGAGTAAGTATCTCCATCAGTTCATCTAAAGTGCCAAATCCACCTGGCATAATTACAAGTGCTTTTGCAAGATAAGCAAACCAGAATTTTCTCATAAAAAAGTAATGAAATTCAAAGTTCAGATTTGGTGAAATATATTTATTGGGAAATTGTTCAAAGGGTAAAGATATATTTAAACCAATCGAATAACCTTTTGCCTTAGAGGCTCCTTTATTTGCAGCTTCCATAATTCCAGGACCACCTCCAGAGCATACAACAAATTTATTTCCTTTTTTCAAATTTTTTGACCATTTTGTTAAACGATATGCAAGTTCTTCGGTATCATCATAATATTTCGCTACTTCATATTCCTTTTCAGCATAGCTAAGATTTTTCAGATTTTCTTTATAATCTTTTGAATTTTTATTTTTTATTGATTTTAATTTTCTTTTTATATCAGTTAAATTTTTTTTCGCTTGATTTAAGGGAATTATACGAGCTGAGCCAAAAAAAACAATTGTATCTTTAATATTATGCTTATTCAACCTATCGAAAGGTTCTAAATATTCTGTCAAAATCCTTACTGTTCTTGCCGCTGGAGAATTAAGGAATTTAGTGTTTCTATATGCTTTCGGTGCTTTTTTTAAATGTTCCATTTATTTATTTAAGTTAAATACTACGTCCACCATCTACTATGAAATTGTGTCCTGTAATAAATTTATTTTCATTTATCAAATACTTAATTAAAGATGTAATATCATTTGCATTGCCAAATTTTTTCATCGGGTATTTTTCTTTTTCTTTTACAATAACATTTTTATTTTCGTCATTATCAATCCAGATTGTACCGGGAGAAATCGAATTAACCAGTATTTTCGGAGCAAGGCGTTTTGCCATAAGCTGAGTGAGTTTAATCACTCCGGCTTTTGCAACCGAATATGGAATATGGTCAACCCAGTTAAGTAATCCGCCGAGAGAAGCGATGTTTATAATTTGTAAATTTTTATCTTTTGACATATTCATAATCTTAGCCGCTTCGACGGAACAGAAAAAAACGCTTTTTAAATTTGTATTTACAAATTCATCAAAAACTTTTTCATCAATTTTGAAAAAATCAACTTTTCTGAAAATCGCTGCATTATTAATTAATAAGTCGAGACGTCCGAATTTTTTCTTAACGGTTTCAAAAAGATTTTTAATTTCTTTTACTTTACTTAAATCTGCTTTTACGGGAAAAACTTCAACTTCATATTTTTCAAATTCATTTTTTATATTTGCAATTTCGGATTTAGTAGAAGTGTTATAATGCAATATTATATTAAAACCTTCTCCTACAACTGTCATAGCAATTGCTTTTCCCAGCCGTTTAGCAGAACCCGAAATTAACGCAACCTTATTTATAGTTTTCTTCAAAATGTTTTTTTCGCTCTTGCTCTAAACTGTACATTTGTAACTTGTACATTTAATTTAGTGCCCTCGGGACGACTCGAACGTCCGACCTGCGGTTTAGGAAACCGTCGCTCTATCCACCTGAGCTACGAGGGCGATCTTTCAAATATTAAATTTTAAATTCTAAATGTTAAATTAAAGAGCATTTTTATACATAACTTGAAATTTAACAAATATTAAGGACTTAATAAACGTAAAAAAGCAATTCTGAATTATGAATTTTGAATGCTAAATAAAATACAAAAATTTAAATAACTTGATAAATCCTGAAGGGGAGACTTGATTGTAGAAAAATAAAATTTAAGGTGAATAGATTTATTAGGAAAACCTGTATTTTCTTGTTGCAGTCGATTTCCATAGAGCGTTTTAATACTAACAGTAGAAGAATTAAGGTCTTTTTAATTGAAAAAAGATGAGAAAAAGAAAAATCATTTCTCAAATTAATTAAGGTAAATACCGTAAAATCATTAATTTTTAGCATTATCTGAATAGAATCTATATTTTATTTTTTACTGTCCGGGCAGTCCTCACAGCTACCGCTATTATTTAATGTTAATATAACATCGGCGTTTGGTGGAACAAATCTTGAATCGTCATCAAAATAATTACCTTTACTTGCACAAATGTTATATGTCCCAGCATTATCTGGATAAAATGCACATATTCCTGATGAACTTGTAACTTGACATTGTTCAAAATTAGTTCCTTTAACTTTAACTAATGCTCCCTCTACAACATTACCATCCTTATAGACATACACTTTAATCAAATACCAATTTGGATTATTTATTGAATATGAATTCCATATTATTGAAAACATTGAACCTATTAAAGAAAGAATGAGAAATAGGTATGAAACTTTTATTTTCATATTCCGTCCTATTTTTTAGTTTTTTAAAAAATACATTGTTTATTTAGTTTTTTTTTAATTAATTAGTCAAGGTATAAATTTATCTCTAAAAGGAGGAAATTTGAAAAGCAAATTATTATTTTCTATTCTTCTCCTGGCATATATACAATTAAATTCTTTACTTTCTTTTATTTATTCACAATGGGTATGGCAAAATCCCCTTCCACAAGGGAATCGTCTATACGATGTAAAATTCATTAATCCAAATACCGGTTGGGCTTGCGGTTCATACGGAACGATTTTAAAAACTACGGATGGGGGAAATAACTGGGATTTCTGGAAAATTACCTGTGATTATTATCTTCAATCCATCTTCTTTATAAATGAAAACACAGGTTTTGTCTGTGGTCCTGTAGGAGATATATTTAAAAGCACAAACGGAGGAATTAATTTTTATAAAGTTGCAAGCAATACAACTTTTTTTCATTTATATAATATACAATTTACCGATACTCAAAACGGATGGGCAACAGGAGATACAGGTGTGATATTGCATACTACAAATTGCGGAGAAAACTGGTATAGACAAACAAGTAATGTTACAGGTGATGTAACAGGAATTTCATTTATTAACTCTAATACCGGTTACGCAGTTGAATACAACTTTGGAAGAATTATTAAAACAACTAATGGTGGCACTAATTGGAATGTAATATATTGGGATAATTATTATCGTTATACTTCAGTTTATTTTCTTAATGAAAATACCGGCTGGTTAACGGGTGCTTATGGATTAATTAGAAAAACAACAAATGCCGGGTTCAATTGGATTAATATAAATGAATCGCAAATTGATGGTTATGTATTTGACATAAAATTTCTTAATGAAAATACAGGATGGGTTACATTTGGTACATCATTTGTAACAAATGGCATAATGAAATCTACAAACGGAGGAATAAACTGGTTTACACAAAATATCCATATAGAATTAAATGAATGGTATTTGAGATTGAACATTTTGGATTCAAATAATATCTTTTCAGTAGGTGACCATGGCAGAATGTTAAAGACAACAAATCTCGGTGATAATTGGAATCTGATGTCAAAGGGAACAATTTTTTGTATGCAAAAAATGCAGTTTTTAAATCCAAATACAGGTTGGACAGTAGCAAACGGATATCAAGACTGTTTAGTTTATAAAACAACTAATGGAGGTTTAAACTGGAATACAATATCGTACTTAACTAATAAAAGATTTTCAAGAATAAAGTTTTTTAATGAAAATACAGGAATTTGCGTAGGCGAATATGGAAGAATAATCAGAACAACTAATCAAGGAATAAACTGGACAGATATTCAGTCAGGAACTGGAGCTGATTTGTTATCACTTTGCTTTGCTAATGAAAACATCGGGTATTCCTGTGGGGATTCGGGAGTAATAATAAAATCTGATAACGGAGGCAATAACTGGATTAGACTTTATTCCGGTATTAGTCAACATTTACGTAATATATATTTTACAGATATTAATAACGGCTGGGCAGTTGGATCTAATGCTTTTCCGAATAAAAGGAATTCTATTGAACCATACGTTTTAAAAACTACAAATGGAGGAATAAACTGGTTAAAGATTCCAGTAGAAATTAAGTTATATAATTTTTTCGACGTATATTTTATCGATTTGAATACCGGCTGGATATCCTGTGACTCAGGAACTATATTAAAAACAAGCAATAGCGGTTACAACTGGACAAGACAAAATACAAGTTGCATTCAGAACAGATTAAATACTATTGACTTATATGATATAAAGTTTGTTGATAATAACACTGGATATTGTGCTGGATCAGAATCAATATTATTAAAGACCACAAATAGTGGTAACAACTGGTTATTAATCAATA
>CAYNTK010000003.1:0-275066 GCA_964400285.1 uncultured Ignavibacteriaceae bacterium
TGGCTATAAAATCTATTTCTTTCTTCACACTCTGTGCCCTCTGTGGCTAAAAATTCATTTCTTTCTTCACACTCTGTGCCCTCTGTGGCTATAAAATTCATTTCTTTCTTCACACTCTGTGCCCTCTGTGGCTATAAAATCTATTTCTTTCTTCACACTCTGTGCCCTCTGTGGCTAAAAATTTAATAATATCTTATTCCTCTACCGTTTATATCATTTTTATCTTATTAAATAAA
This sequence comes from uncultured Ignavibacteriaceae bacterium, assembly GCA_964400285.1. Lineage (GTDB taxonomy): Bacteria > Bacteroidota > Ignavibacteria > Tepidaquicellales > Tepidaquicellaceae > FEN-1279. The sequence continues at coordinate 237 of CAYNTK010000003.1, forward strand.
TTTATATAAACTAAACTTATCAAAATATATAAAAATCTAATTTATCCTTTCTTACCGTGTGAAAATCTCTTATTCTCTTTTTTGTCTTCTCGTATATTAAATTTTTCTTCTTCAAAAAATTATTATTGATTTTATATTTATTTATTTTTAATTTATAGTAAATATTATGTTCCTCAAAACTCTTTTTACTGTATCCATCTGTTTCATAATATTTTCGCAAGCAAAAAGTTATTTTTTTAAAATATAATTCTTTAAATCGTGAATCTCTCCAGCTCCTCGAAAGAATTCACGGAATTTTAAAAATTTTCTCAATTTGAGGGAGTATATTATGAAAAAAATTTTTTTCCTCTTCACAGTAGTTTTATCATTTTTCTTATTTTCTTTTAATGGCTTACTTTCGCAGGTAGCTATTAATAACACCGGCTCATTGCCGCATACGAGTGCTATGCTCGATATACAGTCAACATCAAAGGGAATTCTTATTCCATCTATGACGCAGGCACAGCGGGATGCAATTTCTGCCCCCATTGCTACGGGATTGCTTATATTCCAGACTAACAACACACCGGGATTTTATTTTTATAACGGCTCCGCTTGGACACTTTTGGGTGGAATTAGCGGAAACGTTACAGGCTCGGGAGCAAACGGATATCTAACCTTCTGGAACGGAACAAATTCCGTAACTGGTAGTTCAAAACTGCAATGGCAGGGTGATTCACTTCTGACAATTAACGGGCGAGTTTATCAGACAGGTCTGGGTTATAGCACTTTCTTCGGGTATGGGGCAGGAAGAAATGATCCTCTTACCTATAATTACAATTCCGCATTTGGATATCAATCTCTCTATTCTAATATAGACGGGACTCAAAATTCCGCATTCGGTTATTCTTCTCTCTATTATAATACAACCGGTTTTTCTAATTCCGCATTCGGTTATTTTTCTCTCCATTCTAATACAACCGGGTCTACAAATTCCGCATTCGGAAATTCTTCTCTCAATAATAATACAACCGGGTCTTCTAATTCCGCATTTGGTTATTTTTCTCTATATGATAATACAGACGGGACTCAAAATTCCGCATTCGGAAATTTTTCTCTCAGTGTCAATACAACCGGGGATTATAATTGCGCATTCGGATATGTGTCTCTCAGAAATAATATAATTGGAAAAAATAATTCCGCATTCGGAAATTCATCTCTCTATAATAATACAACCGGGGATTATAATTGCGCATTCGGAAATACTTCTCTCAGTAGTAACACAACCGGTTTTTTTAATACTGCCATTGGTAATGATGCAGGACATTTAATTGCTTCAGGTTCTGGTAACCAGACCAGCAAAAGGTCAGTTTATTTAGGTGCTTCTACAAAAGCATATGAAGACGGGGACTCAAATGAAATAGTAATTGGATATACCGCAATTGGCGTCGGCTCAAATAGTGTTGTTCTGGGAAACAGTAGTATTGCAAAAACAATATTAAGGGGAACAATAGGACTCGGAACTGAAAGTCCTAATTCGAGTTCAATTTTTGATATGACATCAACATCAAAAGGTATTTTAATCCCACGTATGACTCAAACGCAAAGAGATGCTATTTCTTCTCCTGCTACAGGTCTTTTAATTTACCAAACCGACAATACACCTGGATTTTATTATTACACTGGTGCGGGATGGAGTTTACTTAGTGGTGGCTCTGTTTCTGGTTCGGGCTCTAATGGTTATATTACTTTCTGGAACGGAACAAATTCTGTAACTGGTAGTTCAAACCTTTTCTGGAATGCTACTAATAACTGGCTCGGTATAAACACATCGAATCCACAAGCACCTTTACAGGTTAATGGTCGGGTATATCAGGATAATCTGAACTTCAGCACTTTCTTCGGATATAACGCAGGACAAAATCAGGACGGCTCTGGCGATAGAAATGTTGCTATGGGTTATAATGCTTTACAAAATCTAACCTCTGGCGACCAAAATGCTGCTCTTGGAACAGATGCAGGTAAAAATGTAACCACAGGAACTTATTCAGTTTTTCTCGGCTCAAATTCTCAACCCTCTACAAATAATAATACAAATGAAATCGTCATCGGATATAATACTACAGGACTCGGCTCAAATACTGTCGTAATTGGTAATTCCAGTATTACCACAACAGCATTAAGAGGCAGTGTTGGAATAGGCACAACAAGTCCTAATTCAACTTCTATAATGGATTTGACATCAACATCAAAGGGTATCTTAATCCCCCGTATGACTCAAACTCAAAGAAATGCTATTTCTTCTCCTGCTACAGGTCTTTTAATTTATCAGACTGATAATACACCTGGATTCTATTTTTATAGTGGCTCGAGCTGGACATATCTTGGTGGAACGGCCGGCTCGATAACCGGTTCAGGTTCTAATGGTTATATTACTTTCTGGAACGGAACAAATTCCGTAACTGGTAGTTCGAATCTTTTCTGGGATGCTACGAATAACCGGCTCGGTATTAATACTGTTCCCGCCGCTCCCCTGGAGGTTAGCGGGCATATTTATCAAAGTGGTTTAAATTACAGCACATTCCTTGGTTATCAGGCAGGACAAAATCAGGACGGCTCTGGCGATAGAAATGTTGCTATGGGTTATAATGCTTTACAAAATCTAACCTCTGGCGACCAAAATGCTGCTCTTGGAACAGATGCAGGTAAAAATGTAACCACAGGAACTTATTCAGTTTTTCTCGGCTCAAATTCTCAACCCTCTACAAATAATAATACAAATGAAATCGTCATCGGATATAATACTACAGGACTCGGCTCAAATACTGTCGTAATTGGTAATTCCAGTATTACCACAACAGCATTAAGAGGCAGTGTTGGAATAGGCACAACAAGTCCTAATTCAACTTCTATAATGGATTTGACATCAACATCAAAGGGTATCTTAATCCCCCGTATGACTCAAACTCAAAGAAATGCTATTTCCTCTCCCGCTACAGGTCTTTTGATTTACCAGACTGATAATACACCAGGATTTTATTATTATACAGGAAGTAGCTGGTCTTCGGTCAGCAGTGGTGGAACAATAATAGGTTCGGGAACGAGCGGGTATGTTACATTCTGGAATGGAACAAATTCCGTAACAGGAAATTCCAATCTTTACTGGGATGCAACTAATTACAGACTCGGTATAAACACATCGAGTCCTCAAGCGCCTTTACAGGTGAACGGAAGAGTATATCAGGATAATCTGAACTTCAGCACTTTCTTCGGTTATCAGGCAGGTCAAAATCAGGACGGCACGGGTAACAGAAATATTGCTATGGGTTATAATGCTTTACAAAATCTAACATCAGGAGCCCATAATACTGCTCTCGGAACAGATGCAGGTAAAAATCTAACAACCGCAAGTTATAATACTGCAGTAGGAAGTGGTGCTTTATTTACTACTTCAACGGCTTATTGGAATTCCGCATTCGGATTTTCTTCTCTCTATGATAATTCGACAGGATCTTTTAATTCCGCATTTGGATGTGGTTCCCTTAATAAAAATACAAGTGGTAACGGTAATTCCGCATTTGGTTATATTTCTCTTAGTAATAATACAACAGGTAATTCTAATTCTGCATTTGGATATTATTCTTTGAGATCTAATATTACTGGACATTATAATATTGCAATAGGATATCAAGCAGGTGATAATCGGCTTGGTGGTCAAAATACCAGAAGTATTCAGTCAGTTTATTTAGGTGCAAATACAGTAGCATATCAGGATCAAGATACAAACGAAATCGTAATAGGGTATAATGCAATAGGTTTTGGCTCTAATACCGTAGTTCTTGGCAATAGTGCTATCACTAATACATATTTAAGAGGAACAGTAGCAATCGGTAATACAAATCCGACAACAAACCTCGACGTTAACGGCAACGGCAGATTCCGCTCAGTCGGCTCGGGAACTTATTCTACTGTACTGAATTTAACATCAGACGGAACACTTACAACCTCTACTTCTGATATCAAAATGAAAACCAATATCGACAACCTTAATAACTCGCTTGATAAAATTTCCAAACTCCGTGGCGTATCATTCAACTGGAAAAATGAACCCGACGGACAGAAACACCTCGGATTTATCGCACAAGAAATGGAAGAAGTAATACCCGAAGTTGTTTTCACAAACCCCGTTGACGGATATAAAGGAATAAATTATACAGAACTCACTGCAGTCCTCACAGAAGGCATTAAAGAACAACAGTCGCAAATAAATGAATTAAAAAACGAAAATACTGAATTAAAAAACAGGTTAAGCGAAATCGAAAGAAAGCTTGAAGGAAAAAATATTCTCGCAAAAAGTGATGTTTTCAGCAACACCGGTATATTCTGGGTCTTTTTATCTGTATGCGCAATTGGCACCACACTTTTTGGAATTAAAAAAATCCTCAAATCAAAATGAAAACAATAAAAAATATAAATAAAAGATTTATTATTTACCTGATATTTTCGCTTTCATTTGCTTTCACGGGATATTTACAACCTCAGCTAAGAGTTGATTCGGGTGCGTATTTAGTTAATTCAGGAACGGTTATCTTTAATGATTTGGACATCATAAACAATGGGACTATTAATAGTTCCGGTAGCACCTTCATTTTCACCGGAGCATCGAACTCGAATATCGGAGGAACTGGAAATTACACAATAAATAATATTACAATCAATAAAACTACCGATACAGTTGGAGTTATTCTGAATTGCAATTTAGCCGTGAATGGAACACTACTTCTAACTTCAGGTGATTTCGATGTTTATAATAAAATTTTGACTCTCGGCTCATCTGCTACTATTTCCGGTGAATCAAATCTTAATTGGATTAAATCTTCTGCTTCTTCTAATAAAGGTATTATTACTACGACAAGGGATTTAACCGGTGGAATCTCAGGTTACACTTTCGGAAATATCGGCATAGCAATTACCACTACATCTACTCTTGGAAATACAGTCGTTACAAGAAGATTTGAACCTATTACAATAGCGGCCTTTACAGGTGTTTCAAAATCATTTACTGTATCCCCGACAAATAACACAGGACTTAATGCAACTTTCATATTTTATTATTTTGGAAATGAATTAACAGTTGACCACGACCCGCTCCATATGCTTTTATATCAGTCGACCGATAACGGATTGACTTTTCAGGAGGTTAATTCTATTAATAACTGGAATTCTGGTAATCAATCTGGCTCACTAACCGATACTGCTCTTAGTTCCTTCGGTGCTAATAACATCTGGACTTCTTCCGATGAAGATAGTCCCCTGCCAATCGTATTGGAGAGCTTTACTTCTTCGGTAAGCGGAAGAGAGGTTACTCTTAACTGGATTACTTCTGAAGAGCATAATAATGCAGGATTTGAATTGCAAAGAATGTCAATAGGAATTTCCGATTCTGTTTGGAAAACAAATGCTTTCATTAAAGGCAACGGAACTAAAAATACTAAAACTACTTACATATTCAAAGATTCCAGAATGAATTCAGGTAAGTATAAATATAGAATTAAGCAAATTGACTTTAATGGTAACTTCGAATATTATGAACTCGGAAACATTGTCGAAGTTGCACTTCCAAAAACTTTTTCTTTAAGCCAAAATTATCCAAACCCGTTTAACCCGACAACAAAAATTGACTTTGAAGTTCCGCATAACTCTATCGTAAGAATTATTATATATGATATACTCGGCAGAGAAATAAAAACATTAGTTAATAAAGAATTATCCCCCGGTTATTACTCCTTGCTTTTCGATGGCTCAGGGCTTGCAAGTGGTGTGTATTTTTACAGAATGAATGCTGGTGATTTTGTTAAAGTTAAAAAGATGGTAGTGATTAAGTAAATTATTATTTACACTAAATTTAATCTCGATATGATTTTTAAATAATATTTTCGCTCCTATGGAGTGAAAATATTATTTTTATTCTTTTTAATATCTTTAAACATATCCTCCGCCTCTTTTTTCACATTCTCCGATAAGTTTAAGATTTTCTTGAAATGTGAACCTTTCCAGTATATCTTACCGCACGAACTGCACCTGTGAAACTCATTAAAATATTTTTTCGTATTCGGCAGTAGTTTATCTAAAATTTCTTCTTTTGCAACCGACTCGAGTAATCCGTTACATTCACTACACCTGTAAAAAGGTTTTATTAAAGACAGCAAATCCGAGAACTGAATTACCTGAATAATCTGTGAGTGCGGGTCTTGAGCCCTTATCCAGTAACCCCGCACAACCAAACTGTTTTTTAAAAGAAAAATATTTCTTGTCAGTATTGTCCGTTTCTCTTCATTAGATATCTTAATTATTTCTTTTACATTATACTTATTACTATACAAAGTATCGAATCCCAGCATCCTCAAATATTTTGCAAGTCTTCCAAGTTGAACATCACATATAAATCTCGGCTCGCGTAAAGGTTTCTCTCTTAAATGAGTTAGATTTGAAATATCCATATTCTCGAACATAGGATAAACAGAAATATAATCTCCTTCTTTTAAATTATAATCGAACCTAACCGATACACCATTTACAATAATCAAATCCACCTCGGTATGCGGAACTCCAAATGATTCTATAATATCTTTTACGGCAGGATTACCTTCGAAACTATAATCGAATTGAACCCGCTTTCTTCTCTCAGGTAAGAAATCATTTAACTCTTCGTAAAATCTGAATTTTGCTGTGTTCATATTACTCCATCATCTTCTGCGAATAAAAAAAAATATAATACTTATTATTAAACTTATAAGTAAAGAAGTTACGATTGGAATATATATCGTAAAATTTTCTCTTTTAATTACAATATCACCGGGAAGTTTCCCTAAAAATGGAATCTTATTAAAAAAAATCAGCAAAATCCCAATTACAAAAAATATTATTCCTGTAATTACGAATATCTTTCCAATTTGAGGAAAATTTTCCATAAAAATTACATTTTTTTAATTTATAAATTAACACAATCCATTTAAAAATTCACCATCAATCTTATACATTCATTTATATCTTATTCGCTTATAGTTTATATTACCCAAACTTGAATTGAAATTAAAAACCAGTATATATAATTTTAATCAGTAAATTAATCGAACTTATGGATAATATGAAAAAAATTATATTCTTTTTTTTATTTTTTCTACCATTTTACTTTTGCTCTGCCCAGTGGTTTCCTCAACAAACAAATACTAATCGCTTTGTATCGAAAATTAAAATGTTGAACTCTAATACTGGATATGCTATTGGCGATAGCTCATTACTTTTAAAAACTACGAATGGTGGAAATAATTGGATAATGCTTAATACAGAAACAACTAATGATGATTTTTTTACTGGTATTCATTTTTTAAATACAGAAACAGGTTGGATTTGCGGTGGATATATGGGTGGCTTCGGAACAAGTAAAATTCTTAAAACTACTAATGGCGGTGTTAATTGGATTAATCAATATTCTTTAACAGGAACTTATTTCTTCTCCATTTGGATGGTAAATGAAAATATAGGTTTCGTTGGTGGTTACGATGGAAAATATTTAAGAACAACCGATGGCGGAAATTCTTGGAATAGTTATACAGTTACAGGCGTAAATATATGGACTATGTTTTTTCTAAATAATCAAACTGGTTTTATAGCCGGAAATTCAGGTATGATTAGAAAAACTACAGATGGCGGATTATCATATTCTTTAATGAATTCAGGTACAAGTTTAAGAATTGCTTCGATATTTTTTACGGATTTAAATTACGGATTCGCAGTTTGCGATAGTGAAACTGTTTTAAAAACTACTAATGCGGGAATAAACTGGACATCACAAAGACTTGGTACATATATCGGCTATGAATCGGTTTTTTTCGTAAATCAATATACCGGATTTGCTGTTGGTAATTGGTGGGATATTGCTACTTATAAACTAATTAAAACTACTAATGCAGGAACAAACTGGACTACTGTTGCTCAAGGTACTGGAGACCCTTATTTCGATATTTATTTTACTAACGAAAATACCGGTTGGATTTCAGGTTATAATGGTTTGATTTTAAAAACAACCAATGCTGGTGCAACTTATATAAAAAATTACGAAAATAAAATTTCTAACGAAGTTGAATTAATGCAGAATTATCCTAACCCTTTTAATCCAAGCTCAACAATTGAATTTCGTCTTAATAAAAATTCCTTAGTTTCTCTGAAAATCTATAATATCCTCGGAAAAGAAATTATAACGCTTATAAATGATAAATTACCTTCAGGAACTTATAAAATTCCATTTTCGATTAACAAATTCTCAAATTTAATCTTCCCAGGTGGAGTATATTATTACAAAATTTCGACCGAAAAAACTTCAATCACAAAAAAAATGATAATTCTAAAATAAAATCAGCTTTTACTTTATATATATCATTCGCTTTATATCTGCAAAATTTCCTGCTGCAAGTCTGTAGAAATAAATACCACTTGATATTTTTGTCGAATTCATATCAAATGTTATGTTATATTCACCCGGTTTCTGATTTTCACTAACAAGTGTTAAAATCTCTTTCCCAAGCATATCATATATTTTCAATGTAACAAAACAATTTTCTGCAATTTGATATTTTATATTTGTGGAAGGATTAAACGGGTTTGGATAATTTTGCATCAATGAAAATTCAGTTGGTGCCTTGATTTCAACTATTCCGTTTAAATCGAAATATTCATAATTACCATTAAAATCACTTTGTTTCAATCTGTATCTATATTTTCCAGGATATAAATTCCCTTCAGTAAAATTATATAAAGTAAATTCATTTGAATTTCCTTTCCCTTCAACATATCCTACTTTTTCCCACCCAAAGTACTTATATCTTAATATTTCAAAACCTTTATTATTAATTTCTAAACTCGTTTTCCAAACCAAATTTATTGAATTTCCTCTGACAGAATAATTAAAATATTCTAAAGTAACTGGTAATGGAGCATCGATTAGAGCTAAAGGAGTTGTCCCACCTGAAGGATTAATAGTATTTGTTCCACTTGGCCAAATTCCATCATCATCTGTATTATAATTTAGAATTGTATTTGTAATATCTCGTCTCTCAACTCTTCTGATTCCATTAGCAAGACTATTTGGTATAATTGTTCCCCAGTAACCTATACTTGTTGAAACATATACAGTATACCAGGTTGTCCAATCTTGCGCAAGTCCGTCGTTCTCTGCCCAAGTTACTGCTATTGGCCTTCCAGTTCCGCTTGTATTATTAAAAAGAAAAATAAAATTTTCGTTTGTTGCATATGAAGAGCCATAAATAGCTGTACATTGAGTAGCGCTTCCCGTTGTAGTTCCATAAGCAAGCATAGTCACTGTGCTTGTTGTTCTATATGATTGTGCTACTGATGTACCCCCCGCACCATTATTCAATTGAACATATATATATACATTATTACCTGCCGTAAAAACTGTATTACCAGTAGGAACAAAAGAAAACCAACCGGTATAATTTCCAGATGCGTCTGTGGTAAATTCGGAATAATTATTAGAAGACCCAGAAGTATTCCAACTGTTGCCGTCTAATAAATTCTGGTATGAACTTTTTCCAGCAGTATAACCAACTATATATCCTGCCGAATTACTTGTATTATTTATTCCTATATGATTCCCTGCTGCCAAGGTTGTAGTTAATCCTGAATTTGTCGATGCTCCAGTTGTATATCTGTAGGTTGTATTAGAACTTAAACCTGTTAGTCTTAATCCACAAACATACATAATCCTACTTGTTGAAGTCCCCCCATTAACCGCATATTGAGGCAATACCAATTCATCCGTTACAGAAATTACTGTTTGAGAATTGATTCTAAATGAAATTATTGTAATAAAAATTGCTACAAATATAAAAATTCTTTTAATCATAATTTTACCCTTTCTATCTACAATGATAAACAAATTATATTAAATAATTGTTACTAAAATGTAACAATTTAATAGAATTTAGTAAAAGAAAACAAATTCAAATAATTATCACGTTTTTAAAAAATAATTTCTTACTTCATTTTCATTTATCACATCAGAATAAGATTTAAATCCATTTCCTTCAAGAAGTTCAATCATAGGTAAGGGTATAAATGCTGTTATTAAAAGATATTTTTCTCCAGTATTAAATTCTTTTATTTCCCTTAATACTTTATTTAACGGTTGTATCCCATTATCGAGGTCTTCCCTTGCATCATATTCAATTTTAATATTTTCATCTGTTGCCCATTGTGGTTTTTCTTTTTGTTTCTGTTCGACATTTTTAAATTCTCCTTTTCCCTGCCCTACTGCCTCACGTAACCTGTTTATCATATCATTTAAACTTACTTTACCAACTACCGATGCTTGTTTTATCGAAGTTACTCTTGCTATTGTCTTTCTTAATACAGGTTTTTTCAACTTTACAAACAAAGGTGAAATTTCGATTAGCGTATCTTCGAGTTGTGGATATGCCTCTAACAATTCATATATCTTAACATCCGGTGTTATTATCAATTTTTTATCCATACTTCATAATTTTAATTTTCATAACTAAGAAGTCTTCTTTCACCTTCTACTTTTTTAAATTGGTTTATATCCTGTGTAACCTCTAATGTGCCAAGATAATCTCCATTTTCATTTCTTACTGCATAATAAGCAATGTGAACATACATATTTTTTATATGTATCCAAAACTTAGCAGAATCTTGTTCACCGCTTTTGAAATCATTTAATATCTTATCTACTATGTGAACGCTTGAAGGTGGATGACAATATTGCACTTCACGCCCGAGTATTGCTTTGTTCCTGTCGAATATTCTATTCCCTCCGTGCGAAAAGAATTTCACTTTATCATCTTTATCTACAAAAGTTAAATCTACAGGTAAAGAACTCATTAAAGCTTCAAGCTCTTCGATGGTAAATGAACCGGTAGATAACCTTATTTTATCTCCTCTCAATTTTTCTTTCTTAATATTTGGAACAACTGCCGGTTTCCATTCAACTTTTGGTGAATACAAACAATATCCAATTTCATCAAATTGAGTGTAGATTTCATACCAATCGATTTCTGTGAATTTATCCAGACACATCGGGAATAATATCTTTTCTTCTTTATCTTTCATCTCAATTATTGCATCTGCCGCTGGTTTAAAAACAAACTCTATATAACCATCGAGTGTTTCTAAATCGCATTTCTCTTCTAAATTAAAAACTCCCTTTGCAGACTTAATAAAACTTCTCACTTCGTCATCTTTTCCCCACATCACTGTCGAAGGTCCAGTGATTTCATATTTTTCGAGATATGAAAATAAAAGATTTTCTTTTTTGTTATAATGTCTTTCGATATCCGTTAGATTATTAAATATTTCTCTGATTTTTAATAATTCTACGTCTGCATTTATTTCTTCTTTACTAAATTTTATTTTAATAAAAATATCTTTCAATCTTGCCACTTCATTTTCAAGAGCTTTATTTTCTTCTCGTAAAATTTGTATTGGATGTCCTTCGGAGACGTTTTTCATATATGTCAAATCAATATTTTCCCTTAAAGCTTCCGAATGCAAATCACAATACTTCTGTATTTCCGATGGAGGCAATCCTTCCGATATCAGCTCCTGTTCTGCCTGAACGACTTCGCCATATGGAATTTTACCTAAAACTTCAGTCAATTCCTTTTTAACTGTCTCAATATTTATTCCTTTATGAATTCTTAACAGAAGTTCTTTCAGTTCATCTATTCTTTTTCTGCTATTGTTTATTAATTCACTCATTTTGATTTCCTTTCTTTTTAATAGTTATTCTAATTCTTATAAAATTTAACAATAGCAAAATACTATTCATTCCATCAATATTCCTCATTTTGACTTAAGTCAAAAATCATTTTTAAGTCTGGGTGTAATTAATTCTGGTAGGGTTTCTAAATAATAAATTTAAAATATTGTAATAAATTATTTAAACTCGGTGTTTTTAATTCAGAAATCATAATTCAATATTAAGAACTGATCTTCAATACTTTTGCTCCTCTAATTTTTTTCTGCTTAAGCTCTATTAATGCTTTGTTTGCATCTTCGAGAGAATATTCTTGATATTCAGGTTTAAGTTTAATTTCTTTTGCTATTTCTAAAAAATCCTCTATATCAGATGTTGATACATTAGCAACACTTTTTATTTCCTTTTCCATCCATAAATGCTTCTCATAATTAATTTTCAGTAAATAATTCTTGTCAATTTCTTCTTTTCGAATTGCATTAATCACTAGCTTTCCACCGGGTTTAAGATTTTTCATTGCTTCCACTATCGGCATCCATACTGGTGTAGTATCTATTATACAATTCAATTTTTCGGGAGATTCGTCTTGTGTTTCCCCCGCCCATTCAGCTCCAAGGTAAATTGCAAACTCCCTTTCTTCTTCACTTCTTGCATACACATAAATTTTAGTATTTGGATATTTATGCTTTACCATTTTTAATACTAAATGAGCTGATGCTCCGAACCCGGTTAAACCCAAACTCTGACCATCTCTTAAACCTGTCAGTTTTACCGAACGATATCCGATTGCACCTGCACAAAGTAATGGTGCCGCTTCGGAATCCGAAAAAATATCGGGTATCAAAAAAGCTGAGGATTCGGGAACTACCATATATTCTGCATATCCACCGTTCACATCTCTTCCTGTCGCTTTGAATTTTGAGCACAAATTATCATTCCCTTCAATGCAATACTCACATTCTCCACAAGACGAATATAACCATCCTATCCCAATTCTATCACCAATATTATATTTCGTAACTTTGCTTCCTTTTCCTATCACTATCCCTATTATTTGATGCCCAAGAACTACAGGGAAAACAGGTGGTGGTGTTCTTCCTTCAATTTCATCTAGTTCAGTATGACACACTCCACAAGTCGTAATTTTTATTAATAATTCATTTTCTTTAGGTACAGGTTCTGGAATATCAGCTATTACAAGCGGATTTTTATTAACTTTTATATTGCAAATTTGTTGTAGTAATAAAGCTTTCATATGTGATTTTAAATGAATTTATAAAAATTTATGAATTTTTTAAAGTGATGAAAAGTTATATTTTATACTGTTTAAAAATTTAAACAACTTATTAAATAAATTATGATATGTTTGAAATTTTTGTAGTTTATAAAACACCCCCGTTTCTTTGCTTGCTAAATAACTCAAAATAAAATTAAATAATACAAGCTATGGAAAACGAAAATAATTCATCGAACAACCAAAAAAAACCTTTCAGTTTCAATACATTTTATCAATATGCAAGAGAAGGCATCTTTAGGATGGAATTCGATAAACCAATTCCAATTTCATTGCCTGTCGATGAACAAGTGAAAATGCTTTATGAACTCTGCTATGTAGCCGAATGTAATGATTCTATGGCAAAAATGTATGGATACAGTTCATCAAAAGATATAGTTGGTAAACATCTCAAAGATTTCTATACCGAAAACCAAATTAATATTGATACAAATAAAGCATTTGTAAACTCCAATTATGCAGTATATGATGCTGAAACAGAGGAGATAGATAGTGAAAACAATAAAAGATATTATTCTAATAATGCAATTGGTATTATTGAAAATGGAATGCTTATTGGTATTTGGGGAACTCAAATTGATATTACTGATAGAAAAAAAGCTGAAATTGCATTAAAAGAATCCGAAGAAAGATACAGATTACTTGTTGAGCATTCCCCTTTAGGTATTGCAGTTCATAGTCAGGGTAAAATTGTATTTGCAAACAGATCTCTACTTAATATGTTACATTGCAATGAAGTAAATGATGTTTTAGGAAAACCTGTTTTAGATTTTGTTCATCCCAATTATAGAGAAATTGTTATTGAACGTATAAAAAGAAGTCAAATAGAAAAAAAACATTCTGATACTCTTGAAGAAAAATTCATTGCTCCAAACGGTGATATTATTGATGTTGAAGTAACTGCTATTCCTTTCTTATACAACGGTATCCCTTCATCACAAGTTGTCGTTCAGGATATCGGAGAAAGAAAAAAAACAGAAAAAATAAGAAACGCTATTTATAAAATCTCTGAACTGGCACATTCTTTAAATACTCTCGATGAACTGTATTCCTCAGTTCATTCAATTGTCTCCGAATTAATGCCAGCAAATAATTTTTATATTGCTCTTTATGAAGAAGAATCAAATATGATTAGTTTCCCTTACTTCGTTGATGAAATTGATGAAAAACCTGAACCAAAAGAATTTGGAAAAGGACTTACTGAATATGTATTGAAAACAGGGAAACCTTTACTTGCAAATCCAGAAGTATTTAAAGAATTACTAAATAAAAAAGAAGTTGAATCAATTGGTGCTGACTCGATTGACTGGTTGGGTGTGCCTCTTAAAATAAAAGATGTACCTATTGGTGTCATAGTCGTTCAAACATATCATAAAGGTCTTAGATATTCGGAACAAGAATTAAATATACTAAATTTTATTTCCGAACAAATTGCAATGTCAATTTATGCTAAAAAATCGGAAGAAGAACTCAAAAAAGCTAAAACTTATGCTGAAGAGGCAAGTAATTTAAAGTCTTCTCTGCTCTCGAATATGAGTCACGAATTAAGAACTCCAATGAATGGAATACTTGGCTTTGCTGAAATTATTATGGAAGAATCCAATGACTCGTATTTTAAAGAACTCGCAAGTTATATTCATATATCTGGTAAAAGACTTATGAAAACCTTGAATTCAATTATGGACCTCTCACAATTGGAAGCAGGTAGTGATATTCTCCATATTGAAGATTTTGATTTAATTCAGGAAATCCAACTTGTAATTAATTCATTTATACCTATTGCTAATCAAAAAAATCTTTATCTAAATTTTGTTCACGAACTTATTTCTTTACAAATTCATAGTGACAAAAATTTTGTCCAACAAATATTAACAAATTTAATTGATAATGCTTTAAAATTTACACAAAAAGGAGGTGTAACAGTTGAGGCCAATCTCCAAAAAATATCAGACAAGAAAATTGTCAATATTAAAATAATCGACTCAGGTATTGGAATTGCCAACGAATATAAAGATATCATTTTTAAAGA
This sequence comes from uncultured Ignavibacteriaceae bacterium, assembly GCA_964400285.1. Lineage (GTDB taxonomy): Bacteria > Bacteroidota > Ignavibacteria > Tepidaquicellales > Tepidaquicellaceae > FEN-1279. The sequence continues at coordinate 15,333 of CAYNTK010000003.1, forward strand.
GTTTAGACAAGTAAGTGAAGGTCATAAAAGAAATTATGAAGGAAGCGGTCTTGGTTTATCCCTTACTAAAAAAATGGTCGAACTATTAAATGGTAAAATTGTTTTTGAAAGTTATCCAGGTAAAGGAACGATTTTTAATATCATCTTACCTTTATCTGAAATCCCTCACACAAAAAAATCAAAAAAACAAAAAATACTTGAAGAAAATCTAATATCAGAAAAAGAAAGCCCATCAAAAATCACAATCGGTCTACCTAAAATTCTTTTAATTGAAGATAATGAAATTAGTATAAAACTAACTAAACAATTTTTATCAAAAATCTGTCAACTCGATTATGCAAAAAATCCTAATGATGCTATAGATATAGCAAGTAAATCACAATATAACCTTATTTTACTCGATATTAATCTGGGTCAAGAAATGGATGGATTACAAGTAGCTAAAGTAATAAAAAAATTAAAAGGTTATGAAAATATTCCAATCATAGCTGTTACAGGTTATGCATTAAGAGGTGATAAAGAAAGGATGCTAAAAGGTGGATGTTCGGATTACATAAAAAAACCATTCGATAAAGAAACACTAATCAACACAATCAAAAAGAATCTAAATATGTAAATATTCTGTAAAACCATTTCACCTCAAATACTAACTTTTTATAAAACTTGTTATTCGGCTTTTGCTACAACATAAATATATTGTAGGACCGAATTACTATTATTAAAAACATTATGTTTTGTATTTGGAGGTATATAAACAATCTGACCTTTTTCAATGTTCAATCTTTCCATATCGATAATCTCCGCTACTCCTTTCCCATTAAGTATAATGAGCATTTCTTCGTAGCCCTTTGTTGAATGTTCACCAACATTTTCACCTGGTTTAAGAGATACCAACCCCGAACGCATAGTCTTAGTCTGATTTTCTCCTAAAATCTGAAAGTATTCTGTTGAATCTAAAGGAAGGATTTTTACAAATGCATTTAATTTCTTACAATTCTCCATTTTCTATTTTCTTATTATCGTGTCCAGATTTTTGCAATATAAGGTAATGCAATAATCTGCAATACACCAACAAATAAACCCGGAATCATTGCTGTCACAAAATATCCATATAAATCCATAATTGGATTAAATAAAGCAAATACTAACAAAAAAATAATTCTGCCTAAAACCAAAGCTATAGTAACTGATATAAAAGGATTAATCTTAAACTTTTCTTTGAGCATTCCAGTCACACTTCCGTAAGTAGTTAGTTCAGCAGTCATAGGAACTAAAGAGATAGGATAGGGCATCCCTGTAATCAAAAAGCTAACTAAAGGAGATAAAAAACCCGATATTGCACCACCTCTCCAACCATAGACTAAACCTGCAAGAATTACCATCCAATGCATTGGTAAGATATACCTTACAGGTGCACCAAGTAAATGAAAAATAGATGGCAGAGCAACAGCAAGTATTATAAATAAAGATTCAAATAAATAAGCTCTTGAATTATTTAAAGGTAATACTTTATTATCTATTGCAAAAATTTTAATATTCTTCATAGTATTTTAAAATTTCTTAATTTCTTTTTATTGTATCTAATACTTCTCCATTAGCGTCTCTAACGGTTAATATCATTGGCATTTCGCCTGGTAATGTATGCGTTGCACAACCAAAGCACGGGTCATACGCACGAAATGCCATTTCAATCATATTTAATATAGGTTCCGTTACTTCAGTTCCTTTTTTAATCAAACCTTCAGCTGCTTTTTTAATAGACATTGAAATAGCTGCATAATTATTTGTCGTTCCAACTATTAAATTTGCTTTCTTAACTATGCCTCTCTCATCAGTAATATAATGATGAGTTAGTGTTCCTCTTGGAGCTTCCACTATACCAACTCCCTCGTGTGGAACTTCTGTCGGTATCGTTCTGTAATCTTGTGAAGTGATTTCAGGGTCTTTTATCAGTTGCATAACTCTTTCCGCTGCATATTGTAACTCTATTATTCTTGCCCAGTGGGTAGCAAGACGATGATGAACAGGTTTTTTCCCTGAACTATCACCTGTCAAAGTGGAATACATTTTCTCATATTCTGCCTGTGCAAGTGGGGTAGGCATTCCTTCTGATACATTTAATCGAGAAAGTGGTGTTGCTATATAAACTCCACTATCCTTTCCGTCAACAAATCCTTTCCAACCAATTTTCTTCAAAAAGGGGTATTTCAAATAACTCCATTTTTCGGTATGCTCTGCAATATTATCCAAATACTCTGATGGTTTGTATTTACAAAATTCTTTTCCCTCTGGATCAACAACTCTAACTTTTCCATCATAAAAATTTACCTGATTATTTTCGTCAACTAACCCCATATAATACGTCTGGTGTATATATGGTCCATTCAAAATTAAATCAACATAAGCACTGTTTTTCAAAACAATATCTTCAAATACTTTAAATGTAAATTGACCGAAGTCAACCATATATTGAGCATATTCTTCAATTTTTTTTCTTTCTTCCTCATTAATTCCCCTTGAAACTCCACCAGGAATAGATGTAACTTGATGAATCTTTTTTCCTCCAAGTAATTGAATAATCTCTTGACATCTTGCTCTTAATCCTATTACCTTTGCACCCGCCTCCAAACCAACTTTATTAATTAAACCAAGTATATTTCTTTCTGCAGGTGGTGCATCTGGACCACAAACAAAATCAGGTCCCGCTAAAGCATAAAAATGAACCGTATGGTCAGCAGTAAAAAACGTATTATATAATAATTCTCTTAACTTCTTTCCTGCTGATGGAATTTGCACCTTATAAACATCATCGGCTGCTTTTGCAGCTGCCATATGATGTGCTTCGGGACAAACACCACAAATCCTTGTAGTAATTCTTGCCATCTCTTCTACTGGTCTGCCAACAGCAAACTGTTCAAATCCTCTTAACTCTGGAATTTGAAAGTAGCAATTCGCAACTTCTCCTTCGTCATTTAAAAAGATATCTATTTTTCCGTGACCTTCTAATCTTGTTACAGGGTCAATTTTTATTTGTCTCATATTAATATTGTATTTGTCTTTTTTAAATTAATTATTTTTTATTTTCACCATTTTTTAGCTGAACACGTTTCATTAACGATGACGCTAATGAAAACCTATAAAAAGTTCCAAGCGGGTCAGCAATAGTTTTTATAATCTCTCTCACTTCATTCGGATCTGTTGAATCTATAACCGAACTTAAAGCAGAAACCATTTTTGTCCCTTGGTCCATTACATTTGGTGGCGGACCATAGCAACCTCGACATCCAACATTTGCTTTTACGCAAAGGGCATCGCATCCGCTTCTCGTTGCAGGTCCCATACACATAATTCCTTGGTCAAGTAAACATTCATTCGGGTCTGGTATTATTTCTTGAGGTCTATAAAATCTCTTTATTTTTTTCTCTTTCCTTTCACGCGGACATTCGTCGCAACAAGTTTTATCACTTGCACCAAGAACAGTCCCTTTTGGCGGTAGCGGTTTCCCGTTTTTTAAAATATCTATTAAAGCTTCTATTACATTTATGATTTGAAAAGATTGTGGTGGACAACCCGGAACATAATAATCTACTTCAACCACTTGATCTAAAGTCTTTACAGTATTCCAAAACTCCGGTATTTCAATTTCTCCCTCTGGCATATTTGTTTTTTCCACTGGATATACACCTCTCGATTCATCTTGTAAAGATGGACTATCTTTATATACATAATCCAAAATTGTTTTTTTGTCATAGAAATTTGCAAGCCCGGGTATACATCCCTCCATTGCACAAGAACCAAAAGCTACTAAAACTTTAGATTTTGCTCTTAATAATTTTGCAAGATATTCATTCTCAGATGTTCGTATTGCACCGTTAAATAAACATAGGGTAATATCCCCATCAGGCATCGCCTCCACATCCTTATATTTAAAATCCATTATGCAGGGCCAAAATACAATATCGAAAAATCCTGCAACATCTAAAATTTTTAATTCGATATCTACTACTGCTATTTCACAACCCCCACAGGAAGCTGCCCAGTATAAAGCTAATTTTGGTTTCATTATAAAAAATATTTATATTTTATTTAAAATTTATTATACCTCAACTAAATTTAAAGGTCCTAATTCTCTAATTTCAGCCTCGAACTCTAATGTCGTTGCTGCATATTTATCCCCTTCTGATGCTGATATCCATTCTAATCTTAACCTTCTTGGGTCAATTCCAAATTCTTCCAAAAAAGTTTTCATAAATTCTACTCTACGTAATGTTTTAAAATTTCCTTCGGAATAGTGGCAATCTCCAATATGACAACCTCCTATAAATACTCCATCTGCTCCTTGCTTGAACGCCTTTATAATAAACGTTGGATCTACTCTTCCGCTACACATTACACGTATAATTCTTACACAAGGTGAAGATTTCAATCTTGATACACCCGCTAAATCAGCACCTGTATAAGTACACCAGTTACACAAAAAAGCTACAATTTTTGGGTTAAATTCTTTGTCTTGTTCCATATTTTATAAATAATTAATTAAATCATTCCTAAGCTAAATGCTTTGGAACGCAAATAAATTTTCAAATTAAACCGATAATATTCCTTCCAACTCTGCAAGTATTTGCTTATCGGTAAACCCTTTTCCAGTAATTGCAGATGATGGACAAGCAGAAACACAAGTACCGCATCCTTTACAAAGCATATCATTGATAAAAGATACTTTTTTACCTTCATCGAACGAAATTGCACTATATGGACACAATGTGTTACACATCCTACATCCGCTACAATATTCATCGACAACTTCTGCTTTAATTGGGTCAACTGCAACTTCACCGAGAGATATTAACGAAAGTATTCTTGCCGCTGCTGCAGATGCTTGAGCAACTGAATCAGGTATGTCTTTTGGTCCTTGTGCACATCCTGCTATAAATACTCCGTCTGTCATTGTAGAAACAGGATCGAGTTTAGGATGACGCTCTAAGAAAAACTTATCTGGACTTTGACTAATTGAAAATATCTTCTTTATATTACTTGCATCAAATTGTGGCTCTATCGCTGGACATAATATAACCATATCAACAGGTATTTCTCTAAACTTTCCTATTAAAGTATCTTCACATCTTACCATTAAAAATGGTTTTTCGCCATTGGTCAAATACCCTTCCGTTATCTCTGCAACTTTACCCCTAATCATATTAACACCCTCATCGAGTAACCTTTTATAAAATTCTTCATAACCTTTCCCGAACGCTCGCATATCTATATAGAATTGATAAACCTCAGCCGGTGTTCTATCCTTCACAAGATGTGCAAATTTTAATGCATACATACAACATACACGCGAACAATATTTATGATAATTTTCATCTCTTGAACCTATGCAATGAACAATTCCTACCGCTCTTGGAACACTACCATCTTTACATAATATATTTCCTCCGGTTGGACCAGTAGAATTTAACATATGCTCAAATTCAAGTGATGAATACACATTATCCAACCTTCCATATCCATATTGTGGCATTTGCTTCAAATCAATAGTTTGATAACCAGTCGTAATCAATATTTGACCTACCTCAATCTCAATTTCTTCATCTTTTGCTTCATAATTAATTGCTTCGGGTTCACAATAATTTGAGCAAATTCCACATCCACCTGTTTGCATTTTTATGCATGATTTTTCATCGATAATTGGTACTCTTGGTACAGCTTGAAGTGTCGGAATACCTATCGCAGTCTTTGGTCCTAAATACCAATCCTGCAAAGCTCCTTTTTCAACTCCCAGTGTCTTTATTTGTATATGACCTGTTGGGCACACATGCGCACATGCTCCACATACAATACACTCATTCGATTTTTCATTAAAAGGTAAAGAAACTGTTCTCTTTATTCCGCGATTTTCAAATCCAAGTACATTTGCTTTTACTACATCTTTACAAATATTTACACACTTACCACAAAGTATACAAGCATAAGGGTCTTCATCCTTTTCGAGACATTCTATTCTTGGTTCTGTCACACCAACAGCTGCAGCCATATCTTTTACGGCAGGAACGTTGGGCCATCGAGATAGCATAAGTTCCATAATTAATTTTCTTATCCCTATAATTTTTGGAGAGTTTGTCACAACTTTAGTCCCATTATCTCTTAAAGGATAATTACAAGCAGTAACTATCCTACTACGCTTTCCTCTTATTACTTCTACACTACATAAACGACAAACTCCGTATGGTTCAAACAATTCGGAATAACACATTGTCGGAATCCAAATCCCGGCTGCTTCAGCTGCTTTCACTATAGTGGTTTCTTCAGCTATTTGAATTTCTTTACCATCAATATTAACGTTTATCATATTGAATTATTTTTTTTATTCAGAAATTATTTTTTTATTCTACTATTATTGCTCCAAATTTACAAACATCAAAACATACTCCGCATTTCCCACATTTCATCGGATCTATAAAATGAACATTTTTCTTTTCTCCATATATTGCTCCATCAGGACAATTTTTTTCACACACTCCACACCCATGACCAATTTCCAAACATTTCTGACCATCAATTGAAAATGTTAATAATTCGCGACACACTTTTGCTGGACATTTTTTATCTCTAACATGAGATAAATATTCATCTCTAAAATATTTTAAAGAGGTTAAAACTGGATTTGGTGCAGAGCCTCCAAGTGCACACAACGAAGATTCAACAACCATATTTGAAAGCTCTTCAAGAATATCGAGGTCTTCTTCTTTTCCTTTTCCTTTTGTAATTCTATCAAGTATATCATACATTCTTTTTGTTCCTTCTCTACAAGGAATGCATTTTCCACAAGACTCATCTTGTGTAAATTTCAAAAAGAATTTTGCCATATCAACCATACAATTGTTTTCATCCGTTACAACCATCCCCCCAGAACCCATCATAGAACCAACTTTTGTTAACTCATCGTAATCAACAGGTAAATCAATTAAACTCTCCGGAATAAAACCACCCGATGGTCCTCCCGTTTGTACTGCTTTAAATTTTTTACCGTCTCTAATTCCACCTCCTACATTAAAAATTATCTCTCGAAGTGTAATTCCCATCGGAACTTCTACTAACCCTGTATTATTAACTTTCCCAGCAAGTGAAAAAACTTTTGTCCCTTTGCTTCCACCCCAAGGATTTTCAGAAACATCACCTGTGCCAATGCTCGTAAACCAATCTGCTCCTTTCAAAATAATTTGTGGAACATTTGCCCAAGTCTCAACATTATTTAATACTGTCGGACAGTCATATAAACCCTTTTCAACAGTGTGTATATATTTTGCTCTCGGTTCACCAGGGTTTCCCATTATAGATGCCATTAAAGCAGTAGATTCTCCACATACAAACGCTCCCGCACCTCTTCTAACTTTTATATCAAAACAAAAATCTGTATCAAATACATTATCTCCAAGTAATCCATTCTCTTTCGCCTGCTGAACTGCGATATTAAACCTTTTTATTGCAAGTGGATATTCCATTCTTACATAAATATATCCTTCTCTAACATTCTCGATAGCATATGCCCCTATCATCATTCCTTCCAAAACAGCATGTGGATCACCTTCAATTATACTCCTATCCATAAATGCACCTGGGTCACCTTCATCTGCATTACAAATAACAAATTTTCTGTCGCCTTTAATTTTTTTACACGTTTCCCATTTTATTCCTGTAGGAAATCCTCCACCTCCTCTTCCTCGAAGTCCTGATTTTTTTATCTCATTTAAAACTTCATCTGGAGTCATAGATGTCAATACTTTAGCTAAAGCCCTATAGCCACCGCGTGCAATATAATCTTCTATGAATTCGGGGTCTATCATTCCTCTATTCCTTAGAGCAACCAATGTTTGTCCTGAGAAAAATGGAATTTTATTCATTCTCGGAATTGGTATCTCCTCTTTTGGAGGAACATACATAAATTTCTTAACAGGTCTACCTTTAAGAAGATGCTCTTCAACCAAATACGGAATATCGGATACTTTAAGTAATTGATAAAATATTCCTTCTGGATGAACAACTACAATTGGACCTGCTCCACAAAACCCATTGCAACCAGTAGTAACAACCATCGCTTCATTTTGTAGGTTATGTTTTGCTATTTCTTTTTCAAGTGCCTCTTTTATTTCAAATGACTGGTTTGATACACACCCAGTCCCGGCACAAACCATTAGCTGAATTGTATATGGTTTCATCAAATGTTCCTTTAATTATATTATTGTATTTTTTCACTTCCAACTGAAAGAGCATATTCTTGAACGAATTCTCCTTTCATTACGTGCTTATCAAATATTGTTTTTGCTTTCTCCTGTGTAAGATCAACATATTTAATCGGTGCATTCCCTATAACTTCTACGGTTGCCATTGGCTCACGACTGCAAAGCCCTGCACATCCGGAAGTTGTAAGAATAATATCTGTCACCTTACTCTTTTCAATCTCCTCCATAAAAGTGCTCATAATTTTCCTCGCTCCTGCTGCTATACCACATGTCCCTAAGTGAACTGTTATCTTAACTCTCCCAGCACCATCTCTAAGTGTCATCTTTCTTTTAAATTCGTCTGTAATTTTCTCTAAATCTTCAATTTTTAATTTTGCCATTTTTGTATCTCCTTATTTCTTTTCATATTTTTTTAGTAATTTGGATACATTAGGAACTGTCACTGGTCCATATAAATCTTCTCCAATAACTACTACGGGTGCTAATCCGCAAGCACTCAGACACCTCGTCTCTTCCAAACTAAATTTAAAATCTGGAGTAGTTTCTCCACATTTTATTTTCAGCTCTCTTTCAAATGCTTCAGCAACTCTCGCAGCTCCAAGCGTGTGGCAAGGAGTTCCCATACATACACAAATTTTATGCTTTCCTTTTGGTTTCAAACTAAATGCATTATAAAATGTAGCAATATTTAAAATCTTACTTATTGGAACTTTTGCCTCTTTTGATAAACTTTCGATAACCTCACGAGGAAGATAATGAAACTCATTCTGTATTTCATGCATCATTTCAATTATGTTATCAGAGTTATTTTCCCATTTATCGGCTATTTCTTTTGCTTTTAATTGTGTTTCTGAAGACATACTGTTTATATTTATTTTAAATTATTTTTTTAATTCGGAAATTTTTTGTCTTAATATTTCTTTTAAATTATTTAATAAATTTACTTGTCTTAAATCATCTACTTTCAATTGATATTTCAAATCCTTTGTCCTAAATATAAAACTTCTTCCATTTACCTTGTGATAATACAAAATATCTGATTTATCTGCTCTTAATATTAATGCAATTAATGTTTCAACAATATCACCCATCGGTTTCCTGTCTATATGACTATGTTTAAACTCAGCTTTTACTTTTGTTCCCTTCCCCTTTGCAGAACTTATAAAAAATTTTCCATCACTCATTTCTGCTGCTTCTTTAAAAAACGGAATCCCTAATCCAACTTTCCTTGTCGTTCTACTTGTAGTAAAAGGATTTTGTATCTCTTTTAACATCCCTTCATCAATACCTTTACCATCATCATTTATTTCTATTGTTAAAATATCTTTTTTAGTATTTTCCTTAATAATAATCTCTATATTCTTTGCTCCTGCCTGAATACTATTTTCTGCAACATCCAATATATGTAATGATAAATCATCCATTTATGAAGTCTCTAAAACTTTCAAAAGAATTATCTTTCTCGTAATATTCAGTATATGAACAACCAATCATATTTAGTTCGTGAGCATCTGAACCTCTTACAAATTTATATTTTTTCGCATAATCTTTAAAAACCTCATTTGCTTCTCGCATACTCATATTGGGTGATATTTCTAAAGCATCAAGCTTACATTTTTCAGGTATAAATCCCAATTGACTTATTATCGAAAAACTTTGTCTATCTATATGTGCCGCTATTGCAAGTCCATTATTATTGTGTATTAATTCTATAATTTCATCAATGTCCAAATCCACAGCACTAAATAATGATTTCCCATAAAATCCTTCTACCTCATCGTTTTCATTTGCAATAATTTGTTCATTCTTTTCTTTCTCAAAAAATGCATCAGGTAAATATCTGTTTATATATTCCTGTGTATTATTTGCATCAACTAAATTTTCAAAGAGCGAGAGAATATGTATTTCTTCTTTTGTTGTTATTTCCATTCCAGGATAAATTTTTAAATTCTTCAAATTTCTCCCCGTCTTAATCGCAGCTTCTACATTTACAATAGAATTGTGGTCTGTAATAAATACTAAATCTAAACCAATTTCATTAACCCTTTCTATTACCCTCTTAGGCGATTGTGTTACTTCCGCACAAGGAGATAAACATGTATGTAAATGAACATCAGCTTTTATTAGCTTATCAATTTTCATTTAATCCCGCACTCATAAATCTTTCCACTAATTTGAAATGCAGTTAAATTTGTTCTCAAAATCATAATCTTCTCATCTCTTGCTTTTTCTAATGCTTCCTTATCAACTTCTCTATTCATTACAATTATTACTGCCGTTAATTCTTTTAAACTCGCTACTGCAATAATATTTAAATGTGTTTGCATCGTTATCCAGATATTATCTTTCTCTGTATTCGCAATTACATCACTTAGTAAATCACTTGTATATGCACCTGATATTTCCCTTTCTGGTTCATAAATATCGTTTAAAACCTCTAATTCACATTCTTTTATTAATTCTTTAATTTTCACTTTTATTCTCCTGCCATTCCAAATTCACTATTCTTCAGTTTTTCATCTAACTTTTTATTTGATATAATAATACAGTTATTTATATCCACTTCTCCTTCGACAACATCTTCTGCAAACGTTTCACAAGTAGGTGAACCGCATGCTCCACAATTTATATGTGGTAGTAAAGCAAATATTCTTTTCCTTTCCGCTCTCTTTTCGAGAGCTTTTTTTATATCTACGTTTACATTTCCTTTAACTACTGGCTCGAATAAATTCTCATATATTAAATTATAAGATTCATATTTATCTTTTTTCCCAACTGGAATCTTGGTTTCTCCAAAATAATTTATTAAGTTTAATAAATTAGTTCTGGCAATATATACATTTTCCACAACCATCGGTCCACCAAGACATCCTTCAGGACATCCGTGCATTTCCACAAAGTTAACATTATGTAGTTTCCCTTTCTCAATCTCATCGAGTATATATAATACATTATTTATACCTGATACATTAATACAATTATCACAATTCATCATATACCCAATTCCTCCAAGTCTTGCAAAATTTAATCCAAAACCGCTTATATCAAAAAATTCAAAATCATCATCTTTATTTCTTATAGTCTGCTGTATTGCTGTATATAGTGTATTATAAATCTCTGATATCGGAATCGAACCATCGAATTCAGTATAAAATTTATCGGTTTTCTCAGATATTATAACCGTTTTTGAAGGACAAGGTGTAATATAAATTATACCTATCTTACTTTCATCAATACCAAGTCTTAAAGATGCTTCCCTCTTTGCTTCTTTTGCCGCTAATTCAGTTGGAGATATTATTGGAATTAAATTTTCTATTAATTCAGGATATCTCATTTGTATTATCTTTACGCAAGTCGGACAAAAAGAAGATATCAAAGGTCTTCTTCCTTTATATTCCTTGATATATTTACCCATACCCTTTACAACCGATATACTCGCTCTCGTAATATCTACTACTTCATCAAATCCAGTTTTTTTCAAAGAACTTAATATCGTCTTTGGTTTTATATGTCTATCAAATTGCATATACAATGCTAAAGACGGAATAGCTATTGTATATTCATATTTAGAAAAATCACTAAAAGTGTTAGTATAAGGAACAATTGCACTTTCTTTACAAACTTTTACACATTCTCCACAATCAATACATTTATCTTCAAGCATTTTTGCTTTCCCTTGCCTAATCCTGATTGCATCAACAGGACATACTTTCAAGCAATCCATTTCACCTGTGCATCTGGATACATCGAAATATATCGAATGCTCATATTTCTCTGTAATGCTCAATTAAGATTTATTTTAATATATAACTTTGTTCCTTTTGAAACTTCTGATTCAATTATAAATTCATCGGAATTATTCTTAATGTTTGGTAATCCCAAACCTGCACCAAATCCCATCTCCCTAATTTCTTCTGTTGCTGTTGAATATCCCTCCTGTAATGCAAGCTCGATATTTTCTATACCCGGTCCTTCATCTTCTAATACTATTATTACTTCCTCGGAAGTAATTTTAAAATCGAGTATCGCTTCTTTTGCATACATAATTACATTCATTTCAGCTTCATAACAGCATATTGAAACTTTATAAACTACTTCCGGTCTCACTCCTATTTCTTTCAATATCTTTTTAATTTTTACTGATACTGAACCTGCATTTGCAAAATCCCTTCCAGTAATCTTAAAAGTTTTATTATATAGTACTTCCTGTTCCATCATCTGTCTTCTGAAAAATATCTTTTCCTCTTAATCCTGCAGAATAAAGTATTCCGCATGTTTCGAACAAATGCTTTTCTGTACTTAGCATTGGAAGATTTTTTTCTTTCGCATTTTTAATTAATTCAGATGATGGCTCTTTACCGGATACAAACACTATTCCCCGTAAATCCATAATTTCTGCAACTTGAATCACTTGTTGATTTACTAATCCCGTTATTAACAAAGAACCAATCTTACAGGACTTTAATACATCACTCATCATATCTGTAGCATAACAGTATTCAATTTCTTTATCGAGTAATTCCTTTCCCGTAAGATTTTTACATTCAAGTATATTTTCTATATCTCTTAATAGCATTCTATTTTTTTTCGTTTATTAGTTTATCTTTATCGAAAATAATCTGTCTTCTTGACGGAAATTTCGTAGCTGGACAATGACTCCAACACTGCCCACAACCTGTACATTTATCTGTATCAACATATCTCGCTCTTTTCTTAATTTTAACTTTAAAATTGCCAAGATAACCCGAAACCGATACGACTTCACTCCAAGAATACAATTTTATTGTATCCCTATGACCCACCGAAACCATTTTAGGTGTTAATATACATGCAGAACAGTCTAACGTTGGAAATGTTTTATCGAAAACGGCCATCTTACCCCCAATTGAAGGCTCTCTTTCAACTACATATACATTATTACCTGAATCAGCAATCTCTAATGCTGCCTGAATACCTGCGATTCCTGCTCCAATTATTAGCGTATCAGGATTGAGTTTGGCTTTCTTAACTTCAAGTGGAGCTTGAAATGCAACTCTACTTACAGCTGCATGTGCATGTGCCTTTGCTTTTTCTGTTGCTTTGATTTTGTCGTCATGGACCCAAGCACAATGCTCCCTTATATTTGCCATCTGAAAAAGAAATCTGTTTATTCCAGCTTTTTCACAGGCATTTCTAAAAGTCAATTCGTGCATTAAAGGTGAACATGCTGCTACTACTACCCTGTTTAATTTATGAGTCTTTATTGCATCTTTAATTAAATCCTGTCCGGGATCTGAACACATAAATTTATAATCTCTCGACAAAACAACATTTGGAAGTTTTGCAATATAATCTCTCACCTCAACAACATTAACAACCGAAGATATGTTAACTCCACAGTGGCAAATAAAAAAACCAGTTCTTACTTCAGGATTTTTTTGCTCTTCTTTAGCCATAATATTTAATTTATCTTTTTATAAACTTTGTTTTTATTGATGCATCAATGCACCATTTATTTTTATTGTATCTGTCAAATTTTTATCTATACCAAGTTCTGAATCTGTAAATCCAAATGCAAGACCGAGAACTTGTGTGAAAAATAATATAGGTAAATTATGATTTGTATTAAAAGTTTTATTTATTTCATCTTGATATGCTTCGAGATTCATTTGGCACAAAGGACACGTCGTAACGATACAATTGGCTCCATTTTTAATTGCACATTCTATTATTTCTTTCGAAAGCTTTAACGCTACATCTTCATAAGTCGTCATTAGCATACCACCACAACATTTCACTTTCATCGGGTAATAAACATTTTCTGCACCTAAATAAGAAAATAAATTGTCCATTGTCATTGGTTCTTCCCTATCATCAAAATCTCTTTCAGGTCTTACTATCTGACAACCATAATAGTTGGCTATTTTTAATCCCTCAAGTGTAAATTTTGCTTTCTCTTTTATTTTCTCAAGCCCTATATCATTTATTAAAACATCGAGAGGATGTCTAACCTTAACACCAAGATTATAACTCAACCCACCTTCCTTTAAACACTCATTAACTTTCTCTTGTAGTTCTGGTAGCTCTTTCATATATCTATGTGTTTTAGCTAAAATTGTAAAACAAGAACTACAAGGTGCTACTAAATCTCTTTTATGCTTTTCTGCTATTGCAAGATTTCTTGCCGAGATTGCAAATCCTACAACCTCTTTTACTGACATATATGCAGTTGCTCCACAACAATTCCAATCTTCAAGTTCAAAAAGTTTACAATCAAGATGTGAAAAAACTTTTTTCATTGAATCATTATAACTGCTATGTGCTGACTCTAAACTGCAACCCGGATAATATGTATATTCCATTATACTTATTTTATTTTTTTGATTCTAATTCGGTTTTTTTATCTACTGCTCCGTATCCTACTGCTCCTTTTAAATATTGAACCTCCTCAACAGCTCTTGGCATGTCAAATTGCTCTGCTTTTTTAATAATTTTTTGAAAATTCTTTAAGTCTTTTATTTTTGACGGCATATATGCTATTCTTTTCCTTTTTGCCATTCTTAATCCTAAAGGCATAAAACTAAATAACTTAAACGGATTCGTTTTTAAAAAATAATAAACAAGCAACCTTGCTTCATGAAGCCTTCCATACGAATTCATTATTTTTACAAAAGACTGTGATAAAGAATAAACAGGAAAATTTGGTGGATATATATTTTTTTCCATTGCAAGCCTCTTTAAAGCATAAATTATATCCGTAACTTTTATTAAAGCAGGACATCTTGTTTGACATGCATAACACGATGCACAAACCCATATAGATTTACTGTGTAATAGTGTTTCCATATCTCCTGCTCTAAATAAAGCTATAATTTCTCTTGGAGATATATCCATTGCATAAGAAACCGGACAAGAACCCGTACAGGTGCCGCATTGAATACAAGATTTAATTTTTTCACTATTTGGTATTGCTTCAAGTTGTCTTAAAAATGAAGCCCTTAAATCTTGTTCTTTCTGTGATAACTTTCCCGGAACTTTAATATCAACAATTTTCATAATATTATTTTTTTATGTTATAATCTTTTTTGTATAATTATTATTAATTAGTTCTTCACTAATATTTTGTTCGTTCATTTCAACATCATAATAATATCTTAAATCTTCATCAGTTCTGATTTCTTTAAATCTTTTCATATAAGAACCAAAATCATCACTGATTATATTCTTACTATATAATAACTTAATTATTTCTTTTGAACATCTATTAATGCTTTCCCTAATCTCCTTCGATAAATCTTCGGTAATATTATTATTGTTTTCTATTTCTACTGCAAGAATATCTATATCATTAGGCATTTTTTCGTTTAAAGATTCAGCAAGCTTTAATGCGGTTATAAAATTAATATCATGGTAAGAATTAAGTCTAAGTGTAGGCAGTAAATCTGATACTTTTAGATGATGAATATTACCTGCTTTTATTTTACCTGTCTTTATTGAATCAACTATTATTACATAATCATAACCTCTTAAAATATCAATAATCCTGAAACCACCCCAAGAGGTTTCTTTTATATCAATTTGATTCACATTCTTCAGATGCTCTTGCAAATATCGAACAATAATGATTCCTATTCCATCATCATTCAATATCGTGTTTCCCATTCCTAATATTAATGTTTTCAAAAGTTTAACTTTGAAATTAATAATTTTTTTTCACTATGGATTCATCTTTGCAATTACATCTAAAGTCATTTTTTCATAGAATGCTGTAATCTCATTCAAAATGTATGAACATTTATCATATAAATTACATTGAGGATTATTTTTACATTTTTTATCCCAACCAAGTACACATTTATCTATTGTCTGAACTCCATCACATAATTTAATTATATCCATTAATTTAACCTTTTTACTGTCAACAACCATTGTAACACCACCATTACGACCTTTTTTTGATACTATCCAATTCGTATTATTGGCTAAATCCTGGAAGATTTTATGTAGATAGGCACAAGGAATATTTGTCTTTTCAGATATTTCCTTTACAAGCAGATAATCTTTTTTTTGTTTATTTGCTCCTAAATATGCAAGGGCTCTTATTGAATATTCACAGTATTTTGAATACAGCATTACGAGTAATAAAGGATAAAAAGACCTTTTTATAATTTTTAGAAAATCGTAAATTATATTCTTAAATTCAAGTGTATTTTTTAAATATATTGCAAATATAATATTTACAATAATTTAAATGTATAAATTTTTATACATACTTAAATTGGTATGGTATAAACAAAAAAAAGTAAGTTATACATCGTATAACTTACTTTCAAATATTTACTTTAATAAATTTTATGCTAATGCTTCTAAAGCAACTTCTTTTAATTCTTCGGGTGTGAATGGTTTTGGAATAAATTGGTATGCACCAAGTTTTGTAGCTTCAATTGCTTTTTCAATTGAACCAAAGCCTGTTATCATAATTACAGGTGTATTCGGATAATTTGCCTTTATAGATGTTAAAACATCCATTCCATCTTTTTTAGGCATCTTTAAATCTAAAAATATCAAATCATATTTATTATTCTTCATCTTCTTTTGTGCAACTTCTATATCAAATGCTTCTTCTACGTTGAAGTTTTGCTTCGTTAAAATCCTTCTCACACTGTGACATACTATAGGTTCATCATCTACAACAAGTATATTTTTTCTTGCTTCTGCATTCTTTCCAAATAGTGCTGCTCTCGGAAAATCAGACCTATCCATACAATCCAAATAATCACTTCCTATTTCACTTTCAACTTCACTTAAGTTAAATGGCATATCAGCATCAATTAAACCTTCATAATTCATTGCTGCATTTCCTCTCTTCAACATAGCTTTTTTCTCTCTTTTTATTTCTGCACATTCACCTTTACATTCTTTCTTTGTTTTTAAATATATTTTACATTCTCTTGCACCTTTTAAGCAATAAGATTCGGATATATGTGTTGCAGTAGTAGGGATATCTGAACGAGTTAATTTATCAGTAAATTCTTTTGAGGTTGCTTTTTCAACTTCAGACTCGCTAAATGGCATATCAATATCAATTATATCATTCTTTTTGTCTCCATCATCTTCTTCTTTTTTATCAATTGTTTTTTCTTTCCTTAATTCTATTGCCTTTTGAACTCTTTCTACTAATTCATTCGGAGTAAAAGGTTTCTGAATGTAATCTAATGCACCAAGCTTGGTTGCTTGAACTGCTGACTCGATTGTTGCATAACCGGTAATAACAAGTACATCTATTTCAGGATAATATTTTTTTACGAGTTCAAGTAATTCCATACCGCTAATCTGTGGCATCATTAAATCTGTTATAACTATATCGAACTTCTCGTTCTTTATTTTTTCAATTGCATCGGTTGCATTAAGTGTATTCTCGACTGAAAAGCCTTTACGCGATAATATCTTTTTTACACTATCGCAGATTGTTGATTCGTCATCTACTATTAAAATTTTTTCTGTAATCATTTCTTTTATTCCTTATTTTTATATTTTTAAATTTTTCTTTTAACTTGATTTGCTTATATAGCAACAACTTCTGTGCCAATTCTTTTTCTGCAAAATTTTACTAATTTATCGTAAAATTAAAAGAAGGTGTATAAACTTATATACACTTTTAATTCATTATTTCAGAAAAACTATTTTTATAATTATTAGTTCGTGGTTTTGGATATTTTTTATGTGCATATATTTTTATGCAGGTATATAAAATAATATGCACTATAAAAACGAAATGTAATTATTGTGATTACAGTAGTTTATTTGTCTTCTGGCTTTTTTATCCCGTATTTTTTCATTAATGCTTGAAAATTCGACCTCTGCATACTAACATCTAATGCTGCCTTGGATATATTCCAATTATTTCTAATAAGTGCCTCTGTAACAAAAAGCTTTTCGATTTCTTTTATTGAGGTCTCCTTAATTTGTCTTTTAAAATTATTCAGGTCATATATATTTTTAGGTAATACTGTACTATTTATTGTTTCGGGTTTAAATAAAACCGATGAAATATGCACTGATTTTATTTCATCCCCTTCAACTAAAATTGTAAGACGTTCAACAATATGTTCAAGTTCTCTTATATTTCCAGGCCAATGGTAATTTTGAAGCATCTCCATTGCCTCTATGTTAATAGCTGGTATTTCTTTTTCAAGCTTTTCGCTGTATTTCTTCAAAAAATATAATACCAACTCTGGAATATCCTCTTTCCTCTCTCTCAATGATGGAAGTTTAATTGGAAAAACATTTAACCTATAATATAAATCTTCTCTGAATTTACCCTCGCTAACTGCTTTAGTCAAATTTTGATTTGTCGCAAATATCATTCTAACATCAACTTTTTTAACTTGTGTGCTACCAACAGGTATAAACTCTTTTTCCTGCAATACTCTTAATAGGCGTGCTTGTGTATCTAATGGTAGATTCCCAATTTCATCTAAAAAAATCGTACCTTTATCCGCCGCTTCAAATACTCCTTCTTTATCCGATATCGCACCAGTAAAAGAACCCTTAACATGACCAAAAAGCTCGCTCTCGATTAAATTCACTGATAAACTCGATATATCTATTGGAAAAAACTTGTTTTGTTTTCTCAAACTTTTTCTGTGTATCGCTCTTGCAGTGAGTTCTTTTCCCGTTCCACTTTCACCTAATATTAGCACAGTGCTATCCGTCGGGGCAACTTTACTAATTAAATTATACACTCTCACTATGCTTGGACTTTTTCCTATTATTCCTTCAAAACCTGATATATTAGAATAATTATATTCTTCCGTTGTAATCTTTATCAAATTTCTTTTTTCAAGCGCTCTATTCAAAACCGTAAGTATTTCAGAAGGAGTAAACGGTTTCGGTAAATAATCAAATGCTCCATATCTCATAGTTTCAACCGCAGATGCTACCGTTGCATAACCTGTAATTACAACTACCATTATATCGGGAAATCTTTGTTTTATTGCCTGTAGAACTTCCATCCCTCCCATTTCTGCCATTTTTAAATCTGTAAATACCACATCGAATGGTTTTTCCTCGAGCATCTTTAATGCTTGATTTCCGCTTGTGGTATAGGAAACGTTATGTCCAGCTTTGAGAAATATTTTCTCGCAACTCTGACATATTACTAATTCATCATCAATTACTAAAATATTTGCATTCATTATTCTGTGTAATGTTTTATTGGTAAAAGTACAATAAATGTTGTTCCTGTTCCTAATTCACTTTCAACATTAATTGTTCCTCCATGTTGCTCTATAATTCCATAACTGATTGATAGTCCAAGTCCTGTTCCACTTTCCTTTGTAGTAAAAAATGGGTCGAAAATTTTATGCTTATTTTCTTCTGAAATTCCTAACCCTGTATCTGCAAATCTAACTTCTATATATTCTCCATTTTCAATAACTCGTGTACTTATTTTAATTTCTCCACCATTTGGCATTGCATCAGATGCATTTAATATGAAATTAATAAAGACTTGTTGAATTTGGTCCTTATCTGCCATTATTTCAGGAATATCTTCCGATAAATTCCTCTCGATATTAACATTTTTAAATGAAGTTTGATTCCTAACAAGCAAAACTATATTATCGATTAAATTATTAATATTAGTCAAACTCTTCTGTGGTTTCGTTTGCCTTGCAAAATCAAGCAATCGTTTTACAATTTCTCTACATCTGATAGTTTCGTTCACTATAACCTGAACATCATCTTTTTTCGAATCACCATCTTTTAAATCTTCCAACAATAAACTCGCATTTGTTAAAATCCCTGTCAATGGATTATTAATTTCATGTGCTACTCCAGCAGCAAGCTTACCTATTGATGCCAGCTTTTCGGAGCGGAATAATTGTCCGTGTATTTTCTTTAACTCGGATGTTCGCTCCTGTACCTTCTCTTCCATTTTATCAGCCCATTCTTCAAGTTCCTTTTTCTCACTTTCGACTTCTTCAGACATCCTATTCAATGCTGTAGCAAGACTATTAACTTCACGCGGAGCTTTCTTAATTGTAAATTCAGCACTATAATCACCATTCGAAAATTTATTTGCAACTTCTTCTAATACTCTCAAAGGTGTTGTAATTCTATTTGAAAGCATTATAGCTATTACATAAATTATCACCAATACAATCAATGCTATCCCAAGAAAAATTAATATTGTACTTGCAAGTAAATCATTAAATGGTTGTTTTAAAAGACCAACATATATCATTCCAATATTATTTCCATCAATATCTTTAATAGGTTCATAAGCACTTATATACCAATCATTTACTACAAATGCATCTCCAATCCATCTTTCTCCTTTCTCTAATGTTTCATTACATACTTCTTCTGAACCAAGCGTTCCAATCGCAAAACTCCCGTCAAGATTCTTTACATTTGTTGTAATTCTTAAATCTTTGAAAAATATAGTTACTGTCCCAATTTCCTTCCCTTTATAAATTTCCTTTTCATGAACTATCTCGGTAATTTTGTGGACTAATTCAAAATTTCTATTAAGCAGTACACCAGCTATCAAAATTCCTACCATATTTTTATTTTTATCAAAAACAGGAACGGCAGATTTTAATACCATTGCTGAAGTTTCTATAGAATCAGACCTTGTTTTTGATTTCGGTGTTGGAATAATTTTTAATAATGCTTTTTCAATCAATTCAGGTGATTCTTTTTTAAGTTCATTATAACTCATAATATCCGTTCCTGAAATACTTTCTTTTGATTCTAACACTTTTTTAATAAATTTATCATTTCTTATTGTATCACCTTTATTTAATGCATTCCCTCCCCTACTTACTACTATTCCTTTATTATTCACAATAGTAAAGAAATCTAATTTTTCGGTCATCAAAGTCTGTCTTAACTCTTTCTGAAGTGTATCCGATTGATTTTCGATTAATGATGATATAATAAATCCTCTAAGTGCAGTAAGTCTTGTTGTCGCTTCAATTGAAGAAATTTTATTCCTGTATATTTCTTTTGCAGAATTTAAATCTGATATAGTTTTTGTTTCAGCGCGCTTTATAACTTGGTCATAAATAATTTTCGTCCCTATTATACTTATAATTATTGTCGGTATTAAAATAGATATTGAAAAATATTTTATCAGATAATGTTGAATACTTTTTATTGTATTTTTTTTCATAACTCTTTCCTTATTTTTAATAATTATCTCCTCTATGAAAATAAAAATTTTTAGCCTATATGTATTAAGTTTGTCTTTTTAAAGATACTTTAAAACAAGTCCCTTGACCGTTTTTGTCGGCCAACCTTGAAGGGCTCTTAAATGTTATTTTACCTCCATGCAGCTCTACAACCTGCTTAACAACTGAAAGCCCTAAACCTGTCCCTTCATAACTTTTATGCTTTACATTAGATGCTCTGAAAAACTCATTGAAAATTTTCCCTTGGTCCTTTTCGGGAATTCCTATCCCGTTATCACAAATTTCGACCTGTATTTCATCCAAACTTTTCCCATCCTCTATAACTATCTCTACATTCCCACCTGCATTTGTATATTTTATCGCATTTCCAATTAAATTAGAAAAAGCAAGCTCGAGCAATGAGTAATCTCCCTTTATAATATCTTTCATAGTTGTTAAATCATAAAAATTAATCCCAATTCGCATATAATCCGCCTGAACTTTTTTCTTCGAAATTATTTTATGTATTAATTCAATTATATCTACATCTTCATATTTTATTCCTGTCTGAAGTTTTAATTTTGATATACTCAAAACATCATTAATTATCTGTATCGCTTCGTCAGTTCTTGCTCTTGCCCTGACAAGTTTTTCTTTCGTCTGTGGATTTATTGCTCCTGTGTAACCTTCAAGTATTATATCATGATAAGACTGAACCGAAGATAATGGAGATTTAATTTCATGAACAATACCAATCGTATATTTTTGCTTAACTGCTTCTGCCTCTCTAAGTTTTTCGTATGCAACTTTAAGTTTCTGACCGCTTATATAGTGTGAGTGGGCAATAGAATTCGCAAAAAAAACACTAACAACCATTGTTATACCAAATGTAGTTGAAAACAAAAGAACATAGTCAAGTTCATTATATATAGAAAAACTGAGTAACCCTCCAAACTTGTGATGAGGTATAACCATAAAATATTCTAATAGTGATGCTATAAAAAAACAAATTACGGTTAATCCAGCAATAGAATAAATTACAAAACCTGATAATATTAAACTGCCTATAATCATATGGAATATAAAAAAAATATAAAAAGGACTTTCTATTCCTCCAGTATAATATATTACTGCAGCAAGCGATATCTGATCGGCAAGGATTTGAAGCAAAGATATATGCATCGGATTAAATCGTTCAGGGTCGTTTTTAACAAATGATGTATTTATTAAAAAGTTAAATAGTAAATTATATAATAGAATAAGTACTGAAATTATTATCAATGCATTGAACTGCTGCCTACTAAATTCTAATTTTAACAGTTGTGAAGAAATAATAATAAAAGATGCTAACGCAATAGCAACAAAGTATCTTAACTTTATAATCCATTTGTTCCTATTAATCAACAAAGACCAGAGTTGCTCAAAGTCGTAAGTGTATGATGGAATTAATCCTAGCATTTTCCTCGAAAAATTATTTTACAATATAATAAGGAAATCCATAACTTTTTTAAATATAGCAATTGCTTACTTCAAAATAAATAGCTTTTAGCAAATCCTCGGCAACTGTTCCCCGCTAAGCATATCTATAATCCTTGTTGCTCCTATTATACTTTTCAATGTTACAAGACCATTTGATTTTTTCCTTTTTACTTCTCCTATTACTGAAGCAAATTTCCCGTTCTCTTCCTCTTTCAAAATTTTCAGCGTCTCTTCAGCATCCGTTTTTTTTACAATCGCAATAAACCTTCCTTCGTTTGCCACATAAATCGGGTCGAAGCCGAGAATTTCGCATACTCCTCTCACCTCTTCGATTACATTAATCGATTTTTCTTCTACTTCGATTTCGACATTGGCTTTAGATGCAATCTCGTTTAAAGCACTACCGAGTCCTCCGCGTGTCAAATCCCTTAAACAGTGAACTTCGATTCCTGATTCGAGTAATTTTTTTACAATACTATTTAACGGTGCACAATCGCTTTTAATATTACTTTCGAAATCGAGATTTTCCCTCGAAGTCATAATGGCAATTCCATGCCTGCCTATATCACCGCTTAGTAAAATCGCGTCACCTTCTTTAACGTTCGATGGTGAAATGTTTATACCTTCTTTTACAATGCCAATACCCGCAGTGTTAATAAATATCCCATCACCTTTACCTTTATCTACTACTTTTGTATCTCCAGTTATTATCTTAATTCCCGTTTTATCGCATGCGTTTTTTATAGAGATAATAATTTTTTCCAAATCTTTAATTAAAAATCCTTCTTCAAGAATCAGTCCAAGACTCAGATACATCGGTTTCGCTCCGCACATAGCTAAATCATTTACTGTGCCGTAAACTGCAAGCTCTCCAATATCACCTCCGGGAAAGAAAATCGGATTCACCACATAAGAATCCGTAGAGAAAGCAAGCTTGTGTCCCTCTATACTAAAAACCGCACCGTCGTGTTTTTCATCTATAAAATTATTCGAGAGGTACTGAATGAACATTTTTTCGATCAGGTTATTCATCAGTTTACCTCCACCGCCGTGAGCCATAGTAACTGCATCGTAATCGCCAAAAGGTAAAGGGCAATTCATTTTTTCGAATATGTTTTTTTCTGAATTCATTTTAAAATCTTTTATTTATTCACTTCGTTTTTCTTCGTGTTACTTCGTTAAACCTTCGTGTTCCTCTGTGAAATGCTTTCAATATCACGAAGGTAACACAAAGATTCACAGAGAATTTTTACAATTTCTTTTCTTTATATAAAAAGTACGCCGAGCATGCACCTTCCGAAGAAACCATCGTTGCACCAAGCGGATGCTCGGGAGTGCATATCTTCCCAAATGCAGAACAGTCGCAGGGTTTCTTCAATCCCTGAAGTATCAATCCACTTATGCATTCACTCGATTCTTCCACTTCATAATTTATAACTCCGAATTTTATTTCCGCATCATATTCTTTGTACTTATCTTTTATCTTAAAGCCACTCTTCTCTATCTCACCAATCCCTCTCCATTTCCTGTTGCATACTTCAAACACTTCATACA
Source organism: uncultured Ignavibacteriaceae bacterium (assembly GCA_964400285.1). GTDB lineage: Bacteria > Bacteroidota > Ignavibacteria > Tepidaquicellales > Tepidaquicellaceae > FEN-1279. Next base: position 39,769 of record CAYNTK010000003.1, read on the forward strand.
TAATTTCCTGTGCCTTTTTATTCCCTTCTCTTAAAACGACTCTCGAATACTGGTTTTCCACATTGTTTTTATTTTCTTCGAGTTGTTTTACACACATATAAATTCCCTGCAAAATATCATTTGGTTCAAAACCCGTTACCACAATAGGTACCTTATATTTTTCTGCGATTGCTTCATATTCATAAAAACCCATAACGGTGCACACATGCCCTGCCGCAAGAAATCCCTGAACCTGATTATTTTTAGAACTCAATATCGCTTCTATCGCAGGCGGAACAAGTACATGCGAAACGAGAACAGAAAAATTTTTTACTCTTTGTTGCGACGCAAGATATATTGCCTGCGCATTTGGCGGTGCGGTTGTCTCAAATCCAACCGCAAAAAAAACTATCTCTTTTTCAGGATTTTGTTTTGCAATATTTACCGCATCGACAGGTGAATATACAATCCTTACATCAAATCCCGATGCCTTAACTTTGAGCAAATCTGTTTTCGAACCCGGTACCCTGAGCATATCACCAAATGAACAAAAAATTACATCAGGACTCGAAGCAATCTCTATTGCCTTATCTATTTTTTCGATTGGCGTAACACACACCGGACACCCAGGACCATGTATAAGATTTATTTCTTTCGGAATCAATTCATCTATCCCATATTTTACAATTGAATGTGTCTGTCCCCCGCAAATCTCCATAACGTTCCAATGTTTCGTTGTTATTTTTTGAATTGTATCCAGATAGTTTTTCGCATCTTCCGAATTCCTGTATTCATCTATATACTTCATTCAATATCTCCGATTTGCTTTAGGTATTCAAGAGATTTTTTCGCTTCTTCCTCATCTATTATATTAAGAGCAAATCCAACGTGAACAATTACATAATCTCCAATCTTTGCTTCAGGCACAAATGAAATATTAATATCTTTCACAGCTCCGCCAAAGCTAACTTTAGCGGTTCTCGTTAAACTATCTTGTTCCGTTATCTCAAGAATTTTTCCGGGTACGGCTAAACACATAATTTTACTTTTTATTTTTCATTAAAATAAGAAAAATATGCAATTTGTCCTAATGAAATCCCACCGTCATTCGCAGGGACTTCCTTATTCCAAAAAACATTATATCCGTTTTCTTTTAATTTTAAAATTGAATTTTCCAGCAAATATTTATTCTGAAAACACCCTCCGCTTAAAACAACATTTTTTTCGTTAATTATTTTTGCTATTCGTATAATAGCATTAATCAATGCATTATGAAATTTAACGGAAATCAAATTCGATGATACTTTGTTTTCTTTATCCTCGATAATCTGTATCATTAATTTCCTCCAATCCAAAATTATTATTTCATTTTCCCCTTTTAATATTTCAAAATCATAATAGTCTTCTGTATAATATCCATCGGTTAAAAATTCAAGCTCCATTGCCGCCTGTCCTTCGAAATTAACTCTTTGCCTGATATTTAAAATTGAAGCAACAGCATCGAACAACCTACCAACACTCGAGCATACGGGTGAATTGATATTGCTCTCAACCATTTGTAATAAAATCTTAGATTCTTTTTCGGTAATATCATAATGAAAAATCTCTAACGTATCTACACCAAAAATTTCATATAAAATCCCAAACGCAACTTTGTAAATATCTTTGAAAGAACTTTCGCCTCCCGGAAGTTTGAATTGCTTCAAACTTGCAACTCTCGTAATTTTATTTTTCCCTGCAAGAAAAAATTCTCCCCCCCAGATTGTTTTATCTTCACCAAAACCCGCACCATCAAATGCTATTCCAAGAACAGGCTCTTTTATATCGTTTTCGGAAATTACCGAAAGTATATGTGCTTTATGATGCTGAACATTAATAATATCTGAATATTTTTCATTCACATATTTTGTGGAAATATAATCGGGATGTAAATCACATATCACTGCTTCCGGTTCAATTTTATATACCTCTTTAAATTTTTCGATTGTATTGAGAAAGCTGTTATATGATTCAAGTGTTTCAAGGTCTCCTATATGCTGACTTATAAAAACTTCACTCCCTTTTGACACCGCAATTGTATTTTTTAAATGCCCGCCGACTGATAAAATATGTTTATCATTTTGATTTCCCGAAATCACAGGCATTGGTGCATAACCTCTGGCTCGCCTTAATAAAACTTTTTCACCTAAAATAATTCTTGCTATCGAATCATCTACATGCCTGTATATAGGTCTGTTGTGAATAAGGAATAAATCGGCAATGTCTTTTAATCGCACTAACGCATCTTTTTCATCGATGCAAATCGGCTCTTCCGCAAGATTTCCACTTGTAGCTACGATTGGCGTTTTTAAATTTCTCATTAAAATATGATGTAGCGGAGTATAAGGAAGCATTATCCCAAGATTTGGATTAAACGGGGCAACTTCTCGTGAAACCTTACAATCACTTTTTTTCTTAAGCAATACGATTGGTGATTGTACGGATAATAATAAATTTTCTTCTTCTCTTGATAAATTGCAATCATATTTTACACTATTTAAATCGGAATACATTAATGCAAATGGTTTCTCCTCACGGTTTTTCCTTTTTCGCAATCTCTTTATCGCTTCATCGTTCATTGCATCGACTACAAGATGAAATCCGCCTAATCCTTTAATGGCGAGTATTTTCCCTTCTTTAATTGCTTTTGCAGTATCTAATATCGCATCATTTTTTAGAGAAATTACTTCACCTGAAGAATTCCATAATTCAATGTGCGGACCGCATACAGGACATGCATTTGGTTGTGCGTGAAATCTCCTGTCTTTTGGATTTTCATATTCGGCTTCGCATTCGGGACACATAGAAAAATTTCTCATCGTCGTCCTTGCTCTATCGTAAGGAAGAGATTCAATAATAGAGAAACGAGGACCACAATTTGTGCAATTCGTAAAAGGATAAAGATAGCGTCTGTTTTCTGTATTAAATATTTCATCGAGACAATCACTGCACGTTGCTATATCGGGAAGAACAATTGCATTAGGTAAACCGCTTAAATCACTTTTCTCGATTTTAAATTCTTTATAATTAATTAAAGGAAGTTTTTCGACACAAATACTTTGAATTAATGATACTGGAGGTTTTTCTTTTGTAATTCTCTCGGTAAATATCTCAAGTAATTTTTGTTCGCCTTCTGCCTCGATTATTACTCCTTGCTGTGTATTTGAAACATAACCTCTTAATCCAAGCGACTCCGCCATATTAAAAATAAATGGTCTGAATCCTACACCCTGTACCGCACCTTTAATTATTATTTTTATTCGATGAGCCAATAAATATTTTTATTGATAAAACTAAAAATCTATTTTTTGATATTCCCCAAAATCCATTTGCACCAATTCTCGATTCCATCCCCCGTCGTACAGGAAGTTTCGAATATCTTAAGTTTCGGATTAATACTTAATGCATTATTCTTTAAATTATTAATATTGCAATCTACATATGGTAGCAAGTCAATTTTATTTATTATTAATATCGAAGAATTAATAAACATCTTCGGATACTTAAGCGGTTTGTCATCTCCTTCAGTCGTGCTTAATAACACTACTTTCATATCCTCGCCAAGGTCGTATCCCGCTGGACAGACAAGATTCCCAACGTTTTCTATGACAAGAAAATGTATTTTCCCAAGTTCAATATTTTCCAGTGCATCCTTTACCAATTTAGCCTCGAGATGGCATCCTCCATTTGTAACGATTTGAACAATTGGCACGTCATATCTCTCAACCCTCTTTGCATCAAAATCGGTCTGGACATCTCCCTCAATTACAGCTATACTAATTTTTCCTTTTAGTTCTTCGATTGTTCTCTCCAATAAACTCGTCTTTCCCGAACCGGGCGAACTTACAACATTTATCACAAAAATATCATTTCTTTTAAACTTTTCTCTTATTTGAGCCGCAAGCTCATCGTTCTTTTCAAGGACTTTCCTTTCGATTGTAATTATACTCATATTTTTAAATTATTTTATTATTCTAATTCTACATTTATTATTTGCATATCCGTACCCGAAATTATTTTCGTATTATTTGAACCACACTTTTCACAATATCTTATTCCCATATTATTTGATGTCTCTGATTTGCATTCATTACATAATAATACGAAAGGTATTTTTTTAATCTCCATTTTTGAACCTTCGAGTAAAGTATCGGTCTTTATTACATCAAAGCAATACTGTAATGATTCGGATATGATGCCCGAAAATTCCCCTACTTCGAGAAAAATTGTTTTTACCTTTCTCAAATCTTTTTCAGGTACATTCTCTTTAATAATTTCGATAATATTTTGTGCTACAGATAATTCATGCATAATATTGTCAAAATACTTTTAAATTTTATCATTCTCAATGTTTTTTGATTTCGCCATTGAAAAGTTGTTAGAATGGAATTTAGAGGTCACTTAAATAATCTATTGTAATGACAATATAATAGTTTCCCTGTCGATTCATCTCTTAAATGTAGTCCATTTCCCTCGCACCATTTATATACATAACAAGATTTACACTCTCCTGTCTTCGTCCAGTTTCTGTCTCTCATTACTTCAAATTTATTGTTCCATACATCTAAAAATTTATCTTTGTATATATTCCCCTGTATATAATCACCCCGTAAACTCGGACAAGCAGAAATTGAACCATCTGCTAAAACTGATGCAACATTAATACCCGCTCTGCAAAAAAATATTCCATCTCTTACATCCGTTTCATATCTTCCCAAAAATCCTTCACAACTGAATTCGACCTTTATTTGATTCTCTTTACGAGTATTTACGATAAATTCCATCACTCTCCTAAGTTCTTCACCGTTTAAATTGAATTCATTTATATCTTTCGCTCTTCCTTTTGGAAATATCGTGAATAATCTCCAATACTTTACCTTCAGAGAAATTAAAAGCTCTCTTATTTGTTCTAATTCATCAATGTTTTTTCGATTTACACAAGTTACAATATCAAATATTATATTATTTTTTTTTGCTATATATGATATTGCATTTACCGCTTTCTTAAATGATTCTTTATTATTTCTTAACCAATTGTGGTTTTCTTCGAGTCCATCTAAACTTATTGTTAAAGTTTTCAATCCCGCTTTTACAAATGAATCGTATTTTTCATTCGTAAGTGTAAAGCCATTTGATACCATTCCCCATGGAAAACCTCTTTTCCGAATTTCATCACCACATTTTTCCAAATCATTTCTTAGCAATGGCTCTCCACCTGTAATCGCTATTAAAACCTTTGATGGTTCGTATTGTAATTTAACTTCATCGAGAACTTTTAAAAAATCTTCAAGCGGCATATCAGGGTGGGAATTGCTCGAAAGACAATCGCTTCCACAGTGAAGACATTTCAAATTGCACCTTAATGTGCATTCCCAGAATAAATATGTTAAATTATGTAATTGGGTTTGGACTTTTCGATAACTACGAAATAAATTGAGCTTCGCTCGTCTGGAAATGCTTATGGAGTTTTTATCATTCACCTTTCCAGTTTTCAATTTTCTCTCTCATAACTTCATATCTTTTTCTAAACTGGGAAAGTAATCTTATTTTATTATTCTTAATATAATCGAACCAATATTCCTTAATATCGCTTAAAGGAGCTGATACATCTAATATTTTTCTTTCTGTTGCTTCGAACCTGTTTTTAAATTCACTAACTTCAGACGCATCCGTATTCAACATTTCATAAATCTCTGTTTGCAACTGGTTACATAAAGAATCTGTATTTTTTTTCTTTGTAAGCAAGGTATCTTTTTTCTTTTCCAACCTGACTAATTCAGATTTTTCATTTTTTATTTGCATTGTCAATTCATCGATACGCTTTTGAATATATTCAACAGTCATTTCTTCCCCTTCTTCATAATCGTTCGTATCAGTCTGAGAATAGGTATTAGAAATAAATATCAGAAATATTATTCCTTTAATAAGAAAAAATTTTATACTATTCATAATAATATTTAATTTTCAAAGTTTTCAAGTAACAGCTTCAATGAATCCTTTTCTTGCTCTAATATTTTTATTTTATGTTCGTTATTAGTCACATTTTTCATTAAATCATTAATTTCATTTTCTTTTGCCCGTACTTTGCTAATAATTTCATCATGCTCTGCCTGCAAATCATACATTATCCTCATTTGTTCTTCATTACAGGCAGGTCCGTATGCACAGGATATATTCCCAACCGCAATTCCGAATAATGATAATATCCATCCAATTGAAAGGCAAAATAACTTTTTCAATTTATTTCTCATAATATTAATGTTTTTTTAAAAGCACACTAATTGATACTTAAATTTAATAATATATATTCGATAAATCAAATGAAATATTTATAAAATGAAATTATTCAAGTATTAATTTTGATTCAAAATTAAGCTTATCTAAAAAAGTAGACATATTACGGAACAAAAAAAACTAATTCGACTATAAAAATCAAGAACCGATTTTTGAAAAAGTAATTTTAAAATTTAAATAATATTAAAGTGAAAACATCAATCACAATTTTTTGGGCTTTAGTTTTAACAACGTTTTTGTCATCTGCCGCCGATATTTTTCCAAAACCAACGTCAGATGATTTAAATGTCAATTTTTATATCTCTTCTAACAATTATTACTACCCGGGTGATAAAATCTCTGTTAATCTTTACTCATATGATTACAGAATTGATAAAAAAGAAAAAAATAAAAAGATTAACTTTAATTTCCAGATTTATAAAATAAAAGATATTGCAGGATTTTATTCGAATCAAACTTCGATGTATAGCATCGACGTTCTCGGCAGGGATAGTACAAACCTGACCTACCTTGCAGATGAAGTAAACTCGTTTACTAAAAATTATAAACCTATAAAAGAATACGGTTACTATTATATAAATGAAAATGTTCCTATTACCGTTTCCGAAAATGGAGCTTATTTCGTAAAAGTCACGGCTGGAAATCAGGTCGCTTACTGCGGTTTTATTGTAACTTCAACTGGCATTATCTCTAAAGCCGGAAGCAATTCTATGCTCGCTTATGTAATTGATAGAAAATCAGGCTCTCCTGTGTCTAATGCCGATTTAAATTTCTACCTCGGCTCTAAACTAATCGGCAAAGGAATTTCATCCGGCAACGGAACATTCTTTCAGGAAGTAAAAGATGAAATTCTTAAAAACAACGATAATAAAACACCGCTGATAATTGGATATTACGGAAATGATATTATTATTTCCGACCCTTATCTTTATTTCGGTTATACTGCAGATAGATTTAATACGTATATTTTTACAAATCAACCTGTTTACAGAACAGAATCCGAAGTTCTATTTAAAGGAACAATTAAAAGAAAAATTTCAACAGGTTACGAATCTTATTCTAATCAAGAAATCACATTGAAAATAAAAGATTCGAGAAATGCTGAGGTATATAAAAAAGTATTAAAAACAAATGATATTGGAAGTTTCGATGGCTCTTACAAAATCGATAAAGATGCACCTCTCGGAACATACGTTATCACTGCCCAAATTAACGAAAAAAATTCCTCGAGCATAAATTTTACAGTCGAACAATACAAAAAACCCGAATATAAAGTTACCGTTAAAACGGATAAAAATCAGTATTACGGAAATGATAATCTTATAACAAATGTAGAAGCAAAATATTTCTTCGGCAGTCCCGTAGCAGATGCAGACGTAGAATATAACGTTTATAAAGTCAGATATTCCAAACCCTGGTGGGCGTTTTCAGAATGGGCTTCTTGGTATGAAGAGTATTATGCCTCTCTCGATGATAATAAAAAATTTAACAATGCTGAATATATTTTTAGCGGGAAAGGTAAATTAAACAGTGAAGGTAAATTAGAATTTAATTATAATATAAAAGAAGATTTTAAAAACAATTATAACGATTATTACAGATGGTACTATTGGTACAGTTACGAAACAGATTATAAATATATCGTACAGGCAAAAGTTGTCGATAAATCAAGACGGGAAATTTCGGGATTAACAACTGTATTCGTTACCCGTGGAGGATTTTATTTAAATGCTAAATGCGATAAATACCTTTATAAACCCGGTGATAATGCAAATATTGAAGTGCTCGCAAATGATTTCTCCGATAAACCTATCCAAATCAATTTCACCGTTGATATATACAAAACAAACTGGGGCAGATATGACTACAAAGAATCAAGAGACCTTGTTAAAACTCTTAACGGTAAAACAAAATCGGACGGAAAAGGTATAGTCTCATTCGATATCCCAGGTTATAATGCCGAAGGGTCGTACTCAGTAGAAGTAAAGGCAACCGACGATAGAGGAAAAGAAATTAAAACCACAGCATATTTTTATGTCTGGGGTAAGGATAATTATTGGTGGAGTTACAATAAATCATCGGGTATTCAAATTATCACGGATAAAGACAGCTATAAAAAAGGTGAAATTTGCAAAGCTTTAATTTATTCCTCTGTCCCCGATGTGAGTATGTTAATTACTACGGAAACGGATAATATTATTACCTATACTATAGAAAAATTTACAGGTTCTTCACATGTTCTCGAATTTCAAATCAATGAAAATTATAATTCAAATTTTAAAATCAGCGCTAATTTTGTTTCCAACGGACAATTTTACACTGCAAATAAATCTATTATGCTTATTCCCGAAGAAAAATTTCTTACCGTTAATATAGAAACATCGAAAGATATTTATAAACCTCGTGAATCGGGAGAATTGAAAGTACGTGTTTTGGATAATAATGGAAGACCTGTTCGTAATGCAGAAGTTTCGATAGGGATAATAGATGAAAGTATATATTCTATCAAAGAAGAAACCACAAAAGATATTAGAAAAGTTTTCTACGGATATAATTTAACTCAGGTTTCTACCACTTTTAATACTTACGCTTCGAATTACAGTTATTCTCGCTTGCTCACTATTTACGAGAGATTTAATATCCGCTCGACAAAAGAAGGTGACCTCGCAACGGTAAAAGGAACTCTATTAACTAAAAATGACATTCCAATAGCTAACGCTACAATAGTAGTAGATGAAGATTTTAAAGCTGCAGTAACAAATTCAGATGGAACATTCGAATTTAAACTCCCCGAAGGAACGTATTCGATTGGAATTTTTTACAGCAATCTCGATTATGATGGTTTAATGAAAATTTCTTTATCTAAAGGTGAAACCAAAAATATTAAATTATATACCGATAAAAATAAAAATGAAGATCTGGTTTACGAACAATCCGAAATGCTTAATGGAAATATAAGGTCAGGAATAACACTTGACGAATCTAAAACACCTGCACCAATGAAAACCGAAGAAAAGAAATTTATGAAAATGAAAAAAGATATAGGAGACGATAAAGATGGAAAAGGCCCTGAATTCAAAGAAGCCGAAGTGCGTTCCGAGTTTATGGATGCGATTTTCTGGTCACCATATACAAAAACTGATGCAGATGGATATGCAATCGTAAATGTTAAATACCCGGATAATTTAACGGAATGGAGAGTAACTTCACACGTAATAACGGAAGATACAAAAGTAGGTCAAATGACAAAAACCGTAATCACAAGAAAAAATTTACTTGTTAGAATGGAAACTCCCAGATTCTTGCAGAATAAAGATGAAATTACAATTTCGACAATTATTCATAATTATTTATCGACCGATAAAAACGTTAAAGTAAAATTTAAAGCAACTAATGTTTCCCTTGTTGGTAATAATGAAACACAAATCAATATTGCTTCTAACTCTGAACAGAGATTGGATTGGAAAATAAAAGTTGATAACCCATACGGTGAAGCAAAATTATATGCAGAGGCATTAACAAATGAAGAATCCGATGCAGTGGAAATCAAAGTCCCTCTTCAGCCAAAAGGACTCGAAATTATTCAACCCGTTATTGCAGATTACTCCGATAATAATGTTTCTGAAAAAAAATATGTAGATATTCCAATGGGAACAGATATCAGAAGTGCTGGATTGAAATTCACGGTAGCTCCTTCCTTGGCTTCCACAATCTTAAGTTCTCTAGATGAACTCGCTGGTTATCCTTATGGTTGTGTTGAGCAAACTATGAGCAGATTTCTGCCAACAGTTGTGGTTGCAAGCGCTTTCAAAGAACTCAATGCTCCAATAAGCGATGCTACGAAAAAAGATTTGCCTAAAATGGTTGACGCCGGAATCAAACGTCTCTACGGATTCCAGCATTCAGACGGCGGTTGGGGCTGGTGGACTAACGATGCAACTAATCCGTTTATGACTGCTTATGTTGTTTATGGATTGTCAATTGCTAAATCAGCAGGATATGATATACGTAATGATGTTGTTACAAAAGGTATCACCTCGATGAAAAATTCTTTGAAAAATACCCTCGACCCGACTACAAAAGCTTATATCTTCTATTCGATTGCCGTCGCCGATAGCAAAGAAATAGAAAAATATAAATACGAACTCGATAAACTGCTCGAAGAAAATATCAATGATTATGCAAGAAGCTTGATCGCAATGACATATAATATTATGGGAGAAAAAGACCTTGCTTTAAAAGTAGTCAATGACCTCGAGAACAAAGCTAAAACTTCAGGTGAAGGCGGTGCTTACTGGGAAGGTCAATCTTTCCACTACAACTGGCAGGATGATAAAGTCCAAACGACAGCAATGGGATTAAAAGCATTAGTAAATATAAAAGGAAATTCAGAATTGAAAAACAAAATCATCCGCTGGCTTATGATGCAGAGAATGGGACTCTCCTGGAGAAATACTCAGGAAACTGCTTTGATTATTTATGCAATGGTGGATTACCTTAAAAATTCTTCTGAACTCGCTCCCGATTATAATGTAAAAGTTTTTGTCAACGGAGAAAAGTTATATGAAAAGCGAATGACCAAAGATGATATTTTCTTAAAAGATTCACTTATCAGAATTTCAGGCAGTAAATTAAAAGAAGGGAAAAACGAAATCCGCATCGATAAAGAAGGTACAGGAAAAGTATATTTCTCCGCAAACGCAAGCTATTACTGGGATTCGGAAAACATTTCCCCGCGTGAAGATGGTTTCAGAGTCGAAAAGGAATATTATAAGCTTGAAAAATATGAATCCTATTCAGGCAAAAATATCACTTTCAGAAAAAAATATTTCGACGGTAACGTAAAATCGGGTGATATGATACTCGTAAAGCTCCGCGTGTATTCGAAAGAAAACAATATGAATTTCTTTATGCTCGAAGACCCGCTCCCCGCCGGATGTGAAGTAACAAAAGACGATTGGGCGTATAGAGTCGAAGATGAAAAAGACTATTCGGGATATTCTTATTACTACTGGAGATGGTGGTATGCTGATAAAGATATCAGGGATAATAAAGTTACTTTCTTTGCAACGTATTTATACGGTAACTCTTATGAATTCTCTTATATAATGCGAGCCCAGATTCCCGGCGATTATAATATTAATCCCGCAAGAGGCTCGCTAATGTATTACACCGATGTCAGCGGAAGTACCGCAAGTATGAAACTGCATATAGAAGATTAAAATTAACGAATAAATCTAATAATCATAACGGATTTATTATAAGAAATTCATAAACGTTTTTAAGAGAAATTCTGAATTGAAAATAAAACTTATTTCCCGTAAATTGAACCGCATTCGTAGCTCAGTTGGTAGAGCAGCTGACTCTTAATCAGCGGGTCGGGGGTTCGAGTCCCCCCGAGTGTACGTTTTCTTTCACCCTTGCTCATTTTTGAACAAGGGTTTTTTATTTTCCATAGAGCACTCCGATGTCCATTAGAGGGAACGGAGGGTTCTCCTGATTCATCTAAACCCCATATGTATAAATTTTATTTTCCTATTAATAAATGGTTAATAGAGTTACTAATTTTATTTTTTTTCTTTCTTCGGGAATTTATTTCTTTTCTTTATAGTTTAAATAACTAAAAATTTCAAAATGAAAATCTTTAAATATCTCTTAATAATAGCTTTTCTCGCTTTTACAATTTCATTTTTTATTACAGAAAAAACTTTTTCAGAAAAAAAATCAATCTATCAAAGTGATTCTATTAAAGTAAAAATATTTTCTTATATTTATCTCGGAGAAACTGATAATGAATTTTTTATCCCTTGCAGAATCGAAGAGGGCGAAGTCATTCCGGAAATACTACTTGATGCGGTCAGTAAAACAGGAAAAAGATTTACAATTAAAATCGATAAAATTGAAAAATATCTTTTTACAAACGAATTCCTTTCTTCTGCAAAAACTGGTGACTCTGTTAACTTCAGGGCACATCTACATAGCGGAAATGCATCGGGATTTAATCACGAAGATTTTGTATTAGTAAATATTGGTGCACCTTATTTCGATGCAATAAAAAAATAAAATTTACTTAAAACTGTAACCAATTCCTACAATTGATAAATATGTATTAGCAGGAACTTCCAATCCCGCTTTAAGCATCAATCCTCCTTCATCTGGCTGATATCGATAACCAATTTTGCCTGCGGGAAAAAACGAAAAACTCTTCTCCTGTTCCAGATTAAAAAAAGGTCCCCCTCCTAGACCAGCTTCAAATTTATTTTTATTCTTCGTCATATAATTAAATGTAACTGGAAAGCTCAAACATGTTCCTGAAATTGCATCTCCTGATACTCCTGCTCCGAAAAAGCCAATGTTCACTCCCCCTCTTACGCTAAAATTATCGTTTAACATCCTTTCGTAATTCAAACCGCACCCCAACGCTATTGCACTGCGGCTGAAAATAATTCCGAAATCCAAATATATTGAATTATTTGCTTTCGATATTTGCTGGGAATTGCAATTTACTATGTAAAGCAAAGAAAAGAATAATATTAAATGCTTCATTTGTTCTGTTTTTTATTTTAAAAATTGAATTACTTCCTGAACTCGTTACGTCGCTTTTTCATAAACATACAAATATTTCTCTAATTCCAAAACCTGTTGAAATCTAAAAAAAAAATCATCAATTCCTTTTAAATCTGTTTTCAAAATTTAGATATTCAAATCCTATATTTCAGATTTTATTAATAAAGAAACGGAATTACAATAATTTCCAGCAAATTTATAAAAATAACCTTTCTTTATAAGTTAAGCTTAATTAAAATTAAATATAATACAAATAACTGTCCGAATATAAATTCATTTCGTTTGTTGCACACTAAAGAATTTCAATTTTAATAACCTATTTATTATCTTTTAATTTCAAATAATAAAATATAAATTTATATTATAAATCAACACTTTTGATATTCACCCTAAAAACTAATATAGAAAATTATGAATAAAGTAATAATTATAATGGGCTCTAAAGCTGACCTCGAATGGTCAAAAAAAATTGCAAAAGCACTTGCTGATTTTGGTATCGAAAGTGTTTTAAGAATTGCTTCTGCTCATAAAGTCCCTTTGAAATGTTTTGACCTTATTAAACAATATGAAAAAGACAACGTAGTATTCATTACAGTTGCTGGCAGAAGTAATGCCTTGAGCGGGTTCACAGATGGTCAAACGTCTTGTCCTGTAATTGCCTGTCCACCCTATGGCGAAAAATTTGCAGGAAATGACATATACTCAAGTCTAAGAATGCCTTCAGGAGTAGCCCCATTGGTTATTACCGAAGCAGAAAATGCCGCTCTTGCAGCTGCAAAAATCTTTGGACTTTCTGACCAAAAAATTAAAAATAAAGTTATAGAATATCAAAACAAAATGAAAGATGTTTTAGAAAAAGATGATAAGGAGGTAATCAATGGGTAGTGTCAAGGATTTACAAATTATAAATGAAGCAACAAAACAAGAACTTGGAGTAGGAAGATTTATTTATTCAGACAGGTATTCCGTCTTCGACTGGGGCGAAATGCCCGACCAAATCCCTAATAAAGGTGCAGCAATTTCAATCCTCGGTGCGTATTTTTTTGAAAAACTTGAATCATTGGGAATAGCTACTCATTATTTAGGATTAGTCGAAAACAACGAAGTTAAAAAACTTGCAGATTTGAAAAGCCCCACTAACATTATGCAAATTAAATTACTTCGTGTAATAAAACCCGGACTATCTGGTGATAAATATGACTATTCAAAATACAAAACTAAAGAAGGTGGATTTTTAATTCCGCTCGAAGTAATTTATAGAAATTTCTTACCTCCGGGGAGCAGTGTATTTAAACGTCTGAAAAATGGTGAAATAACTCCTAAGGATTTAGGACTCGATAAAATGCCCAAACCAAATCAAAAACTCGATACTCCTATTTATGACGTTTCCACAAAACTTGAAATTACTGATAGGTATATGAATTGGAAAGAAGCTCAGGAAATTTCTGGTTTAAGTGATAAAGAATTAATTTCACTTAAAAATCTTACAAGCAAAATAAACAATCTAATTACCGATGAATTTTCAAAAATTGGATTGACAAACGAAGATGGGAAAATCGAAGTCGGTTTCGATTTAAATAGAAATTTAATGCTTGTAGATGTTTTAGGCACTCTCGACGAATGCAGATTCACTTATGAAGGATTACCTGTAAGCAAAGAAATTGCAAGAATATTTTACAGAAATACAGATTGGAATAAAGCAGTTGAAGAAGCAAAGAAAAAAGACAGACAAAACTGGAAAGAAATCTGTGAGTTGCAACCCGAACCATTAACACCAAAACTTAAAACTTTAATTTCTCAGGTCTACTCAGCTTGCACAAATGAAATTACAGGAACAGAATGGTTTAAAGATATTCCGAGTTTAAATGATATTTTAAAAGAAATTAAAGCTGAACTGAAATTATAAAAATATTTATTTCTTTACTTCTTGAACTATTAACTTTTTCTATTTAAATTACTAGTTGAGGAGTATAAAAGGTTAAATTGAAAAAAATAATTTCAATATTTCTTGCACTTATGCTGATTTTTAATTCAGCAGGTTATATTATCGTATTCTTCCAACTTAAATCTTTTTTTAAAAAAGAAGCTTTTAGCAAACTTGAAAACTTCATCAATCCTGAAGATTTAACTACTATAACTCTTTCTAAATATGAATTTGAAAATGAAAGTGACAATTTCTTTTTCATTGAACCTCAAGAAATAAAATATTTTGGTAAAATGTATGATATTTCGAGAATTGAATTCTATAATGATTCTGTCAAAATATTTGCCCTAAACGACGAAAACGAAACAAATCTCCATAATTTATTTGCTCAGTATTTTACAAAAAGCTTAAATGATAAATATTCAAGAACTGCATCAATTTTGCATTCACTAATTGGTGATGCTGGTTTACCTATCAAGTTTGATAGCATATTCCTATCGAGTAAGGGTGTATGCATTGATTTCATTTGTTTTCCTATTTTAAATAATTATTTAGATATTCCTACTCCACCTCCTAAATTTCTCATATAGCGATATTATAATTTGAAGCCAAATACTAAAAATTTTTTGTGTTTGGTATTTTATGAATTTAAATATAAAAAATATGAGAAAAATTATATTTATTTCTGTTTTTCTTTTTAGTTTTTATTTTATATCCGATTTGTATTCACAAATCGATACGGGATATTACCAAACTGAAGAGGTAGTAATTACAGGAACAAGAACAGAAAAGAAAATAATTGATATTCCATATTCTGTTAATCGTGTTGACCAGACACAGTGGCAGTCAACAAGAAAACAAGCCGTTAACGAAGTGTTGGCATTTGTTCCAGGTGTCTTCTTTCAATCCAGATATGGAAATCACGACGTCCGTATTGCTATAAGAGGTTTTGGTAGCCGATCTAATTCAGGTATCAGAGGTGTAAGAATTCTCCTCGATGGTATTCCTGAATCTGAACCTGACGGGCAAACAAGAATTGAAGCTATTGATTTCACTGCTATTGGAAAAATTGAAGTGGTAAAAGGTAACTCTTCATCCCTATACACTAATGCTCCAGGTGGTGTTATAAACTTCCTTAGTGATGTTAATTTCACTAAAAACTTTGCATTAATCGATAATGACTTTGGAGAATTTGGACTAAAGAAAAATGGATTTAAAGTAGGTCTAAATTCAGGAGCTACAAGGTTTATGTTAACTTCCAGTTACGAAAACTATAATGGCTTCAGAGACCATAGTAACGAATATCAAACTCGCATAAACTCTTCATTAATTTCCGAAGTTAGTTCAAAAACTACTCTGAAGATTTTTGGTTATTATGTAAATGGTTTGATTAAACTTCCCGGTTCTCAAACTCTAAAAGAATACAATGAAAATCCAAACGGAACTGATGCTACTACTTTAGCCCGTGATTTAAAAAGAATCACTCGAAAAGGTAGACTTGGTATTACTTATAGCACACAATTCGGTAAAGATAATGAACATATCCTTGAATTTACTGGATATGGTACCATTAAAAATTTAGAAAGAACCGATAGCCGTTACAGAATATTTAGTAGAAGCGGTCTGGGTGCATCTTTTAAGTATATTAACCATATGGCCTTTGACAAAAAAAGAGTAAATGAATTTACTTTAGGTGGTGATTTATTCTATCAGGGAGGACCTATGAACTATTTCGATAATGTTAACGGTCAAAAAGGTGATATTTCAAAAGCAATTCTAAATGAAAAACTCACCAATGTTGGTTTTTATTTACTTGACCAGTTCCCAATTTTGCCCGGTAAATTAGATATCCTTTTTTCAAGCAGATACGATAGAGTAACTTACATTTCGGAAGATTGGCAAAACACTGGAGCCGATACTTCGAGGACTTTTGACAGATTTACTCCTAAGTTTGCTTTGAATTACAAATTCACTTCCAAAATTGCTGCTTATACCTCATTTGGTCTTGGATTTGATTCACCTGCTAATAATGAATTGGATAATTTCCCGTCATCGTCAAACGGCGGAAGAACAACTCTTAATCCCGATTTACAAGCTCAAAAGTCGGTTAATTTTGAAGTTGGTATTAAAGGTAGTTCAAATGGTATTAATAATAAATATTTCACAAATACTTTTGCAGAACTTACTTTCTTCCATAGTTTAATCCAAGATGAAATTGTTCCATTCGTCTATGATAATGCATACTTCTATAGAAATGCAGGTAAAACAAGAAGACTTGGTTTAGAAGCCGGAGTTAATACTGAAATATTTAAAGGTCTCACTTTAAAAGCTGCTTATACTTATTCAAATTTCAAATATATAGATTATAAAGCTCTTGTTATTAAATCTTCTCCATTTACGGAGACTATTGAAGATTATAGTGACAACATTGTGCCTACAGTTCCCGAAAATTTATTAAGCGGTGAACTCGGTTATAGTCATACTTTTGAAAAATACTATACAGCTTTCATAAAAGGTAATGCAAGATATGTTGGCTCTATGTATGTTAACGATAAAAATGTTGACAGTCTTAAAACTGAAGAATATTTGGTTCTCGGTGGTCAATTCGGTTTTATTGTTAACTATCAGGGCTTAAATATTACCGCCTATGCAGGGGTTGATAATATCAGTGATAAAAAATATGTATCTTATATTAATATAAATGATATGGGTGGTAGATTCTATGAAGCTGGACCAAGAAGAAATTTCTTTGGCGGAATCAAAATCGGTTATATATTCAATAAGTAGTATTAAATGCACAGGGGATTTTGTATATTTCCCCTGTGCTAAAATTTTTAGAAAGGTTTTATAATGAAAAACTTGCAAAAAATTTTTTTTATTTTTTTATTGACTATTTTACTCAATAATTTGGGATATTGTCAATTTCCTATTTACAGAATCTTTCCTTCGGGAATTAATCAAATCGAACCTTTAATTGTTAAACATCCTACAAATTCACAGATGCTTTTTGCAAGTTCCTTTACAATCAATTTATCTACATTAATCCGTAATGAAGGTTGTTATCTTTCTACAAATGGTGGTTTAAACTGGTTCGGATATGATATAATTAATGATGGCTTTCCCACTTTTCACAACGGGGATCCCGGTCCTTGCATAGGGCTTGATGGAACATTATTAATTTCTCATTTTCATTCATTCAGTCTTCAATCGAATAGAACATATTCAAATTATTCCACAAATATGGGTGCTAATTGGTCTTCTCCGATTTCTTGCTTTAATACTTCTAACGAGCAATTAAAAAGTTCTGTCGCTATTGATGACATTCCAAGTAGCTCCTACTATGGTAGAATCTATAATACAACTACTATGGTCTTAACACCTTACGTAATAATTTTTAGTTATACAAATGATAATGGTCAAAATTGGATATCTCCAGTACCCCAAATAAATAATTCCATCGCTGGTAGAAACTCCAATGGTCCAAATGTTACTGTCGGAGAGCAAGGTCAGGTCTACATTGCTTGGGCTTCCTCGAAAAATACAAGCCCCTTTAATGAACTTAGTATCGGGTTTGCCAAATCTCTTAATGGAGGTGATAGCTGGAATGTTAACGAAACTATATATAATTGTAACGGAATATTTACTTCCCAACTTCCTCCTTGGAATATTAGAGTAAACGGCTATCCTTGGTTGGCTGTAGATAAATCTGGCGGTGCAAGAAACGGTTGGATTTATTGCGTTACAAATGAAAAAAATTTTCCTCCAGCTGGCTCAGACCCAGATATTATTTTACATCGCTCTTCCGATGGTGGAAATACTTGGTCGGCTGGTATTAGAGTAAATCAAGATGCCCTTAATAATGGAAAAATTCAATATTTCCCTACTCTCGATGTTGATGCAAACGGAGGTATAAATATTATCTATTATGATACAAGAAATTCTCCTACTAATGATTCGGTTCAGGTTTATCTATCTCGCTCACAAGACGGTGGAAATACTTGGCGAGACTTCCTAATCGCTGCAGAAAAATTTTACCCGCAACCCGTTGCTCTCGGTGGTACTGGAAATCAAGGAGATAACATTGGATTATTATCTGCAAATGGTAAACTTTATCCTGTCTGGATGGCAAAATATCCCGGACATTCCGTTTATCAAATCTGGTCTTCTATAATTGACCTGAATTCCGTAAGTGTAAAAAAAATCGAATCCAAAATCCCCTCTACATTTGAACTCTATCAGAACTTCCCGAACCCCTTTAACCCGACTACAAACATAAAATATCAAATTAAAGACAACGGATTTGTTACTTTAAAAGTTTATGATATGCTCGGTCATCTCGTCTCAACTTTGGTAAATGAAGAGCAAACTTCAGGAACTTATGAAACACAATTTACAGCAAATAATCTGTCTTCGGGAACATACTTCTATAAACTAGATTACACATCCAAAAACGGAAGTAAATATTCAAACACAAAAAAATTAGTAGTGCTGAAATAGAAAATATTAAGAAAATTAGTTTTACGATTTAGCACATGGCTTTAATTGTATTTTTTATTAAAATAAATTACTAATCATTCCATCGGTTTAAAAAATCATAATTAAAAATAAATCCAAACACTTTACCAATAATTTTTTCTCTTGACTTTTAAACTTTAATACCATATATTATTATGGCTATTTTGTTCTTTGAAATATTTTCCCGTAGTGTCTCTCTTTAAATACTCATTGCTCCTCTTTGTTATAATCCCGGAATGAGAAATTGTTTCCGTTGAAAATATCGTTTCCAGCAGGTTTTTATCGGTTATTTTAAAATAAAATGTTGTATATTATTTACTTATTTAATGAGCAATAAAACTTTTGAAAAACTACAATAAAAATTTTTAAAAAATTAAAAATTTAAAATCATTGATTTAATCTCATTTTTTATACTTTTTATACCAAATTTAAACAGATTTTTCATTACTCGGATAAATTAAAATGTAACACAAAAGTAATACAAAATTGCTACAAAAAAAAATTCAACTTTATAAATTTAAAAAATGCTATTTTTCTTATATTATTACGCATTTTAATTTACCTAAGTAACACAAAAGTAATACAAAAGTACTACACTTTATTTTTTTAGTGTTCAGATACTTTTTTTAATATTTCTTTCGAACCTTTGTTGATATTTCAAAAGTTTAAGAACATTAATAAATACTTTGTTCACAATAATCTGTTAAATTCGCCAATCTATATTCTATTTTGAGTATCTAATTTTCCCTAACTTTCTTCATCATCATAATCCCTAGTAGGAAAAATATCCCCACAGATAGAACCGCAATTTTTTGTGAACTAGTTAGCCATGAAACAAGTCCGAAAGTGAGAGGACCAATTAATGTTGATGTTTTTTCGAAAAGAGCATAAAATCCAAAAAATTCGGTTTTTATTTCGAGCGGTGTGATTTTCGTCATTAAAGCACGCGATAATGCCTGAGTGGAACCAAGAAATGCTCCAGCAAATCCCCCGATAATAAAGAAATAATGAATTTTTAAATTTGATATTATAAGATATGAATCTTTTTCCACGAAGAAAAATATTGAAAATACTATTAATATCCAGAAAATAATTGTTATTACTATCGAACGTAAAATCCCGATTCTGTCTCCAATTGAACCGAATAAAAGTGAGCCGAGCATAGCTGTAATCTGAACAACTATAAAAAATATTGCAAGCTGTGTAATCGTAAAATCGAGCGTCTTGCTTGCATATATTCCTGAAAAGAAAATTATCGTATTCACTGCATCGATATAAAGAAAAAATGAAATTAAAAAATTTCTGAGATTCTTATAATTATTTATATGCTTAATCGTGTCGAATACTTTTATAAAACCATAGGTAAAATAGTTTATTTTCTGAGAGGAAACTTCTGGATGAATTTTCTTTTCTTTCAAAAATAAAAAAAGTGGAAGTGAAAAAACAAAATAAAATACCGCAGTAATTACGAATAAAATATCAGGTCTATCTTTAAAAGGAAAAACGAGAATTACTGAAACAAGCGAACCGATATATCCAACCGCATATCCGATTCCCGATACTTTATTATAATACTTTTCCTCTACTATATCGGAAATAAATGCATCGTAAAAAGTCAAACCTGTTTGGAAACCAATGTTTGATATTATAAATAGAAAAAGTGCAAATGCTATAGTTCCGCTCCCTGTAAAATACATTAGTGCTGTTGATATTACTGCAAGCATTGTAAAAAAGAAGAGAAAACTTTTTTTATTCGATGTATGGTCAGCTATTGCACCACAGATTGGATTTAATATTGCTGAAATAATCATCGAAATATTAATACCAAGCGACCAATAAAAATCTCCTATCGGCTGCTTCCCGCATACTACATCGGTAAAATATATTGCAAAAACGAAAGCAACTATTATTACTGCATAAGATGAATTGGCAAAATCAAAGAGAGACCAAATAAAAACTTGGCTTTTATTTTTCATATTCTATTTTTTCTTTATGTCTAACAAACCCCTACCGTGCTTTTCAAGCGTATTGTTCTTTTTCAAATCGTTTAAAATAGAATCGAGTATACCGTTAACGAATTTTCCGCTTTGATTTGTACAGAAACTTTTTGCTATCTCGATTGCTTCATTTATTGATACTTTTGGTGGTATTTCTGGAAAATAAAGTAGCTCCGCAAGCCCCATCCGTAAAACAAGCTTATCTATAAGAGCAATTCTTTCGAATTCCCAATTCTCGATTTTTTCCTTAATTATATCATCTAATTTATCGACGTTCTCTAAAACTCTATCCATTAAATCAGACGCAAACTTATATTTTTCTTTCTCCTCCAAATCGCTTAAAATATCTATCTTTATTTTTTTTACAGCATCAGTTACTGCTTCCGCTGGATAGTATATTTTAAGTGTGTCAATATATTCCTTTGACTTTGAAGCTTCACTTGTATTTTTTTCTATTTCATAAGCATAAAGCGCCTGTAATACTTTAATCCTAATTACTCTTCTCGTTGACTGCATTTTTATTTTATTTTTTCTTTTATTCTGTTTTTCAAAATTTAACTTTTGCAATTTATTATTTACATTAAATTATCCTATTCCAAATAACCAAAAAAATAATACTGCCACGCTCTCTTTTATACTAAAATTTATTAAACTCTCGGTAGATAATGGAGTGTCCGATGCAATACAATCTACATTCATACCATTGAATTTACATATTTCAGAAGTTCTAAATAAATGAAAATTATCCGAAATTAGTATTATCCTTGTCCAATTATTCTTCTTATAATGTTTATCTCTGACAAAATGAATTTGCTCTATTGTGGAATTGGATTTAGCTTCGACAATCAAGTTTTTTTCGTCAACTCCATATTTCTTCAACTCATTCCTCTCCACTTCCGCTTCTGTTAATTCGTTCGGTGAACCACCTCCAGTTAAAATAAATCTTTGTATAATTTTTTTCTGATAAAGTTCAAACCCTTTATTAATTCTCTCCCTTAAAACAGGCGACGGCCTGTTTCCACCCCATACTGCCGCACCAAGTATCACTCCTGCATCCGCTTTGCGATTACCCTGTGCATAAATATCGGAATCATCTTTAAAATTATAAATTTGATATATATTTAAAGCAAAACCTATAAGAGCAACAACTATTAGTATTCCAATATTATTAAAAATATGTAACATCTTCGAGCGAGAAAATGTGATTGTTATCAAAGATATCATAACAAATACATAACATAATAAAAATGTCAAGGAAAAAGTTAACTTATAATCTTTATCTGAAAAACCAATTGAAATTGCAAGTGAAATAAGACCTGATATTGAAATAAAAAGAAGTATAAATAGACTAAAGATATGAAATTTATCTTTTGATATTATGTTATATATTATAAAAAAAGAAATTATTAGTATCGAAATAAAAGTAATAAGATTACCTGTTTTAGTAAGGCTGAATTGAGATAACAATATACTCTGATTGTTGTATCTAACGTAGGTCAATAAAAAACCTGACGCCAGAGATATTATTAAAAGTAAAATCAGTAATATATTTTTATTTTTAAACAACAAAAAATCAATAAACAATTCTTATACAGCTAAAATAAATAAAAAATTTATATTTTGAAATTGCTTTAAAAAATATATAATTTAGATATAAAATATCATTTATTATGTTTATAACTTTCGAAGGAATTGATTTATGCGGTAAATCAACACAGATAAAACTTCTGTATGATTATTTTAAAAAAAATGAGAAAAAAGTTATTCTCGTTAGAGAACCAGGTGGTACATTAATTTCCGAAAAAATAAGGAAAATTCTTCTGGATAAAGAAAACAGTAAAATGAAGTATTTAACGGAATTCCTTTTATTTTCTGCTTCAAGACACCAATTAACAGAAGAAATTATTAAACCACTTTTAAAAAAGAAATATATTGTTCTATGTGACAGGTATTATGACTCATCGACAGCATATCAAGGATATGGAGGAAAAATAGACTTAAAAATTATACATAGCATAAATAAAATTGCAACAAATAATCTCGTCCCAGATTTATCATTTTTGATTGATATTAATTATGAAGAAAATCTAAAAAGACGAAAATTGTCTGGAAAATCTCACGATAGAATAGAGCAAAAAGAAAAAAATTATTATAATAAAGTTATTTCCGGATACAGAACAATAGCGAAATTAAATCCAAAAAGATTTAGAATTCTCAATGGAGAAAAAAATATTGAAATTATACATCAAGAAATTTTATTCATTATAAACAATGTTAAATAGAAATATATAAATAATAAATTATGAAAAAATATATTAACATTCGTAGCTGTTTACCATTAACATTAATACTTGTTTTACTCTCTGCATTTCTACTTGGAACTTCTTATCAAAAAGAAACAGATATTTATGATAAGATAAATAGAAATATGGATATATTAGGAAAAGTTTATAAAGAGATTGCTTTAAATTATGTTGATGCTATTGACGTAGATAAATTTTTCAGATATGGTATAGAAGGAATGTTGGGAACATTAGACCCTTACACAGTTTACTATGATGATAAAAATCGTGACGTTCTGGAATTAATAACAGCTGGAAAATATGGAGGTATTGGTGTAACAATCGAAATGAGAGATTCCCTTGTGAGAATAACAGATATACTTAACGGATATGAAGCCCAAAGAAAAGGATTAAGGATTGGTGATATTATACTCGAAATAGACAACAAAGATATTAAAGGTTTAAAACTTGAAAGTATAAGACAACTTGTAAGAGGGATTCCCGATTCAAAATTAATAATGAAAATCGAAAGAGACGGTGAGATTATAAATTTTGAGCTTACAAGGCAGGAAATAATTTTAAAAAATATATCATACTCGGGTTATATTGGTGATTTAAGTGATGGTATAGCATATATAAAACTCGATAGGTTTACAAGCAACTCCGAAAGTGAGGTTGAAAACGCTTTAAAAACTTTTAAGTCTCAAAATAATTTAAAAGGACTTATTCTTGATTTAAGAAATAATGGTGGTGGATTGCTTGATGCAGCTATTGGTATATTAAATAAATTAACAGAAAAAAATAGTTTTCTATTAACTACACGAGGAAACAATAAAGAATCGGAAAAAAAATATTTTTCGAAAGAAAATCCAATAATCACAAAAGATATTCCTTTAGTGGTATTAATCAATCAGAATACAGCATCTGCATCTGAAATAGTAGCAGGTGCAATACAGGATTTGGATAGAGGTGTAATAATAGGAAGTAAATCATTCGGAAAAGGTCTGGTTCAAAATATAAAAGATTTAAGTAATGAATCGAGATTAAAAATTACTACATCTCGCTATTTTACTCCATCGGGTAGATGGATTCAGGGAAAAGATTATTTCAAAGAGAATAAATCTGGAGTTTTTCTTAATACCGAAACATTTCAACAAACTGAATTTAAAACATTAAACGGGAGAATCGTTTATGCAAATGGAGGGATATCACCAGATATTGAAATCAAACTCGAACCGGAAAGTGAAATTCATTCGGCATTATTATTAAAAGATATGTTTTTCAAATTTGCCAATTATTACCTGGAAAATCACCCAAACTTAAAAATTTTTAAATGCACAGATAATATATTTGAGCAATTTAAGGATTTTATAAATTCAAGAAACTTCTCTTTCAAATCTGAAGCTAATAAAAAACTTTCGGATTTAATACAAATTGGAACTAAGAAAAACTATTCTTCCGAATTTTTTGAATACATAAAAAAATTGGAAAAAGAAGTTGTAAAAGAAAATGACATTGAAATAGAAAAAGCTAAAGAAGAATTAAAAAGAAGCATCGAAGCAGAAATAAATAAAATGATAATCACTGAAGCAGAACAAATAGTTGCAACTTTTGACTCAGACATTCAGCTTCAAGAAGCAATAAAAGTTATTAAAGACAAAAATTTATATAATAAAATATTAAACAATTAACAATTTTTTAAATTTTAATTTTACTAATATGATGACCTTAATAATTTTCTTGATTGCAATTTTATTTGTTTTATTTTCGATAAACAAACAAGCAAAAGATAATCCTCAACTTATAAAAATTATTAATTCTATTAAGATTATAACTACTATAGGTATTTTTATTTCTATAATTTTTGCCTCACTTGTTCAGATTGGTCCAGGAACAGTAGGGGTTACAATACTTTTCGGTAATGTTCAAGATAATGTATTAAGAAGTGGATTAAATCTTGTTAATCCTTTAGTAGAAGTTGAAAAACTCGATATTAAAACACAGGCATACACAATGAGCGGAATAAAAGATGAAGGAATGATGAAAAATGATGATGCTATAATGACCTTGTCTTCTGACGGTTTATCCTTAAAACTGGATGTTACAGTATGGTTTAGATTAAACGAAAGTGATGCTCCAAATCTATTGAGAACTGTTGGAACCGATTATGTTGAAAAAATTGTTAGACCTGCTACAAGAACAGCTTTACGAGATGTAAGTGTTAAATACCCCGCAACAGATATTTATTCATCTAAAAGAGATGATTTTGTTGGTGATATTACAAAAAATCTTGAGAAATCTTTTGAAGGAAGGGGTATTGTTCTAGAAAAGGTTTTGTTACGTAATGTCGAGTTACCAGAAAAAGTTAGAGAAGCCATTGATGAAAAAATCTCGGCAGAGCAAAGAGCTCAACAAATGGTTTACGTTTTACAAAAAGAAAAGCAGGAAGCCGAAAGGAAACAAGTAGAAGCTAAAGGAATAGCGGAAGCTCAGAAAATCATCTCTAATACAATCAATTCTCAATATTTACAATGGAAATACATAGAAACATTAAAAGATTTAATGAATTCTAAAAATAATACTATTGTTATTACTCCATATGATCAAAAGCTTACACCACTTTTAAATTTGAATAAAACTAATTAAAAATGATAAATAAAATATTTCTTATTCCTGTTATTATATTTTTTTTACTTTCTTTCTATTTTTGCAAAAATGGAAATGAAATACACAAACCACAAAACCAAAACATTTTATTTGGAAAAGATTCGGTAAAACAAAATGATATATTAAATCCAGATAACAAATTTAAAAATCTCACTGACGATTGCTATAAATTGCATTACGATGCTATTGTAGTAGATGCTCATAACGATTTTATTTACCAAGTTTATAAGCGTGGTGCAAACTTTAGCATAAAGGATAAAATTACACAAACAGGTCTTGATAGACTTCTTGAAGGTGGTATTAAATTACAGGTATTTGCCCTATGGACAGATACTGAGAATATGAAGCGTGCTTATAAATTTACTAAAGACCAAATTGATAGATTCAGAAAAATTGAATCAGAAAATTCGGATAGATTCAAATTTGCAGAATCTTATGATGATATAATTTCCATAATTCAAAGTGGAAAGCTATGCGGTCTTATGGGTATTGAAGGTGGTAATCCGATTGAAAATGATTTAGACAGAATAAATGAATTTTATAACCAGGGTGTAAGATATATCGGTCTCACATGGAACAACTCAAACAAAATAGGTACTTCCGCAAAAGACGAATCTAATAGAAATATAAAAGGTGGTTTAACAAAATTTGGTTTTGAAGTTATAAAAAGAATGGATGAGGTTGGTATGATTATTGATATTTCACATACAGGGGAACAAACATTTTGGGATGTTATTAAAACAACAAAAAATCCCATAATCGCATCACACTCAAATTGCTATTCACTTTGTCCTCATTACAGGAATCTTACTGATGAACAAATTAAGGCAATTGGGGAAAATGACGGAGTTATTATGGTTAACTTTTATGATGCATTTATTGACTTTAATGCTGATGCAATTAGAACACAAAATGCTTATCAAAAATATTCAAATGAATTAAAAGAAATTTTCGATGCAAGCTCAGGTGATTTAATAAAATTTAATCAGGAAAGAGAAAAATTTCTTGCCACAAAAGATTTATCGGGTGGAGTCCCCCTCGATAGATTATTAGACCATATAGATTATATTTATAAACTTATTGGTGCTGAACACATAGGTTTTGGTTCTGACTTCGATGGCGGAATAACCCCACCAAATGAGCTTTATGACGGGACTTGTTATCCACTAATAACAAAAAAACTTGTCGAACGAGGATATACTGAACTCGAAATTCGTAAAATACTCGGATTGAATTTCCTAAGAGTATTTAAAAAAGTATGCGGATAATAGGTAATATGTTATTGATTTAATACCTAAATTAATCTATTTTTGTTTTAGATGTTTATGAATAACAAAGAAAACATAAAAGAAAGTGAAATTTTTGATGAAGTTATATCAGATTCATCAAAAGTTACTGCAAACGAATTAAACGAAGTATTAAGTAATGAAAATCAAATTAAGAAAAAAGCCTCCAATCTTAATCTTGAAAAATTTTCGAAACTTATACGACAACTTACTCTTTCCCTTCAAATGTTAAAAGATTATAAGACCAAAACTTATACAAATATTCCTTGGCGAACAATTGCACTTGTAGTTGCCGCTATTTTATATTTTATTAATCCCTTTGATATATTTCCTGATTTTATTCCTTTATTAGGTTATACCGATGACGCTCTTGCCTTTGCAGCAATCTTTAAATCCGCACAGCGTGATTTACAGGATTACTGTCAATGGAAAGGTTATAACACGGAGGAATATTTTTGAAAGAAAAAATCAACATTCTTTTTATTGGTGATATAATAGGTGAACCAGGTATAAATCTTGTTAAATCCCTCCTACCAAGTTTCATTAATAAATACAAAATCAATTTCGTAATTGCTAATGCAGAGAATATTTCAGATGGAATGGGAATTTTGGAAAAAGATGCAAAAAAACTGTTGGAATTACCTATTGATGTCCTAACAGGGGGAAATCATACAATGGATAAAATTCAATCGCACAAATTCATCAATGATACACACAACATATTAAGACCAAATAATTATCCTCGCGGCGCTTATGGACACGGTTTCGGGATTTTCCCAATTAAAGGAACAAACTTTAAAATAGGTGTAATCAACCTTCAAGGAAGAACTTATATGAAACCGATTGATTGCCCTTTTAGAAACTTCGATTGGATTTATGAAAAAATAAAAGAGGAAGTAAAAATAATCATAATAGATTTTCACGCTGAAACTACTGCCGAAAAAATTGCATTCGGATGGTATGTAGATGGAAAAGCAAGTGCAGTTTTTGGAACACATACTCATATTCAAACCTCCGACGAAAGAATATTAATACACGGAACTGCATATATTACTGATGTAGGAATGACAGGATCTTATGATTCTGTTATTGGGATGAAAAAAGAGTCATCAATTAAAAGATTTATCTATGGAACTCCTCAAAAACATGAAGTAGCAACCGATGATATTAGGATTGCAGGAGCTATATGTGAAATAGACGCATTCACAGGAAAATCTTCTATGATCAAAAGAATCTTCTACCCTGAATTTTGACTAAAAAATTACCTTTGTTTTTACGAAAAAAATATGAAAATTATAAAAAGAATCAATTTCTTTTGAATTCATGTTCATCAATTCATATTTAGTTATGAAAAAATTTTATTTCTTATTAGTTTTTATCTTTTTAATAGTTATATTTATTAATTATGGTTGCAATCCTACAACCGGTGGATTTTATCCACCAAGCGTAATCAGGGGAAAAATTACAGATTCTGCAACTCATAAACCATTAGTTGGAGTACTAATACAAACAATTCCAGCATCCAGCGGGGCAATGTCAGATACTTCAGGAATTTATGTTGTTCCTGACGTACCGATGAGTTCATCTGCAACCCTTGTTTATGTTATTGCTTCAAGAAATAGGTATTTAAATGATACAAGTGGATTATGGATTTCAGCAAATGATACAATAAATCTAAACATTAGTATGATTCCATCAAATGGTGTATTTATTTGGAACGATATACAAGTTTATCAATATGATAATAAGGAAACTATAAGTAGTATTGATTTAAATAATTTTAGAAGCTGTCCTGGCTCATATTTATTTAGAGATATAGATTTAAGAGATTCTTTGAATGCAAAACTCAGATTTCAATTCCGTTCTAGTGATTTAGATGTTAATTTCCCAGGATTAAACACGAAGTTTGGATACTCATTAGGAAATTTTAGTAAATCTGAATTTGATACATTAGCAATGTATTATGGCGCGGGTGAACCACTATCCCAAGCAGATTTTCCTTTAGATAGAACTCAATACTTCTATACTCCTTTATTAGAAAATTCTGTATACCCATTTTATCTGGTTTCTAGATATATTGCAAATCCAAGTTTACCAAAAATTTTTGGTCTTTTATATATAAAATCAGCAACCATAGAACCAATTAACAATCGGTTTACTGTGATTGTAGATGTAAAATTAAATCGAAACGGACAAAATTATTTTTTACCAAATAATTAGCTTAAGTTGTTCTATATTTTTTCTTTGTAATTTCTTTTTTTTTAGAGTATTTTTAACTAAACGAGAAAGTAAAATAATTTTAAAATAATAAATAAATAATTATGAAATTCTTTTTACCTGTTGTTTTATTTTTGACAATCGTAACATCGATTTTTTATACAGGTTGCAGTCCAACAAGTTCAGATGGTGGTTCTGCAATTTTAAGAGGTATTGTATTAGATACTTCGATGCCGGGTCAGCCCAAAATTAATAGTGTAACGGTTCTTCTCCAACCTGTAAATATGACAACTACTACAAATGATTCAGGAATGTTCATATTTACAAATTTAGCCGCAGGGACTTATACACTAACACTAACAAAAACAGGTTATTACAATAAAAACATTACTGTTGAGATTATTGCGGACGACACAACAAAAGTTGTTACGATTCCGTTCTTATCAAAAAAAATCTATTATGTTCGAGATAGAATTTTAGATGTTACAGTAGCAGGTAAATTCTTGGATGGGTCTGTTGTTGCAAATACCTCAGCAGATAAAGATGCACAAACAATAGACACTTTAGTGGGAACTGATAATTTAATATTTTTAGGCTCAGCAGATATAATGACACCTGCAGGATTCCAAACTTGGTTTAGTAATAGAAATTATATTGGATGCACACAAGAGCAATTTGATACATTATCAGCATATTATACAGAAGATGGTCTACAGAGACCTGAAGATAGAGATTTTCCAAATCATCTCGGTTTAGATAATCTAATTGATGTAAATAATTACCAAAATGCGGTATGGTTCTTTTATTTAAGAGGTAGAAAAAATGCAGGACTTACACCTACTGTATTTGGAGCTATGTATTTAGATTCTGCCTGGTATGATGCAGGTCTCGATAGGCGTAGAATAAGAGTTGATATTAAAATCAATGCCGATGGAAAATACAATTTTAATCCTAATTTAGTAAAATAAATACGAAGATTTATTTAAAGTAAATGAGCCTATCAAAAAAATTTGATGGGCTTTTTTCATAAAAACGTAATGAAACAGACTCTGAAATATCTTAGTTTTACTAAAAATGAAACAAAAATTATCCTTTTCATAATCATTGTATTAATAACAGGATTTAGTATAAAATATATTAAACATTTATCATCAGATTCAAAAAGTTCAAATTATGATTATTCAAAATCAGAAGAAATGTTTAAAAAACTTTCACGTGGTTCAATAAACAGTATAAATGACGATTCATTAATAAAAAAAGATACTATAGAAACAATAAGCGAAAATAATCTTATTCAAAAACTACAAAAGGTAGAAGATTCATTAAATACTGGAAAGAAGAAAAAAAGTAAAAAAGAAGAAAACCTTAAACCTAAAAGCATTAATTTAAATACAGCTTCAAAAGAAATTTTGATGACATTACCTGGGGTGGGAGAATCAACAGCGGAAAAAATTATTAAATATAGAGATACACACAAAGGATTCAAAAAAATTGAACATATTATGAAAGTTAAAGGAATTGGAAAGAAAAAATTCGAAAGTATGAAAGAATATATTTTTGTTGAATAAATTAATTATATGTTGGTAATAGGAATATACGAAAAATCAATTAAATTCTTGGATTTCAATAAGGAAAAAAAGATTTCCTTTGCACACAATCTTACAGATAGCTTCAGTATAGAAAGTATATGTAATCAAAATAAATCAAATGATTTATTTTTAAACGATATAGCAGATAATATTAACAATATCTTATTAAATTCAAAAACAACATCACATACATCAAAAGTATTATTTGATACTAATCTTTGTTTCACTACTGTAATACCTCTCGATTTTAATGAAAGTTTAGATAAAATAAAATCAAACATTCTTTGGGAACTCTCAAATTATTTTCCTGAAAGCTATAAAAATTACAAAATAAGTTATCACAAGCTTCTAAGTAATTTACATTCCAATAACATTAAAGAAACATTAATTATTGGGGTTAAAATCAACTTGTTAGATGCCGTTAAAAAACTTTCAAAATTATTAAACGTTAAAATTAACTCTATAAACATTGAACATTTTGCATCAGAAAAATACTATAAAACTATTAGGAGAGATATGATAAATAATGAAAATATTTTAATTATTGGTTGTAAAAAAAACAGGATTGATTATAGCATAATTAATAATTCAGGTTGTATTGCTTACGATTATTTATTGTTAAAAGATATAAATTATCAAGAGTATATTATCAAATCTTTTCAAAAAATTAAAGAAAAATATAACGAACTTCGCATAAATAACATTTATTTATATGGTGATGAATCTATTCCCTCTATATATAAAATAATAAATGAGGTTTCAAAAGAAACAAGACTCATTCTTTCTAATCCATTTTATGAATTCGGAATAACTGATAGTATTAATTCCGAAATTGTTTCTGAAGGTTATAATTTCGTCCCTTTATGCGGACTTGCAATTAATTCACAATGATGAGAATTATCGCTGGAATTTATAAAGGTAGAATTTTAAAATCTCCATCTGAAAAGTCTAATATCAGACCTACTACAGATAGAGCACGAGAAACAATATTTAATATTTTGAAAAATAAAATTGATTTCGAAAACAAATCCTGTCTCGATTTATTTTGCGGGACGGGAAGTTTAGGATTAGAGTTTATATCACGGGGAGGTAATAAATGTACATTTGTAGATACCTGTATAAAAACTATTAAAGAAAATATAAACATTTTAAAAATCGAGAAGAAATATGAAATAATAAAAATGGATGTTATTAAATACTTAAAATTATGTAATAAATATGAATATAACTTGGCGTTTGCCGATCCACCTTACAGTTTCTTTCATTATCATAAGTTAATCGAAGAAATATCGAAATTTAAAGTAATTTTCATTTTAGAGTATAATAAGAACTTAACGATTAACAATAATTTTAATAAGCACATTTTTATGCAAAAAAAAATTGGTATATCAACATTTTCTTTTTTTGATTTTAATAATACATTATGAAAAAAAATATTGCAGTATATCCGGGTACTTTCGACCCAATTACAAACGGACATCTTGATATAATCGAAAGAGCGTCAAATCTTTTCGATAAAGTAATTGTTACAATAGCATTAAATACTGTAAAAAAACCTTTATTTTCTAAAGATGAAAGAAAAGATATGATAATAAAGGTTACAAAAAAGTATAAGAATATTGAAGTTGATTCATTTGACGGTCTACTTGTAGAATATGCAATAAAGAAAAAAGCAAATACAATAATAAGAGGTCTGCGTGCAGTTTCAGATTTTGAATATGAATTTCAAATGTCTCTAACAAATAGAAAACTTGCACCTAACATAAATACGATTTTTCTAATGCCAAATGAAAAATATACTTATTTAAATTCATCATTAGTAAAAGAGTTGGCAATATTTAAAGGTAAAATAAATTGCTTTGTTCCAGACTATGTAAGAAAAAAATTACGAGAAAAGTTTAAGTAATTTTAAATATTTATATTTATAAAAATCACAATATTTTTGAAAGATCTATATCTTTATATTGATTAGTTGCAAAATATTTTAATATTTTTTCAAATTCATTTGCATCAACAAACCCAGAATAATTATTATAAACTTCTCCATTATACTTATATTTAATTACTGTTCCGTCCGAATCTAAAAAAACATGTGTAGGATATCCCGTCGCACCAAATAATTTCGATAATTCAGCAGAAGAATATTGTTTACCGTTATAATCACACTTTTCACTCCCTTGTCCGTTTAACTTGACAAATATATAATTACTATTAATGTAATTTTTGATACTTTCAATTGAGTAAACAGATTGCATTTTTTCGCTCCAACTATCACCATCTATATACAAGCTAATTAATATCTTTTTATTGCTTGTTTTAGCTTTTGATAAACCTTCATTGAAAGAAGATGTTATTTGTGCAAAAGAATTTGTTATTAAAATAATTAAAAGCAATACCGATAATATAATTTTATAATTTTTCATAATCTAATATTTTCTTAATATTAAACTTAAAATAGTTTAAAAAGTTTCAAGTAATATTAACTATAATTTACCTATATAGTCAATACAAGAATAAATATAAAAATGTCAAATATTATTCAAAACCCCCAAATAAAGAAGTAACAAAATTATCAAACCGAGAAAAATCCTATAAAAAATGAAAATTAGATTAGTGCGTGTTTTAAGATAATTTAATAGAAAAGCAATTGATAAGTATCCTACTATGCTAGAAACTGCAGTTGCAACGATTAAAGACAATGTATTTTCATTTAAAAGTGCTTCCCTTTCACTATACAATTCATATAAACCACTTAAGGCAATTGCAGGAATACTTAAAAGAAATGAAAATCTGGCTGTAACATCTCGTTTTAAACCACAGAATAAACCTGCTGTTATAGTTACACCACTTCTCGAACTTCCTGGTATAAGAGCTAATACTTGTGCAAGCCCTATAATTAACCCATCTTTAATAGTAATTTTTGAAAATTCCTTATCTCTTGTAGAAGTTTTTTCAGCAATAAAAAGTATTATAGCAAGAACAATTAGAGAAGAACTAACTACATACAAACCTCTTGCATCACCTTCTATAAATTTTTTTAATAATACACCAAAAACAGAAATAGGTATTGTTCCAATCATTACAAGAATAAAAATCCTTGAATAAGGATCTTCAAAATACTTTTTAGTCTTTATAGCGTTAACAAAACCCGTTATCATATAATATATATCCTGTCGGAAATAAATAAATGTTGCTATTAAAGTACCAATTTGAATAACCGCAGTATAAGCAGCACCTGGATCACCCCAATTAAGTAAAGCAGGAACTACTCTAATATGAGCAGTACTACTAATCGGAATAAACTCGGTCAATCCCTGAATTATACCATAAACAATTGCTTTTATTAAATTATCCATATAATTAAAAAATAAAAATTTCAACTCCTAACCTGATACCAATTCCAAAACTACTTAAGTTTACGGTTTCATTAGTTACATTTGTTAGCAGTTCTTTACCGTTGACGTCTTTTAAATTTGATAAAAAAGATTGTGAAAAATAGCCACTTAAATAACCTGCAAAAGATTTACCTATTTGTGCATTTAAAACTAATTCAGTTTTAAATTTAAAGCCATTCGAATAGTAAGTATTTTCCTGACCATATTCTTTCAAATTAAGTGATGAATAAATATATCCCATACCAGCTCCAACTTTAAGATAAGAAAATTCCTGTGGTATTAAGTAAAAAAACATAAAAGCTGGTTGGTGATTAAAGTAAGTAAAATCATATTGTGGAAATGATTTGACATTGTAGCTTTTTATAAAATAAGAATATTCAGCTTTTATCGATAATTTTTTCAATATTTGCTTTTCAATACCACAGAAGAAATCAAGGCCTGTGTAATAATCAGAGAGTTGTTCATCTCTTGTTAATCTACTATAATCAGGTATTTTATAATGAATAAAGTTTTGTAAAGATGGATTATTACCATACATTGCTCCCATCCCAAACGAAAAAGAAATATAATTTTTTTTCTTATTAAGTGATTGGAATGAAACATAAGAGGAATCAGCAAAAGAATTTTCAATAAAATAAGAAAAACAAAAAATTATTAAAAAAAACTTTATTCTCATTATCCTATGTATCAATATTTGCATATTTTGCATTTTCTTCGATAAATTTTCTTCTTGGTTCAACTTCTTCACCCATAAGAATTCTAAACATTTTATCCGCAGCTGATGCATTCTCATTTGTTACTTGTAAAATCGTTCTTGTCTCAGGATTCATTGTTGTAGCCCAAAGCTGTTCAGGATTCATCTCACCAAGACCTTTAAATCTTGAAATAACAACTCTACTTTCACCTACTGATGAAGAAGTGTTTCCCTCTTCCATATTAATAATATTTTTCTTATCAACTTTCATTGATTTCAGAATTTCATCTCTTTCGTTATCATCATATGCATAAAGTTCAGTTTTACCTTTTTTAATCTTATATAATGGAGGTTGTGCAATATAAAGTTTTCCAGTATCGATAATTTCTTTCATATGCCTGTAAAAAAACGTAAGTAATAAGGTTCTTATATGTGAACCATCAACATCTGCATCGCACATAAGAATAATTTTATTATATCTTATTTTTGATTCATCAAATTCTTCAGAGTTTCCAAGTCCTGCTCCAATAGCAGTAACAATTGAGCGTATTTCATCATTTTCAACAATCTTATTTATCCTTGCTTTTTCAACATTCAAAATTTTCCCTTTTAAAGGAAGTATTGCCTGAAATCTTCTATCCCTTCCTTGTTTAGCCGAACCTCCCGCTGAATCACCCTCAACAAGATATAGCTCACATTGAGCTGGATCTGAAATTGAGCAATCAGCAAGTTTTCCAGGCAATCCTGAAATTTCCAGTCCAGTTTTCTTTCTTGCAAGTTCTCTCGCTTTTCTAGCTGCTTCTCTCGCCTCCGCTGCTCTAAGACATTTTTCAATAATTCTTTTTGCAATTGATGGATTTTCTTCCAAATAGTTACTGAGTTGTTCACTTGTAATCGATTGAACAATACCTTTAACTTCACTATTTCCAAGTTTAGTTTTTGTTTGCCCTTCGAATTGAGGTTCGGGAATCTTAGCACTTACAACACAAGTTAATCCCTCCCTAAAATCATCTCCAGTTAACGTTATTTTATCGTTTTTAAAGATTCCATTCTTTGCACCGTAATTGTTCAATGTTCTTGTTAATGCTGTTTTAAAACCTTCAAGATGTGTTCCACCTTCGTGAGTATTAATATTATTTACAAAAGTTAGAATGTCATCATTATAAGATTCGTTATATTGAAATGCAATTTCAACCTGAACATTTTCTCTTTCTCCACTTATATATATTGGTTTTCCAGAAATAGATTTCTCTCCTTCATCAAGATATTTAACAAAATCTATTAATCCACCCTTAAACTTGAATTCATTTTTTTTGTTTTGCCTTTCATCGTTAATAATTATTGTTAAATCTTTGTTAAGGTATGCTAATTCTCTTAATCTGTCTTCTAAAGTATCATACTTAAAATTTATATTTTTAAATATCAATTTATCTGGATAAAAAGTAACTCTTGTACCTGTTTTACTTTTTACCTTACCAGTTACCTTAACAGGTTTAACAGTTTCACCTCTTTCATATTTCTGATAAAATATTTTACCTTCTCTATATACCTCAACCTCAAGATATTCACTTAATGCATTTACTACAGAAACTCCCACACCATGTAGACCTCCAGAGACTTTATAAGTACTTCTGTCAAATTTGCCTCCTGCATTTAGTTGAGTCATAACTACTTCTAAAGCTGATTTCTTTTCTGTTGGATGGATACCGGTTGGAATTCCTCTACCATTATCTTCAACAGTCAATGAACCGTTTTTATTAATTGTTACAATAATTTTATCACAAAATCCAGCAAGAGCTTCATCAATAGCATTATCAATTACCTCATAAGCCAGATGATGTAATCCCCTTGCTGATACGTCACCTATATACATTGCAGGTCTTCTTCTTACATGTTCAAGCCCCTTGAGGACCTGTATATCACTTTCATCATAAGAAACATGATTGTTATTGCTATTATTATTTTTATTCTTTGCCATTTTAGTTGATTTTTAAATAAATACGATTTCTTTAATATTCTTTTTTTTAACCTCTTTATTAAGAATAATATTTAATCTCGATATAATTTCATTTTTCTTTGTTGAGAGTTCATATCTCCAAACTGCATTTTCAACTCTCACAAAAAGCTTATTTCTTTTTAATTCAACAGGTTTTGAAAATTTAGAAATTGCATTTCCTACACATTCATTCCAAACTTCAAGTATTTTTAGTTCTTCCATTTTTTCATCAAGGCCAAGATATTTTACAAACCCATCCATTTCTTCATTGAGGCATACAATTTTATTAGTTCTCTTTCTCGTATCAATTTTTCTCATATATTAATTTTCTATTTATTATTTTCATATAATTTATTTCATTAGCTCCAAATATTTTTGAAAACTTATCATTATACATCGTATCAACGGACGTAAGAATTATCTGACCAAAATCCTTCAAGTGTGCAATAATTTTTATTACTCTCTCTGCATCAAGTTCGGATAAAATATCATCTAATAAAAGTATTGGACTTGTTCCAAGTTTATCGAATAAATAATAAAATTCTGCAAGTTTAAGACCTATTACAAATGTTTTATGTTCACCTTGTGATGCAAAATTTTTTAATTCGAATTCTTTTTCATTTAAATATTGTTCACAATTATTTTTTTTTAGTCTAAAAATATAATCGTCTCTTTGCGGACCAATTAAAGATACACCTCTTAATATTTCATCATTTTCCTTGCTTTTAAAACAATTAAAAATCTTATTGGTTAATACTTCTCTTTTAATTTTAAATAAATCTTCTGAATTCAATCCAACATCATTAAACAATTCGGAATAATAATTTATAATTGGAATATCTTTATTATTCAGAAGCCTGCTAAAATTTTCTTCAAAATATTTTTTAAACTCTTCTAAAAAATTAACTCTTCTAATCAATATATCAACTGTAACATTAATTAGCTCCTCATTTATTGAATTTAATATAAATCTAAAATCTCTTTCAGAATAATCTCCACCAATTTGATAATTTTTTAGTAAAGCATTTTTTTGTTTCAAAATTCTATTCAAATCTTTCAACAAATCGAGATAAACTTTACTGGATTGAGAAATCAATATATCAAAAAACTTCCTTCTCTCTGAAGGATTACCATATGTAATATTTAAACTATGTGGAGAAAAAAATACAACAGGAAACTTACCGAATAATTCAGAAGAAAAGCGATTTACTTTTTCTTTATTAAGTTGATATATTTTCTTTTTTAAATTGAAATTATAATATAGAGAAACATTATAATCATTTCCTAAATCATTTTCGAACAAACTCTCCACAATAAACTCTTCACAATCAAATTTTATACAATCCTGCTCAGGTGAGCCTAAAAAACTTTTTCCATAAGTAACAAATGAAATTGCTTCAAGAATATTAGTTTTTCCATGACCATTATTTCCATATATAAAATTAAACTTTTTGTTTAATTCAATTTCCTGAAGCTCATAGTTCCTGAAATCTTTTAACTTTATCCGCTTTAAAATCACTCCCTAATTATTTTTAACTTTAACTTACTCTAACCGGCATTATTAATTCCATAAAATCTTCACCAGTCAATTGTTCAGTAGGAATAATGATTGAAGCTTTTGCAGGTGTGTAAAAACTAAAAATCACTTCTGGAGTTTCCATTTGAGCAAGGCAATCAAGTAGATATCCAACATTAAATGCGATAATAAATGGTTCTTTATCAAAATCAATATCACCACTATCCGAAATAAAAGTTCCCTCGATAATTTCTACTCCTTCAGAACCAATTTCAGGATTATCAGATTTTATCGTAACAGAATCGCTTTTTATCTCAAATTTAACTCTTTTTGTAATCACATCTGCGAATATTAATGCCCTTCTTAAAGAATTCTGTAGTTCACTTTTATTTATTTTAAGCCTTTTATCATTTTCCTTTGGTATAACAGTCTCATAATTCGGGAAAGTATCATCTATTAATTTTGAATATACTTGTAAATTATCGAAAGTTACCTTAATGAGACTATTATCATATTCAACTATAGAATCTCCATCATTACATAACTTTAATAACATTTCACATGTCCTTAATGGAACAATAAAATTATCATCTTTCGGATTATTATGACTAAAATTTTTAGTTAAAATTTTACTTAATCTAAACCCGTCAGTTGCAACAAGTCTTAATTCATCTTTTTTAATATCAAAAAAAACTCCTGCCATATTTCTTCTTATCTCGTCGTATTTTACAGAATGTCTAACTTTCATAAGAAATCTTTTTAATATAGCTGATTTAATTTCAATCTTATTCAAATCTGTTCTCTCTTCAGGAATTGGGAAATCATCAACAGGTTCACCAAAAAAAGAATACTTACCATTTTTTGTATTAATGGTTATTTTATTTTTTTCGTTAACGTCAATTTTAATTTTTCTCTTTTCATACATTTTTTTCGAAATATTCTCTGCTTCTTTGTATAATCTTTCAATTCCATCTATTAAAATTTCAATATTCCCTTTAAACTCTTCATCACTATTTTCTGAATTTTTCTCATTAATAATTGCGTCTAATATTTTTTCCTTCTCTTCAGATGTGAAAATTCCATTATATATTAATACATTTTTAGACAAATCATATTTTAAGTTTAACTTAAATAATTCCGAAATATTTTCATTCCTGTTTAAAGCATAATAGACATCCTGTTCGAAATCAACAGAAGCAGGTACATTTTCAAATTTCGTAACCAACAACCTCGCTAGGTCTAATAATTTTTTAGCGGGCATTGCAATTTCACCATCTTCAAGACCTTCTACTTTAATTGAATTGCGGATAAAAATTTCCAGATCTGAAGCAAGTAAAGTCAATTCATTTCCTTTCAAAACAAACATAATATTACCCAAAATCGGAAGTGTAGAATTAGAAGGTATTACAAGATTCAATTTTGTTAATGCATTAACAAACTGCTCTACAGAAATGTTAAATTTCATATTGAAAATCAATAAAAAGTTTAATAAATATATAAAAAATAAGGAAAATAAAACGAATTTACAATTTATATTTATGCGACAATATGCTGTACAAAAATTCGTAAGCCAATTAAGATCAATATTATGCCACCTGCAATTTCCATCTTTTTGCCAAATTTCATTCCAAGTTTATTTCCAAGTTGAACACCTAAAATGGAAAGGCAAGCCGTTACAATTCCAATTATTATACTAGGAAATATTATTGATGTTTGAAGGATTGCAAAACTGATACCAATAGCCAAAGCATCTATACTTGTTGCAATGCTGAGAATAATTAAATTCATTCCTTTAGACATATCTCCACTTTTTAAATTAGATTTTTTGCTTAAACCCGATTTTATCATTTTGATTCCAACAAAAGAAAGCAAAATAAGAACTATCCAATGGTCAAAGGTCTCTATATATTTGTATACAGCTGACCCTAAAGACCACCCAATTATTGGCATAAAAAATTGGAATAAACCAAAATGAAAAGATAATCTGAATGTGGGTCTTTTCCCTCTTGTAAGCTCATTTGTTCCCGCACAAATAGAAACAGCAAAAGCATCCATTGCAAGACCTAATGATATAAACAAAATCTCAATTATTCCCATAAATTAATTATTCCCAAAAATATAATTACATTAAAATATCAAAATCATTTATTCTGATTCAGTCTGTAAATTCTAAATTTCAAAATCAGTATCTTTCTATTAAGATATTCATTTTTATAAGAACATTTTGGCAAATTCACGTTTTTTTCTATTCTTCCAATTACCTTTGTGATATGCATAACCTGAAATCAATGGCATTGCGATTGTTGCCTCTGCAAATACCATTTGTTCGTAGGTCATATCTACTTTTCCCCAAGAACTTGCTTCTTTTAAAGTTGAACCCGATAGTGCACCATCCCTTTCATCTGCTACGGTAATTTGAATTGCATATTTATGCATT
Source organism: uncultured Ignavibacteriaceae bacterium (assembly GCA_964400285.1). Lineage (GTDB taxonomy): Bacteria > Bacteroidota > Ignavibacteria > Tepidaquicellales > Tepidaquicellaceae > FEN-1279. Next base: position 81,163 of record CAYNTK010000003.1, read on the forward strand.
GGGACATCCTTTTGTAAAACATCACATGCAACTACAACATCTTGAGTAAAGTTTTTTGGTACACCTCCACCAATCATATAAATCCCCGTTTCAAATGCCTTAAGTTTTATTTTTGTAAGTTCAAGAAAGTCTTTTGCAGAATCAATTGATACATGACTATCCGGATTATGCCATTGGTGATGCACAAAACCGAAACCAGCCGAACAATCCGAAAAAGCTGGGACAAATATTGGGACATTATTCTTATATGCTTCATAAACAACAGTTTCTTTATTCTTTCCATATTTGTCGAGATATTTTCCCATTTCCCAAATAAATTCTCTCGAGGAATAAGGTCTTTTCTCAAGTGTATCACATATTTTACCTATTGTTTCATCACATATTCTTAAATCTTCTTCATCGATGTAAGTATCATAAATTCTATCTATCATTAAATCACGTAATTCATTATCATTTACCCATTGAGTCCCGATGTAATGTTTAAATCCAAGACCTTCAAAGAAATCCTGATCTACGATTATCGCTCCTGTTGATACAATTGCATCTACCATGTTATTTTTAACCATATCAACAACAACATTCTTCAATCCAGCTGAAAACAGCGAACCTGCAAGACATAAAATTACAGAACAATTTTCATCTTTTAACATCATATCGTAATAATTTGCAGCTCTGTATAAATTCCTCGCCTGAAAAGCCATATCCTTAAAGGATTCCACAAGTGGAACTACATCGATTTTTTTTATATCAATGTGCTGAATAGTTTCTTTTAAATATTCTTTTTTTGTTTTCATAATATTATATAAATAAGTTTTAAAATTACTTCTGGCGTTAATAAATTTGCTTAAGTTAATTTAAAAAAATTAAATCTTAAATGGTATTATTTAAATCCCTGTAGCATAATTTTGAATAGGGACAATATTCACATCTGCTCTCATCTTCAACCTGTTTAAATGTTATTTCAGGATTATGAATTTCCGAAAATAATTTTTTCAGTGAGTTTTCAAACAAATTGAATTCTTCTTTAGAGACAAAGTCATTTTTAATTTCTCTAATACCGTCACTAATTTTTTTTATCGGATAAATACCAACATTTATTTTTTTGTCTGTATTATCTTTTGCATAAAAATATCCATAAAAAAAAGCTTGAAAATTTTCTTTGAATTCTGGGTCTAAAATTAGTTTATCAAAATATAAAGAAGAATTTTTTTCATCATATTTGTTTAATTTAAAACTTCCAGTTTTATAGTCTATAATTCTTGTAATTCCATTTTTTTCATCAATTCTGTCAATTCTTCCCGAAATTTTTACATTAAATTCCTTCCCCATTAAATTAAAATTGAATAAACTCTCTATTTTCTTTTCTGTATCAATAATCTTAAAAGGTATATACATTTTTTCATTTTCAATTACTCTTACCAATAATTTATACACTATATCTTTAAATAATCTGTCCCTTCCTTCATATTCTTTTAAAAGAAATTCACAATTATTTTCACATACTGCTACTTCGAAAATTTCATCATAGCTTTTTCGTATTTTTAATTCTATCTCCTCAATTTTTTTTTCATCAATTACCTTTTCTTTGTAAGGTTTATAAATTAACTCAAGAATTTTATGTAATATATTTCCTATTATTTGTGAATTAAAAGATTCTACAACTTCATCTTCTTCTTGAATATCCGCTATATTGCTGAAATAAAATTGCAGAGGGCAATTAATATATTTTATTAATGTAGATGGAGAATAATAATTAATATTTAAAATTTTTCTTTGCACAACATCATTCTTTACAATCTCAATATTCTTTCTATTAAAATTATATAAATCTGATAAGACAATCTTATGATGATAGGTTATATTTTTATTTCGAGGTAATAATTCATTTTCAATTTGCATTATATATCTGCTTTTTTCTTTTACTTCATCTCCAATATCTGTATTATAAATCAGAAAAATATTTTTTGCTCTTTGTATTAATCTGTAAAAATAATACGAAGTTATTGAATCTTCATCTTCATAAGTTGGCAACTTAAACGCTTTCCTTAAAGAGTAAGGAATAAAACTTTTTTTATTCATTCTCCCTTCTGGTAAAACGCCTTCATTAGCAGAAAGGACAAAAACATTCTCGAAATCTAAAGCTCTTGTTTCCAACAACCCCATTATTTGTAAACCTTTTAATGGCTCACCTGTAAACGGTATAGAGATTTTTTGTAAAACACTCTTTAATACTTTCCAGTATGTTTCAAGATTCATTTCCACTTCGTTTTCATTTATTGCATCATTTAATTTACTAAAACTTAATAAAAAACTGTAAATATATTCCAACTGAAACTTTTTATAATCAGAATCTTTACTCTCATCATTCTCAATTCTTGAAGATATTAATCCAATAATATTAGACAGATAATTCATTGCTTCATTCACGGTCTCGATTTTATCAAAGATAATCTCAATGAATTTAGGTGTTTCTAATGGATAATCTTTAAAGTTCAGATAGACTAAATTATTCTTTTCAATATGCACTAAAATATCAAATACTAAAAAAGTGTTATGAAATTTAATATAAGGATGTAAAAGAATTTTTTTTATATCAGAATAATAAAATTTTACCATACCATTTTCACAAATGTAATTACTTTGCAAATCAATAAGCAAAGAAATTAGGTTATACAAAGATGTATCTATGAAAGGAAAGCCCATAGTAATATTTATGCTTTTAATTTTTTCTGGTATCGAATACAAAACTGGTAAAAGCATTTTTGCATCAGGAAGGATTATAGCAGTTCTTTCAATATTGAAATCAATATCTTTAAAATATTCAGTTAGTTCATTCCCTAAAACCTTTGCCATCCCAACAAATGAAGAAGTCCCAATAACATTAATCTTTTTTACTTCACTTGTAAAATATTTTTCTAACTTTACTTTACCAGATAAATCCTTGATATTTTTTCTTAAAAAATATCCTGCTTCTTGATTTTCATCCGAAATATAATAATCATCAATATCCCAATATACATCTGCTATTCCTTTTTCAATAAGCATTTTCATCAACTGTTTTTCAACAGTGTTTAAGGAATTAAATCCAGCAAAAATAATTTTTTCCCATTTTAAATTATTAATTATCTTTTCTAATTCTTCATAAATTTTTCGATATGCCATACCAGCGTAACATATTCCGCTTTTTTTTAAACGGTTTGTAAGTTCTAAATATACTTTACCAATAATCTCCCAAATTTTCAAAAAATTTTCTTTTGTATCAGTTTGCTTAGAACTGATAATTGTTCCCCAAAACCTCTTAAAATCTTCTTGTAATTCTAATGGAAAATCTTCTTCAATTTCTTTTATATTCTTTATACCTTTAAATAATAAACCAGTATTAATAATATATTTATCAATTATTTCAAAATCCTTTAATAACATTTCCCCCCAAGAATAAAACGAATCAAAACTTTCTACATATTCTTCTTCAACATAATCGATTTTATCTTTACGGATTATTTTCTCTGTGTTTACTATATCTTTATAAACAGAATAAAGTTCAAATAGAAGTTTAAAATTATCAACCAAATTATATGTAGAAAACTTTTCGATAAAATCTTCAATGCTAAAAATGGAAGGTGACCATATAGGCTTTTCTATTTTTCTACCTAAAATATTTTTGAAATACAAACCAGCTCTGCGGGAAGGGAATATAATGCATATTTTAGAAATATTTTCCTTATACTTACTTATTATTTCGTCTGTTATATTTTCTAAAAAAGTATTCAATTACATAACCTCCATAATTTTAATATAATCCTGATTTTCTTTACTTATATATAATAAATATTTTGTCACATTTTTATACCCCATTTCCATTAATGTTTCAGCATATTTTGATATTTGCTTTTTATGTTCTTCCTTCTCCACACCTGTTTTATAATCAATTACTTTAGCTTCATTCCCTTTAATAATAACTCTGTCCGGTCTTAAATAACTACCATCTTTCAATAATATTTCATTTTCGGTTTTTATTTCCCATTCATTACTAAACCAATTCTTAATAATAGGATTTTCAAAAATTTTTTCTATTTGTTTTTTGATTGTATCTTTTTGTTCCTGAGTTATAATACTCTTTAAATATACCTTTTCAATAGCTTTTTGCATATCATCAGTAGTGACCATATTAGATAATACCTGATGAATTATTATCCCCCAATTTGTTTTAAAAGCAAATTCTTTATCAATGTATTCTTTTACTTTTGCATGTTTCGGTTTAATAATTATTTTCTTATACCATTGAGCAGAAATATAATGTTTCATTTTTTCCGCAACAATGACACTGTTCTGTTTTTCTTCTTTTGCTTTTTGTTTTTTTCCAATTTCATACTCGTTTTTAATTGTATTATCAAATTCATTTATAACATCCTTTATAACTTTTCCAATACTATCACTCGTTTTTTTCTCCGGAACTAAAGCATATAATCTTTCTTTTGGTCTTGTAAAAGTAACATAAAGTAAATTTAAATTATCAAGTCTTGTTTGGACACACTCATAATCAAAATCATCTTTAAAATAAGTATTACTCAAATTTTTAATAGCTTTAACTGGATACGCTGAAGATTTATTAAAAGGTTCTTTATTAGTAGAAACCCAAATTAAATCTTTAGTTCCATCAATATTTATTTTCCAGTTAGCATAAGGGACAATTACAATTTTACTTTGCAATCCTTTTGCTTTATGAATTGTCATAATTTTTATTGCATTAGTATTTGCAGGGTTATCAACAAATAATTCATACTTTTTATCCTCCCACCAATTAATAAAACTAACTAAATCAGAATTATTTTCAATCGAATATTCCAAGATAACATTTTGGAAATTAATCAAAAATGGGTCTGGAATATTATTAAATCCAAGAATTTGAATTAAATTCTCACAAACTTCATAAATATTTAAATCATTTAATATAGATTTAATCTTTGGTGACTCTTTTTCTTTAAAAAACCCTTTTGGAATTTTATTTAAAAATAATTCATCAATATTTTCAAATATATCTTCATAATTTATTTTTTCATTAGAAAAATATTCAAGATAATTATATACAACATCTGTTTTTGCCAGAGCATTCTTATTGTCACAAATATATTTTATTAAATCAACAATAATTCTTACTTTCGGAGAATTATTAAGTAATAATGATTCCGTTGAAATTATACTATATCCAGCTTGAGTCAATAAGTTTGATATTTTTCTTACTTCGGAGTTTTTTCTTACAAGGACAAGAATATCGGATAAAGAGTAATTATCTAATAATACTTCTTTAACAATATCCAATACTTTTTGTTCTGCTTTTTCATAAGATGTTCTTTCATTATCACTATTGTCATAGAAACTTATATTTACATATCCTCCATCTTTTAAATGATATTGTTCTACACTTTCTTTATTATAAGCTTTTAACAAAAGTGCTTTAAAATCTTCATTAACAATATCTTTCGATATTCTCTCAATTGCTTTTAGGAAAAAAGAATTGTTAAATACAACAATTTCTTTACAACTCCTTCTATTTGTTTTGAGATACTCAGTCTTTATCAATTCTTTAAAGTTTTTCAAATCTTCATAGATTTGAGATAGAAGAAGTTTCATATTTCCACTTCGCCATCTGTAAATCGATTGCTTAACATCTCCCACCACAAGAGCTTTGTTTTTTTCACTTAGTATATTAATTATTAAAGGAAGCAAATTATTCCATTGAAATGCTGAGGTATCCTGAAATTCATCTATTAATAAATTTTTGAAATTGCTACCAATTTTTTCATAAATAAAAGGAGTATTATCATAAGATATTAGACTTCGTAAAATATTATTAACATCTGATTGCAGTAATATTTTTTCTTTTTTTCTATATTCGTTTAATTTAGAAATTAAATCTTCAAAAATACCGAGAGTATATAATATATTTTTTAATTCTTTTGCAGTATAATACTTAATAGACTTATTATTAATGAAATCAACTGCTTCTTTCAAAAGATTATATAAGCCACTATTTAGTGCTTTATTTATTACTTCAGCTTTTTTCGAGTTTTTAACATACCATCCTTCAAGAGAATCATAAGCTTTTAAAACATAAGAATTTATATTATATATTTTTTTTTCACGAATATTATTAATTAAAAAACCCCCAACACCATTTTTTTTATTTGAGAAATCATCTATAACAAGACCGAATTTATTCATTAAGCTTAAAGCATCGTTTCCTATCTTATTTAAATATTCTTCAAAGTTATTAATAATATGATAAATATCATTTAGAATAATTTTAATTTTTATCCTGCTATCACTAATTTCATTATGCTCCATCGATTCGGAAACAAATAATTTTTTCTCCCAAAATCTTTCTTTAAAAATTTCTTCTCCAAGCTTTATGATATCTCTCTCTATATCCCATCCTTTATCTTCATCAATTTTTGTGAGGATAAATTCTTCTAAATATTTTTTTAATTCATCGTTTTTAAGCAAATCTTTGAATAGGAGTTTAGTGATTTCTTTTTGAACTTTATATTGGTCTAATTCAATTTCATATCCGATAGGAAGTTTCAGTTCTTTTGCAAAAGAGCGTAAAACTCTATTAAAAAAACTATCAATAGTGCTTATCGAAAAATCGGAATAGTTATGTAAAATTTTCTGTAATGTAACACTTGCCAACTCTTTTATATCACCTTTTACCCCTTCCTCTATTAATTGTTTTTCTAAATCGGGATTTTTTCCATTAGATAAATCGGCAAGAAATTCAAGCACTCTGCTTTTCATTTCTTCGGTTGCTTTATTCGTAAATGTAATAGCAAGAATATTTTTAAAAGCACCGGGACATTTGAAAGCAAGTTTCAAATATTCTTTAGAAAGGGTATAAGTTTTTCCAGAGCCAGCCGAGGACTGATATATTAATAAATTACTCATTAGTTAATGCTTTTATCAAAAATGATTTAGTTTTTTTATAAATTCCGGGATATTGACTTTCTCTATTACCAGCAACATTCAAAATTTTTATATTATTTTGCTCTAACCAATTTAGAAATTTTTTTATAGACGGATTAACGATAACAGGTTTGGAATATTTAATGGCTAAATCAAAAGTAAATTTTGTTCCATCACCTATAATTTCACCGTTTGCTTTCGTTTTGCAAAAAATGACCGTTCCATCACTGGATAAGACATTTTTAATCGTTCTTTCATCATAATTAGTGGTTTGAATTTCTTTTAAATTGTATTTTTTCAAAGAGAAATCATTCCCATTTTCGGTTAAAAAACCCAAAGGACAAAAGCCGCCAGTCTGGATATTTAAAATAACAGCTGCTTCAAGCCCTGCTTGGTCGGCACCGGTTTGACCTCCGGAAATAATTTTTATTAGTTTTACTTTAGACACATAATAATTTAAGCAGAAAAAGAATTTTATAAAATCCTATTTCTTTCGGTTAAGATATTATGCATAAAAAGACATTAATGTTTTTTTTCTTCAGATGGTTTTATGACTGAGGGTTCTTCGCCACTATTTAATTCCTGTTTATTTTCAGGTTCTTTTTTTTCTTCTTTGGGTTGGATATCGATTTGTTTTTCTATTACTTTTTCCTGAATTAAACCTGTCGAATCAGAAACTAAATTTAAAGAATCTTTTGTGATTGCAGAAGAATCAGAAGAGATTTTAATCGAATCCTTTTTATCATAAGAATCATAAAAATCAATTTTTGGTTTCACAGATAATGAATATCGAGAATTTGGGAAATCCGAATTAAGCTTTTTGTAGTAGAAAAGCGAGCTGTCTTTATTTTTAAATGCGTATTCAAAAATCCAACCGACAGAATATAAAGATTTAGCATAAAGGGAATCATTTTGATATTTATATAAAATTTTTCTCAAATCACCCAAAGCAGATTCATAATTATCATTTAAAATTTTCTTTTCAGCGGAATTGAAAAATATTTCTGAAGAATCGACAGCAATATCCACAACTTCTAATCCGAGAATTCTTCTGGATTCATTCGCAAATGGAGAGTTAGGATATTGTAAAATTATTTTTCCATAAATTTCTTTTGCCTTTTCTTCTTCATTTCTATTTTTATAAATATTGGCTTCAGTAAATAAAGCTTTAGCTGTTTTTTCGGGGTTAATACTATCGGAAATAATGATATCCAAATAATGCAGAGCGGAATCAATTCTATTTAAATCATATAAAAACAGTTCAGCGAGTTGGAAATAAGCATCTACCTTTTCCAGTTTTTTAGCCGTTTTAATAGAATCTTCGATATGAATAGCATGTAAGAGTGAATCTTCGGGACTCATTTTTTTAGTTTCCGATTCTTTTTTTAAGGATAAAGAATCGAAAGGGACATTAAGGGAATCTTTGATTTCTTTTTTAATAATTTCCTGCCCTGTTAATTCAACACCTTCAGGATTTTCCAGAGTATCTAAAAAGTTTTTTGGAGGTTTTAAACCACCACCTTTGGGGCCAGGGGGGAGATTTTCAAAGCCTTTATTTTCTATTCCCTTTTTCTCTTCACCTTTTTCTCTTTCTTTGGCTTCTTTATACTTAATAAAATCAGGTTCGTTCTCAGGGAATGTAATTTTTACAGTGTCATTTATAATAGCAAGTAAGGAAAAATATTTATCGAGGACAGATGTTCTTTTAGCACTAATACCTGCAAAGTCAGATGATGCACTTGATTCGGAGACTTTTTTGTAATTAATATAGGCATTAAAATAATCATCTTTAATATATTCCGAATAATAAGCGAGGTGATAGTAAGCATCAGCGGAAGTTTTAGTGCTGGGATATTCTAAAATAACATCGAAATATTTATTTCGGGCATCTTTATATTTTTTTTGTAAGAATAGAGTATTAGCAATTTCAAGTTCGACAAGTTGTTTTAAGTCGGGATAGTCTCTATATTTACTATTCAATCTTTCGAGTATATCGAAAGCTTCCTTAGTTTTTCCGATGACATCGAGTGATTTAGCTTCATTTAGTTTCGAATAAAACAGCAAATCGAAATCAGATGTCAGGTCAAAAGATTTTTTGTATTCAATATAAGCTAATTCAGGTTTAAACTTAGAATATATTTTAGCGAGAATGTATTGTTTTTCAGCTTTTTTTTCTTTGTCTTTAGTAAGTTCTATAGACTGTTTAAAATAATCTATTGCACTTTGGTAATCATTTTTAGAAATCGAAAGAAGTGCAAGGTCTTGAGTGATTTCGGATTTTATTTCATTATCTATAGTAGATTTAAAAAGATTAGAGAGGATTAAATCTGCGTCAGCATTTTTCCCGAGTTTAAATTTAGTTTTACCAAGAAATAGTATTGCTTCATCATATAAATCGCTTTTGGTAAGTTTAGAGAGAAATTCGCTGAATTTTCTTTCAGCCTGTAAATATTCACCCATATAGAAATAAGATTTTCCGATAAGCAAAACAGCATCATCGAGGAATCTTGTGCTTTTATGATATTGAATAATTTTGGAGCATCTTTCCAGAACGTTAGTAAGTTTTTCTTTAGCGAGTGGCGAAACAGGAGGAATAATATTTAAAGAATCAAGTTTTCTATTATAAGCAGTGATAGTAGAAGCTCGATAATCTCCCAGAGCTTCTTCATAGTCTACAAGTGCCTGATAAAATTTATTAAAGAAGGTTCCGAACTCTTCGGAGCGATTTCCCATAAACATATAAGTAACATAATCCTGATAATTTGGATTGAGGGTAATATCATAAACGGGTTCGGGGTCGTCTTCACCTTCAAGCTGTTCTTTCAAAGTCGTTTTATGAGTAACATAATTACATCCATAAACGAATAAAAAGAGGATAAAAATAAAAAGCCAATATTTACGATATTTTACTATTTTCAAGAAAACAAAAATTTACATAAATTATTTTTAATAAAATGTTTAATCAAGACCATAAATCAATGTAAAATTATCAAAAACTAATTTAGAGTAATTAAAATATTAAATCATAATTTCCAAATTTAAAACACAAAAATCTAATGCATAAAAATATCGTTTTTTTTATAATATTCAAAAAGTGAAAAAAATTTGTAGCAGTTTTGTAGTAGTTTTGTTTTACTTCTTCATTTTTTCACTGATTTTCAACTTTTTCCTCTTTATTAATTTCATTAATAATTGCATTTTCATCAATTTTAGCAATATTATCGGATATTTCGGATAAAACAATGTTTTTCTGGCAATCGTCAATGGATTTAGCAAGTTTGATAAAAAGAGCAAGAATTTTATCATACCTCATAATGACTTCAGTTTTTTCGAGTTTCGTCTTAAGTTTTTCAAGAGTAAGATTTAAGAAATCGAGACGCGCTTTTCTTTCGTTTAGGAGTTTCTTTTTAAATTCAGCGAGTTCACCGTTTTGAACTTCAAAAATAAGAGAGCAATATTTTTTATTCCAATCAACAATGGTACGGGTAGATTTATCGAGGATTTTAGCAATTTCCCGAATAGTATGACCTGATGAGCGAAGTTCGATAAATTTTTTAATTTTTTCTAAATTTTCCATAAAAATAATATTATTCTTTAATTCTTTTTTTAACAATTCTAATAAAGGGTTTAAATTCAGAGTTATTATTTTTTTTAGGGGGCTTATCAGAATCGGAGTCATTTTCTAAAAATTCACCGAAATAATTTTTACCAGAGGAAAGGACAGTAAATTTACTATAATCACTTGGTCTAATGATTTTAAATACTTGCCCCCAATATGTCATAAGATAACCAGCAGTAGCGAGTTTAATTTCACCGGTAAAGATTTTATATAAAGATTTTTCAAAAAGAGATTCGACAGCATATTTAATAGCATAATCAAGTTTTTTATTTTTTTTGGTTAATCGATAAATTTCTTTTTTCGAGTATCCGAGAGAGTGAATGAACTTACCGAGCCAGAAATCTTCGATATTATCAGCCCAATTTATAAAAGCATCAGGCAATTGTTTAATAGGTGTTTTTTTCATAATATAAAGATAAAAGTTATAAAAAAAATTTTAAGACTGTTCCATAGAGGAAGCATAAAATAAATTAATAAGCGTTTTAGCATAATTAAATATTTATATATAAGCTAATAAGATTATTAGTAAATGTCAAGAGAAAAAAGTAGTCAGTATTTAGAATTTAATATTCAGAATCAGAACAAGGTAAATAATTAATAAGAATTTTGAATTGTATTGCATTATGAAGGTTCAGTAAATGTAATGACACAGAAAATATATTAATTGAAGCAATTATGATTTTTTTAAGTTAGCCTTAAATATTGGAAAATAATTATGTAAATAAATTAACTATTCTAATTAAATATTCATTAATCAACATTAAAATACAGACAGAATTACAAATTTTTCTGCCTTTTAAATGGAGGTGATAAAATTTATATTTGAGGTCTGCGAAAAAATTTTTGATAAGCAGTTAAATAATGAAAGAAGATAAATTAAAAGATGAGATTTTATCCGCTTATGAATCGGATTCAAATAATATAGACACTATAAATTTAATACCAACCATATTACCAGTATTACCGCTAAAGGATATAGTGTTATTTCCATTTACAATTTTTCCAATTTTAGCGGGAAGGGATTCGACTTTAAAAGCGATAAATACATCAATAGATGCAGAAAAATATGTATTGGTAGTATCACAAATAAATCCAGATATAGAAGAAACCCGACCTGACAATTTATATGAAACAGGAACGATAGCAAAGATATTACAAGTTTTAAGATTACCAAATGGACTTATAAAAGTATTAGTAGATGGAATAGTTCCAGCCAAAGTAGAGAATTACAGATTAGGCGAATACTTAACTGCGGAAGTGAAAATAAAGCCCACACAGTTTAAAGAGAATACGGAGTTGATAGCACTGATGAGGCAAGCAACAAAACTATTTAACGAATATGTAACGAAAAATGCATCGATACCGAAAGAGACGCTTGTAGCATATGATAATATAAAAGAACCAGACAGAAAGCTATATTATATAGCATCAACAATAAATATAGAGATAAAGAAGAAGCAGAGGATACTGGAATTAGACGATTTGATGAAGCAATATTATGAGATATTATATATGATGAACTCAGAATTGCAGATATTGAATATCGAGAAGGAAATAGATGCAAAAGTTCAAGCAGAAATGCAAAAGAATCAGAGGAGATTTATAGCACAGGAACAGATAAAGATATTGCAGGAGGAGCTTGGAGAAGGATACGAGACCGACCCAGAGCTTGTGAAGATGAAAGAAGATATAGAAAAAGCGGGAATGCCCGAAGCAATAATGAATAAGGCAATGGAGGAGTTTAATAAAATGAAGAAGACCCCCCCGATGTCACCGGATTATGGAGTAATAAGGAATTACTTGGATTGGATGGTGAGTGTACCGTGGAATAAATTTACCGAAGACAATTTCGATTTAGAAAATGCAAAGAAAATATTGGACGAGGACCATTACGATTTAGAGAAACCGAAGGAGAGAATACTGGAATTGATAGCAGTATTAAAGATGCTAAAGGAAAAGAATATTAATAAATCCCCGAAGGGTCAGATATTATGTTTAGTGGGACCACCGGGAGTAGGAAAGACATCGCTTGGGAAATCAATAGCACGAGCATTAAACAGAAAGTTCACGAGGTTATCGGTAGGAGGAGTAAGAGATGAAGCTGAGATACGCGGACACAGGAGGACATATATAGGTTCGATGCCCGGGAAGATAATACAAGCGATGAGAAAGACGGGTTCGTGCAATCCAGTAGTATTAATAGACGAGATAGATAAAATGGGGAATGATTTTCGCGGAGACCCTGCGAGTGCAATGCTGGAGGTACTCGACCCAGAGCAGAACAATACATTTAATGACCATTATTTAGATGTAGATTATGATTTATCGAATGTGCTATTTATAACAACTGCAAATGTTCAGTATAATATACCCTTACCACTTCAGGATAGAATGGAAATAATAGAGATGAGAAGTTATTTAGATTTCGAGAAAATGGAAATTGCAAAACGACATATAATTCCAAAAGAGATTAAAGAGCATGGGCTTAATGAAAAGGATATTATATTTCCAGATGAGACGATTTTAAAAATTATATATGAATATACAAAAGAAGCGGGAGTGAGAAGTTTAGAGCGAGAGCTTGCTTCGATAATTAGAAAAGTAACGAAAGAAAAAGTATCACAGCAGAAAAAAAGTATAAAAAAGGTAGTAATAACATCAGAGCTTGTCGAGAGATATCTTGGTGTTCCAAAATATGAAAGTAAAAGTGCAAAGGGAGAGGAAAAATCTAAGATTGGTTCTGTATATGGATTGGCTTGGACTTCAATGGGTGGAGACATACTGAATGTAGATGTAACAATAATGAGAGGTGCAAATAAATTAATATTAACGGGACAGCTTGGAGATGTAATGAAAGAATCAGCACAAGCGGGATTATCTTTTATACGTTCTAATGCGAAAAAATTCGGGATACCAGAAAATTATTTTAGGGATAAGGAGATACATATACATCTACCCGAAGGAGCAATTCCGAAAGATGGACCATCGGCAGGAATTACTATGGTAATGGCAATGCTATCTGCAATTACAAAAACACCAGCGAAAACAAGTGTTGCAATGACAGGAGAGATAACACTAAGAGGGAAAGTATTGCCAATAGGAGGATTAAACGAGAAATTACTTGCGGCATTAAGAAGTGATATTACAACGGTATTAATACCGAAAGATAATAAGAAAAATTTAACGGAAATTTCAAAGGATATAACGGACAAATTAAATATAATTCCGATAGATAATATAGATGAAGGAATAAAATATATATTTGGGAATTCAAAAATAAAATATAAGAAAACAAACCGATAATATAAAAACAGATGTCAGAATACAAAGTATCAGCATTAAAATACCGTCCACAAAGATACAGCGATGTATGTTCTCAGGAATTTGTTACTCAGACTTTAAAGAAAGCCAAGCTAACGGGAAAGATAGCCCATTCATATTTATTAAGCGGACCGAGGGGAGTAGGAAAAACCACAATAGCAAGAATTTTTGCGAAAGCTTTGAATTGCGAAAATTCGATAGAAGGAGAGCCATGCAATGAATGTGAATCTTGCAAAGAAATAACAAAGTGTGTTCATCCCGATGTATTCGAACTCGATGCAGCATCGAATAGAGGGATAGACGATGTTCGAGCGATTCAAGATGCGGCAAAATATGCGCCATTGAAAGCGAAATATAAATTTTTTATAGTGGATGAAGTTCATATGCTTACACTACAGGCATTCAATGCAATGTTGAAAATTCTCGAGGAGCCGCCTGACTATTTAGTTTTCATACTTGCGACAACAAATCCTGAAAAGATACCCCAAACGATACTAAGTCGCTGTCAGAGATTTGCATTACATAAATTAAAAATAAAAGAAATATCAGAGCAATTAAAAAAGATTGCCGAGCTTGAAAAAATTACAATAGATGACGAATCGCTTTTTTTAATTGCAAAACTTGGAGATGGAGCATTAAGAGATGCTCTCGGAATTTTCGATATGGCAGTTTCATATTGCGGAAATGAAATTAACAGTATAGAATTAAAAGGATTTCTCAATCATCCCGATAAAGAAATTTATTTTAATGTTTCAGGATATATAAAAAATGAAAATCCGAAAGAGCTTTTAAATTATATTAATTACTTACAAGACCATGGATTCGATTTGCAGACATTTTATAACGGATTAACCGAGCATTTCAGAAACATACTTGTTATTAAGACTACAGGTAAACCAGAATTGCTTGATGAATCGGATTTTATTAAAAAAAGATATGTGGAGGAAGCAGGAGACTTTACGCTCGAGCAAACATTGAGGATACTAAAAATAATTTTCGATAACGAAACAAGATTTAAATACTCTGCAAATCAAAAAATTCTTTTGGAGTCTTTACTTGTGGAGATTACAAGAATAAATAAAGAAGTTTTGGATTTAAGCGAACTGATAAGTGGTCTTGAATCTCTGAAAAAAAAAAGCCCTAACTTAAGAGAAACATATATCAGAAATAACACAGATAAAAAAGAAGAGAAGCCAAAAATAGAAAGTGAACTCGAAAAACATCTCAAGGAATTATTCGATGCAGAAGAATTTAATTTAGATTAAAGAATGAAATACTACAACATAAAGAAAAATTTTTTAGCAATTGAAGAGGAATATTCTTCATATGATAAATCGAAAATAGTGATTTTACCCGTTCCTTACGAGGCAACAACATCTTATGGGAAAGGGACATCCAAAGGACCTGAAGCAATTTTAAATGCTTCGCACTTCGTAGAATTTTTCGATGAGGAAATGAACAGGGAATTATGTTTTGAGAAAGGTATTTGTTCTCTTTTTCCACTGGATATGAGAAATAAAAAAGGGAAATCTGCAATAGATTATATTTATAAAAACGTTGTTAAATTAATAAGAGAAAAAAAATTTGTAGTAACACTTGGTGGTGAACATACGATTTCGACAGCCCCGATAAAAGCACATTACGATAATTTTAAAGATATTTCTATACTTCATTTCGATGCTCATTCAGATTTAAGAGATGAATACGAAGGGACAAAATATTCTCATGCTTGTTTTGCATCGAGAGTAGCAGAGTTTACAACCGATATTACACAAGTTGGGATAAGGGCTCAGTGCATCGAAGAATACAAATTTATTAAGGAAAAAGGTATTAAGACTTTTTATGCATACGAAATTCGTAATGGGAAATATGGGAAAGACTGGGATGAGAAGGTAATTAACACTTTAAAGAAGAATGTTTATATAACGTTCGACATCGATTATCTTGACCCTTCGATTATGCCATCAACAGGGACACCTGAGCCAGATGGTTTTTTCTGGAGTGAAACAATGAAGTTACTAAAAAAACTTGGGCAAAGGAGAAATGTCGTAGGGTTTGATATAGTGGAACTCGCACCTGTAAAGAGTTTTCCCTATCCTGATTTTTTAACTGCAAAACTTATT
Organism: uncultured Ignavibacteriaceae bacterium; assembly: GCA_964400285.1. GTDB lineage: Bacteria > Bacteroidota > Ignavibacteria > Tepidaquicellales > Tepidaquicellaceae > FEN-1279. The sequence continues at coordinate 97,186 of CAYNTK010000003.1, forward strand.
TATAAAATGCTTAATTATTTTATTAAAAGATGACCAAAGAACAACTAAAGAAAAAAGTAAATGAAATAATAAAATTATTAAGCATCGAATATGCGGAAGCAAGAACACATCTCGAATTCAAAAATCCATTTGAACTTTTAATTTCCACAGTTCTTGCAGCACAATGCACTGATGCAAGGGTGAATAAAGATATGGTTCCTCTTTATAAAACGAAGTATAAAAAGCCAAAGGATATTTTAGAAGATGGGTTAGAAAATTTTAGAAAAAATATAAAATCGATTACCTTTCCAAATAACAAAGCAAAAGCAATAATTGCTTTGTGTGAGCAACTTGAAAAAGATTTTAATGGCAAAGTTCCGAAAACAATGGAAGAATTGACTAAGCTTAAAGGAGTTGGAAGAAAATCTGCGAATGTAATACTTGGTAACTGTTTTGGACAAAAAGATGTAATTATTGTGGACACACATTTAAAAAGGGTAACGGAACGACTTGGTTTAATCAAGAATAAAGACCCAGAAAAAATCGAGATTGAATTAAAAGAAATTGTACCAAACGAGGAACAATTTAATTTTTCATTAAGAATCGGAGAACACGGCAGGCAAATTTGTGATGCAAAAAAACCAAAATGTGAAGAATGTTTTTTAAATCATTTATGCCCTTCAAAGAACTTATTCAATAAACAAAAAAAATAATTTGTGAGAAATAAAAAACCTAATTTATCAAAAATAAAATTTTTACTAATGGATATGGACGGATGTTTAACAACAGGACAAATAATTTTTTCGAGCACAGGAGTTGATACAAAAATTTTTCATACGCACGATGGATTTGGGATTACACGAGGAAGAAAACTTGGGTTAAAATTTGCAGTAATTAGTGGAATGTCTTCTAAAGTTAATAAGATTAGATGCGATAGATTAAAAATAGATTACCTGTATGAGAATGTAGATGACAAAAGAATACCATACGAAGATTTAAAGAAAAAATATTCTTTAAGAGATGAGAACTTTGCATTTATAGGTGATGATAAATTTGATTTGCCACTATTGAGAGAAGTTGGATTTTCCTGTTGTCCGAATAATGCAATGCCTGAGGTTAAAAGACATGTTCATTATGTATGTAAAAAAAACGGTGGAGAAGGAGCAGTAAGAGAAATAATAGATAAGATTTTAAAAGCAAAAAAATTAATATAATATTTCAATAATTAAATAATAAATAAGATATGGATTCAAAAAATTTAAAGTTCACGTCAAAATTAATTCATGGTGGAGGATACAAAAACAAACTTGGAGCTGTAAACGTACCAATTTATCAATCATCAACATTTGAATTCGAAAGTGCAGAAGAAGGAGCGAGGTGTTTTAACGGAGAGAGCGATGGCTATATATATACAAGAATCGGTAATCCAACAATAAATGTACTTGAACGAACAGTGGCGGATTTGGAAAAAGGTTATGGAGGTATAGCAACAAGTTCAGGTATGGGAGCGGTTTCAACAATTTATATGGCATTGCTTAATAAAGGTGACCATATAGTAAGTTCCGATGCAGTTTACGGACCATCGAGAGGTTTAATGGAAGACCATTTTTCGAGATTCGGAGTAGAATCGACATACGTAGATACTTCTAACATCGAAAACATTAAAAAAGCAATTAAGTCAAATACAAAAGTTTTATATATAGAATCACCCGCAAATCCAACGATTTCAATTACTGATTTAAAAGCTTGTAGTGAAATTGCAAAGAAACACAATTTATTAATGGTTGTTGATAATACATTTTCAAGTCCGTATTTACAAAGACCAATTGAATTTGGTGCTGATGTAGTTTTCCATTCGATTACAAAATTTATAAATGGACATGCCGATGTTGTAGGTGGTGTAATTGTAGCAAAAACAGAGGAGTTATATAAAAAAATTCGTTCATTAATGATTGCAATGGGTTGTAATATGGACCCTCATCAGGCATATTTAGTTATTAGAGGACTAAAAACATTAAGTATCCGAATTGACCGAGCTCAGGAAAATGCTATGAAGATTGCGGAATGGCTCGAAAAGCATCAGAAAGTAGAATGGATAAAATATCCTGGTTTGAAATCTCATCCTCAGCATGAACTCGCAAAAAGGCAGATGGACGGTTTTGGTGCAATGATTAGCTTTGGTTTAAAAGGTGGTCTTGAAGCAGGAAAAGTATTGATGAATAATGTAAAACTTGCAATACTTGCAGTTTCACTTGGTGGTGTAGAAACTTTAATCGAACACCCTGCTTCTATGACACATTCGAAAGTATCGGCAGAAGATAAAAAGAAAGCAGGAATTAGTGATGGACTTGTTAGACTTGCCGTAGGGATAGAAGATGTGGAAGATTTAATTTCAGATTTAGAGCAGGCACTTTCAAAAGTATAATAAATTAAAATTCCAGAGAAATAAATTTATTTCCAAATCATTGGATATAAAATATTTAAAAGGTGTCGGAGAAAAGCGTGCAAAAGCATTTAATAAAATCGGGATAGATAAACTTGAAGATTTTCTTAAGTTTATTCCGCGAATTTATATTCAAAAAATAAGTGTCAGAGATTTTCGTAATCACTATGGAGAAAACGTTATCGTCTATGGTAAAGTGATAGATGTAGAGCATCCGCAAAAGAAAACACAACCTTTAAAAATATTTTTAAGTGATAATACCGGAACTACAGAAATACCTTTTTTTGGGAAAAGTGAATTTCGCTCGAAACAATTCCGGTTAAAAGAAAACTATCTTTTTTGGGGTAAAGTGAGCGAGGGTTTTGGGTTTACTAAATTCAAACTCGAATACCGAGACCATATAAAAATTGACATTAATGATAAAAGCAATATTGATTTTTTAAAATTTCCATTTTACCCCATTTATGAACTTCAGGGCGAATTGAAAAAAACATGGATAAAGCCATTACTTCTTTCAAAGATTGTATTTAATGCATTCTCAGCTATATTAAAACAAAATCAGAACTTAACTGAAGAAACATTACCAGAATATGTAATTGAAGAAGCAAAGCTACCTCTTAAAAAAGAATCAATACTAAGAATTAATTTCCCTTTAAAATTAACCGATATAGAAGAAGCAAGAAAAAGATTGGCCTTTGAAGAACTATTTTATCTACAATTGATTTTTGCATTAAAGAAGCTGAGCATAAAAAATGAAGTTAAAGGGATTTCCTTTTCAAAGGACATTGAATATTTAAAAGATGCTTTCGAAAAAGCATTAAAATTCAAACTAACCGATGCACAAAAAAGGGTAATAGATGAAATTTATACGGATATGAAATCGGAATCTGTAATGAACAGATTATTACAGGGAGATGTTGGAAGCGGAAAAACGATTGTATCTATTTTTGCTATGCTGATAGCAGTTTATAACGGGTATCAATCTGCCTTAATGTGTCCTACGGAAATACTTGCCGAGCAACATTTTATGACAATTTCAAGTTTCCTAAAAGGATTTAATGATGTATCAGGAGAAAACATATCTGCAACACTTTTAGTAGGTGGACAGAAGAAAAAATTAAGGGAAGAACTATTACGTGATATTCGACTTGGAGAAAAAAAAATAATTATTGGAACTCACGCTTTGATACAGGAAAAAGTCGAATATAAGAATCTCGGTTTTGTTGTAATAGACGAACAGCACAAATTCGGGGTATTGCAAAGAGCAAAATTAAAAGAGAAAGGACTTAATCCTGATGTATTAGTAATGACTGCAACTCCAATTCCAAGAACTTTATCGTTGACATATTACGGAGATTTAGATGTTTCCGTTATAAATGAATTACCGGGGAACCGAAAACCAATAAAGACTTATCTTAGAAAAGAAGAAGACAAAGAAAATATTTATAAATTCGTTAAAGATGAAATTAGTAAAGGGAAACAGGTATATATAATCTATCCACTAATCGAGGAATCGGAAAAGATGGATTTAAAATCTGCAGAAGAAAATTATAAGATACTTAAAGAAACTGTTTTTAAAAATTTTAATGTAGGAATGATACACGGGAGAATGTTTTGGTATGAAAAAGATGAAATAATGGAAGATTTTAAGAATAAAAAAATTCATATACTTGTTTCCACAACAGTAATCGAGGTTGGAATCGATATACCAACAGCAACGATAATGATAATAGAAGAAGCACAGAGATTCGGGCTATCACAATTGCATCAATTACGAGGAAGAGTTGGAAGGGGTACCGAGCAATCATATTGCATCCTAATAGCAAAAAATTTAGATGAAGTTTCGGAGAAAAGATTAAATATACTTTGTAAAACGACAGATGGATTTAAAATAGCAGAAACAGATATGGAAATAAGAGGACCCGGAGAATTTTTTGGAACAAGACAATCGGGTGTTTTAAATTTTTCCTGCACGGATTTAAGTAAGGATAAAAATCTTTTATTAAATGCAAGAGAAATTGCTTTTAAAATAATCGAAAAAGATCCACAATTAAGAATGAATGAAAATATAAAAATAAAGAATCATTTCTTAAAAAACTATAAAGATGCATTGTATTTGATGAATGTTGCTTAAGGATATGAAAAAAGAAATATTAATTCGAGTAGGTGATTTTACGTTTATATTTTATTCGAAATATTATATTTTATTTTTTAAATTTTTACACATTGAACAAAAAGCATTTTAAATCTGAATTAGCCATACCGATTCTGACGATTTTATTTGATTCTTTGGCAATTATATCTGCTTATTTATTATCATATTGGATAAGGTTTTATTCACCTTTTACTACTATCTTTCCTATAACAAGTGGAATACCCGGAACTTCTGGATATTTATATTTTATTTTTGCGACTTTACCTATATGGATACTTGTGTTTCAATCTTTTAAAATGTATAGGGTAAAAAGAGTAGTATTCATTATGGATGAATTTTTCTTGATATTAAAATGTGTAACAATATCGATAATATTTTCTATGGGAATAATTTTTTTCTTCAGAGAATTTCCTTATTCACGTCTTGTATTTACATTGATCTGGATTAATTCAGTTTTGATAATAACATTCTTCAGGTATATACTTTTAAAGTTTGAAAAAAATCTGTATAATAAGGGAATCGGGACTAAAACAGTAGCAATAATAGGTGATAATGAGATTTCGGATAAAATATATGTAAAATTCAATAAAGAAAAATATGCAGGATTAAATATTGTAGGCTTTTTCAGTAAAAATATTCCTAACGAGCAAACGAAATCAGAGAAAAATTATCTTGGAGATTACGAATCAATACCATCAAAAATAAGAGAATATAATCTACAAATAATAATTATTGCACTACCTGCAAATGAACATGAAGATTTATATACTATACTCAAATTATGTGAAGGCATAAATATCGAATTTATGCTCGTGCCGGATTTTGTAGAAGTAATGACAAGCAGATTAAAAGTAGAAGAAATAAATGGAACTCCATTTATGAAAATTAAATCATTACCATTAAATATTTGGAATAAAATGGTAAAGAGAGTTTTTGATATAGTATTTTCACTTTTATTTTTACTGATTACATCACCTGTAATGATAATTTTGATAATATTAATAAAGGTAACATCAAAAGGACCTTTGTTTTATTTGCAGGAAAGAGTTGGACTCGATGGGAAGAAATTTAAGATTATTAAATTCAGGTCTATGAGAATAGATGCAGAACGCAGTGGGCCACAATTTGTTTCTGTTAATGATGATAGGTATACACCTATAGGGAAATTTATAAGGAAATATTCTCTTGATGAACTACCTCAATTTTTAAATGTTTTAAAAGGAGATATGAGTGTAGTTGGACCAAGACCAGAAAGAGAATTTTTTATAGAACAAATGAAAACAAAAGTAAACAGATATTTAGAGAGGCACAGAGTTAAATGCGGTATCACAGGTTGGGCTCAAGTAAACGGATTAAGGGGTTCTAAAACTTCAATGCAAGCAAGAATAGATTATGATATTTATTATATAGAAAATTGGTCATTAACATTTGATTTGAAAATAATATTTAAAACATTAAAAGAAACTTTTTTTTCGAAAACAGCTATGTAAACTAACTTTTTTTATAAAATAATTTTAAAATAATTGATTGCAGTAGTAATATTTTATTTACATTTGATTTTTGCGTGTTATATTTTTTGTAAAACATTCCAGAGTGACGGAATAGTAATGGCATTTTTAAATGTTGCATTTATTATTGTTTTATTTACAGTTGGTTGGACAATATCGGATTTAATTATTGGAATATTTATCTCGGAGGAGGGATATAGAATTTTAATACCTCAAAGCAAAGTTCTTTTATCTATTATTAAACTCACAGGATTTTATCGACCTGAATCAGGTGAATATGCAAAGTTATTACCGAAAGATTCAGTAGCTTTAATATTTTTAAGTTTTACAGAAATTTTATTTTACAGATTTTTCTTCAAAGAAGTAAAAAATTGATAAAAAAAATTTTATATATTATATCATTATTTTGTTTGTTAGTTTTTTTCTCCTCATTTAATTTACTTAACCCAAGGAATACAAATACTATAATAGTTCAATTTGTTGCAGTGAATGGATATGGTAATAATTTATATATAGATAATGTTTCCTTTGGGCAAAGACCTGCTTACGATATTGCAATTACATCTATCAACAATATTCCAAAAGATACAACATATCTTAATAGCTTATACACATATAAAATAGCTCCTGAGATTAATGTTACAAACTTTGGTAATAACCCAATTACACAAGATTCGATATTTATGGTAATTAATTCAATATCCTATTTTAGTAAAGATACAATAGGTTCTTTACAACCTGGTCAGACTGTAGTATTGACTTTCGACACACTTACAATAGTTCCCAATCTGACTTATGATATAATTGTATATGCAAAACCGATTAACAATGATTCAATAAGGTCGAACGATACACTAAAACAAACTTCCGTATTTTTGTTGGGAACTTACAGAAATGTCCTCACAGAAGAATTTACAAGTATGACTTCACCATCTTGTGCAAGCAATAATCCATCATTGAATTCATATATCGATTCGAATTTTCAATATATATGCGCAGTTAAATATCATCTTGGATTTCCATCACCGGGAATTGATTCTTTATATTTAGCAGATACATTATATCAAAAACAAAGAGCTAATTATTATTACGTTTATGCAGTCCCCACGACTTTTCTCGACGGAAAGCAGAGACTTCCACTTCCCTACTCGCAAGACTCGAATTTATTTATACCTTTCGGTTCAAGATATTTTACAGGTTCTCCACTTTCAGTCGAAGTTTCAGACACATTACTTACAGGCGATACAATTCAAACTAAAATTAATATAAATTTATTATATACTATAGCATCAAATAATTTAAGATTAAGAATATATGCAATAGAAAGATATAAAATTTATTCCTCTCCACCGGGAACAAATAGCGAAAAAAATTTCTATGACATTTTTCGCAAAGCTATTCCTGATACAACAGGAATTTTAATTAGTAACATTGCAGGGAATTATCAATATACATACAAATATCATATTAACTCATCATGGGCTGATTCATTAATTTATACACTTGCATTCGTTCAAGATGATAACACAAAAGAAGTTTTAAACTGTGGAAAAAGTAGAACAACAATAAATAAAACAAAAGTTAAATTAGATAAAAAATTTTATTCTATAAATAACAAAGCAGATTTATCAGAAAACATACCTAATATTTATAAAAAAAATATTATTAAGAATGAAGATACTGTAGGAATAAGTAATTTCAACTTCGAAGGATTTGAAGGTCCTTTTCCTCCTGCTGGGTGGAAAATTTTAAATCCAGATGTTGGTTTTACTTTCGAAAAATTGAGAGGTTATAATGGACCAAGATTTGGAGGTGTTAATTGCATTAAAATTCCATTTTATGATTATCCGAACATTGGACAAAAGGATACATTACTTTCTGTAACTTTTACAAATATTTCACCGATAGATTCATTTAGATTTGATTATTCATACGCACAATATCTCTCAAGCTTTATAGATAGCCTTGTAGTAAGTTTATCAACTGATGGAGGATTAACATTCATTCCAGTTTTTCAAAAAGGAGGTTATACACTTGCCACATCACCAGCAACGACATTATCTTATGGTCCTGTTTCTTCCACGCAATGGATGGAGTTTTCCTATCCAATGAGTGCTGTTTTCCCTTTAAATCCGATTACACCAATACCAGCAGTGTATAAATTATATCAAAATTATCCAAATCCATTTAATCCAAAAACTAATATAAAATTCGATTTACCGAATAATGTATTTGTTAATTTGAAAATTTATGATTTGCTAGGAAGAGAGATTACAACATTAGTTAATGAAAAAAAATCTGCGGGTTCATACACAATAGAATTTACAGCTTTAAATCTTGCTTCGGGGATTTATTTTTATAAATTAAATGCTGGTGATTTTACCGAAGTAAAGAAAATGATTTTTATAAAGTAATTTAATTTAGATTTTAACTTAACACTTCATTTACTTTAATTAAAGAAGATATAAGAGATTCCAATTCGGGTTTTGAAAACTTTTTTAAAATTTTATGCTCACATTCTTTAAGGATTTTTAATATTTTTCTTTGAGTTATAACACCTTTTTTCGTAAGTGTAACATTCATAACTCTTCTATCACCTTTTGTTTTAACTTCTTGGATATAGCCACTATTCATCAATTTTTCGATAACTCTGCTCCCACGAGATACAGAAAGTCCCATTTTTTGCGAGAGAATCTTACAAGGCATTATAACACCGGGTTCAATAGATATCAATCCTTTAAATTCCGCAGGTGATAATTTAAGTTCTTCTCTTATTTTTTCCTCCTGTGAGCAACATTTAGATTTTAGTGTAAATATTATTTCAATTATATTTTTATTCATTATAATTTTATTACTTGTTATTCGCAACTTATTATAAATATAGAATAATTACAATATAAATATTTTAGAATTTTTTAAAAAACTTTAAATTAATCGAATTTGAGTAATTTCTGGTGGGCAATTTAATCTCATAGGAACTCCAACTGTCCCTAATCCTCGCGAAACATATAAATTTGAATCACCTTCCTGATAATGTCCGCTTATTAAATCGCTAAATGTTGCGGCAATAGAGATATTTATTTTTCCGAATTTAGCAAATACAATCTGCCCTCCATGTGTATGGCCACTAAGCATTAAATCGATTTTCTTATCGGCTATTTCTCTAAAAATGTATGGTTTATGACATAAGAGAATTTTAGGAAGGTGTTCATATTTTTCATCTGTATTCTCGAGTGTAGTATTTAGGTAATTAATAATAATAAATCGTCTTTGTCCTCCGCTATCTCTTAAATCTTCTAAACCTATAATACACAATTCTTTACCTTTTATATTTACGAATTCAGTTTTATTTCTCAATAATTTAATTGGGCTTTCATCAGAAATGGCTTTTGCAACATATTCAGCATCAACAAAATAATCGTGATTTCCTAGAGTTCCATAAATTCCACTTTTCGCTTTTAAATCTCTAAAAGCTCTATTGAATGGATGAATTTCTTGAGGTTGGATATTTGTAAAATCTCCCGGTATAATAATCAAATCGGAATTTAAACTATTAATAACATCGCTATATTCCTTCATCGTATCTTCATCCATATATGCACCACTGTGAATATCGCTAACCAAGGTAATTGTAGTTCCAATAAGTTCATCAGGAAGATTATTGATTTTGATATCTTTATAAGAAACTTCATATTTATCTTTTCCAATAACACCTAAACCTGAACCGATGAAAGCGTAACCCGAAACAAGAGCAGCACTTGTAGTTATAAAAGCTCGTCGTGATTTGTCATAACGTATTATTGATTTTTTTGTTTTAAGTTTTTCGATTTTTTCCCGAACAACTTTGAATTTTTTTAAAATGAAAACAGGGAAATTGATAATAATTTTTAAAATTTTTCCAACAAGTAAATAAATACTTATCAACAAAACCGATACCTGAAAAGCATAAAAAGGTAAAATATAGATGTTATAAATCGATTTGGGAATAACAGAGAAATTGAATCTATTAAATATCGCCCAGATAAAAGGAATATTAAATATTGTGAATGGAATAATCGTAATCGAGTTAATAATTTTCAATTTTATATTTTTTTTCTTTAGAAATTTTCTAAAAGTGAAAAAAACTAAAGACTGCAACGCTAATATTACAATTAAAGTAATAGTAATGAATATTAATCGACCATACGAGCTCATTAAATATGATTTCTTTTAATCTTCAAATTATTGTTTATTATTTATAACTTAAATGTTAAAATTTTTATATTTATAATTTGAAACATAATTGAGCAGAAAAAAGTCCAATATAAATCCCGACCCTCGTGAATTTATAGTTATTCGCGGTGCAAAGGTCAATAATCTAAAGAACATCGATTTAAATATACCTAAATATAAATTAATTGTTTTTACGGGTGTTAGCGGCTCTGGAAAATCTTCGATTGTATTCGATACAATCTATGCTGAAGGACAAAGAAGATACGTGGAAAGCTTATCCTCCTATGCACGACAATTCCTCGAGCGTATGAATAAACCAGACGTCGAATTTATATCTGGGCTTGCACCTTCTATGGCAATCGAACAGAAAGCTGTCGTAAAGACAGGACGCTCCACAGTTGGGACTTCAACGGAAATATATGATTATCTTCGTTTGCTCTTTGCAAGGATTGGTGATACATATTCCCCTATCAGCGAAAGAATAGTAAAAAAAGATAATCCTTCATCTATAATTAAAGAACTTGAAGAAAAAAAGACAAAGAAGCTTTATATTTATTGTGAATTTAAATTTAAAGGTGACGAAAAATTAATTAAAAAATTAAAAGAATTAAAATCAAAAGGTTTTTATAAAATCCTCATTAATAATGAAATCTTCGATTTAAACGAGACAACCGAAAAAGAAATTTTGAAAAAGATACAGAAAGAAAACGATGAATTTGTTTTGTCAAGTATAATTGATAGATTAACATTAGATTATACCGATGCGGATTCGATAACGCGTATGAATGACTCATTGGAAATGGCTTTCAAGGAAGGCAACGGATATTTAACCATAAGAATTTTTAAAGATGAAGATTACGAAGATAAAACTTTTAGTCAGCATTTCGAACTCGATGGCATAAAATTCGAAGAACCCGAACCGAGACTTTTTTCATTCAATAATCCATACGGCGCGTGTGAGAAATGTCAGGGATTTGGTAAAACTATGGATATAGATATGGATATTGTGATTCCCGATAAAAGAAAATCACTTGTGGAAAATGCGATTACGGTTTTCTCAACTCCTAAACATTCAAAACATTACTCTGATTTAATTCGCGAAGCGCAAGATTATAATGTCGATATATATAAACCTTTTTCCGAATTAACCGAAAAGGAAAAAGATTTTGTATTCAAAGGCGGGAGAAAATATATAGGAATATATAAGTTTTTCAATTACATAGAGAAAGAAGCGACGTATAAACTGCATTATAGGATTCTGCTAAACCGCTACAGGGCTTATACCACCTGTAGTTCCTGTGGTGGCTCTCGACTTAGAAAAGAAGCGCTTTATGTAAAAATAAACGATAAAAATATTTTCGATATAGTAAGAATGAAAATTTCCGAAGCATACGATTTCTTTTTACATCTTGAATTGGATGATTATAAAAAAAAGATTTCAGAAAGGATACTCGAGGAAATTATTTCACGTCTTAAATATTTAAATGATGTTGGATTAACTTATTTAACTCTTGATAGATTGTCGAATACACTTTCTGGAGGTGAAGCACAAAGAATTAATCTTTCTACTTCGCTTGGTTCTTCGCTTGTTGGTTCGATATACGTTCTCGATGAACCTACAATTGGTTTGCATCCACGCGATAACGAAAAATTGATTAACATAATGAAATCTTTGCGTGATATAGGTAACACTGTTCTCGTAGTGGAGCACGATAAAGAAATGATGAAAGAAGCAGATGAAATTATTGATATGGGACCTTACGCAGGCGAAAACGGAGGTAAAGTAATTTTTCAGGGAAGTTATAAGCAAATTCTAAAACATAAAACTTCACTTACAGGAAAATTTCTTAGCGGAAAAGAAAAAATAGAAATTCCGAAAGAGCGTAGAGCAATAACAGATGATACAAAGTATATTAAAATCTATGGAGCGAGAGAAAATAATCTAAAAAATATAAATCTTGCAATTCCTTTAAATCAATTCGTTTGCATCACCGGTGTAAGCGGTTCCGGGAAATCAACACTCGTTGAAAGTATTCTCTATGCAGGTTTGAAAAAGAAAATCGATGGATTTTATTCGGGAAAACTCGGAGACTTTAATGTGATTGAAGGTTATGAAAATATAGATTCGGTGGAAATGGTTGACCAGAGTCCAATTGGAAAAACATCTCGAAGCAATCCGGTTACATATATAAAAGCTTTTGACGAAATCAGGGATACATTTGCTTCGACCAATTTTGCAAAAAGGAAACATCTATCGGCAGGATATTTTTCTTTTAACGTTCCGGGTGGAAGGTGCGAAACCTGCGAAGGCACCGGCGTAATCAAAGTTGAAATGCAGTTTATGGCTGATATATATTTGGAGTGTGAGGTTTGCAGAGGGAAAAGATATAAAACCGATACGCTCGAAGTAACCGTGAAAGGTGCTGATGGCTCGCATAAAAATATTTATGAAGTTCTGGAAATGACTGTAAACGAAGCGTTGCAGTTCTTTAAACCTTATCCGAAAATTATCAAGAAGCTGAAAGTGCTTGGAGATGTGGGACTTGGATATATTAAGCTTGGACAGTCGGGCACAACGCTTTCGGGTGGAGAATCCCAGCGTGTTAAACTTGCTCATTACCTGACGTATCAGTCCGATGATTCAAGAAAGCTTTTCATATTCGATGAGCCGACAACGGGATTGCATTATTACGATATATCAAAACTATTGAAATGCTTCGATGCACTGCTCCAAAAAGGAAATTCCATTGTGGTAATCGAGCATAACCTTGAAGTAATAAAATGTGCGGATTACATATTCGATTTAGGACCCGACTGCGGCGACACCGGCGGCGAAATAGTCGCCCAAGGCACACCGGAAGAAATAATAAAAGTTAGCAAATCGTGGACAGGAAAGTATCTGAAGGGAGTGGTGTAATTCTTTTTGTCATTCCTGCAAAAGCGGGAATCCAGAAAAAAAAGTTTTTACGCTACATTTGGCATTTCGTCGTAAGTTCTGCCGTTCAATTCCCTTCCATTTGCTTTTTTATTCATACCGCCCCATTGTTTAAAGAAGAAAGCAACATTATTTTTTTCACATTGCCAGCGAATATCTTCCACCCATTCTTTTTGTACTTTTCTTGCTTTGCATCCCGATTCACCACCAACTATTACCCAATCAATGTTTTTTAAATTCAGGTTTGATAATGCGGAAAGAAGCGGTTCAAGCGATAAGAATTTTATTTTTGCCTTTGTTTTGGTTAAATGATTTATGCGATTTACTACTTTATCATTTTCCACAGTCACACCCATCCAGATATTATTAGTCCAGTTTAGGGAAGGAGATAATTCTTCGAGCCGCTCTGCTCTTTTAGTCAAAATCTGGAAAATGTGTTGTGGACATTCGTTCATCACTGTAAAAACTTTTTGAATAAATGAAATGGGAATTTTTTCGTGGAACAAATCGCTCATACTATTAACAAAAATCTTGTGAGGTTTTCTTAATTTTTTAGGGAAAGCCAGTACATCCGGGTGAAGCGTAAGTTTAAACCCGTTTTTATATTTTTCGATTCCCATACCTTTCAGACGTTTCGAAAAAGACTCGGCATAGCAATTCTTACACCCGGAAGAGACTTTATTGCATCCCGTCGCCGGATTCCATGTAACTTCTGTCCATTCTATTTTAGAGAGAGGCATATTAATTAAAAATTCAAACTTTCTTGTCCATTCGTATACTTTAAAACTTCTTTACAAATATGATTTCCTAATTTATCTCTTGAGAAAAAAGCAAGATGGTAAAGAGATAAATTTTTATCTGAAGAACGAACTTCATGAAATATAACATCTTTTTGATAATTTAAATTTACCATATTATTTTTATATTCGTTAGCCAAAAATTTCAAGAAGTCATTCGGGTTTATATTCAAATCTACGTTATTTCTCTAATTTTTATTATCTAAAAATAATTCTACATTATTATTATCCAATTTTAAATAGTGCTTATAATTTCTCCTAGCATCCATACCTAAAGCCAATAAAATCAGAAAATCAATTTTATATCTTGAAAGTTTTTTTATAGTAGAAAAATTTAAGTTTAAAGAAAACGGATCGACAAAACAAAAGCACAAAACTGTATTTCCTTTTTTTGGTATGGGTATCAATTCAATAATATCATCAACAATTAAATTACAATCTCCATTTAGTATTGATACATCAATAGCACTATGATCTCTTTTAATCCTTTGTTTTAAAGCATTATATCGTAACTCATCTTTTTCACATAAAATATATTTAGTAAAAGGAAATGGTATTGATAAAGAAATCAATGCAGAATTTTTTACAATTCTTTTTGATTCACGTATTCTTGCATAACCACTACCAGCAAATAAGTCTATATAAACTAAATTATCCCATTTGTCTCTCATACTTTTTGTAAATACGTGACAGTATTGGCCTACCAAGTTATATTTCTCTTTAGCCCAGCCTCCGACATCATCAATACAAAAAGTGTCATCCATAACATAAATAATAGGATGAAATTCTTCTTTTCCCAAATTTCACTCCTTAATTACCATATATTATTAAGGTAATTATTAATAAATTAATTATCAAGAATAAAATAGTTGCTTTAGAATTGACCTCCGGTAATAGCAAACTATAACAATATTACAAAAATATATATTACCGAATGAATTTACAATAAAATAATTTTTATAAGATAATTTGGAGGTCACAAATTGTGATGTCCAAATATTATTTTTACTTTGTTATTTGCTATTTGCCAATTGCTTTCAGAACGTCCCAGGAGTAGATTCCTGTATCGTGGCCGTCTTTCCATTTGATTTGGATGGCGTAGTTTCCCACAGCTTCGATTTTTTCTATTTCATAAAAACCTGCGGGTTTGAATGCATTTTTAATAGGTATATAACTTTCGAAAATTACTGATTCGCCTTTGCAATTTACGCAGGGACATTCATCACGGAGTTTCTGCAAGGTGATTTCCTGCGTTTGGTCATTGTTCCATTTAATAACTAACTTATTGCCGTCTTTTTTAATTTGTACAGGGTAAATGTTTTCCATATTTATAAAAAAACCATTGAAATGGTTTTGTTTTTTATTCCAAATCCCCACAAATAAATCCGTGGGCTACATTTAAGGATTTTCAAAAATTACAAAATTAATAATGTTCAATTTTATCTAAACATTCCAACAAATTTATTCCCTTTATCAATCCATTTTGCCTGATAATCATATTTGCAAAAATACACTTTCAGGTCTGCTTGATAATCATATTTTGTAAAAAACACTTTCGCATCTGCCTGATAATCGTAGTCGCAGAAGTACCATATATAGTCTTTTCCTCTTGCCTGATAATCGTAATCGCAGACATATACGATTAAATCTGCCTGATAATCGTAATCACAGGAATAAACCTTCACATCTGCTTGATAATCATATTTTGTCTTAAAAATGTTCCCTGCATTAGCCATAGCAGTGAAAGAAAAAACAAAAGCGAATATTATAATTAGTTTTTTCATAATTTTAATTATTAAATTATTATTTTCTATATTTTAAACTTATACCAGCAAGTTTTGTTTCATAAATAAACCAGTCTCAAAATAGTAAAAATATTTATGTAGTTTAATTCAAAATTAACTCATATTTTTATTGCTTATGTTTTAAAATTTAAAAAATATGCAGGAAATATTAAATCAGCTAAACGAATTATCGTATAATTTATACTGGACGTGGAATAATGATTTTCGGGCAATTTTTAACGAAATTAACCGTGATTACTGGAAATGGAGTCAGAAAAATCCGGTAAAATTCCTTCGCACCATTAACGAACATTACCTTTTCGATATAATCGAGAAGAAAAACCTGAAAGATAAAATCCATAAAGTATATAGAGAATATAGGGAATATCTGAATCGAGATACTTACTTCGGAAAAGGTAAAGAAGAAAAAGATTCTCCTAAAATCTGTTATCTTTCAGCAGAATACGGCATAACGAAATGTTTAAAATTTTATTCGGGCGGACTTGGCACTCTATCAGGAGACCATTTGAAATCTGCTTCCGATTTAGGAGTTCCGCTTGTAGGAGTTGGGCTTGCTTATTCATACGGATATTTCAGGCAATATATTAACAATCAAAATCGTCAGGCAGAACTATACGAGCTGAACGATTTTAACACAATGCCAATGAAGCTCGTTCTCGATGAAGATTATAGACCGATAAAAATTTCTATAAACTTACCCGGAAGGAAAGTATATGCTCAAATATGGGAACTTACAGTTGGAAGAATAAAATTATATCTGCTCGATACTTTTGTAGATGAAAACGATGTAGAGGATAAACGTATTACGGATATTTTATATGGTGGCGAAGAAGAAAAAAGGATACTTCAGGAAATTTTGCTTGGAATAGGCGGGATGAGAGCTGTCGATGCACTCGGTATTAATATAAAAGGATGCCATATTAATGAAGGACACTCTGCATTTTTGATATTTGAAAAAATCAGAGTGGCAATGAAAAAGTATAATATTTCTTTCAAAGAAGCTCAGGAGAAATGTTATTATTCCAATATTTTTACAACACATACGCCCGTTCCCGCAGGTATAGATATATTTCCAAAATGGCTTGTTGAAAAATATTTCAAAGAATACGCAGAGAATGAACTTGGGATAAGTTTTAATGAATTTTTTGAAGAAGGCGATTTAACTAAAGACCAGTTTGTAAACGACCATTTTAATATGGCTTATCTTGCAATTAATAATTCCAATTTTGTTAATGGCGTTAGTAAACTTCACGGAAAAATTGCACGTAAAATGTGGTCATTGCCACAAAACAGAAGTCAAATTGTCTCTATTACTAATGGAGTTCACCTGAAAACTTACCTTGCAATCGAATCGGAAAAACTTTACAGAAAAAACTTCGGCAAAGACTGGCTTTATCAGCCAACTATATGGGAAGAAATTAGCGAATTGCCAGATAAAGACATCTGGAATATGAGGCAAAAAAACAGGATTCATATGATAAAATATATCAGAGAAAGAATAATCGATAAGATAAGAGAAATGCATGATAATGAAGATAAAATTCCTGAAGTCGAAAATTTATTGGATAAAAATATTCTAACAATAGGATTTGCCCGCAGGTTTGCAACATATAAAAGAGGGACACTTATCTTCAGAGATATCGAACGACTTAAAAAAATTATTACTAACGAAAAAATGCCTGTTCAATTTGTGTTTTCAGGAAAAGCACACCCAAAAGATGAAGGTGGTAAAAACCTGATAGCAGAAATTATGCTTTATACGAAATCAGAAGAATTAAAAAATAGAATAGTATTTATCGATAATTATGATATCGATGTTGCAAAACATATGGTTAGAGGTTGTGATGTATGGCTCAATAATCCCCGTAAGCCACTTGAAGCTTCGGGAACGAGCGGAATGAAAGTAATTGCAAATGGTGGATTAAATTTCAGTATACTCGATGGATGGTGGATTGAAGGTTATTCACCAGAAACCGGTTGGGCTATTCAAACACCTGAGAAATATGAATCGATGTCAGAATACGAAGTCGATAATTATGAAGCAGAATCTCTTTACGACATTCTCGAAAATGAAATAATACCTTTATTTTATAAGAGGGATAAAGAAGGAATTCCTGTTGAATGGGTAAAAAAAATAAAAGGTTCGATAAAAAATCTTGCAGGATATTTTAATACGGAACGAATGGTAAAAGAATATTATGAAATGTTTTATTCAAAAGTGAGATAAACAAACACTATGAAAAATTTTATAAGAATTGCATCGGGACAGGGATTTTGGGGTGACTTAATCGATGCTCCAATAAATCAAGCAACTCAAGGTGATGTTGATTATATTATGATGGATTACCTGGCAGAGGTTACTATGTCAATATTGCAAAAGCAAAAATTAAAAGACCCAAATTTGGGATATGCACAAGATATTCCTCCGTTAATGGAAAAACTACTTCCAATAATTACACGTAAAAACATTAAAGTAATAACAAACGGAGGAGGGGTTAATCCAACTGCTTGCATGGAGGCAGTATTTGAAGTTGCAAGGAAACTAAATATAAAAAAATTAAAAATAGGCGTAGTAACAGGTGATAATATTCTCGATAAATTAGAGGAATTTATTTCGAAAGGTATCGAGTTAAAAAATATGGATACTGGAGAAAGTGCAAAAAATATTTTGGATAAAGTTTTAAGTGCGAATGTTTATTTTGGTGCAAAACCGGTTGTGGACTGCCTTAAACAGGGAGCAGATATTGTAATAACGGGAAGAGTTACTGATACTGGATTAACGCTTGCACCAATGATATACGAATTTGGATGGGATATGAATAATTTTGATTTAATGGCAGCGGGAACAGTTGCAGGACACATACTCGAGTGCGGTGGACAGGCAAGTGGTGGCAATTTCCTCGGCAGGTGGCAGGACGTTCCTGAGTTGGCAAATATCGGATTCCCTATTGCAGAAGCATATCCGAACGGGGAATTTTTTATAACCAAACATGAACATACTGGCGGGCTTGTAAGTGTAGAAACAGTAAGCGAACAGCTTGTTTATGAAATCGGTAATCCGAAAGATTACATTACACCTGATTGCATAGCAGATTTTACTACAATAAAATTGGAAGACGACGGAAAAAATATGGTAAAGGTTTATGGGATTAAAGGAAGACCAGCAACAGAGTTTTATAAAGTCTCGATGTCATATTCGGATGGTTATAGTGCTTTCGGAACTCTGACCTATAGCTGGCCAGATGCACTGGAAAAAGCAAAAGCCGCTGATAAAATTTTAAGACAGAGATTAGAAAATCTTGGATTGAAATTCGATGAAATAAGAACCGAGTACCAAGGATACAATGCCTGTCACGGTCCGATAGCAAAAGAAATAAAAGATATAAATGAAGTAGTTATGAGGATTGGAGTACGTGGGAAAGATAAAGCTGCAATAGAGAGATTTGGTAAAGAAATCGCACCGTTGATTTTAACGGGTCCTCCAAGCGTTACAGGATTCGCAGGGGGCAGACCAAAGCCATCGGAGGTGGTTGCTTACTGGCCTGCATTGATACCTAAATCATTGGTGCAACCTGAGATAATACTAAAAAGCATTTAGAAAAAGTTATTTAAAAAATATAAATTATGGAAAAAATTCTTATTATTGGAGCATCAGGACAAATTGGTTCCGAGCTCACATTGGCACTCCGTAAAGTTTACGGAAATGAAAACGTTTTTGCAACAGATATTAAGCAAGCACCAAAGGACGTGGTCGAATCTGGTCCATTCGACATTCTCGATGCTTTGAACGACAAAGCGGTTATACATTATGTTATTAGAAATAAAATAACACAGATATATCTTCTGGCAGCAGTTTTATCCGGCAATGCCGAAAAGCTTCCCCTGCAGGCATGGGAAATAAATATGAAAGGATTATTGAACATTCTTGACCTTGCTAAAGAAGTAGGATTGAACAAAGTTTTCTGGCCAAGTTCGATTGCGGTATTCGGACATACAACTCCAAAAGTAAATACACCTCAGCTTACCGTAACAGAGCCGAATACAGTTTACGGAATTAGCAAGTTAGCCGGTGAGAGATGGTGCGAATATTATTTTAATAAATTTAAAATTGATGTAAGAAGCATTCGCTATCCTGGTTTGATTAGCTATAAAACAGAAGCCGGCGGCGGGACAACGGATTATGCTGTCGAGATATTTTATGAAGCCATAAAAAATAAGAAGTATGAATGCTTCCTTAAAGACAACGCAAAACTACCAATGATGTTTATGGAAGATGCGATAAATTCAACAATAAAATTAATGGAAGCCGATGCAAGTAAAATCTCGATTCGTTCGAGTTATAATCTCGGAGGAATTAGTTTCGACCCGAAAGAAATAGCAGCAGAAATCAAGAAACATATTCCCGATTTTGAAATTACATACAAACCTGATTTCAGGCAAAAGATTGCAGAGTCCTGGCCACAGAGCATAGATGACAGCGTTGCAAAGAGAGATTGGGGGTGCGAATACGTTTACGACCTAACGAAGATGACAAAACTGATGCTGGATGAGATAAAGAAAAAGCTAGGGAAATAATAATTAGTAAAAAGAATTCAATAGAAATTATTCTCGTTCCGAAGCCCCAGCTTCGGAACGCTTGATTTAATATAAAATTTGTTTCACAAACTACCTCAACATAGAAAAGGATTAATATTAATATCTTTCACAGCTTTCCTGTGGAGTTCGAGTGGGCTATTTATTAAAATTCTTTCTCTCGATGCTTTCCAGATTTTATTTTACAGGTCTTCGATTGCAGCTATGACAATTTTTGTGGTTTCTATGTTCAGAAAGAAAAAACTAATTTTCGAAAAAGATTTAATTTCAAATCTATGTGCAATTTCTTTTGCTTTAATTCTTATTTTATTTGTTACCTCGAATAAACTTACTACAGCGGCAAATGCCATTTTCTTGCAGTTCACAGCACCTATTTATTTATTATTCCTTGAACCGATATTTTTAAAAACAAAATTTGATAGGAAAAGCTTAATAACAGTAATAGTATGTATTATCGGAATGGCTTTGTTTTTCTTTGGAAAGCTTGAAGTTGGAAATATTTACGGAAATATTATAGCAATTCTTTCAGGTATTAGCTTTGCTTTTTTTTCACTTTTTCTAAAATGGAAAAAACAGCTCCATCAAACACCCAATACATTAAATAATGTTATAGTCGGAAATGTAATCGTTGCTTTATTTTGTATTCCTTTCGTTTATAATAAACTTGAACTTACATCAACCGAAACGATAATTTTAATATATATGGGAGTGATACAAATCGGGATTAGTTATATTATCTTTAACGAAGGAATAAAATATGTAAGTGCAACAGAGTCTATGATAATTGCAATGCTCGAAGCCATTTTCAATCCAATCTGGGTTTTCCTTGGAGTCGGGGAAAAGCCCTCTGTATTTGCGGTTGCAGGCGGTTTGATAATTTTGTCGGCTATTTTATTTCATAATTTTGTTTTAAAGAAGAAAGAATTAATCATCACAGATAACTCATAGGAATTTTTAAAAGACATAAAGGGAATTTAAATGAAACAATAGATTTTTAATCTAAAAAAAGAAAGTAAATCAATGCTGCAATAGAAACCTGCATTATAGCAAGAGATATTCCCGAATAAACATCATATTTCCTCGATTTATCAAGATTATCCTGATTTCTGTTTTCAAGATACAAATTATAAAAATCGTTAGCTTTTTCTTTTGAATTATAAGCTAATGCACCAGTTGTCAATGAAACAATAGCAGATGCCAAAATACCTTTAAGGTTTCTTTTCTCTATTAAATTTATATTTTTATTTTTAATAACAATTTTTTCTTCTTTTGGGAAAAGAGAATTTAAAATAATCTCCGTCCCTTTTTCAAAATTATATTGTTTCATATCAAACACAAAATCTTCATATCCTTTCTTTTTTAATATGATATTCCCTTCGATTTTAATTTCGGAAAAAAACCTTACAGGGGTTAAGCCAAGCAATGAGTCTTTATAATAAACCTCCGCATTAAAAGGGCTTGAATTTATAAAATAAAAATAGCCTTCAGGAATACTATCTAAATCTCGAGCTTGTAATTTGAAATTCAAGATTAACAAAAAAGCACCCGATATTAATACTATTTTATTTAAAGCAATAAATACTTTTATCATCGCATGCTACTATTATGTATTTTTGCCATATAACGGCTGTTGTTCTAATTCTCTCGACTAATTCATATTTCCACAAGAGTTCACCTTTTTTCGCATCGAGGCAATAGAAAAAACCATCGTAAGAACCTATAAATATTTTATCTTTGTTCAATACAGGTGATGCACTAATTGTTCCTTTTGTTTGATATTCCCAAATAATATCCCCATCACTAATATTTAGCGAATAAATTTTCCCATTAATTCCAGAACATATTACACTTTTATCTATGAAAGTCGAAGAAGACAAAAATTTTGTATTCAAATTCTTTTTCCAGACTAATACTCCTGCAGTGTCAAGGCAATAGAAATTATAATCATCAGAACCAAAAAATATTTTATCATTGAAAACCGAAATATCCGAATAAATACCACCTTCCGTTTTAAAATTCCAAATTAATTCTCCACTTATAATATCAAGTGCGATTAAATATCCTTTTACGTCTCCTACTAATAAAATATTTTTCAAACAAGAAGGAGAAGTATGAACTGGAAATTTATTTTTGTAAAGCCATAAATTATTTCCAGTTTCAGGATCTACCTTATAAATATTTCCTTTTGCAGTGCAATAAAAAACCATATTATCTTTTATAACAGGTGAGGAAATAATTTTTTCCATAGATTTTTTCCATTTAAATTCTCCTGTTATAAAATCATAACCTGCAATAAAATTTTTTACTCCATTACTAAACGCCATAATAATTATATTTTTCATTATTGCAGGAGCAGAAAAAGATGATTTACTTTTTGTATTTACTTTTCCAATACCAGAACCGTTTTTGATATCAATTGCATAAACATCACCATTTAAACAAGAAGCGAATAAAACTCCATCGCTTACGGAGAAAATATTCCTATCAAAAGCCGCATCTGTATTGAATTTCCAGAGTTCATTAAAAGGAGGAGTTAAAAAGATATTAGAATCTGAAATATTAGTTTTCTCTGGATTTCTTCCTGTCTGTAACCAATCTTCTTTTTCGTTAATATTAAGACCTTCCCTGAGCGTTATTGAAGAGCAGGAATAAAATAAAATTGAAAATAATAATAAAATATATTTTTTTTTCACATTTAGGAAATTGTAATTTATAATTTGAATATTTTAAAAACAATATATTTTTTTAAAACAAAAATGTCCAAAAATTTGTCCCTCAAATATTATTACTTGACTTATACTTCTGTATTTTCTAATTTGATTTTGTAATAATTCAAAGGAGTAAATTTGAGCAGTTATGACGACTTGGATTTTCTAAATGAGCAAGAAGAAAACATTAATGAAGAAAATCCTGATAAAAATATCGAAGACAGAAATTCGGATAAGTTCGAGAATATAAAACTCGATTCAGAAAATCTCGAAAATATTGTAAACTTTTATTATGATGAATTTCAATATGATAAAGCATTAAAGTATATTAATATTTTACTAAAGCATTATCCATACTCCTCGGAAGGATATCATAAAAAAGCCTTGATACTCGATGGTCTTGGAAGATACGAAGAGGCATTAAGTTGTTTTGAAAATGCTTTATTACTTAATCCAAAAGATTCGGAAATTTATATCAATATGGGTATTACTTATGATAATTTTGGGAAATACTTACTTGCAATCAATTCATATAAAAAAGCATTAGAGCTTGAGCCAGAAAATACCGATGCACTTTTTAATCTTGGATTGTCGCTCGAAAAGATTGAAAGTTTTACAGATGCGGTAGAGTGCTTTAAAGAAGTAATAAACTTAGACCCGAATTATAAAGACGCATATTATGAACTTGGTTACAGTTATGATTTTCTCGATATGTTAGAAGAATCTATTAAAGCATACGAAACGCATTTGAAATTTTCCCCTTTTAATTATAATGCATGGTATAATAAAGGAATAGTTTTAAATAGACAGGGGAAATTTTTGAAAGCTGTAGAGTGCTATGAAACTTGTCTTATGATAAAGAATAATTTTGCTCCTGCTTGGTATAACTGTGGTAACGCATACGCATCAGCAGGTAGATTACATAAAGCATTAGAATGTTACAACACAGCATTAAAATATAATAAAGAAGATTCTTATTCGCTTCACAACATCGCAAATGTCTATGAGGAATTAGGTGAATATGAAAAAGCTATCGAATACTTTACTCTTGCAATTAAAACAGAACCAAATAATTACGATTCTTATTACAGCAGAGGAAACTGCTATTATAATATCCATTTATTGAACGAGGCATTATCAGATTATAATTCCGCAATAGTTTTATGCAAAGATTACTCAGATATCTGGTATTCCAAAGCAGAAACGGAAATTTCACTTGGAAAATTCGAAGATGCTGTTAAAAGTTATGAAATGGTAGTTAAGCTCGAGCCAAAGGATGCTACTGCGTGGTTCGATTACGGTTATACACTTTTACACCTCAAAAAAAATTATGAAGCATTAACAGCATTCGATAATGCTATTAAAAATAGTAAAAACTGGATTGAGCCATACTATGAAAAAGCCAAAGCTTATTTTCTTCTTGGCGATATAGATAATGGAATTGGAACATTAAATCGTGCGTTCGAATTAAATCCATCGGATAAATTTAATTTCGATTTCAATAAAGACTGGAAAAAAGTTCTCGATTTTCTAATGCAAAGATAATTTAGTTTTTATATTTATAAGTCTTTTATTCTAAATCTAATTCAATCAGAATTTGAACTTCTAAATTAAATCTTTACCCTTACATCGAAAACTTTTTTATCTTTAATTTGTAAAATTCTTCTATCGCTAAATCTTCTAACAATTTCAAAATTATGAGTTGCGACAATAACTGTAGTTCCACGAATATTAATATCTATTAATAATTTTATTATTTCATTCGATATGAAGGGGTCGAGGTTTCCCGTTGGCTCATCAGCAATCAAGAGTATCGGTTCATTAACAATAGCTCTTGCAATTGCTACCCTTTGCTGTTCACCACCCGATAAATCGTATGGCATTTCTTTCAAGTAATTTATCAAACCAAGCTTTGAGGCAATATCATATACCTTTTTTTTGACAGTTTCTTTTTTGTTTACCGTAATATAAAGCGGGGTAGCAATATTTTCGAAAACATTTCTATCGTTTAATAATTTAAAATCCTGAAATACAATACCCATTTTTCTTCTTAACATTGGTATTTCTTTTTTATCAATAGTTGTAGAATCGTATTCATCGAATTTAACATATCCCGATTTGGGCATAAGGTCAAAATAAATAAGTTTCAATAAAGTTGACTTCCCGATACCACTTTCTCCTACTAAAAAAACAAAATCGTCTTTTTTAATTTCAGTATTTAAATCATCGAAAATCTCTTTGTTATCGTAAGAAAATTTTAAATTGTTAATCTTAATCATTTTGAAAATAAAATAAATTAAAAATTTTCAGCCAATTTACCTGCAAGTTTAATAGCTTCTAATGTGCTGGATTCATCGGCAATTCCCTTACCTGCAATATCGAAAGCTGTCCCATGTGCAGGTGATGTTCTTATTATTTTTAATCCACCAGTGAAATTCACTCCCTTATTTTGAGATAAGATTTTAAATGGTATCATTGCCTGGTCATGATAAAAAGAAATAACCACATCGAATTTTTTAAAAAGATTACTTGCAAAAAATCCATCAGCAGAAAATGTACCTTTTATTTTAAAACCTAATTTTAACAAATCCGTTATAACTGGTGAAATTATCTTTTTCTCTTCTAATCCAATTAAACCACCATCACCACAATGCGGATTTAAAGATAATACCGCTATCTTAGGTTTGTTTATTCTAAAATTTTTAACGAGTGTATTATTTATTAAAATAATTTTTTCTTCTATAAAGCATCTGGTAATCGAAGAAGCAACTTTTTTGATTGGA
Source organism: uncultured Ignavibacteriaceae bacterium (assembly GCA_964400285.1). Taxonomy (GTDB): domain Bacteria; phylum Bacteroidota; class Ignavibacteria; order Tepidaquicellales; family Tepidaquicellaceae; genus FEN-1279. Next base: position 123,104 of record CAYNTK010000003.1, read on the forward strand.
ATATGAATTGTCAGTGGAACAATTTTCAATGTTTTTGAAAACATCATCATAAATGTGTTTTTAGATGATGTGTAATGTGCTAACATTTCTGTATGTCCTCTATATCGGTAACCCCCAAGATTTAATGATTCTTTATTGATAGGAAGCGTAACAAGAGCATCGAAATATTTTTTCTTACACAAATCAACTCCAAGTTTTATTGCATCTCCTGAAATCTTTCCCGCAATTGAATCAACAGTTCCAATTTTTAGAATATAATTGTAATCGGGATTTAAATTTAAGATATGCTTTTCGGATATTTTTCTAATTTTAAGTAACTTACTATAAAAATCAAAAACTTTTTTCGGACCTATTACTTTTATTTCATACTTTTCTAACAAGCACTTATTTTGAAAAATCTTTAATATAAGTTCGGGACCTATCCCATTTATATCCCCACACGTTAATAAAATCTTTTGTTTCAAAGTAAACTGTTATAAGTTAAACAAAAAAATATTAATCTTTAATCTCCTTAATTTCAGCATCTCCCCACAGGCCTTCGAGATTATAAAACTTTCTCGATTCGGTTAAAAAAATATGGACTACAACATCGACAAAATCGAGTAAAACCCAGCTTAAATTACTGTATCCTTCATTGTGCCAAGGTTTTTGACCGATTTTTTTTGTTTCTTCTACTAAGAAATCAGCAATAGCTTTATTCTGCACATCGGATGATGATGAGCATATCACGAAAAAATCCGTAACACTGGTTAGTTTTCTTAAATCTAAAATTTTTATATCTTCACCTTTCTTTTTTAAAATTAATTCTGCTATTTTCTCTGCTAATTTTTTTGATTCCATTTAATTTTAATTTTGTTATTTGCTATTTGTTTTATCCGTATATGGTTTTAGTTCATTAAAATCTTTCCCAATAACAATGGTAGCATCAAGATATAAATCTCTATTTATTTGCTGGATAATATTCCTACTACTAACGCCAAGAACTTCGGCAATTCTCTGTGCCTTCCTTGTATCTCCTGTTCTATCTATTATAATAGTTTTAAAAACATCAGAGCTTTTATAATTACCAAGGTCAACCACATCATAACCTTTTTTCTTTAAATAATCTCTGAAAATTGCTCCTACTCTGTTTTCTCCTGTTCCGTTTTGGACATCGACCTGAACAGATAAATTCGGTTGATGAGTTACATTCGTTTTTGTTGTGTCTAAAATATCTTTCGATGTTTTACTTTTGTTTAAAAAAGTATTCGTAACCAAAGAAAAAACAAGATATATACATAAAACGCCAAGAATTATTATTGTAATGTTTAATGTATAATTTAGTAAAGATTTTTTAAATTCCTGTTTCATAAAATTCAAATAAATAAAAAACCGAAAGAAAACTATTCCTTCGGTTCATTATAATAATTATATTTTAACTTCAAAATTTTTTGACATCATTTTGTCAATACACTTCTCCTTTATCTTAATATCCTATCATCATAAAGCATAGAATTATACAACCCGTTATTGTAATACAAACCATCATTCAAATTTCTAAACTCAAGCTTAATAAATGAACTTTCCGTTAATTTATAATCTAATGAAAGACGCGATAAAAACAAACCCGAAAGGTCATTTTGCAAACTTTTTGCATAACTGCTACCAAATGCAGAGCTCGTATAAGGGGAATATTGCAATTTTACATCAGCACTAACCGTAAGCTTCTCATTAAATTTGTAATTCAAAGAATTAACATAAGAAGTCAAAGACATACTACCGTATTTAGAACTCAACATAGAAACCTGAAAACTATGGGTCATAGAAAAATTTTTGGGATTAAATATACCAAGTATCATACTATTTGTGCTTGCATTCAGTGGATTATCCTTTTTCTTAAACTGAGCATAAACACTCGAAAATCCCAAAAAAAGTAGAATAATTATGACTATTGTTTTTTTCATACACTTAATTATATTTAAATAAAAGATATAAATTTTCTTTTTAAAATACAATGTCAGACCATCGCGTAACAAAGCTTATTTTGCAACCACAAAAACTTCAATGTCAAAATCTTCTTTATATGGATTATCCTTATAATCTTTATCAATATTAATAGATTTCAAAGGTAAATTCCAATTAGCACCATTTAAGGAGAATTTAGAACGAGATACAATAGAATCTCTATAATAACTTGTTAAAGCAGTCACTGCCATCGATAAAGTTGAATCTTTTATCGCTATACTACCTTTAATAGTTGTATTTACTGATGGCATAGTAGGTACTCTAAGAGGAACTATTGACCTTATTTCGACTGTTGCTTGAGGAAATTTTTCCGTAAATAAAAAATTCTTAGACTTAAGATATTCTATGATTCTATTATTTTCGACCGTATCTTTTATATCCTCTATCTTAATCGAATTCATATCAACCAAACAACTACCTGAAACGGGTAAACCTCCTTCTAATTTAAAAGAGCCTCTTAAAAATTTCAAAGTTCCCGAATGCTGACTGTTATTTTTATATACTTTCCAATTAATAATGCTTCTATCTAAATCTAATATCATTTCTTTTTTCGCTTCTAAATCCATTTTAAGATTTTTTTCATCGCCTTTACATCCATAAAGTAATAAAAATGAAATCAGGAAAACAAAAATAATTTTTTTACTTACGTAGAATATACTTTTCATTTTTTAAATAAATATTTATGGTTTATCTAAGTGTGGAATTTATGAATTTTAAAGTGATTTGTAAACTCATTAATTATGATATTTAAAAATATTTTTAAATAGAATTTTTATATTGATATTTAATATTAAATATCATAAAATTAGCTATAAGATAATAAATAACTTTTTTTCAAGCGAGATTAAGTTAGTTATTTTTTTATTTAAATGTACATTTAAAAACTAAAAAAAAAGAGGTACAAAATGGTAAGAAATTTTCTGTCAGCTTTGTTAATGGTATTGTTATTTGTCGCAGTTATCAATGCGCAAGATAACTCACAAATTTCGACAGGAGTAGCCCCTTATAGTATCGTTAAGTCCGTTGAAGCTCCATTTACAGGAGTCAGGAATCTTAACACAAGAGGTTTCTCTTACTCATCAACAGGCTTAACTGCAAGCACTTTATTTAAGTATTTTGCAGGTACACCAGCTACAGTAACTGTAGTTGGTTCGGTTCAACCAAACTTCTTCGGAAATGGAGACTTTGCAAACCCAACAGGAGTTTGGAAGTTTTACATTATGGAGCAAGTTGCATCACCGTTCACAATTTATGAAGTCGATACTGCAACAGGAACAATAACCTCCGTCGGTTCACCTACCGGAATTGTTTCGGGACATTCACCAATTTTATTCGAATGGAACCATGTAAATAATATGTTTTATGTTTACAGTTCCACTTCTTCGGTATCTTCAGGTCAGTTATATTCTATGAACTGGTCAACAAAGGCATTAACACCTATTGGTGGTGCAAATACAACTTGTCCCGGATTTATTGCTGGTGGTATTACAGCATCAGGGACTGCATTGGTTGGAATTGACCTTGTTAATGATAATATTTGGAGAATCGATTTAGCTACTGGTAATGCTACATTGGTAGGACCAAGCGGATATACTGCAAACTACGGACAGGATGCAGGTTTTGATAGGTCTGACTGGTCTCTCTATTGGGCAGCTTGCGGTGGAACTGTTGGTTTAAGAACAATTGATACTGCTACTGGTGTTACTGCACAAATCGGAACCTTCCCATATACACAGGTTCTCGCAACAGGTTTTGCAGCATATCCAGGACCATCGATTGTTCACACACCACTACCAAACACAACAAACATTGCAGGTCCATATCCAGTAAATTGCCAGATTATTCCGCAGGGTTCACCTATTGCATCGGGAAAAGTTTTCTGGTCAAGAAACAACCCAACAATCACCGACTCTGTTACAATGACAAATTCTGGCGGTAACAACTGGACTGGAAACATTCCGGGAAATAATACTAATGCTACATACAGATATTACATTAAAGGTGTAGATAATCTTGGAAGAGTTGTAACACATCCGGGTGGCGCACCGGCTAACTTACACCAGTTTATTGCATCTTCAACAGACACAACTAAACCCGTTATTACTCACACACCAATCGGAAATACTCCAAAAGCAATATGGCCAGTTACAGTCAATTGCACTGCAACAGACCCATTTGGAATTGATAGTGTTTGGGTAATATGGTGGAAAAACACCAACCCAAGAACAAGATTTAATCTTGCAAAAGGTTCAGGAAATAACTGGTCAGGTCCATTTAACTCAGATACATCACAAGTTGCATTTGGTGATATTATTCATTACAAAATCGTAGCAAGAGATGCTTCTGCTCAGCACAACATTGATTCTACTGGTCAATACAACTTTACAATTATTTCCGAAGTTACAGTGTGTCTGGGAACAGGAACATTAACTTCTAACTATCCATTTACAACTTATTGGATGGACGGAAGGACACAAATTCTCTTTACTGCAGCAGAATTGGCAGCAGGTGGAGCTGGAACTAATAAAAACATTACGAAGATTGGATTCAACGTTATAACTGCCGCATCACAAGTTATGAACGGCTTCTCCGTAAAATTCCAACATACTAACTTAACAGCATTAACTGGATGGGTAACAACAGGTTGGACTGAAACATATTCGGGAAACTATGCAGTTCCTGGAACAGGGTGGCAGTTTATTACAATGACAAATCCAACTGCATTTGTATATAACGGAACAAGTAATCTGCTTGTCGAAATCTGCTATGATAATTCATCATATACATCATATTCACCCGTAAATGCAACCGCAAATGCAAATATGACTTATGGTTACTATACAGATAACCAAAGTGGTTGCACGATGACATCTGGTGCAGTTCAGGCAAACAGACCAAATACCTGTTTAACATTTGTTCCAGCAACTAATGTACAGGGTAATACAAATTACACTCCGACCAAATACGCATTAGGTCAAAACTATCCAAACCCATTCAATCCGGTAACAAGAATTAACTTCGAAATTCCGAAACAGGGTATGGTTAGCTTAAAAGTATTTGACGTGCTTGGTAGAGAAGTGAAATCATTGGTCAATGAAGTAAAAGCTCCAGGAGTATATTCAGTTGACTTTAACGGTGCTGAATTCTCAAGCGGTGTTTACTTCTATAAACTCGAATCCAATGGATACACAGATATTAAGAGAATGATGCTTATTAAATAATCTATTGACCATAGAGTATTTAGATAATTAAAAACATAAAACCCTTTGGCTGAAGAAGTCAAAGGGTTTTTTATTCATTAATAAAATTCGAAATATTCATCTCTAATTTTTTTCTTTCATAATTAATCGATTTTCATTAAATTAATTTAACAATATTTTCCAATTAAAAACAGTTTTGGAGGTTTTATGAGAAAATTTTTAATATTTCTTATAGTTTCCCTGTTTTACTCGAATCTCTACACACAGCAATTAGTAGTCAAATTAAATGAAGGATTTGAACTTACAACATTCCCGCCATTAGGATGGAAAAGGATTAGCCCATTAGGAGCTAAAGTTTGGGAAAGAAAAACAATCCCATTACCACCTGAAATTATGCAACCACCAATTCAAGGGAATGCAGTTGCAAGAATAGATATGGAAAATACAGGAGGGGAAGATTGGTTAATAACAAAAAAAATCAGTAATATAGAAATTGGTGATTCTCTGCTTTTTTACTTAATAAAGCAATATAGCGGAGGACCATATCCCCCCGACTCGATGAACATAAGAGTATCTATTACAGATTCCCTGATGCCAAGTTTTTCTAATTTTATATTAAGAATTAACGTTGCAGGATTACCAGTTGGGAATCAAGTATGGCATAGATATAGCTTATCCCTAACACAATTTGCAGGACAAAATATATATATAGCATTCCAACATAAAAATACAAACGGGCACGGATGTGCAATAGATAGCATTGTAGTGTTTAATCCAAGTTCGATTGGAATTAAAAAATTTGGGAATCAAATACCGAATACTAATGTATTATACCAAAATTATCCAAATCCATTTAATCCTCAAACAAAAATAAGATATCAAATTGTAAAAAGTGGTTATGTGAAACTAAAAGTATATAATATTTTAGGAAAAGAAATAGCTACTTTAGTTAATGGAGAATTACAAGCAGGAATTTATGAAGTCCAATTTCCTGTAAATAATTTGTCAAATTTCAGATTTACAAGCGGAGTTTATTATTATAGAATTGAAACGGAAAATTTCTCGGATATTAAATCTATGATTTTACTAAAATAAAAATAACATAATTTTATTATTGATTTGAAAAAAGATTTTCACTAATATTAATATATATAAGAATTAATTTAAAAACTTAAAAAGGAAAAAAATGAAAAAAATTATTCTTCTTTCTATAGCATTAATTACAGCTATAGCTATTAATTTATCTGCCCAATCTTGGTCAGAGCAAACAAGCAATTTAACAACTACATTATATTCTGTTTCTGCAGTAAACGATAATGTAGCATGGACTTGCGGAGCATCTGGAAAAGTCTTAAGGACAACAAATTCAGGCGTTAACTGGGTAAATGCAAGTGGAAATATTCCGACATCTGCAGCATTATATAATATATTCGCATGGGATGCGAATATCGCATTAGTTACAACATCACCATCAGCAGGTGGAAGCGTAACAATTTATAAAACTTCAAACGGCGGAGTAAACTGGGCAACTGTATATACCAATACTGCAGCAGGAGCATTTGGTGATGCACTTTGGATGACCGACGCAAATACTGCATATTATTACGGTGACCCGATAGGTGGAAATTGGGATTTATTAAAAAGCACAAACGGTGGAAATAACTGGACAACATGGGCAACCGTACCTACTACCGCAGCAGGATGGAACAACGGAATGTTTTTCTTCGGAAATAACGTTTGGATTGGAACAAACTCAAGCTTTATTCTATATTCATCTAATGCTGGTGTAAACTGGGTTCAACAAACAACACCATCTGCAAACTCTTATGTAATCTGGTTTAATAATGCAAACAATGGACTTTCGGGAAACACATCACTTTACGGAACTACCAACGGTGGTGCTAACTGGGCAAATATTACTTCTCCCGTTTCTGGAAACGTCTCTGGTATAGCTGGAAATGGCAACGAATGGTGGGCAACAACACAATCAACCACTATTTATTATTCCTCTAATGGCGGTGCAAATTGGACTTTGCAATACACTGCACCTGCAGGTAATAACTATCACTTAACCAGAGCAAGAACAGGTTCGGTTGTATGGGCTGTAAGAAGTAACGGTGGTATTGCAAGATATGGAACTGTAATTGGTATTAGCACAATATCGAGCGAAATACCTTCAAGTTATGAATTAAGTCAAAACTATCCAAATCCTTTCAATCCTGTTACGAAAATCAATTTTGCATTACCAAAATCAGGTTTAGTTACAATGAAGGTTTATAACACACTCGGAAAAGAAGTGAAAACATTAGTTAATGAATATAAAAATGCAGGAGCATACGTCGTTGACTTTAATGCTTCAAATCTTTCAAGTGGTGTTTATTATTATAAACTTGAAGCTGGAGAATTTACTTCGGTAAAGAAAATGATATTAGTAAAATAATATAAAATTAATTGGGTGTAGAATCTATAAATTATTAGATTTTATTATTTTATACTCCCTCCACGTTCCCAAACCTGACTGCCATAGGCAAGCGGTTTGGGAACGTTTTTTTATGTATTCTTAATTAAAAATTCAGCATTTTTTTTTATACCTCATATCACTATTTTTACAAAATTAAATTAATTATTATGAATAAATTAACCATCGATAATCTAATACAGCAAAATTTAATAAAAGGGAAAAGAGTTCTTGTCCGTGTGGATTTTAATGTTCCGCTCGATGCCGAAAGAAATATAACAGACCATAAAAGAATTGTAGAATCAGTTCCTACAATTAATGCAGTTATTAAAAACGGCGGGAAATGTATTCTAATGAGCCATCTTGGCAGACCAAAAGGAGAAAAAAATCCAAAATATTCTTTAAATGTTGTTGCGGAATTTCTTTCAAAGTATCTCGATAAAAGAGTAATATTTACAGATGATTGTATAAGTCCTGATAATATAGAAGTCATTAACAATATGAATGAAGGGGATATAATGCTGCTTGAAAATTTAAGATTCTATAAAGATGAAGAAAAGAATAATCCCGAATTTGCAGAAAAACTCGCATCTTACGGAGATGTATATATTAACGATGCATTTGGAACAGCTCACAGAGCACACGCCTCGACAGAAGGGGTAACACATTTCATTAAAACCTGTGCCGCAGGATACCTTATGGAAAAAGAGTTAAAGTATTTATCCGCAGCAATCAATAACCCGAAACGTCCGCTTACAGCTATTCTTGGAGGTTCTAAGATTTCTGGGAAAATAGATGTTTTAGAAAATCTTCTTAACATCGCCGATAAAATCTTAATAGGTGGCGGTATGATGTTCACCTTTTATAAAGCAATGGGATTAAACATTGGGAAGTCAATTCTCGAAGAAGACAAAATAGAACTTGCAAAAGATGTTTCAAACAAAGCAAAAAATATGAACAAAGAACTTCTGCTGCCAGTTGATGTTGTCATAGCAGATAAATTTGAGGATTCAGCTAATAAAAAAACAATAGACTTCGATAAAATGACAGATGAACTGGATGAATGGATGGGAATGGATATAGGAGAAAAAACTATCGATATTTTTAAAAAAGAAATTTTGAATTCTAATACTATTGTATGGAATGGTCCAATGGGAGTTTTTGAAATGGGAAATTTTGCAAAAGGGACATTCGAAATAGCAAAAGCGCTTGCAGAAGCAACCGCAAAAGGAGCTGTAACCATTATAGGTGGTGGGGATTCAGCTTCTGCAATTGCAAAAGCAGGTCTTGAAGAAAAAGTTTCCCACGTTTCCACCGGCGGCGGAGCTTCGCTCGAATTTCTCGAAGGAAAAACTCTTCCGGGTATTTCAGCTCTTAACGATTTAAATTAATCTTACTGTAATAAATAAAAAAGTCAGGATATAAATCCTGACTTTTTTTATAAATATTAATTTTAAATTATTTATTTACCAAAGCAATACCAAATTCCCCTTCACACGCAACTTCCCCACCAATATAACCTTTATATGCTTTACCTTTCATTTTACAAAATCCTCTCCTAAAAGAGATAATTTGCATTTCAAATATCAACTGGTCACCGGGAACAACTTGCTTTTTAAATTTAACATTTTCTATTGTAGTGAAAAACGCAAGTTTACTTTCTACATCATCCATTGTATGCATTAATAAAATTCCACCGCACTGTGCCATTGCTTCAACTATCAGTACTCCGGGCATAATCGGTTTTACGGGAAAATGTCCTATAAAAAATGGTTCATTATAAGTAACATTTTTCAGACCTACAATTCTTTGCGTATCGATTTCAATCTCTAGAATTCTATCAACTAAAAGGAAAGGATATCTATGTGGAAGTATCTTCATAATTGCATCTATATCGAGAATACCAGCAGATGTTTTTAACATTTGATATTTTTTAACGACTTTTTTCTGAAGATACAATTTTCGAAGCATTTTTGTAAATTCAATATTAGATTTATGTCCGGGTCTTGCAGCAAGAATTTGCCCTTTTATCGGAGCACCTATTAAAGCTAAATCCCCTATCATATCCAGAACTTTATGCCTTGCCGGTTCATTTTTAAATCTTAATGGAGTATCATTCAATATCCCGCTTGTTCCAAGTTTTATATTATCGGATAGACCAATTTTATCTTTAAATTCCTGAAATTCATTACCTTCAAATTTCCTATCCACAATAACAATTGCATTTCCAATATCTCCGCCTTTTATCAATCCTTGTTCTTTTAACATTTCGATTTCTTTTAAGAAGCAAAATGTTCTTGCGGGAGCAAATTCTTTCTCGAACTCTCTTTGTAAATCAAATAATCCACTATGCTGAACACCTAATGCTGGATTTGCAAAATCAATCATTACCGAGATTCTGAATTTATTTTTCAGTGGAAGAGCAACTATATCCACTTTATCTTCATCGCTATGATAATGGACAGTATCTTCGATTATTAAATAATCTCTCATTGCTTCCTGCTCGACAAAACCTGCTTTAATTAGAGTGCGAACATAATCGAGAGCACTTCCATCCATAATTGGCGGTTCATTACTGTCAAGCTCAACTATAATATTATCGATTTCGCAACCCATTATTGCAGCGAGAACGTGTTCAACCGTGTGAACTTTAGCATTACCCAAAGCAATAGTGGTTCCTCTTGATATATCAATTACATGGTCAATATCGGCTGGAATTTCGGGAGAATTTTCAAGGTCAATTCTTTTGAATTTTATGCCATAATTTTCGGGAGCAGGTTTAAAAGTCATAACTGACCTATTACCTGTATGCAAACCAACCCCTGCAAGTGAAACACTCTTTAAAATTGTTCTTTGCTTTTCTAACATTTAAAAATTTATTTTTTATTAATTAATTGTTTAAGCTCTTCTCTTAATTTTTCTATATACTTTATTGATGCTTCCTGTCTTAACTCTTCTTTGTATGGTTTTGCTCTATAGCCAGTATATAAACCCGGTTTAGTTATTGATTTCGAAACCCCGACTGCAGCTCCAATTATTACATCATCGCATATACTAATATGTCCAACTATTCCCGCTTGTCCACCTATCATACATCTCTTACCTATTTTAGTTGTTCCTGCAATTCCCACTTGAGCAGCAATTACTGTATCTTCATCAATAAAAACATTATGAGCAATTTGAATTTGGTTATCCATTTTTACTCCCTTACAAATACGTGTTTCACCCAAAGTTGCCCTATCTATAGTGCAATTACTTCCAATTTCAACATCATCTTCAATTGCAACAATACCCTTTTGTAAAATTTTTTTGTAAGTTCCATCTTCATTTTTCGCAAAACCAAAACCATCACTTCCAATAATCGTTCCTGAATGAATATGAACATTGTTTCCAATTTTACAATCTTTATGAATTACAACATTATGGTCTATGATGCAATTTTTTCCAATTACAACTCCATTTGCAATAATACATCCTGCAAATATTTTACTATTTTTTCCAATCTTACATTTATCACCAATTTTTACAAAATCATCAATAAATATTTTATCATCAAGTTCTGTATCCACTCCAATAATACAACTATCGGAAATACCAAATTCTTCGGTAGATTCTTCTTTATTAAATAATTCGAGTAAACTAACAAACGCAAGGTAAGGATCTTGAACTCTTATTACACTTATATCACTTCTTTTTTCTTTTATTTCAAAATCTTTCGATACTAATACTGCACCTGCATTTGTAGAAGTAAAATATTTTTCATATAAAGGATTGGAAATAAAAGTAATTTCATCTTTTCTTGCGGATTCAATTTTACCTACATTAACTATATCGGTTTCTGAATTTCCTGTTACTTCTGCATCTAAATATTTCGCAATATCTTTAACTTTCATTTTATTGTTTACCTTCAATAACTTTCTGCACTTTTGCAGTCAAATCATATTTTTCATTAACGAATAAAAGCATAATATCACTATTCCTGTCGAATACATAATCATAATCTTCTTTATTTGCTACGGTTTCTATTGCTTTAAAGATTCTATCCTGAACAGGTTTCATAAAATCAGTTTGCTTTTGAAAATATTCACCGTTTTCTCCAAACTTTTGTGTTTTAAAGCTAACTATGGAATTTTCCAAATCCTTTATATCTTTTTCCATTTGAGCTTTCATCTGGTCGGATAGAATTAATTTCTTTTTATCAAAATCATCTTTCATTGCTTTCAAGCTATCTTGCATAAGACCGAGCTCTTTTTGCCACTCACTTACAAGATTATCCAATTTAAGTTTGGCATCTTTTGCTTCCTGCATATTATCGATAATCTTTTTAGAATCAATATATCCAACCTTTGTTTGAGAAAAACCTATCGAAACAAAGATAACTGTAAGTAATAAACCTACTACGAGGTTAATAATCTTTTTCAATTTTAAATGAATTAAAATTTATTAAAACTATTTTAGTTTATCCAGAACCTTAAATGTAATATCTGAATCTTTTTCACCATAAATTAAATCTTCTGTCTTATTAAATACAAAACTTATTTTCATCTCTTTTGCTACTGCTTCAACTGTTTTTGTCATTTTTTCGATTAATGGTTTTAATAATTCAGTTTGCCTTTGAATTAATTCGTTTTGAACCTTTTGTTTATAAACAGTCAAAGCATCATCGAGGACTTGCAATTCTTTTTGCAATTCAGCAATTTCATCGCTAAGTTTTTTTAATTCTGCATCGGATTTAACCTGTCCTGATTCTACAAGTTTCTGGGCTTCTTCATATCTTTTTTTAAATGCTTCTGCTTTTGTTTTTAATTCAGTTTCTTTTGTTTGAAGTGTATCTGCAAATAATTTCGTAAATGCCTGATATTCTTCTTCTACTTTTTTATATTCAGGCATCTGTTTAATAATTCCGTCTCTGTCAACATATCCGATTTTAAGCTGTGAATAAGAAAAAGATGAAACACAAAAAATCATTGCCAACAAAAAACCGATGAATCTAACATTTAATACTTTCAAGAATTTATCTCCTTATTTTTTTATTTATATATTATCTTATTTAATTTTATATCTTTAATTTGTTATTTACTATTAATTAAAACCCTCTTCCAAATTGGAAATGGAAAAGTAATTTTGGGTCTTCCCTATCTTCTATTCTTCTATCGAAGCCATACCCAAAATCAAAACCTACAAGACCGACGGCTGGTAAATAAAGTCGAGTACCAAAACCAATAGACCTTCTTAAATCAAATGGGTCAGTTTTTGATATATCAGACCAAACATTACCCGCCTCTGCAAAGACCAGTGCAAAAATTGGGAAGGGGTCTAATGATAACGGGTATCTTAATTCAAGTCCGTATTTTATAGCTACCTTTCCTCCAACTGGATTATAATAAAAATTTTTCGGTCCAATATTTCTATCATCATAACCTCTTAACGCAATTGTATTGTAAGCCAACCCATTTCCACCCATATAAAACAACTCTGTCGGGGGTAAATATCCATCTTTACCAATCGATTTAATAAATGAGAAATTAAAATTAGTATATAAAACTAATTTTTGATTTCTGATTAATGGAGTGTATGTTTCTACAAGAAAGATGTTTTTTAAGAATTCAGTATTGCCCGGTAGAAAAGGTCCTCCAGATAATTCGGTTGAATTTGCAACTTTAGTTCCGGTTATTGGAAACAAAGGGTCAAAAACTGTTGAACGAGTTATTGTTTGCCTTAAACTTATTTGATTTCTAACACCGATTTGATAATATCCACCACCATCTATGACATCGGTTCTCTGATATTTTAAAGACCAGTCACCTCTAAAGTAATCATCGGGAAATTTAAACCTTCTACCAAAATTTAACATAGCACCTGTTTCACGAATATCATAAGTATAATTCGTTCGTGTATCGAACAAATTAAAGCCCAGAGTTGTTGGAGTATTCATAAACCATGGCTCTTGAAACCCGATAGAGAAAGTTCGATAACTTCCAGCTTCCCCAAACTGCCACGAAAAATTCAAAATCTGCCCAGCACCACCTGAAAATGGATGAGAAATATCGAAATTATTGAATGTTAAACCAAGTGCTCCAGTCATTCCAAAACTTCCGCTATATCCCACTGATGCATTAAACTGGTCTGAGGAACGTTCCTGAACAATATATTTTATATTTACAGTCGAATCATTTTCCAATGCTAAATCTTGTCCGAGTTTCTCTGGATTAAAATAATTCAATGCATTTAATTGTTGTAAACTTCTTTTTACATTTGCTCTATTAAAATAGTCCCCCGGTATTGTATATAATTCCCTGCGTAGAACTTTATCTTGTGTCTTATCGTTTCCTTCGAAACTAACTAAACCAAATTTAAATTGATTATTTTCTACAATTTTTATTTTTAAGTCAAGTTTATTTCCATTTACAATCTTTTCCTCGACATCAGCACTATAATTTAGATATCCGTTATCGTAATATAATGAACTTATATCGGTTTCAGATTCGTTTCCATAAAGATTATATTGCAATTTTTTATAGTTGTAAACATCTCCTTTTTTCAAATCCAATCTTTCTCTTAACAACGAATCAGGATAAATCTTATTGCCTTCAAAACTAATACTGTTTATATAATATTTTTTACCTTCATCTATTTTTATTTTTATAAAAACATCTTCTTTATCGGGAGATAGTTTTAGTTCATCTCCAATTATTTCAGCATCTCGAAATCCTTTTTCTTTACAATAAGCTATAATAAATTTCTTATCATCTTCGAATTTACTCTTATCAAAAGTTGCCCCATCCCAAAACTTCCACCAGACTTTTTCAGCCGTGTTTTCCATTGATTTCTTAAGTTCTTTATTGGAGAGTTGTTTGTTCCCAACAAATGTTATTTCGCGAACAGTCAGTTTACTTCCCTCTTTAATCTTAATTCTAATTCTCGCTTCATTATTTGAAGAAATAAGTTTATCGACATTTACTTCGACAAGCGAATAACCCTCTTCTATATAATATAAAATTAAATTATGCTCGATGTCTTTAAGTTTTTGCTCCTGAACAACCTCACCTATAGTTAATCCAATTCTTTCCTTAATATCACTTGTAGAAATTTTTTTGTTTCCGGTAATATCGATTCCCTCTATACGTGGTAATTCCTTAACCTGAATCACAAGGTAAACATCTTTTCCAAATTTTTTATCTACGTAAAGTGCAATATCGGAAAATAACCCAAGACTCCATAATTTTTTTATTGCATCTCTTGTTTCGTCAGATGGAATCGAGATTTCCATATTCTCCTTCAATCCCGAATAATTTATAATAGTTCTCGAATCATAAAACTTATTTCCATTCACATTTATACTTGCAATTCTATAAATTTCAGGACCTAATTCATCCTGAGCAAAAGTTGATTTAATGAAAACAGAAATTAATGAGAAGAATAAAATTAAAGATATTTTTATAATTGCTTTAAAACTCATTTTATTGATTTATTTAGCTTTTTGTTTTTTTAATTGTTCACTTACCAAACCAAATCTTCGTTCTCGTCTCTGATATTCTCTAATTGCTTCATATAAATGCTCTCTCCTGAATTCAGGCCAGAAAATTTTATCTATATAAATTTCTGTATAAGCTAATTCCCATAATAAAAAATTGCTTATTCTGAATTCACTTCCTGTTCTAATTAACAAATCGGGGTCTGGTAATGAACTCGTTGTAAGATATTGTGAAAACAGTTTTTCATTTATATTATTGACATCTATTTTTAAGTTTTTAACATCACGAGCTATATTTTTGATTGCATTTAAAATATCCCATCTTCCACTGTAACTTATAGCAAGTGTCAAAGTCATTAATTTATTATTTTTTGTTTTTTCCATTGCATCTTGCAATTCATCATAAACCTTTTCTGGTAGTGATTTCAAATCACCTATCGCAAATAACTTTACATTATTTTCGTGCAATCTGTCTGTTTCATCTCTTAGAGATTTAATGAGAAGCTTCATTAGAATCGAAACTTCAGTTTTTGGTCTTTTCCAATTTTCGGTCGAGAAAGTATATAACGTCAGATACTTTACTCCAATTTGACCACAACATTCAACAACATCTCTTACAGATGTTACACCCTGTTTATGTCCATATATCCTCGATTTATTTCTTGCCTTCGCCCATCTACCGTTACCATCCATTATAATAGCAATATGCTTTGGAATTTCTCCAGTTTCTTTCAATTTATCCTGAACTGCTTTGTCTTTTTTTTCTGGTTCTATCAATTTATTGAAAATTTAAAATTTTAAATAATTTATTATCCCAGTTTCATAGCTTCCCTAACCTGCGACATTGTATTCTCTGCAACTTTTTTCGCTTTGTTTTCTCCATCATCTAAAACATTTTTAATATAATCAATATTATTTACTAATTCGCTTCTTTTATTACGAACAGGTTCGAAAAAGTCTTTTATCTTACCTGCTATATTCATTTTACAATCAAAACAACCTAATGTTCCACTTTTACAACCCTCTTGAATAATTTTAGTTTCAGTTGGATTAAATTTATTGTGATAAGTAAATATTAAACATATATCAGGATTTCCTTTATCACCCTTTCTAAGTTTATTCGGGTCGGTATATGCCTTTTTTATTTTATTTTTTATTTCCTCTTCACTATCGGAAATTAATATTGTATTTCCAAGCGATTTACTCATTTTAGTTTTTCCATCTAAACCCGGTAACCTTGCAAATTTTGTGATTTTTGGTTCTGGAATGGGAAATATTTTCTTCCCGTCTTTTAATGAATAAGTATCATTAAATAATCCGGCTATGTGTCTGGTAATTTCAACGTGTGGGACTTGGTCTTCTCCAACCGGAACAAGGTCGCCTTTATATAGCAAGATATCAGCAGCTTGTAACACAGGATACCCTAAATGACCATAAGTAATTGATTGCAAATTCAAATCCCTAATTTGGTCTTTTAGTGTTGGATTTTTTTCTAACCTCGCTTTTGTTATCAACATCGAAAATATCAAAAACAATTCTGTGTGCTCTTTAACTTTCGATTGTCTAAAGATAGGAGATGTATCAGGATCAATACCACTTGCAATCCAATCTATAACCATATCTATTGTATCATCATAAACATTCGTTGTATCGAGATTTGTTGTTAATGTATGATAATCAGCTATCAGATGATAGTTTTGATAATCGTTCTGTAAATGAACCCAGTTTTCTAATGCTCCAACATAATGACCAATATGCAATTTACCTGTTGGTCTCATCCCGGATAGTATAATCTTTTTCCTGTTCATAAAATTATTTTGTGCTGTCAACTATTATTTTAATTATTTTTTCACCTTCTTTTGTCATTCCGTATTTCTCTCGTGCAATTTTTTCGATTTTTTTATCGGATGTATTAATTTCGTTTATTTCTTTTTTTAATTCTTCACTTTTGTTTACTTCTTCTTGTAATTGTTTTTCAAGTTGTTTTCTATCATTTTCGAGTCTCATTCTTGTAATCAATCCTTTATTTCCAAAAATTGCAAGTCCAATATGAGCAATTATTATTAGAAAAAATATTAATGCTAATTTATTATACTTAAAAAATCTTGCAATTTTTTTTAAAATACTATCTTTTATTTCCTCTTCAGCTTCAAACATTTTAAAAATTTTTTAAAGATAAGCTAATTATATTTTCAATCAACTCATTAAACTCCATTCCTTCTACTTTTACTGCTTTCGGAACAAGCGATAATTCTGTCATCCCAGGAAGTGTGTTCACCTCCAAACAGTGTAACTCATCATTATCATCCAAAAGAAAATCTACTCGTGAATATACGGAGCATCCTATCGAATGATACGCTCTTAAAGCAATTTCTTTCGCTCTCTCGCTCACTTCTTTACTTACATCAGCAGGACAAATATATTCTGTCATTCCCTTTGTATATTTATGATGGTAATCATAAAATCCATCTTTGGGCTTAATCTCTATTAAAGGATAAGCTTTGTCACCTACAATTGAAACAGTTATTTCCCTTCCTTTAATATATTTTTCAATCATTAGTTTATCCGAATATTTTAGTGCAAGCTCGATTGCTTCTTTTATTTCGGATTCTTTATTCACTATCGTTAAACCAACTGTACTACCCTCATCATTAGGTTTGATTACAAAAGGCAAAGAAATTCTTTTTAATACTTTTTTAGGATTAATTTCATCTTTTCTCGAAAACAAAATCCAATCAGCTGTAGGAATATCATAATTTCGAAAAATCATTTTCGTAACATTTTTGTCCATTGCTATTGCGGAAGAAAGTATATCAGAACCAGTATATTTAACCCCTCTCAATTCAAGTAAGGTCTGAATTCTACCATCTTCACCATATTTACCATGTAAACCAATAAAAACAATATCAACATTATCAAATAATTTCGAATTTACACATTCGATTACTTTTCTCTTCGATGCCTTTAATAGTTTTTGCATCTCTTCATAAGTCGGATACTCTTTAGATACTAAATCCTTGAAAATTACGTTTTCTTGTACTTCAGAATCACCATATTTCGGGTCTATTACTTTTACATTATGTCCGTTTTCTCTTAATGCTTTTAAAATAGCTCTCCCTGAAGCTAAAGAAACCTTTCGCTCCGACGATATTCCACCAACGACTAAAGCTATATTCATTTTAATTTATTAAATCTTTTAATATAATGAATTTAAATATCTATTAAAATAATGAATTTTATCATAAATTTTTCTAAAAAAAATAGCAGATTTTTTAAATTTTTAAGCTTTTTAAAATATTGAGAATATTTGACTTTATTCAAATTGTTATAAATTCTATCTTTAAATTGTATATGACAATCACAAGGAAAAATATAAAAGCTGATTTACATATTCATTCAAATTTTTCCGATGGTAAGTATTCTCCTTCAGAAATACTCCAAAAGGCAAAAGAATTAGGATTTTCCGCAATAAGTATAACAGACCACGACAACATAAATGCAATTGAAATTGCAAAAAAGTCTTCAGAAAAGCTTGGAATAGAGGTAATTCCCGGCATTGAATTCAGCACAGATTTTAAAGGAAGAGAAGTTCACATTCTCGCTTATTTTATTGATTATAAAAACAAATCGCTAATAGAATTCATAAAAGGGATAAGAAATTCCAGAATTGAAAGATTAAGACAAATGATTAGAAGACTTAGACAATTAAATTGTATAATTAATGCTGAAAATTTTATAAATAAATATTCTACGAATATAACGCTTGGTCGTCCACATCTTGCTCTCGAAATGGTAAAAATAAAATGTGTAAAAAATTACGTTGATGCCTTTATTAAGTTTATTGGAGACGGGAAACCTGCATATGTTAAAAAACCAAATCCTGATTTGAAAACGGTATTAAATATTATTTCAGAATTAGGTGGTTTATCTTTTCTCGCACATCCGGGCAAATATTTTAAAAACACACAAGTTCAAGAAATAATTGATTCGGGTGTTGACGGAATAGAAATTATTCACCCTTCACATACATTTACAGATACGCATTATTTTGAACAAGTTGCCGCTCAAAATTTTCTGCTTGTTAGCGGTGGTTCGGATTTTCACGGTATTGTTAAAACAGATGAAGAAAATTTTGGAAATTTCTTTGTCACTGACAAAGAAATAATTAATATGAAGAGAAGATTATATTAAATTTAAAATAAAATGAAAAATAATAAATATAAAATTGCTATTGTTGTTAGTAAATTTAATGAAGTAATTACATCAAATTTACTTAATGGTGCATTCGAAGCATTAAAGAAAAATAATATTCCAGATAAAAATATCAAAGTGTATTATACCCCTGGAGCATTCGAAATCCCCCTTGCAATTAAGAAACTCTGTAAGAAAAAAGGCAAAGAAAAATATAACGGTATTATCGCTCTTGGATGCGTTATTAAAGGTGAAACGGCTCATTTCGAATATATTTCAAATGAAGTTTCACATAGTATTGCACAATTAACCCTTGAATTTGAAACCCCAATCGCTTTTGGTGTGCTTACCTGCTACACTCCCGAACAGGCATTCGTTCGATGTGAAATGAACCCTTGTAACGAAGATACAAATAAAGGATTCGAAGCAGCTCTTGCTGTTTTGGATATGATAAAATTATTAAAGACTTTATAGTTTTTCTCTGTGTCTCTCTGTAATTTCTCTGCGTCCCTCTGTGAAATTCTCTTACAGACTCTTTAACACATCCAGCATTTGGTTATGTATCAATCCGTTCGTTGCTAAAATTTCTTTCCCATAAATGGAAAATTTTTCTCCTGTAAAATCTGTTACTTTTCCACCCGCTTCAGTCATAATCAAATATCCCGCCGCAACATCCCACGGATTTAAATTATATTCCCAGAATCCATCGAACCTGCCCATAGCCGTCCAGCATAAATCTAATGCCGCCGAGCCAAGTCGCCTGATTGGTATATCCATATTTAGAAAACTTGCAAAAGATTTTATCGGTTTATCTATTTTACTGGATACATAGGGAAAACCCGTTACAAGTAACGACTTCTTTAAACTTTTTTCTCTTGATACTGATATCTTTTCCTCGTTATAAAACGCACCTTTTCCTTTTTCCGCATAGAACATTTCGCCTGCAATCGGATTGTAAATCAAACCGTAAATAATTTCTCCTGCTTTTTCCACTGCAATAGATACACAGCAAATCGGTATCCCGTGAGCATAGTTGATTGTACCATCAATCGGGTCAATTACCCATTTGTATTCGGAATCAGTTTCCAGTGCACCGATTTCTTCCGACAAAATATTATGATTAGGAAATTCAGATTTTATAATTTCGATAATTTTAGCTTCGGATTTTTTATCTACTTCAGTAACTAAATTAGAAATGATATCCTTGCTTTCAATTTTAAATGAACCTTCGAAATACTCTTTAATAATTTTTCCAGATTCAATCGCTGCTTTGAATAATGTATCTTTCATTATATTATATTATTTTAAATCTCAATTTCCAATCCATCATACCCAAGTTCTACATTCTTAGGTAATATTTTGTTTATCTCCTCATGCTTCAAATCGTGCGTAATATGCGTGAAGTATGTTTTCTTTGCCTTTAATTCCAGAGCAATTTCTGTTGCCTGCTCAAGGTTAAAATGTGTCGGATGCGGTGCTTTACGCAGGGCATTTAAAATAAGTACATCGAGATTTTCCAGCTTCTTCATTTCCTCATTGGGTATTTTGCTTGCATCAGTAATATAAGCAAAATTTCCAATCCTGTATCCGAATATTTTTATTCTTCCATGATAAACTTCTATAGGAATTATCTCAATACCCTTAACATTAAAATTTTTATTTTCTATATAATTAAAATTTACAAGTGGAACACACCAGTATCTTTTCAATTCCTCATCAAGTGCATATCTAAAAGTGATTTTAATCTCATTTAGTGTCAATCTATTCCCGTAAATGTCTATGTATTTTCTATATCGCTGATTGATTTGCCTTAAATCATCCATTCCCATAATATGGTCAACATGGTGATGTGTAAAAAGTACGGCATCTAAATCCGTAATTCCAGCTCTTAACATTTGTTGCCTGAAATCAATCGAAGTGTCTATAAGTATTTTAACTTCATTCACTTCAACATAAACAGATGCTCTCAATCTTTTATCTTTTGGATTATCCGAAAGGCAAGTCTCACATTTGCAACCTATAATTGGAATTCCCTGTGATGTCCCCGACCCTACCAATACAATTTTCATTTACTTGATTCTTTCTCGATTATTTCTCTAATTTCAGGTTTTATAAATATATTCTCTATTCCAATGTCCGCTAAATTTTTTGCAAGAAAACCAATTTTTTTTGCTGGCTCAATATTCTTATTTAATAAAAAAAGTTGTTGCTCACGTAAAAGACAACAACCCCCTTTAAAACTCCCCTTTTCTATTCTTACTTCGTACCCAATATTTTTGAATACTTCTATTAGTTCATTAATTATAAGTTCTTGCTTTTCATCTAATTGCTTAACCGTTGCTTTTTTAATTACTTTACTCATAAATCATTTTTCATTTTTTAAAATATCTAAATCATCATCTTCGTGCATAATATATTTATATGAATATTCCTTTTGTTTCATTTTCTCTTCTTCAAGTTGCTCTTTTGTTTTCGTTAATGGTCTGAAAACTGCAATTAGTATTATCGTATAATAGCTTAATACCGCAATATAAGGAACACCCTTTAAAAAGCCAATTCTCTCTCCAAATATTTTTAAAAGCTCATCGTGATTTGGAGGATTTGTTAAATATAATAAATAAAACTTAATATCGAGATAATAAGTATATATTTCTACAGGCACAAATACAAAAAACAAAATAGAACACATTAAAAGCCAAGCATTCTGTTTAAAGTTTAATTTAGCTGTTTTTAAAAAAGCTATTACAGATATTAAAACAACTGCATAAGAAGACATAATGAAAATTGAGGAAAATGATAACATTCTAAATATCCAGTTTTCTTCATCTGGTGGTATTCCTGTCCGAAAACTAAATTCATCATAATTCAATAAGTCGTTCCCTATAATTGCTCGAATATTAATTCCACCCAGCCAAAAAATTGCAGAGACAATTAATAAAAATAACCAAAATTTCGCAGTTTTACTTAACAAAATATTTTTTTCTAATTAAAAACAAAATTATCTATTTGATAAGAGAAATTCAATTTAATAACTCTACACAATATAAATAAAAACCCTTAAAAAAGAATCACATATAACTTTTTAATATAGTTTATTGTTATTATTTTTAACAAATTAATTACTAAATCTTAAAAAACCATATGATTACTGAAAAGCACATATTAAATGTTTTGTCAAAAATAAATGAACCAATATTATATAAAGATTTTGTTTCTTTAGAATTCGTAAAAGGAATTTCCTTAAACGGAAATAAACTTCAATTATCTCTTGGTATCACCGATACAGAATATGATAAATTACCAAACTTAAAAAACGAAATTACAAATCAATTAAAAAAAGATATACCCGTAATTGAGGTTTCTAATATTGATTTTTCACTTGGAGTTGTTAACCATTCGGATAAACAAAAAGATACTTTGTTGCCCGGTGTAAAAAATACTATAGCAGTTGCTTCGGGAAAAGGTGGAGTCGGAAAATCTACAGTAGCCGTAAACCTTGCTGCTTCGCTCGTTTTAGAAGGTGCAAAAGTCGGTTTAATAGATGGAGATATTTACGGACCTTCGATTCCAATTATGCTTGGAGTAAACGAAAGACCAAAAATCGTAAGTGCAAACGGAAAAAATAAAATGCTCCCTATTACAAAATATGATATTAAATTAATGTCAATAGGGTTCCTGATGGAAGAAGATACCGCTGTCGTGTGGCGTGGTCCAATGGCTTCCAGTGCATTAAAACAATTTATGACTGAAGTTCTATGGGAACAGCTCGATTATCTTGTTTTCGATATGCCCCCAGGGACTGGCGATATTCAGCTTACTCTTAGCCAGACTATTCCGCTTACAGGTGCTATAATTGTAACCACTCCACAGGAAATATCCTTAACAGATGCTAAAAAAGGTTACCTGATGTTTGATAAAGTTAACGTTCCAACTCTCGGGTTTATAGAGAATATGAGTTATTACATAACACCTGACGGAAAAAAAGATTATATTTTCGGACAAGGCGGAGGAAAAAGATTAAGCGATGAATATTTTGTAAGCTTACTTGGTGAAATTCCTATCGTTACAAAAATTCGTGAAGCTGGTGATAAAGGCAAGCCAATTGTATTAGATAGTCCGGATTCTGAAGTATCTAAAATTTATAAATCTATAGCAAAGAATTTAATTCTCGAAATTAATAAAAAGAATATAAACTCGACTCAGCCGCAATCACCGGAAATAATAATTTAGTATAAAAAAAATTTTATTCTCAATGATAATATTGGTAATGAGTTAAAATTTTATTTTTTTCTACTTTTTCTTTTTTTTATCGGCAATTGCGGATTTTCTTTGTTTAGATAAAGGATAAAATGTTGATTTTTTTGGGGAAGTTTCAAATGAAAATTTATGCTAGTCAATGATTTTACTTAATCTTTTTATTTGCAAGTTTAACATATTCTTCACTTACATCATATCCCACAAATCTTCTTTCGGTTTTTAATGCCGCTACTCCCGTTGTTCCACTACCTATGAATGGGTAGTACTATATCGTTTTTAAAGGAATATAAATGAATTAATCTTAAAGGTAATTCCTCAGGGAATGATGCAGGATGTCCAACTTTTCTTGCAGATTCAGCATTCATTGTCCATATAGATTTTTTCCAGACATAAATTGCTCTTTTGTAGAAGAACATAATTTAGAATTATAGAATTTACTGGAATCGTGATTTATACTTCCTTTTAATCCAAAAGAAGAAGTCTATGTTTCATCTTTCCTTTTTAAATATTAATTTTATTCACTCCATAAATCTGCTTTTACCTAAACTTATAATTGTTTCACGTTGAACTTCTACTGGTACATAATATAAACAACCTTCATCATTCCATACAATATTTACTAAACTCATATCACAATTTGGAATATAATCATTAAAAAATTTCTTTGCCGAATCTTCGTCAACTGTCCATATTTTCTTGATACCACTTGTTTTTTTCAGTTATTGTTTTTATTGATATTGGCTGTTCAAATACTTTTACATCAATCTCTGGTTCTGTTATGTGAATCTTTGCCTCAACATTCTTTCATCAAATTTATATATTAACTATACAATAATAATCTTTTCTATAAGGGAAACGACCTCTATACCTATTTTTACCAGCTTTTACACTTTCTAACGCTGCAGTTGGAATTATTTAGGTAACCGTTTTTTTTGTCGGTTGGTTCTTCGTCACTAAATAGTTCTAATAAAGCTTTATTAAAAATATTTAATTAAAAAGTTTTAATAATATTATGTTAATCATTAGTTTAAAAAATAAAAATGAATTTTACTATTATTTTAAATTATAATTTAACAAAAAAGAATTTAATAATTAGATTTTAATCTTCCAAACTGACTTTAACCGGCAAAAGGTTTCATTACTAAATCAATTTTCACTAAGGTTTACCTGGATATCCTAACGCAGTACGGGCGGCGTATCCGGCACTTGATAACGCATTAAAGCATTCCATAAAACTTATCATACCATTCGATAAATCCCACACGGGAAGCAACACAATCAACGAGACATCGATTGATGGATCATAAACCATTAAAGATAAATACCCGTGAGTAGCACCGTTATGTCCGTAGCCAAGATTTGGAAAATAACTGCATCCAAGTCCGTAAACGGTTGATCCCGGAGAAAGATCTGTTTTCATCAATTCAACTGTAGATGGATTAAGAACATTAGCGCCTTTCATGAGTGAACGTATATATGTATTTAAATGTGCCATAGTTCCCAAACCATTTCCTTCTGCCACATGTGCACTCATATTTAAATCGTTACTGATTGTTGAATCACCTCCGGGGTAATATGTTATACTGCTTGTATATGGAGATGGCATTTGTACATCGCTCGCAAGATGTGGAAATTTTACGTTGACAGGAACCGGAGTTGAGATTCCCGTTATATAATCATAAAGGTAATCAGAATACAACTTAGTTTGTCCTTTCCTGAAAGAATATACTCTTGCAATTATCTCACTTAAAATTGTATAACCGGTATTGCTGTAATGGTGATTTGCCCCGGGAACAAAATAAAACAAATTATGAATGGTTAATTGGTTCACAAGTTCTGTTGAAGAAAACTGATGACTCGGATCAAGTTTTTCCATATATTCTACATATGTCATATTATTGCATCCGGGTACCGTATCATTACTTAAATCATAAACCCCTGCACTATGCTGTAAAAGTTGCTCAATCGTTATTTGATTTTTATACGGAATATCCCATTCAGAACTTGAAGGGACATAAGTTATTTGACTACCCGGTATTGTATCAATAATCTTAGCGTGTATATCAAGCCAACCGTCTTCATACATATTCAGAACTGCAGTTGAAGTGAAATTTTTTGTATTACTTGCAAACCTGAAATATGTATTCATCGTAAGTGGAGTAAAGTTTTGATGAACTGATGAAACAAAAATTATTTCTTTTGGAGTTTGTACCAATACACTTAAAGAAGGAATAACCTTAGCTAATTTTTGCTCGAGTGCTAACCTGACACTATCAACAGCTTTATATACTCTATCATTTGTGTAAGAATTTGAAGAAGAAACCGAATTATCGCACGATAAGAACATGGATAACACAAAAACTAAAATAGTAAAGAGAAGACTCACTTTCAAATTTTTCATATTTTTATAAATTTAGTTAATAAAATATTTAGATTTTACAAATTATCTATACACTCTAAAATTAAGGATACAGACATTTTGTACCTTAATACTTATCTTATATGCTCTTATAAAAATATAATTATTTTATAATTTCCAAAAAAACTTGTTTCTAACTCACAATTACAGGTTCTTTTATCAATAAAATTCCGTATTTATCAAAAACTTTTACCTGAATTTCTTCCGCAAGCTCAAATAAATTCTTTGTCGTTCCACCCCTGTTCACCAATGCAAGCGAATGTTTATTCGAAATTCCAACTCCGTTTTTCGTATAGCCTTTTTTAAATCCAGCATTCTCTATTAACCACGCAGCAGAAAGTTTTATACCTCCTTCAGTTAAATAATTTGGAATATTGTCTTTTTCCATACCTGACTTTTCACAAAAAGTCTTAAATTCGTTTTCATTTAAAACAGGATTAACAAAAAAACTCCCGCACGAAATCGAATCCGATTCGTTTTCATCTATAACCATAGCTTTCTTTTTCCTTAATTCAATGACCGCATCTCTCACTACTGCAAGAGAAAAATCTTTTTCGTTTTTCGACTTCAAATACTTTTCGAGTTCGGGATATTTAATCTTGGGTTTATTGCCTTCCCTCAACTTGAACATAACTTCGGTAATGATATATTTATCCTTATCGATTGTTTTAAACCTGCTTGTTCTGTATCCGAAAAGACAATCTTCATTTGAAAACATAGTAGGTTTGTATGTTTGCCTGTCGATTGCTTTCACAAAAATAATTGTGTCTTTAACTTCCTGTCCGTATGCCCCGACATTTTGAATGGGTGTAGCACCTACGCTTCCGGGGATGCCCGATAAACACTCGACTCCATCAAAATTATTTTCTACACAATATTTTACAACATCATCCCACTGTTCACCTGCCGACGCTTTAATAATCACATTATCCTTAAAATCATTATGTAAGTTTATTCCTTTTAAACCAATTTTTATCACTAATCCATCGAAACCCTCGTCTAAAAAAATCGAATTACTTCCACCTCCGAGAATTTGTATTTTCAAATTATTAGTCTTTGCATAATCCAGACATTCTATTAAATCTTTCTCTGATTTACATTCACAAAAAAATTTCGCTCTACCACCAAGTCTAATTGAAGTAAATTTATTAAGAAAAACATTTTTTACTATATTTACCATATTACAAAATAAGTAAATCCAAACATTGTAAAAAGGTAAACAAAAATACTCTACTCTGCACCCTATGTAGCAAAATTTTTAAAAATATATAAAATTTGTTCTTATAATATTTATAAATTTCTTATATATTAAAAAAATTAAATTAATAAATATGACAGATTCAATCGAACTTAAAAATGCATCCTTAAAAGCTCTTGTAGACTATATGGATCTAAAAAGCGAAGAGACTTTACTAATAGTTTCAGATGAAACAAAACGTGAAATTGCTCAATCTTTACTCGAAGAAGGAAAAAAACTCTGTAAAGAGGCATTTCTTGTTGAAATGAAATCACGCGAAATCAACGGTCAGGAACCGCCTCAGCAAATTGCCGAACTAATGAAAATGGTAGATGTTGTTATTTGCCCTACTGAAAAATCCCTGACTCACACTGACGCAAGACGCGAAGCGGTAAAACTTGGCGTCCGTGTTGCTACTATGCCCGGAATAAAAATAGGAACAATGATAAGATGTTTAAATGCAGATGCTGATAAAGTAATAGAACTCACAAAAAAAATTGCAGATGAATTAAGAAAAACTTCCGAAATAAGAGTGGTAACCGAAAAAGGAACAGATATTACAATGCCGATGAAAGACAGGCAAATACTCGAAAGCACAGGTGTTTTAAGGAATAAAGGAGAAAGCGGGAACCTGCCTTCTGGTGAAGTTTACCTTGCCCCATGGGAAGATAAGTCAAATGGAAAAATTGTTATAGATGGCTCTATGGCAGGTATTGGTATGCTCGATACACCTATCACAATTGAAGTGATAAATGGTTATGCCGAAAAAATTACAGGTGGAGATGAAGCGGTAAAGTTAACCGATATGCTCGATAAAGCCGGACGCGAAGCAAGAGCAGTGGCTGAATTCGGTATTGGAACAAATTACAAAGCTGAACTCATTGGTGAAATCCTCGAAGACGAAAAAGTTTACGGCACGATTCATATTGCATTCGGAAATAATAAATCTATGGGTGGCAATATTACCGTCGGCAGTCATCTCGATGGATTAATAAAACAACCAGATGTCTATTTCGATGGAAAACTTATTATGCAAAAAGGAAAATTAATTATATAAAAAAATTATTTTATTTGTATTAAATAATTTTTAGATTCATTAAATTACATTAATGCTGATTAATTAACAAAAATTACAAATTAAATACATTTCTTATGAAATCAATAAAAATCGACAACAAACTTTTTATCGAGAATAGAAAAAGACTTGTTAAAGAATTAAAACCAAATTCGATTGTAGTCGTTCATGCGAATGACGTTATGCCGACCAATGCAGACGGAACAATGCATTTTAAACAAAACACTGATCTATTCTGGCTAACAGGAGTCAATCAAGAGGAGACTATATTAGTCTTATATCCTGATTCTCCCGACCCTGCTTTTAAAGAAGTTCTATTCCTTCGTGAGACAAGTGAATTAATCGCAATATGGGAAGGGAAAAAATTGATGAAAGATGAAGCAACAGAGTTGACAGGTATTCAAAACATTGTATGGCTATCTGAATTTAATAAAATTTTCAGAAACCTTGTAACCGATGCAGATAATATATATATAAATACTAATGAACATAAAAGAGCTGATGTTATAGTTCAATCCAGAAGCATTAGATTTTTAAATTGGTGTAAAGAAAATTATCCTCTTCATAATTATTGCAGACTTGCCCCTGTTATTAATCGTTTGAGAATGATTAAATCCAAAATAGAAATTGAATTACTACAGGAAGCCTGTAACCTTACTGATAAAGCATTCAGACGTGTTCTTAAATTCGTAAAACCTGGTGTAATGGAATACGAAGTGGAAGCAGAATTTGCTCACGAATTCATCAGAAACGGTGCCGCTTTTGCAGATTACTCACCTATAATTGCTTCTGGTGCAAGTGCTTGTGTTCTACATTATGTAGTAAATGATAAACCCTGTAAAGATGGTGATATGATTTTAATAGATACAGGTGCTTCTTATGCAAATTATAATGCAGATATGACTCGTTGCATACCAGTTAACGGAAGATTCACTAAAAGACAAAAACAAGTATATAACGCGTGTCTTAGAGTAATGAAAAATACTATCGATATGATTAAAAAAGGTGGAATATGGAAGGACATTCAAAAAGCAACTGAAAAAAATATGGAAGAGGAATTAGTAAAGTTAAAATTATTAAAGCTTCGTGATATTAAAAATCAAAATCCCTCATGGCCTGCATTGAAAAAATATTTTATGCATAATGTTTCTCATTTTCTCGGTCTTGATGTCCACGATGTAGGATATTTCCAGATTCCTTATAAACCAGGAATGGTCTTCACAGTTGAACCGGGAATTTATATACTTGAAGAAGGTATTGGTGTTAGACTTGAGAATAATATTCTCGTAACTGAAAAAGGAAATAGAGATTTAATGCAAAACATTCCACTCGAAATAGAGGAAATAGAAGAAATTATGAATAGCTAAATTTATTTACTTTTTTTATTAATATTCTTAAAAACTCAAACTTAAAATATTATTTTCCCCACCATTTATGGCGGGGAAAATTTGGCAAAAAGTCGGGCTTTAGTCCAATCGAATTCAGCCAAAGCTCGATTATTTAATTTTTATAAAGAAAACAAATTAGTAAAATTTTAAAATGAAAAAATTTTTCTTTACAATTATATCAATTTTATTTTTATCTTTTTTGACATCCTTCTCTCATTCACAAAATTCATTGCCAATAGGAATTTATAAACTTGCAGGTTTGTGGGAAATGAAAAATAATGAAGGAATATTTTACGAATACTGGAAAATCAACACCGATAGTTCCTTATCAGGAATCGATTATACTTTAAATTCAAATGGCGATACAATAGTTTTAGAAAAACTTCAAATTATAAAAAAAGATAGTTCTGTTTATTACGTTGCTACAGTTTTAAATCATAATGATGGGAAATCAATTTACTTTAAAATGGTTGCATGGACACTATATGCATTTGTATTTGAAAATAAACAGCATGACTTTCCTCAAATGATAACTTACTCTATTAAGACACCTGACTTATATAATGTAATAATAGAAGGACCTGACGAAGAAAACAAAATTAAATCGATTGAATTCAGATTTAATAGAAAATCAGAATATTAATGAATCTTAATGATTCCCTCTAAATAAGTTACTGCATATCCCGATATTTCCACTCTATCATTTATTAATTTACAAATTAAGTTCCCTTCACGTTTTGATAATTGCATCGCTGTCAATTCTTTTTTCCCTAAAACTCTCGCCCAATAAGGCGTAAGCGTAGTATGAGCTGAACCTGTCACAGGGTCTTCATTAACTCCAACTGATGGTGCAAAAAAGCGCGAAACAAAATCAACCTTATCTCCACTGGCAGTTGCTATAACACCTCTAACCCCAGACTTCTTAACCATTTCGAAATCAGGATTTATTTCTTCGATTTCTTTTTGAGTTAAATATACAAGTAAATAATCTGTCTTACCTTTATATGCTTCTATTGGCTTTTTTCCTATTGCTTTTATTAAATCATCAGGAATGTCTATTTTCTTTATTATATCTGCTGGAAAATTTAAAGTAAGTCTTCCGTTGTCTTTCCTAACTTTCAATTCACCGCTTCTCGAATGAAATAAAATTTCTTTTCTATTATAATCGAGATGTTCAAATAATACATGTGACGAAGCAAGTGTCGCATGCCCGCATAAATCAACTTCGGTAAGTGGTGTAAACCATCTTATTTCATAATCGATTCCATTGTTAACAAAGAATGCTGTCTCGGCAAGATTATTTTCAAATGCAATATTTTGCATCAACTCATCTGGTATCCATTCATCTAAAGGACACACCCCAGCAGGGTTTCCACTAAACAATTTATCGGTAAATGCATCAACCTGATATAATTTAATTCGCATATTTAATTATTCACTCTGATAAAACTATTATTATTTATTTTATTAACATTGGAATCCTTATTCCAAACTTCTTACTGTTTTCAATCGCTTGTTCATATCCCGCATCCGAATGTCTAACGATTCCCATACCCGGATCGTAAGTCAGACATCTTTCGAGTCTTGCTTCGGCTTCGGGAGTTCCATCTGCAACTATCACCATACCTGCGTGAATTGAATTCCCAATACCTACTCCTCCGCCATGGTGGAGAGAAACCCAGCTTGCTCCACCTATTGCATTTAGAGCAAAATTAAGTATTGGCCAGTCAGCAATCGCATCCGAGCCATCTTTCATTTTTTCGGTTTCACGATTCGGTGACGCAACACTTCCACAATCTAAATGGTCACGACCAATTACAATCGGTGCTTTTACTTTTCCTGTCTTCACTAGTTCGTTAAATACCTTTCCTGCTTTTGCTCTCTCTCCATATCCGAGCCAGCATATCCTCGATGGTAATCCCTGAAAATGAACTTTTTCTTTCGCGGCTTTAAGCCAGTTATGTAAAAGTTTATCATCAGGAAAAGTCGTCATTATAGCATCATCAGTTGTGTAAATATCATTTGGGTCTCCCGAAAGAGCAGCCCAGCGAAAAGGACCTTTTCCATCGCAGAAAAGCGGACGGATATATTCGGGTACAAAACCAGGAATATCAAATGCATTCTCGAATCCGTTTGCCAATGCTTCACCTCTTAAGTTATTTCCGTAATCAAACGTAATCGCTCCTTTTTTCATCATCTCCCACATTGTTTTGCAATGAATAACTGCTGTTTTCCGCGCGAGTTCCTGATATTTTTCAGGATTGCTTTTTCTTAATTCAAGAGCTTCTTCGAATTTCATTCCCATAGGAACGTAACCGTTCAGCATATCGTGAGCAGATGTCTGGTCGGTCAATACATCGGGAATAATTCCTCTTTTTAATATTTCAGGTAACACTTCCCCTGCATTTCCAACAAGACCAATTGATTTTGCTATTCCTTTTTCTTTCGCTTCAAGAACAAGTTTCAAAGCTTCATCTAAACTTTCAGTCATAACATCACAATAACCCGTATCTAATCTCTTTTGAATTCTCGATTTATCTACATCAATACCTAAAAATGCTCCACCGTTTAGCGTTGCCGCAAGTGGTTGTGCACCACCCATTCCACCTAATCCTGCAGTAAGTACAAATTTTCCAGTTAGCGTTCCACCAAAATGTTTTTTTGCTGCTGATGCAAATGTTTCATAAGTCCCTTGCAATATTCCTTGAGTTCCAATATAAATCCACGAACCTGCTGTCATCTGTCCGTACATAGTCAAACCAAGTCCTTCAAGTCTTCTGAATTCATCCCAAGTTGCCCACTTTGGAACAATCTGTGAATTCGATATCACAACTCTTGGAGCATTTTTATGTGTTTTAAAAACTGCAACTGGTTTTCCCGATTGTACAAGCAAAGTTTCATCTTCTTCTAATGTTTTAAGAGTTGCAACTATTGAATCGAAACATTCCCAGTTTCTTGCAGCTTTTCCTGAACCGCCATATACTATTAAATCTTGTGGACGCTCTGCCACATCAGGATCTAAATTATTCATTAGCATTCGCATTGCTGCTTCTGCCTGCCAGTTTTTACAGGTCATCTTTGTCCCTATTGGTGCCTTAAATTCTCTTGCCATATAATTTTAAATATAATTTTTTTGTTAATTTAATATAATTTACTTATAATATGGCGAAAAAAATATTTAGAAAAATATCTCTGAGTATAAAAATTTTTATATATGGATATGTGTATTAAAATTCTAAAAAAAGGAAAACAAAATGATTTTAAAACACAAATTACTCGACCATCCGTTTTACAAAGCATGTAAAAAGGGAAATCATTATCTCACAACTTTTTGAATACGCATCGATTTCATTACAAAAATTCCTTCTTTTTGGGAAAAAGTAATTATAAGTATGGATTCCAAAAATCAAATAGAAAAAAAAATAAATGAAGAAGAAAAATTTCGCACTTCTCTTTGAAAACAATGATCTGAAAAACTCCCATAACGGAAAACTATCCTTCACTCAAAAATGAAATTGATTTTTTTATAAAATAAATGTTTCGGAACTCCTCGGTGCAATACACGCTTTTGAAATTCAACAACCCGATGTCGCTAAAACTAAAAAAGCAGGTCTGATTAATTACTAAGGATTTACAAATGAAAATACAAAATAATTCGACGAACATATGGAAGAAGCAGAACATATTAAATACGGAGAATATTTATACAATAATCTCTCCAATAAAAAATTTTACAAAAGGTTTTAACAAAGTAGCAAAAATTATTTATCAAAGTTTGGATAAATTTCTTGTGTGATTTAACGATAACTCTTAAGCACAATATTTACTAATACTTCATTTAGATTGAAGAAGTTTATCTCAAATATTAATTACTTGATATATTCTTTTGAAATATTTAATTTATAGATAACGGAGATATCTAAAGAATTTATATCTATCAAATTAAACTGATTTTTTTAAAAGTTGCATTCTTGCTTACAACTGGGATATAAATTTTTTATTCAAAAAATAATTCTATTATTTTATTAATACAATAAAAGGAGAAAATCATATGAGAAAAAAGCTTAATGCTCTTTTTGCTTTCTTTTTAGTTGTAATTTTCGTTTTATTTTGTACAAATCTTTCACACTCTCAGGTGATAGACAAAGACGGTAACACATATCAAACTGTTACTATTGGTACACAGGAATGGACTACTGAAAATCTTAAAGTAGAACATTACCGAAATGGTGATGTAATTCCACAGGTTCAAGATAAAGAGCAATGGAAAAAATTAACCACAGGTGCATGGTGTTACTACGAAAATAAAACCGAAAACGGAACAACTTACGGTAAACTATATAACTGGTATGCGGTTAATGACCCTCGCGGTCTGGCTCCTGAAGGGTGGCATATACCAAGTGATGCTGAATGGACAACTCTTATCGAATTTTTAGGCGGAAATAAAGTTGCCGGTGAAAAAATGAAATCTAATGAACTTTGGGTGGATATTAAATGGGCTACAAACGAAAGCGGCTTTACTGCAATTCCAGGTGGTATTTGTGACGATAGTTATACCTTTAAATTCATAGGTAAATATGCTTGTTTCTGGTCATCAACCAGTAATAATACAGTTGCTTCATGGATTAGAGAACTGCATAATAATATTAAAAATGTTAAACGGGATACTTTTCACAAAAGATATGGACTATCGGTTAGGTGTGTTAAAGATTAAAAATTAAAATCTTTTTTTAGAGACCGTCAGAAATTACTCCGGATAAGCATAATATTAAAGTGCCTGTCAAGAGTTAAGTCCTGACGGTTTTTAATTTTAATTACACCTGTTTTATTTTTTCCCTCTTTGATAAATTATATTAATATAATAAAAATATGAAAATTTATTTCGCAACATCCATTAGAGGAGAACAAAATAAAGATTCAGAACTAACTAATGTCGAGCTTATAAATTATTTAAGAAATTTCGGAGAAGTTCTTACCGAGCATTTTTCTAATCCCGCATTAATTGGTACAGGAGAAACAAAACTTACCGACAAAGAAATTCACGACCGCGATATGATCTGGCTTTTATCTGCCGATGTAATTGTTGCAGAAGTAAGTAATGCAAGTCTTGGAGTAGGTTATGAAATCGGAAGAGCTATCGAACATAATAAAAAAATACTTTGCCTCAGAAAAAAATCTCCGAAACCTTCGTCTGCAATGATTTCCGGCTGTAACGACATAACATTTTTAGAATATTCAACTCTGGAAGAAGCAAAAAATTTAATTAATGATTTTTTCTGCCTGGATTGATTACTATCTTATAATTTTTAGTCTTTTCACCCTGTAAATTCTTTATAATCATATAAATCAAAGTAATCAATTAAATCAGAGTAATCAGTGATAAAAAAAGTCCGTAAAGCTATCGCTTAACGGACTCTAAAGAATCTATAGATTCTAAAGACTATTTCACCAGCACCATCTTTTTCGTATTTATCATTTTTCCATCAACAACTAATTTATAGAAATATACCCCCGAAGAATAATTTGTTCCGTCAAATGTATATTTTATTATTCCCGGATTTAACATTGTATTTAAAGCAGTTGTAATTTCTCTACCTGTTATGTCATAAATTTTCAGTGATACCAAACCTTGTTTCGGTAACGCAAATTCAATTGTAGTAGTCGGGTTAAAAGGGTTTGGATAGTTTTGTCTCAAATAATATTCAGTCGGTATTTGAATCCCTGACCATTCTGTACCAGTAAGAGGTGGTTTACTTATTTTATGTATATATCCACTTGTGCCAACTACAAAACCTGAATCAGCATTTGTCATAAAACATCCATAAGGAGTTGAACCTGAAGTATTATAAAGTAACCAGCTTACTCCTCCCGTAGTAGTTCTTCCGGCAAATCCATTTGAACCAAAAATCCAACCACTGTTGAATGTAAAGAATTTCATTGTATATAAAGGAGCAGCAAACGGTTGCGGAACTGTATCGAATGTTGTTCCACCATTCGTAGTTCTGCATAGTCTTGCAGCAGCCGTTCCACAGACATATCCTGAATCAGCATTAAAAAACTTAACTCCATATATATATCCACTTCCCATTGGTGTATTGGTTAATACTGTCCAGTTAACACCTCCGTTTGTAGTCTTCATTAGTTTTGGTGTATAATTACCTACATATCCAGTATTTGCATTCACAAAGCTGGATGCATAACCTCTTGTTTCACTTCCAATACCAGGTATTGAATCCCATGTTGAACCGCCATTTGTAGTTTTCCAAGCTCCGTTTGTTGCACCAGAAGACTGGAACATATAACCTGTATTAGCATCTACAAATTCAATTCTTCTCAATGTATTAGTACCAAATGGTCCAGGAACTGAATCCCAGTTCAGTCCTGCGTTTGTGGTTTTTCGTAATGCTCCATTTGTTCCGCACATAAAACCAGTTGTATTATTTAACATCGCAATATCCTGAAAAGTAGATGTTGAACCAAAAGGTATTATTGTCCAGTTTGTTCCACCGTTTGTTGATCTTAATACTTGATCAAATGTTGTTCCCGCAGAACCCGGAGCACCGGTAACTATTACTATACCATTATTGTACTGCGCCCATACCCCGTATTTCAAACCAGGGCTAATAAATCTTGATAAACAAGAGAAATTTGCACCTGCATTTGTTGATTTTTGCATCAAGCCATAAGCTCCACCAACAAATATATTGTTTCCACTAACATCTAATGTATAATGCGTTGATGTCCATGGCATATTTGGGTCATTGAATGGCAAAACCGTCCAGTTCGTTCCATTATTCGTTGTCTTATAAATTCCATACGAATCTCCAACGACATAAAAAGTAGGTGTACTTTGTGCCTGTCGGTTTATTTCAATATCATCAATAAAAATACCATCTCCATTCTGGTCGCAGTGTTTAAATGCTATATAAACCTGTTGTCCTGCAAATGCATTTAAACTTGTAGCATATCTTTGATATGTTGTCGTAGTGGGATAACCATTACCTTCGGCTAAATATAAAATTCTGGTTGTAAAACTTGTAAGATTCGAATCAGTTGTTGATACCCTTACACAAAGAGAATCCGGTGGAAAACCCACATAAAATGGTCTTAGCCAAAAAACAAGTGAATCACCACTTTGAATAGACCACTTAGGAGTAATTAACCAATCTTCACCAAAACCTGTTGATTGCCAAGCACAAACTGCTGCTTGAGCTCCCGAATGAGGGAAAAGACCTATTTGCCAGACAACATTTCCAGAAACATTAATTGCTTGCCATCCAGTTGGCGGGAATGTGGGACTCTCGAAGCCTTCTGTATATGGAGTAGATGGTGGTGAAGTAGTAACAGATGAGAATAATTCATATAATGTAGATGTGTATGTTGTATTAACACCTGTCCAATTCAATCCTCCATTTGAAGTAAATCTAATATTTCCCGATGAACCACAAGCCATTCCAGTATTTATATCAATAAAATTTACATCATATATAGTAAAGGAAGTCCCTGTATATGAAGTAGCCCATGTTGTACCTCCATCAGAAGAATATTGTATATTCCCTAACGTAGTAGGTGCAAGTACATATCCTAATCCCGCAAAAATATTATATATAGTTGTCGTAATACCAGTTGTAAGTGTTGTCCAGTTTAAACCGGCATTAGTTGTTTTTAATACCGTACCAGAGCCTCCACCAATATATCCTGTTGTACTATTTTCAAAATGAATACCATATAATGCATTAGTTGTCGGGGATGCAATTGAATCCCATGAAACTCCCGCATTCGTTGTCCTTGCAATCCATCCACTCGATCCGCATACTATCCCTGTATTTAAATTGAAAAACCACCCACTATATAGTATTCTTCCTTGTCCATAATATGAACTCTGCCAACCACCGGCATTTGTATATATTGTCCAGTTTAGACCTGCATTAGTAGACTTCATAAATGTCCCTGCAAATCCACATGCATACCAATTATTTGCATCTATCATTTTAACCCATCGAAGAGTATTACCCTGTGGTAGAGGATGTGACCATTTCCAATCTTGATTAACTTGGGCATCGAGATTTATTGCAAAAACAAAAAAATATAATATCAAAATTGCTGTATAGATTTTTTTCATAACATTTTTCCTTTCCTTTTATTTGATGTCTCTAATAAAATCAAGAAACTCATTCCGAATTTTTTAATTCTATTAAAGATTAATTTATAAAACGTAATATTTTTTTTATTTAATATCTATATATTTTTTTATATATCTATTTTTAAAAATCTCAAACACTATTTTTTACAACAAAATTTTCTCATTTTGATAATTTATATTCTCATTTTGAAACACTCATATTTTTTCTACCTTAATTTTTTCACCTAAATTGACCTTTTAAGGGCATAAATATTGCAGGAAAATACCTTTAGGGAGAGGAAATGAAAATTTCCAAAATAATATTATGTGTAAATTTAAAATAATATTTAAAATAATATTAGAAGGGAAAAAATTACTTTTATCATTAGTATGTTTTATTTTTTTTACCTTTAATTTTACTTTCTCTCAATGGCAAAATGTAGGGAATGTCAATGGTGTGGGAAATTGGCCTTCTATTTTTGTTCTCAACCAAAACACAATTTTTATTGTCGGTGGAGTAACTGGACCTGTAATTTGGCGATCAACCAATGGAGGATTAAATTTTATTCAATTACCAACAAACGGTCTTCCCTCATCTACTTCAAATCGCTTTCTCACCTGCGTTTGGGCAATAAGTGAAGACATTATTTTTGTTGGTGATGGAGCAACTACAGGTAACGGACTTGTGAAAAACGCAAAAGTTTATAAAACTACCAATGCAGGAACTAATTGGATTACAGTTTTAAATTCAGGAACAAATGTATATGGTTTTATAAATGGAGTTGTTATGTCAAGAACAAACCCTCTTCTGGGAGTTGTTAATTGCGACCCAAATGATAATAATGCAAAATTCAAAATGTGGAAAACAACAAATGGACATTCTTCTTATACTTTGTATGAACCCGATGCTCCTAATTCCTGTGGAGCTCAAAATTCTGTTTTTTTAATTGACGAGAACTTCTATGGTTTTGGTTTAAACACTGCATCTGCTCGGGTTGCAATAACTTCCAATGGCGGAAGTAATTTTAGTTTTTACAATCTCGAAGGATACGGAGGTGATAATGGTTTCGTTTCAACAGTTGCATTTAGTAATGATAAACTAAACGGAATGGCAGCAACAAGTCAAACTTCAACTGCAATAGCTCGAACAACAAATGGAGGAGTTAATTGGTTTTCTCAAACTATCCCTTGCAGTATAACAGGACATTGCAATATAAAATGGGTACCCGAAACACCTGTTGCATATTTAGTGGTGTCTAATTCATCCCAAACACAATGTTTTAAAACAACTAATAATGGAGAAAATTGGATACAATATTCATTCCCTTCTGGTTCTGCAGATATTACACATATTGATCTATTATACAACACTTTATTAGAAACAGAAAACGAAGCTCACATTTTTGCAACATCAAAAACAGGGATTGTCTATACTCTTCGAGAAATTCCTATGCCTGTAAAATTAACTTCATTTACATTTTTTGTTTCAGGAAGAGATGCATCTCTTAAATGGGCAACATCGGAAGAGCTTAATAATTTGGGTTTTGAAGTATATAGAACAATTTATAATGAAAATCTCTGGCTAAAGCTCGGTTTTATTCAAGGAAACGGGACTAAAAATACTACGTCTTTTTA
Source organism: uncultured Ignavibacteriaceae bacterium (assembly GCA_964400285.1). Taxonomy (GTDB): domain Bacteria; phylum Bacteroidota; class Ignavibacteria; order Tepidaquicellales; family Tepidaquicellaceae; genus FEN-1279. The sequence goes on from CAYNTK010000003.1 coordinate 162,564, forward strand.
TAGCTTTGTAGATAAAAACCTCAATACAGGTAAATACAATTACCGATTGAAACAGATTGATTATAATGGGAACTACGAATATTTTAATCTTTATGAAACTGTTGAAATTTTATCTCCTATTAAATTCAATCTTTCACAAAATTACCCGAATCCGTTTAATCCTTCTACTAAAATATCATATTCAACTCCTGAATTCGGTTTTGTAACTTTAAAAATTTATGATATTTCAGGAAAAGAAATAAAAACCCTTGTTAATGAATATAAAAATCCGGGATATTATGATGTTACTTTCAAAAACGAAAATCTTTCTACTGGAGTTTATTTTTATAAATTAAATATAAATAATTTTTCATCTGTAAAAAAAATGTTTCTCATCAAATAAAAAATATTTTAGTTTGTTAAACTAAAAACCCCTGTCGGGTAAACCGCAGGGTTTTTTATTGCAACAATTCTGAAATTATTTATCCATTTAATCAGTTTAATTTAGCTATTAAATATTTATTTTATTATAAATATTATTATTGAAAAAATTTTGCTACATATTATTTTTTATATCAAATTTTTCCTTTGCAGATACAACTAAAGTTTTATTCATAGGTAATAGTTATACTTATGCAAACGATCTCCCCTCTCTTTTTGAAAACCTTTCAGCTTCAGGAGGAAAAATCGTATATACAGAAATGCAGGCTCCCGGTGGCTATACGCTGGAAAACCATCTCAATACTTCTGAAACTCTAAATGCAATAAAAAAAGGGTTTTGGAATTTCGTGATACTTCAGGAACAAAGCCAAACTCCCGTTATTGAATATTTAAGATACTATAAGATGTATCCCTCAGCACAAAAGCTTGACAGCATAATTATAACTCATAACCCAAATGCAATAACTGTTTTCTATATGACTTGGGGTAGAAAAAATGGCGGGCAGCAATGTATTGACACTTTCTGTAGCCCCGTTTTTTTAAGCTTTTTTCATATGCAGGATTCTTTAAAATCCTCTTACTCGATGATTTCTAATATTCTAACTGCTTTACTTGTTCCTGTAGGTGAAGCTTGGAGAACAGCAAGGTTAATTAAACCTTACATAAATCTTTGGGATATCGACAACAGCCACCCAACTCTTGATGGTTCATATCTTGCGGCTTGTGTTTTTTATTCAAAAATCTTTAATCAATCCCCTTTTGGCCTCCAATACTATGGAGGTTTACCCGATACCTCTGCACTATTCTACCAACAATGTGCTTGGCAAACAGTAGAAATTAATTATAACTATAAAATTATTTCAGATGAATTTGAATTGTTTCAGAATTATCCAAATCCATTTAATCACTCTACAATTATAAAATTTAGTCTTCCAAAATCTTCATTTGTTAATCTGAAAATTTATAATATACTCGGAATGGAAATAACGACATTAATAAATAATAAATTACAACCTGGGATTCACTTAATCCCATTTTACAATAACTTAATTCCTTCGGGTATTTATTTCTACCAAATCCAAACAGAAAATTCCTCTAAAACCAAAAAGCTCATAATTCTCAAATAACATTTTCTATATATCACAAATATTATATCTCAAGCTCCAATTTAACATCTAACATTTAACATCTTAAAAAGTGAATTTATATCTATGAAATTATGTTACTTAAATTATAAATCGAATAAAATCAATAAAGAATTATATGTCACAAAAAACACCTATTACTGTTGCCTATGGCGATGGAATCGGTCCTGAAATTATGGACGCAACATTAAGGATTATTGAAGCTGCGGGTGCACAAATCGAAAAGGAAGTTATCGAAATCGGAGAACAGGTTTATCTGAAAGGTAACTCAGCAGGAATTGCTCCTGAAGCTTGGAAATCTATTGAACGAACAAAAGTTTTTCTAAAAGCCCCGATTACTACCCCGCAAGGTGGAGGATATAAGAGCTTAAACGTTGCAACAAGAAAACGCCTCGGACTTTATGCAAATATAAGACCTTGCTTATCGAGTCACCCTTTTATTCAAACAAAACATCCAGTCCTCGATGTAGTAATCATCCGTGAAAATGAAGAAGATTTATATGCTGGAATTGAATATAGACAGACAAGACAAACTACACAAGGTCTGAAACTAATTTCTAAACCCGGTTCGGAAAGAATAATCCGTTATGCTTTTGAATACGCAAGAAACAACGGTAGAAGAAAAGTTACCTGTTTTATGAAAGATAATATTATGAAAATTACGGATGGATTATTTCACAAACTTTATCACCAGATTGGAGAAGAATATCCTGACATTGAAAAAGAAAGTTGGATTATAGATGTTGGCTCTGCAAAGCTTGCTACCAAACCAGAACTCTTCGATGTTATCGTTCTCGAAAATCTTTATGGAGATATTCTTTCAGATGTAGTAGCCGAAATGTCTGGCTCAATTGGACTCGGTGGCTCTGCAAATATCGGTGATGAATATGCTATGTTCGAAGCCATACACGGCTCTGCACCAAGAAGAGCAGGACAAAATATTGTTAATCCTACTGGTTTATTACTCGGAGCTGTCTTAATGCTTATCCACATTAAACAACACGATGTTGCTACAAAGGTTCATAATGCATGGCTGAAAACAATTGAAGATGGAATTCATACTTATGATATTTTCCGTGAAGGAGTCAGCAAACAAAAAGTTAAAACAAGTGAATTCGCTGATGCAATCATTGAAAGACTTGGGCAAAAACCAAATCAACTAAAAGCTGTTGATTACCATCCAAGACAGGATAAAAAAATTACAACAAAAAAAGTTACCGCTACTAAAGAAGTTAAAGACCTCGTGGGAGTTGATGTATTTATTGACTGGAATAACGGAAGTGCAGAAGATTTAGGAAAACTTTTAAGCAAAGTTGATTCTGGGGTACTAAAATTAACAGGTATAACAAATCGAGGGACAAAAGTCTGGCCTGATGGATTCGCAGGAACCTTCTGCACAGACCTTTGGAGATGTAGATATGAAAATTCGAAAAAAGAAGATATGGTAAAACATAACAATATTACGGAATTATTAAATAAAATACACGACTCTGGATTTGATTTTGTCAAAACAGAAAACCTGTATAATTTCGACGGCAAACCAGGATATTCTCAATAGAATATTAAAGCTAATAAATTTTATATGAACCCATTTACTTTAATTGTTAAGTTTATGGTTTTTTATTTAAAATAATTATAAAAAAAGTTTTATTTATATAAAATTTAAACGTTTTATAAAAATTTTAAAATTGCTATTGACATTCAATTTTATTTACCTTATTTTTATATGGTATTATTAGTGCTCTTTGAAATGATATTAAAAAAATAACTGGAAACAGCAATAAATTGTTTCCATTGCTAACGCGTTTCTAACGGAGTTGCTTGTTATTTCTTCTGTTTTATACTGCTCTTAATTTATGTTTAATTAATTATTTATTTTCAAAAGCAACAAAACTGCAACAAAACTGCAACAATTTCCGAATAATATATTGGATACATATAATTTTTAAATTTTAAAAAATATTCTATATGACAAAACTGAAAGAAAATCAAATTATTGAAAAACTTAAATCACTCAACGGATGGTATATAGATAATAACTCTTTAAAAAAGAAATTTAAAACAAAAGCTTTTCCTCAAACATTAGGTTTGGTCACAGAAATCGGGGCTCTCTGTCAGCAATTTGACCATCACCCCGATTATTTGATTTTGAAATATTCAGAAATTGAGGTATCTTTTTCGACTCACTCCGTCGGAGGATTAACTGACAAAGACTTTAATATTGCAAAACAAATTGATTTACTGTAAAATGAAAATATTATTTATCATCTCATTTATTTTTACTTTCTTTCAGATTTCATTTTCTCAAAAAAATGATTCTTTAGATTTAAAAACAATTAAAATTTCCGGCTATGTGAAAGGCGAAAAAAGTAAACCAATAGAAGGTGCAAATCTTGTAATTGAAGGAACTATAGACGGAACAACTACGGATAATATTGGTTTCTTTGAATTCGAAACCGAAAAGACTGGAAAAAGAAATATAATAATTACTGCAATAGACTATTCGGAAAAAAAATATGAGATAGAATTAATCCCCGGAAAAGATTTACAACTCAATATCAACTTATTCAAAACCGAATATGTTACGGATGAAATAACTGTAATGGCAAGTTCATTTACATCAGGTGAAAATTCAAAAGTTACCTTAACCCCTCTTGAAATTATGCGTATCCCGGGAGCAGATGCAGACTTGTATCGTGCAATCACAACTTTTCCAGGTTCAAATCAGGTTGATGAAGGAAGTCGAATTGCAGTTCGTGGTGGTGAGCCGAATGAAGTATTGACTATACTTGACCAAGCATCACTTTATAATCCGTTTATTTTCGATAACGATTATAATACTTCTTCTTTTTCAACAGTAAATCCGTGGGGATTGAAAGGAATAAATTTTTCAAGCGGAGGATTCTCTGCTAAATTTGGTAACGTTCTTTCCGCTGTTCTTGACCTGCAAACTTTCGATATTCCTAAAACAAATACAATGTTTATGATAATCGGGCTAGCAAATGCAGGTTTATCAGGAGTATATTCGAATAAAGAAGGTACATTCGGAGCAACATTCACTGCAGGTCAGGTTTTCCTAAAACCATTCCTTCTTGTTAACCATTCCGACCAGGAGTTCAGTCCAACTCCAACAGCAACAAGTCTGGGAGGAACATTATCCTACAAATTATCAAAAACAGGATATATAAAATTATATGCTGATTTTAATTCGGATAAAATCGGAGTTATGAATACAAGCCCAACATATAGCGGATTCAGCACTGGAGAATCAAAAAACTTTTTCACTAATCTCGCCCTATCTATTACTCCCACATCAGTTAGCTTGCTCAATGTAAGTATTTCATCGAGTATTTTTAATAATAAATTCAAATATGGTTTAATTGATTTAAAATCTGATGACATTTATGCTAAAATAAGAACAGATTTTTCATTACCACTGACAAGCAAAATTGATTTCGGAACAGGTGCCGAATTTGAATATAGCGGTTATAATTCAGATGGTATTTTCCCAATGTATTTTTATAATGTCTCTTTATCAGCTCCGAAGTTTTCTTATAATACAAATAAAAATACTGGTAGATTAGGTACATATTCAGAAACAAGAATTAGGCCTCTCGATAATTTTTACATAGTAGCTGGATTAAGAGGTGATTATCACACAATTTCAAAGAATTATAACATCGACCCGCGTCTTTCGGTTGTTTATAGAGCGTCCAAACACAGCTTTTTAAAAGGTGCTACTGGTATCTATCATCAATATGCTTCTTTGCAAGAATATTCATTGAGTTTGAACAATAATCTTAAACCACAACAAGCTATTCATTATATACTTGGATACGAATATAACCGTGATAATGATTTTATTTTAAGAATAGAATCTTATTATAAAAAATATTCTCAGCTTGTTTCTAATTCTACCTATGGCTTCCTTTACGGCTCAGATGGTGAGGGATTTGCAAAGGGAGCGGATGTATTCCTTAAAGTTAGATTAAAACCAAAATTTAATGGATGGATTTCTTATTCATACACCGATTCAAAGCGTAAACAAACCTCTTCTGGTTCTTTGCAATCTTCAAACTATGACATTACTCATAATGTTTCAGTAGTCGCTACTTATAATTTCTCAGATTATTTAACCGCAGGTTTAACTTATCATATTTCCACAGGGAAGCCCTATACACCTGTATCAGGAAGCATCTTCGACTCGACGCAATCTGTTTATATTCCGTTTTACGCTCCATTTAATAGTGATAGATATCCGACTTTTACACGAATTGATGTGAATGCTCAATATATTTTTTCGTTCTTTGGAAAATTCGCTGTGGCTTTCTTTGCATTAAATAATTTGCTTGATAATAGAAATCTTTATGCCTATACATATAATTATGATTATTCACAGAAGATAGCTGTTCGCTCGAGTAATTATCGCACGATATATTTTGGTATTGGTTTTCAATTATAATTAATAAATATTTTCTTAATTAAAAACATTTTATGAAACAAAAAATTATTTTTCTCGTTTTACTTACTTTTCTCTTTTCATCTTTTTCTTTAGCAGACGATTTTTCCGATGCAATGCTTAAAGCAAAGAAAAATCTAAAATCAGCAACAGATAAATACGATGAAAAAGCTCTTATTAAAGTTAGAGGTGAATACGAAAGAATTCTTCAGTTAAAGAAAGACCTCTGGCTCGTTTATTATTACATTGCATATACAGATTACCAGATTGCCGCAACTTATATGCAGGAACAGGTGAAAGATAAAATCAAAAAATATACCGAATCGGCAATGGAAATGATAGATAAGTCCATAGATATCAATCCCGATTTTTCTGATTCCTATGTTTTGTTGATGAACCTTCATTTTAATCGGTGGATGTACGAGCAGGATAAAATGAATGATATAATTGCTTCATCGGATTTAGCTTCTGAAAAAGTAAAAAAACTCGACCCGAATAATCCGAGATATCATTTAACTCTCGGAGTTTCGAGTTTTTATACTCCCGAAATGTTCGGAGGTGGAATTGATAAAGCTCTCGAGAGTTTAAATAAATCTTATGAACTTTTTCAAAAAAGAAAAGAGAAAGAAGAATATTATCCTGATTGGGGAAAAGATATGGTGTGCGGTTTTCTTGCACTTAGCTATATGAAACGTGATAAAGATGGTGATTTAACAAAAGCAAAAGAGTTTATAGAAAAAGGTTTGGAATTTAACCCAGAATCGGGAATAATCAAAGGATACGTCCAAAAACAATACGACGAAAAAGTAAAAAAACAATAAATAAATTTGCAGCAAATAACACTATTCGAGCTTGCTAAATATTTTTTAATTCTCGGTGCCACGGGTTTCGGCGGACCGCTTGCTATAATAGAAAAAATCCGTTTCGATTTGGTTTTGAAAAAAAACTGGCTCCAGATGGATGAATTTAAAAACCTATTCGGTTATGCACAGGTAGCACCCGGTCCGCTTGCTTTTCAGGTTGCTGTTTATTTTGGTTATTATAAAAAAGGTTTCTGGGGTGCTTTCTTTGCAGGTTTCGGTCTTGTTTTCCCTTCATTCCTTCTTGTATTATTATTCTCAATTTTTTATAAAGAATTTCATGATGTTGAATACATACGCTATGCACTATATGGATTAAGTCCCGTAATAATTGCCATAATTGCCAAATCCGGTCTGAACTTAAGTAAAACAATTTTTCATAAAGATATTTATTTATATATTATTTTCTTCCTCTCGATTTTTTTGACAATCATCCTCAAAATCCAGATTATTTATATAATTATTGCCTTTGCTCTTTTTTCTCTTATATTCTATACAATTAAAAGAAAATTCAATGGTAACACTCTAAATTCATTTTTAGGATTTATTCCTTTAATGCTCTTTGAGTTTTTTGCACCTGCCATCGCAGGCTCTGTGTCCTCTGTGGCTTATTATGTCAAAAACACTATTGTAACTCTGTGTATCTCTGTGAAATCCTCAGTGTCTCTCTGTGTAAAAAGCTCTTCCGCAATACTAATCAGCTCTCTTTTCTCCGCAAACCTACTCACTCTCGCATTTCTCTTTCTCAAAGTCGGCTCGCTTACCTACGGAAGCGGATTTGTAATTGTTGGCGTTTTAAAACAAGAAGTAGTAGATAACTTTGGATGGCTGACTTCAAAAGAATTCATTGACGGTATCGCAATCGGACAAATCACCCCCGGTCCCGTAGTCATCACCTCAACATTTATCGGTTATATGACTTCGGGAATCCTCGGCTCGATTGTCTCGACCGTTTGTATTTTCCTCCCAACATTTATTTTTGTTTTAATCCTCGCACAGAAAATTCATAAATTCAAAGATAATTTTTATCTCCAGTCTTTAATAAAAGGTGCCAACGCCGCCGCTCTCGGAGCAATAATTTCAACTGCCTTTATGCTGTCAAAAGACGCCCTTATTGACATCCCTACTGCAATATTTTTCTTTGTTGCTGTGCTGATTTTATTCCTGACAAAATTTAAAGATATATATCTTATCCTACTCTCTGCTTTAACAGGTATAGTATTAAAAACTTTTATTTTTTAATTTAACCTTATTTTTTGTTACCTCTTTAGGTGGTAACATTTTTTCCATTTGCTATTTTACGGAACTTATGTATATTTGGATAGTATAAATATAAAACACGGAGTTGTTTTATGAAAAAATATATTACTCTATCACTGATTACTTTGATTATGCTGATTCCGCAATATACGAATTCACAGGTTAAACCGGAAAATCAGTTTTATATAGGTATAGGCACGTCGCTATCTTCTTATATCGGGAGCGATTTTGGAAAGACATTTGCCATAAGATATTCACCTTCTGGATATTATGATAATGATTATTATAACAGTTACTATTACAGACCTCACAGATATACAGACTATTACGGAAGCAGGGAAACTTTTTTCCCTCTACAGGTTGATGTCGCAATGGGTATGAACGTTTCAAAAATACTTTCTATTCAGGTTGAGAGTTCTATTTTATGGCATCTGAATGGTAGAGTTGACAGAAGATATGAAACAGGAATAGAAGGAGATTATGATTATATAGATTTTTTTGATAATTCATCTTTGATTTCAGTTCCTATTATGCTTAGTGCGAAACTTTATCCTTTCGGGAAAAAACGTACTGGATTTTACTTGACAGGCGGATACGGTATTCAATATATGCAGGAAGGCGTAGACAGAATCAGAAGTTATTACGATTACCAGACATACGGAAATACATATTATTACAGTTTATATGAATATCCTCTTGCGGAATATAGAGGAAGAGAATGGGTACATGGATTTAAGGTCGGGATAGGATTAAACTTTAAGATGATGCATTCTTTGAGTTTCGATGTGGAATTGAAAGCAACTAATTTCTTCCCACCTTTTAGAGATAATACAAATGTGTTAAGTATGTATCGTTCTCCAAATATTACAAATATATCACTCGGAACAAAAGTGTATTTTGGTTTGTAAAGTCGAAGCGTAGCGTAGATCCTGTTCACGGGATTATAAAGTAAAACACTATAATAACTCTAAAGACTCTACGAACTCTACAAATTTAATAACTTATTTTGTCAATTTTACATTCCCATAATTCGAATGCTTTTATCGCTTCATTTCTCAACATTTGTTTAAAAGGTATTTTTCTTCTATTTATGGGTGAGGATAATTCTTTATAAATATGTTCATCTCTGAATCCGATTTTCTCCGCATCTTTTTTAGTATTTGCATAATAAATTTTATCTATGTTTGCCCAGTAAATTGCAGAAAGACACATTGGACAAGGCTCACAGCTTGTATATATTTCACAACCTTTTAAATTAAAGTTTTTTAATTTCTTCGAAGCATTCCTGATAGCCACAATTTCTGCATGAGCAGTTGGGTCATTTTTTTTCGTTACGTTATTTGTACCTTCGGAAACAATTTTTCCGTTTTTTACAATCACCGCCCCGAATGGTCCACCGCCTTTTGTTACGTTAACAATGGAAAGCTCTATAGCTTTCTTCATAAACTTTTCGTTATACTTACCCATAAATATTTTATGTTTGCTTTTTTAAATGAATAGTCAAACGTAAATAATCGATTATCAAACCTATCTTTTAAAATTTTCTTTTACACTCAAAATACTCTATATACTCTACACACTCGATACATTCTATAAACTCAACGAATTCAATTATTAATTTTGCTTTTTAAATCCTTAAACACTTTTGCATCTCTGATTTCAATTGCCTTATCTATAGCTATGTTTGCATTTTCTTTGTCACCAAGCAATAAATAAAATTGTGCCTGAAAATAATACGCACTGCCTTCATTAACACTACCTTTAGAAAGTTCAAGACACTCATTGCTCAAGTCCATTCCAAGTTTCCAATCATCTACTGATGCATCTAACTTTTTAACAAGTCCATTCATATAATAAAGAAGATATTGAATATAGCTCGTTTTTAAATCTTCATCTGTTTTTCCGTAAAGTTCAAATGCTTTATCATAATATACTTTTGCAGTCTGAAAATCTACCAAATCCATATAATATTTTTCTGCTAAGGCTATATAAGCAGATTTACATTTATCACAATCTGGATAATCCTGTATAAACTTCTTTATGTTGTTTAAATCACCGCTGCCTATAGCAAGAAATAATAGTGCACCAAGCTTATAACCAGCTTTATTGTCAGGGTCTTTTTCGATTACTTTCTTAAAATATGGTTCTGCTTTTTTGTGGTCGTTATCATTCGTAATTATTCTTTCACCCATCAGATAATTCGCTTTTATATCATCAGGATTTTTCTTCAGGATTTTCGTGATTGAACCGTAAGTATTAACACCCTTATTGAATTCCTTAATTCTTTTCAGAAAATCTTTTGCAGGTATATATCCTACTATCCTGTCAACTTCATCACCGTTCCCATCTACAAATACGATTGTAGGAAAACCGTTTACAGCATACTTTTTGGCAAGTTCTATACCCTCACCTTTTTCTGCATCTATCTTCCAGTTAATTTGATTCTTATTTGAAAACTCTGCTACATCTTTATCTGTATAAACTTTTCTATCAAGCTCTAAGCACCATTTACACCAATCAGTAAAAAAATCAATCATTAAAATTTTATTTTGCTTTTTTGCTTTCGCGAGAACCTCTTTGAATGTACCCTTTTCAAAATTTATTTCATCAGCATTCACCTTAAAGTTTGAAATAAAAATTAATAATAAAGCAAATAAAAATAATTTTATAATTCTTTTCATATTTTTGTGTATTTATTTTATTTCAACAAATTTATTAAATTCACAAAACAAAACCCACAGATTAATCTGTGGGTACTCGTCTTAACAAAAATAAATGTAATACAGTTTACAAATAATTAGAAATTATATTCTACCGATAAATGCATTAAATTAGTCATTAGTTCACTTGTGCTTCCTGCATATTCGGAAGCAACAGTATGAGGAGTAGTTCCGCTTAATTTTTTATTAAATGCAGTCTCATAAGCTAAATTTACCATTAATTTGTCTGTAAACTTATAACCTGCTCCGACCGTAAATCGATGGTCTACGATTGCAGGAAATACAGGGAATATTGTTGTTTCCGGTACAGGATTGCTCCCGTAAACATAACCAAGTCTTAATGCAAGTTCATTTATAGGATTATATTCACCACCAACTTTTAATACCACTGCATCTTTCCAGTTCATAGGAAATTCAATATCTACATTACTTCCACCCATCATTCTATTAATATTTGTATTTTGTCCGTTTGTCAAAGTTAATGTCATTTTATCGAATGCATTTGACCAGTTAATCCATTCAAAATCAAATCCTAATTTTACTTTGCTCGATGGTTTCAGAGACATCCCGAATCCTATTGATTGAGGTAGTTTTAATCCCACTTCCAAATCATAATCTGAATACATACCTTTGCTCATATCTATACCAAGCGAAGCGAAATTCATTCCGACATATTTAAATGCTGTATCAAGTGGTGCACCATGAGTTCCCGGTTGAGAATAAAATCCCACGATTGCTCTCCCCATTGCATCTTCAAATTGTTTTGACATATCCATAGAAGCTTTCCCATTTTTATATGTCAGTTTGGTTGGCATTGTATAAGTAAGACCAATTGAAACCATATCATTAAATTTATAAGCAAGTCCAAGTTTTCCGTTAAAAGAAAATGCATTCAGGTCTTTCATATCCGCTGTTGCCGTAACTTCACTATATCCAAAACCACCCATTGAAGGAGGTGCCGAAAACATCTGACCAAAGGTCATTCCGGGAATTGCTATACCCTTCATAATGGATGGATTCAGACTATATGGAATCGCAAATTCCATCATACTATAAACTAAATGAGCTGAAATTCCAACCGAAAAATTTTCATTAAATTTATATGCCCCGCTTAATCCACCTTGCATTACTGCGAATTTTGAATGATATTTTTGCTTTGTGTAATCACCTTTAACAGGATAATATGTACTATCTGCTGAATTATAATTAAAAGTTTGATTTCTGTATAATTCATTGTTTAAGTTTAAATCTGCACCCATTCCACCTTGAGTAAATAATCCAATACCCCAAGAAAATTTAGATTCTTTTTTATATTTATTTACAAATCCAGCACTTGGAAGGATAAAAGTATTTTTATCTCCATCTACGTCATTAATGGAATTCTTGAAATGAACCGTAGGGAACATTGCAGAGACATCAACATTCAGTTTTGAAGAATTTAGAAATGAAATACCTGCTGGATTGGTCATCATCAATTCTGTTCCGTCAAAGAAACCAATAGTTGTTCCGCCTCGTCCCATACTTTTAGCATCAAAACCGATTAATCTTGTACCATTCTGTGCAAATAAATTCACAGATAAAAAAACAAACAATAAAACATAAAAGATTTTTTTCATTTTATTTTATTTAATTTAACATATAAGATTTAACATATACTAACAACCTCCTATAACTCGTTTAGGTTTATTATCCTCACCAGACTTTTGTTTCTCTTTGTTTTTCAAAATAAGTTCAGGAATAATATTACTTGCCTCCGTCCTAAATCTATATGTATCTTTTTCCCGTTGATTACTTGCTGAACCGGGATCTTTAAAAAACAATATATCATTTTTAAATTGTTCAAATCCACCTTTAAGTATATAAATATCAGAAAATCCAAGTTTAGCAGAAATATAGGCTGCTCTTTTTTCCGTAAGTTCATCATCAGCTACAAATACATTCTTTTTATTCTTTAATGAGAGTAAATTGTCAGCATTCTTTTCAAAAAGATTTTCAAAAGTAAAATTCTTAGAATTAGGTAAATTTAAAGAATCAAAATCTTTTTTAGCTCTAAAATCAAAAATCTGAATTGATTTATCATTATCGATAATTCTGAATGCGAGTTCGTCAACTGTCATAATTTTGGTCTTATAAGAACTGATTAAATCATCATTATGTGCTTTACTTATTAAATTTTCTTTTCTATCAGGTAAAGCAAAAGCAGAAATTGCAATAATAACAGCAATAGCTGTAAGAGAATAATAAAGTAATATAGGTTTATACAATGGATTTATTTCACCATTAACTTTTTTTTCAACGAAAGATGTCGCCCAAAAAGCTATAACAGCCACAAGAGTCAATAAAAATGCGAAAAGAGACTGTGACATCCCAAGTGCGTCAAATATTGTTACAAATCCCCAAGCTTCCGATAAATATAATTTTTCGAACAAAGGATAACCTTCAGCAAATATTAAAACTCCGAGAAACGAACCTCCAATAAAAATCATTGCATCAATTTTCCCAATCGCTGCCGCACAAACACTCGTTCCGGGACAAAATCCTCCAATAACAAAACCAAGCCCCATTATCAATCCTCCTATTATTGCAGACCACAAAAACGTAGGATTTATATATACAAGGCTCATATCAAGTAATCCCCAGTGATTTAGGGCAATTACACCTATCATTGCAGTTACTCCGGCAGTAAAGAAAACTCTTAAAACTGTAAAATCATAACCGTAAAATAAACCCACGAGTTTTTTTGAAGAAGAAAACCCTGCCTGCTCGAGAATAAAACCGAATGCTATTCCGATAAATAAAGCAACAATAAAATTTAATTCATTTCCGATTATATCAGGAACTAATGGTCCCATCTTTTTTAACTCCTATTTTTAAATTTTAAATCCACATTTTTCTGAAAAAATATGCAAACAAATATGCTCCACCAAAAATTGCCATCATAGTTATAATTCCTCCTGCAGAAAGCACAGCCATACCCGATAGAGCCGCTCCACTTGTACATCCTCTTCCAAGTTGGGCACCAAAACCAAATAGTAATCCACCAATTAATGCTCCTGCTATCCTGACTCTTGCTGTACTTTTTGGGGAAAAATCAAGTTTGAATTTTAACCTGTTTGAAATTAATCCCGATATAAATGCCCCTATTATAACTCCTATAACTTCAAACACTAACCAGTTTTTTAATGGGCTCCCTGTATGCTCTTTGTTATACTCCTGATAAAATTTTGCACCTGAAGTATAACCGGGAAAAATAGATTCAACAACCGATATGTAAACACTCTTAATAGCACCACTTGCTCCTAATCCCCTTCCAGTTATATAAATTGTTGCAAGTAACAATAAGCCTAAAAAGAATCCTGCTAAATAGGGATTCATATACTTTTTTTCATTCATAAACTACCTCGTTATTTATTTCTTTTTTTTCAATACTATCTTTTTCTGTATCGTTTTTGTAATTACTTTCGAGTTCTTCATAACCAGTAATCATTGCTTTAAGATTTGAAGTTAGAGTTTCACCAGTAGTAATTAAATAGAGGTGGACAATAATAAAACCAATCAATAGAAAAGCTCCAGCGGTATGAAAAAGTGCAATAACTTCAATAGAGTTAATATTTAATCCTTGTGTCACACCCTCTTGAGGATAGCGATAAAACATATAAAGAAGACCCGAAACCACCATTACAGGAATAACAAGAATTTTCAAACCTAAATAAACAAGTTTTTGTAAAGGATTGAGTTTACTTAGAACTGTTTTCTTTGTAGGATGAGAAGAATTGCTAAAAATTCCAAAGAAATAATAAAAAATTTGAGCTTTTAAATTTTTCATTGTAGGAAGATACTGCCTCCACTCACCAGTAGCAAAATGCCAAAAGATTGCAAATATAATTAAGACAATAAAAGCATAAGATGCAATATTGTGGTAATTAACAGCGTTTTGGTATCCGAAAAAACTGTAGGAACCATGAATTTCAAAACCTGTAAAGGCAAGAAAAAATATTAAAACAGACTGGGTCCAATGCCAGAATCTTTCGAATGCTTTGTAAATATAAACTTTTTGCTTCATTTCTTTTTCTTATTTTTTTTTGAAGAAATTATCCTTAATGTACTGTGTGAAAATACACCAACTAATGAAAGAATTATTATAGTTGTCCCTGCAGTTTCTATAAAGCTATTATAATCCCTTGCAGGCATATAAAAATCAGTAAGTCCAGCAAGCCGGCTTCCATTTCTTGTATGACATTCAACACACTTGACTGAATTTTCTTTAGTCGAAACCATATGATTTATAGGCCAATACATTTTAGTCTCAATAAAAGAAAGATTGTTGCTAAAAGGAAGCCCCAATTCTTTCATTCCTACATCCAGAGCTTTTAAACAATCAAAATCTTTCCAAAAAGCCCCTACACCTACTTTAGGGTCAAATAGCTTTGGGATTGCAAGCATTTTGTAAACTGGGTCAAAACATTGAATAGTTTTCATCGTTTTAACAGGAACAATTTTAGATTCTTTATCATTATAAGAACCATTGAAATTATTTAAAATCAATGGCACCGTAGTATCTTGTATAATATCTCCTTTGAGATAATGGTCTGCTGTTCCATTAAACCAAATATAATCAGGTTTTAATTTTCTACCCCATTTAAAACTGCCTTTAGTAGAAAGATAAATATGGTCTCCCAAAGAATCGGTTATTTCATATGGTTCACCATCTTTTAGTTTACCAGCAGTTGACCAATCCCATTCAATTTTAGTAGAATTCACTTTTGCATAAACAGGTATATGGCAGGTCTGACAAGCAACTTTCAGTGTATGCTTGTTTAAAGTTGCATCACTGTGTGGATTTTGTGAATGACATTGTTCACAGGTAGAACGATTTTTATTCATAGATGCAAGTGAATATAACTGACCCTGAATATTATGTTTTTCTGTTATGTGGCAGTCAACACAGACTAGATCACTCCCATCAGTCGCCATATGGACATCTATGTTTTTTGTTGGTTCAAACATAGATTTTTCTAAATCACCATGTTTTACATTATTGCCACCTCCTCCATAAAAATGACAAACACCACAATTAGAACGTTTAGGCCTCCCTATATTCTGAGCAATATACGAAAAATCCAAATTCGGGTCAGGAGCGCCACCTTTTTCTTGAGCTTTCGCATAAGTTTCCGTATTATCGTGACAAACAAGACAATCAATATTTTTTGATTCTTCAAAATTAAATGTTTTCGAAGATGTCATACCATATCCAATATGGCATTTTGCACAAGCAAGTTCATTACCCTCGGCTCCTAAACAAAAATTATTAATTGCATTTTTTTTACCAAGATAAACAATTCCTTTCCCTTCAATATAAGTAGGTTCTTCCCAATTCCAGTGATTAGACTTCATAACCTCAATGTGCCTTTCAGTATGACAGGAAATACAAGCTTCAGTAACTTGTTGGGGAGAAGAAAATTTTTTCTTTAGGACTTCAAATTTTGTATGCTGAACAGAAGGAACCTTTTTAACCGAATATTTTTCTTTTAAAAGGGATAAATTCGATAATTCTTTTTTATTTGGGCGTAAAAAGGTTACAGCTCCAACAATTATCAATCCAAAAAGAAATAAAAACAAAAATATTTTTTTCATAAAAAATTAAAAATAACTTTTTCTTTTTTAAAAACGATAAATTTATTAATTCAAAACGAAATAAAGCAAATCCAAAACAATAATTCACATATTTTTAATTTCTGCGTAATTTATCAGAAATAAAAACATCTGATAATTTATTCAAGGCATTTTCTAATATATACAATTCTGATTTATTCAGTTTATTTACTATATCTTTTTCACACTCATCAAGTTTTTTATTTATCTTATCTTTTGTAGTCAAACCCTTTTCGGTCAAATAAACTTTTAAAGTTCTTTTATCATTCTTATTTCTAATACCTTTCAAATACCCATTTTTAATGAGCTTATCTAACACACGGCTACTACGAGAAACTGATAATCCCATTTTTTTAGATAACTGGTTACAAGTGTATACTTCATCAGGTTTTACAGATAATAGCCCATTGTATTCTGCAGGTGATAGAAAATATTCTCTTTGAATACTGTCTTCCTTGTCAAGACATTTTTTTTTAAGATTTGATATTAAGTCAAAAATTCTATCAGCCATATGTATTAAAAAAAAATAAAAAATGAAGGAGAAGATGCTTAGAGAGAAAAATTCATCTTATCTAAAAAAGGTTAAAAAAGTCTTCTCCTTCAGGAACAAAAATTTTAGTTTTTACTTTTTAATAGTACTTCTTCAATTGCCTGTTTAAAAGACTCTTTCGGCATAGCACCCATTGACATCTGCGGCTGACCATCTTTTGGAATGAACAAAATAGAAGGTATGCTCCTAATTCCAAATACCGCTGCTAGTTCCTGCTCTTTTTCGGTATCTACTTTATAAATATTAATTTTTCCTGCATATTCATTAGATAGTTCTTCGAGAACAGGAGCAACCATTTTACAGGGACCACACCAGTCTGCATAAAAATCTACTATACAAGGAAGTTCACCTTCGAATTTCCAGTCTTTATTTACTTCATAATTGAATATTTTTTCTTTAAATGTTTGTGCAGTTAAATGTTCCATATTTCCTTTCTTAATGTTTTGTTGATTGTTATTTAAAACTTTTTGATTATCATTTTTACTATTCTGACTTTCTGTATTGCCTTTTCCGCAACCTTCTGAAGTTAACATTATACCAATAGTTAAAAAAATTGTTAAGATAGTTCCAATAATTATTTTATTTTTCATATTTTTAAATTATTTGTTAATAGCAAATGTTGTTAATAGCAACTTAATATAAATAAAATAAAAAGTCAAGGGGTTTTTTGTAACACATTATTTAAAATCTTCTATATTTATACTATTGTCACAAATTTCATTATCTTCTTTTTCATTCGTGGCAAGTATTAATATTCCTCGGCTTATTTGTTCTTTGGCAATTTTATAAACAACGGAAACTCCATCTTCATCAAGATTTGTTCGTGGTTCGTCCATTAAAAGCAATGGTGGGTTATTTAAAATAGCGAAAGCAAGTTTTAATCTTTGTTTCATACCCGACGAATAGTTTCTTATTAAATCATTTTTTCTTTTATAGAGCCCCACTTTATCAAGCAAATATTTAATTTCTTCTTCTTTATTTTTTTTATTAATAACTTTTAAGTCATAAAAGAATTCAAGATTTTCCCAACCGGAAAACTCGTCGTAAAGATTAATATATGGAGCGAAAAAACCAATATTATAATAAAATTCTTCTTTTGTTATTCTTTGTTTATTTATTATAAGTTCTATTTTACCTTTGTCACACCTTATTAAATGTGAGATAACTTTAAGTAATGTGGATTTTCCACTTCCATTTCTTCCATTTATAGCAAGTGACGATTTTTCAATAAGATTAATATTGAGATTTTTAAAAACTATTTTCCCGTTATAATTTTTCGATAAGTCTTCACATAATAGATTAATGCTTTTCATAAATACATTAAAAATTTAGTCAACTAAACCAGATTTTTCCTTTAATCTATATTCTCTTCTTTTTAATGCTTGTTCAAACCGTCTAATCTCTTCTTCTGTTTCTGGTTTAATACTTGGTACCGATATTGGCTTTTTTGTTTCACTATCAACATTTACAAAAGTAAGATAAGCACTATTTGAGTGGAAAGTTTCTCCTGTCTTAATTTTTTCAACTTCAACCTTTACTCCTACCTCCATTGAAGTTTTGAATGTCCTATTAACAGAAGCTTTCAATCTTACAATATCACCAAGTTTAATTGGTAAATGAAACCGTAAATTATCTACTTGAGCAGTTACAGCAATATTATTTGAATGTCTTGAAGCAGAAAGTGCTGCTGCAATATCTATCCAGTGCATTAATCTTCCTCCAAGAAGATTTCCAAGCATATTTGTATCATTAGGTAAAACAAGTTCAATCATTTCAACTTGTGAATCTTTAACTGATTTCATAAATTTTTTAAATTATTTTTTATTCGTTCGACTCTACTTAAATATTCACTTTTAGGGAATTTTTTTTCAAATCTTTCGACTTCTTTTAAAGCATCTTGAGTTTTTTTCTTATAAATTAACGCTTGAATTTTCCCAAATAGAGCATCATCAGCATAATCTGTTTCAAAATATTCTTGAAGAACATTTTCAAAATAATAAATAGCGGCTTTATAGTTTTCCATTGTCATATACAATTCACCACTTTTGAATTCCTTATAAGCTAATTTATTTTTTAGTTCTTTAATTTTTGCTTCTGCTTCAACCGATAATTTATCACCAGGATATAGTTCAAGAAAATTTTGAAATTCAATTATTGCATACTTTGTATAAGTCTGGTCTAAAGGATATTCTGGAGATAAGCCATAATAGCACATTGCAAGTTGATAACGTCCTTTAAGAGCATATTGACTTGTAGAATAATTCTTTAACAAGTTTTCAAATTCAGATGCTGCAAGGATATATTCTTTTCTTTTGTAATAACACATAGCGAGATAATATTGTGCCTTATCAACAACATTTGTTCCAGAAAATTTTATTTTAATTAAAGAAAAATCATCAATAGCTTGCAGATAATCCTTCTTATCATAATTCCTCATCGCAATTTTCAAAGCTTTTTCTGGGTCATCAGTCTGAATATCACTCACTCCAGAAGAAGAACATGAATAAACCACAAGCGATAAAGCAAACATAAACGTGGAATAAAATATTCGTAAATTTCTCATTATTATATTTAATAGTTTCAAAATATTATTTACTTCTTATTATAAAAAATAATACGATTGTAACAGCTGAAGATAAAGTCACTAGACCTGGGATAAATACTTTTTCCCATATTCCCTGATTAGGTAAAGTTCCTTTTAAAAAACCATACCCACCTCTTTCTATATCTTCGATATTTTCAAGATAAAAAAAATCTTCATTAAAATTAGACATATTTTTGCTATATATCAAGCTATCAGTATTTTTCTTTTTTATAGAACAATCGTAAGATATTTCAATTCTTCTTTTAACCTTTCTATTTTTTAATATAGAACCAAAAATATCGATATATTTCGTTTTAAAATTAATATTATTAAAATCCACAATAAAATCATAATTTGAGCAATCAGATTCCCATATTATTTTATTATTTGGAAATTTTTGTTTCAATTTCATATAAAAGTATTCACTAATTTCAGATACACCATCAACTTTTACACAAAATAAATTATTGTTACCTAATAATATAAATTGGTTTTCAAGTGAGATTAGATTTTTTTCCATTAATTTTGAATAAATTCTAAGATTTGTTATAAATTCATCTTCCTGAACATTTTGAGAATGTAAAAAGCCATAAAAACCAAAAAAAATTATATTAAAAAATAAAACTAATCTCATTATTATGTTTTATCTTTCTTTCTTATTACATAAAAAAATTAAAAAAATTATAATACATTATATCCATAAAAACATTATTCTCTATAATATCTTTCTAAAACAATTAAACCATATTTTCTAATATCATTATATCTATAAATTTGATATAAATATTCAGCAGTTTTGGTAATTAATATTATAATTTATTGTTGACTATCAAATTAATATTTACCAATTCTTTTATCAAGTTAATATTGGAACTAAAAATCGAATAATGAAACTTTTATCTAAAATTAAATATGACTTTACAGTATAATAATAGAAATTACAAAAAATGAATACGCATAAATTATCAATTGAATATAAAATGGAAATAAATTATTTTGATAAAAATTAAACAAAAAAAATGAAAAACATTAAATTAGTTTTACCAATTTCGTTAATTTTTTTATTTGTTTTTTTATTTTCATGTAAAAAGGATAATGATACCGAGCAACAAATCCCCCAACAGCAAGAGGTATCTTCCGATAAAGAAAAAGAATTAAGAGATAAAGAAGAATTCCTTAAGATAAAGGAACAACAATTAAGAGAATGGGAAGAAAATCTTAATAAAAGAGACACATCAGGAAAATTTAAAAAGACAGAAGAAAAAGATACAAATAAAGTAGTAAAAGACACGAGTAAAATAAAAACTAAAAAAGATGATAAATTATCTGAGAAAGAGAAAGAACTTAATAAACGACTCGATAATCCAATAACCGCGGTAAGC
Source organism: uncultured Ignavibacteriaceae bacterium (assembly GCA_964400285.1). Lineage (GTDB taxonomy): Bacteria > Bacteroidota > Ignavibacteria > Tepidaquicellales > Tepidaquicellaceae > FEN-1279. The sequence goes on from CAYNTK010000003.1 coordinate 183,596, forward strand.
GATTATCTTGAATACATAAAAAGAGGTATAGCAGACAGTAAAACTTTCGATGCGAATATGAAAAAAGCAAGTGAATCATGGGAATCAAGATCCGTTGAAAGTTTCAAGAAAAGTTATAAAAGCACAAGCAAGTTTATTATAACACAAGAACCACAGGTTATATCTCAAAAGGATGGTAATGCATCGGTAAAAGTAAAAGTAAAACAAACTCAAAATATTAACGGTAAAGATGAGGAAAAAGAAATTACCGTGACTTACAATCTAGTTGCTGATAAAAATGGAAAATGGAAAATAAAAAGTAATGTTGTCAAATAAATTAAATAAAATCAAAAATGAGTATTCTTGTAAATAAAAAATCAAAAGTAGTAGTTCAGGGAATAACTGGCTCAGAAGGAACATTCCATACTACACAGATGATTGAATATGGAACAAAGATTGTAGCTGGTGTTACTCCAGGAAAAGGTGGCACTTATTTTCAGGAAAAAATTCCAATATTCAATTCCGTAAAAGAAGCTGTTACAAAAACAGGTGCGAATGTGTCTGTTATTTTTGTCCCTTCTGCTTTTGCAGCAGATGCAATAATTGAAGCAACTGATGCAGGTATTAATTTAATAGTATGCATTACTGAAGGGGTTCCTACAAAAGACATGATAAAAGTATATGATTATGTTCAGAACAAAAATAAAAATGGACATATAGTAAGATTCATTGGTCCAAATTGTCCCGGAATAATATCACCAGGAGAATGTAAGATTGGAATTATGCCTGGATTTATACATAAAAAAGGGAAGGTTGGTGTAATATCAAGAAGTGGAACTCTTACTTACGAAGCAGTTGATCAGTTAACAAAACTTGGGATAGGTCAATCGACGTGTATAGGCATTGGAGGTGACCCCGTCATTGGTACAAGGTTTATCGATGCAATAAAACTATTCAATGAAGATAAAAATACTGAAGCAATATTAATGATTGGTGAGATAGGTGGAAATGCAGAGGAAGAAGCAGCTTATTATGTAAAGAAATATGTTAAAAAACCTGTAATAGGATTTATTGCAGGAAAAACAGCCCCTCCAGGAAGAAGGATGGGACATGCAGGAGCAATAATTTCAGGAGGAAAAGGAACTGCGGCAGAAAAAATTGAGACTCTACAAAAATGCGGAATAGTAGTAGCAGATTCACCTGCTAATATTGGGATAACAGTTAAAGAAGCTTTAGAAAAATATAAGAAAAAAAATAAAAAGAAAGCTACAAAGAAGAAAAAATTAATTAATAAAGCTGTAAAAAAAATTAAAAAATCTAAAATTAGTAAAAAAATTAAGAAAACGAGAAAATAATACTGATAGATTTTGAAACTGACAACAATAAAGATTAATAACGCAAAATTTTACGCATACCACGGTGATCTTGAATACGAAAAGAAATACGGTAACCAATTTGAAGTAGATATTGAGATGCAATGCGATTTAAGCAAACTCAATCATAGTGATAAACTTAGTAAAACAGTTGATTACCTTGCAGTATATAATTTAGTAAGTGATATTTTTAGTAAACAAAAATTTAATTTAATAGAGACAGTAAATATAAAAATCTGTGAAGAAGTTTTAAAGCAGTTTGAACTTGTTAAGATAGTTAAGGTTAGTGTCCGCAAACCTAATGCACCTTTAGGAATAATAGATTCTATCGAAATTATTAATACAATAGAAAAATAATTTTGATATACATTGGACTTGGATCAAATATAGGAAATCGTGAGAATTATATAGATTCCGCTATAAAAAAAATTGGAAGCTTGGTAGATACAAGCGTGATAAAAAGTTCTTCTAAATATAGAACTGAACCTTGGGGTATAAAATCACAGGATGAATTTGTCAATATAGTAATTGAGATAGAAACAAAATTAGAACCATTAAAATTACTTAAAGAGTTAAAAAAAATAGAGTTGTTGTTAGGAAGGAAAAACCGGGAAAAGTGGTTTAAAAGAGAAATCGATATAGATATTTTATTTTACGATAACATTATATTAAATAACAAGTATATACAAATCCCACATCCCGAAATACAAAACAGGAAATTTGTTCTTGTTCCATTATGCGAGTTAAATTCAAATTTTATTCATCCTGTTTTGAATGAAAAATTGATAGATTTACTAAAAAAAACAAATGATAAGTCTGAAGTTATAAAATTGTAGTAAAAAAAATCTTGGAAAACAAAAAAATTAGGTATATCGCAATAGAAGGTGTTATCGGAGCAGGTAAAACAACACTGGCAAAAAAACTTGCTAAAAAATTAGATGCGAAACTTGTTTTAGAAAATTTCGAAGACAATCCGTTTCTTGAAAAATTTTACAAATCTCCTAAAAGATATGCTTTTCATACACAGATATATTTTTTACTTACTAGATACAAGCAATTACAAGAATTAAGGTACGAGGACCTTTTTCATAACTATGTAATTTCAGATTACATTTTCGAAAAGGACAAAATATTTGCTTATTTAAATCTTCAAGATGATGAACTTGTGCTATATGAAAAAATAGTTTCCTTTATAGAGCGTTCAGTTCCTGTTCCTGATTTAATAATTTATCTTCAATCTACGGTTGAGAGACTTATGTTTAATATCAGACACAGAGACAGAAGTGTTGAAAAAGCAATAAGCGAAGAATATATAAAAGATTTAACCGAAGGTTATAATTATTTTTTCTTCCGATATAAGGCATCGAAAGTTATGATAGTAAATTCCACAAATATAGATTTTGTAAATAATGAAGATGATTTTGAAAATCTTGTAAACGAAATCTTAAAATCAGACCATCCGGCACTTGAATATTTTAATCCTCCAAACAAGAAAATTGCAAATGGATAGGATTTAACATGCTAAGAATGATAGTTTATATTATATTAACATTTATAATATATGCAATATTTAAATTTATTATAAACATTATTAGGGGAAGCATGCTATCGAAAAGATACAACGAAAACTCATCTGGAAATAATAAACAAGAAAAATTTGATAAGACAAAAATTGTCGATGCAGATTTTGAGGAACTTAAATAATTAGAAATTGATACTTAGAATATTAAAGTTTTTTTTAAATTCAAAAGATATTTCTAAGGAAGATTTAGAAAAAGTAGATGTTAAAAATATTCTTGTTGTAAGGCAGCACAACCAGGTTGGCGATATGCTTTGTTCCCTTCCTCTTTTCGCAGCATTAAAGAAAAAATATCCAAATGCAAAAATAACTCTTGTTGCATCAGTAACAAACTACAATATAGTTTTCGGTGATGTAAATCCATTTATAAACGATGTATTAATATTTAATAAGTCCACTTTACTTCATATTTTTAAATTTTTCAGAAAGCTTAGAGGCACTTCGTTTGACTTAGGAATAGTCCCTTCTACTTTTTCAATTTCGCGTACATCACATTTTATAAACTATTTTTCTGGAGCAAAAATAAGGATTGGGGTAAAGAGTGTAAATGATAAAAAAAATAAAGTCGATTTTTTATTAAATATTAAATCGGATTTTCAATGGGATAAATTAAAACAACATCAAACAGAAAGAAATCTCGATATTGTAAGACAAATAAATTGTAATTTAACAATACAAGAAAAGCAAAAAATCAGAATTGGGCTTACAGAGAAAGAAAAAGCTATTGCAGATGAATTTATAAAAATAAATATGCCCGATAAAAATAAAAAAATTTTTGCATTCCAACCTGGAGCGGGAAAAGTTGCTAATAGATGGAGTGTAGATAATTTTGTAAAGTTAATTTCTCTTCTTTACAAAAAATATAATTCTTATGTATTAATCAACTCTGGACCGATTGACAAAGAAATTACTGACGAAGTAACGAAACAACTTCTGAAATACAAGATTAATAGTATTTTAATTTATAATCCAATTAGAGAAGTTGGAGCAATTCTTAAAAAGACAGATTTATTTATAACCAATGACACAGGAACTATGCACGTAGCAGCAATGGTTAATACAAAAGTAATCGCTCTTTTTGGACCTACTAATGCATTCGAATGGGCACCCCCTTATGATAATGTAATAGCTATACAATCCAAAACTAAAAATATAAATGATATAAAAGTAAAAGACGTTTTTATAAAAGCTTGTGAAGTACTTGATAAATGATTATGGAAAATAAAGAAAAAATATTAGCTGCAATAGATATCGGGACAAATTCCTTTCACCTTGTAGTCGCAAAAGTAAATGAAAAAGGGAACATAAAAATTATAACAAGAGAAAAAGAGGTGGTTCGTCTAGGCAAAAGCTCAACAGATATGAAGTATTTGACCGAAGAAGCTATGATAAGAGGAATAGAAACGTTAAAAAGGTTTAAATTGATATGTGATTCTTTTAACGCAAAAATCAGAGCAGTTGCAACAAGTGCAACAAGAGAAGCAAACAATAAAGATGTATTTATAAACCGCGTTAAGGAAACAACAGGAATAAAAATCGAAGTAGTATCTGGATTTGAGGAAGCAAGATTAATATACCTTGGTGTTATTCAAGCATTATCTGTTTTCAAAGAAAAAATATTTCTTCTAGATATTGGAGGCGGGAGTACTGAATTTTTAGTCGGAGAAAAGGGAAATATAATATACTCAAACAGTATTAAAGTGGGTGCAGTTAGATTAACAGAAAAATATTTCTCAGATGGAAAATTTAAAAAGAATAATATTGAAGATGCAAGTGTTTATGTCAAAAATATAATAAACCCAATTGTAAGGGAAATGAAAGGTTTAAAATACAAGAGCGTAATTGGAACATCAGGAACCATCACAAATATTGGAATGATAATTAATACAGAAGAAAATAACATAATAGACGAACAATTTAATTACAATAACTTCACTTTCGACAAGGAAAAACTTTTTAGAACGGTTAAACGAATACTAAAATGTGAAAAAATCTCAGAAGTTAAAGAGATTAAAGGTCTTGACTCCGATAGAGTAGATATAATTACCTCAGGAGCTATTATTCTCGAACAGATTTTTTTGGAATTAAATCTCGAAAATATAACTATTTCAAATTTTTCTTTAAGAGAAGGTATTTTATTAGATAGCATTTACAAAGAGCGCCACACTATTTTAGACGAAGATTTAAGTAATATAAGATATAGAAGTATAATCAACCTTGCAGAAAACTGTAAATACGATAAATTACATTCAGAACAGGTGTTAAAATTAGCGTTAAAAATATTTGAACAGATCGCTGAAGAGTATGGATTAAAAGAAAAGGATAAAGAATACCTTGAAGCTGCTTGCATATTACACGATATTGGACATAGTCTTTCACACTCACAACATCACAGGCATTCGTATTATTTGATTAGGAATTGCGAATTGCTTGGTTTTAATGATGAAGAAATAGAAATCATTGCAAACATTGCACGTTATCATAGAAAATCTCACCCTAAAGAAAAGCACGAAAACTTTAACAGACTTTCAGAGAGAAATAAAGTTAGAGTAAAAAAACTATCTTCCATATTACGTATCGCAGACGGTCTCGACAGAGGTCATAATTCTATAATAAAAGATGTACAGATTAGAAAATCGGATAAAGAATTTCATTTTATCCTTTTTACAGAAAACAATTTAGTACCACAACTCGAAATCTGGGGTGCGAATATGAGGAAAGAACTATTCGAAGAAGTATTTGGTAAAAAGGTAACAATAAAAAAAATAGAAAGTTAAATTATAAAAACTTTTTATCTTTTTTCTTCATATTATTCATTATAATTTAACTTAAAATTAATATAATTATGAAAATTGGTATTACTTGCTACCCAACTTATGGAGGTAGCGGTGTGGTTGCAACTGAGCTTGGTAAAATTCTCGCACTTAGAGGACACGAAGTACATTTTATCTCATATGCTATGCCATCACGGCTGAATGCATTTATAGAAAATATTTTTTATCATGAAGTTGAAATGAATAATTATCCCCTATTTGATTTTCCACTTTATAGCATAGCACTTGCAAGTAAAATGGTTGAGGTTTCAAAATTTAATGACATAGAATTAATTCATGCACATTATGCAATCCCACATGCTACAAGTGCTTTCCTTGCAAGAGAAATTTTGAAATCAGAAAATAAATCAGGTAAAGATATTAAAGTAATTACAACTTTACATGGAACAGATATTACTCTCGTAGGATTAGAGCCAAGTTTTCTTCCAACAATGAAATTCAGTATAGAGAAATCAGATGGTGTTACAGCAGTTTCACAGTTTCTAAAAGATAAAACTCTCTCCAATTACAAAATAAACAAAGAGATTGAAGTTATACCAAACTTTATAGATACAAAGAAATACCGCAGATTGAATAAAGACGAAAACTGTACATGTATTAAAACCCTTGCTCCAAATATGGAGAAGATTTTAATTCATACTTCAAATTTCAGACCTGTTAAAAGAGTAAAAGATGTTATACACATATTTGCAAAAGTAAAAGAAAAAATCCCTTCAAAATTAATTTTAATCGGTGATGGACCTGAAAGAAGCGACTGCGAACAACTTTGCAGGGATTTAAATATTTTCGAAGCAGTGAAATTTATGGGTAAACAGGATTCTATAATAGAACTTTTATCTATTTCAGATTTATTCCTTATTCCATCACAGACTGAAAGTTTTGGGCTTGCTGCACTCGAAGCGATGAGTTGTGAGGTACCAGTAATATCAACAAGTGTTGGTGGATTGCCTGAATTAAATATTCATAACGAAACAGGATATATCGCCGAAATCGGAGACATTGACAGAATGGCAAAATATGCAATTGAACTTTTAACTAACGAAAAGAAATATTCTATCTTTTGTAAAAATGCAAGGGATAGAGCGATTGAATTTCAAGATGATAAAATTGTTCCGATTTATGAATCTTTTTATGAAAAAATATTAAGAGGCGTATAAAGGAAAGTACTCTTGCCTTAATTATGCTTTTAAACTTCCACTTAGCACTTTCAACTTCTGACCTTTTATTTATCTTCTGACAGGTTTATCTTTTCTTAAATTAAAACCAGGAAGTTTTAAGGAAACAGTATTAAGCTTTACTTCAGGTACATACTGTCCTTTAGGTCTCTTCTCAATTCTAACTTTATCAACTTTCTGGTCATTATCAAACGTAATTACCATATTCATTCCTTCGGTAATATTTACACCATTAGCTTTATTATTCTCATACATAAAATAAATACTATTACTATTTTTGTTTACTTGAACATAATCGACTTTATCGTCTTTAAAATGTATTGTTAAATCTTTGCCTGAAATCTGGTCAAATCTGTCAATGAAATTGCTATCTTTATTTTCGATAATCATAAATGAAAATTCAGAACCGGTCAATTCATCGATTTTTTTCGCATAAATTGTTTGAATTTTTCTTTCTTTCAATACTGCAAAAATTGTATCACCTGTCATTTGAATGTTGTCATTCCATACGATAGGTTTTATGAAAAAAGACATTTTATCGATGTCTTTATCGTTCGTTTTAGAATAGATCGCATAGCCACTCTTCGAATAGAATTTATCTCGAATTACATCAACACTATCCTTTGCTACGTAATACTCCGGAAACTGTCTGAAAGATTCCATAGTCTTACTGTAAATAAACATTGTATCTTTTTCTTTTTCAATCTGAACAAGTTTTGCATTTCCTTTAATGAAGGCATATTTAGTGTTTTCATAATTTTCAAGATAATCTCCAAAGACTGTTACATTATTTCTTAAATTAATTAATTTAACATTACCAGAAGCAATAGATTTTTTCTCGTTAGAATAATCGGTTAATGTATCACAGAAAATAATCGAAGAGTCTTGTTCTATACTCACATCTTTATTTGCAAAAGTTTTACCCTGCCTCTTAAAGAAATCAATATTTTCAGCTTTTATAATTGTTGAATCTTTAATGACAATTACATTCCCTTTAGCATAAGAATCTTCTAAGTTTCTGAAATAAATTAAATGGTCTGAAGTTATTTTATAAGTTAGGTTTACGATAATTACATCTCTATTAAAAACAGCTTTCGCTTCATTAAAAAAATATGTGCCAAAATTTGCTTTAAGTGTAGCATTTGGATCCTTCAAAGTGACTCCATTTTCGCAAACTGCTTTACCATCGTTGCCAAAATAAATTGCTCTGGATGTGAATAAAGAAAGAGTATCCTGAAAAATTTTTACATCTCCTGTAAGTTCAACTTTATTTGCATCTATATATTGCAAAGCTCTATTACAATAGACTTTTACATTTCCATGTATTAAATGAACATTACCAATTGCCTCTCTGATTGTTTGTCCGTTTTCAGTTCTACCGGTAAGTTTATCGCTGTATTTTAATTCTATTTTATCTTGACCATAAATTATAGGTACCAAGGCAAACAATAAAATATAAAATAATATGTAAAAATATATTTTCAAATTACTTAGAAAAAATTCCTGTAACTTTATAAATAGTATAGTTTTTTAAGTTTTGGTCAGATTCAAATCCAATCCCCTCAATATCTTCTTTTGAAGTAGTGATTTTTACAAAAACGTCAGTAGAAACTTTTTGCAATTTATTATTCCAATAAAGTTTAGAAGTTTTCAAAACACTACCTTCTTTATTAACAACTACAACACTATCATACATTTCGATATCTTTAGAAACATCAAGAACTTTGCCACTTTTACTTGTTAAAGTAGAGACTTTCTCACCAGTTTTAAAAAAATCTACGATCGCTCCACTGTCAATAAGTGTGTATGCTTTTGAGTTAAATACAGAAATATGCCCAGCTTTTAAAATTGCTTTAACATTGCCCGAATCAGAAAATATAACAGATGAATTCCAGCTTTCTTGATCTGGAATTTCCCCAGATTTCAAGTCAGTTCTTGGAGGAGCCATTTTTGATTCGCAGGCATAAAATAAAATAAAAAATAATATTAAAGAAATTAATTTTAATTTCATTTATTCTTTATAATCCAAGCTCAACCAAAGAATGGATATGAATTATACCGGTTAGTTGATTTTTTTTATTACAAATTATCAATTGAGTAATTTTATTTTTTTCCATAATTTGCAGAGCATTTTTTGCAAGTGTATTTTCAAAAATTGTTTTTGGATTTTTACTCATAATATCTTTTGCGGTAATTTTGTTTATATCAAAGTCTCTTTGTAACAATCTTCTAATATCACCATCGGTAATAATTCCTATTATTTTTTGCTTGTTGGAAACTATAGCACAACCGAGTCTTTTGGATGAAATCATATAAATAATATCTTTCAAACCTGTGTTAGGTGAAACAACAGGTATACCTTCACCTTTAACCATAATATCTTGAACTTTGAGCAGTAGTTTTTGTCCGAGAATTCCACCCGGATGGACCGCGGCAAAATCTTCTTTTGTAAACCCACGTTTTTCAAGTAAAGCTATTGCCAATGCATCTCCCAGCACCATAGCAGATGTGCTCGATGAGGTAGGAGCAAGATTTAAAGGGCAAGCTTCTTCCTTAACAGATGAATCAAGTACGATATCAGCTAAACCAGCAAGCTTAGAATCGAGATTTCCAGTAATCAAAATAATTTTAACGCCAATATTTTTAAGAACAGGAATCAGTCTTATAACTTCGATAGTTCCTCCACTTTTTGAAATTAAAATTACAATGTCGTTTTCTCTTACTACACCTAAATCTCCGTGAATGCTATCGGCAGAATGTAAAAAGATTGCATTTGTTCCAGTGGAATTAAATGTAGCTACAATTTTTTGGGCGACAATACCTGATTTACCAATACCAGATACGACTACTTTCCCTTTACATTTATAAATCTCTTCTACAGCTCTTGTAAAATTAATCTTGAAGTTCTCATTATTAAACCTTTTTTCGAGCTCGGAAATTGCACTTTTCTCCTTTAATACAACTTTTTTGCCGTTTTTAACTATTTTATTCATAATGTAAAATTTATGTAATTTAAATTATCATTACAATTGTATTCGAAATCAAATAAAAATTTAGATAAATTACCTTTTGAGTTAAAATATATTATACGGTTACATTATGAATGCATGTATGTAAATGTTTTAGTAAAAGCAAAAGAAATTTATGTAGGATTATAAATATAGATTTACAGTCGAATATCGCAGTAAACCTATAGAAATTTGTAAGAAGCATTATTTATAAATATAGTAGGTTTAAGTTTTAGAAGTTCAGAATACTTTTAATAGTTATTAATATTTATTTGATATATTTAATAAATGGAAGTTGTAATAAATTACAGATAATGACAGATTATTGGAAAGTATATTGAGAATTATTAGTTGGTTATAACTACTTTGATTTAAAAGCTTAAACTTATACAATTGAAGGATATGTTAGTTTGATTAGATATTATTCGTAAGATTAAAATGCAGAACAAAATATTATACTAAGTGTTTTGAAATTTTATATTTTACTGTATAACTCTAAATAACTAAACTAAATGAAGTTTTATCTATACTATCAATACCTAAATTTTATTTTCACCTCTCTAATAGGTAGCATCGTAAGTTGCACAGAAAAATTCACAGAACTATTGCAAAGGTTATATATAGCATAGTAACATCTCATACTCTAGTTGGTTATCCGTATAATAATTTCTATGTAAATAACTGAATCGATATGCATTGCCTTATTAATAAGTTTCTTTACAATATTGTAACACCGAGTTTTACATTAACAAACTTTGATTTTATTATATAGCACTGATACAATAATTATGTATGAATTTAATGTAAAAATCTAAAATAATTCTGCTAAATCACTAAAACGATTTACTAATTCAGGATGGGCAAGTGTATATTTCGATTCATATAAACCCAACGGAAAAGAAATGACCTGCTTGGAAGAGAATTGAAAACACTTGTAAATGTACAAATGAATGCAGGAGAATATATAATTGATTTCTATGGTTCAGATTTATCGAGCAGAACATATTTCTACAAAATCGAAGAAGGTAATTATTTTGAAACGAAGAGTATGATATTATTTAAATAATATTTTCATTTTTAATCAAGATATTAAATTTATTATTTAATAGCTTGATTATTTAATATTTTAAAAATATTTTATAAAAAATTTATCATAATACTTCCAAATTAATGATGTGATAAATAAACTATTTATTAAACAATAATTCAGGAGGTAAGTCATGAGGGAACAAGTTATTCTTTCTTTTTTCCTATTTTTTGCCCTATCACTTTTTTATTCACAAGTCTGCATATCGCAGGAACATCCATTAGCGGGAAAAAATAGTGGGAGCATTTTCTTCATGAAAAATCTGACAACTGATGACCAAACGGATTTTACAAATGACACTTGCTCGTTTTACATAGTGACAGAAAATATACCTGATATTTGGGCAAGAGCATTTTTGAAAGATAATCTTCAGTTTTATTATGATTATATGAAAAAAATACATGAAAAGTATTTAAATATGCAATTAAGCATTAATTATAAATTTATCCCACTATATTTTAGTTCTAAAGGATTTGTAAATGAAAATAAATCCGGAGAAAATACAGCACATAAGTATGAAGAAATAATCGAAACAGAAAAAATTACAGATCTGAGTGTTAATACATTCATGTTCAAATTAAATGATTTACAGTATTTCGACAAACAAATTAAAGCTTATTTAAAAAGCAAAGGAAAAAATGAGTCTTTAACTTTAAGTATTCAGGTTCAATTAAAATTTCAATGTAAATATGTTAATATATTAGAGAAAACTAAAATCGATGATTACAAAAATAGTAAAGGATATGATGCCATAGCTGTTGCATCGCCTGTTTTAAAAATTTTTGCAAAATAAATTCAAAATTAATTTTTATATTTTTTTTAGCATCATCGCTGGAAACGACTTTTTTATATTTTACCTCTCATTCCCAAGTTCTTGCGTGAAAGTTTTTGATAAATATACTCTATATATACGATTTTTTAGTTTCCTAAAACTCAGTATAACGAAACAATATTGGAATTATTAACGTAAAATTGAAAGAAAGATATTTATAAAATACTTAAATTTGCGTTGTAAAAAATCTTAGATAGAGTATTATATTAATATTATGACAACATTAGTAGTAGGAGCAAATGGTGCAACTGGAAAACATTTAGTTGAGCAATTATTAATTGCGGGGGAAAAAGTCAAAATAATTGTCCGTCCGACAGCTAATATCCCCGCTTCTTGGAACAATAATGATAATATCATTATTATTAAAGCAAACATCCTGGAAATTAGTATAGATGAAATGTCAAATCACCTCGCAAACTGCCGAGCAGTAGCATCCTGCCTCGGACATAATATCACTCTGAAAGGAATTTTCGGAAAACCAAGAAGACTTTGCTCAGATGCAGTAAGATTATTATGCGAAGCAATTAAAAAGAACTCACCGGAAAAACCGGTAAAATTTGTCCTGATGAATACGGTTGCAAACAGCAACAGGGATTTAAACGAACAAAATTCAATGGCACATAAAATTGTGATAGGTTTATTCAGAATGCTTGTACCTCCGCAATCCGATAATGAAAAAGCCGCAGACTATTTAAGAGTTAACATAGGACAAAAAAATCCGTGCATCGAATGGTTGGCAGTTCGTCCCGATAGTTTAACCAACGAAGAAAAAGTAACTGAATATAAACTTCACCCCTCACCAATAAGAGGAATATTTAATCCGTGCAAAACCAGCTGTATAAATGTTGGAAATTTTATAGCAAGACTAATCACAGAAGACGATTTATGGAATAAGTGGAAATTCCAAATGCCGGTAATTTATAATACAAAATTTTGAATTAAGAATTTCACATCTTCTCGAGCTCCTGCTTGGGAATGTTTTTTCATAAAAATAATTTCTTTCACCTTTATTTATATAATCATACTAATTAATTTGTAATTATGAAAAAAGGTGAAGAAATTATTATTGATGTAACTTCCTTGAGCACAGATGGTAAAGGAATTTCAAAAACCGATGGAGGATTAGTGATTTTTTCAGAAAAAACACTACCCGGTGATAGAGTTAAACTTAAAATCAACAAGTGTAAGAAAAATTATGCCGAAGCAACTCCATTCGAATTTATTAAGAATTCCAAATACAGGATAAAACCTCTATGCAATCACTTCGGCATTTGCGGAGGATGCAAAATTCAAAACTATAATTACGATAAACAAATCGAATTCAAAACAAAGGCCGTCGCTGATGCTTTCGAAAGAATCGGAGGTTTTGAAAATATCTCTATCCCGAAAACTATAAAGAGTGAAGACATATTTTTCTACAGAAATAAAATGGAGTTTTCTTTTTCAAATGATATCTGGCGGGAAAAAGCCAATATGGAAAGCACGGAAAAATTCGGTCTCGGCCTCCACGTCCCGAAATTCCACTCCAAAATTCTGAATATTGAAAAATGCTATCTTCAATCCGATACTTCAAATTCAATACTTAACTTTACGCGGGAATTCTTTAAAGAAAAAAACTCGACTATTTACTCAACTAAAACTAATTCGGGTTTCCTAAGATTTTTAATTATCAGGGAAAGTAAAAATACCAATGATATTATGGTCAATCTCGTAACTTATGATTATAATGAAGAGTTAATCAAAAATTATTCAAGCGAATTATCAAAAAGATTTCCTCAAATTACAACTTTCGTAAATTCCTTTTCTCAAAAGAAAGCACAAATAGCCTTCGGCGAGGACTCTGAAACCCTCTTCGGTAAAGGTTTCATCTATGAAAAATTAAAAAACAACGAAAAAGAATTTAACTTTAAAATTTCCCCTAATTCTTTCTTCCAGACCAATACAAAGCAGGCAGAAAAACTTTTTGGTATCGCTGAAGAATTCCTCAATTTAAAAAAAGATGATAACCTTCTTGACCTGTATTGCGGTGCCGGCTCTATCGCAATATTCATTTCCGAAAAAGTCAATAAAGTTACAGGCGTTGAACTGATTCCTGATGCCCTTGAAAACGCTAAAGAAAACGCTGAATTGAATAAAATTAAAAACGCCGAATTCGTTTTATCCGACATTAAAGATTTTATTGAAACAATAAACAGTTCAGATAAGTATATAAATTGTAACAAAGTAATTCTTGACCCCCCGAGGTCAGGTTTGCACCCGGATATATGCAAAATATTATCCGAAACAAATTTTGAAAAAATTTGTTATATTAGTTGTAACCCTGTTACTCAGGCAAGAGATTTAAAAATGATTTGTGATAAAGGAAACTATAAAATTGAAAAAATTCAACCTTTTGATATGTTTCCACACACATATCACATTGAAAATGTAGTAAGTTTAAAAAATATTTCAGAAAAATAAAAACAAAATTTAGAGAAGCATATCTACATCTTTATAAATCAAAAAATTATATAAAAAATATGGAGAACAGAAATAATATTCTTTGGGTAGATGATGAGATTGATATGCTTAAATCCAATATTTTATTCCTTAAGCAAAAAGGTTATAATGTAGTTGAAGCAACAAACGGCGACGATGCAATAGAAATCATTAAAAAAGAAGATTTCGACCTCGTTTTTATGGACGAAATGATGCCGGGAAAAGGGGGACTGGAAACTCTTATAGAAATTAAAGATATTAAACCTGCTTTGCCCGTGGTTATGGTAACTAAAAACGAAACAGAATCGTTGATGGAAGAAGCTATAGGGAAAAAAATTACAGATTACCTTATCAAACCCGTAAACCCAAATCAGGTACTCCTTGTCTGTAAAAAAATTCTCGAATCTAAAAGACTTAAAGGCGACCAAGTATCAAAGGATTACATTCAGGAATTCAATTCTATCTCTATGTCCCTTATGAATGAATTAACTTGGGAAGATTGGATTAATATACACGTAAAAATGACTAATTGGGAAATTGAACTCGATGAACACCCTGAACTCGGATTAAAACAAACAGTTCGTGACCAGAGAAAAGAGTGTAATGTCGAGTTTTCAAAGTATATAGAAAAAAACTACAAAAATTGGGTAAACGAAAGTACGAACAGACCAACTTTATCACACCAATTAATAGAAAAATACATTGTTCCAGATTTGAACAATTATAAATCAATTTTTTTCTTTTTAATAGATTGTATGCGCCTTGACCAATGGCTTATGATGGAGAAATATTTAAATAATTTATTTAAGATTTCTAAAGATTATTATTATTCGCTTTTACCAACAGCAACTCCATATTGTAGAAATGCTATTTTTGCAGGATTATACCCGTCTGATTTGGAAAAACATTATCCTGATTTGTGGAAGGGTGAAGATGATGAAAATTCAAAAAATAACTTTGAAAGAGAATTTATGACTAAATTTTTCGAGAGAAAAAGAATTAAACTAAAAAACGAACTTAAATATACAAAGATAATGGATTCGGAATTTAGTAGAGGAATCGAAAATAAAATACTTACTTTTACTAGCAATCACATGAATGCAATAGTAATTAACTTCGTAGATATGATAGCACATTCTCGAAGCGATACAGCAATATTAAAAGAAATAGCACCTGATGAATCTGCGTATAGATCTTTGACAGAATCATGGTTTGAACATTCATCTTTCTTTGGAATGTTAAGACAACTCTCTACTAAGCAGAATATAAAAATAATAATTACAACAGACCATGGGAGTATAAGATGTCTACACGGAGTGAAAGCACTTGGTGATAGAGAATCTTCACCGAATTTAAGGTATAAATACGGAAGAAATGTAAAAGCTGATTCACGCAATGCAATAGAAATAAGAAATCCATCAGAATATAAATTACCAAAGAGAAATGGGATTGTAAATTACATAATTGCAAAAGAGGATTTCTATTTCGTATATCCCACGGATTATCATAGATATCTTAATCAATATAATGATACTTTCCAGCATGGTGGAATCTCCCTCGATGAGATGATACTACCAGTGGTTACTTTAGAAACAAAATGATTTAGAGATTATTTTCTTCAATGTAACTTCGGTATTAAATAGTTAATTTTGCATCTAATGAATAAATTGGATAATGTAATAATATCGCATTCAGAAAAAAATACGATATCAATTGGTAAAAAATATGCAAAATCCGTTTTCCCGGGTGAAGTCATTGGACTTAAAGGTAATCTTGGCACAGGGAAAACGCAATTTGTTAAAGGTATTTGTCAGTATTTTAATGTAAAAGATGTAGTAAATAGTCCAACATTCATAATTGTAAATCAATATAAAGGAAACGATCAAAAATCCCAAAAAAATATAATTATAAACCATTTTGATTTATATAGATTGAAATTCAAAGAAGAACTTGAAACAATCGGATTTATGGATTATATTAATGAAAATTCAATAAACATAATAGAATGGAGTGAACTTGCGGAAGAATACCTACCAAATGGTATTAGAACAGTTACATTTGACTTCGGTAAAAAAGTAAACGAAAGAATAATAAAGATTTAGAAAATAATAAGATTTGAATATTTTACTATTAGAAAGTTCGTCAAAAAATATTGAGTTTGCCTTTAGCAATTCAGGTAAAATTGTTATATTAAAAAAATTGGATAGTGATTGTAATGCAGATTCGTTAATTTACATAATAAAACAGGAGTTTGAATCTGCAAAATTGGATTTTACCTGTACAGATATAATCAGCATTTCAAATGGTCCGGGTTCTTTTACAGGTTTAAGGATAAGCTCTGCAATAGCTAAAGGAATATGTTTTGGAATAGATACTAAATTAATCGAAATTCCTACCCTAGATATAATAGCAGGGAAATATAATGGGCAGCCATCAGAAAAAATTATTACTGTAATTATTTTTTCAAATTCAAAAACTAAAGAATTTTATGCTGCCGATTATACATTTTCAAATAATATAATAGTTAGAATATCAGATTTTTATATAAAAAAAGCAGAGGAGTTTGAAACAAAGGACAGAATCTTTCTGATTAATGAGGATTATGTAAATATAGATTTTATTGATAAAGCAGAAATAGTTAATTTAGCGAGAAAATCAAATATTTATTCTCAATTATATTTAACGAAAAAATATATAAATGAGAATAAGTATTCAGATTATAGAGTGTCTGAACCTTTTTATATGAAAAATTTTGTTCCAGAGAAGAAATAATTTGTAAAAAACTAATTAAAAAAAATTAAAAATTAATATGGCTTGGTTTAAACGTTCAAAAGAAAATATATCAACAAATGCTCCTAAAAATGATATACCAGATGGTATGTGGGTTAAGTGTGATGAATGTGGTGAGATGATACACAGAAAACAATGGGAAAGTAATTTGTATGTCTGTTCAAAATGTAATTTTCATTTTAGAATTGGAAGTGAAGAATATTTCAGTATATTATTTGACGAAGGGACATTCAAAGAACTTGACAAAAAGATACGGTCGGTTGACCCATTAAAATTTGTAGACACAAAACCTTATGAAAAAAGAATTGAAGAGACGATGAAGAAAACAAATCTTTACGATGCTATTAGAACTGGAATTGGAGAAATGAATAAAATACCAGTTGTTATTTGCTGTATGGATTTTAAATTTATTGGTGGAAGTATGGGAAGTGTATTGGGGGAAAAAATTGCAAGAGCAATAGATAAATGCCTGAAAACAAGATATCCTTTAATTATTATATCCGAAAGCGGTGGAGCGCGAATGATGGAAGGTGGAATTTCGCTAATGCAACTTGCAAAAACAAGTTCACGACTTGCAAAACTTTCCGAAGAAAAGATTCCTTATATATCTGTAATAACTGACCCGACAACAGGAGGCGCAAGTGCATCTTATTCAATGTTAGGAGATTTAAACATAGCTGAGCCGAATGCATTGATTGGATTTGCTGGACCAAGAGTTATCAAACAGGCAACCGGAAAGGATTTACCAAAAGGTTTTCAGCGTTCAGAATTTTTGCTTGAACATGGTTTTCTTGATTTAATTGTAGATAGAAGAGATATGAAAGATAGACTAACGATAATACTAAAACACCTTCTTCATAAAACAAATGGATAGGAAATTTACCGGAGTAGAAGAATGAAAGTGGTAAAAGAAATTTCTGCAATGCAGAATATTTCGGAGTTTTATAGAAGAAGTGGAAAAAAAATTGGTTTTGTTCCGACTATGGGATTTTTGCATGAAGGGCATTGTGCTTTGATGATAAGGGCAAGAGATGAAGCAGATATTTTAATTACAAGTATATTTGTAAATCCTATACAATTTTCTCCAAATGAAGATTTTAACGTTTATCCGAGAGATTTTCTACGTGATTATCATATATGTAGAAGTTGTGGTGTTGATTACATTTTTTATCCAAATGCAAACGATATATATTCAAATGACTATCATACATTTGTAAATGTTAATGTTTTGTCTGATAAACTTGAGGGAAAATACAGACCCGAACACTTTAAGGGTGTAGCAACAATAGTTTTAAAATTATTTAACATAACAAAGCCTCATTTTACATATTTTGGGCAAAAAGATGCTCAACAGGTAGTAATAATAAAAAAAATGATTGAAGATTTAAATTTAGATATAAAGTTAAGGGTGTGTGATACAGTAAGAGAGGAAAATGGACTTGCAAAGAGTTCACGTAATACATATTTAAATAATGAACAAAGAGAAGAAGCTACTATTTTGTATAAAGCTTTAAAAGAAGCAAAAAGACTTGTTTTAGAAGATGGCATTGAAGAATCAAAGAATTTAAAAAAAAAGATTAAAGAATATATTGAAACGAATTCACCAAATTCTTCGTTACAGTATATTGCAATAACAGATAACAAAAATTTAGAAAAAATCTTAAATCTTAAAGAATACAAGGGAATAGTATTGATATCTCTTGCAGCATATTATGGAAAAACAAGATTAATAGATAATATATTATTTGAAAAATAATAAAGGAGAATACGAAAATGCGACGTGTATTATGCAAATCAAAAATTCATCGAGCAACTGTAACACAAGCTGAATTATTTTATGAAGGAAGTTTAACACTCGATATTGCTTTAATGGAAGCAGCAGACATGCTTCCATACGAAAAAGTTCAAATAGTGAACCTTAATAATGGACAAAGATTAGAAACATATATAATCCCAGGAAAAAGGAATAGCGGGATAGTATGTTTGAATGGGCCTGCAGCAAGACACGGAGCTGTTGGAGATGAAGTAATAATTATTACTTACGGTTCGTTTGATGATGAAGAAATAAAAAATTTTAAACCAATAAAAATATTTGTTGATAAGAAAAATAAAATTATTAAAAGAAATAAATAATTTTCTTTATATATTCCTACTCATTTAATCTCAAAATAATTTACTGTGAAACTCGCAACCGTTATACTTGCAGCTGGAAAAGGCAAGCGAATGAAAAATCCGAATAAATCTAAAGTGATGTTTGAATTGGGTGATAAACCACTCATTCAATACGTTATTGAACTTGCTTTAAAAATTCATTCGGATAAAATTATTTTGATAGTTGGTCATCAAAAACAAAGCGTAATTGATTTTGTCAATACAAAATTTGCTAACGAAATTTCAAGGATTAAATTTGCACATCAAGATGAACAACTTGGAACAGGGCATGCAATTATGCAAACTTATGATGAGTTAAAACATTTTAAAGGTGAAGTTTTAATACTTTCAGGAGATGTTCCTTTACTTAGATACAAAACAATAGAAAAATTTATTTCTTTTCATGTAAATAATAAATATCAGGCAAGTCTTTTATCTGCTATTCTTAAAGATCCTTCGGGATATGGCAGAATAATTAGAGATGATAAGAAGAATTTTATTGAAATTAAAGAAGATAAAGATTCATCTGAAAAAGAAAAAGAAATCAAAGAAATTAATTCAGGTATATATATAATAGATAATGAATTACTTTTTGAAGCAATTAAAACTTTAAAAACAGATAATGCACAAGGAGAATATTATATAACAGACATATTTAAATATTTTAAAGAAAAAGGTAGCAAAATTGGAGCCATCCCAGTTAAAAACAATATAGAGATATGTGGAATAAATACAATAGAGCAACTTAAAGAACTTGAAAGAGAGCATATAAAAATGCAAAATTAAATAAATATTATGTCAGAAATAATAGTTTCAGTATCAGGTGTTCGTGGAATTCTTGGAGATAATTTAACTCCAGAAAATATAATAAGCTTTACATCGGCATTCATACAGTATTGTAAAAAAAATTCTAAATCAAAAAAAATTATAGTTGGAAACGATGGTAGATTACACGGGAATATTATATCAAACTTGGTTTTATCAACCATTTCAATTTCCGGTTATACTGGGGTAGATATTGGTGTTGCTCCAACTCCAACTGTCCAAATAGCTACCGAAGATTTAAAAGCAGCAGGTGGAATTGCGATAACAGCATCTCATAATCCACAAATTTGGAATGGTTTAAAATTTCTTAATACAGATGGAACATTTCTTGATGGGAATCAAATAAAAAAAGTGATTAACTATAGTAATTCAAGAAATTTCAAATATGTAAGTATAAAAGAGATTAAACCTATGGTAAGTGATTATAAATGGATACATAAGCATATTGAAAAAGTATTAAGATTAAAATCAATTAACGTAAATTCGATAAAAGAAAGAAAATTTAAAATTGTTATAGATGCTGTTAATTCTTCCGGATCATATATCGTTCCCCTTTTACTAAAAAAGCTTAACTGCAAAGTTATTGAATTGTTTTGTGATGGTTCAGGAATTTTTCCACATACTCCAGAGCCGTTACCTCAAAATTTGAAATTACTTTGTAGAGCAGTAAAAAAGCATAAAGCAGATTTGGGCATTTCGGTTGACCCGGATAGCGACAGACTGGTAATTATTACAGATAAAGGTGAACCATTTATCGAGGAAAATACCATTACTACTGTAATAAAAAATGTTTTTAAAAATGCAATTGGAAAAAAGAAAATCGCTACCGTAAACTTATCAACTACAAGAGCGGTAGATGATATTGCAAATGAATTTAACGGGATAGTATTTAGAAGTCCAGTGGGTGAAATAAATGTTGTTAAACAAATGAAAATAAACGGTTCAATAGTAGGAGGTGAAGGAAGTGGAGGTGTAATATTACCTGAATTGCATTATGGACGAGATGCCATAGTTGGAATTGTATTAATACTACAAGAGTTTGCAGATTTTAAAGGCAAAGTAAGTGACTACAAAAAATCCATTCCAAATTATTATATTAGTAAAGAAAAAATTCGTATCAGAGTTAATCCCGATAACTTAATGAAAAAAGTTATAGGTCACTTTAAAAATCAAGACTGTATAATCACAACAATAGACGGGGTTAAACTTGATTTCCCAAATTACTGGATTCATATGAGAAAATCAAATACAGAGCCAATAATACGTATAATAATAGAAGCACAGAATAAAAAACAAGCAGAAGAAATAAAGAGTAGAATAAAATCATTTTTAAATAAAATAATTAAATAAACAAGAGTAATAAAAATTGAAAGCAAAAAAGAAGGAAGTGACAGAAAAAGTGGAAGAAATTCCAATTGAAAAAAAGAAAAAGCTTCAAGCTAAAAAAACACCTGTTCAAAAAAAACAAATAAAAAAGAAAAAAGAAAAAGAACAAATATCCGAACAATGGGAAGAAATAATAACAGTTTTACCAGAAACATCAACTGCAAGTAAAAAAACTAATGAAGATATAATTGAGAAAAAACAAGAAAACAAATTTACTACCGAAAAAACAGAATTAGATGATGATATAATAGATGAGATACAACCTAAGTTCGATAAAAATGATCCAAAAATATGGAGTGGGGAAAAAATAGAAACATATCAACAGGGAAAATCAAACATTTACAAAAAAAATAAAGGTAAATTCTGGAATAAAAACAAAAGACCCTTTGTAAAGAAAAGAAATGAATTGCAAAATGAGAACAAACCATTTACTCGAAAAGAAAATGGAACAATTACAAACGAGAAAAATAAATTAAAACAGTTCGGTGAGAATAAGAATAAATTCTACAGAAAAAAGAATAAAACAAAATTTTTTAAAAAGAAAACAGGTTCATGGGAAGACAGGAAACCGAGATTCTGGAATGAAGGAAAACCAAACTCGAGATTAAATTCCAACCAAAATAATTAAAAAGTAATATTCTTATCGAATTAAAAGTGTTTTTGAAAAATCGAAAATGAATACATATATAACATTTTTAATTATCAAAAAAAATTATTTCTTTTCCACTACAATTGAACGGCTAAAAAATATTTTGGGCTTTTCAGTAATTTTAAATCCAATATTCTCCAATAAAGTTATCATCTCTTTAAAGGATTTCTTTGAAACGTGAAAGCATGGCTCAACGATTAATATTTTGCTATTTTGTTTTAAAATAGACTTAAATTCATTAAAAATTTTTTCTTTGTCCGGAACTTCATGAATCACATAAAAAGCAAGAATAAAATCTACATCTTCAGTTACACTTATTTTAATATTTTCGCATTTTCGTAGAATTATATTACTTTCCAAAATAGTATCTTTTATTTTTTGAGATAATTTTTGTAGCATCCCCTCTTGCAAGTCTGCTGCAATTACTTTACCATCATTTAAAAGCAATTTTGCAATTTCGATTGTGAAAAAGCCAGGACCACAACCGAAATCCAAAACCGTCATCCCTTTATGTATATATGGATTCATAATTTTTCGGGGATTATGAAATAGTCTTCTTAAAGAACTTTCTAAACTTCCAGCTCGTTCTACCGGACAAACTTTTATATCTTTTTTTTTACTCATTTTTTTTGCAGTATAATTATTTTAAAACATATAAAATATATCTATCAATTTATTTTACGAATTGCATATAATTTATGTTTCGAACATCAATTAAATTAGTTTATTTTTTACTGTCAAATAAATTGCTGACTTTTTAAACATACATATTATAAGTAATATTTGTAATCAACTTTGTTTAATAATATTTCCATTTCAATTGAAATTTTGATAAATTAAATTTAAAAAATAAATTATGAATTATGAGAATTACAGTTAATAGAAAAAAAGAGAGAATTTATCCAGATTCAAGAAGGGTAATAACGAGGTTTTTTGACCATAGTGAAATAAAAGCTATATCAATCATAAAGAAAATCCTTGATATGCCTGAAGCAGAAGCAGAAATCGCATTAAATCAGGTGTTAAGGGAATTTGCAAAAAGACATAGAAACATAACAAAAATATTTTTGCTAAATTTTACCAAAGCTATAAATTATGTAAATCAAATAGCTGAAAATCACGAGAGAATGTCATCAGCAAAGAGACTTTTAATTGGTTCATATTTTACAATGGAATATTCAATAGAATCAGCAGCACTATTTAATCCATCAATTGTAGAGCATCCAGACCAAACAGGGCTTGAAGAAGGTCAAATGAGAATAATAGTAAGCTTTAGGGCTACAGGTGAAAGTCATATTTCTTCAATTGTTTTCAGAAGCGGTATAATAGACAAAGATTTTAATATAGTGTTCGACCCAAGAGGAAATTATATAAGCGAAGCTGAAATAATAAAAGGTCATATTTATGATAAAAAAGAATTTATTATGTTATTAAATGAGCATGATATTTTTAATAATATCTCAACAGAGATACTTGATGAACTTGGAGATTACTTTTATTATACAGGATTAAAAGAAGCAATAAAACAGGTAAGAGAAACACGAATACTAAATCTCGACCAGCAGAAAACGTTGAAACAAATGCTTTGGCTTGCAAGGTCTCATTATGAAGTCTCATTTTCACAAGATACCGATATATCAGAAAGAGCAATATTTCCCATATCGAGAACTGAGCGAAATGGGATAGAGGACTCGAGGTTTGTAAAATTTACAGAAGAAAATGGTGAAACTTGCTACTATGCGACTTATACCGCTTATGATGGATATACAATTTTACCAAAGTTACTCGAAACTAAGGATTTTTACAGTTTTAAAAATCTTCCACTTCACGGAGAATGCACAAAGGATAAAAATTTTGCCCTTTTTCCAAGGAAGATAAACGGGAAATATGCTATGCTATCGAGAATAGATGGAGTTAATCAATATATAATGTTTTCCGATAATATAACGCTCTGGGAATCAGCACAACTATTAAGGGAACCTGAATTTAAATGGGAATTGATTCAGGTTGGAAACTGCGGCTCACCTATTGAAACAGATGAAGGTTGGCTTGTTATTACTCATGGAGTAGGACCTATGAGAAAATATTGTATAGGAGCAATATTACTGGATTTGTATGACCCAACAAAAGTTATTGGGAGTTTGAAAGAACCACTGATAACACCAAATGAAGATGAGCGAGAAGGATATGTTCCAAATGTCGTATATTCGTGCGGATCAATAATTCATAACGAGGTGCTTGTAATCCCTTATGCAATATCAGATTATGCCTCGAGTTTTGCTACTGTAAATTTAAGAACACTTTTATATAAATTATTAAAGAAATAACAAAAATGTTGAAGTTAATTATTTTTTAATATTTGGTTGTAAATTTTGATGTAAGATTCAGCCATTTTAGCTCTTGTAAATTTACTTAATGCCCAATTTCTACAATCTTCCCTATTTAAACTCTTTATATCTTTAAGAGATTCGACAGCATCATAAATATTATTGACAAGAAATCCCGTTTTCTTATCAATCACAAGTTCGGGCATTGAGCCTCTATTGAAAGCAACCACAGGAGTTCCGCAGAAGTAAGATTCAACAACACTCAAACCGAATGGTTCTTCAAAATTTATAGGATGTAAAAGAGCAAATGCTTCACCAAGTAATTTATTCCTTTTATCGGGACCTGCGTTCCCAACGTAAATAATATCATCATTGTTTAGAAAAGGTTCGACTTTTTTTTTGAAATAATTTTCATCTTGAATTAAACCTGCAATAATTAATTTCATTTTTGCTTTCTTAGCTATTTCAATACATTCGTAAGTTCCTTTTTCGTTGTGTATACGCCCGAAAAATAAAAGATAATTACCATAAGATTTATTAAATACAAATTCCTTTTCATTAATACCATTGTAAACGGTAGCAATATATTTTAATTCGGGGTTTCGGTCTGAATTGCTGATTGATACATAATAATTTGTATCATTATATTTTTTATATACAGGAACAATCTTTTTGGAAGAAAATCCGTGAATGGTTGTAACCATTGGGGTTTTAATCAAATGCGAATATGTCAGTGGAAGAAAATCAAAATTGTTATGAATAATATCAAACTGAGATGCTTTTTCCATTACATAACTTATATGCAAACATTCGCAGACTTTATAATCGAGTTCTTGATTTTCACCAACAGGTTTTTCTATTATAAAATCAAGCTTTCCTTTAGTTAAAGAATCACCAGTAGCAAAAAGAGTAACATCAACACCTTTTTCGATTAAACTTTCTGCAATATTAGAAGCAACCTGTTCCCAAGGACCGTATTTCCTTGGAGGAGTCCTCCAGATTATTGGAGATAGTATTGCGATTTTCATAATGCCCTTCTTGATTTATTTAAACATAAGTCAACAAGTTCTTCTATTACTGCTTCTCCTACGCAAAGAACTTTATCAGCACCACCCCAATAAATTTTAACAGTGCCATCAGGTTCGGGAATTGCCCCGCATGTAAAAACAACATTGTGAACATATCCTGTGATTTCATAAATCTCTTCCGGTTGAAGTATCCAATTATCTCCAACACCAAGAATTTTTGATGGGTCATTCAAATCGTGTAGTGCAACTCCGAGCCTATAGACACTACCGTCCATTGTTGGAAAAACACCGTGATAGATACTAAGCCACCCTTTGTTTGTTTTTATAGGAGGTGCTCCAGGACCAATTTTCATCTCGTCCCAATGATATTGAACAGGTCTCATAATAAGTTTTGATTCTCCCCAATATTTTAAATCTGGAGAATAGGATATCCAAATTGACCATGGAGAAATTTCGGAGTGCGGACGGTCAAGGCGAACATAAAGACCATTAAATTTTTCAGGAAAAATAACAGCATTTCGATAATCCGCTTCGGTAATAAATGCGACCCTTTCAACTTTACAAAAATCATTAGTTTTTGCAAGCCCGATTCGAACACCATATCTCGAATAAGCACTATAAGAAATTAAAAACTCACCATCAATAAAAGTAATTCTTGGGTCTTCAACGCCATATTCTTCATACAATTTAAATTCACCATCTTTTGATGGAATCATAAAAGGATTTTTATGAACAGAAAATTTAAATCCATCTTTACTCTCCGCAAGACCTATTATACTTCTTCCGTTAAGAAGATGCGAACGAAAAAGGAGAATGTATTTATCCTCAAATTTTATTGCACCAGCATTATGAACCGTAGCAACTTCATATGGAATATCGTCCTTTGTAAGTATAGGATTATCTGAATATCGTTTTATAAGAGACATAATAATTAATTATTTTTCATATTCATATTCCAATTCAAATGCATTTAAAACAGTTAAATGAGAAATTAGGTAAGCTAATGTACTTTCAGCACCCTGATTCCTATTTAACCCATAATCTTCAAGTCCATCATTACACCCTCCTGTCTCATAATCGTAAACAGGAATAGCTAAATCATTTTTTCCAATATACCACATATAAGAAGTGAACATTTTATCAAGATACTTTTTTTCCTTTGTAACTTGATATGCCTTAAAAAATAGTAGTACCATACCCATAACATCTATGGCTTGTTGTGCATATTCGGCACACTTTCCATCTTTTGGATACCAACCTTTACTACCAACAGGTTTTAGATAACCGCTACTCATAATAGTTTTTTCAAGAAAAGCTGAAGATTCTTTTGCAACTTTTAACATTACACTATCATTAAAAAACTCCGTAGAATGAAAAATCGAAAGCGGTATAATAGCATTATCATAAGTTAAAATATTTTCAAACCAACACCAGTATTCAGATTTCTCTTTATTATATATATTTATTAGTTTAAATGTCAATTCATATAAAATAACTTCAATTTTCTCGTCAGCAGGAAACTGTTTCAAATAATAAGATATGCCTATTATTGTATTTGCTATTCCTCTTAAATGAATAAGTCGCTTGAAATTAGGTAAAGATTTTTTAAAAATATCAAGGGCTACTTGATGATAAGAATCATTTGGAGAATTACAGATTAAGTAACCTAAAGCCCAAATAGTTCTGCCAAAACAATCTTCTGAACCAACTTCATCGAGATAATTTCTGCTAAAACTTAAAAAATTTTTGAAAGTTCCGTCATCATTTTGCATATAATGTATATAACTTAAATAAATAGGCATAAGGTCGAGCGATTCACTTGTCCTATTTTTATGATATGCCATTGAAGACATTAATAAAGCACGAGCATTATCATCAAGGCAATATCCTTCTTTTAAATTAGGGATACCATATTTAGCATGTTGAACAATACCAGTATCATCGGTAAGTCGTTTTATATGAGCAAGAGTAAAATCGGGCAAAAGATAAGGGTCTAGTATTGTTTGTTTTTCTTTTTGGACATATGAGAATTTAGAAATTACATTTTCTGTTGTTTTAATATATTTAGAACCAATCTTTGGCCATTTTAACCTTTGCCCGTATTCAAAAGCGGCTTCTCTTAATTGTTCTATTTTATATTTATTGTCAAGTAAATCAAGTAAAATATCACTAAGCTGCTCATAATTATTAAAATCGAATAACATACCTCTACCATCAGCGAGTAATTCTTGAGCGTGCCAATATGGGGTAGAAATCACGGCAGTTCCTGCACCAATAGCATAAGATAATGTTCCACTAGTAATCTGTGCTTCGTTTAAATAAGGTGTAATGTAAATATCAGCAGCATATAAATATTCCATTAGTTGTTCTTCGGGGACAAAACTTTTATAAAAATAAACATAATTTTCTAAACCGTAATCTTTTACAAGGCGAAGCAAGTATTCTCTATACTCCTCACCACTTTTGCTAAATACTTTTGGATGAGTATTTCCTAAAACTACATATAATACATTCTTATGTTTTTCTACAACTTTTGGTAACGCTTTTATTACAGTTTCAATTCCTTTATTTCTATTAAGCAATCCAAAAGTGAATAAAGCAGTTTTATTTGTAAAATTAAATTTTTCGCGTGCTGTTTCTCTATGAAAAACTTTACTTACTGGAACGCCGTGCTCTATAACTTCGATTTTTTCTTCCTGAATATTATAAACATCAAGCAAGAATGTAACAGCTTTTTTACTCATAACAATAACCTTGCTTGCTTTTTTGCTAAGTTCTTGTACAATAACTTTTTGAATATGTGTTGGTTCTTTTAAGACAGTATGAAAAGTAACTATTAATGGAATTTCAACCCTGCTCGCAAGGGAAAGAATATAAACACCACTTTCTCCACCAAATATACCAAACTCATGCTGAATAATACATACATCTGCCTTATTGTAATTAATATATTTAGCTGCACTCACATAATCTTTTTGAGTATTTTGTCTTATTGTAAAAGTAACTTCAGGGGGATATTCATAATTCTGTCCGTCTTCACTTACTGCAATCACATAAAGATTTGGGAACAAACTATTATAACCAAAGTTTTCTGATATTGATTTAACTAAATTATGTGTAAATGTTCCAATTCCGCACTTTTGCGGAGGATACGTTCCGATAAATGCGAATTTCATAGTTTTAATAATTTAAGATACCTTTTACTAATAATTTAAGTGAAAGAATTAAGAATATCAAGATTATTTATCATAAAATGCATACAAAAATAAAGTTTAATTAAATATGTAACAATTTTTTTACTTTTAATAAAAAAAATATAATTAATTCAATTTATTAAAGAAAAAAAATCCGAATAAATAAAAATTTTCTATTAATATTCATTAAATAATTATTGCCCGTAGTGACAAGCAACTTGTGGAAACTATTTTTATTTATATTATCTTTAAAAAATATACTTTTTCGTTGCGTTTGATAGCTTAATTAATATTTTTTTAAAGTAGTTAAGTAAAATATAACTACATTTAAAAACAAATATTAATTCATTTTGTCAGATAAAAATATATTCGTTGATTATCGTAAAATATTTGCTATGCTTTATAAATTTTCTTGCTTTTATATTTACCAAAGGCGTTTCTGGTATCGACTATCAACTTTGAATTTTGAAGAATAAATCCGTAATCATAATAAGAATGATCAGTAGATAATAAAACTAAATCATATTTAGCTAAATTTGTTTTAGTAATTTTTACAGATTTTTTGTTAAACGAATATTTTCTTAATTTTGGGATTTCTTTCACATAGTCATCATTATAATCTACTTTTGCTCCCTTATCCTGTAATAATTCTATCAGTTTTAATGATGGAGACTCTCGGATATCATCTATATCTTTTTTATAAGCTAATCCAAGTATTAGAATTCTCGCTCCATTAATATGTTTAAAGTTTCTATTTAAAGCAAACATAACTTTTTCAACGACAAAATATGGCATATAAGTATTTACTTCACCAGCAAGCTCGATAAATTTGGTCGAAATCTCGTATTCTCTTGCTTTCCAAGTCAAATAAAAAGGGTCTATAGGAATACAATGTCCACCTAAACCTGGTCCCGGATAGAATGGTGTAAAACCGAATGGTTTTGTTGAAGCAGCTTTTATTACTTCCCAAATATCTATGTTCATTCTATCAAATACAATTTTTAATTCGTTTACCAAAGCTATATTTATAGAGCGATAAATATTTTCCAATAATTTAGTTGCTTCCGCTGCTCTTGCACTCGAAACCGTAACTACCTTTTCTATAACTTTACTATAAACCATAGTCCCAACTTTTGTGCATTTTGGAGTAACTCCGCCAATAACTTTTGGGATAGTAGATGTTGAATAATCAGGATTATTTGGATCTTCTCTTTCAGGTGAAAAACATAAATAAAAATCTTTACCTACTTTATATCCACCTTCTTCCAAAATTCTTAAAATATCCTCATCTGTTGTTCCAGGATAAGTTGTACTTTCTAAAGAAATCATCTGATCTTTTTTCATATATTTCGATATTTCAATAGTAGAATTTATCACATAGCTTAAATCGGGTTCCCTATTTGCATTTAAAGGTGTTGGAACACATATTATAACCACATCAATCTCATTTATTCTTGAAAAATCTGTAGTAGCGAAAAAAGTTTTTCTTTCTACTTCTCTTGCAATTTTATCGGAAGGAATATGTTTAATATAAGATTTTTTATTTTTATTAATATGAATAATTTTCTCATTATCGAGATCAAAACCTAAAACACAAATATTTTTTTTTGAAAATTCTAAAGCAAGCGGTAAGCCAACGTAACCCAACCCAATAATTCCAACTTTGAAGTCATTTTTTTTAATTTTCTGTATTAAATCCATAATATTATTTAGTATTTATTTATTTAATTCGATTTGAGATTTATAAGGGTTTAATCAACTTAACTTCTGAACTGCTTAATTGAACGCTGAAGGTAGAATTTAATTCTATTATATTAACAATCAACTTATAATTTCCTCTAATTTCTTTAATATAACCAGTTAATCCTCTGAAAATTCCTCCAGTAATTTGAACAATATCACCCTCTATAATTTGTTTTTCCTCTACTTTTATTTTTTCAGGTGCTTGAAGAGATAATTTAATATTTTTGATTTCACTATCGGTAATAATTGCAGGTCTTTTTTCATACACAACATATTTCATCGCACCATAAGTATTACTAATCGCTTTAATTCTCTCTTCTTCACTTGCATTAACAAATACATAACTCGGAAATAAAGGAACCATCAGTTTTTTCTTTCTATCTGACCAATACCTAATTGTCTGAATTAATGGCAAATACGCTTCAATATCTTTTCTTATTATCTGTTCGAATACTTTCTTCTCATTTCTTGGTTTGGTATGAATGACATACCATTTTCTCATTTCTTCCAATTATCAAAGTATATTTAAAATAATTAATTAATAATAAATTTGCTAATCGAAATAACTTTTTAAAAACTTTTGAACAATATATGCTGATAATAACATCAAAGCTAAATACAATATAATCAATTGAAAAAAATTCTTACTAATTTTATATGAAAATATTTTCCCCCTCCATCCACATGCTTGACAGAAATAAGGACTCAATTTAATTTTTTTTGATACTTTTTCAATAAAATTACGAGTTCGGCTTCTTCTAAGGGAAGCAATCTTACCACAGTTTGGGCATCTTGCAAGCTGAACATTTTTCCTTATGAATAATCTTAAATTCAAATTTGTAATAAATTACTTTTTAATTTGTTTACTTCTTCTTTTGTCAAGTCCATCAGGTCTTGAATAATAATAATAATAGTTATAATAATACCCATATGCACTCTTTAAGCTAAAATTATTTAATACGGAACCTAAAAACTTATGTGATTCTATATCGTTAATTCTCACATACGTTTTTACAAAAGCATCCATAGGTGTTTTATTTGCCTGAACAATTAAAATTGTTCCATCAGAAATTCTCGATAATATTTCTGGGTCTGTTACCGAAATAAATGGGGGTGAATCAAGTATGATAACATCATATATCTGTTTCAATTTTTCAAGAAAATCAGTCATTTGTTTTGAACCTAAAAGTTCGGATGGATTTGGAGGAATTGTCCCACTTGTTATATAAAATAAATTCGATAATTTTGATTTACGAGTAATTTCATCAAGAGAAACTTTAGAAAACAAATAATCACTTAAACCTGGAAATCTTTCAGATTCAAAAATTGCATGTATTCTTGGTTTTCTTAAATCACAATCCATCAATAATACTTTTTTTTCTGCCATCGCAAAACTACCAGAAAGATTTAGGGCAACAGTGGTTTTTCCTTCACCCGGAACAGAGCTTGTTACTAATATAGTTTTTAAATCTGATTCCAATTTGGAATATAGAATTCTTGTCCTAAGTGCTTTAAAGGATTCAGAAGCAGTAGCGTTTGGTTTATTAGCAACAATAAATTCCAATTGAGAAGAACCGAGTTCTTTTAATTCCTCAATAGAAGGTATCCATGCTAAAACCGAAATTCCTTTATTTTCTATCTCTTCAGGGTTTTTTATTGACCTATCCAGATAATTTCTAATGAATGCAAAACCAATACCTAAAATTAAACCTATAATAGAACCAATAGATAAAATTAATATTCTATTTGGCTTTGCAGGTTTTAATGGTAATAGTGCCCTGTCAATTATATTAACATTACCTAATTGTGCTCTTTCATTAACCATAGCTTCCTGATATTTTTCTTCAAGAGCAAGAAATAATTTCTCATTAGATTTTCGCTCTCTTTCGAGTCTTGCAAGTTCTATGCTTTGAGATGGTATTTTTGAAAATTCTTTTTCGTATTTAATTAGAAGATTTTTAAGTGAATTAACTTTTGCTAAATTAGATTGTAAGTCAATTCCAATTTCAATAAATTTTTGATATAATGAAGATTTCTCGTTTGGGTTATTAGATAGAATACCTGTTTTAATAATTTTTACTTTCTCATCATATTCTTTTTTTAGAGGGTCTAATTTTTTATCATATTCAAATTCAACTTTTTCAATAAGCTTTTTATCAGTTGGTACAGTTAATTCAATCTTTTTTTGGATTTCAAGTTCAGCAATCTTTTTTTGTAATTCACTTACGTAAGGTTGATTTATTTGACCTTCAATAAAATTAGGCAAACTTTTGTCAATTTTTTCTAATTCCGATTTTATTTCCCCATATGCCTTCTGTTTTGTTTTTAAATCTACTTCGGCAGAGTTTTTCTCCGCTTCAAATGTGGATAAATTGTCTATTAAAGTTTTCGCTTTATCATCTAAGAAAATAATACCACCTTTTTGTTGATAGTCCTGTAGAGCAGCTTCAGAAATATTTAAATCCTTTATTTTTTTCTCTTTTTCTTCTTCAAGAAAATTCTTCATTATCGTAAGTTCGCGTCTTGCAAACTCAACACTATATTTTAAATATGTCTCTGCATAAACATTTGCTATTAATTGAGCTTCGAAACTCGATGGACTTTGAACTTCTATTTCTGCAATATCTAAACCTCTTTTTTGAACTATAGAGACTATATTCGATAACTCTTTGGTTAGAACAGTTTTAGAAACAACATTGTTTTCATCATCTCTTTTTCTATTAATCAGATAATAAAAAATTTTTTTATCAGAACTTATTTTAAAACTATCTAACAAAGCTGAAGCAACCTTTTCTCTGATTGTATAACTTTTTAAAATTTCTATTTCATTTGAAATATATCTATCGGTCTGAAAATCCTGAAATTCGGGAATCAATTGAGTAGATAAAATACTTCCTTGAGGTCGAACTATTTTCAAAGTCGTAGTAGTCTTATAAATATCGATAGCGTTAATTACATAAAAAACAGTAATTAATACACTTGTTATAAAGATTAATACAACAGGAAACAGATTAAGCTTTATAATATTTATATAATCTTTAATATTATTAGAAGGGTTTATTCCAATAACATTTTGTTTTGAACCTATTTGTTTTTTTGAATTCTGTTCCAAATAAAATAATCAATAAATATTGTAAAGTATTTAATTTTTATTTGTAATAGATAATACTAATATTGCTAATGAAATTAATACCGCTGTAGTAGATAATATCAACGAATAATGATCTTTGAAAAATAATCTTGGCTCTCCAGGAAAGACTAAAATATCACCCGGAATTAGGACAAAATTTCTATTTTTCTTGTTTAAAACTTTTTTAGACCAGAAAATATCGTCATAATCTATTTTTATAAGTTCATCTGCAG
Source organism: uncultured Ignavibacteriaceae bacterium (assembly GCA_964400285.1). GTDB lineage: Bacteria > Bacteroidota > Ignavibacteria > Tepidaquicellales > Tepidaquicellaceae > FEN-1279. Next base: position 217,397 of record CAYNTK010000003.1, read on the forward strand.
TTACATTTAATGTATCATTTTTAGGTCTAAATAATCTTACATCATCTAATTTTGCATCAACTGTAGGACCTCCTGCAAACGATATTAAATCAACCAAGGTTGAACCTTTAGGAATAATGTATTTACCTGGAAAATTAACATATCCCCAAACACTAACCTCAATATTTATCTTGTCTTTTTCACCGAAATTATATAAACCACCTTGTTGAGTATAAACTTGGTTTAAACCCACCTTCTCTTTATCTTGTGCATTAACAACTCCCCAAAAATTTAAAGATATATTGGGAAAAACTATAAAAAATAGAATATAAAGTGATTTTTTCAACTTATAAAAAATTTTAACTTTAAATATATCATATTATAAACTAAAACTAAATGTAAAAAAAACTATTAATTTATTCAACTTCTAATGTTAATGCCCGCTTCGTCTTGTAGGGGTTGCATTCCATAACTTTAACATTAAAATAGCTCCTATTAATGAAAAACCAATCATACTCGGACCCCAAGAAGCCCATCCAAAATTATCGAGTAACCATCCGACTCCAATACCCACTGCCGCACCCCCAATATATTGCATTCCATCGAACATACCTGTTGCAGTTGCTGCTGCTCGCTTGCCTCCGAAATCCATAGAAGCAGTTCCAGATAGCATCGAATGGACCATACTTATTGCAGCAGAATTTACAATAAAAGCTATAATAATTAATGTCAAATCTTTTGAAAGCCAAATGACAGCAAGACATAATATTTGTAGAAAATATCCAATGAAAGCTACTGGTGGTCTTCGTGATTTAAAAAACCAATCAGAAGAAGTACCTGCAATGAAAGCACCTGCAATCCCTGCAATTACAACTCCTAAAGCCCCTTTTTGAAAAATTCCTGAATCTAATGCCAAATTCTGATACTCTTGCATATATCTCGGGAACCATTGTTCAAATCCGTGTCTAACAAATCCAGTGCAAAATTCTGCAATTGCTATAGTTATAGTAATAGGATTTGTAAATACTTTTCTAAAAACATATTTAAAAGTAATTTTTTCCGTGTCTCCACTTGTTGCATCTTGAGTATCTAAAATTGGAAAACCAACATCTTCAGGAGAATCCTTCACAAATAAAAATGTTGCAAAAGACATTAAAGCTATTATAAATGCCGGTAAAAAGAATACCCATTGCCATGGGAGTACCGTTACAGCAAAACCTCCAATAATAAAAATCAATGCTCTCCCACTTTGTATCATTGAACCAAATATAGCAGAGAAAACTCCTCTTTCACGAATATGAAACCAAGCCGAATTTACTTTTATTAATGACAATGCACTATAAGATTGGAAATATGCATTCAACGCCCAAACACTTGCAAAATAACTCAGTAAAAAAGTTCCTGCTCCAAGAAAACCCATATAGGCACCCAAACCAAATAAAATATTAAATATTACTGTTCCAATAGAACCGATAAGCATTGATTTCCTCCCTCCAATTCTATCAGCTAAAGGTCCGTTAAACAATGCAGATATACCATAAATCGTAAGTGCAGCAGTTATAATAGTTCCAATAGTAGTTTTATCCCATCCATAATTATCAGATAAGGATTTGTTTGCAAAAGATAAATTATACCTCCCCATATACATAGTAGCATAAGTAATACCAAGTGTTAACCAGTTTAACGCTCTTCTTTTTCTAAATGCAAATGTATGAATGGGTTTCGTACTTATTTCGCTCATAATTTAATAAATTTATTTAATATAAATTGCCAACCATATACATTTAGGTTCAGATGATGTATAATTGACTCTATGTTTTGTATTTGCAGGTATAAGTAAATAATCTCCTGATTTCATTTTAAAAACCTTACCATCGAAATATTTAATTTCCGATTCACCTTGAAGTAATACAACAAATTCATCTTTATCTTCTTCCAACCATATATCTTCTTCTGTAATCTGACCTGCTGAAATAATTTTTTCTATTAAACAATTATCTTTTCTATATAATGGGAAAAATAATTCTTTTTGAAAATCTAATTCTTTATTTAATGTGAATATATTTTCCATATTTTTTTTTCTTAACTGCATATATACCTAACCATTCTGACTTATATCTAATTTCTCTTATATTGAAATGATTTGCTTTTAAAGATTTTGAAATTTGACTTTCTTCATCGGCTAATACACCTGATATAAAAAGCTTCCCGCCGTCCTTTAGCTTTTCACTTAAAAAATACAAATTTTTCTCTATAACATCCCTCAAAATATTAGCAAATATGATATCAAAATTTGTTTCTTTTATCTCAAAAATATCTTTTTTATAAATTTTGATTTTATCAGAGACCTTATTATTTATTACATATTCTTTTGCATTTTCAATCGAATCTTCATCAATGTCAATAGCAACTGCTTCTTTTGCACCGAAATTAATTGCTGCAATAGCAAGGATTCCGGTTCCGCATCCGTAATCAAGAATATATTCATCTTTCAAATCCATAAAATCACACATCAAATCAATAACTAACTGCGTTGTTTCATTATGCCCAGTGCCAAAAGACATTTTTGGGTCAATCTCAATAAGTATTCTATTCTTATATTTTCGAATATCTTTTTTTAACCAGGAAGGATAAATAACAATTTTATCTCTAATTAAAACTGGTTTAATTGTTTTTTTCCAGTTTTTATTCCAATCTTCGTCAATAATTTTTCTTACTTTATACTTACTATCATTATAACATCCATTTGCATACAAATATCTAAAAACTAAAGATCTTTTTTCATCATCTTCTTCTTTGAAATATAAAACAAAGGAATTTTCTCTCTCAAGAATATTATCTACTCCAGCAAGATATAAAATAGTCAATATAGCTTCATAATTTTTTTTATTGAATCCAATTTCTACTTCATAATAATACTTAATTCTATCCATACATTCTCCCTGAAGCCGAGTCTAAAGTATTTTTCATAAGCATTGCAATAGTCATAGGACCAACTCCACCCGGAACTGGGGTTATCCTTAAACATTTATCAATACATCCTTCATAATCAACATCTCCTACAAGTCTGCTCCCCGACTTTTTAGTCGTATCAGTAATTCGATTGATTCCAACATCTATTATAACACATCCTTCTTTTATCATTTCCTTTTTTATAAAACGTGGTTTCCCTATTGCAGTAATTATTATGTCAGCGTTTAATGTGTATTCTTTGATGTCTTTTGTATAACTATGGCAAACAGTTACTGTAGAGTTCAGAAACTTTTGAATAAATAAATTTGCAACAGGTTTGCCAACAATATTACTTCTTCCTATTACAACTACATTTTTACCTTCGGTTTCTATTTCACTCCTTTTAAGAAGCTCAACTACTCCATAAGGAGTGCATGGAATAAAACTTTTAACACCTATAACCATCTTACCGATATTTATAGGATGAAATCCATCAACGTCCTTTTTGTAGTCAATAGATTCTATAATATTTTCTTCGTTAATATGTTTTGGTAAAGGTAGTTGAACTAAAATTCCATGAATATTTTTATCAAAATTAAATTCATTTATTAATTTTATAACCTGCAATTCTGAAGCTTCTTCAGAAAGGGTCTTGGTTATCGAAAAAAAACCTAATTCTTCACAAGCTTTTCCTTTACTTTTTACATATGAAACTGAAGCAGGATTATCACCTACAAGAATAAACGCTAATCCAGGGATGATATTTTTTTCTTTTTTTAATTCAATTACTTCGTTCTTTATCTCCTCTTTAATTTGTGAAGCAATTAATTTTCCATCAATTATTTTATTCTCATTCATTAAAATAAATTTATTTTTTATCTTTCCACAGCTCCGAATTCGTCTCTAATAAACGCATCATCATATCCTAAACTCTTAACCTTGATTAACATTTCTCTTGCTGACTCGATATCACTATATTCTCCTATCAATATTCTATAAATTCCTTCGGTAGTTAATTTAGCTATAACATTAATATCTAATTTATTCCGAGCTTCAGATACAAAATAATCAGCATTGTTTTTATTTACAAATGCACCAATCTGAACACTCAAAGTACCCCTTTGAATTTTTGGTACTCTTTTATAAACAGTATCTGTCTTTTTAAAAATTACTTTTCCATAAGTATCCTCTTCCGAACAAGATTCGTCTCCGCAGCAAGAAGAAAAATAAATTGGAAGAGTTATTAAGCTCAAAAATATAAATATTGCAGGCATTTTTTTTAACATTTCCTAAACCCCTTTTAAACTTTTAATCTAATAAATTTAGAAATTAGTATTTAATGTTTTTAATGAAAGCTTTATCATATCCTTTTGTCTTAACATAATACAAATAATCTTCGGCTTTTCTTGTATCTGTAAAAGTTCCTACTGTAACAACATAAACATTCCCAGTTTTTCTAACAACCACTTCTTCACCAGATAATTTTTCTCGGGCAGAAGATAAAAAATTATCTGCATAATCTCTACTACTAAATGCTCCAAGCTGTATGACAAGAAATAATCTCAACTTTTCCATTTCCCTATGTTCTTTGATAGTAGTATCGGTAACAATCATTACCGTATCCCTAACAACTATAATATCATCTTCATCATAAACATCTGAGGAACAAGAACTTATTATAAAAGTTAATACCGTTATAATCGGTAAAATCAATATTATTCTTTTACTCATTTGCATTTTTGTTAATTTATCTAAGATAATTTTCTAAAAATTTTATTTTTTCTTTAAATACCTTTATTTGATTCGAAACTTTACTAAAACCATGTCCTTCATCTTCAAGCAATATATAATCAACTTTCTTTCCCATACTTTTTAATCTGTTAACTATTTGCTCAGACTCAGTTTCTACAACTCTTGGATCTTGTTTACCTTGAATTACTAATAACGGACATTTAATTCTTTCGACAAAATTTATAGGAGACCTTTCAAAAAGCAATTCTTTGTCTTTTACGACATTGCCAACCAATCTATCCGTTCCATTTTTCCAGTGTTCAGGTATTGATTTTAAAAATGTGAATAAATTAGAAGGTCCAAAAATATCAACAGCACACTTCCATAAATCAGGAGCTTTAGTTATACAAGTTAGGACCATAAAACCACCGAAACTGCCACCTGCAATACCAATCTTATTACTATCAACATAACCGATTTGTTTAAGATAATCTACACCACATAAAATATCCTTAAATTCAGCACCACCCCAATCCTTGTAAATATATTTTTGAAATTCTTTACCATATCCAACACTTCCTCTAAAATTAGGTGCAAAAACGATAAATCCTGCATTCGCCATAACTTGAATATATTTGTCAAAATTATACATCACTTGAGCTTCTGGACCACCATGTGGCCATATTACAGCGGGATTTGTTCTGTCTTTTTTAATACCTTCTGGAATAAAAAGAAGTGCATGTATCTTCAACCCATCGAATGAATTATAAAAAACATCTTGAGGTTTTGTAAAAGATTTTTTTGTAACTCCTCCTATAAGCGAAAAAGTTTTTTGAATAATTTTTTTTGTATTAAAATTGTATATAAAAATATCGGCTGGATTTAACGGACTATCATAAATATAAAAAATTTTCTTTCCATTTTTTGAAAAACGAAAAGATGAATAATTTCCTTTTGGTAGTTTTAATCTTTTTATTTCCCCTGTTTTAAGATTTTTTAGTTTTAGATTATTGCAACCATTTTCATTTACAGTATAAATAATTTTATCAAATTCTTTTGTAAATTTAAAATTCGTTATATCTCTTTTTTCTATAATAAACCAATTCGACTTTTGTGATTTTATGTCGAAAAACTTAATTCCCTTATAGTTTCTTCCCTCATCGGATAAATAATAAAAACCTGTGCTATTTTTATTAAACTTAGTGTAAGCATTAAAAATATCTTCATCTGGATTATTTTTAGTGATATTTTCACAAACTCCTGTTTTTCTATCGAGTAACAAAATGTCGAGACTGATATTTCCGTTATGCATTATAAAAGTAATGTATCTTTCATTATCACTCCATGAATCTGCTTCAACTGGGAATTTATCCTCAAAAGAATTAACTAAAATATTTTTTTTCGTATCTAAATCTTTTATATAAATATCAAAATTATATTTTAATCTTTTATTTGTTGAAAATAAAATTTTATTCCCCTTTTTGTTAATTGCGTGTAAATAACACTGTGAATTTTCAAATCCTTCGGTCAAATAATCAATCTCACCCTCTTTTATTTTAAGTCTAAAAATTCTAAAATTCTCATCCCCATTTATATCACTAGTAAAAAAGATTTCACTTTTTGCAGGACTATGCAATATAAATTTTACTGCATCGTCCCAGACTGATATTTGTTCTGGGCACCCTGATACTGAATTGATTCTCCAAATTTGTGGTGATCCTGTTGTATTTGTTATATAATAAATATATTTATCATTAGGTGAAATTGTAAAACGACTCACGACTCGTATAGAAAAAAATCTTTCTATAGGTATTCTTTTTATTCTAGAAACTTTTCTCACAGCTTTATTACTTAAACTATGACTTTGAATGTTATATTTAAGATAGTAATATTATTAAATATAATTTATAAATTATTATCACTTTTAAAATAATGTTTTTTTATTTTATTTATTAGTCTATTTGAAATTCTCTTAACCTGTTTTTATATAAACTTTATATTAAAAAAATTATTTGTTATATTAAAGCATCATTATTAAAAGAATTAGATATCATCTTCAGAAAGTTTAAACTTTTTAAATATATTAAGATTATGAAAAAATTATTGAAAATATTAACCAGTTTTAAATATGATATTGATAATACTAAAATTAACGAAAATATCGACTTAATCTTATCTAAAACACTAGATAATATAGAAAAAATAAAATATTTAAAACTTGCCGTCTCTTTTATTGACCTCACAACTCTGGAAGGAAGCGATACAGGAAAAAAAGTAAATGATATGTGCAAAAAAGCCGTTAAACCACTTGATGAGCCTGATTTTCCTCATTGTGCAGCTGTCTGTGTATATCCAAACTTAATTAAATATGCAAAGAAAACCGTAAAAGGAAGTAATGTAAAAATTGCATCTGTTGCAACTGCATTTCCATCAGGTCAATTTCCGCTCAAGCTAAAACTTGCCGATGTAAAATATTGTATTGAAGAAGGTGCAAGGGAAATTGATATGGTAATTTCCCGCGGAGAATTTCTAATGGGAAATTATGAATTTGTTTTCGATGAGATAAAAAAAGTTAAAAAAATCTGCCTGAAAACAAAAAAGAAAAAACCTGCACTCCTGAAAGTAATACTTGAAACAGGCGAACTCGGCTCGCTCGAAAATGTCTGGAAAGCAAGTTTTATAGCAATGCTGGCAGGAGCAGATTTCATAAAAACATCCACCGGAAAAATTTCCATATCCGCTACTCTGCCTACAGTTTACATAATGTGCGAAGCCATCAAATTATATTACGAAAAAACCGGAATCAAAATAGGACTCAAAGCTGCAGGAGGAATCAGAACCGCAAAAGTTGCAATCGAGTATATTCAACTTGTAAAAGAAATCCTCGGAGAAGAGTGGCTGACACCAAACCTATTTCGAATTGGTGCATCGTCTCTGCTGAATGATTTATTGAAAGAATATAATTCTTTAAATTGTAAAACCTAATCTCTAATTTCTAAACAAATACTAAATAGTAAATTCTAATATAAAATATAATTTGAAATTTAGATATTAGAATTTGTTTAGTATTTAGAAATTCTTATTTAGAAATTTTCTGGGTTGAAGTTTCCTATAGAATGACTTATTCGAGTAAGCAAAAAATTATTTCCACCTAATCTACGATAGCAAATCTTCCAAATCATCTTCCGTAATCAATATCTCTCTTCCCTTTGCTCCCTGATTTGGACCAACTATTCCTGCAACTTCCATCTGGTCAACGATTCTCGCCGCTCTTGCATAGCCAAGTTTCAAACGTCTCTGGAGTGTGGAAGTCGAACATTGCTGAAGTTTCAATACAAGCCGTGCGGCTTCTTCGAACATTTCGTCCCTGTCTCCGTCGAAAGCACTCGCTCCTACTCTCTTTTCTATTAAGGATGGTAATAAATATGGTTTTGAAAAACCCTTTTGATTTCCAATATGCTCAACAAGTCGTTCACATTCCTCAGTTGAAATGTATGCGTTTTGTATCCTGATTGGTTTCGGGAATGAAGATGAAAGATAAAGCATATCTCCGTTTCTTAAAAGTTGGTCTGCTCCCGAACTGTCGAGAATCGTTCTCGAATCAATTTTTGATGCAACCTGATATGCAATTCTAACAGGAAAGTTCGCTTTAATCACACCTGTAATCACATCAACTGATGGTCTTTGCGTAGCAAGTATTAAATGTATTCCCACGGCACGAGCCATTTGAGCAATACGTGTAATCGGGTCTTCAATGTCGCGTTTTGCCGTAATCATTAAATCCGCAAGCTCATCAATAATTACAACTATGTAAGGCATCTTTCTATGCCTAATGGCTTCAGTGTTTTTCAGCTTGCCCATAGCATACTTTTCGTTATATGCTTTAATATCTCGTACTCCTGCATTCGCAAGTTTATCGTATCTCTGCTCCATTTCGATTTCAACGCTTTTTAATACCGATACCGCATTTGCCGAACTTGTAACTATGCTTTCATTTATATCCGTTGTAGTTGCTATGAAATGCTTTCTTAACTTTGAATATAAACTCAATTCTATTTTCTTCGGGTCAATCATCACGAACTTCAAATCCGAAGGATGCATTTTGTAAAGTAAACTTGCTATAATCGTATTGATTCCAACACTTTTACCTGAACCTGTTGCCCCTGCAATCAATACGTGTGGCATCTTTGCAAGGTCATCGACAAATATTTTCCCGTCTATTAATTTCCCGAATGCCGCTGTTAATCTTTTTGTACTTGACTTATATTCATCAGATGAAAGAACTGTTTTAATTCTAACTATTTGTGATTTGCTATTTGGAATTTCTACACCCACTGTTCCTTTCCCAGGCATCGGAATTATCATTCGTATTCCTTTTGCTTTCAATGCAAGTGCGATATCATCTTGTAATGATTCGATTTTTGATAATTTAACTTCTGGTGAAGGTATTAACTCGTAAAGTGTAACCACAGGTCCCGGAGTTGCAAAAACTTTTTCTATCTCAATCCCAAACTTAAGCAATTTTTCCTGAAGGAGTTTTCCATTTTGACTAACTTCTTCATCAGAAATTACTTCGAACTCTTCTTTCGTCGGTTCATCAAGTAAATCAAGCGAAGGTGGGATATAATCTTCAAGGGTTTCCTCTACAAAATCATCTTCCTGAATGCTCTCCAAATCATCGAGTTCATTTGAGTTTTCCGGATTAATATCAACTTCTGAAATCTCTTCCTTCTTTTCCTTTTTTATTAATAGAGAATCAATATCTTTTTGGGGCTTTTCTTTTTTTGATTTTTGCTCTTCTAAAAGTTTCTCAACTTCAGGGGTTTGGATTTTTTCTGGTTCTGTTTTTTCTTGTGTTTCTTTTTGTAAATCAGGTCTATTAATTTCAGTCTCTTTTATCATCGAGTTTGCTTCGTCAAATTCTTTAAGCGTTTTTAACTTTTGAATTCTCTCCCGTTCTTTCTTCAATGCTTCCAGAATTTGATTATCAAGTTGCGAAACACTTTGCTTTAATTCCTGCTTTTTTTCCTCTTTAACTTTTAATATATCTTTTTCTTTTTTGAATTTGTCTTTTATTTTTTCAAAGAGAAGCTTCAATCTTGCAAGTGTTTTTAATATATTACTGTCGAATAACAAAAACGCAGTTACTATAAAAATCAGAATAATAAATATCGAAGCACCAACACTTCCCATAAATTTGTAAAAAATATTCGAAAGAAAGTCACCAGCAACTCCGCTAACCTTTGCAGATATTAAATCCTTTCCTAAAAACAACCTTAGCAATCCCGTAGCCGTAGACAGGATAGCCATCATAAATACGGAATAAATTCCAAATGTTATCGCTCTATATAACGCTTTATTCCTAAAAATTGAATAACCTATTACACACAATATTAATGATAAAATCAAAGAAAAATATCCAAAAACATTATTTATCAAAACATCTGAAGTGAAAGCTCCAGCAATTCCAAGCCAATTATTTATTACATATTGTGAAGAGTAAGTTTCCTTCCTAAAAAAATCTAAAAAACCAATTCTAACAAGTAATACTTGGTCTTTATCAGAATATGAAATAATAGCGAAGAAAAATAAAATCCCTATCAAAAAAAGAAGAAATCCTATTAATTTTTTCTTAAAAGTTTCAGGAATTTGAAATTCCTCATCCTTTGATTTCCTCTTTTTGCTTTCTTTAGATTTGTTATCTTCAGAAAGCCGTGATTTCATTTTTTTATTCATTTACTAATTTTAATTTTTTTCATTTGAGATTTTTCTGACGTTTCAATCTCTATCTTTTCTCGTAATTTAATAGTACCATTTAAATATAAAGGTAATTGCGGATATGAATCTATTTCAGAACATAATTTTAAATCATCTCCAAAACCCAATGAACTCAAATACTTTCCATGTTCGGATTCTTTTAACATTGCATGAATTTTTGTTGATGCTGGTTTTCCAACTTTTGTAGCAAGAATTTTTGCTAATCTTAAGCAAGCATAAGCAGAATCATTTAATTCGTATTTTTCTTTTTCAATAGATAATAAACCATTAATTATTACACCACTACACACAGCATCTTCAATCCCGAAATTATTCAATTTCCCCGAACATACAATTATCACATCTTCTTTAAGCGATTTAATATGCTCAACAACCATTGATAAATTTACAAAACTTGCAAGCACACAAGATTTTGAGTGTCTTGCTTTTGTAATGGTAATTGTTCCATTCGTTGTGCTAAAAATCAGAGCTTTATCTTTGATAACTTCATTTTTAAATTCAAAAGGTGAATTTCCAAGATGAAATCCCTCGACAATCATTCCATTCCTCTCACCACAAAGTAATGCTTTACCAAGTCCTTTGGATATTCTTGCTGCTATAGTAACGGACTCTGCAGGAATAATTTCCTTCGCACCATTAAATAACGCAACTGTTATTGTTGTTGTTGCACGTAATACATCAACAACTACTACGTTTTTATCTTTTAAAAACAGGTCATCATTTATTAATGACTGCGTTAGATATACATCTATTTTTTTCATATTCCAAATTTAACTACAAAATTTAAAAGCAAAAAGAGGAAATTAAATCCTCTTTTTGACTTTATAACTTTATAAACTTTTTAAAACCTTCTAACTTAAAAATGGGGTTTTAACTATTTTCGCCTTTATCCTTTTTCCTCTTACATCTATTTCTATTTCATTCCCTATCTTTGCAAACTCTGTAGCTATTGAAGCCGTCCCAATGTTTTTCCCAAGTACTGGAGAAGGTGCCCCGCTTGCAACAAACCCAATTTTCTTATCACCAGAATATACATCCTGTCCGTGCCTCGCTACCATTTTATCGTCAACTACAAATCCAACGAGTTTTCTTTTCAATCCTTCTTCCTTGCATTTCAATATTGCTTCACGTCCGTTGAAATCTCCCTTATCGAGTTTTGTAATCCATCCAAGCCCTGCCTCAAGCGGATTTGTCTTTTCATCCATATCATTTCCGTAAAGCCTGTATGCATATTCCAATCTTAATGTATCACGGGCTCCAAGACCTATTGGCTTAATATTGAATTCTTTTCCCGCTTCAAAAATTGCATTCCATAATTTTTCAGATTTCTCAATATCGGAATCAATATAAATCTCAAAGCATACTTTCTCTCCTGTATAACCTGTATGCGAAATTATCGCATCTATTCCCGCCATTTTACCAAATTCAAAATTATAATATGGAATTTTTGAAAGGTCAGTATCGGTAAGCTTTTGCAGAGTCTTTAGCGAATTAGGACCCTGTATAGCAAGCTGTGAAATATTATCTGAAATATTTTTCAAAACCACATCACCAAAAACATTTTCCTGCATCCATTTGAAATCTTTATCTACATTTGCCGCATTAATCACAAGCAAATAATAATCTCCGCAATGATATACAAGCAAATCATCGACCATTCCGCCGTCTTTATAACACATCGAAGAATATTGAACCTTTCCCTTTGATAAAACCGAAATATCGTTCGTAGTGAGCTTCTGCACATATGCAAAAGCATCTTTTCCATGAACTTCTACTTCACCCATATGGGAAACGTCAAATACACCTACCGATTTTCGAACCGCCATATGTTCTGCTATTATACCTTCATATTGAACCGGCATTTCAAAACCTGCAAACTCTACAAGCTTTGCTCCGTACTTTTTGTGCAATTCATTAAATGCTGTCTTTTTCATAACTGATTTGTAATATTTAAAAGTTTTGTAATTCTCAAGATATAAGATGCTAAGATTCTTTAACTTCTTAACCTCTTAATTCTTAATTTCTTTTTTATAATTTTATAACAAGGTAATCAGCCTGCAATCGCAGGTCAGTAAAAATAATTAACTATTTAACTTCTTCCAGTCCGCTAAAAACTTTTCCAATCCGATATCAGTCAAAGGATGCTTCGCTAATGCTTCTATTACTTTAAACGGCATCGTGCAAACATCCGCTCCAATCATACAGGAATCTACAAAGTGCATTGGATGCCTGATTGACGCAACAAGAATCTGTGTCTGGTATCCGTAATTATCATATATCTGCCTGATTTTTGCAATCAAATCCATTCCGTTTTCCGAAATATCATCTAATCTTCCTACAAAAGGACTTACAAGATATGCTCCCGCTTTTGCCGCAAGCAGTGCCTGTGAAGGCGAGAAGCATAGTGTTACGTTTGTCTTTATTCCTTCTTCTTTAAATATTTTTACCGCTTTTAAGCCCTCTTTTATTAATGGTACTTTTATAACGATATTTTTGTGAATTTTGGCAAGTTCCCTGCCCTCTTTTAAAATGCCTTCGCAATCCGTAGAAACAACTTCAGCACTTATATCACCGTCAACAATGGCACAAATCTTTTCCAGCATATCCCTGAAATTTTTGTGTCCTTCTTTTGCAACTAAAGATGGATTGGTCGTTACTCCATCTAATAAACCCATATCAGCCGCTTCTTTTATCTCCTTTAAATTGGCTGTGTCTATGAATATTCTCATATTCTTAATATTTATTTTATTAAAAGTTTAATTCAGTTCTTTCAATTTATTCAAATTAAATGATATAAAAAATTCAAAAAGAAAGCAGAATAAATGTTATTTGCAAGATTATATTTAACTAAAATAATTTTCGTGCTCGTAATATCCAACTTGGGAAGCTGGCAATCAACCTTAAGATTTAGGTTAATTCCAATTTTAAGTATTGCAATTCTTGAGTTTTTAATAAGGCTTGAAGAAAATTAGACAATTTATTTTTTATTTTTTGGAATTCCAATTCGTGTAGTTCATCAGGAGATTTCGGAAGTTCATAATCCGTAGGATTAATTCCATTTTTATTAGCTACTCCGTATAACCATTCTTCCAATCGTGGACAAAGCATAACCACTTTGTTATTTCGTTTTGAATCAACAAAGACTTTTATATTATGATTATTCTTAATTGGTTTCCCTAAACTTGTAATATATTTATTCTGCTGTGTCTGGGGGTCTTCATCGACCATCCCAATTGAATCACTAACTTTTCCCAATGAATTACAAACATTCCCCTTACTAAAAGAATGCTTTTTTGATTTCTTGGGAATGAAAAAAATATCAAGAAGAGCTTCATCGTTATCGCATTCAAAATAAACAGTCATATTTTAATCTTTATATTTATCTAAATTAAAAAACAAACTTGCATCTTCATCTCTTAAATCTAAAATTTCTTGTTGACTTAATTGTTTTACCTTTGTCTGATAATCTTCAAAATATGTCAGAAATATTCTTAAATCTATGTTCGGAGTTTTTTCTGCTAAGGTTAGCAGAAAATACGGATTATGAGTCGTTAAGAAAAACTGGTTCGTATTATATTTTGCAATTCTTTCCGCAAGATATTTAGTATATTTGGGGAATAAATAAACATCCGGTTCATCTAATACTATTGTTGAATCTTTATTTGTTTCTATTATAGCAGTATAAAAAAGAATTCTTTGCAGTGTATCAGCCACTGTATAAAATGGTTGAGATATTAGAATTCCATCTTTTATTTTTACAATATATATCATTTCCTTTTCAGCTTCTAGAAAGATATTAAACCCGTAATTTTCAAAAATACTATTTGCGAATTTTCGCAATTCAGAATTTGTTTTTAGAATTTCTAAAAGATTCTTTCCAGTCGGAGGATAAAGAAAGCTTAATTCTTTACCATCAAAATTTCTATACTTATTAAATTTACTGAATTCATAAAATTTAATAGGTGAATCTGTAATTATTTTTTCAGAACGAGCAAATTTTATATCTGAATATTCAGCATTAAAAGTACCCCCTTTAATTTTTCCTTTTGATACAATCTTAAAAAATTTATCATGATGTACAATAATTTCGTGAGTAAAAGGTTGATTTGTATCTATTTTATAATTCGAATACTTTAAATCAACATTTAATATAATTCTTACATCATTACCAATCATGTTATCATAAAAGAGATTACTTAATTTTTCAAACCTTATTAGGTCTTCTAATTCGTGGACATATCCAAAACTTAGTAATCCTATTCCTTCTAAAATATTCGTCTTCCCTGAATTCGGCTCACCTATAAAAATATTTACCCTACCGCAATCGAGTTCTGCTTCCTTAATTGATTTAAAATTATTTATTTTAATATGTTTTATCATATTATTTTTTTTATAATATAACTTTAAAAAATAATATGTTAAATATCAATATTTTGAACTAATAACAGTAAATTCTTCTAAGTACTTCTACTCACTTAAATTAAGCACTTCCCTCTATTTTCAAATTAAACCAAAGTTTTCATATTTGTATAAAATATTTTAAAACTAAATTTTAAAAATTATGAAAACAGGAAGAGACATAAAATTCGTAATCTACCAGGTTCTTTACATCTTTGTAATTTGCGTTATCGCACTCAAAGGCGCGGACATAAACCTTGTGGAAGTTATAGACAGTGAGCTTGCAAAAAAACTGCAAAGAGAAAGAGATTCTCTAATAGCATTGGGATTGATTTCTCCTATCAAATGGGATACAAACAAAATTTATTCTCAGGCAGATTTAGAACTTATTTTGAGAGATTACATTAAGATAGACCAAAAAAAAAGAGATACTAATGAAGGAGGAATAACATCAGAAAATCAGACAGGTAATGGTCCAGGTGTAACCACAGGCAATACAGGAAATAATAACAATAGCACAACAAATGAAGGAACTACTATCAAGAAACCTGTACCACCGGAATTTACACAGTATACTATGAATAGTATAAAGAACAACTATAATAAAGATTTAATTATTTACGGTGATGGGAAATTAATTACAACTGTTAAACCCCAAGGTTCCACAACATTAAAGATAGGTAATGAAAAAGAAATCAAATTCGAAGTGGATGGTATCAGCGCATCAACACCCACCAAAGAAAAACAACCTCCTAAAATCGATATTCAAAAATTTATTTCCGATGGTTCCGATGTCTCGCTTCGCTCTATTCAGGGTAGAGTAGGTTATAGAGTTACTATTGTATCGAGCTATGCAGGAGATTTAATCGTTAACATCAACGGTCCAGTAAAAATTGATAAAGTAAGTTCAACACAATTCGATATTTCATTAAACTTACTTGCTTCTGAATCTGCCTTCGACGCCTGGTCTAAAGGTAAAGTAGAACCTTATAAGGTAAGTTTTACAGTTTCAGTCAAAGATAAATATAATCCGAAGCATAGCATTTCCCAGATAGGTGTCTTTACTTTCGGAAAATGGTGATAAATACAAAATAAAAAATAAACACGAAAAACTAAAATATCAGTGCCCTTAGTGTATAATTGGTAATTGCTCTATAACAAATTTCTGTTATATATCGCAAACTGCAATAACTTATTATATCCTTTTAGGTTCAGCTTTTTGCATATATTATTCCTGTGATTTTGTACTGTGCGAATACTTATGAATAGTTTTTCTGCAATTTCCCTGCTGGTCTTGTTCTCTGCAACTTTTTTAAGCACCTGCTTTTCTGCGATTGTGAGGTGCATCAGCCCGGGGTTATCAGTATCGAGAGTCCTCTGCTTGTTTTTTCCTTTTACAAGATAATTCAAAACTCCCGGGCTGAAATAGTACTCCCCGCTTAATACATCCTCGAGACATTTTATAATTTCGTTTGATGCACAATCTTTTAATACATATGCAGATACATCGAGATTTATTGCCTCATTAAAATAATCTTCGTCTTTATACATTGTCAGAATAATAATTTTTGTCAGAAGTTTTTCTTTGTTCACAGCTCTAGTAACCTCGAGACCGTTCATATAAGGCATATTAATGTCCAGAATGGCAATTTCAGGTTTATGATTTCTTATAAATTCTAATGCCTCCGTTCCGTTCGCAGCTTCTCCTATTACATTATAATCGGGATGTTCCTTTATAATATTGATTAAACCGCTTCTGATAAGTGGATGGTCATCTGCTACGATTATTTCTGTAGTTTTTCTTTCAGTCATAATCTTGAAGGTATTAATATTTTAAATTTTGTTCCTTTTTGTTGTTTAGAATTTATTTTTATACTTCCACCACAAAAAATAGTTCTGTAATTTATATTATCAAATCCCAGTCCTTTCTTTTCTTTTAGTTTTTTAATTTCAAAGCCAATTCCGTTATCTTCAATCTCTACTATAAGATTTCCTGATTTGAAGTGAATGTTAACATTAACCTCTGTAGCTTTTGAATGTTTTAAAATATTACTTATGCATTCCTGAACTATTCTATATATATTTAATTCTATATTTTTTTCAAAAATATTATCAATCTCTCCAACAGATAAATTCAGTATAATCTCTGACGCATAAAAAGCATTTTCAACCATAGATAATAATGATTTTCTTAAACCAAGTTTTTCGATTTTATTCGGATATAAATTCGATGAAACAAATCTTAACTCGTCTATAGCTTCAGTTAACAGTATATTAATTTTATTAAGCTCTTCATATTCTTTTGATTCGACGTTGTAATTATTAGTAATTTTTATCACATCATTATTCAATATTATTAGATTTTGTCCTAAACTGTCGTGTAATTCAGATGCAATTCTTCTATAATTATCATCTTGTTGTTGTATAAATTTGCTTATTAGTTTTTCTCTTTCGATTTCAACATTTTTTAAATATCTGTATGCGTAATAAAGTAAAACAACAAATAATATAACAAGTAAAATCAAAATACGCCATAAAAACCATTTCGATTCCCAAAATGGGACTGATGATAGCTTTAACTGAAAATAAAAATCTATAATAATAAATAGTAAAACAAGTATCAAAATCCAGCGGTAAGTTGAGTTTCTCATTTTAATTTTATTACTATAAGTAATTTATTAATAAATAGTAACTATTTTAAATTCCAAAAGCTAAGAAAATTTAATGTAATTTTTTAACTTTACTATTCCAAAACACATAAAACGGAATTCCAACTAATACAAGCCCTAACCCTATCCCTGCATCACGGGGATTTTGAATAATCGTAACAACTACAAGAGTAAAACTAAACAAAACAAAAATTGCTGGAATGATAGGATATCCAAAAACTTTGTATGGTCTTGGTTCTTCTTTCATTTTTTTTCTTAAAACAAATACCCCAAATGCTCCCATACCATAAAATATAAATGAAGCAAAAAGTAGCATATCTGTCAATTGGTCAAATGAACCAGAAAGCACAAGTATGGATGCCCATATGCATTGAATTAAAAGAGAAATATAAGGTGTTCGATATTTTGAATGATGCCTACCTGCATTTAAAAAAAATAATTTATCTCTTGCCATAGCAAAATAAATTCTCGATGAGGCAAGTATTGTTCCATTCGTAGTCCCGAAAGTGGAGACCATAATTAAAATAGAAATAAAAAGGACACCATATGTCCCAAGAAATTTTCTCATAACTTCTACTGCAATTATACTATGTTGTGTTTTGGATATTTCTATAATCTCATCAACAGGCATAACATAAATATAAGCAAAATTAACTGCGAGATATATAATAATAACTATAATTACACCCCCATAAAGAGAAACTGGAATATTTTTTTTAGGATTTTTCACCTCACCTCCAAGATATCCAATATTATTCCAGCCGTCATAAGCCCAAAATGCACCTAGCATAGCTGCGAACATTGCACCAAATAATCCAAGTGATGTATCATAACTAAATCCGCTTCGCTCAAGTATTGGAGTTGCATTCGAAAAACTTCCTCCGCTAATTGTCAGGCCCAATATTATAATTGCAAAAATTCCAAGAACTTTTAATACAGTAAAAACATTTGCAATAGTTCCACCAAAGACTACACCAAAATAATTTGCTGTAGTTAGAAAAATTAGCGTAAATATCGTTAATGCTTTTACTCCAAAACCTTCAAATGGGAAGAATATACCAAGCACAGAAATATTTTCGATGTGTTCAGGGAAATGCGGAAGAGGAATAACGGCGTTAACGGATTCAGAAAACACATAAGCTATCGAAGCAATAGAAGCCGATTGAATCACAGAAAAACAAGACCATCCATATAAAAATGCAAATGCTTTCCCATACATATTTTTAAAGTAAACATATTGTCCACCAGGCTCTGCGATTAGTCCGGCAATTTCTGCATTTGTTGCCGCGCCAAAGAGTGTGATTATCCCAGGTATTAACCAGCAAAGTAAAATTAAACCGGGAGAACCAAGCTCGACTGACATCGGTGCTATTTTTTTAAAAACCCCTGAACCAATCATCGAACTAATTACTATCATTAATGCTGTAAACATTCCTAATCGGGTGAGAAGTCCACTTGAATGAATAGAATGAGGATTTTTTTTGTCCAATATTTTTTAATTAGAAAATTATTTCAGTAACAAAAAATATTTATAATGCAAATCATTTAAAAAAGACCTGTGCTACTTTATATAATTCAGTATCTACGGTCTTAAGCTTTCCAATCGCCTCTTTAATTAGAATATCTGTTATAGTATTAGATTTTATAGCTGCCATTCTTCCAAATTTTCCTGCTTTAGCCATTTCAACCGCATATACACCAAACCTTGTTCCAAGCATTCTATCGAATGCTGAAGGCATTCCACCTCTTTGAACATAACCAAGTATAGTCGCACGGGTCTCAAAACCAGTTCTTTTTTCTATTTCCTCTGCAAGATAATAACTCACGCCACCAAGTCTCTCCCTACCAAAATCATCTAACTTTTTCTTAATCTTTTTAGTTTTCAATTCATCTTCTATAAATTTTGCTCCCTCTGCAACTACAACAATCGAAAAAAGTTTACCCCTTTTATATCTACTTTTCAGAATATCTATAATTTCAGAAATTTTTGTTTTTTTCTCAGGAATAACAACGACATCTGCACCTCCTGCAATACCTGAATAAAGTGCAATCCACCCGGCATGTCTGCCCATTACTTCAAGTATCATAATTCTGTGATGTGATTCAGCCGTTGTATGTAGTCTATCGATTGCCTCGGTAGCAATTCCAACTGCAGTGTCAAAACCAAAAGTATAATCTGTTCCATAAATATCGTTATCTATCGTTTTTGGAACACCTATAATGTTAATACCCGACTCATGTGCAAATTGAGCAATATGCATAGAACCTTCACCTCCTATTGCGATTATTACATCGAATCCTTCCTTTGATATTTTATGAAGTAATGTATCTTTGCCACCTTTCTGCTCAAAAGGAGAAAATCGAGAAGTGCCAAGTATTGTCCCACCACGATTAATTATTCCAGCAACATTTTGCAGATTAAGAGGTTTGAAACTTTCATCAAAAATACCTTTCCAACCGTTTTTAATACCAATTGTTTCATACCCGAACTGGTCTGCTTTTCTCACAATAGCTCTTATTACAGCATTCAATCCAGGACAATCTCCACCACTTGTTAATATTCCTATTTTCATAGTTAATTATTTTTTATAGCTTTACAAAACTATTGCAATTGTTGGTGTAATAATGTTTTATAAAAATAATAAAAAAACTTTCTTATTTCTTACTTTTAGTTTTTGTAATTTCACTTTGCCCTACTTTGTCTTTTACCGGTGGGTTGTTGGTCAAATACTTGAATCTCTCAATAAATTCTTCCGTTTTCATATTTCCAATTAAAGCAAACCTTGCAACATTTTTTATTTCATCAAAATCAGATTTCTCTAATCTAATCATATATTTCCTTGCTACTTGATAACTATCGGAATCAACATCAACTTCCCTGGTATTGATTCTTCCATCTTTGTTTATAATATCCTCAAATTTAATCGGAATAAGTTGTCCTTTGTCAACCGTTACGATTGCACCTGAATTTCCAGTTAATAAATACCTGACCGCAGCATAACCCAAATCCTGCGTATATTCACAATCATATGGTATTGGAGACGCACACCTCAATTCATATCCGATATCTTTATTTACTATAGTTACATTTATACCTCTTTCACGAAGTCTTCTTCTTACTTCGTCTTTTGTAATTCTTCCAATGTCTATTTCCGATAGTCTTATGTTACCATGTAAATCCTTTTCAAGATTTACGTAAGGATGGTTCCTGAGTTCTTCTTGGTCGATTCTTGTAATTATACCTTCAGCTAATACTGCTATACCATAATTACTTCCCTGTGCCATTCTTTTAATAATCGAAGCTTCTAAAATATCACAAACAGTTTCAAAACTAATTGTCCTATCTCTAAATTCTTCACCAATAATCGTTAGTGTTGCACCCGCAGCTTTTCCAATTCCAAGGGCAAGATGTCCAGCTTTTCTTCCCATCGATACTACATAATACCACCGCCTTGTTGTTGCAGCATCGACCATTAAAGATTGAACAATATGAAATCCAAAATCGCGTGCAGTCTGATATCCGAATGTAGGCATATTACCGGGAAGAGGTAAATCATTATCGATTGTTTTAGGTACATGTGCAACCTGAATCTGACCCGAAGCTAATTGGTCAATTTTAAATGCACTTGTCGCAGTATCATCTCCTCCGATGGTTACAAGATAATCTACGGAAAGTTGTGTTAATGCTTTGATTGTTGCATCTAACATTTCTTTACTTTTTGCAGGATTTACTCTGGAAGTATGCAATATGCTTCCACCACTGTAATGAATTCTTGAAACATCTTCAATCCTTAATTCCGTTGTATGACTTGAATCACCTTTACTTAGATATTCAAATCCATCATAAATACCAATTACATTCAGACCTGAATTAATTGCTTCAATTGTTACTGACCTGATAACACCATTAATACCCGGAGCAGGTCCTCCTCCAACTAAAATAGCGAGCGTTTTTTTGTGATAATGTTCTTCTGGCATATTAATAAATTTAAATATTATTTATAAAAACATACTAATATACGAAATTTCTTTTTAATCTTAAGGACATAAAAACCATTGCAGTTAAATAAAAAATTCCTGAAATAATAAAGACAATTTTAAATCCAAAAATCATAGCAAATATCATTGAAATTACCGTTCCGATTACCGAAAAAAATCCATTAATCGCCCACGCTAATGGAATAAATCTGCTTTCACTATCCTGTATCAAAGATATTCCGATGGGAAACGGCATACCCATAAAAAATCCAAGTGGGAAGATTATTATTATCGAAATTATTATTCTAATTGTTATTCCTGCACTTGAAAAAACATTAAATATAAAAGGATTCAACAAACCCAATAAAATAGAATAAACTCCTATAATCATAAAAACCATCAATACTTTTTGTTTTTTTATCTTTGTGTTTAATAAGTTAGAGTATTTACTCCCAATACCCGAAGCGACTAACATTGTAGCAATAACAGTTAACATTGTATAAATAGGTTGTCCTAAAAATAAAGTGAATTTTTGAATCAATGCAATCTGAAGCATTATATAACCAAGCCCAAGTAAAGCAAAATATATTAAATATTTCTTCTCAAATTCATTTTCAGTTTCTTTCTTTTTAAAAATAAACGGTAGAATTAAAAATATAAAAGATATCAACAATATTTGAACAAGCATCACTACGAGAGTTACTTCTGCAACAGGTTTATCTTTCAGAGCAAGTATTGCTTTATTGTTTTGAGAAAAAGTTTCTTTTACATTTGCCCAATTGAAATTACCGAAACCAAAATTATCATCGAAAAACGGTTTATCATCGGTTGCAGGAATTAAATTCGGTTTTCCTTTTATTATATCTTCAATATCATTTGACTCAACTAATTCCTTATAAACCCCTTCCTGATTCTCAAGCGGGTCGTATTCTATATCGAGACTTAACATTGAAGCTTCATACCTGACATTTATTACATCCAAATCATCAAATCCGTTTTTCTTGTATACTATTCCTGCCATAAAACTTTTACTTTCTTCAAAATCATTTAACGGACGTCTGAAGACAATAAAGTTTTTCTTATCATCTTTAATCCCTAATTCTTTCCCTGCAATTTTAAATGTAGTAATAAGTTTTTGTATCTGAGTCTCCGGTCTGGATATATAAATAACACCGTCACTTTTTAAATGATTCAAATAATCCATAACGGCTTCTTTTGTCATAATGTAATTCTCCACCATACTCATCGCACCACTCGATACCGCTGAAGAAGAAATTGTATGAGCCGAAATTATCACATCATTTAAAACCTTATCGCTTCTAATAACCAAACGTGCATCATCCGTAATAATTTTAACATTTTTATTATTTTTTATTAATGGTCCTGTCCAGTAAACGAGTTTATTACTGATTAAATCATTTAATAATCCGTTAATCTCAACCCCGATTACTTCATTTGCATTATGATATAGACTTACAAGTATTTCTCCACCTCCTCCCGAACCGAGAATAAATACCCTGCCAATCGAATCCTTCCCGCAGGCAAAAGCGAGATTCGATGCATCAGCAGGCTTGGTCAGAGGTGGTAATCTTTTTACGTTTGGTATATTAGTTGTTGCATTTCCTTCATCTATAATGGCAAGGTTTACATCGTAACCGTCAGGCGACGGTTCTTCATCTTTCATTACATCTATTTTTGAAATTGTATTCCATCCGGAAAACACTTTCAAATCAGATCTTGAATGAATATAGTTTCCAAATATTTTATTCTCAGTTACTCTTATTGGCAACCTTGAATCTTTATCAATTAAAAATGAAAAACCCAAGCACATTAATATAAAAGAGATTAATACATAGACCTTATGATTTTCAAAACCAAAAATTATTGCTGCAAGAAAACCAAATGCTGCAATAAATACCATTATTCCATTACCTCCAAATTGCGGCATCAATAAAACAAAAGCGAAACAAGATAAACCCGCACCAACTAAATCGAAAAAATATAACTTAGATACTTGATTTTTAAACTTTGATAGTAAAATCGAAATTATAAGTCCCGAAAAGAAAAAAGGAATCGTAATTAATAAATAATAAATTGGCAAATATATAAACTGAATTGTGTCAGTAAATAAACTAAAA
Organism: uncultured Ignavibacteriaceae bacterium; assembly: GCA_964400285.1. GTDB lineage: Bacteria > Bacteroidota > Ignavibacteria > Tepidaquicellales > Tepidaquicellaceae > FEN-1279. The sequence goes on from CAYNTK010000003.1 coordinate 241,020, forward strand.
GGGTCAAATGGAATAAGATTTATAATTAAAAAACTTATAATGACAGTCGCTCCAAAACACATAGAAAGTATTGCAAGAAGTTTATCGGTTTTTATTTCTTTAAGTTTTTTACTTAATGAAAAAACAACTCCACTTATACCAAACCCCAACAAAGCAACACTTATAATCATAAATGCAAAGTGATACCATAGTGAAACCGAAAGAACACGAGTCATAGAAAACTCTAACAACAAAGTAGCTAAAGCTATTAGAAATATTCCTGCAAAATAGGATTTTTTTACTGCTTCAGGTTTTGTAACCGGTTTTATTGATTTAATAGACTTTGCCAATCAAGTAATCTCCTTTCCACAATGCGGACATACTTTTTTCTTTCTAATTTCTTGCGTGAATGCTGATGCTAAAATACCTGTCGGTAATGCTACCATACAAAGCCCTAATAAAGATATTAAGCTTGTCAAGAACTTCCCAGTTGGGGTTATTGGATATATATCACCATATCCAACAGAAGTCAGAGTTTCTACTGCCCAATACATACTTTCAGGAATATTTCTAAATTTATCTGGTTGTGCTTCATGCTCAGCCATATAAATAAAGCTTGAGGATAATACTATTAATATTATCGAAATCGAAAAAGTTAAAATTAATTCTTCTTTTTTTGATTTTATAACTTTTCCAAGTATATTAAATGCGTCCGAATATCTTCCCAATTTGAAAATTCTAATAAATCTAAACAACCTAAGCAATCTGATAAAAATAAAATCAATGCGAGTCATTGTGTATAAATAAAAAGGTAGAAATGCAAATAAATCAATCAATGCAAATACTGAAAAAGCATATTTTATTCTTCCTATAATTGGTCTACTATATTTTCCTATAAATGTACAAGTCCAAAGTCTTAAAATATATTCAATAGTAAAAACTATAACTGTAAAAGTCTCAAAAATAAAAAAAATGTTATGATACCTTTTTGAAAATATTTCTACAGTCTCTAAAATAAAAACGATAGTATTTAAAATTATTAAAGAAATAATAAAATAATCGAATATTTTTTTTACAAAAGTATCACCTGCAGAGGGTTCTAGAATTTCAAAAACTTTTCTTTTTATTTTATTATACATACTATTCTCCTTTTTCTTTAACAAAAGGTATAGCTTTTTAAAGCTATTATTACTTTATTTAATATTACATTAAAATAAAACAATGACAATAAAAATTATACTATCTAATTTCACTATTATAATACTTTCTGTTATTTAAAAGTCATCACTGATTACTAAAATCCCAACCAAGATAATTTACATGTTTCAGTATAATAAATCCACAAATCAATCCTACAAAGATATAAATAAATCCATACAAATAATCTCCAAGTATAATTTTTCCTATTGCAAATAAAAACGAATAAAGTAAAATCACTCCAAGACCCCAATCGAGAAATAATATTCCGTAACCTTTGTCAGACTTGACTTCAGGAAGTTTTGCTGCAATCTTTTTCCAGCCAAATCCACCTGGATGAACACGCCTATAAAAATTTAATAAAGTTTCTTCTTTAGTCGGCTTGGTTAAAAATGAAGTTACTATCCATGCTATAGTCGTAATCGGAACAATAATATACAATGTCTGCGGAAATGCAACTTTAAAATTTCCAAAATGCAAAACTCCGTACACAACAAACGGAGTCATTGTCGCTACTATCTCGCTTATGGCATTCACTCTCCACCAGAACCACCTTAAAATCAAAACCAGCCCCAGCCCTGCTCCGCATTCAATCACAAATGCCCATACTCCCGAAATCGTGGACATAAAATTTGTTATTAACACTGCAATAATCATAAAAACTACCGTCATCCATCTCGAAGCAGTTACATAATGTTTATCCGTTTCATTCGGCTTCAAAAATCTTTTATAAAAATCATTTATGAAATATGAAGTTCCCCAGTTCAGATGTGTTGCTATCGTAGACATTGAAGCCGCAAAGAAAGTTGCAAGTAATAAACCTTTTAATCCAACAGGGAGAAAATCATTCATTGCTTTTACATAACCAAGCCCCTTATCAGCCATCGATAAATCGGGATAAAGCACTATTGCGGAAAGTGCCACGATTATCCAAGGCCACGGACGTAAACAATAGTGGGCAACTTGAAAGAATAATGTTGCAAGTAGTGAGTGTTTTTCGTTTTTGGCGGACATTATTCTTTGAGCTACGTAGCCCCCGCCACCAGGCTCGGCACCTGGATACCAGCTTGCCCACCATTGAATTCCTATATATGCTAAAAATGTTGATACAGTCATCATTAATATACCACCTGTATTTCCAGCACTTTCTTCACTCCCGATTTGAGGTGTGAACTTTAATGCCCAATCTGGAAGTTTTGCCTGTAAACCTGCAATACCTCCAATCTGTTCGGAGTTCACAACTATTATAGCAAGAATAATACATCCTGTCATTTTAATAATAAACTGGAAAGAGTCAGTTACAGCAACTCCCCATAATCCTGACATTGCAGAAATTATTGCTGTGATTATCATTATTCCCAAAATAAATAACATCACATTTCCATCATTTATCTGCTCGGGAAACATTCCCTTTAAAATTTTTCCAAGAGCAAGATTTACCCAACCCATAATTATAACATTCATAAATATTCCAAGATATATCGCCTTGAATCCTCTTAAAAAAGAAGCGGCTTTTCCTGAATACCTCAACTCAATAAATTCAACATCTGTTAATATATTCGCTCTTCTCCACAACCTCGCAAAGAAAAACACAGTCAGCATTCCACCAATCATCATATTCCACCAAAGCCAGTTTCCCGCAATTCCATTCTGACCGACAAGCTCCGTAACAGCAAGGGGAGTATCTGCGGCAAAAGTCGTCGCTACCATTGAAAGCCCAGCAAGCCACCACGCCATTTTTCTTCCCGAGAGGAAAAAGTTCTCCGTGTTGCCGCTTGATTTTTTGTAATAATATAAACCGATAAGTATGTTGATTATGAAATAAACAACAACAATAGACCAGTCAATAATGTGCATAAAATAATATTTGTATTTATAAACTGAAGCTTATTTTTTTTCAATAGTTGAATTTCTATAACCTGAAAATACACACGCAAAAATTGCAACCATCTTATAACCTGCTTTTTCATTTTTTAAATAATCTGTTATAGACCAGCTTTTCCATGCTTCTTTTCCTGAAAATGTAGTGCTAACATTCATATTCCCACCATAATTATAAATCCTCCAGTATTTCCATGCATCATCTCCAGAAAAAACAGTTGTAACTTTTAAAGTAGTATAACCTGATTCATCTATTACATTCCACTCTTTCCATGCATCGTCTCCATTATAAGTTGTTCTTAAATATCCATAACAATCATCAAATTCATACCTCCAGTATTTCCATCCATTTTCACCTGACCAAACTGTTCTTATAGTTCCACAGTAGTTTTGTAAATTAATATCCCAATATGTCCATGCATCATCTCCAGAAAAAACAGTTTTTATTGCGCCGCTTATTCCATTATAATCCACCCACCAGTCTTTCCATGCATCCTTACCTGAAAATTTTGTACTAATACGCGTGAAGTTATTACTCTGGGAATACAGGCAAATGGAAAAAAGAAAAATTAATATTGTAAAAAATATTTTTCTCATAAAATAATTTTAAAATTATCTGCATCTTTATATGCAGGAAATTTTTCTCTAAACTTTCTTAATATATTAATTTTTAACTCTCCGGTATACATCCCTCTTTTATTTTTTGCATTTAATATATATTTACCCATTGGATTTATAATTGCAGAATCACCTGAATATTTAAATCCGTTTTTATCCGAACCAGTTCTATTGACACCTATCACATAACTTTGATTTTCAATAGCACGAGCAACTAATAAACTCTTCCAGTAATAATTCCTTTCGACTGGCCAATTTGCAATGAATACAGCTACATCATAATTATTTCTACTTCTACACCATACAGGAAATCTCAAATCATAACAAATGAAAAACGCAATCCTCCAATTTTTAATTTCTACTATTAAATGTTTGTTCCCACTCGAATATACCGAATGTTCCTTTGCCATTCTGAATAGATGCCTCTTATCATAAAACTTTATTTCTCCTTCAGGTAAACTAACTATTAATCTGTTGTAATATTTTTTCCCGGATTTTATTATCACACTCCCGCAAACCGCCGCATTTAATCTTTTCGAATATTTCTTAACAAACTGAACTGCTCTGCCGTTCATATCCTCCGCATATTCTCCAACATTCATCGTAAATCCCGTTGTAAACATTTCCGGAAAAACCACTAATTCAGTTTTTCCAATAAATGATTCAAGTTTCGCTGAGAGAAACCTTATGTTTTTATCTATGTCCTCCCAATATATAGGATATTGAACTACTGTAACCCTTAAATTCCGCATTTTATTTTTTTAACCCTTTTAAAATAAAATTAAATCCAAAAAGTAGAAAGCAATAAATTTGGGGTAATATTTTAATTTAGAGGTAAAATTGTGAATATATTCTTTAGTAAAATGTAAATATTTTTAATTAATCTTTCTAAAAATTTACTCTATGAAAAAAATATTCTTTACTTTTTATTTTCTTCTTTTTACATCATGCTTATTCGCTCAGGATACATCGAAAATTCCTCTCGACCATAATGTATATGAAAGCTGGAAGCGACTCGAAAAAGCTAAAATCTCTCCGGATGGTAAATGGATTACATACGAAGTTAATCCTCAAAAAGGTGACGGTCTGCTTCAAATCTACAATACCGAAACCGGATTTAAGGATTCTGTTTCAAGAGGTTATGATGCCGTTTTCTCCCCGAATTCCGATTTCATCGCTTTTAAAATTAAAGCTGAAGAAAAAATCATAAGGGACTTAAAAATTCAGAAAAAAAAGAAAGAACAATTTCCAGATGACTCTCTTGGAATATATTTAAATAAAACAGTTAAAAAATATCCTAACCTGATTTCTTTTTCTATCCCAAAAGAAAAAGAAAGTTTTATAGCATTTAAAAATAAATGTATAGACTCAACATTGAAAGATGATACAACAAAATATACTTTTTTGCATATACTAAACCCGATTACAGGATTTGAAATAAAACATAAAGAAGTCAGCGAATATGATTTTTCAAAAAATGGAAAAATCCTTGCTTTTATTGCTGAAACTAAAAACGGTAAAAAAGATTCGAACTCATTATATATTTTCGATACAAAAAATGAAAACCTAACAAAAATTACACAAAAAAAAGGAATTATAAAAAAACTTGCTATTGATGATAAAGGCGAACAAATAGCATTTTTGCATTCTAAAGATACTAATTCGGTTAAAAGATATGGTTTATATTACTGGAATAGCAAAACTAATTCCGTCAAACTAATTGCTGACACATCAATTTCCGAAATGCCTGAAGGATGGGAACTTAGTCTAAATGAATCTATGTATTTTTCAGAAGATGGTACTAAATTATTTTTTCAAACTGCTCCGAAAATTCCTTATGAAACTAAAGACACAATTCCTGATGACGAAAAATGCAGAGTGGATATATGGAACTGGAATGATGGTTTACTACAATCACAACAAGTTCACGATTTGGAAAAAGAGAAAAAAAGAACGTATTTAGCATTATACAATATACAAAAAAATAAAATTTTACAACTCGCAGATGAGGATATACAAACTGTTAAAACTATTAATAAAGGTAATAGTAATTTTGCATATGGAACATCAGAAAAACAATATCAGAAACTTACATCATGGGAAGATGCAACGTATAGAGACTACTATATCATTAATCTCGAAACAGGTGAAAAAAAATTAATCGCAGAGAAGAAAAAATATTACGCAGATTTTTCTCCACTCGGATATTATTTTCTTTACTATGAGCCAAATGATAGCTCATATCATTCTTATTCTGTAAAAGATGAAAAAGAATATATAATCACAAAATCAATTCCAACAAAATTATACGATGAAGAATTCGACGAACCACGAGACCCCGAGCAATACGGTATTGCAGGCTGGACTAAAAATGATGAGTCAGTATTAATTTATGATAAATACGACATCTGGGAAGTTAATCCGAAAAATGAATCATCTCCAGTAAACATTACTAAAATTGGAAGAGACACAAAAACTATTCTTAGATATATAAAAACAGATAAAGATTCAATACATATTCCGAATAATATCTTACTTAATGTTCGAAATGAAGAAACAACATTCGAGGGTTTTTATTCTCTGGATATAAATTCAGATAATTCTCTAAATGAGCTTATAATGGTTGATTATGGATTTACCGAACCTATAAAATCAAAACAATCAAATAAAATAATTTGGCAAAGATATTCATACTATGAATTTCCTGATTTGTGGGTTAGCAATTTGGATTTTTCTAATCCACTAAAAATTTCAAATGCTAATCCACAACAAACAAAATATTTATGGGGAACAGTAGAACTATTCAAATGGAAAGATTCTTCCGGAGTTGAGCAAAAAGGTCTTGTTTATAAACCCGAAAATTTCGACCCAAATAAGCAATATCCAATGATTGTATATTTTTATGAAAAATACACACATCGAATTCACGCGCATTATATTCCAAATCCAAGTAGGTCAGTTATTAACTTTCCACTGTATAATAGTAACGGATATGTTATATTCATTCCCGATATAAAATATAAAATTGGTTACCCTGGAAAAAGCGCATATAATACAGTTGTAAGTGGAACCTATGCATTATTAGAAAAAGGATTTATAGATAAATACAATATTGGACTGCAAGGTCAGAGCTGGGGAGGTTATCAGGCAGCATATATAGTTACAAGAACAAACTTGTTTAAAGCCGCAATGACTGGAGCACCAGTTGCTAATATGACAAGTGCTTACGGTGGAATAAGATTAGAATCAGGTATGGTAAGACAATTTCAATATGAACAAAGCCAAAGCAGACTTGGAAAAACTTTGTGGGAAGGATTTGACTTATATTTTGAAAATTCTCCTTTGTTCTTTGCCGATAAAATAGAAACACCAGTATTAATAATGTCTAATGATAACGATGGAGCAGTCCCACATCAACAGGGAATAGAATTTTTCACTGCTTTAAGAAGATTGAATAAACCTGTGTGGATGCTTACTTATAACGATGAAGAGCACAATCTAACAAAATGGCCAACAAGAGTTGACTTATCAAAACGTATGAAACAGTTTTTCGACCACTACTTAAAAGGTGAACCTATACCCGTGTGGATGTCCGAAGGTGTTAAGGCAATAGAAAAAGGAATTAAAGATGGATTTGATCTGAAAAAATAAATCTTTTATTTTAAAAACATAATTCTGATACTGAACAAATACTTATATTTGAATCATAAAAAAATTTTAGAATTTAGTATTATATTTTAATACCTCTTTCTACTTTTTATTGGAAAACTGTTTTTCAAAATTCGAACTTTATAAATTTTTAATAATTCTTTCAACAAATTTTCTAATCTATCTAATTTCAACATGTTGTTTCCATCACTTAATGCTCTCGAAGGATTTGGGTGTGTTTCGATAAAAATCCCGTCAATACCTATAGCTATTGCTGCTCGTGCAAGCGGAGCAATAAATTCGGGATTCCCTCCGCTTACTCCGTTTTCTTTCGATGGCATCTGTACTGAATGAGTTGCATCGAATATAACCGGATATCCAAAACTTTTCATAATAACAAGTCCCCTAAAATCCACAACCAAATTATTATATCCGAATGTTGTGCCCCGCTCGGTTAATAAAATTTTATTATTCCCAGTCGAAGCAACTTTTTCTGCCTGATATTTCATTTCAGCAGGGGCAAGAAACTGTCCTTTTTTAATATTAATTATTTTTCCAGTCTCACCTGCGGCTTCAAGCAGTTCAGTCTGTCTACACAAAAATGCAGGAATCTGCAATACATCAACCACTTCCGCTGCAATACTCGCTTCCACTTCAGAATGAACATCAGTCAAAACAGGAACATTAAATTCTTTCTTGACGTCCATCAATATTTTCAATGCCTTATCCATTTCTAATCCCCTAAAAGACTTTCCCGACGTGCGGTTCGCCTTCATATAGGAAGATTTAAATATATACGGCATTTCCAATTTCGATGTAATTTCTTTCACCCTCTCGCAAGCCTTAAATACAACCGATTTATTCTCTACCACACACGGTCCTGCTATCAACAGGAAGTTATTCGTATTCTGAAGTTTCAACTCTTTTTTGAAATATGATGGCAACATTTTTATATTATTTATTTAAATAATAATCTAATTTATTTTTAAGTTCTGCTTTTGTGTATTTCGATTTCTTATACATCCCTTTCGCCTCCCTCTGTCTTAATGCTTCATATAAGCAAACCGCTACCGATACTGAAATATTAAGAGATTGTATCATCCCGTACATTGGAATTATTAAATTACTATCGGATTTAATTTTTACCTCATCTGATACTCCATCGTGTTCATTGCCGAATACAATTGCCACTCTTTTTGTCAAATCAATATCGTATAAAAATTTATTTTTACCGGTTTCAGAAATATGCGTTGAATAAATTTTATACTTCTCTTTCTTAAGTTCATTAAAGCATACATCAACAGTCTTAAATTTCGCAAGTTCAACCCATTTTTTTGCACTCGCGGATGAAACTCGCCCTATTTTTGGAAACTTATTTGTATTATAAATCAAATATACTTTATCTATTCCCACTGCATCACAACTTCTTAATACCGCACTTACATTATGTGGGTCGTGCACATTTTCAAGAACTACCGTGAGATATTTTTGTCTTTGACAAACAACTTTCTTAATTTTATTTAATCTTTGCTCCGTCAAATGAAATTAGAAATTACAAAAATATATTAAATATAAAAAATGTTTTAGTATTTATTAATAGCTTTACTTTTAAAAATTAATCAAATATGTTTCATAAAACAATTTATAAAGCAATGCTGAAAGTAAAAGTCCTGAGTCTTTTAATACTTGTTTCAAAATTAACATTTGCTACAAATTTACAAATCAATCCTAAACCAGAATTAAAAGAAAAAGAGCCAAGAAATCAGTTCGGTTTAAGTATCTTATATTCAGATAAAGGTTATGGTATTTCGGGAGGTTATTATAGACCAATTAGTAAAAGCAGTGATTTGTTTTTTAATTTCTCAATAACAGGTATATCAGACACAAGAGAATTCGAATATTTTGATTATTATGGAAATTCTTACATAAGAGATAAAGTAAATAGAGTATTTATGTTACCCATTAACATCGGAATACAGCATTATCTTTTTAAAGACGAAATTGAAAATGATTTCAAACCGCTAATAGATATTGGTATTACACCTGCACTTGTTTTAACAAATCCTTACGAAAAAAGCTATCTAAAAGCATTCGGATATTCACACGCAGCTTTTGCCCTCGGTGGTTTCGCAGGGGTTGGTATTGAATTTGAACAATCGAAGAAAATTGCTTTCAGTTTGAACCTTAGATATTATTATTTACCTGTTGTTAGCGGGAGTGTCATTAGTATCAAAGATAGTCCAATGAAAGATTTAGGTGGTATGCATTTAGTATTTGGTTTGAATTTTCTAAAATGATTTTAAAATTTCTCTATTAACCAATCATTTTATCAAAAATATTTTCATCTATAACTTTCAATCCAAGCATTTTAGCTTTTTCGAGTTTACTTCCCGCGTCTTTGCCTGCTAAAACATAATCGGTCTTTTTGCTAACAGAAGATGTTACTTTACCTCCGAAGTTTTCTATAATTTGTGATGCTTTATCACGCGTATATTTATCGAGTGTCCCTGTCAACACAAAAGTTTTATCTTTAAAGTTTGGGTTGAATTTTATTTTTTCTGATTTATCTATTTTAAGTCTTAATCCTTTTTCTTTTAACTTGTTAATTAAGACTTTGCTTTTTTCATCTTCAAAAAAATCTTTAATGCTTTTTGCTATTTTAGGTCCTACTTCGTAAATATTACTAATTTCTTCAAGAGTAGCATTCGACAAATTTTCAAGTGAACCAAAATGTTTAGCAATTATTTTTGCTGTTTTTTCACCTATATGCCTTATCCCAACTGCGAATAAAACTTTTTCAAAAGGTTTCTTTTTAGATTCTTCTATAGCATTTAAAATATTTGAAATACTTTTTTCTCCAAACCGTTCAAGCCGAATAAGTTTTTCTTTATAATTTTTTAAATCATATATATCAGTATAATCTTTAATAAATCCTTTTTTCAAAAATTGCTCAATAATACTTGTTCCAAGTCCTTCAATTTCCATAGCATCCCTCTGGACAAAATGTTCTATACGACCCTGTACCTGTGCAGGACAAAAATAATTTAAGCAATAATAATTAACTTCATCTTCTGGTTTTTCAAGTTTAGAATTGCATACAGGACAATTAGTAGGATTTTTATAATCAGGCAATTTCTCAAAATCCTTGTCTTCTATTACTTCTACAACTTTCGGAATTACATCTCCACCTTTTTCAATTTTTACAGATGCACCTATTTTTATTTTTTTCTTTTTGATTTCGTCGAAATTATGAAGAGTTGCTCTCGAAATCGTTGACCCTGCAAGAAATACAGGCTCTAATTCCGCAACTGGAGTTATCTTTCCTATCCTCCCTACCTGTAAAGTTATATCTTTTATTTTTGTAATCTGCTGTTTGGCTTTAAACTTATAAGCAATAGCCCAACGTGGAGATTTTGCTACATAACCTATTTTATCCTGTTGTGTTAAAGAATTCACTTTTACAACTACCCCGTCAATTTCATAAGGTAGTATATCCCTTATTTTTTCAATATCATCGCAATATTTTTTTACATCTGTAATGGAATTAACTTTCTTATAATAAGAATTAACTGGAAATCTTAGTTTCTTTAAAATTTCTAAATTTTCATAGTGTGAATTTAAAATCACATCATTGGTTCTTAAATAATATACAAAAATATTTAATGGTCTCGATGCTACTGCTTTACTATCTTTGAGTTTAAGTGTTCCTGCTGCAGTATTTCTTGCATTTGCAAAAAGTTTTTCCCCTCTAATTTCCTGCTCTTCATTAATTTTTTCGAAATCTTTCTTTTTTATAAAAACTTCACCTCGAACTTCGAAATTTTTAAATTTGTCTGATTTAACTTTTAAAGGAATTGAACGTATGGTTTTCAGATTATTTGTAACATTATCTCCTTTAGTCCCATCACCTCTCGTTGCTCCTCTAACGAAATTTCCATTTTCATAAATCAATGATACTGCAAGTCCATCGAATTTCAATTCGCAGACATATTCATATTTCTGTTCAGGAATTAAATTTCTAATTCTTGCATCAAAATCAATTAATTCATCAAAACTATAAGAATTGGATAGAGAAAGCATTGGAACTTCGTGTGTTACCACATCAAATTTTTTCGTTGGTTCTCCCGATACTCTTCTTGTCGGTGAATCGAGAGTAATTAAATCAGGATATTCTTTTTCAATTTTTTCCAACTCTTTCATTAACATATCATAATCATAATCGGAAATATCTGGTTCATCTAATACATAATATTTATAATCTGCCTCAGCAATTTTTTCTTTAAGTTGATTTAGTTTTTCTAATATTTCTTTTGAAGCTGACAAATAAGTAATAGGTTTTGAAGTTTATAAAATTATAAATCAAAATATAAACAAATTATGAACATTTTAAATTTATTGCTCTTTTTCTATACCGTTTCTTGATATTTTAAGATATTTTACTTTTGTATCTTTAATATCCAATTTTTTACCATTAAGATACAATTCGAACGTTGTAGTATTATTTGAAGTAATCCAAAAACATTTCTTTGCCTTCCAAGTCCCAGCATAATCCTTATCGAATGATTCTTTATACATATTATCATAAGTTATCGAATCAACAATCACAGATATATAACCTTTCTTAAGACATTTAATATCCAATGTAATAGAATCATTTAATGCTCTCTTAATCGAATCTTGTATATAAGTCGCTTTTCTAATCGAATCTTCAATTTCTTCTTTCGAGCGTTTCCCAAGAATTTTTTTCTCATTTTCTTTAACAACTGTATCGAAGTTTTGCCTAACAATATCATACTTTGATTTTGATGTTCCAGTAATAAAAACAGTTGTAATAAGAAGATAAATACCATAACCCATTAATATAATAACAGCAATAATACCTAATGATTTAAAAATCGAAGGTGAAAAATTGAAAGATTTTTTCTCTGGCTGAGTTTTTAATTCTGGTTTTTCTGAAAAAGAAACGGATCTGTCAACATCAATTTTTTTAATTAATGTATTCTGAACTGACTTCTTTTTCTCTTTTGGTTTTAAAGTTCGATGTTTATGCAAAGGAACTTTCTCTTCAAAAAGTGTTTCTATCGTTTCTGTTTCCTGTGATTTATTTTTTTCTTTTACTGGTTCTTCAGTATTTTTTTCAGATTCATTTATGACCTCTTCTTTCTTATCGTCTTCATTTGAAATGGGTTGATATCTCCCACTTTTAGCTAAATCAAAATTATAAAGTGTTTCTTTTTCGTCAAGTCCTAAACTTTTAATATATTGTTTTAAAAAAGCTCTAATATAGGGTGGTGGTAAAAAATTAAACTCTCCATTTTCCATTCTTTCTAAATTGGAAATATGAATCCTTGTTTCATTTGCAATTTGAAGCAATGTAATTTTCTTTTTTTCTCTATATGCTTTTAAATCCTCTGCAAATTTTTTTAACATAATTTTGGTATATGCTTAAACGTTGAATTTTGTAGAAAATAAATATATTTTTTATAAATATATATGAAATACGAATACCTTAATGAAAATTATTCTGTATTAACAGCGAATATTAAAAAAATATGTTCTCAAATCGGTAAAAATTTTGAAGATATTAAATTAGTCGCTGTAAGTAAAACTTTCTCGACAGAAGAGATTTTGTATGTTCATAAATTAGGACATATAGATTTTGGTGAAAATAAAGTTCAGGAATTAAAAAGCAAGTATGATGTGTTAAAATCAGAAAATATTAAGTGGCATCTGGTTGGACATCTTCAAACAAATAAAGTGAAATATGTAGTTGATTTTATCACATTAATTCATTCCGTCGATAGTATAAAATTGGCTATTGAGATAGATAAACATGCTAAAAAAGTAAAAAAGGTAATTAATATACTTGTTCAGGTAAACACAAGCGATGAATTACAAAAATCTGGAGCAGAACCAAAAGATGTTAAAAATCTTTGTAAGGATATTTCATCATTTGAAAATATTAATATGCAAGGACTAATGACTATCGGTATGTTTACTGATTATGAAAAAATTATTCGAGAAAACTTTATTCTTTTAAGAAATCTGTACGAAGATTTAAAGGTAAATTACACAAGTTTCAAATATCTTTCGATGGGTATGACATCAGATTACAGAATTGCACTTGAAGAAGGCTCTAATATGCTTAGAATCGGAAGTGCAATTTTCGGTCAAAGAAATTATTTGTAAATTTATTAATATAATTTAAAAATGAATATATCTTCAAAAGACATTAAAAAAAGAGATTTCAAAAAAGGACTTCGGGGTTATGATGTAAATGAAGTAGATGCTTTTCTTGATACAGTGAGTTCACATTATGAAAAGTTAGTAATCGAGAATAAAAATCTGAATGATAGGATAAAATCATTATTATCAGATATTGAGATATATAAGGAAAATGAAGCTAATCTTCAAAAAGCAATTATAAAATCTCAGGATTTAGGTGAAGAAATAATTCAGAATGCAAAAAAGAAAGCAGAAATGATTATAAAAGAAGCTGAACTCAACACAAGAAAAATGAAACAGGATATTGAAGACGATATTTTATCAAAAAAGCAGGAACTCGAAGATATTAAACTTAGGAATGACAAAGTAATGGAAGATGTTAGGAATTTCTTAAATGATAAACTTAACGAACTGGAAGAGTTTATTAAAAACAAAAAGATATTTAAAATGGAGCTTTCAAAAGTTTCAAATATAACTACTAACCTTGACGATATAGAAATTCAAAACGAAGAACCTAATGATGATGAAGAAAAACCTGTTAAAAAAGTTTTTATTGGAGGCTCAAAACCAGACAAGAGTTCCTTTGAAGACAGTTTCGAAGTTAAATAATTTATGAAACATAAGATAAAGCATACTTCGGATTTTTTAAAAAATATTGTTAAAGGAAATTACGAATTAGGTATAATACTCGGAACTGGACTTGGTGGACTTGTGAAATTTATCAGAAAAGAAAAAGTAATAGATTATTCGAATATCCCGCATTTCCCAGTATCAACAGTAGAATCACACCATGGTAAATTAATTTTTGGAACTATTTGTAAAAAAAAAATAATTGCAATGCAGGGAAGATATCACTATTACGAAGGTTACTCACATGAGCGAATTACCTTTCCTCTATACATTATGAAAATTTTTGGTGTTAAATATCTAATTGTTTCAAATGCCTGTGGAGCTCTTAATCCCGAATTTAGAAAAACAGATTTGATGCTATTAACTTCACATATTAATCTTCACTTTTCTTCTCCTTTAATCGGATTAAAAATTATTAAAAATATAGCAAAATCAACACACTTTTATTCTAAAAAACTTATTACTCTTGCAGAAAAAACTGCTCTTGAAAATCACATCAACATAAAAAAGGGAGTATATACAAGTGTTCAAGGACCTACCCTTGAGACAAAATCAGAATATCGAATGATAAGAAAAATTGGGAGGGATGTTGTTGGAATGTCAACAATCCCTGAAGTTATGGTTGCTCATCAACTTGGAATCGAATCTCTTGGAATTTCTATTATAACTGATGAAGGATTCCCTGACGTTTTGGAAGTTGCAAAGCTCGAAAATATTTTAAAAGCAGCAAGCATTGCAGAACCAAAGATGACTCTTTTAATAAAAAAGTTAATCGAAAAATTATAAATATAATAATATGACTGAACAAAGAAAAAAAATAATGGAAACAGTTGGTTATTTTAAAAAACTTATTCCTAAAAACTACCGAGCAGAAGTTGCTTTAATAATAGATAATTATTATAAATTGCCAAAGAATATTAAAATTATAAAAGCAATAAATTTGAGAGAATTTCCTACCACCTTCGATAAAAAAATATTCGCAAATCAGCTTTACTTATTACTTGCAAAATCAGGTAATAAAAATTTTCTGATACTAAAAGGTAGATTACATTTTTATGACGGTATAAAGATGAGAGATATTGGACATTATATTTATTGCTTAAAATATTTGGGAATAAAAAAAATATTATCTTTAGACGAAGTAGGGAATTTGAATCCTCGATTCAAATGTGGTGACATTACTCTAATATATGACCATATTAACTTAATGGGTGATAATCCACTTATTGGTGAAAATGACGATGAACTTGGTATAAGGTTTCCCGATATGAGCAATGCTTATGATTCAGGTTTATTCAACAAAGCTGAAAAAATATTTATAGAAAATAATATTAAGACTAATGAATCGGTTTATTTGGGTATTATTGGACCTGAAAGTGAAACAGAGGCAGAAGCAAGATTTTACAGAGAAATAGGTTCAGATGTATTAGGTTATTCACTTGTTCCCGAAAATATTACTGCAGTTCATTCAAAGATTAAGTTCATCGCAATAGGTCTGATAACAAGGGAACTGATTGCTGATAAGATGATGTTAGATACATCTACAGAAGCAATAAAAGAAAAAGAAAGATTAAGAAATTATAAAAAAGCAGAAGAAACATTAAATAAAATTCTGGTATCATTATTAAAAACTATTTAAGATTATGGATATAAAAAGAAAAAAACTGGTTATTACATATTTTTTATTATTTATATTTTTATGCTTTGTTAGTTATACACAACCTAACGATGACCCGAACAAGAAAAACAACATCCCAACTCAAACTCTAACTGTAGAAGCAGAGAGCATTGATGTTGCAGATAATTCAGTAAAAAGCTATTTAATTGAGAACTTCCCTTTGTTACCAGAAAAAACTGCTGAAAAGCTAATTAATAACAGAACCATAAACTTTGGAACACAGGATTCTTCAAATGGACTAAGTTCGACTTTTTACAAAGTGAGTTATGCAATTCCTGAAAATTATCTTGTGGACACTGCAAAAATATTATGGGAACTCAATATTCCTGAATTTCGCTCACGAATTTTTCAATTATATCAAAAAGATACAATTTACATTGATACTTGGAATAATGTTGTAGGAACAATAAAGGATAAAACTTATACGGGAAATTTCGAGGCGTTCAGAATACGAAATTGGCCATCTTGGAAAGATCCTGAAAAGGGAAAAGAGAATTTACCAGCAACTCCACCCGGACCCAAAAATCCATTGGGTCTTTTTACTGTCCACTACGATGAAGCATCATTAAGATATTTTCACGGAACAAATAAAGAATATTTACTCGACGACAAATTTAGAAGTTTATCTCACGGGTGTGTAAGAAATTATAATCATAATATTCAAAAGATGAAGGAATTCTTGATAAAACGAGTTATAAAATCAAAAGATTTATCATATTGGCTCGATAGTAAAAGAAGTATGCAATTTGATTTTGATAAGCAGGACAGATTTCCCGTAAGAATTATATATAAAACCTACAATATATTTAATGATGAAGACGGTAGATATATAGAATTATACAAAGATATTTATAATTATAGAAACTATTCGGGAGATAAATTCAATAATCCTTCACTTATATTCACAACGACCAGAGATAATTTATTTAAAGAGTACAGAACTAAAATAGGAAACGATATCCCCGACGAAAGATTATATCAGCTTATTGACTACGTAATGAAACACTGCGAAGAATATGAAACATACGATATAGATAAGATTTTGAATCAACTTCGTTAGAAATCTGAATGTCGCAGAATATTTATTGTTGCTATTTGATGTTTTTAATTTCGATCTGAATAATTTAAATATTAAATATTTATGATTAACACTTCACACTATTAAAAGCTCTCATCTTTCCATTTAAAAATACGCCATTTAGAATCGGTAGTGCTTTTTACTAAATTCATATCGGTAAATCCATATAACCTAACAACATTGCTTGGATTGAAAGTAATGGTTAAATTAAAACTTCGTTTTATATTCTGATGAAGAGAATCTCCTGTTTGCAAAATTATATTGTTCCAGATAATTTCAAGTTTTTGAGTATTTTGAAAAAGACCATTCGTAGTTCTTACTTCGGTTTGCTTGTCCCAAGAAATATCATAACCGAGAACATAATCTCTGTAAGTAAAAATGAAATCATTCGTTAATAAATTACTATAAACGGAGGTATCTTTAAAAGTATAAGAATATTTAAAATTTTGAAAAACTCCATCAACTGTAGATTGGTCTGAGATAATTGGAGCACTTGTCGTATTATCAATTTTTGGTGCAAAAATATTTTCACATGCGGAAAATAATAATAAAAAAGCAAAATATATTATTAAGTATTTTTTCAAATTAATTACTGAAGTTTGCTTTTAAAACACTCCAAGTTGTATCATCCTTTTCAGCTTTAAAATCAATCCATCTTGAAATTGCCCAAAGATTTCTTGAATTAATTACAAGAACAAATCTCAATTTACCCTTTAAAGTTCTTGCTACAGTAGTCTTAGGATGGTCGAACCTTAAAAGATAATCCATATCATAAACTGCGGAATCCGAATAATTATTAGATGTTATATTCGTATAAAACAAAAGTGATGTATTTTGAAATCCTGTTAAAGTAACAAGATTAGTATAATAATTTCTTTCATTCGATATTTGCCAATTTTGAAAAATAGGATATTGTATTTGTGATGATATATCTGCGATATAAACAAATTTTTTTGTCGTCAAACTTGTATCAACTATACATTGTAAATAATTATTAATATCTTTATCGAGTACAGCATTCGATAGATTAGCCAAAACCAAATCAGGAGTCGTAGGAGGAATAAAATTAGAGCGAGGTTCGGTAGGAGTTTCAACATCTCTTAAACCAAACAAATCACATCCACAAAAAGATACTACAAATAATAAAATAATACTAAACTTTTTTTGTAATAATGATAAATCTTTTTGATTCATATTTTTTAAATTTATTACCATAATAGTCTCCAAATATCTTCTGAACATTTAGATTATTCTTTTGCAATTCTTTTTTTATAATATCGATAGAATATAGTTTTATCCTTTCGGAAAACACCTTTTCTCCTATTTTAATATCCTTAAAAATAAGATTATTTTCAATCCTTCTTTTCAGGATTACTTTTTTATTCTTCAATACTACAAAATTCTCTCTTATAAGATTTTTTCTTAAAAAAGATTCATTTAGGAAATCAAACACAAAAAAACCACCATTTTTCAATGATGAACTAACATTTTTGAAGACGGAAAAATTTTCTTTATCATTTTCAAAATATCCAAAACTTGAAAAAATATTAATAGCTAAATCGAAAGAATGATTAAAATTAAAATTCCTCATATCTTTTATAAAAAATTTTAATTTAAGATTTTTTTCCGGAGATAAATTTTTGTTTTTGACAGCTTCACCGATTAAGAATTTAGATAAATCAAATCCCGTTACATCATACCCTCTTTTTGCAAGTTCAATAGAATGTCTTCCAGAGCCACAACATATATCTAGAACATTATAACCTTTTATTAAATTAATATTCCTTTGAATCAAATTAATCAAATCGATTGCATCCTTTTCATCCCTGTGCTTATACAGTTCGAGATAATATTTATTAGAAAACCAATCTCTAAACCAATCTTTTTTCAATATTAAATGTTTAATTTTAAATGTTAAATGAAGAAATAATTGATGTTTTTATTAATAATAACTAACTAATAATTATTTATTATACAGAAACCCTTCCTTCAATAGCTTTTGCAAGAGTAACTTCATCAGCAAATTCAAGATCAGCGCCTATCGGAATTCCCCTTGCAATACGTGTGATTTTTAAATTCAAAGGCTTAATAAGTTTATTCAAGTATAAAATTGTCGTTTCCCCTTCTACAGTAGGATTCAAAGCTAATATTAACTCTTCGACTTT
This sequence comes from uncultured Ignavibacteriaceae bacterium, assembly GCA_964400285.1. Lineage (GTDB taxonomy): Bacteria > Bacteroidota > Ignavibacteria > Tepidaquicellales > Tepidaquicellaceae > FEN-1279. The sequence goes on from CAYNTK010000003.1 coordinate 260,119, forward strand.
ATTATTTTCCGATTCATCGAGCCTATAAAGTAATTCTTTTATTTTAATATCATTCGGACCAATTCCATCGAGAGGAGAAATTCTTCCGTGTAGTACGTGATACAATCCTCGGTATTCATTCGTTTTTTCTATAGCGTATACATCTTTAGGGTCTTCGACTACACAAATTATACTTTTATTTCTTTTTTCCGAACTACAGATTTTACAAACATCATCTTCTGTAATATTACAACAAATACTACAGAATTTTATTTTGTCTTTAATCTCGAGCAAAGCTTTCGATAATTTTTCAACCTCTTCACGTGGTTGTTTAATTATAAACATTGCTAACCTTTGAGCTGTTTTTCTCCCAATTTGTGGAAGTTTGGATAGTTCATCTATTAATGATTCGAGTGAGTCTGATATATTGAACATAAACTATATAAATACTAAATAATAATTTCTAAATACTAAACAATTTCTAATATCTAAATTACAAAACGGATTCCCGCTAAAAAATGAGGGAATGTCAAAGCGTTGATTAAAATCCCGGAAGATTCAAGCCCGGAATATTCGGAATCATACCTGCGGTAGCTTTCGACATTTCGTCGCTCGCCATTTTTTGTGCACTGTCTATTGCTTTATTTATTGCGGCTATCAATAAATCTTCCAGCATTTCCGTATCATCCGATGTCAGGATTTCTTTTTCGATTTCGATTTTACTCAATTGTAATTTACCGTTTATAGTAACCTTAACCATACCACCGCCCGATTCTTCTACCAGTGTTTTATTTTCGAGTTCCGCCTGAATCTGGTCCATCTTTTCCTGCATCTTTTTTACCTGTTTAAGCATTCCTTGCATTTGATTTGGTTTCATCTATTATATTTCTCCTTAAATTATTTTTATATATTAAAAATGTAAAATTGAATTCCACTTATTAAAAAGTTCTGCTGTAGCAAAAACGTCGCCGATACAATAATCGGCAATAACCTTGTATTCTTTATTTTTAAAAAGCTCCCCGACCATTTCACCTTTTACACCGTTGCTTTTCGGACTTTCTATACCGAGTTGTTTGCAATAAAAATCGAGTGAAAATTTTCTTCTCGCACCCGTTGGTGAATGCCGGTGGAACGTAAGCTCTTTTAATAAATCTATATGATATTCTTTAAAATTAAAATCACTACCCGCCATAAGGTTTTTCGACGGCTCTATACCGAGCTGAAAAGACTTTAACATAATAAAGGGACAATCGAACTCACGACCATTGAAAGTGATAAACATATTATAATTTTTTTCTCTTATCGTTTTCCAGAATATATCGAGTATTTCGGTTTCGTTTTTACATATGTAATTTATTTTATCGTTTTCGGATTCGATTTCAACACCCTGCTCCGTATTCATCAGCACACATCCTTTTTCTTCATTCAGGTCGTACATACCGATGGCAACAAGTTGCGAAGTGAATGGGTTAAAGACAAGATTTTCGATTGCCAGTTTTTTTTCCTCTTCATCTTTAGCAAACTTTGTCAAATATGTTTGCATCTCCTCATCATAAGATTCAAAATCTAAAGCGGCAACTTCAAGGTCGAACACTAATACTTTTCTTTTGCTTACGTCTATCATAATTTTTGATTTTATATTTTATATAATAAATCAGCATCAAACTTTATACTCTCGTAGCAAAAAAATGTCTCGCCGTATTCCACACCAATCTTGAATCCGAAGAACTTTGCACGGGTTACTATATCGTCTAAAAATCTTTTACTGCTTATATAAGTTTCTGGCTCGTTTTTTATTTTTGGATTATAGAACTGTGTTCCGTAACACCTGATTGCTTCCATTTTTTTTTCGAACACATCGCTAACATCCATTATAAAGCTAACCGGAATATCATAAGCGTGCCGGTAATAAAAAATATGTTTCGGTCTGTATGCTTTTTGTTTGCCCGTCACTATTTTCCTTAAACCCGAATAAAAAACCGCTTCACGAATAAAATTACTCGCATTAATATGGTCAGGATGCCTGTCGGACGGATAAGGGGCAAAAACTATTTCCGGCTGATATTCACGAATCACTTTGATAAGTTTTAACCTGTTTGCATTTGTGTTTTGAATATTACCGTCTCGAAGCCCGAGGTTTTTCCTGACGCTTATTCCAAGAACTTTACTTGCGTTTTCGGTTTCTTTTTTCCTTTGAGTAAGGTTCCCGCGGGTGCTTAGTTCGCCCTTAGTCAAATCCAGAATACCTGTTTTTTTGCCGGATTTAACCAATTTGCAAACCGTACCACCACAGGTTAGCTCTATATCATCCGGGTGAGAACCTATAAATAATGCGTCTAATTTCATTTTTCCGTTTTTCATTTAAGCTTTTAATATAGCAAATATGGATTTTTAATAAAATTGCAAAGATAATTTTAAATACTTTTCCCCCTGTATCTCATTTTTAAATATACTATTTTTAATGTTTTAAAGAATTATGAAAAAAGAAGACTGCATTTTTTGCAAAATAATTGCGGGTGAGATCCCTTCTTATAAAGTATATGAAGATGAGGATTTCATAGGTATTCTGGATATTTTTCCGAATACAAAAGGTATGACATTACTGATTCCGAAAGAGCATTACGATTCTTATGCATTCGAAATGCCGGATGAGGTATATACTAAGTTTTTACTTACGGCAAAAAAACTCGGCAAGGTAATCGATAAAAAACTCGGTGTGCAGAGAACAGCACTGGTAATGGAAGGAATGGGAGTGAATCACGTGCATATAAAACTTTATCCCTTGCATGGACTGGGAAAGGATTTTGTACCTATGATACCCGAAGGAGAACATTATTATGAAAAATATCAGGGATACCTTACAACGCTACTCGGACCAAAGGTGGACGATGAAAAGCTAAAGGAAGTACAAAAACTTTTAACAACTTGAAAAAAAAACTGTGACATAGAGAAGCACAAAATTACACAGAGGAAATAAATCACAAAAAATAATCACGAGAATCGGAGAATTCATTAATTAAGTGAAATCAGAATAATAATATTAATCAGCGATAATGAAATACGAACACTTACAAATCGAAAAAAAATGGCAGGAGTACTGGAAAAAAAATAAAACTTTCAAAACTCCAGATATAAACGAAATTGATAAATCTAAACCTAAATATTATGTTTTAGATATGCTTCCCTATCCAAGTGGAGACGGGCTACATGTAGGACATCCCGAAGGTTATACCGCAACGGATATTATTGCAAGATATAAACGTATGAAAGGATATAATGTGCTTCATCCTATGGGATGGGATGCATTTGGTTTACCGGCGGAACAATATGCTATTAAAAAAGAAATAAATCCTAAAATAGGAGTTGGTGAATGCGTTAATAGATTTAGAAGTCAGCTTCAATCACTTGGTTTTTCTTACGATTGGGATAGGGAAATAAATACAACTGATGAAAAATATTACAAATGGACACAGTGGATGTTTTTGAAACTTTTCAATTCATTTTTCGATGAAAAAGAAAACAAAGCTAAACCAATTTCTGAGCTTAAAATTCCTGAAGGATTATCTGAAAAAGAAAGATATGAATTTATAAATTCCCAACGCCTTGCTTTTATTTCCGAATCGCCTGTTAACTGGTGTCCCGAACTTGGCACTGTGCTTGCAAATGAAGAAGTCCCTGAACAAATCGAAAAAGGATTTACGGTTGTTAGACGACCAATGAAACAATGGAAACTTAGAATCACAAAATATGCACAAAGATTACTTGAAGACTTAGATCAGGTTAAATGGCCTTTAAGTATAAAAAAACTTCAAACTAATTGGATAGGTCGAAGCGAGGGAGCAATTGTCAAGTTTAGGGTTAAAAGTCAAAAGTTGAAAGAAGATAAAGAGATCGAAGTATTTACTACAAGACCAGATACGCTTTTCGGAGCTACATATATGGTTTTAGCTCCTGAACACAAACTTATTGAAGTAATAACTACAGACAAACACAAAGAAAGAATCAGTAAATATATCGAAGCTGCCGCAAAAAAATCCGATTTGGAAAGAACCGAACTCGTAAAAGAAAAAACAGGAGAGTTTACAGGAGCTTATGCAATTAATCCGGTAAATCAAAAAGAAATTCCAATCTGGATTTCGGATTATGTACTAACAAGTTATGGAACAGGAGCTATTATGAGTGTTCCCGGTCATGATGAGAGGGATATGGAATTTGCAGTTAAATTTAATCTTGAAATTATTCCCGTTGTTATTCCAGAAAAATATAAAGATGTTGGAATAAAGAAAGTTAAATCCGATAACGGGACTGAAATTATAATTTCAGGAAAAGGACTCGAGAAAATTAATGGTGAATCCAAAGAATTTGGAAAATATCTCGATGATGTGAGAGAAGGAAAAGTATGTTTTACGGAAGAAGGATATAGTATAAATTCAGGATTTATTAGTGGACTGCCAACAAAAGAAGCTATCGAAAAAATGAATAATTGGCTCGAAGAAAACGGTGTTGGGAAAAAAAGTATAAATTATAAATTAAGAGATTGGCTTTTTTCAAGACAAAGATATTGGGGTGAACCGTTTCCTATTATTCATTTTGAAGATGGAACTTTTAAAGCTCTCAATGAAAAAGATTTACCAGTTACGCTTCCAGACGTAAAATCATATAAAGCATCAGGCACAGGTGAATCTCCTCTCGCTTCTATCACTGAATGGGTTAATACTATAGATAAGGAAACAGGAAAACCTGCTAAGCGTGAAACAAATACTATGCCTCAATGGGCTGGTTCCTGTTGGTATTATTTAAGGTATATTGACCCTCATAACGATAAAATATTTTGTGACAAAGAAAAAGATAATTATTGGATGCCTGTAGATTTATATATAGGTGGTGCTGAACACGCAGTATTGCATTTGCTTTATGCAAGATTTTGGCACAAAGTGTTATATGATTTAGGATATGTCAATCACAATGAACCATTCACAATTCTTTTTAATCAGGGAATGATTCTTGGCGAAGATGGTGTAAAGATGAGTAAATCTCGAGGTAATGTAATTAATCCCGATGATGTAATCAGAGATTACGGAGCGGACTCGATGCGATTATTCGAAATGTTTATGGGACCTCTTGAAGCTACAAAACCTTGGAGTACTGAAGGCATTGCCGGTATGTTCAGATTCCTGAACCGTGTTTGGAGACTTGTAATAGACGATAGAACAGGTAAAATTAAAAGTAATGTTACAAATGAAAAACCAAGCGTGGAGGAATTAAGAATTCTACATAAAGCAATTAAAAAAATTACATTTGATATTGAAGACGGTGATATGAAGTTTAACACCTCGATAGCTCAAATGATGATATTGGTTAATAATGCATATAAACTTGAAAAAATAAGCAAAGAACTAATAGAAAAATTTTTGTTATTACTTTCACCATTTGCTCCGCACATTGCTGAAGAATTATGGGAAAGACTCGGGAATAAACCTTCGATTCAAAATCAACCTTGGCCCCAATGGGATGAAAAATATGCAAAAGCAGATTTGATAACGGTAGCTTTTTCTGTTAATGGAAAAGTAAGAGCAAAAAAAGAAGTTGAACTCGATACAAACGAAAAAGACCTCGAGCAAGCTGCAATGGACGACCCGACCATTCTTCGCCACATTATGGGAAAAGACATAGTGAAAATTATTGTTGTAAAAAATAAAATGGTGAATATAGTTATCAAATAAAAAAATTCCTTTGCCGTAATAAATCACCGGCAAAGGAATATTTATTATTACCGCTCGCTACGGTATTATTTTATCAAAACCATCTTTTTTGTGCTTATAAAATCACCTGTCTTCAAAGTATAAAAATAAATTCCAGAACTCAAGTTTGAAGCACTAAATTCGTAAGAAAATGAACCTGATTCTAATTTTTCATTTACAAGATTTGCTACTTCTTTTCCTGTTATATCATAAATTTTAAGACTTACAAATCCTGGTTTTGTGACTGCAAAATTGATTTTCGTTGTTGGGTTAAATGGATTAGGATAATTTTGTTCAAGTTTATATTCACCAGGAACATTTGTTGAAATCTGTTTTATTCCAATTGTATTATAATTCACTGTATCAGGTCTAAAGTTCGCCCATCCTAAACCCCAATCTGTTGCTCCAAAAGCACCTCTAAAATTCACAGAAGTGAAATATGGGTCAACAGTTGAAACATCGGTGTAATTTGTTAGGGCAGGTGAACCTGTTAAAGGAATAAAAAATGAAGTATTCCAATTATTTGTAAGATAACCACCATAAGCATTTGTTAACATTACTTGAGCATTTGTATTAAGTGTATCGTTTTTCCTTGAGGGATTTAAAGCCCAAGTGGTAGCATTAAATCCATTTCCACTCATTGCTGTAGTATCGAAATTTTTCCCCGAAATACCCGCAACAATATTACTCATAAATTTTATTGTATCTCCAATACAAGCATTTGCTACACCAACACCATCGAATAAACATCCTGTCGGGTAACCCATAAAAATTGTATTGTAAACGCTCTGCAATGAGTTTCTTCTCTGATGCATTCCTCTTTTGTGATTTGGATCAACTGTAGAAGTATCATATTGTTTGGCTCCAATAAATGTTATATTTGAAAATATTGGTTGTGTCCTTGGTGGATTATAATTTGGTGCTCCGTTATTATCCGATTCAAATCCATTAGAACCGCTAATATCTGCTATCAACGGATGTTTAATACTTAAACCAAACTGAACTCTTCCTCTAAATCCATTATCGGTATCGAATTCATCATCTATTGCATTATAAGAAATTAAATACTTTGCATTTACATTCCCACCAAACCATTCGAAAGAATCATCTCCACAATAGCTAACCATAATATATTCAATCACTGTTCTTTTTCCGACGCCACCCATTGTAAGACCATTAATTTCGTTATTTGGAGCAAGTGCTACTCCAGAATATTCTATCCTAACATATTTCATTATTCCTGAACTATCGTTATCATCCTGTCCACCATAGTAAATTGGTGTTGCAAAACCTTCGATTTGAGCTGTATCAACCCCTGAATTTGTATTAATTCTTGCTTTCCCAAGAATTACGATTCCTCCCCAATCACCAGCGTTTCTACTTCCTGGAGGAAATGCACTTGTAAAAATGATAGGGTTATTTGCTGTCCCTACCGCATTAATTTTACCGCCTCTTTCTATTATTAAAGAACCCTTTGATGTCTTTTCACCATATATTCTTGTTCCTGCTGGAATTACAAGATTTCCACCTGATTTAACGTGACATTCACCAAGTAATAAATATTTTTTAGTACTATTCAATGTAACTGTTGTAGTAATATTACCTGTTAAAGTATCGGTTGCCTGTGAATATCCATAATTAACAGCAAGAGCAAGCAAGATAAGCAGTATGAGAGTTTTTTTCATTAAATTTTCTCCTTTATTTTTTAATTATATTCAAAACTATTTGTATAATTTTAACTTAGTGTTAATAAAAGATGAATAAATCATTAAATAAAACCGTAGATGCAATCCCTATTTGAAAGAACATATTATTTTAGGGATTGCATTGCCTGCATAATTAAAATTTATAACCTACTGATAAAGCATAATTAGTTCCAACTTTATACCGTCTTACGGTTTCTGAAGAATTATTAATTAGCTGGGAAAAATATATATCCTTTCCTAATAAGTTTTTGACAGTAAATTTTATTTCGAAATTATTAAGCAATTTTTTTGATGCTGAAAAATCAACTATATCTCTTCCATTCTCTTCGATATCTCCAAATCCAGCCAAACCAACTTCAGAAATTCTGCTTCCGTACCTATTATATAATAAGTTAACGCTTGTTCCAATTTCAGGATTATCATAAAAAATTCCAATATTAATAGTATAAGGTGACTGACCTTGTAATTTTCTTTCCGTTTTTGTTTCTGCAGAGGAAAGACCTGAAAGATCTATTTTTGAATTAATCAATGTCAGATTTCCATTAATAGTAAAATTATTAAGATGCTTCCAAAACATTCCGAGATTTTTTCTTACTTCAATCTCTACACCATAATTGGTTGCACCATTTTCAGCATTTCTGTATGTATTTGATTTCGAATCACTACTCTCGGAAAAATATACTACTTCAATAGGAGCATCGAATTTTTTATAAAATATACTTAAGGATAACAGTTCCCCAGCATTTGGATAAGTCTCGATTCTTAAATCATAATTTCTTATTAAAGTTCTTCTTAAATCATAAGGATTACCATAAACAAAAACATTTCTATTAAAATCGTTAAATCCAAAAGGTGCTAATTCTCTAAGTTCAGGTCTGGAAATAGATTGAAAATACGAAAATCTCAAATTTGAATTATCATTAACATTATAAATTAAATTAAGAGAAGGTAATAAATCATTGTTCTTTAAATTGACTATAATTGGCGTGTTTTTTAAATCTATAGATTGTAAGACTTGCTCATTAGATTCTAATCGAGCACCCGTTATAATTCTAAACTTTCCTACCGGAATATCGAACATTAAAAATCCTGCATAAGAATTTTCAAAAGCATAATAATTATCGGATCCAGATGTAAATTCTTCGAATACCAATTTATTTGAATCTATATTAATTGAAGCAAATATCGAATCCAAAGATTGTTTCTGTATTTTTATCTTATCCCAAATGCTCGATTTACTTGAAAAATATGGAGCAAATAATCTCGCGTTGAAATTTCTTCTTGTTCCAAGAGCAAACAATCCGGTTTTTACTTTCATATTTATTTTATTTGTTACTCTTGCAGGTAATTCAAAACTAAACTCTATACTTCTATTAATATCTTTGAGATTTGAAAAAAGTCTTCCTCCAATAGTTGTATTAGGATTGCCGGTTACCGATATTGGTGCATAATATGGGTCATCCGTTCCGCGTTCTCTTTGATATACCATAGTTTTGTAATCTGGCTCATCTGCAATTGATTCGGAATAAGATGCTTTCCAATCGAATTTTAATTTCATTAATTTTTCTATATAATGCTCACCAAAAATTTGTGATGAAAAAACACCTCTAATTTTTAGTCTAGTCGAATACAATTTTCTATCTGCAGTTTGAGGTATATGAAATCCTTCCAAATATTGAGTTTCATCCTCAGAATTCAAAATATATGTATTTTTTAAGCTAATTTTTTGTGTCTCTCCGATTCTAAAACTTGCATTTAATAAAGCTCCCCATTGTACTTTATAGCTTGAATTTAATCCAGAATATTCCTGTTCTTCGATACCATCTTCTTGATATTCTTTTCTTTCTACATTTTTATTAGAAAATGAGCTACTATATGTATAAGCACCTAATATACCGAACTGATTTACTTTACCAATTTTATAATTATTTCCTGCTGAAAGTTGAAAACCCCCATTTATAGGTGCAGTTTTTTTTGTTTGATTCCAATTATTAGCAAAAGACCTCCCAAATGATGTAAGTTCTTGAGAATTAAAATAATCTCTAGATACAACTTGTGAAGGAATATTTCTTGGCAATTCTCTTAAACCATTATCAAAACCTGAATTAAAGAAAAGAATTTTACTTTGTTCACCAAAGTAAGTTAGGTTATCTTTTCCTATTGTGTTAGAATTCCCTGAAATAGATGTCGAAAAATTAAGTGTAAAACTTTCGGGAAAGTCTTTTGTATTAAGTTGAACCAAGCCACCCGAGAAATTTCCTGATTGGTCTGGTGTGTAGGATTTTGAGATTATAATATTTTCTAAAAGATTTGATGGGAAAATATCAAATGTAAAAGATTTTTTATCCGATTCTGTGCTTGGTATAAAAACACCATTTAATAAAGTAGAATTATATCTTTCTGAAGTCCCCCTAATGAAAACAAATTTATTATCAACAATATTAACTCCAATTACTCTTTTCAATACATCAGAAGCTGCCGCATCAGGGGCTCTTTTCATTTGCTGTTCGCTAATTCCGTCAGAAATCTTATTGGAATTTTTCTGCTCGGTGAGCAGTGCCTGCTCATTTGCAAGTGAAGTATTTGCTTCGATTGTAATTACCTCTGTTGTAAGACCGTCAATCATTAAAACTACATCGAGTTTTATTATTTCATTTGATTTGACATTAACACCTTTGATAATTTTCTCTGTATATCCGATATAAGAAAATTTCAAATCATAAGAACCAACGTTTAAATCTTCAATAGTGTATGAACCGTCCAAGTCTGCAACAGCTCCTAAACTTGAACCAAGAATTTTTACCGTAGCTCCAACTAAAGGTTCTGAAGTCGAAGCATCGATTATTTTACCTTTAATACTCTGTGAATAAAGGTATTGTGTAAAAAACAAAATACAAGCAAGCAGTAATATTTTTTTCATAATAATTTTTTGAATTTTTTATCTTCAAAGATATTACTGCTATATTACTAAAAAATAAATAAGATTAATAAATTGTTAAGAAGATGTGAAGGAATTATGAACAAAGCCCCTTTATGCAAAAATGGGCTTAAATTTAACGTTTTTAAAAATCTAAAATGGCATTTAAATAAAATCTACTTAATTTATCCGTCGTTGTTCCATCATACTTTACTATATAATTTTGTTCATAACTTATATTATGATATGTTAAGCCAAGTGTTAAAAGATTCACTGGTTTATACATAAGACCGATAATCATTAAATTTTGTTTGCCCATATCGTAAAAAGTTGTAGTGCTACCACTACTTGTATTAGGATTAAACATATCATATCTAAAAGTCAGAAATAATTTATCATTTAGTTCTTCTATTGGCGGATTAAATTCAAGAAAAGTAGATAATCCACCACCATTCAACGTTGAATCAATTGTAGGAGTCAAAGGGTTTGAAGGAAATTGATTTGAAAAGACACTGTATTCACCACCAACCTTTACTGAACCAAATCTATCGAAATTATATTTTAAGTTCATCATACCTCCAAATCTATTAGTTCTATATTGTCCCCCGTTAACCACTCCATATTCATTATATCCTAATTTACCAAGATACGCAAAACCACCAAAAGTCAAATCGACAATGCCATTAAGCCTTTGACCTCCAGTTTTCTTTAATGCTTCTGTTCTTTTTGATATTTTCTCTGCAAGTGGATAGACAAATCCTGTTACCATAACATCTTTAAATCTATTTGGGTCAAATCCTTCGTTTCTAAATCCGTTACCATTTAATATGCTTATATATAAATCCGCATATTTTTGGGGAAGTGTAAATTTTGTTGTCATTCCTAAATCAGCTGTAGAAAAGAAAGAACCGTTTGTTACTTTAACTATATTTCCCAACCTAACAGCATTTGTTGTCCAATTATAATCGGTCAATGTTTTAGCTACTCCTCTGTATCCATAATATTTATCCATATTAGAAGTCCACTGATTAGGAATTATGCCTAGACTAAACGAAAGTGAAAGACCATCATCCGTGGTAAGAGGAGTATAATCAAAATAACCAAACTTAATCTGTGTAAAATACTGCGTCTTTCCATTCCCGTCAGTCATCGAATAAACATCAGGAGTAATTCTTGCTTTAATTTGAGGAGTAAGAGTAGCGTTAACATTTATATAAGCTCTTTCAAAATAAAAACTATTTTTACTTGTTTCAAATTGATTTTTCGTAGGATTGTAACCGAATGGTGTAGATGAGTTTACCTGTGTTGTATCTAACTTTGTTATAAAGTCAGCATTATCAATGTTAAAAATCCATCCCGCGAAAACAACCCCACCAATTTTAACTTCTTTTTTAAATTCTGTTTTCTCTTGCCCAATTAAATAAGAACAAAAGAAAAGTGCGAGCGATAACAATAAATATTTTTTCATTTATATTATTTTTATTTAAAAATTAATTTAGTTTAGATACTTTTTCTAAAGCTTTTTTACTTACATCAACTGGTAATGGTGCATAACCAAGATCCTTTGCGAATTTCTGCCCATCGGTTAAAGCCCATTGTAAAAATGATTTCAACATTTTTCCTTTTTCTGAATCTTTATGCTTTTCATAAACAAGTAAATAAGTGTAACTCGCAATTGGATAGGCACCTTTACCTTTTGCGTTTATTATAGACATTGTAAGTGATTCAGGCATTTGAGGTAACATTACTTCACCTGCTTTGGTAACTGATTCCAAAGAAGGAACGATGTATTCACCTTCTGCATTCTTTACATTAGCATATTTCAAATTATTTTGTAAAGCATAAATTAACTCTACATATCCAATCGAATATTCCAACTGTTTAACAACACCTGTTACACCCTCGTTCCCTTTCCCACCTTGACCTGTGGGGAATTTAACTGTTTTTGAAATACCAACCTCTTTCTTAAAATCTTCGCTTATATTAGACAAATAATCTGTAAATATATATGTTGTACCGCTTCCATCTGTTCTGTATACGACTGAAATCTCTTTATCAGGAAGTTTAATACCTTCATTTTCTTTAATAATTTTCGGGTCATTCCATTTCTTGATTTTTCCAAGATAAATCTCGGCGATAAGTTCACCAGATAAATTAATTGTTTTTTCTATTCCTGGAAGATTATATGTTAACACAACAGCTCCAAGCACTGTAGGTATATGGTCTATCTTTATATTGTTTTTGGTTTCAGCCGCCTTTGTTTCTTCTTCATTCATTGGGCTGTCTGTTGCACCAAAATCTACAGTCCCTTCTGTAATTTGCTTAATTCCACCTCCACTACCAATAGATTGATAATTGATTTTCGCATCTTTATTTATTTTTGCATATTCATCGAACCATTTTGAATAGAGTGGAAATGGAAAAGTTGCTCCAGCTCCGTTTAATTGCATATTGCTTTGTTTTTCATCTTTTTTCCCACAGGAAAAAATAAAAAAACCGAATAAAAATAAAACTAAAAGTTTTTTCATGCTTTTTAAATTTAATTAATTAAATACATTACAAATATTTAAGTGTTATATTATGTAATTGATAATTAATTGTTAAGAAATTGTAAACAAACTTTTGTTTTTAAGTATTACGCTTTTTTACCACGAATTTAAAATTTAAATTAATTATTTTTACGTGATTAAGTTATTGATAATAAATTTAAATATCTAAATGAATCCAATTAATAAAGCTATTGTAGGAATCCTTCCCTTATTTCCCAAAAAGTTAGTAAGAATTTTTGCAAATAGATATATTGCAGGCGATAAGCTATCGGAAGGTATAGAAGTCGTAAAAAAATTAAATTCAAAAAACATTATCGCAACGATGGATGTTCTGGGTGAAAGTATAAAAGACATAGATGAAGCCATACAATCAAAAAACGAATCCCTCGAAGTGCTCGATGGAATCAATCAAACGGGAATCAATTCTAATCTTTCTGTAAAGCTTACAATGCTTGGATTAAATATTGATTTTAATTTATGTTTAAGTCTTGTTAGTGAAATTATTGAGAGAGCAAAATCTTATAATAATTTTGTCAGAATAGATATGGAAGATTCTTCAGTAACCGAAGCCACAATTAAAATATTCGAAGAGGTTAGAAAAAAATTCGATAATGTAGGTCTTGTATTACAATCCTATATGAGAAGAAGTGAAGCTGACGTCCTGAGATTAACAGAGCAAAAAGCAAACTTCAGACTTTGTAAAGGTATTTACGTGGAACCAGAATCGATTGTCTATAAAGGAAAACAAGAAATTAGAGATAATTTTTTAAAGCTTCTGCGTCTAATGTTCGAAAGAAAAGCTTATGTTGGAATTGCAACACACGATGATTATTTAATTGATGGTGCTAAAAAAATTATATCTGAATTAGGATTGACAAAAAATGAATATGAATTTCAAATGTTACTTGGAGTGAAAGAAAAATTAAGAGATAAAATAGTTGCAGAAGGACACAAAATGCGGGTATATACACCGTTCGGTGAAAGATGGTATCAGTATTCAATCAGAAGATTCAAAGAAAATCCCAACGTGGCTTTCCAAGTAGTGAAAGCATTGTTTTCAAGATAAGGTTTGTAAAGTTTATAAAGTTATTAATTAAAACAAAAACAAACTTATACTTTAACATATCACGTTATTAATTCAGAATTCAACATTCTATATTCAAAATTACTTAATCGTTTTTCCCGGTTCAGAAAGTTTCTTCATAGTTTCATAAACCTCCAGCCAGATTTTCGTTGTTTCGGGAAAAAGCTCATACATCATATCTTTCATAGCGAGTGCGTATTCCCTAATCTCGTATTGAGCGTGTGGGTCGTCACGAAGCTCGATAAAATTCATTATCGCCTGAAATGAAGCTGTCCAGTAAACTTCTGTATATTGATTAAGCGGAAGCATAATTCTCGCCTGCTCTTTTGCAACGCCAAGCTCGAGTAATTTATTATAAGATTCGATTAATTCTTTCATTGTTTTATCAAAAAGTTCTTCAGCTTTTTTCTGGCCTTCTATACTTCCTTCCGATGCCTGCTTATTATTAAGCGATTGTTTACGCCAGTTATCAGGTTTATAAAAATCATTTACAGGTACATAGCGTCCGCTGATTTCATTCCAGGCGTGGTCTTTTGCTGGATAGCTCGATGAAGTCTCGATACCCACAACGTGCTTATACCACTGCCTCATCACAAATTCTGGTGCCTTAACGTGAAACTGAACAATAATATGCCTAAATGGTGAATAGTGTTTATTCTCAGCAAGAAATCTAACAAGTATTCTATCACCTTTGTCAAATTGCGTTTTTCTCTTACCAAATGAAACCCGGGCAGAGTTAACCACTGTTAAATCACTTCCGAGTTTATCTATTACTTCTATGAATCCTTTGTCTAAAATGTCTTTTTTCATAATATAATTTTTTCACTCCCAGTATAAAAACTTGGAACGAGTTAAATAATCTAATTTCAAAAATAATATACTTAATATAATAAAATTTTTATCAATTTTTCATTTTAAAATAATTAGCGTTCAAAAAAGTGTGTAAATAGAATAGCCTATAAAAAAAGAGTC
>CAYNTK010000004.1:0-18162 GCA_964400285.1 uncultured Ignavibacteriaceae bacterium
GTTCTGGGAATGAGAAAAAGCATAAATAACAATTGCGTTATTTGTTATCCTGACCGCATAGAATAAATAGTAAACTTTAAAATATTTTTAAAATCCCATCCCGATTACCATCAGGATGGGATTTTTTTATTCATTGACATCTTAATCTATATACCATATATTATTATGGTTATCTGTCTGTTCTTTGAAATATAGTCGTATAATTTACTTTTGCACAATTCAACCCTTTATTACAAATATTAAATTATTCAATTTAATTCGTTATACTTTTGACCTCAATGATAATACATTGTTTCCCTTTAAAAAACACGTTTCCGAATCGTTTTCTAATTTGTTGCTGAAAATAAAATGTTAATATTCATATACTTAAAGCCAGGAAAACAAAACTGCAACAAAACTACAACAAAAAAATTTGCAAAAATAATATATTTGTAAAATCAATAATTTATTCAAATGTCTATACTCGGTGTTGTTCCAATATAATAATCGGAATAAGTAGCAATTCAATCATCTTTTATTTATGTTCATTAATTATACTATTTTATTTTATCTTTTTGTCTTGCTAATATTATTGTAAATTGATATTTAGTATAGCCATCATTAAAGCAAATTTGCTATGAAAGTTTTTATAATAAAAATCTTATTGGTTTTACTTCTTTCTCCAGCTTTCTTAATTAATATATCTGCTCAATACAATACTCCATATAAAAAGCAAATCAAATATTTATATGACGAAATAATTGGGAATAAATGTGGCTTAATATTTCAATATCAGGAAAGCAAAAAAAATTATAGCATAGATTTTTCATTATCCGATTCATTAAACTGGAATATCATTTTAAGAAAAGATTCCTTAATTGCAAAAAAATATTATTATCCATTCGATATTATTCATCAGGTAGGTCTGGTTAAACTTGGGAAAGCCAAGCGATTGTGTATCCTTGTTGTGAGTGCAACGGGAGGGAACGGAATTATTACTAACGAATTCACTTTTATAAATCCCGAATATGATAGCTTAATGAATGTGCAAATAAATTACATAATAAAAACTAATAATATAACCTACAATTATAATCAAGCATCTCTGGACATTAATCGCTCAGACGAAATCAAATTTTTAATCGGACTTATTGGTGAATACGATATGATTTGGTACGAAAGATACAAAGAAAAAAAATGATATATTGTATTTTTTAAACTTTGCTCAATCCTTTAAAAATAAAAATTAATATATCTATCTAAACATCTATATCTTCAACTTCGCTCGTATATCGGGACTTAATCCATTCTTTGGCATTATTAATGTAATCGTATTAATTCCAAAATAAGTTTCGGACACATTTATATATCCTTTAAGTGGCCCCATCGGTCCCCACGAATTTTTTACATAAAAAAATATTTTTCCTTCAGGGGATTTCTTCATTCCTATTAAATGCATTAAATGATCATCTTGTGTCGTTAAGTTTTCGAATAATTCCTGACGTGTTTCCTGTGTATATGAAATCTCTTCTTCATCGGGATTTATTTTTCCTTTTAATTCTTGCCTGCCTTTTGGTATCATTGCCCAACCCGAATTTTGATTGAAAAAATCATTAGATACATCTGCATCCCAGCCAACCGTATATCCGTTTAGAATAGCATATTTTGTTGCTTCGATTAGTTCATCGATTGGTAAATTGTAAAATAATCCACCCGAGTAATTATCTGGAACTTCTACATTAAATGGTTTATAAAATGGATGGTGATTGAAAGAAGTCAAACCAATATAATCATCTTGATTAAATTTAACAACTTGCTCTGCAAATTCTATTGGCGTATATTCTTTTCCCTCATATTTAAAACTTTTTGGTATAACCCCAAATTTCTCATCGAGCATTTTATTGTAATTTTTTTCCCAGTCTAATGATATCGGCATTACTTTCAATACGCTATCAAGAAATTTTTTTAATTTTATATCAAATCCAAAATGGTCTATTACATCACCTTCCAATATATTGGGAAAAACACTCAAAGGAACTAAACCATATTTCGATATTACAGGAAACACATCATGTCCAAATGCACCTTCGCTAAATCTCGTGTATCCTTGTCTTAATATGTAATTTTTTGCCTTTTCGAGATATATATTTCTTACAACAAACATTTCCGATAAATCGGGATGCTCAATTCCTTGCTTAAGTAATTCCGATTCGATTATGGATAAAGATGAAAAACACCAGCACGTCCCACTTCTCCCTTGGTCTTTTACACCTGTCGATGGATTTATTTTGATTGTTTCAAGTTCTTGTGAAAATAAATTGCCTGAAAATAAAAAAACGAAAATAATTAATGCAAAATTTATTTTTCTCATATAAATATTTTGTTTTATTGATTGATGTTTATTCAAGTTAATGATTTAGAATCAAATATAAAAGTATATTATTTATTGATAATTTGTGAATATTTTAGAATAAAATTTTTTTATTCTTTGTAGTTATATTATTTATATTTAATTTACATTATACTATTTTTATATTATTTTTAATTTAATACTTTATAAAAATTATATTTTATTAATTAAAACCTCTCGCTATGGACTTAATAATAAAATCTATTAGAAGTTTCTTCCAAATATTTAATCTAAAGACCTTAACTATTACAGTTTTTTCATTATTATCCACATATTTGTGTATGCAATATGGAATAATGGCAGACCTTCCACAAACAGTTATCGGTATTGCTGTTGTATTTCCGATTGTGTTTTCTATTGGTAGTGCTTATCAAAGAAGGGAAAATGCTTTAAGGGATTATAGTAATATTAAAGCACATTCACGTTCGATATACTTATCTTCAAGAGATTGGTTCGATACCGAAGGAAAACCAGAATATCAGGAAGAAATTAAAAGCATTATACTAAAACTCTTAATTTCAATAAGAGAATTTTTAGGTGCTAAAAGAAAATTAAGAGCTGAAAAAGAACCCCAAATATATAAAAACTTTTCAGAACTTTCTCTATTTATTAAAGAGCTTAGAGGTCGTGGAATGGTAGCAGGTGAGCTTTCACGCGTTAACCAGTATTTGTGCAAAATGATTGAAGCATTCGAAAACCTAAAACACGTTGCACAATACAGAACCCCAATCACATTACGTGCGTATAGCAGAATTTTTATAATATTAACTCCGATTTTATATGCCCCGTATTTTGCATATGTTGGTAGAAATATACCATTTACTCTTTCAATGGTTACTCCTTTTTTAATGAGTATAGTGCTTGTAGGACTTGATAATATTCAAGACGACCTCGAAAATCCTTTTGACCAGGTAGGCGAAGATGACATAAAATTTCACGCAGAAAAACTTGCTGATTATCTGGATTTAAAATAGTCTTTTGTAATTAGTGGTTTGTTATTAGTGGTTGTAACATATTAATTCAATACTTTTTTGGTTTTATTAAAACTAATAACAAACCATTAACCACGAATTTCCTCTCTTCTATTTATTATAAAAAATTCATATTTTATTATAATATAATTTTAATATTATGAAAACAGTTAAAAAATCTTTAACAAGTTTTATCCAGATTTTCAATTTAACCACACTAATTATTACATCGGTTTCATTACTCTCGACTTATCTTTGTATGCATTACGGAATAATTGCCGACCTTCCGCAGACCGTAATCGGTATTGCAGTTGTATTTCCGATTGTTTTTTCCATTGGAAGTGCGTTCCAAAGAAGGGAAAATGCATTGAAAGATTATAGCAACTTAAAAGCTCATAGCCGCTCTATTTATTTATCTGTCAGAGATTGGTTTGAAGATGAAAACCCAGAGCAACTCGAAGAATCGAAAATGATATTACAAAAACTCCTGATTTCAATCCGTATCTGTCTTGCTTCAAAAAAGAAAGATATAACCAAAAAAGAGCCCGATGTTTATCAACACTTCTCCGATTTATCTTTATTTATAAAAAAACTTCGCGAGCGCGGAATGGTTGCAGGAGAACTTTCCCGTGTTAACCAATATCTTAGCAAAATGGTAGAAGCATTTGAAAACCTCAAACACGTTGCTCAATATCGAACACCAATTACTTTACGTGCTTATAGCAGAATTTTTATCTTCTTGACTCCAATTATCTACGCTCCTTATTTTGCATATGTAGGAAGGAATATTCATTTCTTCCTTGCTATGATTACGCCATTTTTAATGAGCGTAGTGCTTGTCGGACTCGATAATATTCAAGACGATTTGGAAAAACCATTCGACCAAATTGGAGAAGATGATATCTTTATACATGCAGAAAAATTGGTGAAGAGCTTCGAAGCTTAGAATTGTATTTTTTAATTTTTGTTAAAACAATTACATTTATCTTAAATAATGGCTGATAACAAAATAATTTTTTCTATGGTGGGTGTTGGAAAAACTTACCCACCCAAAAGACAGGTATTAAAAAATATTTACCTTTCATTTTTTTACGGAGCTAAAATCGGTATAATAGGTTTGAACGGTTCCGGTAAATCCACACTTCTGAGAATAATTGCAGGTGAAGAAGAAAACTTCGACGGTGAAGTTCATTTTACAAAAGAGTATTCCATCGGATATCTTCCACAGGAACCGATTCTGGAAGATACAAAAACCGTTAAGGAAATCGTAATGGAAGGTGTGCAGGATGTCGTAGATATTTTAAAAGAATACGAAGAGGTGAATAATAAATTCGCCGAGCCAATGGATGATGACGAAATGACTAAACTAATCGAGCGTCAGGGAGAACTTACCGAACTTATCGAGCATAAAAACGGATGGGAACTCGATGCAAAACTTTCTCGTGCAATGGATGCTCTACGCTGTCCCGAAGAAGACTTACCAATAAAAGACTTAAGCGGTGGAGAACGCAGACGGGTTGCACTTTGCAGACTTTTGCTTTCCGAACCTGATATACTTCTCCTTGATGAACCTACAAACCACCTCGATGCCGAATCCGTAGAATGGCTTGAACTTCACTTGAAGCAATACAAAGGAACCGTGATTGCGGTTACACACGACAGGTATTTTCTCGATAACGTTGCAGGATGGATTCTCGAACTCGATAGAGGGGAAGGAATTCCCTGGGAAGGAAATTATTCTTCGTGGCTCGAACAGAAACAACATCGCCTCGAAATGGAAGAGAAGACTGCAAGCAGGAGAATGAAAACACTCGAGCGTGAACTTGAATGGGTGCGTATGTCTCCGCGGGCAAGACATGCAAAATCAAAAGCAAGACTTCAAGCATACGATAGGTTATTAAATGAAGACACAAAACAAAAAGAAGAAACACTTGAAATATATATTCCAAATGGTCCACGACTTGGTAACAAAGTTATTGAAGCAATAAATGTTTCAAAGGCTTTTGGAGAAAATATTTTATTTGAAAATTTAAACTTCAGCTTACCACCCGCAGGAATAGTGGGGGTAATCGGTCCGAACGGTGCGGGAAAAACCACATTATTCCGTATGATACTCGGAAGTGAAAAACCTAATTCAGGTAATTTTGAAATAGGAGATACGGTTCGGGTCGGATACATTGACCAAGCACACGCGGAGATAGACCCTGAAAACACTGTTTGGCAGGCAATTTCCGAAGGACAGGAATTTATTGAGCTTGGCGGTAAACAATATAACTCCCGTGCTTATGTTGCAAGATTTAATTTTACTGGCACAGACCAGGAAAAGAAAGTTCATATGCTTTCGGGTGGAGAGAGAAACCGCCTTCACCTTGCACTTACTTTAAAATCACAAGCAAATGTTTTACTCCTCGATGAACCCACAAATGATATTGATGTTAACACTTTGCGTGCTTTAGAAGAAGGTCTGGAAAGTTTTGCGGGATGTGCTGTAATCATTTCGCACGATAGATGGTTTCTCGATAGAGTTGCTACGCACATACTTGCATTCGAAGGCGATTCGCAGGTTTACTTCTTCGAGGGCGGATATTCCGAGTATGAAGAGAATAAGAAGAAACGATTAGGGGACGTGGCACTTAAAAGAATAAGATATAAAAAATTAATGTAGTTTTTAATGTTATGGGTATCATCTGCCCACGGCAAAATAGACACCAATATCTGTGAAATTATTAAGCCATATATTCAATTAAACCTTTGCTCAATAAAGA
Source organism: uncultured Ignavibacteriaceae bacterium (assembly GCA_964400285.1). Classification (GTDB taxonomy): domain Bacteria; phylum Bacteroidota; class Ignavibacteria; order Tepidaquicellales; family Tepidaquicellaceae; genus FEN-1279. Next base: position 6,126 of record CAYNTK010000004.1, read on the forward strand.
ACATCTAATTAGATAAGTATTAATAAATAAATGAAAAAAATTCTTCTTCTATTATTTTTTATTCTCTTTAGCTTTTCTATCTCCTCCCAAACTAAAGAGTGTGAAATTATTATTGATGGTACTAAACGAACATACCTCCTTCACCTTCCCGAAACCGGCACGCTTATTTACAATCTCCCGCTTGTAATCGTATTGCACGGACATGGAGGAACAGGTAAACAAATTATGAAGGAAAGCGAATTTAATAAACTATCCGATAAAGACAGATTTATCGTTGCCTACCCCGATGGTCTTCATAAAGCATGGAACGATGGGAGAAACAACAAAGAAAAAGGAAAAATGGGTAATGATATTAAATTCATTTCTCAACTTATCAATACAATCCAAAAACAATATTATATAGATACAAACAGAGTTTTTGCTACAGGTATTTCAAATGGTGGATTTTTTTCTTTCTATCTTGCATATAAACTATCTAAAAAATTTCTTGCGATTGCACCGGTTTGTGCAAATATTATAAAAAATTTAAAATATAAATACAATCCCAATGAACCAGTTTCATTAATGCTTATAAACGGAACTGAAGATCCGCTTGTAAAATATTATGGTGGAAAAATCGGATTCAAATTCGGGAAAAGCAGAGGCACATCTATTTCTACGAATGAGACAATTTCTATCTTCATAAAAAATAATAAATGTTCAGAAAAACCAAAAACAGAAGAAATCCCTGATAAAACTGAAGATGATGAATGTTACGCAACAAAATATATTTATTCCGATGGAGTAAAAAACACTGAAGTTGTATTAATCAAAATCACAAACGGTGGACACACCTGGCCCGGCGGTAGCCAGTACCTTCCTAAAATATTAATCGGAAACACCTGTAAAGATTTCAAAGGAGCAGAAGTAATTTGGAATTTTTTCAAATCAAGAAAAATTAGAGAATAATAATTCATATTTTATGAATTTATCTATTTTTGCAACTCTAATATGTAACTTTTAAATAATTCTGTCGTAAAGGAAATACAGGCTGTATTATATTTTATATCTCTTCTCAAAAATATGTTAAATGATTAAATTTACGCAAAATTGATAAATATTACCCTGCTTTTCCTGTAATTTTATCATTTACACTGAATTCAACAAAGAAATTTACTTTTTTACAGTTAATATTTTGAAAACATATTTATTGATTATATAAACTTAAACAAAAATAAAAATTATGAAAAAATTTTTACTTTCCGTTCTCTTTTTGTTATCTCTAAAAACCTGTTTCTCTCAACTTATTCCAATTGATAGTCTATATCTTGCTCAAAGCCCACCGACAAGTTCAATACCAAAAAGATTTTTTCTACCCGTTAGTCCGCAGTCATTTTATGGCGAAAGAATTGCAATCTCAAATGACGGTAAAGAAATATTTTATACTGTAATAAGAAGTTATTATCCTACTGCTGGTGATACGATAAAATATTTTAAATATTCTAATAATAAATGGACAGGACCTTTCAATTTGTTTAATGGTTATCTGGCTCCTGCATTATCGCTTACGGGGGACACAATATATTTAATGAATAACAGTATAATTGCACAAACGGAATACTCTGTAAGGTATGGTGAAAGCTGGAGTACCCCGAGAAGAATGCTAAACAATCTCAATTGGGCGCATTACTTACAGGTTACTAACAGCGGGAATTATTATGTGTCTTCTATTCCGAATCCTACTATCGGCAATACTGATTGGTGCAGAGTGTTTATGACCGGTACAGATACAAATGCTGTTAGTCTTGGTCTGCCCGTATGTAATGCTTATCCTAATTATGATTTCTTTGTTGCTCGTGATGAATCGTTTATGATTCTTGCCAGAGATGGTCTGCATATCAGTTTTCGTAAAAATAACGGTAGCTGGACAAATCCCAAAAGCCTTGACTCTACAATAAACTTCGGACTTTCGATGTGGGGTCCTTATGTTACTTCCGATAATAAATATTTGTTTTATACTACTGGAACTAATCCAAATTATTCGGACACATATATTTATTGGTCACGCATAGACGGAAAGATGGATAGCCTAAGGCAAACTAATTTTGTCCCCTATCTTAAATATAAAATTCCAAACCAGACTGATACGGTAGGACATTTTTATAATTATACATTTCCTGACAGCACTTTTATAGATGATGACGGAAATAATACTCTTTCGTATATTGCATCACTTGGAAATGGAGGTGCGCTACCGTCTTGGTTGAGTTTTAATCCTGCAACAAGGACATTTACTGGAACACCAACACAAACAGGCTCTATTACTCTGATGGTTGTCGCAAAAGATACCGCAAACACTATTGCTTACTGTAGCTTTAATCTTAATGTCGTTAATAGTGTTTCAATTCGTAGACAAGGAGAGAAAATAATTAATGAATATAAATTATTTCAGAATTATCCGAATCCATTTAATCCCACTACAAATATAAAATTTTCCGTACCCAAATCCGATTATTTGTCTTTGAAGATTTACAATTCTCTTGGAAAAGAAGTTGAAAATGTTTTTAGCGGATATCTAAATTCAGGTAACTATAATGTTATTTTTGATGCTGGTAATTTATCGAGTGGTATTTATTTTTATAAACTTAAATCCGGTGATTTTATGGATATAAAGAGAATGGTAGTTATAAAATAATATGAAAAAATAAATATTAAATTAAAGAAAAGTTATGAATAAAAAATTTCTTGTAACGGGCTTAATTACGACCATTATTAACCTTTTTCTTCATACTGCTAATTATTTTTTAATTTTAAAGGACTTATATAGGTCGAATCCCACTTTATCGGAAGAATGTTTGAAGCAGCTTCACCGTCCTCCGGAACAACTCGTTGTATGGGCTATGGTTGTTACATCATTATCGATGGGTTTCTTAATTACGATGGTAATGAAATGGTCTGGAGCAAAAACCTTTACAGCAGGACTTAAGTATGGATTTATTTTTTCTTTTCTTTTCTGGGCTTCAGTTAACTTTGGATTATATGCCTCATCGAACTTATTTTCTCAAACCACCATATTTGTCGATTTTGTATTTAGTGTAATTGCAATGACAATCTCGACGGCCTTTTCAGCATGGCTATTAGGTAAGGGGGAAATTAATTGAATAAAAATAACTTGAGAACACTTAATAAAGTTTTATTTTTAATTTATACAAATTATTTTATATAATAATTATTAAAGCACAAATAAAATTTCAAGTATAATAAAATGAAAATAGGAATTATAGGGGCTGGAGGAGTTGGCGGATACTTCGGAGGAAAAATCGCTAAAGCCGGATTTGATGTTACTTTCATTGCCCGTGGAAAAAACCTGAAAGCAATAAAAGAAAACGGATTAACCATAAAGAGTATACTCGGAGATTTTAAAATCGATGAAGTAAATGTAACCGAAAGGATTGAGGATTTAAAAAATATGGATTTGATTTTACTTTGTGTAAAAGCGTGGCAGGTAAAAGAAATCGCTTTGAAACTAAAGCCTGTATTAAAAGATAATGCAGTCGTAATCCCCATACAGAACGGCGTTTCTGCCATTGATGAATTAAAAGAGCATCTTGATAAAAAAAGTATTATTGGCGGTTTATGCTTTATAATCAGTAAACTCGAAACCCCCGGAGTTATTAACCATTTTGGAATAGAGCCTGCAATAATCATCGGTGAATTAGATAACCGGGAAACTGAACGGATAAGAATTATAAAAGAAACTTTTATAGATTCAGAAATAAAAGCAAAGATTTCAGATGATATTCATTCCGACTTGTGGAAAAAGTTCATTACCATTTGTGTGAGTGGATTACTTGCAGTAACAAAGACTACGTACGGCGAAATAAGAGAAATTCCAGAGACAAGAAAAATGATGATTGATTTGCTTACTGAAATTTATATTCTTTCTAAAAAAATCGGAATTAATATTGAATCCTCTTTCGTTAATAAAACAATTACCTTGATTGATAACTATCCATATAATTCCACTTCTTCGTTAACAAGGGATGTTTGGGAAGGAAAACCGTCCGAAATAGAATATCAAAATGGAACAGTAGTTAAGCTTGGTAAAAAATATGGAATCAAAACACCCATAAATGAATTTATATATAATTGTATTTTGCCAATGGAATTGAAAGCCAGAAGACATTTTATATAAAATTATAAATGATGACATATGCTATATCGAATTATTAATTTCCCTTTAAATTTGACAAAAGTCAAACTCTATTAAAAAAAATTTTACCATTTTTGTATAAGATTATCAGTATGGTAAAAGAAAAAACAATTCAGAAATACAGATTCATTATACAAATTGCATTTGTACTTCTTTGTGTATGGATAGGTTATGATTTTTACAAATTCGTCAGCTGGCTTGAATCAGGCGGGACACTCGAGTTTTCAAGCCGTCCGCCCGGTGTCGATGGATTTCTTCCCATTAGTTCGCTAATGAGTTTTTATTTGTTTTTACAAACAGGCACAGTCCATCCCGCACATCCGGCAGGCCTTGTAATTTTCTTTGCAATTGTTTTAATGTCTTTTATAGTTGGAAAATCTTTTTGCAGTTGGTTTTGTCCTGTAGGTTTTCTTTCTGAAATGCTCGGTAATTTTGGCGAGAAGTTATTTCGCAGAAAAATTAAAATTCCTAAATTTCTCGATTATCCTTTAAGGAGCATTAAATATCTTTTACTTGCATTTCTGTTTTATTCTGTATTTTTTCTGATGAATGAGTTTGCATTGAAAGCTTTCCTCGATAGCCCTTATAACATAGTCGCAGATATTAAGATGTATTACTTCTTTGCAAAAATTTCTAGGTTTTCTCTTATTGTGATTGGTATATTATTTTTTCTATCTATAATTTTCAGGAATTTTTGGTGTAGATATTTATGTCCCTATGGGGCATTGCTTGGAATATTTTCATTACTAAGTCCGAATAAGATAAAAAGAAATACAGAAACTTGTATTGACTGTGAAGCTTGCACAAAAGTTTGCCCTTCGTTTATAAAAGTTCATAAAGTCAAAAGCGTAATCTCCGATGAATGCACCTCCTGTTTAAACTGTATAGATGCCTGCCCAGTAAAGAAAACTTTATTTTTTAAACCCGTATTCATTAAAAAAGAATTGAATAAAAAAATCACGGCAGGTATTATTGTTTCGATATTTTTATTAACAACAGGCATTGCAATGCTTACTGGTAACTGGCAAAATAATGTAAGCAAAGAAGAATATCTAATACATTTTAAGAATATCGAAAAGCTAAATCACTTTACCGGAACGGGTCCCGTAAAGAATTTTAATGATAGTACAGCAATAAAAAACTACAGAAATTAAATTTCCTCGGTCAGCTTTAAAAATTTTTTATATGGTATTGCCATCCAGCTTTCGGCAAACATTGCTCCGTTTGCAAGACTTATCATTGATACTTTTGCAGCAGTCTCTTCGTCGGGAGCTTCGTATATATCGAGAAAATCATATTTGCCAAGCAGTGCATAATGTTGCAGAAATTTAACTTCGGGACATTTTTTCTTTACTTCATCGAGCCATGCATTTCCTACTTTTTCACGTTGTTTGAGTTTGCTCGTAACATCCGGGGAAAGCTTTGTCATTAAGATGAAAGTTTTCATAACGTGTTTCCTTTTTTTATCAATGTATTAATTGAAAATTTAAAATTCAATGTATCGTAATATGGAAAATATTTTTTTACCAATCTTTATTACCTTATAAAATTTCCTTGTTAAATTTTCGGTAGCAGGTTAATTTGAATAGATATATTTTTGTATAAAAATTATTAATTAAAAAATATATGCTGACCGAAAGAATAATGTATAATGCACTTTTAAAAAAAGATTCTTCATTCGATGGATTATTTTTTGTGGCTGTGAAAACAACGGGGATATTTTGCCGTCCGACCTGCACCGCTAGGAAACCCAAAAAAGAAAATGTAGAATTTTTTAATACATCGAAAGATGCGATTCTACACGGTTATAGACCCTGCAAAGTATGTTCACCGCTCGAGAATCCCGGCTCAATGCCTGAATATATAAAAAAATTAATTAATGAAATAAATGATAACACGGGCACAAAATTAAAAGATTGGGATTTACGTAAACGAGGAATGGAGCCGAATAAAATCCGAAGGTGGTTCAAGAAAAATCTGAATATGACATTTCATTCATATCAGAGAATGATGAGGTTGAATAATGCATTTACGAAAATTCAATCGGGTGAAAAAGTTACAAGCGTTGCTTTCGATTCAGGTTATCAATCGTTAAGCGGATTTAACGATTCGTTTAAAACCATCGTTGGTAATACTCCGACAAAATCACAATCAAAACAAGTCATTAATATTATAAGAATCGAAACTTCTATTGGACCTATGTATGCGGGGGCAACCGAAAAAGGAATTTGTATGTTGGATTTCGCAGACAGGCGAATGCTTGAAACAGAGTTTAAGGAATTAACAAAATATTTAAATGCAGTAATACTGCCGGGAGAAAACAAACATTTCAATTTACTTAAAAAAGAAATCGGTGAATATTTTGAAGGTATAAGAAAATCTTTTTCAGTTCCACTCGATGCACCGGGAACGGAATTTCAAAAAAGCGTATGGAAAGTTCTTAAAAAAATTCCTTATGGAAAAACTATTTCATATAAAACACAAGCAACCTCTCTTGGAAAACCAGAAGCTGTCCGCGCAGTTGCAAATGCAAATGGACACAATAGAATAGCAATTATTATTCCCTGCCACCGCGTAATCGGAGAAGACGGAACACTTACCGGATACGGTGGAGGATTGTGGAGAAAAAAATGGCTTCTGGACTTTGAAAAGAAAAATAGTTAAGTAATTACTTGCATTCGGTAAAATTCTTAATAGCGACAAACAATAATAAAATCCCGCTCCGAGGTTCCCCGATAAATGGAGATGTTATAGAACGCACATCGGGGCGGGATTAATTTAACATCTAACGTTTAAAATTTAACATTTATTTTAGAAGTACCATTTTTTTCACTTGAATAAAATCCCCTGCTTGAATTCTGTAAAAATACACACCACTAGCAAATTCACTACCATTAAAAGTAACAATATAAATACCCGGATTTTTAATTTCATTAACGAGTGTTTTAATTTCCCTACCTGTTATATCATACATTTTCAGTGTTACTAAACCTGCTTTTTGTATTTGATATTTAATATTTGTAATAGGATTAAAGGGATTCGGATAGTTTTGTGAAAGTGAAAACTGATTAATTATATTTGCTTTAATATTTTCAGAATACTTATTACTTGAATTTTTCTTAATCATCATTTTAAAATCTTCATCAATTTTTTTATAAATATTTTTTTCTATTAAATTACTTCCTTCTTTAATATTAAATAATGCAATTTTTTTCATTTCTTTTTCATAGTTTTCTTCCGCTTTATAAATTTTCTTTTTCATTTCTTTATCAGTTGAATTTAAAATATCATTATTCATCGAGATTTTTTTATCGCTCTCAACTTTTTTATAAGATTTTGTTAAAATTTTCTTTATCGGGTCATCATTTTTTAGTTTTTGGATATATAAACTACTTCCACTTCCACTATTATTATTTTGAATTCTCTCGTTTATTAACATATAATCCCAACTTGCTTTTAATCTTCTTTCGGGATATGGACTATTTAAAGAAATAAATTCAAAGCCATCTCGTGCTGTTATATAATTTTTAATTTTAACTTCACATTTTAAAATTAGGTCATAAGCAAGTTCAACAAAACTATTGTTTAATTGATATTGTTGAATTTTATTTATCAAATAACTTTTAAGTTGATTGAATAAATTATTTCTTATTGCTTGATTTTCTGATGAATCGATTTTAACATAACATTCATAAATATTGTATAATGATTTCTGTAAATATTTACTATCAGGATAATTATCTATAATATTTTTAAAATTACTAATTGCCGGTTCATAATTTTTCAGTAATTGATTTTTTATTCCATCACCTAATAATTTATGGTCAACTGAAGCTTGATTTAAGCCATTTGTTTGAACTACTGCAATTGTATCAGAAATACCAAACCCTTTATCGGAAATAATACTATATGCTAACTGTTGACTTGTATTGCATTGATTTGCACCTTCTTCCCACACATAAGGGATAGTTCCATATGAGTTAATTAAATTTATTTTTGGTTCGCCATTATTGCCATACCAGCAGTTACCATTTGTATAATATGTTAAAACTGTGTCCGGAAGATTACCATATAAATGAAAAAAGGTTGGTTTATTAATTGTAAATTCGTTGTAACCCCAATCTGTATTTATATAACTATTTGATGATAAACCAATGTTTGAACTCGAATATGAGTAGTATTTATTTTTTCCTCCAACAATCATTAGTTCATTTATGGTATTAGTATAAGGTGCTGAATTAACGAAAGAATTAGAAATAATATATAAATTCCTAAAAGTGCTATTTATTTCTTCTTCCTGAAAATTAGCGTTTGAAGAATAAATATTAATTGAAGGGAAAAAATCACCAAATATACTATTGTTATTGTTGAAATAATTTTTCTTAGAATCTAATGACACATTATTTGTTGCAATATTGCAGATAGAATTTCCAAAAATATTATTGTTCAAATAAACCGGAAGAAAATTATCTAAAAGCCCTTTTAAAGCAATATGCAGACCCCCTCCATTAAATTCATTATATTGAATTATTATTGAATTATTCGATTCATCTTCGTTTGACGAAGCTTTTTCTATCCATATTCCATCTTCTTCGCTGTATTCATTTAATTGTGGCAAATTAAAGTAATTACCATCTATTAAAATATTCTTTCCATTAATAATCTGTACAGCTTTTGGTTGTATACCTAATGATATAGGAACATTAAAAGTATTATTGTTGTGAATAATAATATTTGAGTTGTAGCTATTTATCGAATATATAGAAGTTTTTGCATTATTAAACGTGCAATGTGAAAATTCCGTATTCCCAGGATTTTCCATATTTATTCCATTCCAAATAGGTCCATTTGAAGGTTGGAATGTAGTATAGCTAGAATTTATTGTTGCTCCGTTTTTTATATTTAATTGAAAGTTTGAGGGGCAAACCAATTGTGAATTTGGGTGGGTTTCGAGTTTTCCATTTGAACCGATTATATTTAGTTCGGTAGTAGGATTTATTGTTAATGTGATTCCTTCATTTATTTTTAGTTTACAATCGTTAAAGTTTAAAACTTGATTTTGTTTTACATTATCTCCCTGATATTTCAATTGCAAATTCATATAAATATCATTTGGGCATTTATGGTCGGGTGCTCCGAAGTCTTTTGCATTAATCGGAAAACTTTGGTATTGTGAAATGCAGGTGTCGTTAAAGTTACCTTTATTGGGAGTTACAGGTGGATTTGGCGTTCCATATTGTTCCCAAACCTTAATATGTCTATTCACGTCTGCAATGCTATGCTCTACTGAACCCTGACCTATAAAACTAAATTTAATATCATCCATATAGTAATCAATACGCAGTTTTTGATATCCGTTGAAATTCCCCGTACCGAAATTCGCGTCGCTGAAATCTACATAACAGGAATCGGCAAAGATGAATTGATTTTCTGAGTTCGGTCCGAAATAAAAATCTATTTTGTATATGCCATAACCGAGAGAAAAATCGCAACCGACCCTCTCCTCTGTTTTATCAAAATTAGCGACAATAAACCATTTTTCATTCTGATTAAAATCTAAAACAATCTCTTTACCGAATATTTTATCATTAGTATTCTGAACAATAGGATAAGTTGCATCAACAGTGTATTGACCGCCACCGCTAAATATGGCACCGACAGGATAAATAACTGCTTTAATAAATATCTGACCTGTATTATTAACTATCATAAATTCACCTTCTCTAATTTCCTGAGAATAAAGTAAAGATGTAAAAATAAATATTATTGATAGAATTCCGAATAACTTTTTTAAGTTTTTCATTTTTTTTAAATTTAAAGTTTTTCAAAAAGGTTATTTCAAAAAGATTACTTTAATTAGTTTTGAATTTGATTTAAAACTAATTTGAATAAAATATACACCTGAACATAAATTTATCTCACAGAAATCTAAAACTTTTTCATTAAATCCTTTAAATCTATATTCCCTATTTGAAAAAACTTTTTTCCCGAGCAAATCATATATACTAATGTTTATATATCCATTATTGGGTATAATGAATTTTAAAGTTGTTTTCGGGTTAAATGGATTTGGGTAATTTTGTAATACTTTAAAATTATTTGACATATATGTGGAAATATTATTAATCCCAACTATCGCAGGAGCATTGAATGCTGAATCGGTCTTGACTATTAATACATCAGGGCGATTGTTTGACATTGAATCAAGTATGTCTACTATTCCTGTTATAATATATCCTGTATCAATTGTTGACTTTATACAAGTTGATGAAATAAAATTATATCCAGTAAAGCTTAGATTTTTTATTTTTAAAATGGTTCCTGAAGTATCAAATTTCCATAAACTAATTGTACCTAAATTTCTCTGCAATCCTGTCATTATTAAATTGTCAAAATTATCTTTGCACATATAATAAAAATAAAGATTTGGCGATGGATAAGGTCGAAACCATTTCATATTTCCAGATGTATCATATTTAGCAAGGAATGGTTGTTGTGTGCTATTATTTATCCCAGCAACAATAAGAGAATTATCTTTTAATTGTGTAATATTAGCTCCTCCTCCATTGGAATAATAGTATATATTATTTCGAATAACATTACCTACTGAATCTAATTTCTTTAAAATTAAATAAATAACCACTGGATTAATTCTTTGAGTAGCTCCGGTTATGTAATAATTACCGTCGTATCCTTGTAATAAATCCCCGTATCCGTTGAATAGTGAATCCATATATTGCCTTTCCCATTGAACAAAACCTAAACTATCGACTTTAATTACAATACCTTTACCGGAAGGATTAACATAATCTGTATAACTTCCACATGCAATATATCCTAAATCATTTGTTTGTTTTACAGCTCCAAACCTAGTTCCGGAATTTAAGTTAGTATAATTTTTTTGCCATTTGAGGTTCCCAAATCTATCTGTTTTAACAAGTAAAGCACCTGATGACCAACCCGCAAAAATAAATCCACTATCCAATGTCTGCTGCATATCCCAGAGAATTTTATTTGTAGAGTCGGCAATGTTATTTATCCATAGTAGATTTCCAAGATAATCATATTTGATTAATTTATAATATGTACCAAGACTACCATATAATGCAACCTGTGTTAAAACCGCATATCCGCCATCAAATGTTTGAACTACCCGATTTCCTTGTTCACTTCGTTCTTGCAAACCCCAAGTTCTGAACCATATATTCGATTGCGAATACCCAATAATGGAATTTATAAATAGAAGTATTATTACTATTATGCTCTTTAGAAAAAAGTTTGTTTTTCTCATAAGGAAAAAAGTTTATAACTTTAAAAAATCTTTGGGATTAGGAAGTATATTCGACTTTTTTCGGGAAGTAGTTTACTTTCCGAATTCTGCAAAGGATTTAAGTAGAATATCTCTTAATCCCTTTTTCTTATTTAACTGGATTTCCGATAAAACACTGGGAAATGACAATTATTTTGAAAAAAGAATTTTATTAATCCCAAAAATGATTTCTTGATTTTTTGCGGTCGTGAAGTTTCAATACTAAAAATCGCAACGCAAATTTATTCATATTTTTGTATTATTTTAAGGTGGTCTTGCCATTTCTTTTTCCTCCTTTCTAATGTTAACTTTTTCATTTTCGATTTTGTAGTAGAATAGGTTTTTAAGAATTAACTTTCCTGTTTTAGTAATATAACAAAATCTGATATAATTTAGAACATCTTTCCTAAAAAGTCAAGATAATTCATTGATACAACTGTTTTTTTTTTTTTTTTTTTTTTTTTTTTTTTTTAAAAAAAAAAAAATTTTTTTAAAATTTTTTAAAAATATTTTAATTTTTTTTTTATTTATTAATT
>CAYNTK010000004.1:18172-265386 GCA_964400285.1 uncultured Ignavibacteriaceae bacterium
TAATATAAAAAAATTTTATATAATTTTTAAAATCTTTCATAAAAAATAAAATTATTTAATTTAAAAAATTTTTTTTTTTTTTTTTTTTTTTTTTTTTTTTTTGACTGCATAAATAAAAGTTTAATCATTTGTTAATATTATTATAATGATTTATTGATATAGTAATGTTATTGGTAACAAAAAATGGAAAGTGATAGTGATGAAAATATAAATTAATATTTTATTTAATAAATTGTTTATAGAATTTATAAAATGAGTTCATAAATTTATTGTTGAGATTCTCTTTTTATTCCCGTAACTAATGGAATTATTATGAATTTAAAATAGTTGTTATTAGAAACTAATTTATTAAGGAGATATATTATGCAAAAAAATATTGGAAATATAGATAAAATTATTCGTTTAATAATAGGTCTTTTTGTAATTATATACGTTGGTTTTATTTTGAATAGCTGGTGGGGTATTTTAGGTATTATTCCTATTTTTACCGTAGTTACTTCGAATTGTATGTTATATTCTTTGCTGAAAATAAATACATGTAAAAGAATTCAAAAAGACTAATACTTAAGTATTAAAAGCCCATATTGACCATTTGCTATTAACACTTTGTTTTTGAAAAAGTGAACTCCGTAGCAATATCCCGTTGCTTCGTAATAGGCAAATGCATAAGGTAAAATTGGGTTGAACAAATTGAAAACCTCAACCCCCATATTATATTCGGCGGTAAATAAAAAATTTGGTGAATAATCTATACCTCTAACATCGGAATCTGTATCTGTAAAAGTTACCACATAAGGTTGTGACTTATTAGAAATATTTATGACACAGATTCCAGCGGTTCCGTTTGCAATGTAAGCAAGGTTATCGGAAATCTTAATATCATTACAACTTCCCGAAGTGTTTATTATCGAACAGAAGTTTAAAGTTGACTGATTTTTTATTTCCGCGATTTCAAGTCCCGTATATTTTTCACAAAAGTATGCATAATTTCCCGATATTTCTATATGATTTACAGGATTTTGTGAATTATATGTATTAATTTCGAAGACAGAATCCGGCAAAGAATTAATATCGATAGTTTTCACTTGACCTTGTTTTAGTGCTACAAATAGAAATCCATTTTTTACGAAAACCGAATTTACTCCTCCCGAATATACTATATGTGTATCTAACAGTGGATTTGAAGGATTTGAAATATTTAAAATATACAATCCTCTGTCTTCATCTGATAAAAACGCATATTTATTTCCCGCTAAACTATCTATAAATACTTCTTTTAAAAAACCATTGGTTGTAAAATTATATGTTAGTATTGGATTTGAAGAATTTGACAAATTGATTATTTCGAGTCCTTTATGCCCATCTGCAAGAAATGCATATTGAATACCATTTACGAATGCACCCTTAACGCTCCTTGCGTCTCCACCTGTATTTAGTTTACCGACAAACCACATTCCAGTTTCATATGTATAAGGTGGTATTTCGGGTTCAGTTTCCTCTGGTAACTTGCAACCCGCTTGATTCATCATAAGTAATGCGGTTAATGGGACGATTATTTTTTTTAGATATTTTTTTATCATTCTTTTGTGCAATTTTTGTATATGGAATTACTCCCGAAGGTCCGTTTATATTAAAAGAAATTTTATTTTGAAAAACTAAATTTGCCAACTGATATTCGGGACTTCCCCCGTATTGGTCGCGTGCAAGGTCATATATTGTGCAGTTATTAATATTGAAATCTATCCATTTCATATCTCCTAAATGGAATCTACAACCCGGAGGTGTATATATAACCTCTCCAATCCCGTTCCTGAATTCTACTTTAAGCCCCTTACAATTTGGACAGGGTCCATCTGCCGTTCTTAACCATACTCCTGTGATGTCCGAACATCCTACAGTTCCATCATTACAATTTGTATAGTTTACTATCTTACATATTCTTTCTTCCACCCTAACTGTATAATTACACAAAAAAACATTCCCTTCTATTCTTACCTGATAATCACCAGCTTTTAAAATTACCGATGTTGCAATATTTGTATCACAAGGAGGTATTGCCTGCCAGACTAAAGTGTCGGATAATTGTTTGTTCGAGATTTTAATTATAATATTGCTGTCTGTTTGTTGCGTTCTGATAAATGTAATTTTTCCATTTCCTTCTCCGTAAGGATTTGGAGGGGGAGGTGGTGGGGGTGGTGGCGGCGGTGAAGTTGTTATCCCGCCTCCCGAATCGCAAGCAGAGATATAAATTAAACCTAATATAAATAAAATACTGAAAATATATGATAATACTTTCTTCATATATAGTGATGAAAAAGTTTTTAGGCAATATATTTAATTTTTATACTCATTGCTATTACTTTTAGTTTCATAGTGAATTTTGCTAATAAGAATTATTTTTTATAATCATTTAAAATTTTTGCTCATTTTAAATAGCAACCATATATATAATCATACATTTAATTTCAACATAATTTTAACTAACTTTAGCTTAATTATCAAACAGAATAAATTATAATGGAAAAGATAATTAAACGCTTTATAAACATTTATATTGTAATATTTATTTTTGGTCTTTTAAATTCCTGCGACCTGAAAAGCCCGACAGAAAATGAAAAATCCGATACAATCAGTGGTTGGCAAAGACAAACAAGCTATATTACAAATAGACTTTTTGCTGTTTCTTTTGTTAATGCAATGTATGGTATGGCTGCAGGTGAACAGGGAAAGATATTAAAAACTACAAACGGTGGCACATTCTGGTCTGTTGTTCATGCTGGCTCTCCATTTTATCTCAAAGGAATTAAATGTATTGACGAAAATTTTGCTACTGCTGTCGGTTCTGACGGAAAAGTAATCCGAACATCCGATGGTGGAAATTCTTGGTTTGAACAAATCACAGGAACAACCAATCAAATAAACACTGTTACGTTTATTGGTTCGAACACAGGATTTATTGCTGGTTATGCGGGTTCTGTTTTTTATACTAATGATGGTGGTGCCACGTGGATTCCGGATGCTCAAGTCCAAACCTCTATCCATTCTCTTTATTTTATTGATTATTTAAATGGGTTGCTTTGTGGCAGTGGTGGATTGATTTATAAAACTTCCGATGGTGGTTCGACTTGGGTAAATGGCACAAGCGGAACGAGTCTCGATTTAAACGGAATTGCTTTTCTCGATGCAAACACTGGTATTGTTGTTGGTAATGATGGAGAAATCAGAATGTCAATAGATGGTGGTTTAGGTTGGTATAATTGCACAAGTAATGTAACGGGTATTCTTTATAGTGTTTCTATGCCAACAATTGGTAGAATTACAGCTGTTGGAGAAAGTGGTTTGATAATTACATCTACTAATTGGGGTGGACTCTGGAATATTCAAGATGTTGAAACTGAAGCTAATTTGTATTCTGTTCATTTTGTAGATGAAAATACAGGCTTTGCCGTTGGAGATTCAGGAATAATTCTCAAAACAACAAACGGAGGAGAACCTTATCAAGTAAGATTTTAAGAGAGATTAAGATATATTAATCACCTTTTTTCGATATTCTATTTTTAATTGTATAATTATTTCTTATTTGCCCTCTAACTTTTCTTCTTTTTTATTAAGTGGGACTAAAACCAAAAACATTCCTATTAATATTATTGCGATTATGCTTCCCATAAATGAAGGTTTTTCGAACAAATGAAAAATCTTTATATCCGCAAAAGCTAGTCCTGCAAAAAGCAATCCTATCAACGCTTCGCCTGCGATTAATCCCGAAGATAAAAGAATTCCAATATTTGAAATTTTTTCTCTTTGCTTTTCATCATATTTTCGTTTTTCAATCACTTTATCTATTATTCCTTTCATCAGTCCACCTATAAAAATTGCAAATGAAGTATCTATCGGTAGATACATTCCCACGCTTATAAGCATAGGGCTTTTTACCTGCATCATAATTAATGCTACCCCCATAAACATACCGATAATTATTAAAATCAGTTCTGTTTTTCCTTCCACTATTCCCCGAGCCATAATGGCCATTAAACTTGCTTGTGGAGCAGGAAGTTTCTCTCCGCCAAATCCTGCATTTGTTCCGAGAATATCGTTTTGCATTTCTGGGGGTAAGGCCTTAACTTCATCGAGCGTGAAAGTTTTTCCATTTAACTCTGGATTTTTCCCTTTATATGTAAGATTTGTTGTTCTCGAATCTTCTAACTTTTGTATTTCATTTCCCGTAGATTGTTTTATATCTCCAAGATGTAGAAGCGATAAAACCAAAAACATAATTGCTGAAGTTGAAATCACGCCGAATATATCTCCAAGCTGCATTTTCCACGGTGTGCAACCGAGTATATGACCCGCTTTTAAGTCTTGCATCATTTCTCCCGCCACCGACACCGATGTGCAGGTAAATGCTGCAACACCAAGCACTGCTGCAATTCCCGAATAGCCCGACATTCCAAGCCCGACCATTAAAAATGCTACCACTATTAATACTGCTACTGTTAGTCCGCTCGTTGGATTATTACTTACACCTATTATTCCAACTAAATAACCTGAAACTGCTGCAAAAACAAATCCCATAAAAATCATAACTATCGTTGCTATTGCAGCAGGAAAAGCTGAGTTTGTGAAATAATTGAAAATGAAAAACATTATAATTGCTATTCCTAAAAGTGCAGGTAAAACAATCTTCAAATTTATATCTTTATCTGTTCTTTCTAGAACTATATTTTCTTCTGTTGTTTTTTTTATGTTTGCAAACGAGCGAGAGATACCTTCGAATAAACTCTTACGCATTTTATATAATGTATAAAACGCACCAACAAGCATTCCACCTATTGCAATATATCTTACATAAGCTTTCCATACCCTCGTAATTTCTATTGCCCAGTCTGAAATGCCAGTAGGATTATTGTAATTAAGAAAATAAGCTATAGCTGGAGCAAGCAAACCCCAAGCAAGTAAACCACCGCTAAAGTTTATTGCACCAAGGCGAGGACCTATTATATAACCCACACCAAAATATGCAGGTGCCATTCCGGGTGAACGAAGTAGCAAACTCCCTTTTGTAAATGATACCACTTTTTGCCAGCTTGAAGCTATGAATTTAAATTCTACTAATGCTGTTAATAATGCCCCAACACCCATTCCCGAAAGTAAATACTTCGAACCACTCATCCCCTTTTGTCCCGATTTATGTATTTCTGCGGCTGCAATAGATTCTGGAAATGGAAGCTCTTTATCCTCTACAAGTACCCTACGTAGTAAAGTTACAAACATAATTCCAAGTGTTCCCGCTACTGCAAGTATAATTGTTGATATAATATAATGCGATGTTGAATAGAATGGGTCCCAAATAGAAGCTATGTAAAATGCAGGTAAAACAAAAATTGCTCCTGCCGCAATATTGCCTCCAATAGAACCCAATAGTTCTCGCTGCGTTTTCTTCGAGAATAGTTCCTTTCAGTGCTTTTAAAACTGCCATACCAATTATTGCAGTTGTATATGTTGCCGCAATTGTCATTCCCGCTTTTAACCCAAGATAAGCATTTGCCGCACCCATCAGCATTGCCATTATTGCTCCAAGCAGTGCAGCACGGATTGTAAATTCCTTCATTTCGACATTTGCTGGCACAAATGGTATAAATTTTTTCTCTTCGTTCATTTAATCTCCAATATTATTTTTATATGGTTTTTATTTTTCTATTTTCCATATTACCCTACCATCGAGGCAGTTTAACTCTATTGTCTCGGGAATTTTATAATTTTTATCCGTTATTCCAAAAATACTATAATTATCATATTCTTTGCTGAAAATCAAAGTTACGCTTTCTCCTGCTTTTAGCATCGAGTGTTTTATTTTTCCTTCCCATAATTCAGATTTATTTATTAATCCTTCGAGTTGATGCTCATATTTATTATCGAGTTTTAATTCACACCTTGCAAGGTCTCTTTCACCCGTATTAATTATTCTTAACGAAAAAGAACCATCTGATTCAGATTTTTCTTTCTCTTTTAATATCTCTAGTTTAATTTTAATATTGTTTTCATTTAAAAAAGGAACTACTTCTTTATAATCCTGTCCACAGGAAAATGTAAATAACAGTAAAACTATAAACAAAAAATTTAAATATTTCATATCTGTTTTAATTTTTATTTGACTTGCATTTACAATCTCTATTTATAAGTTTTTAATATATTTAAATTAAATTTTTTTTAAAACTTATTTCTGTGCATACAAATAATTACCCTTACGAAAAACAGTTACTTCAAAAATCATCGGATTACATAAATAAATTAAGTGAGCATAATATTCTTGCAGATATAATTACAGATTCTATTAGAGAATACTCAATAAAAATTGATGTGAAAGATTCTGGAATTGTTAATCTATATTATAAACCTACACAGAACACATTTTCAATTTCACTTAACGAAATTAAAAACGAAGGCGATAAATTTATCCTCCAGAATTATTGGAACGAACTTAATAACATTGCCGAAAATGAAATTTATAAAAACAAAGGTTATGAAATTGATGTAGACGGCTCATATAAAAATGGTATCTCTTCTTATGGAGTTGTGATTAGAAAAGATGGAAAAGTAATAAAAGAAATTTCAGGAATTGTAAATTCTTCACAGGTTTATAATTCTAATCAAATAGCAGGGGAAATAAAAGCAGTTAAAGAGGCAATTCTATGGTGCAGAAAAAATAAAATACCCGAGGTTACTATCTATTATGATTATAAAGGATTAGAAAAATGGGCTAACGGATTATGGAAAACTAAAAAAGATATTTCAAAAGAATTTGCAGAATTTATGAAAATTAACGATATTAAAATCAATTGGATTAAAATAAAAAGCCACACAGGTAAACAGTGGAATGAATATGCAGATAAACTTGCAGAGAATGCAAAAAAAATAAAAAAATAAGAACTAATCATTTATCAATCTTGTTTTATGAAAATAAAAAATAAACAGTTACTTCACAAAAAATATGGACACATTGAGATTCAAAACAAATATTAAATGCAAAAATTGTGTAGCAAAAGTTTCACCATATCTCGATGAAAGTGAAATTATTTCCGAATGGAAAGTTGATTTAGAAAATCCCGATAGAATTTTAACTGTAATAGGAGATAATATCTCAGGCGAATACGTAAAAGAAACTCTTATAAAAGCAGGTTATAAAGCTGAAGAAATAAATTAAAAATAATTATAAAAATCCCAACTCTAGTTTTGCTTCTTCTGTCATTCTATCCAGACTCCACGGTGGGTCGAATGTTATTTCTACTCTTGCATCGTTTATCATTGGATGCTCTTTTAATTTTTCCTGAACTTCTATAGGTAGTGAACCCGCAACGGGGCAGGCAGGGGATGTAAGCGTCATAATCACAAGCACGTCTCCATTCGTTGCCAACTTAATATCATATATTAAGCCAAGGTCATAAATGTTTACTGGAATTTCAGGGTCATAACACATTTTTAAAACCTTAATTACCTCTTCCTTTAATTCATCGAGGTTGACTTCTTTTTTTTCTTCTTGAGTTTTTTCGATATTTTGGTTTTCAGTTTCCAACTCTTTATATAATGTTAAATGTTAAATGAAAACGGAGTTTCTGCTCTTTATTATTCATTACTAATTATTCATTATCAATTGTTTTGCGTTTTCTTTCATATGCTTAATCATCGATACAAGTCCATTTGCTCTATTTGGAGATAGATGTTCTTTCATGCCAATTTTGTCGATGAATTCAAGCTTTGCATTAACTATATCTTCTGGCTTTTGGTTAGATAATACTCTTACCAATAAACCAACGAGTCCTTTTGTTATTATTGCATCGCTATCTGCTTCATATACAACATTCCCATTTTCAAATTTTGTATTTAACCAGACCTGCGACTGGCATCCCGAAACTTTTCTATCGTCAGTTTTTAATTTTTCATCCATTGGAGGAAGATTTTTTCCAAGTTCGATTATATATTCGTATTTATCTATCCATTCGTCAAAAATGGAAAATTCTTCTACTATTTCATTTTCAATTTCTTCAATGGTTTTGCTCATATATTAATTATGTTTATCTTCAATATTATAACACTCGAACTTATAAGAGCATTTCTTTTGCTTTCTTCACTCCTTTAACAAGATAATCAATTTCTTCTTTCGTATTATAAAACGCAAATGATGCTCTAACTGTTCCGGGAATTTTAAAAAACTTCATTAATGGTTCAGTGCAATGAACACCTGTTCTAACTGCAATTCCAAGCTGGTCGAGTAATGTTCCTATATCATAAGGATGTAAATTCCCAATCAGAAACGATATTACGCTTGCTTTATCATTAGCGTTTCCAATAATTTTCATATCTTCGATTTCATTTAACATTCGAGTTCCATATTCCAATAGAGAATGCTCGTAATTAGCAATTTTTTCAATTCCGATATCCGAAATGTAATTCAATGCAGAAGCGAGCCCAATGCTTCCAGCAATATTTGGTGTTCCCGCTTCAAATTTATACGGTAAATCGTTATATGTTGTTTTTTCAAACAAAACTGTTTTTATCATTTCCCCGCCGCCTTGATACGGAGGCATTTTGTCGAGAAATTTTTCTTTTCCATAAAGAATTCCTATTCCTGTTGGACCGTAAACCTTATGACCCGAAAAGGCAAAAAAATCACAATCCAATTTCTGAACATCGATTTTCAAATGCTGGATAGCTTGTGCACCGTCGAGCAGAACAGGAATATTATATGAATGAGCGAGTTCAATTATTTTTTTTACGGGATTGATTGTTCCGAGTGAATTAGAAATATATGTTACGGAAATAAATTTTGTTTTTTCTGAAACAAGTCTTAAAAATTCTTCGAAGATAATTTCACCTTTGCTATTAATCGGAATTACTTTTAATTTTGCCCCTGTTTTTTCGCATATCATTTGCCAGGGGACTATATTGGAGTGATGTTCAAGAGTGGAAATTATTATTTCGTCATTTTTTTTCAGATATTTTTGTCCATAAGTATCAGCCACAAGATTTATTGCTTCGGTTGTTCCTCTCGTAAAAATAACTTCTTCGGTTTTTTCTGCGTTAATAAATTTCTGAATTGTTTTCCGCGATAACTCATAAGCATTTGTCGCTTTTTCGCTTAGAAAATGAACGCCTCTATGAACATTACTATTTATTTCGGAATAATAATTTGAAATAGTATCTATTACAACTTTAGGTTTTTGTGATGTTGCGGCATTATCAAAATAAACAAGAGGTTTTCCGTTTATTTTTGAATTTAAAATCGGAAAATCTTGCCTGATTTTTTCTA
Source organism: uncultured Ignavibacteriaceae bacterium (assembly GCA_964400285.1). GTDB lineage: Bacteria > Bacteroidota > Ignavibacteria > Tepidaquicellales > Tepidaquicellaceae > FEN-1279. The sequence continues at coordinate 27,477 of CAYNTK010000004.1, forward strand.
CATCGAAATTTGACATAACTTTTTTAACTTTCCAGTTTTTTACTTAACTTCTCTTCAAGGTATATTTTTATTTCTTCTATTTGTATATCCTCGATTATTTCATTTGCGAAAGCGTATAATAATAATTTTCTTCCTTCTTTTTCTCCGATTCCTCGAGCTTTCAGATAAAATAATTGTTCTTTATCAATTTGTCCGGTTGTAGCTCCGTGACTGCATTTCACGTCGTCTGCATAAATCTCAAGTTGAGGTTTTGAATTAATTATGGCATCATTTGACAGCAAAATATTTTTATTCATCTGGTAAGCATTTGTTTTTTGTGCATCTTTTCTCACCATAATTTTCCCGTTGAAAACACCGTCTGCCTCTTCGTCTATTATACCTTTATAATATTCGTTGCTGTTACAATTTGGAGTTGCGTGGTCAACGAGAGTATGATTATCTATATGTTGTTTCCCTGTTATATAATATAATCCATTGTAATTACACTCTGCATTCTCTCCGTTTAAGTATGAATTCAAGTTATTTCTTATTACACTCCCGCCCCAACTTACCGTTACAGAAGTGAATACACTGTTTTTTTCTTGAAAAACTTGTGTCGTTCCAATGTGATAAGAATTTGATTCCTCATTTTGTATTTTATAATATTGAATATTTGAATTTTCATCGGCATATATTTCGGTTACTACGTTTGAAAACGAATCATTTTCTCCTAAAGAATAATATTCTTCTATTATATGAGCTTTAGAGTTTTTTTCTGTAACAATCAGATTTCTTGGTTGACCTATAACTTTTGATTTTCTTGAATCTAAAATGTTTAAAATCATAACAGGTTCTTTTAATTCATAGTTGCTCGGAATATGAATAAAAACACCATCAACAGCCATTGCAGTATTTAAAGCGGTAAACCCATCTGCTTTATAATCCGCATATTTTCCTAAATATTTAAGGACTAAATCTTTTTTATTATTTATAGCTTGTCCTAAATTTCCAATGTGTAGGTTTTTGTATTCGGAAATAATTTTTGAATGCTCTAATGAATACTGTCCATTTATTAAAACAACTAAATTGGCTTTTAATTTTGGAATCAGAAATTTTTTAAATACGTTTTTTTCTATTTTTTGCTTACTATCTGGAAATCCAAAATTATTATTCACGATTTGTTTTATGTTGGTAAATCTCCAATCCTCCATCTTTCTGTTTGGAAAACCTACATTCTCAAAATACTCTTTTGCTTTTCTTCTAATTTCCGAAAATGTTTTATTTTCGAAAGTTATTTTTTTTTCGAGTTCGGTAAATTCTTTTAATATTTTTTCTTTAAAATCTGGCATTTTTATTAATCATTAATAATTACTTATTATTCATTGATGTAACCCAATCGTATCCTAATTCTTCAAGTTTTAAAGCAAGTTCTTTTCCTCCCGAAGTTGCAATCTTTCCATCGCTCAATACGTGCACATAATCAGGAACAATATAGTTCAATAATCTTTGATAGTGGGTAATTACAATAAAAGCATTATTTGAATTTTTTACTTTATTAACTCCATCTGATACAATACGTAGAGCATCTATATCAAGACCGGAATCCGTTTCATCGAGTATGGATAGTTTCGGTTCCATCATTGCAAGCTGGAAAATTTCATTACGTTTTTTTTCTCCGCCCGAGAAGCCAACATTTACGTATCTGCTTGTCATACTTGTATCGAGCTCGACAAGTTTTGCCTTTGCTTTCAGTAATTTTAGAAACTCGACCGAACTCAATGGCTCTTGTCCTCTATATTTTCTTACTTCATTTATTGCAGTTTTCATAAAATTTGTTGTTGATACACCGGGAATTTCAACGGGATACTGGAATGCAAGAAATATTCCTTCTCTTGCTCTATCTTCAGGGGAAAAATCGAGAAGATTTTTTCCCTCATAAATCACTTCGCCATCTGTAACTTCATAACCGTCTTTTCCTGTTAACACCGATGCAAGTGTAGATTTTCCCGAGCCATTCGGACCCATAATGGCGTGAACTTCACCTGCTTTTACTTCAAGATTTATTCCTTTCAGAATTTCTTTTCCCTCTACATTCGCTTTTAAATTTCTAATTGTAAGCATTGTTTATTCTTATTAATATATTTCTTTATTAAAATTTTATTTTTTAAATTACTTTTTATTATTTATTATCCTACGCTTCCTTCCAGCGATATCGCAAGAAGTTTCTGCGCTTCCACAGCAAATTCCATTGGAAGCTGATTTAATACTTCTTTTGCGTATCCGTTTACAATCAAAGCCACAGCATCTTCCTGTGAAATTCCCCTCTGTTTACAATAAAACATAATCTCTTCGCTGATTTTAGATGTTGTTGCTTCGTGCTCTACTGTTGCTGATTTATTATTTATATCAAAGTACGGGAATGTATGTGCTCCACATTTATCACCCATAAGTAATGAATCGCATTGCGAATAGTTCCTTGCATTATCTGCATTCTTGGAAACTTTTACTAAACCCCTATAACTATTTTGGCTGAATCCCGCAGAGATACCTTTTGATACTATTCTACTCTTTGTGTTTTTTCCAAGATGAATCATTTTTGTTCCGGTATCTGCCTGTTGGTAATTATTCGTCATAGCAACCGAATAAAATTCTCCAATCGAATTATCTCCTTTTAAAATACAACTCGGATATTTCCATGTTATCGAAGAGCCTGTTTCCACCTGCGTCCACGAGATTTTCGCATTTTTATAGCATATTCCTCTTTTTGTAACGAAGTTATAAATTCCGCCTTTTCCTTCTTTATCACCGGGATACCAGTTTTGAACGGTCGAATATTTGATTTCTGCGTTATCGAGGGCAATTAATTCTACGATTGCTGCATGAAGTTGATTTTCGTCTCTCATAGGAGCAGTGCAGCCTTCGAGGTAACTTACGTAGCTACCTTCATCGGCAATAATTAATGTTCTTTCAAACTGTCCCGTGTTTGCAGCATTAATTCTGAAGTATGTGGAAAGCTCCATCGGGCATCTTACACCTTTCGGAATATAAACAAATGAACCATCGCTAAACACAGCAGAGTTCAAAGCTCCAAAAAAATTGTCCTGTGGAGGAACTACCGAGCCAAGATATTTTTTAACAAGTTCGGGATGAAATTGTATTGCTTCACTGATAGAACAAAATATTATTCCAAGGTCACTCAATTTTTCTTTATAAGTTGTAACAACGGAAATACTGTCCATTACGGCATCGACTGCGACCCCTGCAAGAAAATTTTGCTCGACCAATGGAATACCGAGTTTATCGTATGTCTTTTTTATTTCAGGGTCGAGTTCATCGAGTGAATTTAGTTTCTTTGCCTTTTTCGGAGCGGCATAATAAATTATATCCTGATAATTTATTGGTGGATATTTTACATTCGGCCATTTTGGTTCTTCCATTGTTAGCCAATGTCTATATGCCTTTAACCTCCACTCCAGCATAAATTCTGGCTCATCTTTTTTCTTGGATATGAATCTAATTACATCTTCATTCAGACCCTTTGGCAAGGCGTCGAGTTCGAATTCGTCTGTAAACCCATATTTATATTCACCTTCAGCGAGTTTTTCGAGTAATATGTCGTTTTCCTGATTTTCTGCCATTTTTTTAAAGCTATGTTTTTTCTTAATCTTTTAAACTGGACTAAATTAGTCGTATTTTGTTTTAAAAAAAAGTCAGATTTTACTTTCTGACTTTTATAATTTTTAAAACAAGTTATTCTTACTAAAAGTTCATTTAGTTGAATATTTTGATAGATTTATCGCTTTGCTTGTAAATCCTGGTGGAATATTTATTCCCATTAAAGGTGTAGTTTTTACTATTGTTCCAATAATAAAATTTTCTGTTAAAGAGCCGTTTTGTTTTTTATAGTTTACTACCCATAAATCATTTGGAAAATTTACGAGATTTTGTATGTATTGTGGTAAATCTAATCTCAAAGTTCCAAGCGCAGGAATTAAAAACATATTAACCGTTTTATTCGTCCCCGATGCAAAAAAAGACTGACCGTTGTTTGTGCTTTGTGACGGAACAAATGATGCATCGAATTTGATTATCGGAGTGGTATTGTAAGAATAGCCGAACGCGACATCACTATCAACGATGCTATCTTTGTTTGTGCTTATAGTAAAATTCGAATTATTAAACATAGATAAAGCACCCGAAACTATATTTTTTGCAGATGTATCTGTGATTAAATTTAAAACTGTGTTCAAACTAAAGATAGATGTTAGCTCGATGCAATCCTTAGCGCCAGGTAGGGGATTTGGAGTAAATATTGCTATTGCAGAATCGGTTCCTGTTTTTTTGAAAAAGTATAACCAAGCACCGATTTGATTTGGGTCGGTAATTCCGGAATAAAGCGATATATCGGTTTTTCCGTTATTTGTTCCATCACATATAACGTTCTTTCCGAAAATAAAAAATAATTTTGCACTCGGACCAAGTTTCCGCTGTGCCTGTGCATAAGCAGAATCGAGTCTATCCTTTGCAGTGATTTTGTAATTAAAAACCTGACCTATCGTATTTACTACATCTTCAGAGCAGGAATAGAAAATTAATGCGGTCAGTGATATTAAAAATATTATTTGAAGTTTTTTCATAAATTTTAATTTTCTTTATTATCTAATAAAATAAACATTATAATAATTATTTGCCATATATTTTAATACTATCAATTTTTCTATTTTTAACCTCAATCATAAATCCTATTTTTGATTAAATCAAAATTCAATATGAAAAAAATAATATATCTATTTTTATTTTTTGTATTTTTCAGTCAATTATCTTTTTCCCAAAACGATGAAATCACTCTTGAGGATATTTGGGTAAAAGGAAAATACAGAACACAGTCTCTTGGTGGAGTTACTCATTTGAACGATGGCGAGCATTACATTATGAGAGATAGTGCAAAAAATATTGTTGAATATGAATACGCTACTGGAAACCCAACGAGAATAATTCTTTCTATGGAAGATTTTGCAAATGTATCGGGTATGTCATCGGGATCGATAGATGAATTTTCATTTAGTCCCGACGAAAAATATCTGCTTATAGGTACGGAGTCGGAAACGATATACAGGAGTTCATATTCTGCAAATTATTATATATGGGATATAAAAAATAAAACCATAAAACCCTTATCTGACAGGGGAAAGCAACGACTTGCTACTTTTTCTCCTAAAAGTGATAAAATTGTTTTCTTAAGGGAAAACAATATTTTTGTAAAAGATTTAATTTCGGATAAAGAAATTCAAATTACAAGTGATGGAGTAATTAATAAAATTATTAACGGCTCTCCCGATTGGGTTTACGAAGAGGAATTTGGTTTTACAAGAGCTTTCGATTGGTCACCCGATGGAAATAAAATCGCTTATATGAAATTTGACGAAAGCAAAGTTAAAGAATATGAGTTTCCCGTTTATGGTGATTTATATCCATCGTCTTATAAATATAAATATCCCAAATCCGGAGAAGATAATTCTGTGGTTACCGTTTGGATTTATGATTTAAATAAAAAAAATACTATTAAAGTCGATATTGGAAAAAATACCGACCAGTATATACCAAGAATAAAATGGACAAATGATAATAATCTTTTATCGGTAATTCGTTTAAATCGCTTACAAAATAAAATGGAAATTTTAATTACCGATGCAGAAACGGGAAGTTCGAAAGTAATTTTAAAAGATGAAAATAAATATTATTTAAGCGAAATTTACGACCTTACCTTTTTGAAAGACAACAAGTTTATTCGCGAAAGTGAAATGGATGGTTATAAACATTTATATTTATATAATATAGACGGCAAACTTATAAATCAAATAACGAAAGGGAATTGGGAAGTTGTGGATTTAAGCGGAGTTGACGAGTCAAACGGAATTGTTTATTACGTTTCCAATGAACCATCACCACTGGAGAGAGCTTTATATTCGATTAAAATCGACGGAACAGACAAAAAAAAGCTTTCCGAAATAAATGGAAGTTATTATCCAAATTACAGTAAGTCATATAAATACGTTTTTATAAATTATAATAATGCAAACTCACCCGGAGAAATTTGGCTTCAGAAGACAAGTGGAGAATTGATTTCGATGTTAAAGGAAAATAAAAAGCTAAAAGAACTGATGGAAGAAAAAAAATTCGTAAAAAAAGAATTTATAACTTTTAAAACTTCAGATGGTCTTGATTTAAACGGTTGGATTATGAAACCCTCTCAACCCGAAGAGGGGAAAAAATATCCCGTTCTGATTTATGTTTATGGTGGTCCCGGCTCGCAAATGGTTACAGATGCATTTGGAAGGTTTGATTATGTCTGGTACCAGATGCTTGTTAAAAAAGGTTATGTAATTGCTTGCGTGGATAATCGCGGAACGGGTGGACGCGGAGAAGAATTCGAAAAATGTATGTATATGAAACTCGGAACCAAAGACGTTGAAGACCAAATCGAATTTGCAAAATATCTTGGCTCTCTGGATTTTATAGATAAAAATAGAATTGGAATCTGGGGCTGGAGTGGTGGAGGATATTATACACTTATGTGCCTTGCAAAAGGAGCTGATGTATTTAAAACAGGCATTGCAGTTGCACCTGTTACCGATTGGAAATATTATGATAATATTTATACAGAAAGATTTATGAGAACTCCAAAAGATAATCCCGAAGGATACAAAGAAGGCTCTGTGATTAATTTTGTAGAATCTTTTAAAAATAAATTTTTAATAGTTCACGGCACGGCTGATGATAATGTGCATTTCCAGAATACAGTGGATTTAATAAATGAAATGATTGCAAAAGATAAATATTACGAGATGCTTGCCTATCCGAATAAAAATCATTTTATAATCGGACCAAATGCAAGGTATCACCTGTATAAAAATATGACGGAGTTTTTATACAGGAATTTGTGATGTCAAAAGCATGGCACACGGAAAGAGCGGAAATAACATGATTAACACAGAAACACTTTTTGTCATTCTGACATGTTTAAAGCCGGAATCCAGAAAATAAAACCTTGATATTCAAATATTGATATTGTAATTTTAATATAAATAAAGAGCTCTGTTATATCCCACTTAGACTGGGTTCCCATTTTTTATATTTTACAGAATCCGTTTTAAAGGGTGGTATCATTACAGGTATCCTTCTTGTAAAATATATTTTTATTAAGTATTTTTGATATAAGAAACCATATTAAATGAAAACGAAAAACCAAATATTATCTTTTTTAGAGCAGAACAAGTCATTTTTAATTAATGATTTTAATCTTTTAAAAATAGGTGTTTTTGGTTCTTATGCTATTGGATTGCAAAATGAAAATAGCGATTTGGATTTAATTGTGGAGTTTAAGCCTGGGACGGAGAATTTATATGAAACGAAACAGAAAATGCGAGATTTTATCGAAAGCAATTTAAATATAAAAGTAGATATTTGCAGGGGAAAATATATAAAAGATATTTTCAAAGAAAAAATATTGAGTAATGCAATATTTATCTGATAAAGATAAAGATAATGTTTTAAATATAATTGATTCGATTGAAAAAATTGTTTCCTATACAAAGGGTATGGATTCGTTTGAAAAATTCGGAAAAGATGTTAAAACTGTTGATGCAGTGCTTATGAATTTAGTTGTAATAGGAGAATCTGTTTCTAAGTTATCTAATGATTTTAAGGATATTTATAATGAGATAGATTGGATTAATATTAAAGGATTCAGGAATATTGCGGTTCAAGATTATTTTGGTGTTGATGTTGAAGAAGTATGGCAGATTGTTGAAAATCATATTCCAAGATTAATAGAATACTTAAAAAACATTATGAGAAATTAATAACACAATCCCGCCTTTTTTAGCTACAAATATCCGCCTTTTATAATTTACTTATCTCTGTTAATTTGATTAATACATTAAAGAATTATGGCAAAGAGTAATCAAGGTAGCGAATATAAAACATCATATAAAAATCTTTTAGATAAAGTCAGAAATGGAAAAATTCCTAACAACATTTTTCTCTTTTTAAACGAGAAAATTTTGCTTGAAGAATTACTTGCGGAAATCGGGAAAAAATTTATCGGGAAATCTTTCGATATTAAAAAAGACGTCCATAAATATTTTTCTAATGATAAACAAATAGAAGAAGTAATTAACGAATGCAGCAATCTCGGATTTTTTTCGGAAAGAAGAATAGTACTTTTCAGGGTTGAAAAACGTCCGGGTGTAAAAGGACTTTCTAAAGATGATAAAGAAGCTTTAATCAATTACCTCAAAAATCCTAATCCCGATACAATTTTAATTTTACACGTTCTTGATTCCGATTATAAACTTTCTAACTTCGATGAATTTAAAAATGAAAACATTTCTTTTTATATAAAAGAAGAATCTAAACCCGAAGAAATTATCGAATGGGCTAAAGAAAAAATGAATGATTATGAAATCAGCGAAGATACACTTTATCGTCTTTTAATGTATGTAAATCTATCTTTCGATGAGGTTAATACGGAACTTGAAAAACTTAAAACTTATACTGCTGATACTAAAAAAATTACAATAGAAGACATTAATTTATGTGTCGGATTATCTAAAGATTTCAATGAACTCGATTTTGTTACCGCTGTTCTATCAAGAGATATTCATAAAGCTTTGAAAATTTATGATATGCTTAGTCTGAAAGAAGAAATAGAAATTAAATTAAATAGTTATTTAGTCTCTGCTTTTATTGCTATTTTCAAAATGTTCGACCCAAAAATTTATGAATATCAGGGGTTCAATCTAAACCGAGAATTAAGACTATGGGGAAAAGATGCCGATAAAATGAAGAGAATTTACGAGGAATATAAAAGTGCTACAAATGAACTTAAAATTATGAAAGCATTTGATTATATTTACAGGGCAGATAAAGTGTTTAAGACGTCATCGCCAGATAAAAAAGCGATTTTCACGACTTTAGTAAGTAATTTAGCAAGTTTATAAAAAATTTGAATTCCAGGAACTAATTTTAAAATAAAAAGTTTAAAAAATAGCGGAAAAGTGTCTTTAGACATAAGTATCTATAAAAAGTTGTCCGACGAGGAATTGATTATTGAGTTTCAAAAAGAAAAAGTTGAAGCTTTTAATGAACTTGTAATAAGGTATAAAGACAAGCTGGTAAATTTTTTATACAGATACACAGGGGATAAAGACGAGGCAGAGGACCTTGCACAAGATGCGTTTATTAAGCTTTATCGCTCGAAGCACCTCTATAAGGAAATTGCAAAGTTTTCTACCTGGTTTTACACTATCGCTATTAATACTGCAAAAACCGATGCTCGAAAAAAAAATCGGTTTAATACTTTGTCTATAAGCGATTATGACCCCGAAAACGAAAAAGACTACGAAATTCCAGCGAATGTACAAAGCCCTGATGAATATGCAAATGCAGGAATTGAAAATTATTATATTCAAAAGGCAATAGATTCTCTCGAAGAGTCTTTTAAAGAAGTAATCATATTAAGAGACATAGAAGATATGGATTATGAAGAGATTGCAAAGGTAACGGGATTACCACTTGGAACTGTAAAATCACGTATTAACAGGGGAAGGGAAAAATTAAAAAAATTATTAAGCGAAATATATAAAGCATAAAAAGTTTTGCACGAAGAAGAACAACATATAGATATTAGAGTAAAATTATTGAACTTACCGAAGGTGAAAGCAGGCAATGATTTTATGAATGCATTGCAAAGAAAAATAAATATTGCAGATACGGAATTAAATCAAAAAAAAATAACCGAAGAAATTAAGGAATCCACCTGGGTAAAACTTTTTGGAAAAAAAAGAAATCCATGGCTAATACCTTCTTTGGGCTTAACTATTGTTGCTATTATTGTCATCTCTATTTTCTTATTACCGATGAATAAAAAAATAGATACTATCTCCGTTCAGGATTCGGATAAAAAAACTACAACTTCGCAGGAAACTCTACTCTTTAAGGAAAAACAAGAAGTTAAAAAAGATGAACTACCGGGAAAAGAAATTGCTTCTGATTTTTCATCACATACAAAAACTGAATCACGCTCTTCTTACGAAACAAGCAAAGGTTATACTGAACAACCTGTAATGGAAAATGTACTGCCAAAGATTAATATGGAAATGGAAAAAGCCCCTGCACCTATAAAGTTTGAAGAGTCCCCAAAAGAAGAAACAGGGAAACCAGAAATTAAAAAGGAAGAAAGAATTAATCAAGAATTCGATAATAGTATAAGAGAAGAAAAAAATAAAACTAAAGATGCAAATGTAAAGGCAGATGAAATTAAACAAAATAAAATAGATGATGCAAAAACCGAAATTAAAGATAATATCGAAAGTAAAGGATTAATAGATAAAAAAGAAAAAATGACTATGAAAAAAACTGCTAAAAGTTCTACTGATTCAAGCAAAATAGATAAAAAAGTTCTTGAAAAAATTAAAGAAGAATTAGAAAAAACAACCGAAGAGAAAAAATAAACTCATTCCCAAAAAATAATTTCATAAATGTTTACTGCAAAAATCAAAGTTACATTACGAAAAACAATTCTCGACCCGCAGGGTAAAACCGTTGAGCATTCACTGCATTCGCTTGGATACGATAAAATCTCTAATACAAGAATAGGCAAATATATCGAGATGAAAATCGATGTGAATTCAAAAGAAGAAGCAACTGTTATAGTTGAAGAGTCCTGCAGGCGATTGCTATCGAATCCTGTAATGGAAGATTATGAATTCGAAATTATTCAAAACGGAGCTAAATAAATGAATGCAAAAGTTGGCATTGTTGTTTTCCCCGGCTCGAACTGCGACCACGATGCTTATTATGTTTTTAAAGAAATAATAAAAGCTGATACAAAATTTTTATGGCATAAAGATGGTAACGTTGGTGACAGAAATATTATTATTCTTCCCGGTGGGTTTTCTTATGGTGATTATTTAAGGAGTGGAGCAATTTCGAGGTTTTCGCCTATTATGCGGGATGTTGTTCGATTTGCAAATAAAGGTGGAATTGTAATCGGGATTTGCAACGGTTTTCAGATTCTTTGTGAATCGGGACTGCTACCCGGAACGCTGATGAGAAATATAAACCTTAAATTTATTTGCAAAACTGTTTCCTTGAAAGTGGAAAATAATAAGAGTATCTTTACATGTAATTACGGAATTAAAGAAGATATAAATATTCCGATTGCACACGGCGAAGGAAATTATTTTTGTGACGAGGATACACTGACGGATTTAATAAGCAATAACCAGATTTTGTTTCGGTATAATGATAACCCAAATGGCTCGATTTACGATATTGCAGGTATTCAGAATCTAAAAAGAAATGTGCTTGGTATGATGCCTCATCCCGAACGAGTATCGGATGAAGTGCTGGGAAATACGGATGGACTTCGGTTACTTAAAGGAGTTACGGAATCCGTGATGTAAAAATTTTAAAAAAAATTTTAAGGAGATAAAAAAATGTTCGGATTAGGAACACCCGAAATAATATTAATAATAGTTGTTATTCTTGTCCTTTTTGGTGCAAAGAAAATTCCCGAACTTATGCAGGGAATTGGAAAAGGAGTAAAAGAATTCAAGAAAGCTACTACCGATATAGAAAAAGAAATTACCGAAACCCCGAAAGAACAACCAAAACCAAACGAACCGGGTACGAAATAATGTTAAATGTTAAATTTCAAATGTTAAATTGTAAATTTATCATTTGAAATTTATTATGCATTTTAATTGATACTAACCTATAACTTTATAAACTTTATAAACTTTACGAACTTTCAAACTGAATTCAGCTTGGCAAATTAAACTCAAACCTTGTCCCCTTACCTTCTTCACTTTCTACTTTGATGGTTGAGTTATGTAGTTCGAGTATGTGTTTTACTATGGAAAGTCCCAGCCCGCTTCCACCCATATCACGCGAGCGTGTTTTATCCACACGGTAAAATCTTTCGAATATTCTCGGCAAGTCTTCTTTTGGTATTCCAATACCATTATCTGAAACGCTAATCGTAATTTCTTTATCTGATTTGGCAATTCCTATTTCTATTTTTCCGTTTTCGTTTGAATATTTTATTGCGTTATCGACTAAATTTATAAACACCTGTTTCAGTCTCTCCTCGTCACCAAAAACCTGTGTTTTGTCGCTTACCTCCGATTTTAATGAGATTTCGACTTTACTTTTTTTCGATAGTCCGGAGAGTTCGGAAATAATTTCATTTATAAATCTATTTACTTCAAAATATCTCTTACTGATTTTCATTCCTGTCTCAAGTCTCGAAATTTCTATTAAGTCATCTACGAGCTCCGTAAGACGCGAGGTCTGATTTAATGCCCGTTTTAAAAAATCCTTATTAACATTCTCATCATTTACAGCACCGTCGAGCAAGGTCTCGAGCGAAAGCTGGATTGCAAAAATGGGTGTTCGTAATTCGTGTGTAACATTTCCAAGAAACTCATTCCTGTTTATTTTAAAAATTTTTGCAGTGTTTAATTCATTGAGCAATCTTTTTATAATAAATATTATATCTGTATATAATTCGAAAATGTCATTATTTATTCTAAAATATTTTTCTTTTTTTGAAATGTCTTCGAGAATTCTATTTAGTTCGAAAATTTTTTCTTCGTAGTTATTTTCGCAAGCTGTAGTCTCGCTTTTACTGATTTTTTCAATTTGCTTTCTAAGATAAGTTATTTTCGATGTTACTTCGAATTTTAACAGAACCGAAAAGCTTACAAAAAAAGCTAACGATAAAATTATTGTAATGATAATTATATCAACTGAAACTTTGAAAATAATAAGCAGGAAAGTGAGTATTATTATTAAAGCGAGATAATATAAAAAAAATTTATATTTTAATAATATATTTTGCAAACTTCGGTTATTCGTTATTGAATCTATATCCAAGCCCTTTTATCGTTTCGAGATAATCTGCATAACTCCCGAGTTTTTCCCTAACTTTTGCAATGTGAACATCTATTGTCCTGTCCACTACATAAATGTTTTCGCCCCAGATATGATTTAATAAAACTTCTCTCGAAAGCACTTTACCTCTGTTCGATAAAAGAAAATGAAGTAGCTGAAATTCTTTTTTCGGGAAAAATATTTCTTCATCGTCAATCTTTACTATATGAGCTACGGTATCTATTTCGAGTGTTTTGAATTTTATGTATCCGTCTGCTTTTATCATTTTATCGGGTTCCGAATAAGTTCTCCGAATTACCGATTTCACCCTTGCAAGCACTTTGCGAGGAGAGATAGGTTTTTGAATGTAATCATCCGCTCCGAGTTCAAGCCCTATGATTTCATCGATTTCATTTTCCTTTGCGGTCAGAAATATGACAGGAATTTTATTTGTTGCCGGGTCGGTTTTCAATCTTTTACAAACGTCGAATCCGTTTAGTTCAGGCATCATAATATCGAGAATTATCAGATTCGGCTTTTCAGATACTGCTTTTTCAAGAGCTTCTTTTCCATCGAATGCAGTAATTACACGAAATTCGTTTTCCTTTTCGAGGTTATACTTAAGTATATCCACAATATCTTTTTCGTCGTCAACTACTAATATGTCGTAAATCATTTTCTTTTTTGCCATAAACCTAAAATTTTTATGTTAAGAAATGAATAAGAAATTGTATCCAAAATATTAAGACTTATTTTATAATTATTTCTTTACCTAATTTTGCAGATTTATATACATTATCTACAACTTGCATAACACTTATCGCCTCCCGACCTGTCGATATTAGATTATTCTTTTTATTTACTGTGCTTATAAAATATTTTAATTCAAAACTATAACTACTCTTAATTTCGTTCGGAGATGGTTTTACTGCATTTGGTGTTATATCGAATAATTCTGTATCCATTTTTTTAAGTATCCTCAAGGGATTTATCGAAGTACTGCCATTCGTTCCATATACATTGCAATAGTAAAATTCTTTACTTCTTATAAAACTCCAGCTTACTTCTATTGTTAAAGCCGAACCATTTTTAAATTTTATTAATGTAAAATTTGAATCCTCGACTGTTTTTGTATTGTGGTAATAATTTATTGCTGATACGCTGTGAACTTCAGGAAAACCAAGCATCCACATCCCAAGGTCGAGCATTGCAATTCCATTGTCGAGAAATACTCCTCCCCCCGCTTTATCGCTATCGGTAAACCATTTTTCTGATGAACTTCTCATCTTCAACCAACCCGCTTTTACATAAAATACATTCCCAATCTCCTTACTTTTCACAAATGTTCTTTGTAACATTACATCGTTTCTAAATCTATTATTCATTCCTACCATTAAGATTTTGTTATTTTTTTCTGCTACTTCTACAATCTTCATTGCTTCTTTATAATCACGTGCTATAGGTTTTTCCACTAAAACATTTTTTCCCGCTTCGAGGCATTTAATGGATATATCTTTGTGTGTATCAGTGGGAGTTGCAATAATCAACGCATTAATTTCTGGGTTCTCTGATAATAAATCTTCTACGTTTTTATAATATTTTTTAATATTATGTTTTTTTGCAATGTTCTTTGCTTTTGCAAAATCAGTATCACAAACCGCTTCCGTTTCGACTTCCTTAAGTTTTAGTAAAGCAGGTAAATGCATTACTTGTCCAATTCCTCCTAATCCGATTAATGCAACTTTTGTTTTTTCCATAAGATATATTTAATTTAAAAAAAATGTCAAGACACCCGAATCACATAAAATAATTACTTACCGCTGCTTTCTTCCGAACCTGACGGGGTTGGGTAACATTCTATTGTCCGGGGCTTGACAAAATTTACTTTCCATTATATGGATTAAATGCCAAATAGTATGATTTACAAATATAACTAAGATGACTTAAACATTAAATACAAACCGAAAACCCCGAGAATAATATTTACAAGCCACATTCCCCAAAATGGCGATACAATTGCTCTATCTGCGAGCTTCTCACCTCCTATTAACGATGCCCAATATAATAAAAAGAAAAATAACGATAACCCTGCAGCAATTCCAAATCCCCCTCGCCTTACTTTATAACCAAGTGGTGCTCCGATTAATATAAATACTATGCAGGCAAATGGAATAGAATATTTTTTGTATATTTCTACATCATATACATCTATTTGCTTTTCTAATTGTTTTTCGAGATTATAATGATTTCGCATTTGATTAAGTTTTGATATAAAACTTCTGTATACAAATGGAATTGTATCGTAAGATAAATATTCGGAGTTGCTCGATGATTCTTTTGGGGTATATGTATTTCTTAAATTTATTGTTGTATCTATAAATCTGATTTTGAAAAAACAATTTACATCTAATAAAATATTATTAATAAGTGTTTCTCGCGTTTTTATTCGGGTGTTTTTTATACTATCGATAATCAAATTCATTGCCTGTGCTGAAAGCTCTCTATCGCCTCGAATAAAAGCATTGTCCGATGAACGCTGGAATCCAAATCCCGCTGCATCTAATATTATTCTGTGTTTTTCGAATTCTACTCTTCTGTATTTATTTGCAAAATCGAGATTGTTTAGTTGGTGTATTTCTCCCTTTTGCAAGTTCATTACAATGTTCTTAAAATCATTCGTGAAACCAATATCACCTTTTTCGGCTGTTATCAGATTTCTGTTGTTTGGATTTGCATAATCATAAACGTATATTCCTTCAAGCTCGTTGCTGTTTTCATAAGTTTTTCTTACGAATATTTTAGCCCCGCCTATATCATCTGAAAATTTTCCCGATTCTAAAAAAAATGTCGGCTTTGTTTTTGAAATGTCCTGTAAAAGTATTCTTGCTTTATGATTTGCTTCAGGTAATACATGATTATTAAATAGTATCATCAGATATGTTAAAATACCAGAACATAGTAATACAGGCATCATTAATTTTGTTAAACTTACCCCCGATGCTTTCATTATTGTAATCTCGTTGTTTGAAGAGAGCGAACCAAAAGCCATTAATGTTGCAACTAATACTGACATTGGAACCGCAAGTGTTAACATCCACGCAAGATTCAATACTATTAGCTGTGCTATTATCCAGATACTTAATCCTTTACCAATTAATTGGTCTATTGATTTCATAAGAAACTGGAATAAAAACAAAAATATCATAGTCCCAAGTGAAAAAACAAACGGACCAAAATGGCTTTTTAGTATGTATTTGTATATTATCAATTATTTTTAGGTATATTAAATATCAAAAATTAAAAATCAAAATTACATATAAAAATTTAAAATTATTTTTATTTGAACTTTTATTGTGAAATCTCATTTTTTTCCTTTTAGTTTTAATATACTTGAAGCAAAAATATTTGAAATTTCTTTTAATTCATTAATTAAAATATCAGCATCATTTACATTTGCTCTTTTCGAATCTTTTAATAAGGATAGCCAAAGTTTGCTTTCATTACTGGACTTTAAGCAGTGATTAAAATAATTAGTAAAATCCTTTTTGCTACTTGCGGATTGTCCTTCGATGTAGTTTGCAATTATGCTGGTTCCGCTTCTAATTAACTGGTCACAGATTCTGTTTGTTGTATTATCCTTTGGTAATTTATCTATAAATTCAATTAAATCTAATGTAAATTTGTATAACCTTTTTTTAAATTCAACTTTAAATTTCGAAATGTAATTTTCCATTTCTTTTTTTATTTTTGAATTTTGATATATAATTTTAATTTTTCCATTTTAATTTTTAAATTACCTTAAGTTTCTTTCCCACCTTCTCAAACGCTCCAATACATTTATCCAAATCATCTTTCGAGTGTGCCGCGGAAATTTGTGTCCTTATTCTCGCTTGCCCTTTCGGAACGACAGGAAAAGAAAATCCTACGACATAAATCCCTTCTTCGTATAAATTTTTTGCCATTGTTTGTGCAAGCATTGCATCGTTATCAAATTTTCTAAAAAGTATTGGAACTATTGGATGAACACTGTCTATAATATCAAAACCTAAACCTGTCATTTCTTTGCGGAAGTATGTTGTATTCTCCATCAATTTTTCTCTTAAATCATTACTTTTGTCGAGAAGTTTAAAAGCAGCTATCGCAGCCCCAGTTATTGCTGGTGCAAGTGTATTTGAAAATAAATATGGACGTGAACGCTGCCTTAATAAGTCTATTATTTCTTTTTTCGATGCTGTAAATCCACCTGATGCTCCTCCCATTGCTTTCCCAAGTGTTGATGTAATTATATCTACTTCTCCAAGAACCTCCTTGTATTCTATCGAACCTCTTCCAGTTTTTCCGAAAAATCCTGTTGCATGGGAATCGTCCACCATTACCATTGCATCATATGTTTTCCCAAGCTCTACTATTTCCCTTAGATTTGCTATATCTCCATCCATCGAAAAAACTCCGTCGGTTGCAATAATTATATTCTTTGCAGGTCTTGGTTCTTGTGCCAGTCCTGTATGCTCCCAAATGTCCATTCCTTCTCTTGCCATAACAAGCTTTTGCTCAAGCGATTTCATATCCGAATGTTTATATATAAATCTCTTTGCTTTGCATAATCTTATTCCATCTATTATACTCGCATGATTCAATTCATCTGTGATTATTACGTCGTCTTGCCCAAGAATACTTTCGAATAATCCTCCATTTGCATCAAAACAAGATGAATATAATATTGCATCGTCTGTATGATAAAAGTTCGCTATTATTTCCTCGAGCTCCTTATGTATTTCTTGCGTCCCACAAATAAATCTTACCGACGCAAGTCCAAAACCATATTTTTCGATTGACTTCTTTGCTGCTTCTATTATTTCGGGATGATTTGCTAAACCTAAATAATTATTTGAACAAAAGTTCAATACTTCCTTCGATTTCGAACCAGGTGGATAACTTACTTTTATGTTTGCTTTCTGGTCTGAAAGTATTATTCGCTCGTCTTTGTAAAGTCCCGATTCCTTTATTACATTTAATTCCTGCTTTAAATCGTATTTTGTTCTTCTATACATTTTAATATTATTTTATTTATACTCTTTTTATTTATTTTAAAATACAAAATAATAATCTAATATTTGATTTATTAATAATTAGATATATATCTTACTCAATTTTACATTTAACATTTATAATTTAAAATTGTTTAAAAGTCCCACCCAAAAAAGAATTGATGGAAAAGATTTCCCTGAAGACTTGTAAAATTTTTTTCTATCCTTTTTCCTAAATCATATCTTAATACTATAATACCAAATACATTCATCCTAACTCCCGCACCGATACTGCCCTTTGTCATATCGTAATTCTCTTTTGTATCCCAGCAGTTTCCTGCATCGAAAAATAATGCTCCGCGTATTTGAGGGAATGTTATATCGAAATTAAAAGGAAATCTCAAATTTATTTCTCTAAATAGTGGAAAGCGTAACTCCGCATTCGTTTGCCAGAGTTTTGTACCTCTCATCGAAATCCACGGCCATCCACGTAATGACCAACTCCCGCCCATAAAATATCTCCTTGCAAAATTTCCCTGATTCATAAAGTATTGCCCCCTTAGTGCTAATGAGGACAATTTCCCCAATCTAAAATACTTTCTATAATCGAACATTAAACTAAAATAATTTTCATTCGAGTTTTCTAAATCGGTGGTATATCCTAAAGTAATATTCAGTCTCTCCCCGTCTATCGGTCCCGTATACCACCATAAAGAATTATCTTTTACATAAGATATCGAATTTGAAAGTAAAAGTGAACGCCGATTATTTAAAAAGTCCACATCTTTTTGAGTTGATGAAAGGTTTGTATTTGCTTCGATTCTTCTGAAAAATGATAATGGGTAGGAAAAGCTTATATATCCTCCATATAACCTTTCGTAATATGCAAAATCGGACTCACTTAAGTCATATCGCTTTCCCGATAGATGATATACTCCGTATGCATAGTTTAATCTTCTTTCGAGAGAGATTTTCGAAATTGCAATATTAAAACTTTTCCAAAATTCAGTTTCGTAATTTGAATTGTTATATAAAAGTAAATAATATCTTTCGTTTCCCAGCATATCGCTCAAAGATAATGCTCCACCCGCAAAACTACCAAACACCGGATCTGTAACTATTGCCGTAGTTGCGAGGTCGAACGAAAATCTTTTTTTGTATTGCGGGTTCTTATTTGCAGATAAATTTGAAATTTTATTTATAGGTTTTTCCAAAAAAAACTCCGTTAATTTTCTTTTTTCTGTTATACTTGAAATTTTTATTTTTTCATTTACACTATTTAAAATCTTTATTGTAATCATTCCATTTTCGTATGTTGAAAAGACTATTCTGTCTTTCCCGCACCACTTCGGGTCGAATGCAGCGGTTGTGAAATTTGTAACTCTTCTCATTTCGGCAGATGAAAAAACCGAATCTATTATCCAGATATTTTGTGTCCCTCCAATATCACAAGAAAAAATCAATCTCCCATCTTCTGAAAAATTTGGTGAAGTCAATTCAGCTTCTGAATTTGTTATTTGTGTGATTTTATTCGTCGCTAATTCGAATAAAAATAAGTTGTAAATATTTTTATCGGTTTTTCCTGTTCTATCAGAAGAAAATACTAAATATTTCTCATCTGGCGAAAAGCAAGGATACGTATCGTCATAGTAGTCGTTTGTCAGACGTGTAAGCTTTTCACTTTTTATGTCGAAAATATATAAGTCCGCCTTTCCAGAAAATTCCATTCCTGAAAAAGCTATATAACGTGAGTCCTTACTCCACGATGGAGCTCCAATTCCTATAATCCCTTTAAATGAAAAATTTGAAATTATTTTTTCAGTCTTGGTATCGTACATATATAATGCATCTGAATTCCCTTTCTGTGTTACAAATGCAAGCAGACCCTCTCCCGAGATATCTAATCCTGTGCGAAAATAATGAAATGCTTCATGCTCATCGGAAGACTCTCCTTCTATTATTAGTTTAATTTTTGAAGTATCCGAAATGTTTAATTTATATATGCTGGTATATCCAATTGTATTTCCAATAAAATAAATTTCTTCTTTATTACCGCTTTTAAAATACGTAGGTTTATGTGCAAATCCGTCAGAAAAAATATTTTCGCATACCTGTGATGGATTATCTAAATTACTTAATTGTGGATAATATATTTTTTTAAGGTTATACAAAAATTCTTTATCGAACTCAATATAATCTTTTCCTATCGTATGCTTCATTACGACTTCAAAGTTATCGTCCATCCAAAAGTTTTCCATCAATTCAAGTATCTTTTCTTCTCCATATTTTTCGGATATATGTGTTAATACTCTCTGCCCGAGTTTGTACATAAAATACGTCCCATAAACATATTCCCAGTTGCTTAATCCAATCATATATCCATTCAGTACGGCATCTTTCAAAACCATTTCCGCTTTTGCATCCCATTCGCTCGACCAGAACTCTGCAAGTCCTTCTGTAAACCACAATGGCGGTTGATAATCGGTTATCTTTCCGTGAATCTTTAATACATTCGATATCTTACTTGTGCTAAACACGTGTGTAAGCTCGTGTCGAATTACATGTTTGAAATTAAACAATGAACCATCAAATGGAATTACCACTCTACCTTTAATAAATTCAAAAAAACCTCCTACTCCATCAGGAATCAAGCCCGGAATGGTATTAGTTTGTTTAAAGTGTGTCGGTGAAGAATAAAAAATTAATGGGACTGTATCTAACAAACTATGTTTGAATTTCTGTTGTAGAAATTTATAACTTTCTTCTGCAAAGTATGCCCCCTGCTCTGCAAGTTCTTTTTCTTCTTTATAATAATATATTTGAAAATGTTCTGTGTAAAGCACTTTCCAATCGAATTCGGAATAGTGAACTTTATTCCTACCAAAATCTACAAATTGAGCTTCAACCTTAAAACATAATAGCAGAATAAAAAAAAGTAATATTTTTGAAAAAATATTCATCATTAATTAAATATTATAATGAAGAATAATTAAAGCAATTCAAATATTTTTGAGAATAGAGTTTGTAGAGTTTTTAGAGTGTATAGAGAGTATAGAGTCTTTAGATTGTATAGAGTATATAGTGTGTAATCGATTAGTATATGAATAAAAAAAACGACACTTCTGTCATTCCAGCATGTTTTAAGCTGAAATCCAGAAATAATTGATTTTATCCCTTTTAATAGATTATCTAATTAGGTAACTTATTTAAATATGATATGAAGAACAAAAAAAATAAAATAACTACTTTCGAAGAACATTTAAATAAAGAATACGGAAAAAAGGGAACTGCACGGAGGGATAGATACGAACAAGGATATGAAGCATTTAAATTAAGTGTAATGCTTCAAGAACTAAGAAAACAGAAACAGTTAACACAGGAGCAACTTGCCGAAAAATGCGGAACTACAAAAAATTATATATCCCGAATAGAAAACGACGCTTCTGATATTCGGCTTTCGACCTTAATGAGAATAATTAAAGAGGGCTTTGGTGGGAATTTGAAATTGAGTGTAGAAATATGACTGAATCAAATTTTTATTCTTATTAGTATACTTTTAACTTTATTTTTCAAAATTATCATATAAAGAATATGCCTTATGAACCACCTCTAATAATAAATCTTTTCTTTTCTCAATAACATTATTTTCTTTGCATTTTTCCAAATAATCATTTGCAGATTGAGCCAATGCGTAATAGAAGTCATATTTGTTAATAAAATTTATTCTGTGTTCGAATAAAACTTTAAATTTAAAAAATAACCAGCTTAGCTCTTTTGAATATTTTGTGAAAACGCAGGTTATATGATGATAATTTTTTTTAAATTCATTTCTTTTTTTTATGCTTGAAGTAATTAATACATCAGCCCCACCCCACTCTTCCACATTATTAATTATATCGTTTATATTTCCTTTTCGTATTGCATCTAATATATCTACAAATTCGGATAAGAGATTTTTTTCTTGAACTGTTTTTGCAGAATATTTTTTTAATTGGATTATGTAATCTGAAGGGAATGAGTACTCATAAGCAGCTTCAATAATTTTATTTAAATATTTTGCATTAGGTGCTATGAAATTACTTTTATTTTTTACAACATATACCCAAGCATACTTTTTTATTTCAATCTTATCGTATTTATTAGTTGAACCTATTAAATAAACAGATTTTTTTTCTCGTAAATATGCATACGGATATCCTTCATATTTGTCCAACTTATTCAAACTTTCTTCGTTAATATTGTATAATACCCCCCAAACTTCATTTGATTTATCTGGTATAATATCTGCAACTCCACCATTTTGTATCTCTGATTTACGAGTAAATCCAATTCTATGATTAGGTAAATATCCAATTCCAATGAATTTATAATTCTGACATCTACACTTAAATGTTTTTTCATCCATGTTTATTCCATAAGCAAAATACAATATGTTATTTTGATTATTCATATTTGTTTATGTTTGGTTCTTTTCATTTAGAATTTAATAAATGCTTTAATTTATTTTTAATTCCGCTCTTCTAATTCTTATGCAAATCCTTCTGCACGAGTTTATTTATGAATTTCTTTTTCGCAGAACCCTTCAGTTTTGAAAGTTTCTTATGCAGGTGTACATCATTTTCCGCTCTTAAAGAATTTATTGTGTAATCAATTATACTCGGAGCAAAAATGTTTTCCCTCTCATATTCTGCTCTTTTCAATTGCAGTATATCCGCTGACGCAGAGCATGTCGAAGGTAAAACAGGCAAGCTCTCCAAAACTTTCTTATCTTTAAATATATTTCCCCTTACATACAATTTATTTGCAAGCTCCAGTGATTTATCGTTTGTCAATCCCCAGTCTGCAGCTAATGTAAGCCCTGCCATTAAAAGATGTGCATTTGCACTACCATCTGGTGTTCTAATTTCTATCGTTTGCATACTTGCAATTTCCAGTGGACTAAGATTTATTCCCGGATTAACTCTCGATGCAAGGTTGCTTGTTTTTGACCATCCAAGCGGCACTCTTATCATCGAACTTCTATTTGAATCGCTCCAGCATATTCTCGTCGGAGCTTCTTGGTCGGGTACAAGTCTTAAATAAGATGAACTAACGGTATTTCCAAATGCTGTTAGAGTATTAGAATATCTGCATAATCCTCCAATCAATCTTCTTGCATACTCTGTTAATACACCTTCTTTATCTACCATAACATTTTTTCCGTCTTTAAAAAGTTTCATATGAACATGCATTCCATTCCCTGCATCTCCATCCTCGATTTTTGGAGCAAATGTCGCAAGCATTCCGTGCTTATATGCTATATTTCTTATTAGCCATTTAGTAAGAACTATATTATCCGCTGCTTCATCTATTGGCGTTGCAAGTAACTCTATCTCGAGCTGTTCTGCTGTCTTTCCTTTTATTTCAATACAATCGTTTTTAATATTTTCTATATAACCAACTTCATTATGGGCATATTTAACTGCTCCAACTATTTGAGTAAGTGTTTTCAGCATCTCTGCAAGCACTGTTCCAGTCTTCGAATATGGTGCAGATTCATGATACGTTTTTTGCCTTTGTGGCAAATACATTTTTACATCATTATTATAAAATAAATAAAATTCCAGTTCACCAAGTGCATAAAGCTCGAGCCCTGTATTCTTTTTTAACAAGCGATATGCATTACCTAAAATATTATCGGGAGTAAATGGAGCTGGCTCCCCGTTTGCATTCAAAAACCTACATATAAAATCCAAACTTCCAGGATAAAATGGATTTATGAAAGCAGATTTAAACACAGGAACGATATATAAATCCGATAATCCTGTATCTATTAATCCCTTGAAAAGTGAAGAACCGTCAGCTCTTTCTCCTTCTGTTAATACTATTTCTGCATTGATTTTTGCAGGAATAGGTATTTTTAACTCTTTGAACTTTCCATCTAATGCGGTATAGTGAAAAGTAATTCTTTCGATTTGTTTTTCTTCGATTACTTTCAGTAAATCTTCGCGTGTGAATTCTTCTCTCGGTTTATTGAGAAAAGCACACAATGGATTTGTTAGTGCGTAGTTGTATGACATATCAATAACTTTTAATTTTTTTCATAACAATTTTTAAAATAATTTTTATTCTGTTTGTTTTTGCTGTCCCCTGTTCTATATGGAACACCAATAACAAAATTTATTACACTTCATAATACAAATGGAACTCATACGGATGTGGTCTCAATTGTACCTCTTTTATCTCTTTTGTCATTTTATATTCAATCCAAGTCTTTATCAATTCATCTGTAAATACTCCACCCTGCTTCAAATATTCATTATCATTTTCAAAATTATGTAAAGCTATCTCGAGACTTTCCGGAGCTTGCTTTATTTTCTTATGTTCATCTGTACTTAAATGATATATATCTTTGTCTATCGGCTCTCCCGGCTCTATCTTATTTATTATCCCGTCCAATCCTGCTAATAGCATTGCTGAAAAAGCTAAATATGGATTTGCCGTCCCGTCAGGACACCTGAATTCTATTCTCTTTGCTTTTGGACTATCCGAATACATCGGAATTCTTACTGCAGCACTTCGATTACTCATTGAATAAACTAAATTTACAGGTGCTTCGTATCCCGGAACTAATCTCTTATATGAATTTGTAGTCGGATTTGTAAGTGCAAGTATCGAAGGTGCATGTTTCAAAATCCCACCAATAAAATACAATCCCATTTCACTAAGTCCCGCATATTTATCACCTGCAAATAATGGTTTTTTATCCTTCCATAAACTTATATGAGTATGCATTCCACTTCCATTATCTCCAAAAATCGGTTTTGGCATAAATGTAGCCGTTTTACCAACCTCACGAGCTGTGTTTTTTACAATGTATTTAAACATCTGAAGATTATCGCAGCAGTTTAACATCGGGCAGTATTTAAAATCTATCTCTGCTTGTCCTGCTGTTGCTACTTCATGATGTTGCATCTCTACCTCTATTCCTACTTCCAGCAAATGTTGAACCATTATATTTCTTAAATCATTTGTCGAATCCGATGGAGGAACAGGAAAATACCCTTCTTTAATTCTTATTTTATGACCTAAATTTGCTTCCTGCTCACTTCCTGTATTCCAAAATCCTTCCCGCGAATCTATTCTATACCAACTCGAATATTCATTTACATTATACGCTACGTGGTCTAAAATAAAAAACTCTGCCTCTGGTCCAAAATATGCCGTATCGGCTATTCCTGTCGATATTAAATAATCTATTGCTCTTTTTGCTATTACCCTCGGGTCATGGTCATAATATACCTTTTTTATCGGGTCCATTATATCGCATAACATTATCATTGTTTTTGTTTTCATAAATGGGTCTATACGTGCAGTTGATGGGTCGGGTATGGCTATCATATCCGATTCATTTATAGCTCTCCATCCCCTTATCGAAGAACCATCAAAACCAAATCCTTCATAAAAATGTTCTTGCTTCAAGTTTGATACAGGAACTGAAAAATGTTGCCATTGACCCGGTAAATCGGTAAATCTCAGGTCAATCATCTTTATCTCTTTTTCTTTTATAAGTTTAAATACATCATTTATTTTCTTTAGTTTCTCTTTTTGCTCCTCGATAGGGTTTTTTTCCATTATTTATTTGTTTTTATAATTTTTAAAAATCTTATTTCTTTGGATAAATTATTTTATTTTGCTTAAAAGAACTTAAAAATACGAAATTTTATATATATTTTATATGCAATGCAATTTTATGACATTTATCAGTTTTTTATATAATCTGAATCATTCAAAATTTTAATTAAAAAACGTATTTTTACAAATATGTTTTATTAATATTAAGTCTCCCAAAAGTGAACTGCATAAATTGTAAAAATAGAAATTGTTTTATTTTAAACAATTTCTCGACCAAACAAATTTCCGAAATTAGCAAAATTAAAAAAGTAGAGAAATTTAAAAAAGGTCAATACCTTTATAAAAAAGGCAACAATCCGAAGTATGCCTATATTCTATTAGAAGGATGTCTCGAAATTATTAACAAAGATAAAAATGGTGGTAAAAAAGATTTTTATTTTGTCGAACCCGGCGAATTATTTGGTTATCGTTCTCTTTTAACTGAAGAGAATCATAAAACCTCTGCTAAAATATATCAGAACTCTAAAATCTGTGTTATTAACAAAGATGATTTTTTTGAACTCTTTGTTATGAATAAAGGTATTGCTAAAAAATTTATTAAATTTATTTCAGACCAACTCAAAAGAAGACAAAAAAAACTCGAAGAGAGAACAAACTTTTAATTCAATATTTTAAATAACATAATTAATTATTTTATGCAAAGAAAAAAAGTTACAATTGACGGAAACGAAGCTGCCGCGTATGTGGCACATCAGACGAATGAAGTGATTGCTATTTATCCGATAACACCCTCTTCTCCTATGGGTGAATTATCTGATGCGTGGTCAGCTGTCAATAAAAAAAACATCTGGGGAACAATTCCCGTTGTTGCAGAATTGCAAAGTGAAGGTGGTGCTTCTGGTGCTGTTCACGGTGCTTTACAAAGTGGCTCGCTTACTACCACTTTCACTGCATCTCAAGGTTTACTCCTGATGATTCCCAATATGTTTAAAATTGCTGGCGAACTTACTTCCACAGTTTTTCACGTTACCGCACGTTCTTTATCCTGCCAAGCTCTTTCTATTTTTGGTGACCATAGTGACGTTATGGCTACTCGACAAACTGGCTTTGCTCTTATTTGTTCTGGTTCGGTTCAAGAAGTAATGGATTTTGCTCTGATTGCACAAAGAGCTACCCTTGCTTCCCGTGTCCCATTTTTACATTTTTTTGATGGTTTTAGAACTTCTCACGAAGTTATGAAGATTGAACAACTTACTGTCGAGGATTTAAAAGCAATGATTGATGATAATATGGTCAAAGAACATCGGAAACGAGCTATGACTCCCGATAATCCTTTCATTAGAGGAACTGCACAAAACCCTGACGTTTATTTCCAAGGTAGAGAAACAGTTAATAAATTTTATCTTGCTTGCCCCGATAAGGTAAAAGAGGCTATGAATAAATTTGCCGAAATTACTGGAAGAAAATATAATCTTTTCGATTTCTTTGGTGCTCCCGATGCCGAAAGAATAATTATCCTTATGGGTTCAGGTGCAGAAACTGCTGAAGAAACTGTGAATTATCTCGTCGGTAAAGGCGAAAAAATCGGGATGGTTAAAGTTAGACTCTTTAGACCTTTTTCAGTAAAAGATTTCATTAATGCTATCCCTAAGTCTGTTAAAGATATTGCAGTTCTCGATAGAACTAAAGAACCAGGAAGTATTGGTGAACCGCTTTATCAGGATGTTGTTACAGCTTTAAACGAAGACCTTGCAGGGAAAAATCCAAGATTTGATAAAATACCAAGAATTATTGGTGGTAGATATGGATTATCATCGAAAGAATTTACTCCTGCTATGGTTAAAGCAGTATTCGATGAATTAAAAAAATCTGAACCTAAAAATCATTTTACTGTTGGTATTAATGATGATGTCACTTTTACTAGTCTTGAGTATGATAAGAATTTTAATATAATTGAAGAAGGACAGGTGTGTGCATTATTCTATGGTCTCGGTGCTGATGGAACTGTTGGTGCAAATAAAAATTCTATCAAAATTATTGGCGAGGAAACCGATAACTACGCTCAAGGATATTTTGTCTATGACTCGAAAAAATCAGGAACGACAACAGTTTCGCATTTAAGGTTTGGTAAAAAGCCTATTAAATCAACATATCTTATTACAAAAGCTGATTTTATCGGCTGTCATTTTTTTGGTATGCTTGAAAAATTCGATATTCTTAAAAACATAAAAGATAGTGGAACATTCCTTTTAAATACTCCTTATTCACGTGAAGATACTTTAAAAAATATTCCAAGAAGAGTTGCTCAGCAGATACTTGATAAAAAATTAAACTTTTATATTATTGACGGTTTTACTGTTGCAAAAGAAACTGGTATGGGCTCGAGAGTAAATACCATTATGCAAACTTGCTTCTTTGCTATTTCTGGTGTTCTTCCAAAAGATGAAGCAATTGCAAAAATTAAAGAATCTATTAAAAAAACTTATGGAGCTAAGGGTGATGAAATCGTAAAAATGAATTATAATGCTGTGGATAAGACTCTCGATAACTTACATAAAATTGAATTATCTGAAGTTAAACTCACTTCCGTCGAAATTCCTCCTATCGTATCAGATAAAGCTCCCGCTTATGTTAAGGAAACTCTTGCAACAATTATGGAAGGTCGGGGTGATGAAGTCCCTGTTAGCCAAATGCCTGTTGATGGAACTTTCCCTTCGGCTACTACTCAATGGGAAAAAAGAAATATCGCTCTCGAAGTTCCCGTATGGGATCCCGAATGGTGTATCCAATGTGGTAAGTGTGCTATGATTTGTCCGCACGCTTCAATTAGAATTAAAGCTTACGATGAAAAATTATTGAAAGATGCTCCACCAACATTTAAACATATGCCCGCAAAAGGAAAAGAGTTCGAACCCGGAACTGCTTACACAATTCAGGTTGCGGTTGAAGATTGTACTGGTTGCGGTTTATGTGTTGAAATCTGTCCAGCTAAAAATAAAAAAGAAACGAAACTTAAAGCCCTTAATATGGCCGACCAGATCCCGCTTCGTGAGCAAGAAAGAACTAATTTTGAATTCTTCTTCGAAAAACTCCCAGAATTTGATAGAGGAAAAGTTAATATCGGAACAGTTAAAGGTAGTCAGTTCTTGCAACCACTTTTTGAATTCTCTGGTGCTTGCACTGGTTGCGGTGAAACTCCTTATGTTAAACTCGTTTCACAGCTTTTCGGTGATAGGGCAATTGTTGCAAATGCTACTGGTTGTTCTTCTATTTATGGTGGTAACCTACCTACTACACCTTGGTCTAAAAATAAAGATGGCAGAGGTCCCGCTTGGAGCAATTCTTTGTTTGAAGATAATGCTGAATTCGGTTTCGGTATGAGACTTTCAATTGATAAGCATAATGAATTTGCAAAAGAACTTATTATTAAATTAAAAAGCCATATAGGTGAAGCCTTTGCTAACGAAATTCTTAATGCTGACCAGAATAACGAAGCTGGAATTCAACAGCAAAGAGATAGAATTGAAAAACTTAAAAATATTTTAAAAAATATCAAAACATCTGAATCGGAAAATCTATTGAGCATTGCCGATTATCTCGTGAAAAAATCTGTCTGGATTATTGGTGGTGATGGTTGGGCTTATGATATCGGTTATGGTGGCCTTGACCATATTCTTGCTTCTGGTAAAAATGTTAATATTCTTGTCCTCGATACTGAAGTTTATTCTAATACAGGTGGTCAGATGTCTAAAGCTACTGGTCTCGCAGCTGTTGCTAAATTTGCCGCTTCGGGTAAACCAGTTCCCAAAAAAGACCTCGCTCTGATGGCTACTAATTATGAAAATGTTTACGTTGCAAAAGTTGCTATGGGTGCAAACGATTTACAATGCTTGAGGGCATTTCTCGAAGCTGAAGCTTATGACGGTCCCTCTATTATTGTTGCTTATTGTCATTGTATCGCTCACGGTATTAATATGCAAAAAGCACTCGAAAACCAGAAAGCCGCTGTAGATTGTGCCTATTGGACATTATTCAGACGCAATCCCGATTTGGTAAAAGAAGGTAAGAATCCATTTAAACTCGATTCTGGTGCACCTAAAATTAAATTCAAGGATTATGCTTATATGGAAACAAGGTACAAGATGTTGACAAAATCACATCCCGACCACGCAAAGGAATTAATCGAACTTGCACAAAAAGCGGTTGATGAAAACTGGAAGATTTATCAAAAACTTGCAACAGACTAAATGAAATTTTAATGATAAATATCTCGTTCCTAATCAGGTGATTAGGAACGAGAATAAAAATAATTTTCTAATTTTAATTTTTAATCTTTAATTTTTAAATTTTTATAATATGGACTTAACAACAAAGTATTTAGGTCTTAATCTGAAAAACCCAATTGTTCCATCTGCCTCACCACTTTCAAAAACGGTCGATAGAGTGAAAAAGCTCGAAGATGCGGGAGCTTCGGCAGTAGTTGTATATTCTCTTTTCGAAGAACAAATCGAACATGAAGCAAACGAATTCGAACATTATATGAGCTATGGAACTGAAAGTTTTGCCGAGGCATTGAGTTACTTCCCAATGCCCGAAGAATATAATCTTGGACCCGAAGAATATCTAAAGCACATCAGTAATTTGAAGAAAGCTGTAAATATACCTATTATCGGGAGTCTGAACGGAGTATCTAAAGGCGGATGGATGAAGTACGCAAAGCTTATCGAAGAAGCAGGTGCAGACGCACTCGAACTTAACGTATATTACATAGCTTCGAATATCAATGACGACGGAGCAAAGGTCGAAGAAATTTATATCAGGGATTTACGTGCAATAAAAAGCACAGTGAAAATTCCTGTCGCTATTAAACTCAGCCCTTATTTTTCTTCGGTTGGAAATATTGCAAAGAAACTCGACGAAGCAGGAGCGGATGGGCTTGTGCTTTTCAATCGTTTTTATCAACCGGATATAGATTTGGAAAAACTGGAAGTCGTTCCAAATCTCGAACTCAGCACGAGTTACGATTTGCGTTTACCTTTAAGGTGGATTGCTACACTCTATGGAAAAGTGAAAGCAAACCTCGCTGCCACAAGCGGAATACATACTTATCAGGATGTTTTGAAAGCAATGATGGTCGGAAGTGATGTTGCAATGGTATGTTCCGAACTTCTTGCAAACGGTATAGATAGAATTACTGAAATTCTGAAAGAAATCGAAGTGTGGATGGAAAAAAATGAATACAGTTCGATTGATATGATGAAAGGTAGTATGAGCCAGAAATCGGTTGCTGACCCCGCCGCATTCGAGCGTGCAAACTATATGAAAGCACTGAATAGCTATAAACTTTTAATATAATTATAATATTATCTCGTTACGAAGCTCAAGCTTCGTAACGAGAAAAGTTTTATAGGTTATACTTATTTCCTCTCATTACTTCTGTAAGGACATTATATAATTTTTCCCAGGCTTTTTTTGTTGCGGTATTAAATTCATTTCCCATTTCTTTTTCTATTGTGTTAATCAGGCAATCGCCAAATATTTTATAATGCTCCGGAGCGACGCCGTATTCATTATGTCTTCTCCCCAAATCCTGTATTGCCGGAATAATAACTTCTGGATGATTTAATCCTTCTACAACTGTTTTTACCATTCTCATCAATGCTCCCGCCTGTTCTTTCATATCTCCCTTAAATAGTTTTGAAATATCAGGATTGGTTGCGAAAAGTCTGTCATAAAATTTTTCACCTACTCTTTTCGATTTTGAAGTTAAGGTTTTGAAGCTGTACTGGATTAATTTGATTTCTTCTTTTGTGAATTGATTAGTTTCCATCTTTATCAGAGTTTAAATTAGTAAATAGTTTTCTCGTTTTCTAAAATCTAAATAATTAAATAATAAAAATCAGTAGCAAATAATTTATTTTCATAGCATTTTCTTTAATATTATTAACAAAAAAAATAAGTCGAAAGTTTTTAAAAATTAGGGGATTTAAATTAATTTCTTCTTACATTCGAAAAGTATATTTTTCACAATATTCTTCAAAATTAAAAAAATTATGGATTGTAAAATATCAAAAGCTCTGGATTTGAAAACTCTGCCTGTTGCAGTTATTCTATCGGATAAAGACCCGCAGGAGGGTTTAAGATTTAAAGAAGAGACGTGGGGCTGCGTGGCGTCTATGATGGTAGCGGCTTCTAAAGGAAAGATAGCTTCGTTCGACCGTAATACATTTGGATGTGTGGGTGGTGGTACAGGTCTTGGATTTGGAAATCAATATGAAGAGCAAAATTTTCCTATCGAATATCTTCTCTCGACAGGCAAAAAAGATTATAACCACGAAAAGATTCGCTCGAGATTTTTGGAAGAGGGTGAATGCTACATAAAAACTCCTGAACTTGCTCTTAAATTTGTTGATTCGATGCCATTGCGAAATATCAAAGAAAAATATGTAATATTCAAACCGCTTGAACTTTTAAAAATTACCGATGAACCCAAAATGATAATATTCTTCGTGAATCCCGACCAGCTTTCTGCACTGGTGGTTTTGGCGAATTACGCGCGTGAAAACAATATGAATGTAATCTCTCCTTTCTGTGCAGGGTGCCAGTCGATACTTTTCGGTTATGCAGAAGAGGAAAAAGAAAATCCTAAAGCTACAATCGGATTTTTCGATATATCGGCAAGAAAATATATAGATAAAAATTTATTGACATTTACGATTCCTTTTAAGATGTTTAGGGAAATGGAAGAAAACGTGGAACGTAGCTTCCTTACAAAAGAACAATGGTTCGGTTTGAATAAAAGAAACTCGGAAGAAAATTAATTTATTTTATAAAAATAATGGATATAATTTTTTTAATTGTCGGACTTGCAGTGGGAATTTTACTTGGATTTTTCATTGCAAAACTTTCATCTAAAAACACCGAAAGCACAAATAATTTGCTTAGAGAAAATATAGGCAAACTTGAATCTGAAAATTCCTCTCTTAAGGAAAAAGAACTCGAACTTAATAAAGAAATCTCGCGAATTTCAACTATTAACACGAACCTAAACGAAAAACTCGAAATTCAAAAAGAAGAATTGCAATCACTTCAGGAAAAATTCACATTGGAGTTCGAAAATCTTGCAAATAAAATTTTCGAAGAGAAGAGCAGTAAGTTCACTCAACAAAACCGTGAAAATATTGACCAGATTTTAAAACCGCTTGGAGAGAAAATAAAACTTTTCGAAGAAAAAGTAGAAAGAGTTTATAACGAAGATACAAAACAAAGAGCATCACTTGCAGAGCAAATTAAAAATCTTCACGACCTGAACCAGCAGATGAGCAAAGATGCAACCAATCTGACAAATGCACTTAAAGGAGAATCGAAAACGCAGGGTAACTGGGGAGAATTTATTCTCGACAGCATACTCGAAAAGTCAGGACTGGTAAAAGGGCGTGAATACGAAACGCAAACTACATTTAAAGGTGAAGAAGGAAAAAGGCAAAAGCCCGATGTGATTATAAATCTTCCCGAAAACAGGCATATTATTATCGATTCAAAAGTATCTCTGACAGCTTATGAACAATTTTGTTCGACAGAAGACGAAAACGAAAAAAGAATTGCTCTGAATAATCATATCGCTTCTATTCGTAATCACGTTAAGGAATTAAGTAATAAAAATTATCAAAGCATACATAATCTGTCGAGTATGGATTTTGTGATTATGTTCGTTCCTATTGAACCCGCTATGGCTGTGGCTTCACAGGCAGATATAAATATATGGAACGAAGCATTCGAAAAAAATATTGTTATAGTCAGTCCTTCAATTTTACTTGCAACTCTCCGTACTATTGCAAATATTTGGAAACAAGAAAAACAAAATAGATATGCTATCGAAATCGCAACTGAAAGTGGAAAGCTTTATGACAAATTTGTTGCATTTATGGAAGATCTAATTGTATTGGGTAATAAAATAGATGACTCAAAAAAGTATTATGTAGAATCTATGAAAAAACTTTACGATGGAAGTGGAAATATTATAAAAAGAATAGAAAACCTTAAAACACTTGGTGCGAAAGCGACGAAATCGCTAAATCAAAATTTACTGGATAAAGCAATAGAAGAGTAAAATTTATAATTCAATGAAAGAAGCACTATTCTACGATAAGCTCGAAAGCGGAAAAGTTAAATGCACACTTTGTCCGAAGGGATGTGTTATTGACGACAGTAAAACAGGTTCGTGTGATGTCAGACAAAACATAAATGGGAAATTATATTCTCTCGTTTATGAAAAACCCGTTGCCATTCACCTTGACCCAATCGAAAAAAAACCACTCTATCATTTTTATCCCGGTTCTACAATTCTTTCAATCGGAACTTATGGATGTAATCTCGATTGCAAGTTCTGTCAGAACTACGACTTGAGTCAGGAGTTTGAGACATCACACTTTCAATTTATTGATAACGTTGCTCCCGAAGAAATAATTAAAACCTGCTTAGAAAAAAATTATAAATTTGTTGCTTTTACTTATAATGAACCAACCATTTTTTACGAATATATGCTCGATGTGGCTAAGCTATGTAAAGCAAACGGCATAAAAACTGTTTCAGTATCAAATGGACAAATTAATGAAAAACCACTTCGTCAATTAATTAATTATATCGATGCATTCAATATAGATTTAAAAGCATTCAACGATGATTTTTATAAAAAGATTTGTAACGGTGACTTGGAAACTACTAAAAACACTTTGAAAATAATTGTTGAAGAAAAAAAACATCTTGAAGTTACATTTTTGCTAATCGAAAAATTTAATGATGACGAAAACGAGTTCAGGCAAATGTGTGGCTTTATAAAAAGTCTTGGAGATAATGTTGTCTTTCACATCTCACGCTCGTTTCCAAGATATAAATTGAAGCACGGAATTACTCCGATTGATTTATTAAAGCGGTTTGAAAAAATTGCTAAAGAATATATTAAATATGTATATGTTGGTAATGTATAAAAAAAATTTCTTTTTAGAAATTAATAATTTTATATTATGAAAATTCGCAGACCTTTTTGCGCCGGTTCTTGGTATAGCGATGACCCAGTTGAACTTACCGAAGAAATCGACGGATATCTAAATAACGTAAAAAAAGAAAACCTGAATGTTAAAGCAATCATCGTCCCTCACGCTGGATATATGTTTTCGGGTCAAACTGCCGCACATTCATTTAAACAGTTAAACGATAAAATCGAAAAAGTAATAATTCTCGGAACTGCACACCGCTACCCGCTAAAAGGTGCTTCTGTTTCTGAATATGATTATTACAACTCACCGCTCGGAAAAGTAAAAGTATCTGATGATATAAAAAAACTAATGAAAGAAAAAAATGTTGTCAGCATAGACGAAGCAGACTATGAAGAACATTCGATTGAAATCGAAATTCCTTTCCTGCAAAGAGTTCTCGGTAGTTTCGAAATCACACCCATTATTGTCGGAAGAGTAGATGCAATCGAATTTTCGCAAGTTCTTGAAAAATACACCGATGAAAAAACCGTAATAGTTGCTTCTGTTGATTTAAGCCATTTCCATTCCTACGATACCGCAAAAAAACTCGACAACTATTCTATTGAATGTATATTAAATTTAAATTCAGAAGGTATCCGTACCGCTGAAATTGACTCCCCCTATGCTATAGAAGCTTTAATAGAACTTGCAAAAAGAAAAAAATGGAAAACGAAACTTCTCGATTATAAAAATTCAGGCGATATTATTCGCGATAAAAGCAGAGTTGTGGGTTATAGTGCAATTGTTTTTTACGAAGAGCAATCAAAAGGAGCTTTCACAGCAGACGAAAGAAAACTTATGGAAAAAATTGCTAAACTCGCTGTTGAAACTTACGTTATAGAGGGAAAGAGAATTCATTATGAAGATGTTCCCGAATCGTTTCATAAAAAACTTGCGTGCTTTGTAACGATTAACGATGAAAGCGATTTACGCGGATGTATTGGAACCCTCGAACCAACGGATAAATTATATCGAAGCATTATTGATAACGCAATCAGTGCCGCAACTCGTGACCCCAGATTTCCACCTGTTTCCGAAAAAGAATTAAAAGGTTTGAAGTATGAAGTTTCGGTTTTAAGCGAACCAATAGAAGTTAGTTTTTCCTCTTTCGAGGATTTATTTAAGAAAATTAAGGATAAAGGTGTTATAATCTCGAAATACGGAAGCAGGGCAGTTTATCTCCTACAGGTATGGGAGCATTTTTCAAATCCTGAAAGTTTCCTTTCCAGCTTATGCAGAAAAGCAGGCTTATCTTCCGATGAGTGGAAAGAAAAAGGAATGAAATTCTTTGTGTTTGAAAAAATATAAGAGCATAGCACACGGTCACGATGAGAAATCGAGATGCAAAAATTGCAAAAGTGGGGAAAGTGTAGTACTTTTGTTTCCCTGAAGCCGTTTAAATATTGTATTATCATATATTTATAGCCTATCTTGAGAGGATAAAATTTCAATGTTTTCACTATGTTTTCACTTATGTTTTCCTGTGTTTTCATTTGATTGAACGCTGATGACACTGATGGGACAGGATAGACGCAGATAAACCCCAACACGTTTGACATCCCCGAATGCTTTTATCAGGAATCCGTTTTTTAAATCTTTGCACACGGAAAAAACCGAAAGGGATGGATAAGAGCGGATAAAACGTGTTCAACTTTTTTTTCTTCAACTAATGAAGGAGTAACCTGACTTCCCCGACAGAATAAAAAAAAAGAAACGTGACATCCTGCATACGCGAGTTTCTGCATTATCACAATCGTTCCGACATTAACACTGAATTGTTCAATAAGTTGAAGGAGATGAAATATCCAGATAAGAAAAAAACAACAGATATGATTAAATATAATTTCAAGAGCATTTAATTCTCCTTTCTTAAACTCACCTAGTATTCAAAAAGTATTTTAGAAACGAGTATAAATCATCTCTGCAAATCCGTCTTTTTCCGCGTTTATCCGTGTTCGAAGCTCTTAAAAATTTCCCCCTTTCGGAAAAATTATTAAATTGAATTTCTCTTTTAATAATTTGATATTTGTAGGATTTATAAAGTTATTATATATTTACAACTTGCAAAGTTTTTCCATTTTAAACCTTAAAAAAATATACTAAAGTTATGCCAAATTTTAAACCACATATGCGTCCTTACGATGAAGAATACGCAAATTTCTCTTGGGAAATTTCCCGCAAGGAACTCGGTTATAAAGATGGTGACGTTATTAATATCGGAGAATACTGCTCCGATAGAATTTGCCGTCTTGGTAAAGCCGATAAACTTGCCCTGATTTGGGAAGGGCATTCCGGCGAAATCAAACGCTACACTTATAATGACGTCCGTCAGCTTTCGAATACCATTGCAGACTTTTTACAAAAGCTCGGAATCAAACCCGGCGAAAGAGTATGTCTGTTTATGGATAAAGTCCCCGAATTGTATATAGGTTTCCTCGGCGTTTTAAAAATGGGGGCTATCGTGCAACCTCTGTTTTCAGCTTTCGGCTCTGAGTCACTTTTAACCAGACTTGACGATGCAAAAACCAGTGCAATCTTCACTCAAAAAAAACATCTCCCGAAAGTTAGAAATATTACTAAGGATTTACCCGAGTTAAAACACATTATTGTAGTAGATGACGATGGAAGCAAACCTCTAAAAGAAAACGAAGTCGCTTTCCATATGGATAATGCTGAAAGGGTGGATAAGTTCGATATTTATCCATCTAAAGCCGAAACTCCGTCTGTTCTGCATTATACTTCTGGCACAACAGGAAAACCAAAAGGTGCTCAACACGTTCATTATTCGATTATTTCTCAATATATAACTGCTAAATACGTTTTGGATTTACACGATGAAGATATTTACTGGTGCACTGCAGACCCCGGCTGGGTTACTGGCACATCTTACGGTATTATTGGTGCATGGTCGAATGGCGTTACTCAATGCGTTTTAGATGCTGGCTTCAAAGCTGAAACTTGGTATAAGTTTATTGAAAAACATAAAATCACTATGTGGTATTCCGCTCCTACCGCTATCAGAGCTTTGATGAAAGAAGGAACGGAAGTTGTTAAAAAATTCGATTTGTCTTCTTTAAGGCATCTTGCTAGTGTTGGTGAACCCCTAAATGCGGAAGCGGTAATCTGGTCAAAAGAAGCTTTCGGCTTGTATTTCCACGATACATTCTGGCAAACGGAAACAGGTTGTATTGTAATTAGCAATTACCCCGGAATGAAAATTAAACCCGGCTCGATGGGAAAACCTTTCCCAGGTATTACTGCTACTGTTGTTGATTTGAAAAGTCATCTTCCAATCGATAAAAAAGGTATTGTTGGTGTAATTGCTCTTAAACCCGACTGGCCTTCATTAATTAGAACATATTGGAATAATGAAGCAACTTACAAATCTAAATTCGCTAACGGATGGTATTTATGTGGCGATAGAGCAAGCATCGATGAAGAAGGCTATTTTTGGTTCGTCGGTCGCGATGATGATGTTATAAATACAGGTGGACATCTTGTTGGTCCTTTTGAAATCGAATCCGCTCTTCTGGAACATCCTGCTGTAGCAGAATCAGCCGTAGTCGGAAAGCCCGACCCGGTCAATATGGAAGTTGTTAAAGCATTTATAACACTGAAACCCGGACAGGAAGCTAATAAAATGCTCGAACTCGATATTATGAACTTCGTCCGTAAAAAACTTTCTGCGCTTGCTATGCCGCAGGAAATTGAATTTGTAGATTCTCTGCCAAAAACAAGAAGCGGAAAAATTATGAGAAGAGTTCTGCGTGCTAAAGAATGGGGCGAAGAAATAGGAGATATTAGCACTCTCGAAAATGATATGTAATATAAATTTAAATTTACGGATTAAAATGGTTAAAGCAATATTGATAATTTTACTCTTTCTTGTATTTTCTGCTTCATATAATTTTTCATTAAAGGCACAGGTAGAAACGAACTCGACAAAATCTGATTCAACTGAAACTACAAGCGAAGTTTCTCCAACTCCTGTTGAGAAAGAAATTGCTTTAAGTGAAACTGCTAAAATTTTATGTGTAAGATGGGATTTAGCTGAATATAGGGAAAATGGGAAAGTTCAGGAATTGCCAAATTATGAGATTGAATTTTTCTCAAATGGTAAATATAATGCTTTGGAAGAAACCGATTATGACGAGGGATTTTGGACTTTAAGCAATGATAATTCAAAAATTATTTTTGACGAAGGGACTAAATATCAGGAAGAGTGGAATATTATTAGCATTGACGCTAAGATGTTTAAAGTAAAATTTAATTCCGAAAGAATAAAGTATGAGTATACTTTTGTTCCTTTTGTAGAATGGAAACCATAATTCTTTTAATGTTGGGCTAAAGCCCAGATAGTTGTGCGGAACAACCCCGCCGTAAACGGCGGGGAAAAAAAGAACAGATAAAAAATATATTTTATAAACATATTTTAATAAAATAAAAAAAATCGTTCCGGCGCCAAGCCGCAGGGACAAGAGAAACGGAGTAAAAATATGTCAGCATTAAAAGACGTAATTCTCGATTACGTAAAAAACGAATACCTCGAAGAAGGTGACGATAGAGAAGTAACTTACGATACACCATTGATTTCTGGTGGTATTGTAGATTCATTTTCTATGGTATCTCTAAAAGTTTTTCTCGAAACAAAATATAACATTCAAATTCCAGATGCAAAAGCATCTCCTGAAGCTTTCGACAGTGTGAATAATATAATAGCATTACTAAAAGAATTCGGTGTAGAATAAGAGAGTGATAGAACACTGATAACACAGATTTAACTGATGAACACAGATAATAAATATCTGCATCAAGAAATCACAAGCAAAATAATATCGGCGTTTTATACTGTTTATAATATTCTCGGATATGGATTTCTTGAAAAAGTGTACGAAAATTCGCTTGAAATAGAATTAAAAAAAATAGGTTTAAAAGTTGAAAAGCAATTTCCAATAGATGTTTATTATGATGATATAAATGTTGGTAAATATTTTGCAGACTTAGTAGTTGAAGAAAAGGTTATCTTGGAATTAAAAGCTTCAGAGAGTTTATGTGAAGAGCATGAGTTTCAATTAATCAATTATCTAAAAGCAACCGGGTTTAAAATTGGGTTGTTGCTGAACTTTGGTAAGAAACCTGAATTTAAAAGAAAAATTTTTTCAAATAAATTTAAAACATAGACCAGCACATATATGATTCAATCTGTGAAAATCTGCTAAATCTGCGTCATCTGTGTGCTAAAATTTAAAACGGAGGTTTATATTATGTCTTTCAACGATAATGTAAGACAAATTTTCATTGACCAGCTCAATGAACTTAAAAGTGGAGGAATCTTCAAAGAAGAGCGTGCTATTTGCGCCCCTCAAGATTCCGAAATAGAAGTAGAATTTCCAATCGGCTCGGAGAAAAAAAGAGTTATTAATATGTGCGCCAATAACTACCTCGGACTTTCTTCGCACCCCGAAGTGGTTAAAGCAGCTCACGAAGGGCTCGATGTCCGCGGATACGGTATGTCTTCGGTGCGTTTCATTTGCGGAACACAGGATATCCACAAAGAACTCGAAAAAAAATTAACTGAATTTCTCGGTACTGAAGATACCATTCTTTTCCCGTCCTGTATGGATGCTAATGCAGGTGTGTTCGAAGCTATTCTTACCGAGCAGGACGTTATGATTGCGGATAGACTTGTTCACGCTTCTATAATAGACGGAATGAGACTTTGTAAAGCTCAAAACGATTCGTACAAGCACAGCGATATGAATCATCTCGAACAGAAACTTCAGCTTCATCAGGATAAAAGATTACGAATGATTATCACTGACGGCGCATTTTCTATGGATGGTGATTTAGCAAAGCTCGATAAAATAGTAGAGCTTGCGGAAAAATATAATGCTATGGTATTTCTCGATGATTCGCACTCCAGCGGATATATCGGAAAAACCGGACGCGGAACCCAAGAACATTTCGGTGTTATGGGAAAAATCGACATTATAACTACCACTCTGGGTAAAGCACTCGGCGGTGCTTCTGGCGGATGCGTTTCGGGTAGAAAAGAAATAGTGGAAATGTGCAGACAAAAAGCACGTCCATATCTTTTCTCGAACACAGTCGCTCCAGTAATTGTTGAAGGTGCTTTAAGAGTTCTCGATATCATTTCCAAATCTACCGAAAGACGCGATAAGCTCGAAGAAAATACAAAATTCTGGCGTAAAGGTTTAACCGATGCTGGCTTTATTATTAAAGAAGGTGAAACCGCAATCGTTCCCGTGATGCTCTTCAACGCAAAACTTTCACAGGACTTCGCTAAAGATTTGTATGCTGAAGGTATTTATGCGGTTGGATTCTTCTTCCCTGTAGTTCCGAAAGGTCAGGCAAGAATCCGAACACAGCTTTCTGCAGCACACGAAATGCACCACCTCGAAAAAGCTCTTGCGGCATTTATAAAAGTCGGAAAAAAATACGATATATTAGGAAAGACGAAGCAGGAGATTATAGATAAGTATGGGATGTGATAAAAGCGGTAAAACGTGAAATGTAAAATGTGAAAAATAGAAAGTTATAAAGTTAAAGGGTTATGAAAGTTTTTTCATAACCCTTCTTTTCTTCAATACACTACTTTGTCCTTTTTAGTAGCTTCTATTTTATTACAATCATTTTCTTTACTGCATTAAATTTTTCCGAAGATAGTTTATAGAAATAAACTCCACTCGATATCTGGTAATTCGAAAATTGGTTAATGGAAAAAGGTATTGAATAGAATCCTGCCTGAAGTTTTTCGTTTACTAAAGTTGAAACTTCTTTTCCCGATACATCATAAACTTTTAAAATAACATATTCGTCTTCCGGTAAATGGAATTCAATCTTCGTTGATGGGTTAAATGGGTTTGGATAATTTTGGCTAAGAGCAAACTTAGACGGGATGCCGATTTCAACCGTGCCGTTCAGGTTGTGGTAAGTATAGATTCCATTAAAATCGATTTGCTTCAACCTGTAATTATACTTCCCGCTTTTCAATTTCGTAT
Source organism: uncultured Ignavibacteriaceae bacterium (assembly GCA_964400285.1). Classification (GTDB taxonomy): domain Bacteria; phylum Bacteroidota; class Ignavibacteria; order Tepidaquicellales; family Tepidaquicellaceae; genus FEN-1279. The sequence goes on from CAYNTK010000004.1 coordinate 69,093, forward strand.
CGTAAAAGACATAAGCAGTGATTTCATTTATATTTCCTTTTCCTTCCACATACCCGACTTTTAACCAACTGCTTTGTAAATCTTTTCTTTCGATTTCGAATCCTTTGTTATTCGTTTCTTTATTAGTTTTCCAGTTTAATGTAACATTCCTTTCGTTTACATTGGAAGTGAAAGAAACAAGTTCGACTGGCATAGGAGAGCTGGAATTTGCAGCAGTCCAGAGGGAGAAACCACTCAGACCTGTAAGTGTAATAGTATTAGCAGAGATATTAACTATACTTGAACTTTGTAAAATCCAGTTTGCTCCACCATCAGTCGATTTAAATAGTTTTAAATCCGATTCAGTATTTCCATTTAATTCATTATCATTATAATTGAATACAAAAGTTGCATTAAGACCGCTATTATTTGTCGGCGTAATATTATAATATCTCGATATGCTTAAACTCCCTCCCTGCGTTGTATGTCCTCTTGTAATAGTTGTGCTTCCCATATTTGCAGATGTTGTAATAGTTGCACCAAGCCCACCAACATTTAATGCAGTGATATTACTTAGAGTTCTTGTCGTTGTAATTGTTCCAGATGTTCCATAAAACCTATAACTGCCTTCATTTATATTTCCACTGCTTCCAAGCGTAATAGTATTACCATTTAAATCTATATCTCTCTCCAAAAATAATTCTCCATTGACAGTTAAACTCGAATTTAAAGTAGGAGAAGAAGTAGAAGAGAAAAACATATGGTTCAAAGTCGGTGTTCCGCTTAAAGAAACATCGTTTCCGAGTGTCCATTTATAAATTCCAATATTATCGGTCGAAGCAGGTACGATGCCCCTGCTCCAGTTAGCTGCAGTAGACCAGGAATTACTTTCACTTCCGAGCCAGGTGTTAAAAGCATCGGATGATACCCATGATATAGAAGTGTTCATATTAGTTAGAGTTCCGTTGCGTCCGTTTGCCGTATTATCGTAAAGCGTGGTACCATCACTATGTTCGAAACGGAAATACGCAAATAATCCCGTTTCATTTCCGACTAAGGATTTCATCATTATGTTCCTAATCTGGCTTTCAGATAAGCTAACATTCCAGAATGAAAATTCATCGAATTTTCCTCCTTTAAAATAATCGGGATTTGCATGCCTTGCCATATAGTATCTGTCAAAACTACTTGCAAAGGCAGAGGGAATATTATATGGAAAAGTTAGCGACACTAATTTCCCATTGACATAAAACTTCAATCTATTACTGTTACCTGTTGCTGTACCATCGTATACAAACGCAAGATGAATCCATTTGTTAAGTTCAAGCACATTACTGGTTGTATATGCTTCTCCGTATAAATCAGAAGTGTTTTGACTGATTGAAATTAAGATATCGTCATACCCGGCAGAATGTGAATTAGGAAGTTGGTGAAAGGTTACTCTACCATAAGGAGCATAATAATTATGCACAGAGAAAAATGTTCCCCATGTGTTAGTGTTTAAATTTGTCATATATACCCATCCGCAGAATGAAAAACGTTGTAAACTATTAAATGCACTACCAAAAGAAGCAGGTAAACTGATATAGTCATCTACTCCATCGAAATTCAAGCAATTCTTTGGTCCTGCAAAACAACCTGAAGCTTTCCAAACTGCACCATTTATTGTTCCCGTCTTTGCAGTAACGTTTGTTTGATTATCTGATAGAGTTGTTCCGCTTCCATCACTCATTTTGTAATATGCATAAAATCCTGTTTCGTTTCCCAAAAGTTCTTTGAACATATTTGCTTTTATATCACTTTCAGATCGCACACTTGTCCAAATACGCACTTCATCTATAGTCCCGGGGAAAAAATTACGTTTATTACCATCATCCTGCATATAGCCAATTTCAATCTGGTTTTCCACTGGATTTTTACTAATAGTTGCACTTGCATCAAGTTTCCCGTTTATATAAAGTTTTACGGAAGAACTTTCTTTTGTTACCGCAACGTGAATCCAGTTACCGGAATTGACACTTGAACTACTTGTTACTGAAGCCCATGTCCCATCGTTGATGCCAAGTTGTAGTTTGCCATTTGATACCCTGAATTCGGTAATGTGTCCGTAAGAAACTCTTTTTGCCCAGGCAAAAATCTCCTGCTCACCGGTTGTTGCAGTTGTTTTAATCCATGCTTCCACACTAAAATTTGTTAAAGTTATATCGCTTGTCGAAGAAAACTCAACACTATTAGATGTTCCATCTAAGAATAATGCATATCCCCCAATTTGTGCTGAACAAAATTCTGATATAATAAATACGATAATCAAAATAAATTGTATTTTTTTCATATTATGTTAATAAGTTTAAAGTCAGTAAATACAGTAATGTCAAATATTATACCAGTATTTATCTCACTTTTTATTAAATATTATGCATTTAAAAAATATAAATTATTAGTATTTGAGAATTTAATCTCAATATGAGACTAATTTTGAATAATAACTAATTATTTAACCAATGGTTAATTCTGAAAGCTGAAAATACTTTTAGGGAGGTATACTATTGTTTGATTAAAAAAAGGGCTATGAAATATTTCATAACCCTTTTTCTTGTTTATTGACTATTTAAACACAATACTTAATTTAGCTTTTCTGTCTTAAATTTATTCCATTGTTCCTTTGCATATTCTAAAAATCCCGATGGTGCATCGTTAAAAGATTTATCTACTTTCATTTCTCCACCCCACCATCTGCCATCTACAAATAGCTTCATTGTCCCACGTATCGCATATTTTGTTTCACCTTCGTGCATCATCAGTTTCAAGTCGCAGGGAGAAACATCACCCCGACAAGCTAATTTATACAAAAATGTCGTTTCGGCTATACCATTATTATTTAGGTCGGTAACAGTAAGCGAACCGCCAATAAATTCAAGAGTTAAATCCAATGGACAATCTTTTACAAAATCATTTATCATCCAAAGCTGGCTCCACCCTTCGGATTTTTTTACATATTGGTAACCGTAGAGTTCTTTTGCTCTTTCATATTCATTGTCGAATCCTTTTTTTCCTGTACTATGTTCTTTTGTGGTTGTTAGTATTAGAATATTTTCACCATTTTTATCTGACCATTTTTTTCCTGTAACTATATTACCTTGATACTTAATGTCCGAAGGCAAATCGCTTTTATTAAAATCTTTCATTATTATTTCTTCCGTTTTTCCACTCGATATTTTTTCGTTCGTCTCGGCTTTCTCTTCTTCCTCCTCTTCGGTCATTACTTCTTTTTTAACCTCTTCCTTTTTTTCTGTTATTTCTTCCGCTTTCTTTTCTTCTTTTGAACCTGTTAGATTCTTTATTATACCACAAGATGTAAGTGTGAAAAACGAAATCAGTAAAACAATTATTTTTTTCATAAAATTATATATTAATTTTTCAAAACTATTTTAGTATAACTAATTTCTTAGTTTGCACAAAGTCATTAGTCTCGAGCTTATAATAATATATTCCGCTTGCAATAAAATTCTTTGAAAATTGTAAAATTGAAAATGGTATCTCATAAACACCCGCATTAAGCTTTTCATTTACTAAAATCTCTACTTCCTTTCCAAGTAAATCATAAATTTTTAGTGATACATTTCCATTATTTTTAATTTGAAATTTTATATTTGTCTCTGGATTAAAAGGATTTGGATAATTCTGATATAACTTTGTTTCTTTTGGAATTTCATTGGTATTTTGTTTAATTCCAACCGAATTATTACTAAATCCTTTCATATCTACCGTAATAGTGCTGTCGGAATTTGATATCGTAAGTGTTCCGTTATATGTTGTGTTTATTGCAGTCGGTTTAAATTTTATTTTTATATAACCGATTTGCCCCATTGATATTGGAGATGAAACTGATTCGACTATAAACTGCGGAACAGATGAATTTGCAGAGGTGATATTCAAATCTGCAGTTCCGTAATTCATTATTGCTAAGTAATATGATATTGTATCATTTATAGCTAAAGTATCGAAAACTATATTATAAGGTGATGCAGAGATTTTTGGAACAGGAGTTCTATTTGCTATAGAATATGTGCTTAATATCCTTTCCACCAACTCTGGATGGTCAATAAATGGATTTCTAACTTTTTGATATTTTGCTATGGAATCATTTCGTCTTCGCTCTCGCCAATCAACCGTATCGGTATTGTTCCATAACCGCAATACGTTTTCTTGTCTCGCAGTCATAAATCCACCCGGTGTTATATTATTATATTTTACACAAAAATAAAAAAGTGAACGTGCAACATTTCCTTTGTGAACATCTCTTGGTTCGAATACTATCGTCCCTAAAGAATCTAAACCACGTTTCGAACCCCCCATTTGCCAGGTAATATTTGATACTACTATTCCAAATGGATAATTCGAACGTGCATTATTTGCTACACTATATGTCGGATACAAGTGATACAAATCACTCCTCATAGGTTCGTATTCATTAAAAAAACTTTGAGGATATGTATGCTCTGTATCGAAATTTTGATTTTGTGCTTCAGTCCTGTTTACTGCTTTGATTTTTACTCCCGAATATACACACTCAATCGTATCGTTTGTTAAATATTTGTCTATTGTTTCAAACATTTTATCCCTTGCTGTATTATATCCTAAATTTGTATATCCTGTTGTTGTATATGTCCTTAATCCTGTTTTTAACTGCTCATCGAATAATCCCTGCGTGAATGCATAAATCGGCTCAGGATATTTTGCCGTCGCAAGTGCATAATTTATTATTGAACTGTTATATCCTTTATTCTCAAAAATTAAAAAATCTCGATATGTAATATTATGATTTGTATTGAAAAAGACATTTACTATAACACTATCATTAGGATTTATAGTAAATGGTGAAAAATTAAAATAAAATTTCCCCGTTAGTGTTCTTGCATTAATAATCTGTATGACTTTATTTGTTGGATTTTTTATGTAAAATGATTTTACATTAGTTGTTTTTGTTACAACTGTATCAAAAGTTATAAGTCTCGGTGAAAACTGTGCCTTCACTTCGATAGAAAAAATTATAACTATTATTAATATAATTAAGTTTCGCAAACTCTGTTATTAAAATTTATAAATTTGTGTGAATTAATTCGATTTTTATATTCGGATATTTATTTCTTAAATGCTCACTCAGTTTTTCTGCCGAATAAACTGAACGATGCTGTCCACCTGTGCATCCAAAACTTATCATCAAATCTGTAAAATCCCTGCTTAAATAATTCTCGATTGCCGCCTCTATTATTTTATATACATTATTTAAAAAATCTTGCATTTCATTTTGCTTATCTAAAAATTTCCTTACCTCCTCATCTTTACCCGTTAAATTCCAAAATTCCGTATGTCTCCCCGGATTGTAAATAAATCTACAATCGAATACAAAACCGCCTCCATTCTCTGTTGTATCTTTTGGTATCCCATTATATAAATAACTAAATGAAAATATTCTGACTTTTAACATCTTAAATTTTTAATAATAATATTATAAAACGTAAATTGTATATTAATAATTCTATTATAATAAGTATTTGTAAATATTATACTTAATCTTATTATCTACTTTTTATTATTTATAATTTGCAATTTTATGTTTTTGCCTATTTTTTTGTCTTATTTACAAATAATTTAGCCAATTATATAATTTAAAAAAAGTAAATTAAGTATTATGGATCATAATTTAATTACAACCGCTTTTACAATAGATGGATATAGAATCGTCAAAAATCTCGGAATTATTAGAGGTATTACTGTAAGGTCAAGAAGTGTTCTTGGAACAATCGGTGCGTCACTACAAACTATTGTAGGTGGTAACATCACTCTTTTTACCGAACTATGTGAAAAAACACGAATGGAAGCTTTTGAAATTATGGTTAAACATGCTGAAGAAATAGGAGCTAATGCTGTTATAGGTATGAGATATGATGCAAACGAAGTAATGTCGGGTGTGACCGAAGTGCTTGCTTATGGGACAGCAGTAGTTGTAGAGCGGATTTGAATATTGAAAATTAAAGATTCATAAGATTGAATAATTACTCAATCTTATGAATCTTATAAATGTTATGAATTTGTTCTCAGTTTCCTTTTCTTTATTATCCTTCGGATTATCAGTATAATAATTATTATTAATATAATTATAGGTAGCAAAGCAATTATTATTGTAATCATTCCCGATAAAATTTCTGTAAATCCTATCAATCCTCTCTTCACTCCCTGCCCGAGTTCATAAAAAAATCCTCCGCCTGAAGAAGTCTGCAATATTGCAGGTTCATAGAGAGATAAAGTTAAAGTTGACATTTCCGATTGATTCCTCATATGCCTCATCTTCCCATCTATACTTTCTATCACTTGTCTTACCGAAGCAAGTTTCTGCTCGACTTCGACTACATCAGTTAACCTTGCTGTTTTCTCCGCAAGTAATTTTAAAAGTCTTTGCTCGAGTTCCCTTTGTGTTTTCAGTCTTGCCTCTAAATCTATGTATTCTTCCGTTACATCGTTTGCATTTATGTTTTGATTCATAACTTTTCCTACGGTGCTTACCTCCGATATTAATGCATCATATTTATCCGCAGGAACTTTTAAAACAAGTGTTCCTTGCTTTTTCCCACTGCTGTTAAGTGATGATGTCGTATTTGAGATGAATCCTCCGTTCCGCTTCACTATCTCTGAGACCTTTCCCGAAGCATCATCGAATTTCTCCACTTCCACACTCATTGTTCCTATTCGGATTATCATTCTTTTGGTAACATCTTTTATCTGTGTCCCTTGGTCGGTTGAAATATTTCCTGTAGTTTGGACTGTCGTATATGGGCTCGTCTTTTTATCGAGTTTATACGATTCACTTGTTACTGTCATTTCACCCTCATCCGAAACAACCTGTTGTTTAGTTTTGGTATCTTCTTTGTCTTTAAAACAACCCTGAAGCGAAATTAAAAAAACAAGAAGTAACCAAAGCATTGATGTTTTCAAATTTTTCATGAGTTTTTGTTTTTTTATTTAATACTTCAAAACATTAAATTATGTTCCTTTAATGAACGATAGTATATTTTCATTTGTTTTAAAGTATAAAGATATTTATATTTTCAAAAGTCAAAATTAATAGTACATAAATATATGAAAAATTATCAAGTAATGATTTTCAATGCTATTGTATTGATTGCTCTGGGGGTTTACGGATACTCTTTACCTCCGAATAGTCCAACTGCCTTAATTGCTCCTGCTATAGGAATTATTCTGCTTGTCCTCGCTTTTCCAGTTAAAAAAGAAAATTCTCTCTTTTCTCATATTGCGGTTGGTCTAACCGCTGTTTCATTTTTAATGTTTATTGTTATTGGTATTTTAAGAATGAACACCTTTATTATTCTTATGGCAGTTGTCACCTTCATTTCTTTAGCATTCTATATATCAGATTTCTTTAAAAGAAAAGCAGAAAGAGAAGAAAACAAATAAGTTTTCTCTTTTCTTTTTTGCATTTCAGATATCTTCTTTTATTTATAAATTATTTTATGGCACGAATAAATGTAATTATAATCGATGCAACTGGAAATAAAGAGCAGGAAGCTGTTCTGCCTGATGATGCTCCTGTAAAACGCATTATGGAAGCTCTTCTCCCAAAAATGAAGATGCCTTTGAACGGACCCGATGGTGACCCTCTTTCTTATAAATTTCATCATAAAGCTTCGGGCAAACAACTTTCTGAAAACCAAACTTTAGCTGAAGCTGGTGTTAAAGATGGTGATGTTCTTAGATTGTATCCTGAAATTACTGCAGGAAATTAGTAAATATAAAAAAATTTTTATTGACTAATCACAATTCACAACTGACTGAAAAATGATTAACATTTCTTCCGATATTAATAATCGTTATTCTCGTTTTAAACTCATTCCTTGGTGGGAGCAAAACGTTTTAAAAAATTCAAAAATACTTGTCGTTGGTTGTGGTGCATTGGGAAACGAAATTGTGAAAAACCTTACTATGCTTGGCGTTGGTAATATTTTTGTTGTCGATTTGGATAAAGTTGAAAAAAGTAATTTGAGCCGTAGCGTTTTATTCAGAAGGAATGATGAAGGAAAATCTAAAGCTGAAACCATTTGTAAAAGAGCAAAGGAAATAAATGACGAAATTAATATTAAATATTTTAATGGAAATGTTTTTGAACTCGGACTTGGCATATTTAAAGATATGGATATTGTAATCTGTGGCCTTGACAATAGGGAAGCACGTCTATTTGTTAATCAATCCTGTTGGAAAGTAAATCGTCCATGGATTGATGGTGCTATCGAAACCCTGAATGGTCTGGCAAGAATGTTTATTCCACCTGATGGTGTCTGCTATGAATGCACTATGAACGAAATAGATTACAAACTCTTAAATAAAAGAAAATCTTGCTTACTGCTTGGTTACGATGATATTCAACAAGGGAAAATCCCTACTACTCCTACAATATCTTCTATCGTAGCAGGCATTCAGGTTCAGGAAGCAGTTAAATTTCTCCATAAAAAAAATTTTGATTTGTTAAGTGGAAAAGCTTTTATGTATAATGGAATTACTAATGAATCTTATATTGTTCGATATCAAAAAAATGATAATTGCCCTTCTCATTATACTTTTAAAAAATTTCACAATATTTATAAAAAGTTTTCATCTGTTAAATTAAAAGATATTATTGAATTTGGAAAAAAATATTTTAAAAACAAAAATTTCGAAATCGAATTTAATAATGAAGTGGTTTATAACTTGTGCGATGAAAAAGGTAAAACTTTGGAATTTTATGGAAATATGAACACAATGACTCTTAAAGATATTAAGAAAAAAAACGTTTTGTTTAAAATTATTTCTTTTCACAAACTCGATTGTAACTCTGAATTAATCCTTAAACTAAAAAATAAAAAATTGCTTGATTTAAAAATTCCTCTCAACGATATTTTAACGTTAAGAAGTGGAAACAAAGAAATTCATATTGAATTTATAAATGAAAAAATTTTTTCTTAGATTGCTTTATTATTCATTAATCATTACTTTTTGTTTTGAACTGTCCCTATTGCCAGACAAATATTAAACATAATGCCGACAAAATAGTTTGTTCCTCTTGTCATACCCCACATCACAAAGAGTGCTGGGAAGAAAACAAAGGATGCACAACCTATGGTTGCGAAAATAATCCTAATACTAAATCCTCCGTCGTCGATGTTGGAAACCGAACTATCGAAGATATTCAAAAAATGATTGCTCGGGATAAGCAAAGTGTTAAAACATTTGAATGCCCAAATTGTAAAAAGCACATCGAAGAAGGTTCTATCTTTTGTAAATACTGTGGAATTAGCTTAGATAATAATTCCGATGGAAAAGAAAAATTTGAAGAAGAATTTAAAAGACGATATAAAGCTGCAATCAAATTTAAAAGAAAAAGATTTTTAATGACCCTAACAAGTTTATCCATTATTACTTTACTATTATTTACTTCTGTTTATTTTGGAACGAAAAAATATCTGGATTATATTAGTTCCGAAGAATATCGTATAAAAACTCTGATTAAAGATTGGAAAAACTCTTGGGAGGATAAGGATATTAATAAATATAAAGAACTTTTAGATAAAGATTATATTTATTACGATAAAGATAACAAACCAGTTAAATACGATGATAAAATAAAAAGAATGCAGTGGACTTTTAATAACTATAAGAAAATTACTTTAAAAATCAGTGATATTAAAATCTCATTCGACTCGACTTCTTCTAATTATGCTAACGCTTCTTTTAGACAAATTTACACTTCCGATAAAAAAGAAGAAATTGGAATGAAAACCTTAAGACTTTACAAGGGAGAAGAAAACGAAAACAAATGGAAAATATTCAGAGAATATTTTGAATAATGATTAATGAGTATTGATTGTGAGTTCAATACCCCTCTGGCATTCCTGCAAAAGCAGGAATCCAGATTATTTCGGTAATTTAAATTTTTGTTTTATCTTATTTCTTGTTTTTATAAAAAGAATAAAGAAATTAACAGTCCTATCGTTAGTGCTAAACCAAATTGTGTATTAAATTGTGCTGTCATTACATTGTGCTTTGTCCCAAGCTCATAACGCGCCATTGTTTCCTGCGGATAATTGTTTAACATTTTTAAAAGTCTAAAAGCAAAAGGAAATGTAATTAAATTTAATAATGCTGGCCACGGTAATAACCCAGTTATCACAAAAATTACTATTGATGTATATGCTCCTAAAATAAGAAAATAATAAAAATAAAACGAAAGTCTTTCTCCTATCAATATTGGAAGTGTTTTTATTCCGAATTTACCATCGAAGTTTATGTCTCTTATGTTGTTAGAATGCAAAATTGCATCTATCAATAAACCAAATGGTATGGATAATATTATAGGTATCCAAGAAAATTCATGCGTCTGAACTATATAAGCTCCAAGTGTCATTCCTGTCCCGAACGATAAAAACACTTGTATGTCACCAAGTGCTTTATATTTCAAAGCAATTGGAGATGCTGTATAATATATGGCAGATAATAAACCAAAAATACTCAAATATAAAATCCAATTACCTGCTTGTGTATATAGATAAACACCAGTTCCAATTGCAATCAAAGTCGATATCATTCCAACCACTTTCATAAATTTTTTACTAACAAGTCCCATGGAAAGCACCTGTGAACCACCGTGTGGTATCCCGATTTCTTTATCTTCTTTATCTATCCCTTTTTTGAAATCATAAATATCGTTTACCAAATTCGTTGTTACGTGAATAGCCATTGCACCTATCAGCGTTATAAAGAAATTGAAATAATTAAATTTCAATCCCGGATTTAATAATACAGCTATAATTGAACCGTATATAATCGGTATTACTGATGCAGGAAAAGCATACGCTCTTATTGCCATCAAAAAGAGTTTAAAACCTTGCGGTCTTGAAATAGTAGTATCTTTTGTCATATTGTAATTTTTATTTTATTAAACACTTCCTTAATAATAATAGTTTTATAAATAAATTGTAAATAGCAAATATTAAAATTATATAAAATCGAGAAAACATTATTAATTTATCGGAAAAACCACAAAAATAAACGGGTCCCATATCATATGCGATATCATTACTGCTATTATGTTCCCTCGCCACAAAAAAATCATTCCCCAATATACTCCTACTATAAATGATGCAAGTAGTAATATTGGATTAAATGTTGGAATGTGAACCGCAGTATAAAAGAACACTGTGATTAGTAATCCTATCCACTTATTATATTTTTCTGTTAAAAATCTTTGTATATATCCTCTCCAAAACATCTCCTCGCCAAATCCAATTGGGAAAAACAATAGCAATGCAACAAGCCACTTGGGAAAAACCTCTCTATTTGCATAAACAGATGAAATGTTTTGGTTATGATTCGGAATTATATCATACGCATCGAGTATATATTTTCCCAACCAAAAAATTAAGTATAATAAAGCCGCACTTATTACACCAATTAAAATTTCATTTATCTTGAAATATTTTCTGCTTAATTGCTCTCTATAATAATATATTGATATTGCATATAATATCGAAGTGGAAAATGCCATCATTATCCAAAAATTTAATGGCTTTATCACAAACATCACAAACCATAATATAAACGCTAAAGCAATAAATATTAAATACCTCAAAACTGCAATGAAATTTTATCAAAAATAACAATTTTAACTTAAAAAACTAATTCAGAAAAACTCTAAAATTATTTTGTTTTCTCTTTTTTGTTGAAATCTTGCATTTGATTGTATAAATTGAAATATGAAACAATTTTTAATTACTTGAAGTTTATAAATTAGATGGATTTATCTTATTCAAAAGCCGATTTGATTTATAATGCATTTGAAAAAAAATTAACGAATGCATATAGGAAAGAACTTGCCTTTAACCTGACAAAATCTATCCTGTTTACTTCACTCATTGTATTATTAATCGGTTTTTTGCTCGTTGTTTTCGAAGCCATTTTTCATTTTCGCTCTTCGGTAAGAACAGTTTTATTTTGGCTCTATTCACTTTCATCTATTACTGCTTTTTCTTATTTCTACATTATATATTTTTTAAAAAGATTTGATTTTATTAAATCTATTGATATCCTGAAATACGCAAAAAAAGTCGGAAGCTATTTTGTTAATATAAAAGATGCTCTTGCAAACTCACTTTCTCTCTATAACTTATCGTCTAAAAAAGAATTTCAAAAATTATATTATTCCGAAAATCTTATTCTTGCTAATCTTATTAAGATTAACTCTGAAACCGAAAATCTGAATTTATCCTCTTTTATTAACTATAAAAATTTAAAGAAACCTTTTTTTATTTTTCTTTTTTCTGTTTTTATTGTCGGATTGAGTTTTTCGATTTTTCCCAATACTCTATTTAGTTCGTTTGATAGATTAATAAACTATAAATACAGCTTCATTGATAATAAATTCGGTATCGCATTCGAAATCACCCCAGGTAATTATGAAACTTTTAAAGGTGATAAAGTTAATGTTTCAATAAAAGTTTTATCCAATAAACAAGATTTAAAAATTGACGAAATTGAATTCTTCGTTAAAACTCATACACCTGATGGTTATGAAATCCTTTCCGATTCTAAAAATTTAAAAACATCTGGCGATAATATCTTCTATACCACAATAGAAAATATTAACACTGACTTGATTTATTTTGCTGAGTATAAAGAAATCCGTTCCGAAATTTATAAAATTAAAATTTCCGATTACCCTATAATTAAGAGTTTTCGTATTACCATTACGCCACCTGATTTTACTGGAATACCACCAAAAACTTTAAATGAAAATGAAGGTGAAGTATATTGCATTGAAGGTAGTAAATTGTATTTTGATATTAAATCGAGTAAAGAATTATCCTCTGCAGGAATTTTATTAAACGATAAATTCATCGGCTTATCGGTTAATGGCGATGGTGCTTCTGGCACAATCGATGCTAATGAAGAGGGGAACTATAAAATTAAACTGAAAGACCAAAAAGGTAACGAAAGTAAAAACGAAAAAACTTATTCGCTCAAGCTGATTGCAAACGAACCTCCTAAAATTACAATTATAGAACCTTCCGATGAAAATTATTTTTTAAAAGGTGAAAAAGAAATTCTTTTAAGAGCAAGAATAAAAGATGATTTTGGTTTCTCGAAATTAAATTTATTTTTTAGAAAATCTAAATCTAATCAAACAGCTTCTAACACCTATTCTTCAATTAATATCCCTATTAAAAACTTAAATGCAACCGAAGTCGAAGTCCCGTATATGTGGAACATAAGCGGTTTGCATTCAGGGGACGTTATCGAGTATTATTTGGAAGTAACCGATAATAGCGGTAAAATTGGAAAATCAGAACTCAGATATCTTACCTTTAAATCTTTATCCGATATATTAAAAAAATCCGAAGAAGTTACCAAAAACCTCGAAGAAGAGTTAAAAGCAATTTTTGATGATATAAAAAGATTGCAAGAAGAAATTCAGGAACTGAAAAAAAATAACACCGAAGAACTCGGATTAAACGACCCGCAGAAAAAACTCGACTTGCAAAAAAGAATGGAAAACCTGCAAAATAGTATGGATGCGACTCAACAGAAAATCGATAAAGGAATAAATGAACTTCAGCAAAAAAATATGTTGAGCGACAAAACTCTCGAACAGTTTATGAAACTGCAGGAAATGTTCAATAAAATCAATACCCCTGAATTTCGAGAAGTCCTGAAAAAAATGCTCGAAGCTTTGAAGAAAAATGATATGAACCAGTTACGAGAAGAAATGAAAAATTTCCACTTCGATGAAGAAGCTTTTAAAAAGCAAATCGAACAATTGATGAAGTTAATGGAAAAAATCGAAAATCTTCAGAAATTTGGTGAGCTAACTCAAAAGCTCGATGATATTACAAAGCAACAAGAAAAACTTAAAAACCTAACCGAAAAAACTAATAAAGATGAATCGGGAAAATTAAATACTCTCGCAAATCGACAGCAGGATATTAAAGAGCAAACTCAGGATTTTAAAGAGCAGTTGAAGAACCTCATAGATAAATTGAACAAAATGAAAGAAGACATAAGTCCGAATGATTTGCAAAAGTTAAGCAAAAAAATGGAACAGAAAAATCTTCAAAATAAAATGCAGAAATCTTCTAACGAACTGATGAAAGGTCAAAAGGAAAATTCCGAAAATACACAGGAAGAAATACTCGACGATTTGAATGAACTTAATAGCGATATGCAGGATGCTCTTCAATCTGCTATGGATACCCAAAATATGCAAAAAAAGATGATGAATGAACTTGAACGAATTAAAAAAGAACTGGAAAAATTAAGCGAACAGCAACAGGATTTAAAAGAAAAATCACAGGAAATCGAAAAAAATGATGATAAGGAATTTCAAAATACAGGGAAAAAACAAGGAGATTTAAAAAGAGAATTAATCGGTGATATAAATGATTTGATGAATATGACCAAAGATGGTTTCGAAATATCGCCTGAACTTGGAAAAGAACTCGGTAATGCCTATAATAAAATGGATAAAGCCGAAGTGAATTTACAAAACAGCGAAAAAAATGAAGCCATAAGTAATCAGGGAAAAGCAAAACAATCGCTCGATAATGCCGCTAAAATGCTCGGTGATATGCTTTCCCAAATGCAACAACAAGGAAAAGATGGTCAGAATGGTAAAGGTAGACTTGGTCAGCTAATGCAACAGCTTGCAAAAATTATTGCTCAGCAGCAGGGTTTAAATTCTCAAATGCAAAAAATGGGGCAAAAAGGTCAAAAAGGGAAAGATGGCAAAGATGGAATGGAAGAAATGCAGGCGGAAACTCGTATTCAAATGGAAAGATTAAAACTCGAACAGGAAGAAATTCGTAAATCTCTCGAAGAGCTTAACGCTGAATTTGAAAAAGAAAAACAAAGGTCCGGTGAAAAACTCCTCGGTGATTTAAAAGAAGTCGAAAAACAAATGAAGGAAACAATAAAAGATTTAAGTGATTTCAAACTTGACGAAAAACTTCTCGAAAGACAAAATAGAATCCTTTCCCGAATGCTCGATGCACAGCTTTCACAGAGGGAAAAAGATTACGAACAAAAGCGGGAATCCAGACCCGGAGAAAATTTCATCCGAACTTCGCCACCCGAAATTGTTATAAGCGGGCCAAACTCTATTAATGCTCTTAAAGAAGATTTCCTCCGCCTTCAAAAAGAAGGCTATACCGAAGACTACGAAGCGTTAATTACAAAATATTTTTTAGAACTATCCAACGAGAAATAGTGATTAGTGGTTAGTTGTTAGTGATTATTATTTGCATAAAAAAATCTTTTAACGCAGAGTCCGCAAAGCCAGCAGAGTAAAACAGTAAAGTATTTATTTTATAGTTGCAAAATGGGAATTTCAATAAAAACATTACACTTACCATTCCCGAATGCTCTTATCGGAAATAAACAAAGCTTTTAACATCTTTTTAGTGAAATCATCTCTAACAACACTAAGTATTAAACATTGTTAAATTTACACTAATTGAAGCATTGTCCATCTCAATAATTATTATTTTTTTGGTTTTTATTTACATTTTAAGTTTTTATTTTGTACCAATGAAGCAAATTATATTATCAGTATTGAATGAAGGCAAGTTGTCTCCATATCTTAATGATTTTATTAAAATTTGTCATAAAATCTCGATTGCTTCGTTTAATATGTCGAAATATAAAAAATTTATTTTAGCTAAAGTTGGTATTTCTACTGTTGATTTTGCTTACATGCTATTGCTGATTTATTTAAAGAAACCGAAGGTAAATATATTTATTTTGAAAATCATTTTAAAGAATTATCCGAAAATTCTCCCGAAGAACTTTTTCAAGCAAAATTAAATTCACTAATAATATCGAGGACAAATCAGAGAATTACGGAAACGCGAGAAAACTTCGGTGAAATTTACTTCAAAGTAAAAAGAGCGATATATTTACATATTCATAGAAACAATAATAAGTTCAAAACTTTTTTTTACAACGAAAATGAATACATTCACTCATGTTCTGTTGATTTTATCGAATTGGATAAACCAGATATGCCTATTGAGATACATCTAGAAAAACTTTTTTTTGAGAACCACAAAAGCTTTTCAATCACTAAAATTGTTGATAAAATTTTTGATAATCTAAACTCTCAAGAGGATTATTGCAAGGCATTGATTAATATTAATTTGTTTAATATTGTATCAGAGTTTTATAAAAAGAGAATGAATGATTTCCTTTTAAATTCAGATAATGTACACTATTATTTAAATGAAGAGGAAAAATAATATAAATGAAAATTTTAACAGATGAAATATTACATATGTATGTCTTAAAATCAAACTTGCTTGATAAAAGACTTTGCTGTAAAATTGAAAAGGTTTTACTAACCTCAAATGAATTAAGAAAACGAATCAAAAAAATAAAAGAATTTTACAAAATATACGAAAACGAAACCCGAAATATTGTTCAAATAAAAAACGAGATTTTTCTATATCCCTTAGAGTTTAATTATGATGACAAAAATGTTCACACAAGACTTGCTGCTTATTCAAACGAAAAAAATGAAAATAGATTTAAATATGTAAAAACTTTTTCCACTTATGAAAAATTTATCCTTTCAAGGTTACATTATAACCCCTCAACTAAAATGTATAAGCTGTTTCTTATTGGTGATAATATGAGTGATGTTGTGGGTGTTAAAGTAAAAATTCCAGAGCTAAACTTAGAGTTTTTATCTGACTCAAACGGGATAGTAGATTTAAAAAATATAGATATTTCTGCAGTAAAAAAAATCGTTATTGAAAAATAATCCGGTTGATATATGACTCTCTTCGACTTAGAAATAAATTACCAGAAATTATATAAGCAAATCAAATCACCTTCTACTAAAAGTTTTAAGTTAAAAATAATAAGTCAATTTCTTATTTCATTAACAAAAGAAAGCTGTCAAAAAAAATATTTTTCTTACTATTATGACCTAGTACCTATTTTAATAGATTCAATAACATCAAATGAATTAATGTATTATTCCCCAGAAGAAATTAAAGAAATTATTGAATTACTTAGCTTCATAGAAAACAATATACCGTTTGAAAATCTACAGTTACGCTTCGAAGAATCTAAAACGATTCTTGAAAATTCCCAAAAAAAGATACTTAAAATACTTGAAAATAAAAGTAATTACAAAACTGCATTATTAAATCCTAAATCATTAGCAATTATTCTTCTTGAAAAAAGAGACGAAAATTTCGCAAATTATAATGTTCAAAATGGTTTAATTTGTAATCTCTCAATTGAATTATTAAATCGCCTAAAACAAGAGGTCTCTGATAAAGTAGAATTCAAAAATCTTTTCGAGATAAATGGAAATGAAATATTAGAACATTTACTACTAGCAGTATCAAGAGCAAAAGAAGAATGTAAAAGTAAAAGTATAAAAACTCATACATATTATTGCACTTTTCAATTTGATAAACAAGGTTGTATCTATACAGGATCATCTCTCGGTTTGGGTGCCATATGTCTTGCTTACAATTCTATTTTGATGAATGAATTAAATAAGCATTATTTTATGTTCAGGGGAGATTGTGCATTTACTGGAGAAATAGATCTTTATGGCAATTTAAAAAAACTTGATGAAGAAAGTTTAAAAGTAAAATTAAAAACCGTTTTCTTCTCGGAATATAAAACATTTGTTATTCCAGAAAAAAATTTTTCGGAAATTAAAAAAGAACTTGCTAAGCTAAATGAAAAATATCCAAATAGAAAACTCAAATTAATTCCTATCAAAAACTTTATGGAAGTTTTTGATATTTCCACAATTGTAGAACGTTACAAATTAAAGGTACTACAAAAATCAAAATTAATTTATAAAAAACACCAGACTGCTGCTAATTGGATACTTAGTTTGCTGTCAGTTGTAATTATTTGTTTTTTTGCTTTTAATTATTTAATTCCGCGATTAGATAGTAACCCTGTGACAAAATTATATGAAAACGATAAATATACAATTTACAACAAATATGGAGTAAAAATTTGGGAATCAGATTTAATGGATAAAACAAATAAATCTCTATTTTCAGATAAATTTGACTTTGATAGAAGAATTACTTTATCTGATATTAATAACGATGGGAAGAATGAGATATTATACATTGCTCGATCTGATACCGGTTTTTTTCAAAACCGTTCAGTTTATTGCTATAATTCAGATAATACTATAAAATGGATTTACACAAAATCCCAAAGACAAGTTTTTTACAATAGCGGTTTATGTCCTGATTTATTTCAAACTTATGGATTATATGTTTTTGAAAATAAAATAAATAATCAAAAGTATATATTCTGTACAGGTAACTTAAACGAAGAATTCCCGTTTTGTATAACAAAACTTGATTTCAATGGAAAATTGATTTCAGAATACTGGCATAGTGGTCATTTACCACACATAAAGTTTTATGATATAGATAAAAGCCAAAACATAGTTCTTGTGGCTGCGTATTGTAATAATATATATAAAAGAGCTTCATTATTAATATTTAACCCAGATTTTGTCGATGGAGCAAGTCCAGAGACAGACCCATTAAAAAATGGCAAAAAGGGTGTAGAAAAATATTACATTTTATTTCCAAGAACAATAATTAATTATTATTCTGGCAGGGATATAAATAATGTTGTAAATATTGACCAGTATAATGGGGAAGGGCTTAACGTAACTGTATGTGAAAGTATGATGAAAAGAGAGGGCGAAAACGATTTTATAATATATAAATTTGATAGAAATATGAAAATAATTGATGTAATATTCAGTTCTCCATGGATTGGAAATTACGAAACTCTTGTTTTAAAAAAACTAATAGAACCTTTTAAAAATTTAAAATCCTACGCAGATTCATTAAAAAATGCTGTCCAATACTGGGATGGAGATAAATTTGTAAATTATCCTATTATTAATAAACATTTCCTCACTGCTAGTGGCATTTATAAGTAAAACCATCTTTTTAAAAATAGATTTATAGCATTTTTGCCTCTTTTTAAAGTTAAAATCCATTTTTTATAATGTACATTATATACTATTAATAAAGGTAGGATTATTTCTATACCTATTAAATAAAAAGTATAAATCTTAAATAATAAATCTTATGGCAAAATTATTATTTTCTATTGTATTTCTCTTTTTAAGTAGTGAATTTTCTGTTGCTCAAAATTGGCAACAGTATAATTATGGAGGTACATCTACGCTGCAGTCGGTTTCTTTTGTAAATCCAAACACTGGCTGGGCATGCGGGGGGTGGTCGGGAAATGATGGTGTAATTATAAAAACAACTAATGGGGGTCTCAACTGGAGTATTCAGTATTCTAATGTTCCTGTAATTTATTGGATTCACTTTATTGATCAAAACACAGGATTTGCTGTTCGGTATGCTAATATCTTTATGAAAACGACAAATGGTGGAGTAAATTGGATAGAGTCTAATATTTCAGGAGCTACCTTATTATACTATGTTTATTTTTCAGGTTTAGATACTGGTTATTTAACTGGTCGTACTTCCATATACAAAACAGTAAATGGTGGTGGAAGTTGGACATCACAAGATCCAAATACCGGAGAACATTCTAATTGGGGCTATTTTTTAAATGCTAATACAGGTTTTTTGGGTTGTCAAAATGGTGTTATAAATACCACAACAAATGGAGGTCTAAATTGGATTCCAAGAAGCACTGGATTTAGTGATTGGATGAGTGGTGGTTTTGGTTTTATTAATTCAAGCACTGGTTTTTCTCCAACTTATAATAAAATTTTAAAAACTACGAATGGAGGAATTAATTGGGTTAATTGGTTTAATGATACAAATAATTATGTTAGATTTGTGACTTTTGTTAACAATTATATAGGATATTGTTCTGGTTCCAATGGAAGAATTTTAAAAACTACAAACGCTGGAAATACTTGGTTTATTGATTATCAATGTGCATCTGGTCTATGGGCAATTCGTTCTATTTCCAATATTATCTATTGTGTAGGTGATAATGGTGTAATTCTTAAATGTAATGATTATCAAATCAAAGCAATTTTAAACGACATTTACAGACCAAATGATGGCAGGTCTCAAACAGTTAATATTACACTCTCAGATAGTTTATGCACAGGTCAAATTGATTCTGTTTATTGGTATGTCAATGATTCACTTGTCGGAAGGCAGCATAATATGACATATCCTTTTAAACAAGGAACTTCATTAGTTAAGCTTAAGATAAGAAATCAAAATTCTACCGACTCTGTTATAGCTAAAGTTACAAGGTGTGTCTTTAAAAAGTTTTTCCCCGGAAAAATTTATTCGGGTTTAAGTTATCATTCAAACAATGCAATTTATTGTCCGGTTAGATATGATAAAATATATAGACTGGATAATTATGGAAATGTAATATATTATCTTACACCTGCAGGTAATTTACTATCTGAAGTTGCAATTAGCTCAGATGGAAAATTGTTTTTTGGAGACTCTTTGTCTTTCCTTTACGGATTCTCAAATAATGGTACTCCTTTGTGGTCACCTATACCCTTAGGGGCAACAATATCAGCAACACCCAGTGTTGATAATTATTTGAATCGTCTTTATATAGGTACAATTAATTATAACTTTAATGGAATAGATTATTTGTCTGGTAGTTCTGCTTGGAATTATTTTACTAATGCTTCGGTTCAAAGTTGTAGTGTGATTGATTCATTGGGTGTATTAGCTGTTGCTTCATCTGTAGGTGGAATTTATGCGTTTAATTTAAATCTTCCAAACCCAACACCACCTTTTGCAACCTTATTTTTAAACGATTCGATTATAGTTTCCCCTGCAATTGACTCTAATGGTATTTTCTATTTTGGTGGTCGCAGTGGAAAATTATATAAGATTTCCCTTAAATTAGGACAACCCCCAAGTACAATCTGGCAAAATAATTTAAATTCACCAATAACGTCATCACCCGTAATTGATGTAAATGGAAATATTTATGTGGGAGTAGCAAATGGAAGGCTTTTTTCTGTTAGTAGAACTGGTACAACACGGTGGTATTTCCAAACGCCTGCTCAAATAAAATCAACAGCCGCAATTACTCCTAATCATAGAATCTATTTTGGGAATGATATTGGTGAAATTTATGGTCTGGATACTAATGGAAACAAGGTATTCTATTTTTCTGATAGTTCAAAAATAACCTGTTAAATGCTTCATGTTGATAACACATTGTATTTTGGAAATGAAAACGGAAGATTATTTGCTTTATACGATACAAACGGAGGTGTTATTAATAGAGGTCCTGCAAAACCCATATGGGCAACTTTTCAGAATAATATAAGGCGAACAGGCGATAAGCGAACCCCAAATACAAACTTAAATGAATTTACTAAAGAAATCCCGGCAAAATTTGAACTTCTTCAAAATTTCCCTAATCCTTTCAATCCTGTTACTGATATTAGATTTGTTTTACCAAAAACCTCTATCGTCAAAATAAGTATATACGATATTCTTGGTAAAGAAATTGAGGTGTTAGTAAATGAAAAATTATCACCGGGTAGTTACAATGTAGGATGGGATGCCTCTAAACATCCAAGCGGAGTGTATCTTTATAAATTGTCAGCAGGGGATTTTGTAGAGACGAAGAAAATGATACTTATAAAATAAGAATTCAGAAGTTAAGGAGTAAATTAGTTAGAAAGTTAAGAATTTTGGATTCTCGTTTTCGCGGAATGACAAACTGGCAGTGGATTCCCGATTTAATCCCGAAAAAAAAGAATCGGAATTTTGTAAAGTGCTCTCAACATTCTTGAATGAAAAGAGAAATAAAAAAACACCTTTAACAAATTTCGTTAAAGGTGTTTCATCAATCACTTAACAACAGGGGTTAAGAGTTATTTTTCTTAGGCGGAGGACTCGTATTTTTATTACTATTTCCCGGATTATGCGTCGGAGCTTTATGTGTTTCCTTATTGCTATTTCCCGGATTATGCGTCGGAGCTTTATATGTTTCCTTATTGCTATTTCCCGGATTATGCGTCGGAGCTTTATGTGTTTCCTTATTACTATTCCCAGGATTATGTGTTGGAGCTTTATAAGTCTCTTTTTGGGGACTTGAATTCTTGTTACTATTTCCTGGATTATAAATTGGCGACTTATTCGTCTCCTTATTAGTATTAGAGTTTTTATTACTCTCTTTATTTGTGTTCTTATTTGTTTCTCTATTAGTATTTTTATTCGATTCATTATTCGTATTCTTATTCGATTCCTTACTTGTGTTCGGGTTTTTATATGTTTCCTTGTTTGTATTTTTATTCTGTTGCTCGTAATTGGTTTCAGGATTCTTTTTATTATTTTCACTATTATATCTTGACTCATTGTTTTTCTTAATTTCATTGTCGCCTGTATTATATCCATTCTTACTTACATTCTCAATATTTTTCTTCTGATTATTTACTCCTTCATTCGGTGTAATCGATTTTATCGGCTTGTTAATTGTTTCTCCATCGAAATTTTTAAAAGTTACATTCTTTGTTGAAATCTTTGAACCAGTTGAATTCTCGATATCTTTTCTCTTTGGTCCTGTATTTATCACTTCGTTACCGCTTGTTGAAATCTTTGCACCATTTACTATTTCTCTATTCTTCTGTATATCGATTACATTTTGACTGTTTATTTCCTTTGTAAAATCCTCCTTACTTACGAATGTCCATTTATTTGTAATGCTTTTCTGCTTTGGTGTAATCGGATGTGTAACTATTATTCCTTTATGCCTTCGCCATTTAGTTCTTGGTGAAATCGGATGCCAACCAATATGATGACGCGTATGGCACCATGTTACCCAACTCGGAGCCCAAATTCGACCTGGTGACCAGACCCAGCCCCAGCGAACAGAAAACCACCATCTCCCATAATGATATGGTCCCCATCCCCAAGGGTAATGAGATACCCAAACCCATCCGTAACACGTCCACTCCCAATGCCCATATGTATATGGATTCCAATTTACATATACATAACTAATTCTTGGTCTCCAAATGTATTCTACTATTATATCATCATCTATTTCTACTGTCTCGCTTAATTCAAATGCATCATCGTTATCTATTTCGTTCCTATCAACTTTTATCCAATCTCCGTCCTTTGCTAACTCGTCGTAAAATGTATTTAAATCTGCTGAATCTTTCGCAGGTGTTGTGATGATTACTTCTTCCTCTGGTTCAATCTGACCCGATGCATTTATCGCTAAGCCCAGTAGAAAGGGGATTAGAAGTATAAAAATTGTCTTTTTCATATGCGTAAATGTTTTAAATTCGCTTAAGCAATATAATAATTTTTTTTTATTTGTCAAATGCTTTTTTTACCCCCTTTAAGGGTAACTATTTTTTTATATTTCTTAAGTCACTTTTTTATACTTCTATTGTATTAGACAAGTTCCCCTCCTAAAATGATTAATGAAAACGATTATTAAGCAATAAAAAACCCACCTTCCAGTGGGCTTTTCGTTTAGTCTTAAAAACCTTTAATTCTTTTAATCCTTAATACTCAAATCCTATATTCAGCATTCCCTCCATTCTCTCATTTCCTTTGTAAAATATTTTTATTTCATTATCTAATCTTAAATATCTTCCTTCCACTCTTAAGTATGCAGATTCTATTGGTCTGTATTCACATCCCACTGTTATGCCATTTCCTTTAATCCAATTATAAGAACCTATATTACCACTTAATATTCCATCCATATCCTGATAAAATTCACCCCTAACGGTTGTACTGAATTTCGGATTAAATTTATATTTCACACTTAAAAAACCTCCGTATGAATATGCTGTCGATGTTGGCTCCGTTATTTTTGAGTTCTCTTGTGCACAAAAATCTATCCCCGCTACCATATCTATTCTTTTACAGGGCGATGCATAAATATTTAGATTGTTAAATATTCTTGTTTTTCCATTTGTTCCACTTGGCATTTCATTCCCTGTAATATTATTATAAGATATGCTCAATTGCTCTATCGGATTATATGTCAGTTGTAACCCAATAGATTTGTTTTTATTGTTATCTTCGAAAACATTATATCCGTTTATTAAATGTAAACTCGCTGAAAATTTATTACTAAAATCATATCCTACTTTTATTCCGCTCTGCAAATATGGTTCGAAGTATGATGAAAATGAAAATGAACTTAAAATATTTTCGTTCGGCAAACCTTCCGCCCCTATATGTGATACAAAATATCCTGCATCTATCCATAAATTCTTATATGGTGAAAACCCAATATTTGCCTCCTGTATCATATCGAATTTTGTCGATGGTTTCCAATTCACATCTGGTATATCCCCGTAATGCAATGTAAATGAACTTCGGATTTTTTCGCTATTATACTTCAATGACACTGAAGCAATATTCAATCTTATCTGGTCTCTATAAGGAGATATTGAATTAAAAATTCTTTCCCCTTGTGATATATTTTTGTCGTTGTCGTATGCATAATATGCATCTATATACGAACTCAATTTAAAATTTTTGAAAAATTCACTTATACTATTATCTTGTCCATGCAACGACCTTGAAAAAAAAAGTATTATTATAAAGGTGGGAATTACATATTTATACTTTTTCATATCGTTTATTTTTATTACAAAAAAAAATTCGTTCCTGAAATTATTTTCAGGAACGAATGCTAATTAATATCTTACGGAAATATTCCAAGATTCATATATGATTCGGCTATTTTCTCGATTGCAACGACAAACGCTGCTGTTCTAAAGCTGTCGATTTTCGGATTTGCTTTCCACATTTCCCTTATTTGATGATATGCTGTTATCATTGTATCTTCTAACCCCGAATTTACAAGGTCAACTTCGCTTGCTCCTTTTATTACCATATCTCTTTGCTGTAATGAAAGTTTACTCTTCGTTAACTTTTCTAATAAATCTACAAAATTCCCATGTGAATATTCATCATACCTTTTTTCCATCCTTCCAAAAGCTACGTGGGAAAGGTTTTTCAGCCATTCAAAATAAGATACTGTTACTCCACCTGCATTTGCATACATATCCGCAAGTATTAAAACTCCTTTCTTTAGCAATATTTCTTCTGCTTCTGCGGATACAGGTCCGTTTGCACCTTCTCCAATTATTTTTGCTTTTATTTTATGGGCGTTCTCTTTTGTTATTTGATTTTCTAATGCTGCTGGTATTAATATATCACACTCGAGCTCCAATACTTCGTTCCCATTCTTATATTCTTTTGCTTTTCCAAATCCAAGTATCGAACCCGTTTCTTTTCTGTGCTTAAATACTTCCTCTACATCAAGTCCTTTTTTATCATATATACCCCCCTCTCTTTCTATTAATCCCACTATTATTCCGCCACCATCTTGTATAAACTTTGCTGCGTGATATCCTACATTTCCTAATCCCTGTACTATTACTGTTTTTCCTTGTAAACCTTGTTTCAATCCAAGTTTTGTCATATCCTCTTTTACTCTGCATGCTTCCCTTACAGCAAAATATACTCCTCGCCCTGTTGCTTCTTTCCTACCGCTTATCCCTTGTTGGGATATTGGCTTTCCTGTTATGCAGGCTAATGAATCCGTTTGATTTGCATTTGAAAAATTAAATGTCATATATGTATCCGCAATCCAAGACATCTCTCTCATTCCTGTTCCATAATCTGGTGCTGGTACATCTATTCCAGGTCCAATAAAATTCTTTTTAATTAATTCTACTGCATATCGTCTTGTTATCCTTTCCAACTCATTTACTCTGTATTTCCAAGGGTCAATTTTTACTCCGCCTTTTCCACCGCCAAAAGGAACATTCACTACCGCACATTTATATGTCATCAGTGCTGCAAGTGCCATAACTTCATCTTCGCAAACCATTGAACTGAAGCGAATTCCACCCTTCACGGGTAGCATATGATGAGAGTGCTCCACTCTCCAAGCATCTATTACTTCGTATTTATCGTCATCTAATCGCAACGGAAATTTGAAGTGATATACGCTATTACACATTTTAATTTGTTCGAGCAAACCTTTGGGATATTCTGTATGCAATGCCGCTTTATCGAAGTATTTACATACATCTCCAAAAAAAGAATTAGTTTCCATTTTTTTATTTAATTTTAATTTTAAGTTTTATCAAATTAGGGATTTTTATATTAGAATTAAACGAAAAAAAATAATTATAAATTTCAAAATTTAAAATTATTTTTTCTCTTTGTTGTTTAGTCTATTCTAAAGAAAAATTGTGCTACAGGTACAAGATATTTATAACGCTTAATAATATTAAAAATAATCGTGCAATCAGGAACACAATACTATAAAGCATTGGTAAAATTACTGTATTTATTAAAAATTTTATTGTCTTTATATTTGATTTTAAGAACAATTAATCCTTTCCTTTATGAATAAGTATATTTTATCTAACTGTGCTGAAAATCTTATCGGTTCTGGAATAAGAAAAATTTCAGATGTAATTAATGCAAGAATTGAACAAGGTGAAAAAATTTATAATTTCACAATCGGTGATTACAATCCTAAAGTCTTTCCTATCCCCGAAGGCCTGAAAAAAGAAATTGCAAATGCTTACTATGATAATCAAACAAATTATCCTCCTTCCGAAGGTGTTGCAATTTTGCGAAATGCTGTTTCCGAGTTTATAAAAGAAAAAGGTGGATTCGATTATAAACCAAACGAAATAGTAATCGGGAGCGGTGCGAGACCTTTAACTTATACTCTATTTAAAACTATTGTTGACCCCGGTGAAACTATTTTGTATCCTGCACCATCCTGGAATAATAATTGTTACGTTCAACTCGCAGGTGCAAATGGTATTCCAATTATAACTTCTGCTGAAAATGATTTCGTCCCGACAAAAAAAGATTTAATGCCGCATATAAAAGACGCTGTGTTGCTTGCCATGAATTCACCGCTAAATCCGACCGGTACTGCATTTAAAAAAGAAGCCTTAAAAGATATTATAGATTTGGTAGTTGAAGAAAACAAAAGAAGGGGAGAAAACAAAAAACCTCTTTATATTTTCTTCGACCAGATTTACTGGATTCTTACTTTCGGTGATGTTAAGCATATTAATCCAGTTGAGTTAAATCCTGCAATACGTGATTACATTATATTTGTCGATGGTATTTCTAAATGTTTCGCTGCCACTGGTGTTCGTCTCGGTTGGGCTTATGGTCCGAAACCTATAATGGATAAAATAAAAAATATTCTTGCCCATATCGGTGCGTGGTGTCCTAAACCTGAACAGATTGCACTCGGTAAATATCTTCAGAAAAAAGATGAAGTTAATAAATACCTCGATGATTTTAAAAACGAAATTGAAACAAGATTGAAAATTTTCTATGATGAATTCGAATATCTTAAAAAAGAAGGTTATAATGTAGATTCCATTTCGCCGCAGGGAGCAATCTATCTTACGATAAAAATAGATTTGAAGGGAATGAAAACTGCAGACGGAAAAGTTTTACAAACCGTTGACGATACCCTTCAATATATTCTTGATGATGCTAAGATGGCACTTGTTCCTTTTTATGCATTCGGTGCTTCGGCAGATTCTCCATGGTTCCGTTTGTCTGTCGGTACTTGCACTGTTCAAGAAGCAAAAGATGCCGCCCTCGCACTGAGAAATTCATTACATAAGTTGAAAAAATAAAAAATATTATTAATAAATTAAAATTATTTTTCAATATTTATAATTTCTCGTTCCCGAAGTCCTCTTTGGGAACGTTTTTTTTTGCTTTGTGATTTTAATTTAGTATGTTTTAATTACCGAAAATACATTATTTTTAATCTATGCACGAAAAAGATAATCAAATACATATTTTTAAACTTGCAATTACTTCAACAAATAAAAAGATAATCTTAAACAAAGATAAAATTATTACATTTTTACATAAGACTTTTGAACTCGATAGTTTAATAAAAATCAAGAATCAGATTTATATTTTACAAAATAATATCCAGAGCACCAAATCCGATAAAATTGGTTTTTTAAATATTACTTCAAATGGAGGAACTATAGAACTTCAATATAATTACTTTTACAATGAATTAAAGCAAATTATTGAGACTCAGACTATAGAAAGAACTAAATACTATATCTCTCGCTTAATTAAATCATTATCCGAAATTAAAGAAGGAAAAATTAACGATATAAATTTAAATAGATGGAAAGAATATGATGATATATTCACAGATAGTTTATGGATACTTGACAAAAGAGATAATTCAGGAGTGCATATCGGTTCTTATTGGGGGAATTTTATTCCTCAAATCCCAAATCAACTGCTAAGGAGATACACAAAAAAAAATGATTGGGTACTTGATACATTTCTTGGAAGCGGAACTACTTTAATTGAATGTAGAAGGTTAGGCAGAAATGGTATTGGAATTGAATTAAATGAAAAAGTTGTGAAATTAGCTTCTGACTTAGTTTTGAAAGAAAAAAATCAATTTGCAATTAGTACACACTTAATAAATGCAGATAGTACTCATCTTAACTTTAAAGACGAATTAAATAAATTAAGAATTGATAAAGTTCAATTGTTAATTATGCATCCTCCTTACTATGATATAATAAAGTTTAGTGATAACGAAAAAGATTTAAGTAATACAAAATCTATTGAGGAATTTCTTGAAATGTTTGGAAAAGTTATTGATAATACTTATCCAATTCTTGAAAAAGGAAGATATTTTGCATTGGTTATAGGAGATAAATATTCTAAAGGCGAATGGATTCCTCTCGGTTTTTACTGTATGCAAGAAGTATTAAAAAGGAAATATAAATTAAAATCAGTAATAGTAAAGAACTTTGAAGAAACAAAAGGAAAAATGAATCAAAAAGAACTTTGGCGGTATCGGGCTCTTGTTGGTGGCTTTTATATTTTTAAACACGAATACATTTTCTTATTTAAAAAATAAAACATGGACATTAAAAATCAATTAAATGAAGATCTTGCAAAAAAAATAATTGGAAATAAGGAAAACGCATTAAAGTATTTACAAAAATTAAATAAGATAAAAACTATTTCTGGGTTATCTTCTCTTAGAACTACTCCAGCGACAGAAAATTTATATAAAATTATTGTAAAGAACTGGGATTATGATAAAAGTAAAGATATTATACGAGAAATTTTTAAAGAAACATCAAAATATAAAAGAGGAATTGAATCTATAAATGCTATTACAAAATTACAAAAAGAATGGAAGAATTTAAAATTAGGGCCAATTGAATGGCCTTGCAGTCAAGGTGCTTTTGATAGTTTTGTTCAAAGAGTAAATAGTCTTTCAGATAACGGCTTAATTAAAGATGAAAAAGTAAAAATAGCAGCGGTAAAATATAGAAGACTAAAAGAATTAAATACAGTAAGAAATGATTATCTTGAAACTTTAATATTTAATAAAAACGAAAATATAATTCCTACTTTACATCATAGACAAGGAATTGATTTTTTTATTGATGGGATTTCTTTTGATCAAAAAGTTGCAAAAAGCCCAACCAATGAATTTAAAAGAGATTTTGGTGATAATTGGAAAGATTATGCGATAAAAAATCCAAAGACGGTTGCTGAATATTTATATAGATTTCAAGATGAAGGTAGATTTGGTTCTGATCCAAGATTATACATTGTTTATTTAGATGAAGATATTCCGGTTATAGATTTAAAAAAGAAAATTGATGATATCGATATAACAAGACCGTTGGAAGTTTCTTTTCCATTTAAACATAAAATTCAAGGCGTTAAGCAATATAAAACAATTTGTTTTGTGATACTTCTTTACAAGTAACTATTTTTTTAAAAACAAATTTATTTTTGTTTAAATTTTTAAAGATTTTTTCTAACTCTTTTCTTTTATAACGCACCTCGAAAATACTTATCTGAAGCGGTTTTACAGGAACCGAAATATTATTTTATTAAAAATAATAAATTTTATTATTTGAAAAAATATTTTTATTTTAAAATATTTTTTCCTTTCACTAAAATCTTCTTGACTATTATACTTATAATGTTATATTTGTGAAAACTTTTTTGTAAGTTAAAAAATATTTTTTGAATTTAGCTTTAACATATAACGTTAAAAAAGAAATTGAAGTAGAACAAACAGCTTCCGCAAAAGAAGTAAAAAATTCTATTACTCATAAATATATTAATAGTGAACTGGTAGAAAACTATCCCGAAAGAATAGACGATACCTTTGCGGAGTGGGATTCTATGGAAACAATAGATGCCGTGAAAACCGCTCTGGAACTGGGCGGACACGATGTTGCTCTTGTTGAAGCTGATGAAGACGCTTTTGAAAAGCTTAAAAATATTAAACCGGATTTTGTGTTTAATGTGGCAGAAGGTTATTACGGTGCTTCAAGAGAATCACAAATACCTGCAATGCTCGAGATGCTAAATATTAATTTTACTGGAAGCGACTCGATTACTATTGGAATTTGTCACGATAAATCCAGATGTAAAGAAATTTTATCTTACTATAATATACCGAACTCAAAATTTATCATATCAGATATACAACTCGATAAAAACAACTTAGAGTTTCCTAAATTTGTTAAACCATTACACGAAGGTTCTTCTAAAGGCATTTACAACTCTTCGCTTGCAAATAATTTAAATGAACTTAACAGTGAAATTGCAAGAATAAAAGAATGCTATAATCAACCTGCGCTCATTGAAGATTTTGTTGGTGGAAGAGAATTTACCGTTGCAATGCTTGGTAACGGGAAAAACGTTAAGGTTCTGCCTATCGTTGAAGTGAATCTCGACTTTGTTCCCGAAGGGTTCAACAAAATTTATTCTTATGAAGTAAAATGGTTTTTCGATACAAGAGAAAATCAGCTCGATATCTTTACCTGTCCTGCAAACATAAGCAAAGAAATTTATAGAAGCATAGAAAAAGTTTGTAAGGATGCTTTTAATGCTTTAAGGATTAGAGATTGGGCAAGGATAGATGTCAGGTTAGATAAAAATAACATTCCGAATATAATCGAAATAAATCCTCTGCCCGGAATATTACCTGACCCTCGAGATAACTCTTGCTATCCAAAAGCCGCAAGACACGCAGGTATGGATTATAGCGCTATGATTAATGCCGTGTTGAACGAAGCTGTTAATAGAGTTAACAAAAAAATTTAAATGGTTAAATTCTAAAATACTTAATTAAATATTTCGAAGAGAAAATTATAAATGAAAATAGATATTATTTTTAATGACCCTACACAATATTCCAAAGATAAAATCTGGGATGATGGTGTAACCGATATTGATAAAGTCGATGAAGCTATTGATATGAGTGAATACGGTGTCCTCGATGAAATGAAATCAGTTCAACGTGCTTTAAAAGATAGCGAACACGTTACTAAAATCGTTCCCGTTGCACTCGATATTTATAAATTAATTGATGAGTTGAGAAATGATAGACCTGATATAATTTTTAATCTTTGCGAATCTGTTGATGGCGACCCGACACAAGAAATGAATATTGCTTCCCTCTTTGAAATTATGAAAATTCCTTATACAGGCTCGCGTGCTTTGACTCTTGGGCTTGCTCTTAATAAATCACGCGTAAAGGAAATCTTGCACTACTACGATATTCCTACTGCATCGCATTATTTGTGTGGTAATTCCAATAAATTCAAAGAAGATGGTTATAGTAAAGTTAAAGATAAATTCCCTTTAATCGTTAAACCTTCTCGTGAAGATGCAAGTATTGGAATTGAAAATAAATCGATTGTTTATAATGATACCGAATTAAAAACAAGAATTGAATATATTCTCGATGTTCATAAACAACCTGCTCTTATTGAAGAATATATCGATGGTCGAGAAATTAATGTAAGTGTTGTTGGAAACTTTAAAACAAGTGATGATGACCTTATCGTATTTCCGATTTCGGAAATTGATTTTACGGGAATGCCTGAAGATTATCCAAAGATTGTAAGCTACAACAGCAAGTGGATGTACAAGACGGTAGAATTTGCCTGCACTAAAGCTGTCTGTCCCGCAAAAAATATTTCTCCCGAACTCGAAAAATTAATTCAGTATACTGCAAAAAAAGTTTATAAAGTTATTGGTGCATCTGACTATGCTCGTGTTGACTTCAGAGTGAAGGATAACGTTCCTTATGTTCTCGAGCTAAATCCAAATCCAGATATTGCTTCAGACGTAGATGAAGATACAGGTTTCACAAGAAGTGGAAAAGCATACGGCTGGACTTATGAAACACTAATTCAAAATATTATTAACTTTGCCGCTGAAAGATGGGGAATAAAAAAATAAATTAATGATAAGAAAATTAGAAAATACAGACAGAGATAAAATACAAAAAATTTTGGTCGACACAAAAAATTTCAACGATGACGAAATAAAAATCGCAATGGAATTGATTGATATTTATATAAATGTCAAAGACCAAAAGGATTATGAAATTTTCGTCGATGCAGTAGATGATACGGTAAATGGATATGTTTGTATAGGACCAAGACCATTAACGGTCGGAACTTATGACCTATATTGGATTGCGGTTAATCCAAATGTTCAAGCAAAAGGTATTGGTAGCGGTTTGATTAAATACATAGAAGAGTATTTGAAAAATAAATCCGCAAGATTGATTTTAATCGAGACCAGCGGAAAACCCGGTTACGAAAAAGAAAGAAAATTTTACGAAAAAAATTTATACGAAAAATTTTACGAGATAAGAGATTTCTATAATGTAGGCGATTCGCTTGTTGTTTATGGAAAATATATTTGAAAACTCAAAACTTTTTAATAAATAATTTTGTCTTTAAGAATAATAGATAAAGTTTTAAAAATATTTACAAACTAACTGAAGGAAAAACTTTATGGAACTTTGGCAAGAGATGATTAGACAGAGCATTCATTCGGTTGACCAGCTTGTTGAGAAATTTAAGATTGATAGAAACATTGCATCCAAGCTTGATAAATTTTTTCAGGCAAGGATTAATCCCTATTACTTATCTTTGATAAGATATCCTGGCGACCCAATCTGGTTGCAATGTGTCCCCGATGAAAAAGAACTGGAAGATATCGATGGTCCCGAAGACCCGCTTAACGAAGATGATATGAGTCCCGTGCCGAATATTACTCACAGGTATCCCGACAGAGCATTATTTCTTGTTACTTCGCAATGCGGTTTATACTGCAGGTTCTGTACGAGAAAAAGAAAAGTAGGAAACTCGAATAAGATTTCTTTAAGAAATCTTGAATCTGCTTTCAAATATCTCGAGCAGCATACTGAGATAAGCGATGTAATCCTTTCGGGCGGTGACCCGCTTATGCACACCGACGCTATGCTCGAAAAAATCCTGATGAGATTGAGAGAAATCAAACACATTCAGGTAATCCGCCTCGGAACTAAAATGCCTTGTGTTTTGCCTCAAAGAATCACTCCGAAACTTTGTAATATGTTAAAGAAATATCATCCGATATATGTAAACACACATTTCAATCATCCGTGGGAAATTACGGAAGAAAGCACTAAAGCATGTAATATGCTTTCTGATGTTGGTATCCCCGTAGGTAACCAATGTGTGTTGATGAAAGGTGTGAATGATAACGCAGAGACAATGAGAGAGCTTATGAAAAAATTATTATCCATTAGGGTGAGACCATACTATATATATCAGGCGGATTTGACCAAAGGTGCAAATCATTTCAGAACCCCATTGGAGGTCGGTCTTGAAATTATGGATAAATTACGTGGCCACATCTCAGGTCTTGCTGTTCCCCAATTCGTTATCGATGCTCCAGGTGGTGGAGGGAAAATTCCTCTGCTCCCGAATTATGTTATCTCTCGTGACGAAGATAAAATTATCTTGCGTAATTACAAATATAATGTTTACGAATATCCTGATGTTAGAGATGAATCCAAAATAACGGATAAAGACGCTTATTTAAGAAAACAAAAGAAGAAAAGAAAAGTTGTTGACGAAAAAGAATTAATTGCAAAATTAAAAATTCCTGTAATCAATATTTAAAGTTTTTATACCGGGATATTTTTACGTGGGGTATTCTTCCCGGTGTAAAGAAAAAAATGAAAGAAACAAAAAACGTTTAGCTCTTAGCTAAACGTTTTTTTATTATATCAAAATTTTTTATTGTTTTTTGCATTTAACATTTATAATTTATCTTTTAACATTGAATATGCAACCTTTTTAACCTTTACTCGTCTCATTAAATAAAAACGAAAGGAAACAAAAATGGATAAATTTATTGAAGCTCTGATTCCAATTTTCGGCATAATTTTCACCTTTGGCATACCCGGAGTCATTATTTTTTGGGCTATCTATTCAAAACACCGAGAAAGAATGAGATTAATCGAAAAAGGTCTTACCCCAGATGAAGTAAAAAATTATTTCAAGGATGCTGATAAAAATCCAAAACCTCGTAATCCCTTTGGTGCTTTAAAATGGGGAATACTATTTATTTTTTTCGGCGCTGGTATTTTCATAGCGAATATTCTTGAAGAAAAATTTGACTTTTCCGACGGTATTACCTTTGGTCTGGTTGTTCTATTTATTGGCTGTGGTTTTCTCACTTATTACTTGGTTGTCAAGGGCAAAATCGAAAACGGAACGAGTGATACCTCAAAAATTTCTAAATCTTAATTTTTTTAAAAGATGAAAATAATAAAACCAACAGTAATATTCCTTTTAATCGCTTTGCTCGGTGCAATCTCTCTTTCGGGATGTTCTTTATTCCAAAAAAGATATGAAAAAACCGAAAAAAAAGAATTATCTGTTAACACCATAGGAAAAAAGAAAGTTGTTCTAAATAATACAAATGGAGATATCAAAGTTACAAAAAGTTCTATTGATACCGTTTTGACGATAAAAGCAGTTGCTACATTACATCTTACCAAAAAGGAATTAAAAGAAGAAAAAGAAAATATTAAACTTAAAGTTGATACTTCTGAAAGCACTGTAAATATTGTTTGCGATTTTATTAAAGAAAGCAAATTACAATTTTTCAATTTTAAATTCGGTAGCGATATAAATTATGAATTGCTCGTTCCCGATGGTATTGAAGTTACTATAGATAATACAAACGGAAAAGCCTCACTCTTTCAAGTTAATAATGATGCAAATATTAAAATTACAAACGGAAATGTCAATCTTGAAAATACAACGGGAAAAATTTTCGTCGATATTACAAATGGAAAAGTTAAAGCCGAACTCGATTCTACTAAAGGTCTTGATATTAAAACTATAAACGGAAGTGTCAACTTGGGCTTGAGCAATAACTTCGCTGGTAAATTCAAAATGGAAACTACCAACGGAAAAATATCTAAAAAAGATTTTAACTTCACTAATGTCGAAGAAGACAAAAAATACTTCAGTGGAACTCTTAACAGTGGCAACTCCGAAGTAAAAATTGAAACCACTAACGGAAAAATTACCTTGACTAAAAAGCGATAATTTGATTTGATAATTTTTAGAG
The DNA here is from genome assembly GCA_964400285.1 of uncultured Ignavibacteriaceae bacterium. Lineage (GTDB taxonomy): Bacteria > Bacteroidota > Ignavibacteria > Tepidaquicellales > Tepidaquicellaceae > FEN-1279. Next base: position 104,621 of record CAYNTK010000004.1, read on the forward strand.
TATTATGCAGGATATTGATATTGAAATAATTCAAAAAATTCAAAGTGGAAATACCGAATCTTTTAGAGAACTTGTGGAAAAATACAAGGACAGGGCTTTCTCTCTTACTTTGAAAATTCTTAAAAACCAATACGAAGCAGAAGACTCTTTGCAAGATGCATTTTTAAAATTATATAAATCACTGATTGAAAAAAAATACGAAGCAAAATCAAAGTTCTCTACATATTTTTATTCGATTGTGTATAACACGGCAGTAGACCATTACAGAAAATTCACGACGAAAAGATTTAACATAACTTCCATAGACGTAACCGATGCTAATTACAAAGAAGGTGATGAACTGACAAAAAACTTTAATGAATCTGAAATTGATGACCGTCTCTATATAGAAGATTTAAATCTTAATACGGAAAAAAATGTTTTCAGTATCGAAATTCAAAAAATTGTTAATAAGTATATAAATGCTATACCCGAACATTATTCCGTTATACTTACTATGTTTTATGTGAACGAACTAAGTCATAATGAAATATCCGAAATTCTTTCACTACCTCTGGGAACAATTAAAAATAGAATTTTCAGAGCAAAAGAAAAACTTAAAGAGGTGCTTTTAAAAAAGTATCCCGCTCGAGAACTTTTAGAGTATATTTAAAAAAAGGAAACAAGAAAATGAACGAAGAAATAGAAAAATATTTAGATTCAAAAATAACAAATTCGCTAATCTCGAAAACATCGGAAAAATTCACCGATAAACTAATACGTGAAATCGAGCTGAGCAGGGAATTCGAGAAGCAGGATAAAAAAGTAAACATTTCGGTTAGATATGTGATATCGGGATTTATTATCCTTATTCTATCGTTTGCATTTTCTCTATCATATTATTTTACAAGTCAGCTCGAAAAAGAAAATAGCTCCTTCGGATCTGAATTTAGTAAAATCGGATATTATATTAACGATTTCTTTATCAATCTGTTTTCTCTCATTGGTATTTCGTTCACTAAAGAATTCTTCCTCTACGCCATCGCAATTATGTTCCTCTTCGGAATAATTTCCATCGCAGATAAAAAAATATTTAAAAGGGGTTATTAAGAAAAATGCCCTACCAATATCCTAAACGCTCCGTCAATCAATACTAATGTTGCTATCACTCCGCCTATTGCTCCGCCTAAATGCGCCTCGTGTCCTATATTTCCTAGTCTTGTTTTCATTCCATAAACTGATGCGCCGATATACAGCAAAGCAAACACAAACGCAGGCATAGGAACAAAGAAAAATCCTATCGTGCTTGTTGGATAAAATATTATATATGAAAACACTATCCCCGAAACCGCTCCCGATGCACCTACGGCTACATAGCCGGGATTTTTATAATGAAATAAAACCGTGAATATTGAACCGCTAAATAAACTTATAAAATATATCAGAAAAAAATATATACTTCCATTAACAAATCCAAAACTGTTTACGAATATTATCTCGAGTATTCTCCCAAAAGAAAACAAAGTGAACATATTAAAAAAAAGATGCATTATATCTACGTGCAGAAATGCTGATGTCAACATTTGATAATATCTCTTCTTGTAAACCACCTGAAATGGCCACTCTGCAAATCGACTGAAATATTCCTGCCCTGTATATCTTATCCATAAATATATTGCCGCATTTGCAAACAGTAAAGTTACTGTTACTGGTGTATTTAATAAATCTTTCATTAATTTAAAATTTTTTTTATGATTCCGTTTCCTTCGTAAATATATCCCGTATAAATCTGAACAAGGTCGGCTCCTTTTATTAGCTTTTCCTTATAATCATCTTTCGTAAAAACACCACCAGAACCTATTAAATACATCTGCGAAAATGTATTTGCATCATTCATTTCTTTTAGTTGTTTTAAAACTTTTCCCGATAATTCTTTCAGGGGTTTTCCGCTTAATCCTCCTGTTTCGTCTTTTCTTTCTATTAAATTAGGCCTTGATATCGTAGTGTTCGTTGCTACGATTCCAGAAAGCTCATATTTAGATGCAAAAAAATAAATTTGTGAAATTTCTTCTTCGCTCAAGTCTGGGGCTATTTTTAAAAAAATATTTTTTAACGCTATATTTTTTTCCTCTGACAAAGATTTATTTTTATCCGAAATTTTTTGTAAAAGTTCGTCGAGATATTTTTCGCTTTGTAGGTCGCGAAGTCCTTCAGTATTTGGAGAAGAAATATTTATCGTAAAATAATCCGCAACATCATAAAACTTTTCGAGGCAAATTTCATAATCTGTATATGCCTTTTCTATTGGTGTATTTTTATTTTTCCCAATATTCACTCCTACCACAAAATCACTTTTCAAATGTTCCTTTGCACGCTTAATATTTGTTTTCACTTTATCTGTTCCAATATTATTAAAACCCATTCTGTTTATTAATGCTTTATCTTTTTTCAGTCTGAAAAGTCTCGGCTTCTCATTCCCCGCTTGAGGTAGGGGAGTTACTGTGCCAACTTCGATATGTGAAAATCCTAATGCATCGAAAAATCTTATTGCAATACCATCCTTATCTAATCCCGCTGCTATTCCAAGGCGATTGCGAAATTTTATTCCGCCTATGTGTATCTCTTCCCAGTTTTCCTTAGGTGAATATATTAATCTGAAAATTGGATAAAGAAAAGTAAATCTCGAAATGATAAAAAAAACTATATAGTGTATTATTTCTGGATTAAATAAAAATAATATAGGTCGTATGAATATTTTATAAAACATCCATTTAAAATAAGAATTTTATTTCATTGGTTAAACGAAGAAAATAAACCTTAAGAAAATAAATTAGTGTTTAAAAAAGTGTGAAAATATTTTTTATAAATAATTAAAAATACAAATCCATACAAAGTAGTCAAACATTTATGGCACCAAAAGTAGTCAAGTGTAGAAATTCGTCTCATTATTTTATTTAAATATTTTATAAAGTAAATTTGCTATCTCAAAATAATAAAAAAAGTCTCATTATGAGCCAAAACCTCTAAAATAATCGAAAAAACATCGTTTTTTATGCAAAATTTTTTGGAATAATCTTTGCATTATCTATTATAGCATAAAGAAAGTTCTTTCGAATTTAAATTGATTTTAGTAAATGTATGCTTTGAATCCTGTAACATTCTTAAACGATTTCTGTTTACTTTGTATCCGCGAAACAAATGCATCATTTACTATGAAAGAGTAAAATTGCCAATATTAGATCTAAAAACTCTTTCTCGAGCAAAACAAATTTTTCTAATGGTGAAATAGTAATGATTTGTATGTTTATTGAGATTTTGATTTGCTGTAATATATAGTAAAGTAAAACAGCGGAATTTACATTATCCCCCAATGTATTTGTTCGCTGTTTTCATTTTATTATAACACTTTATATATTATAATTTTTTCTTCGAACATACCCGCATTTCTCCAAAACTATGTGGTAATTAATCTTTAATATAATTTCTCCACCCCCACGCCAAAACCCTCGCCATTTCTAACTTTTTCATCGCGATGTCAATATATTCACATAAAAAAGTTTTAATTACTATTTTTATTCGTTGTTCTTTCACATAAAATTTTTAAGCTTTACATAATTATTACGTATTTTTTGCGTTTTTTAAAGTGTTTTACGCAATTTTCCAGAAAAAAACTTTAATTTTATTCTGTTTTTCAAATATATCAAAAAGTTTTTCCAAAATATTTTCCCTTTTTGGTAAGTTTTTGGAAGATTTTTGAAAGTTTTTGGAAGATTTTAGAAATTTTTGTCGCTATTATGTTGACTTTTGCTTTGCATTTTGTGTATCTTTGTATCAGTGAAAAAATTTAAATATAAATATCGCACTTTATCTAAAGCACTTGCTATGTTGGCTGTAGTTGTCTTTTGTGCCACTACATTCGCATCGGAATGTATTAATTGTATTTGTTACGAAAATATTAATCCTAAAAAAGTTGAATCTAATTGCTGCAGTTCTAAAAAAGTTAAAAGTTGCTGCAATAAAGAAAATAATAATTGTGAAAACGAAACTAAAAAAGAGTGTGATAATTGTATTCAATGCGTTATCAAAAAAAATGATATTGAAAATCCAATTTCGACAAACGAAAACAAAACTTCTAATACAAAATTATTAAAATTAGAAAATTCTAATCTTTCATTAATTCCAGTTGGTTTCGGCTTTTCTTCCTTTAACTCCTGGCGTCCTTCGGAAAAAAATTGCAAAATCTTTCTTTCGCTTTCCAACTTTAGAATTTAGACAACTCTTTTAATACTCTTATAATCTAACCTTATTTTTTAAGGTTTTTATCTTTTTTATCATTTTAAAATTTATGTTCTATGAAAAAAATATTTATATTTCTGTTTATATTTATTTCATTTTTTAATATATATTCACAGAATAAAAAAAATACAGATATTAGTGGAGTTGTTTATTCCTTATCTGGTGAAAAAAAGGAAAATCTCGATGGTGCTGTTGTTAAGTGGATTAATACACGCGTGGGAACTGTTACAGAAAACGGTGGCAAATTTGTAATCGATTCGGATAATATTTCTGATAAAAGACTAATTGTATTTTTTGTCGGTTATAAAACCGATACAATTGAAGTCGGCAATAAAGATTTTGTTGAAGTAACCTTACTAAACACCGCAACCACAAATACTATTGTTGTGGAAGGTAAAGTCAGCACGAGCTTTATTTCGGATGAAACTCCTAAAACTGAAGTAATTACTCAATTAGAGCTAAAGCACGATGCTTGTTGTGATTTATCTGGTTGCTTTGGTAAAAATGCATCCGTTGATGTAGCTGTTACAGATATTTTGACTAATACGAAAGAACTTAAAGTTCTCGGTCTTGAAGGCTCTTATACTCAAGTCTTAATTGATAATATGCCTACTATGTCTGGTCTTGTTACTAAATTCGGTGTTACTTCTATTCCCGGCTCACTAATAAATAGAATTAATATCTCTAAAGGTTCTAATTCTGTTATTCAAGGGTATGAGTCCATCAGTGGTATTATGAATGTCTTACTCAAAGATTACTCTTCATCTGAAAAAGTTTTTGTTAACGGTTTCTTAAATAGTGCATTCGAACCGCAATTTAACTTAAACGCTACGACTACAATAAAAGATTGGAATACATTATTCGCGTTCCAAACCGTTCAGGAATCCAAACGTGTTGATGATAATAATGATGGCTTTCTCGATGTGCCCTTGACAAGAAGATATATGCTCTTTAATAAATGGAATTATGGCTCTTTAGAAAATAATGACAAAACAACTGCTATTATTGGTTTAAAATTTCTCGATGAAAGAAGAATTGGCGGACAGAAAAATTTCGATTATAATCAAAACCTCGGAAGCAATACTGTTTATGGTCAAACTATTAACTTAAAAAATGGCGATGCATATTTAAGATTTAGTCACGAATTTGAAAATGAAAATCAAATAAAAGTTTTTGCAAACGGCGGTTTCTTCGACCAGTTGTCTTATTTTGGAACAACTAAATATGATGCTACGCAAAAGAATTTTAATCTTAATGTCCTTTATGAATTCCCTGTTTATAAAAATAGTTATTTGAGATTTGGTGCGAGTTATAAATATGAAAATATTATTGAAGATATAAATTTTCTTTCTCCTGTTTCTAAATCTTATCAAGGTATATATGATAAACTCGAATCCGTTCCGGGCATCTATTCCGAAGGTTCATTTGAATTTAAAGAACTTAATCTTTCTATCATCGGTGGTTTAAGAGCTGATTTTCATAATGAATATAATTCCATTTTTACTCAGCGTTTCCTTGTCAAATACCTAATAACTAAAAATACTACGTTAAGAGCATCATTCGGAACGGGTTTCAGAACTGTTAATCCTTTAAGTGAATACCCAAGCTTCCTCGCAAGCGGAAAAGATATTATCGGATTACGCTCTGTTAAACCCGAAAAAACTTTTAATTATGGATTTGATTTACTTCAATATTTTGTTATCGGTGGTCTATCAGGTAATATTAACTTCGACTTTTATAAAACTATTTTTAATAATAAAGTCATTCCAGAAAGCGATGTTATACCTTATGCTTACTTGTTTTCCAATTTCGATGATGCTGGCTCTAACGTTTTCCAGATAGAGTCAAGTATAAATTTTCTGCAAAATCTCGACTTGAAATTTGCTTATAAATTTATTGACCTTTATTATTTTAAAAATGGGCAGAAGCTTGAACAACCTTTTAATTCTAAACATAGATTTCTTTCGGGTATTACCTACACTTATCCCGGGAATTCTTGGATTTTAAATTTTTACATTCAGTGGTTTGGAAAGCAAACGCTCCCATCTACTTCTGGTTACCCAATTGAATTTCAAAAACCTGATGTATCAGATTCCTATGCTATTATGAATTTTCAATTCACTAAAAATTTTAAATATATTGAAACCTACTTTGGTATCGAAAATATTTTAAACTACACGCAAGGCAATCCAATCATTAGTGCGGATAATCCTTTTGGAAAATATTTCGATACTTCTTTTATCTGGGGACCTACAATGGGTAGAAACTTTTATGTCGGATTTCGCTATCTAATAAAATAAAAACGTTCTTTAATATAGCTCACGAATTTATTCGTGTGATAATTTAACTTTACCCCATCATTTACGGTGAGGAAAGTTAAAAAGAAATGCTTTGGGCTTTAGCTCAAATATTCTAAATAGATTTTTAAAAATTATTTATTAAAATAAAAATAAGGAAAAAAATGAAAACAAAAAAAATCTTATTCTTCACTTTAATTACAGCAATGTTATTTGTTGTAAACTTGTCTTATTCACAGATAAGAGAAGAGAAAAAAGAATGCTCAAAAACCTGTTCAAAAACTTGCGATACAAAAATCGGAGATTCACAGGGTATTAATTCAGACTCTCTTTTAGTATGTCCGGTATCTGGCGAAACAATCGATGGCTCTGAAGGTGAACCAGTTAAATTTACTTATCTCGGAAAAGAATACACTTTTTGCTGCTCGGGTTGTGTTAAAAAATTTAAAGCCGAACCAATAAATTATATTAAAGGTGAAGTGCTTTGCCCTGTAATGGGTGAGCCAATAGATAAAAATGTTTCGACCGTTTATGAAGGTGTGAAATATTATTTCTGCTGCAATCCTTGCATTAAAAAGTTTGAAAAAGAACCTCAAAAATATCTAAACAAACAGTAAAAACGCTCAAAAAAAATACCCTCTTCCTGACTAGAAGAGGGTAATTTTTTTTGTCGGAACGGCTGGATTCGAACCAGCGACCTCCAGTTCCCAAAACTGGCGCGATAACCAGACTACGCTACGCTCCGATTCCTTAATAATATATTAAAATAGTCATTTTTGAGAAGTTATTCAATTCAATTGTTGCTCATAATTGACTATATTTTGCTTTTAAAATGCCGAAATAAATCCCAATGTAAACCTTGAAATCTTGGTTTCTTTCATATATGTATATTCACCAACAAGCCGAATATTTCTTGCAATAAGGTAATTTAAACTTCCCGTGTAACTCTGATATTTTAATTCCTTGAAATCCGAATCTACATAATTATATAATAGCGAACCTGTAATTCTGCTTTTATCTCCGTGAGGTGAATATATTAGTTCAACAAATCCGCCCTGTGTTTTCACTCTTTCCGTTGGTTTGACGGAAGTCATTGCAGGATTTATATCACTGCGATAAACATATTGTGCATTTAATTCTATTTTATCATTTCCCAATGTCAGATCTGCTCCCGCCATATACATTTCATTTGATATCGAATCAGGTTGCTCTTTCCCGTAATAACCAAAACCCCCGATTCGCAAAAATGGTGTAACTTCCTGCGAGGCACGAAACATAATATTTTTATATTTATCTACGTCGAACGTTTCACCCGTTCCTAATCCATTCCCGCTTAATATTTCAAGCGTGAAATCGGTTTTAGTAGGTGCCGAATATGTTGTCATAATTCCTCTATCATATTTTAACGATGCTAATGTTCTTCCCGGTTTAACTGTATAGATTGCATAATCCTCTTGTGTCAATCTAAGTTCACGTTTGAATAAAGGGTCGGATACTTGAAACTGACCCGCGTATAAATCCAAATCGATTTTTTTTGAAAAGACATTGTTGAACATAACAAATGCATCTTCTATTCCCGCCATTTCACCGCGTTCACTGATAAAATAATAAAAATAATATGATATATCTTTATAAATGTTCCCGCCGGACATAATCTTTAAAATATACGGAGTTCTTAAATCGGGATTAACATCTCTTGAATTTTCATATTGACCAAAAAGCTCGAACCTTAAAGCAAAAGGGAGTTCCTTCATCAGCAAAAGTAAATCGTCTCCTGTTTTTTTGAAATATCTTGTCGGCTCTTTATCGGGAAGCTGGAAGCCGTTTGCAGCAAAGTCTTCCCCGTATGGTTTAAGTTTCGGAAAAGGAGAGTGGCACACATTACAGGACATATTATACTTTCTCGCAAAAGCTGGTATTGCATTCCCATCATTAAAAAATCCATAAATAAAAATTTGTGCTATTAAAATTATAAATACTTTTTTCATTTTGATTCCTTTATTTTTAAATTATCTAAATAATTTAATCATCTACTATTTCTAAAAATGTTTCGTGGAAATTTACTTCGATTATTTCTGCTTCTTCCTTTGGAACACCAAGATATTCTGCGACTGGTGTCGGTAGTTTTTGGTAATTTAAAACAGCTCTTACTTTTAATTTACCAATCTCTATATCGTCAGGTATTATCCAAATAAAAGTTTCTATCTTCGTTTCTCTCGGTCCTATTCTGTAATCCACTCCAAATGACGCTGTATTCCATTGCTGTATTGTCATTCTACCGAGCGGGTCTAAATACGGCATCCTGAATATCCTGTCTCCTTCAGGAATTCCGTCTCGTTGAATCCCTTTAAAATCAGGTAATCCTAAAGGTACACTCATATCCTGATATGCAAGAACGTTAGAAGCAATCGTATAATCTTCACCTTCAAATCCCTTTTTATCAACTTTCAGATGATATATTTTCCCTTTTGCATCTATCGCTTCTACGTGGAGCCATAGCATTCGCTCTTCTGCAGAACCTGTAGGAAATTTATGTCCTGTTTTAGCATTATATAATACTACTGTAAATTTTATTTGTTCACCCGGTTCAACCTCATCTATTTCAGGATGTATTCTTAATTCTACTGTCCCTTTTAATTTTCCTGGGTCATGTGCTCCGTGAAAAAGATGTTGTGCGACATCTTGATGAAATTCACCCATTGCCGAACTTATCCCTGGTGCTCTTGGCATATGGCATTTCTGACATTGAACTCCTTCTTTTGAATATGGTCCCTCTTTCCATTCGAGTTGAGTTGCTTTTACCCAAGCGCCAAAAGGAGATTTTTCATTATGGCACGTTCCGCAAAACTCTGCTTTAGAAAGAAATTCATTTTTCTTCGTTTCATGTGCTGGTGAATTTAAATTCCCTCGGTTTCCATACTTAATGTTTCCCGGATTTGAGATAAAGTTAAAATTGTATGGTGTGTCACCAACAAATCCAGTTACAGTATGGCATACATCACAAGATACAGATTCGTTTGCTCGGGAATTAAATTTTGGCTTTGGAGGTGGAACATCGCCGACCATAAATGATACTGGTGCGTGGCACCCGTTACAACCTTCCTTTACACCTGCAACTTTCGATTCTTTTTCCGCATGCGGAACTGCAAGTTTGAAATATTCTATTTCGTCCCATTCGTGTGTGTAACACTTTGACATCATCATCTGTTTCCATTGTGCATAAAAATCTGTATGACAAGATGAACCGCATTCTTCGGGTTTTTGGAAATTTTCATACTTGAATATTCCCTTTGCATCCTCACCCCCCTTTGTATTCTGAGCAAATACAAATCTAACCGAAAAAAGCAGTATTAGAGCTAAGAAAAGATTTTTCATTATTACTCCTATTTTTTTCTTATATAGTATTATTTATTCTTGTTTTCGCTTTTATTCTTATCCTTATTTTTATCTTTATTTTTGTTTTTTTCATTGTCAGATGTGCTTGTGCCGACTTTTATTACTTTTGTTTTTGTGCCGACTTTTCTTCCACCATCATAAAAAGTTATTGTCACTTTATGTTTCCCTTCTTCAGATGGAGCTGTAAGTTTATATAACACATCTTTACTTTCTCTCGGATTAAGTGTAAATTTTGAAGATGTCAAATTGTCTCTTGTTAATGTGAATGAACCATCTACACTGTAAGTAAAATTTCCACTATATTCCCATGCATCTGTTTTTGATTTATTTGTTATGGTAACTACTATATCCGTTGAAGAACCATTCTCCATTGCTTTTGGTAAGTCGTTTATTTTCACTTTAATTTGTGCTTTGTTTTTATCTTTTGTGTCATCAACTTGTGCTTTTATATTTGTTAAAAGTATGATGGTAATTAAAATGAAAAGAATTTTTAAAGTTTTCATAATAAAATATTTTTTAAAAATTATTAAATAATTGAATTAAGTTCGCAGTGTTTCCTCCGATTCGGTTTATAGTTTATTTTATTATAAAAATGATTAATAATCAATGACTAATTCTCTCCTTTTTCATTTCGGTTGAATTCAAAAAAGTGTGTAAACAGTTTTTTATAAATATTTAAGAATACGAATCCATAAAAAGAATTCAAACGAAAAGAGAACGACCACGCAGTTGTCAAACATTAGTCATACTCGATGTAGTCGGGGGGAGAAACTTTTTTTTAATAAATATGATTTTTAATTTACACGCTATTTTAAACCAGTTCATTTTTTTTAAATAAAAATAGAACTACAATTAACTTTTGTATTGGTAGTAAGTATAAAGAGAAGTATATATGTTTTTAATGTGTACTTGTAAACACTTCGAATTCCGGTGGATTTTGAATATGTTTTTTTACCGCACATAAATTTGCAGAATTTATTACAGCTTCTTTATACTTTTCAGGAAAGTCAGGAGGCAATTGTATATCGATTTTTATCGCTCCTATCATATGAGTGACTTCATCGAATTCCATTGTTTGTATAAGCTTAATCTTATCCGTTGGAATTCCTCGCTTCTCGCAAAAAACCTTAACGTATATTCCCGCACACGTCCCTATCGACGTCATAAATAAATCGAAAGGTGCAGGTGCAGTATTATCTCCTCCGTCTCTGATTGACTGGTCGGTTTTTATAATATGTCCTTTGTAGTTTGCATTAACTTTTTTTCCGTCTTCAAAATAAATTTCCATTTGCATATTTTTTCCCTTTTTTTACAAAATTATATAAATATGTTGCTAATAACAAGTAATAAATTATTCCGAAAATCATTTTATCCATTTTATTTCGTCGAGTCTTTTTATTTTATCCGATAAAATTACCATTTGGACTTTATTCCTATCGAAGATTTTTTTTACTGGAACACCAAAATTTGATGAAAATACGGTTTTTACACCTGCTTTAACAAGAAATGAAGCGGCTTTCTTTCCAGAATTCTTACTTGCCATTTTCCCGGGATTTACTACGAATGAAGACTCTTTTTTAATAGGGTCATACAAGAAAAAATACTCACTTTTTCCAAAACATAACTCCAATAAAGATTTTTTGTTGTTTTCTTTTACGCTAATGGCAATCATATTAAATTAATTTATTCTTTATGGAATATTTTAACAAAATTACTTGAACAAACCGGACAATTTTTACTAAATATATTTGTATCTGGAATATTAAATATTGAATTACATATTTCACATTTAAACCAGTTTTCTAAATAAACCGAATTCCCTCCTTCTAATTTAAGAGTTTTAAGCTCTATAAGGCATTCTGCGATTTTTTTTCTCGCTCTTTCATAAATCCTTGTCACAGTTGGTCTTGATATGTGTAAAACTTTTGCAGCTTCCTGATGATTCATATTTTCGTAATCTATTAATTTGATTACTTCATACTCTTCGGAAAGTAATGTTGTGCTATCGTTTTTACTAATATTTATTCCCTTGGGAATAAACTCTATATTCCTTTGTGGTAATATTAAATTCCTTGGCTTTACAGGTCTTGCCATTATTAATGATTATGCTCTTTACATTCCTTTTCAGGGTTACTTTTCAATTTACCTTCAACAAAAAGTTTTACTGCTTCTTGAGCATCCATCTCCTCTGTAAGAATAATTTGAACCCCGTTATTAAATAAATCCTCGACTAATCCAGGTCCACATTTTGAGCATATTAAATAACTACAATCTTTAAGACCATATATTATACCAGTATGTTTTCCTGAACCTGTATGTGTGTGATTATGATTCTTATGTTGATATTCACTAGTCTTATGCATTGTAAAGGAATTTATCCTCTTTTCAATGTTTACTATCTCTTTGTTTAGAACTTCGAATACAATAAACATTTCACATCTGCCTACGTGACCTGTAAGCGTGATTCCGTCATCTGAAGCTACTGCTATTTTCATTTGTTTTTTAAATTTAATTTATTTATTTTGTTATGAACATATGTTCATAACAAAATTAAGTATAAAAATATTGCAAGTCAAGATATAAATTGATTTTTAAAATAAATTTTCAAAAAATGTATCATAAAAATGTATTAGGTCTAATCGGAAATACTCCTCTCGTAAAAATTAATAATCTAACTAAAGGTATGAAAGCCACTGTGCTTGCTAAAATTGAATTTTCGAATCCCGGTGGAAGTGTTAAGGATAGAGTAGGACTTGCTATGGTCGAAGATGCGGAAAAAAAGGGTTTATTAAAACCAGGTTCCACTATTGTGGAAGCAACGAGCGGAAACACAGGTATAGGTCTTGCTCTTGCAGGCAGGGTAAAAGGGTATAGAGTAATACTTGTGATGACGGATAAAATCGGTCAGGAAAAAAGAAATTATTTGAAAGCTCTTGGTGCTGAAGTTGTCATTGTTCCAAAAGAAGCAACGCCGGATTCTCCCGATTACTATAGAAACAAAGCAAAATCTCTGGCAAATGAAATTCCAAATGCAATTAACTTAAACCAGTATGCAAATCCTGCTAATCCTCAAACTCATTATGAAACAACAGGTGCTGAAATCTGGAGAGATACTGAAGGAAAAATTACTCACTTTGTTTGCGGAGTTGGAACTGCTGGAACTATTACAGGTGTATCGAAATATTTAAAAGAAAAAAATCCAAATATTAAAGTGATAGGAGCAGACCCCGTTGGTTCGAATTTTAAAATATTTTATGATACTGGTAAAATAGATGAGGTAAAACCCCACCTTATTGAAGGTCTTGGTACCGATATTATACCTCCAATAACGGATTTTTCGTTCGTTGATGATATTGTTTATGTTAATGATAATGATTCGATTAATATGTGCCATCGCCTTGCAAAAGAAGAGGGAATTTTTGCAGGTGCTTCCTCTGGAACTGGAGCTTATGTTGCTCTTGATGTAGCAAAAAATCTTGACGAAAATAGTCTCGTTGTTTTTTTGATTTGTGATACGGGAGAAAGATATCTCTCCAAATATCATAGCGATAAATGGTTAAAAGAAAATAATATTAATTTAATTTAAAAACTTTTTATAAAGAAATGGAGATTTAAAAATGAAAATTGCAATCCCAACATATTCAGGCAAAGTCGATGACCATTTTGGTCACTGCGAATATTTTATGGTTTATACAGTAAATGATAATAAAGAAATAATTCACGAAGAATTGGTTACTTCACCAAATGGTTGTGGATGCAAATCCGATGTAGTCGAAAAATTAAAAAATATAGGTGTTAAGATTATGCTTGCTGGTAATATTGGAGGTGGAGCAGTAAATAAATTAAGCAGTAACGGAATTGCAGTCGTTAGAGGTTGCTCTGGTGATATAAAAATAGTTTTAAATGAATGGTTAAATGGTAATATTAAAGATAATGATGAATTGTGTAAAGAACACGAGCATCATCACGGACACGGTCATCATCATGAAAACGAACATCATCACGGCCACAATCAGCAATAATTAATTAAAATAATAGATTCAATTTAATGTCTGAATTATTAAATCACTGGTACGACGGTTGGTTTTATGACAGATTTATCGCACCAAATCAAGATAAAGCATTCGAAAAAATTAAAAATTTCATTACGAAAGGTTCGTCGGTACTGGATGCCGGATGCGGGACAGGCAGATTGTGTTATCAACTGAATGATAGGTGTAATAAAATCGATGGCGTAGATGCATCCGAAAAAAATATTATTGTTGCAAAGAAAAGCTTTAATGAAAAATTGCATAGTAAAATTAATTTTTATCATTGTGATATTAAAAATTTTCTTGAAGTGTATAAAAATAAATACGATTTTGCTATTCTCTCTTATGTAATTCACGAAATAAATGAAAATAAAAGGGAAAATATTCTTCGGCTTCTTTCTTTATATGCTGATAAAATTATAATAGTTGATTATCTTTCACCTCATCCGAAAAGTTTTATCGGTCTTATAAATAGAATAGTTGAATTTTTAGCTGGAAAGAATCATAACAGAAATTTTAAATCTTATTTGAAAAATAATGGGCTATTAGGATTATCGAAAAAAGCAGGACTGGAAATTATCGACGAAATCAAAAACGAACCGAAAACATCTCATATTGCAGTGTTTAGTAAAATGAAAAATTATAAAAACATTAAATAGATTTTAAATGGATACTGAACTTTTAGCTCGAATACAATTTGCCTTCACAGTAGGGTTTCATTACATATATCCTCCGATAAGCATCGGTCTCGGTGTGTTACTTGTGATAATGGAAGGTATGTACCTAAAAACTAAAAACAAAATTTATGAAAACATAACGCGATTTTGGATAAAGATTTTTGCTTTGGTATTTGCAATGGGAGTTGCAACGGGAATAGTAATGGAATTTGAATTTGGAACAAACTGGGCAACTTATTCTCGTTTTGTTGGAGACGTTTTCGGTAGTGCTCTTGCTGCCGAAGGTGTTTTTGCATTCTTCCTCGAATCGGGTTTTCTGGCTATTCTTGTTTTTGGTTGGAATAGAGTTTCTTCAAAAATGCATTTTTTCTCTACTATAATGGTTTCTTTTGGTTCGATGTTGAGTGCGGTTTGGATAATAGTTGCAAATTCTTGGCAGCAAACTCCCGCTGGTTATCATCTTGTTAATAATGCAGGAGTTTATCGTGCTGAAATAACTGATTTCTGGGCTATGGTTTTTAACCCTTCTACTATTGATAGGTTAACGCATACTTTATCGGGTGCATGGCTTACTGGTGCCTTTTTTGTTTTAAGTGTCTCAGCGTTTTACATTTTAAAAAATAGGCATCTTGATTTTGCAAAAAAGTCGATTAAGATTGCTCTTTCGCTTGCCCTTTTTGCCTCTCTATTTCAATTGTTTACCGGTCATCAAAGTGCATCCGAATTAAGCGATACTCAACCAGCGAAATTAGCTGCATTCGAGGGGCATTTTAATACTTCACCTGCTCCGCTTTACCTATTCGGTTGGGTAAATGAGAAAGAACAAAAGGTAAATGTCGGTATTGCTATCCCGGGTCTTTTAAGTTATCTTGTTTATGGTGATTCTCAAAAACCCTTAACTGGTTTGAATGAATTTAAACCTGAAGATAGACCTCCAGTTAATATTGTTTTTCAGAGTTATCATTTAATGGTTGCTATTGGATTTGCCTTGATTGGTTTAAGTATTGTTTCATTGTTACTTTTAAGAAAAGAAAGTCTATTTAAAAATAAACTCATTTTAAAAATTCTTGTAATATCTGTGTTCTTACCTCATCTTGCCAATCAACTCGGCTGGATTTCAGCTGAAATTGGAAGACAACCTTGGATTGTTTATGGATTATTACGAACTAAAGATGCATTGTCTAAATCTGTCAGTTCTGGTGAGGTTTTATTTTCTCTTATTTTATTCCTGCTAATTTATGTTTTACTTTTTATTTTATTTTTATATCTACTCGATAGAAAAATAAAACACGGTCCCGATGATATAACTGAAAAAGATGCTGTGTACATAGAACAAAAAGCAATTTTTAAAAACCAATAAACAATTTTTCAAACTATGGATTTAAATATAATTTGGTTTATACTTGTAGGAATTTTATTAACGGGTTATGCAATCCTTGATGGCTTCGATTTAGGTGTTGGTGCTTTGCACCTGCTTACTAAAAAAGATGAAGACAGGAGAATTGTTATAAATTCGATTGGTCCAGTATGGGATGGAAATGAAGTATGGCTGGTTACTGCTGGTGGAGCACTTTTCGCGGCATTCCCTGAAGTCTATGCAACTGTTTTCTCTGGTTTCTATATTGCTTTTATGTTGTTGTTGTTTGTACTCATCTTTAGAGCCGTTTCTATCGAATTTAGAAGTAAACAAAAAAGCGAACGATGGAGAGCTTCTTGGGATATCGCTTTTAGTTTATCGAGTATTATTATTGCTTTGCTAATGGGTGTTGCTCTCGGTAATATTATTACAGGAATTCCCCTTGGAAGCGATAAAGAATTTGTCGGTTCATTTATCGGATTATTAAAACCTTTTCCGATTTTAATCGGTATTACTACTGTTGTTCTTTTTATGATGCACGGAGCAATTTATCTTGTTATGAAAACCGAAGGAGAATTGCAACTGAAAGTTAAAACTTGGGTAAATAATACTATTATATTTTTTGTGATTTGCTTTGTTACTGCTACAATGGCTACACTGATTTATTATCCCGGAATGGTCACTCACTTCAAAGAGCAACCTGCATTTTTCTTAATAGCAATTTTAAATATGCTTGCAATAGCAAATATTCCTAGAGAAATACATCACGGTAGGGAATTCAGGGCCTTCCTTTCTTCATCTGCCAGCATTGCATTGCTTTTGGTATTATTTGCAATCGGTATTTTCCCTAACATAGTTTTATCTAATCCATTACCGGAAAATAGCTTGAACATTTACAACGCTGCTTCATCTCAAAAGACATTGAATATTATGCTTATCATTGCTCTAATAGGTATGCCATTCGTGATTGCTTATACCGTTATTATTTATAAAGTATATAAAGGTAAAGTTAAACTCGACGAAATGAGTTATTAATTTTTTTTATTCTTACAAAAGACTCTTCCCGTTTTATTTTTATATGCTTAATTAATTAGGAACTTTATTTAAAATATATTAGTTCTTAATTAAGAATTATTCTTATTTAATAATTGTATTAAATGGACATAAACATTTATAAAAATAAATTAATCGAGAGCAAATTAAAAGTAACGCCTCAGAGACTTGCGGTTTTGGAGGCAATTCTGAAATTAAATAATCATCCTACTGCTGAAAATATAATTGATTTTATCCGAAAAGCTCATCCTAATATTGCCACAGGAACTGTGTATCAGGTTTTAGATGTACTAACCGAAAAAAATATTATTAAAAGAGTAAAAACCGATAAAGATGTGATGAGGTATGATGGTATTATGGATAAGCACCACCATTTATATTGTGCCGAATCGGATAGAATCGAAGATTTTTTTGATGAGAAATTAAATAGTTTGATAGAAAATTATTTTAAAAAGAAAAAAATTCCTAACTTTAAGATAAATGATATCAAATTACAAATAATAGGAAAATTTACAAAAAAATAAATTATTTACTAAGTAAAAAACAAAGGATTATAATATGAAACAAAAAAGTATCGAGCTTTTAAATAAAGCTGTAGCAGATGAACTGACCGCAGTTCATCAATATATGTATTTTCATTTTCACTGTGATGACCAAGGGTATTTGTTATTAGCTGGGCTTTTTAAAAGAACTGCTATCGAGGAAATGCTCCACATAGAAAAACTTGCCGAAAGAATTATCTTTCTAAAAGGGGAAGTTGAGCTGAAAGCTTCGGGTGAAGTGAAGAAAATACACGACGCAAAAGAAATGCTGAAGCTGGCAAGTGAAATGGAAACAAGCAGTGTTAATGATTACAATAAATGGGCAAATGAATGTGCCCAAAATGCAGATTCTGCATCGAAAAAGATTTTTGAATTGCTTGTGGAAGATGAAGAGCGACATTTTGACCAGTTCGACAAAGAAACTGAAAATATAGCGAAGTTTGGAGATAACTATCTCGCTCTGCAATCGATGGAAAACAGTAAAAATGTAGCCACAAGATTAACACAACAGGGACAACAATAAATTTTTTTATTAACTAAAAACAAAAATAATATGGAACAAGAGCAAATAATAGCAATGCCGAGAATAGGTGATAAAGCACCTGAATTCAAGGCAGTTACAACTCAAGGGGAAATTAATTTCCCTTCACAATATAAAGGAAGCTGGGTAATACTATTCAGTCATCCGGCTGATTTCACACCCGTCTGCACATCTGAATTTATGACTTTTGCAAAATTGGAAGAAAAGTTTGCGGAAGCGAATTGTAAATTAGTCGGACTATCGGTTGATGGTTTATATAGCCATATAGCTTGGCTTAGAACTATTAAAGAAAAAATCGAATATAAGGGAATGAAAGATATCGAAGTAAAATTTCCGTTGATTGAAGATATTACTATGGAAGTTGCGAAAAAATACGGAATGATACAACCCGGTGAAAGTAATACAAAAGCAGTAAGGGCTGTATTTTTCATTGACCCCAAAGGAATAATTAGGGCAATAATTTATTATCCGTTAAGTTTGGGACGTAATTTCGATGAATTGTATAGAGCACTGATTGCAATGCAGGCGGCTGATGAATTTTCGATTGCTACCCCTGCAGACTGGCAACCTGGTGATGACGTAATCGTTCCACCGGCTGGCTCGTGCGGTGTTGCAAAAGACAGAATGGATGGGAAAGAAGATTTGAAATGCTACGACTGGTTTTTCTGTACCAAAAAAATCGATAAGGATACAATTCTTAAAAAAGTCTTAAAGAAAAAGTAATATATATTAGAAAAAGGTGAAGTATTTTTACTTCACCTTTTTTACTTTTAGTATTTTATTTTTCCTGATGTACCGTAATACAAAGCTCCAAACTTACATTCATTCAAACATACACCGCAAAGATGACAATCTCCTCTGATTAATTTTTTGTCTAAAATAGCTCTTACCGAAGAGCAAGGAGCGTTCTTCTCACAAACTCCGCATCCATTACATTTTTCTTTATTTACCCTGATTTTTAAAAACGAAAAATGTTCCAGAATCCATGTATATATTCCCATCGGACAAATTAAATAGCAAAACGGTTTAAATAGATAAACACTTGCTGTAAGAATTAATACCAGAAAAATTATGAACTCTATCAAATCGATTAATGGCATAATAAAATTCCAGTGAATTAAATCGAAAAGATTTATATAGTAATAAACAGATGTTTTAAATGTGAAAGCAAAAATTATAAATAAAATAAATATTCCAATTCTTATAGAATTAGAAATTTTAAAAGGAATCTTAAATTTTTTAGTAGGTATTTTAAAAAGCAACTCCTGTAAACCTCCTACCGGACAAGCAGTCGAACAAAATCCTTTAACGCTCACAAGTGATAAAACACCTATGGCAGAAAGTGTAGCAAGAAACTGTGGTTTAAAACCAAATAAAAATGGCTTTGTAGATGCACAAATAGGGGAGGGAGTAATAAAAAGTTGATGTTCAAATAATGGCAATACACCAAAAATTAAAAATGCTAATGAAACAATCCAAACACGAACTTTTAATGAAAATTTTCCAAACCATAGAAAAAGTAAAGATACTATTGCAAACATAAAAACAGCAAAGTACTTAAACGAAAGCATAATTTCCCAATATCCTCTACCTCCTTTCATATTCTCATGTTCCTGTGCCAATATAAAAACGGGAAATGTAAGTAATAAAATTGTAATAAACAGTTTTCTTTTTTTTGTCATAAATATTTATATTAAATTAACTTTTTCAATTATGTCGAGGGATTTTAATATTCTAATAACTACAAAAGATATGCCAAAAAATATTATTGAATTTTGAATCAAATAAAACAACATAAAAATTACTTTCGTCATTTTTATACTCGATTCGTCAGCTTTAGAAAAATCAAAAAGTATTATAAATCATATATGCTCCGCCGAGTATTACTAATGCTCCGCAGATTTTTTTTATATACGAAACAGTTTTTGAATTTTCAGACCAGTTCAGGTATTCCTGCACTTTTTTAGTAAGTGTTCCTGCCAGTACTATTACTGCACAATGACCAAGGGAAAAAGCAAGCATTAATACAATTGCATACGGCAGATTGAATTTTGCCACTTGAAAAACTACTCCAAGCACGGGAGCCATAAATGCAAATGTGCAGGGACCAAGTCCGATACCAAAAAGTAAACCGAGAATTAATGCGGCAACAAGACCTCTCTTGTTCGTGGATTTTAATGTTGCACCTTCCCAGGGTAATTTAATAATATCGAGCAGATATAAACCAACTATGAAAAAAACTACCGCAACTAAATAATTTCCGACCGTCCCGATATTTCCCATCAATCTTCCGAGCGAAGCAGTGATTAGTCCGATTAGAGCAATCGTAATTAAAATACCAACAGCAAAGACGAGTGACAGATTAAAAGTACGTTTAACAGAAATATTACCCTGCGTATTTATAAAACCGATTATCAGTGGGATGCTTGAAAGATGGCACGGGCTCAGTAGTATAGACAAAATACCCCACCCAAAAGATGCTAATATTGCTATTGCATAATTCCCTGTTAACGCTGTGCTAAGGTATGAAAAAATGTCTTCAATCATATCATTGAGGTATATTTACTCCCTGCGATTGTAAAAATTTATCGATCTCTTCTTCGGCAAAAAATCCCTGGTGACGGAATATTTCTTTACCATTTGCATCTTTGAACACCTGTGTAGGTATCAGGTCAATTCTATATTCCTCGGATTTTTTTGTGTCTTTCCAGACATCGTGAAATGTTACTTTAACCAATCCTTTGTATTTTGTTTCTATGGATTTCATAATGGGCTGCATTTTTTTGCAGGGGATACAGTTTACAGAGCCGAGTTCTACGAATTCAATTTTAAATTTTGTCGTGTCGTTGCTTTTAATTCCCGATGTCTGATTTGTGTTTTCCGTATTACTTTTTTTGCAGGATACAAGAATAAAAACGATAAAGAAAAAGAAGATAATTTGTTTTCTCATAAATTTTATTTTTTTAAGAATTTTCTTTAATATATTTTAAAATATCTTTTTCCGAGGGAACATTGACCGAACAAACAAGCTTTTCGTTTATCACCAATCCCGGTGTCATCATAATTCCATATTTTGCAATTTCTTTTATATCGTTTATTTTAATAACTTCTGCGTAAATATTATTTTTGTTTAAAACTTCAGATACTTTTTTGAAGAGTTTTTCGCACCTGCTACAACCTGAACCGAGAATCTTAATGGTCATTTTATGAATTCTTTAATTTCAAAATCCATATATTTAAAAAATCCTTCTTTATCACTGCTGTAAGTCCAGATGCTGTCAAGGTTTTTGTATTTTTCTTCTTTGTTATCCTTGCTTTTTGAAATTATTACGGAACTGAATTTCAGATTGTAGTCTTTTCTGAAATGCTGATTTTGAGTATCTTCTATGTTTAACGCTTTAAATTCTATTTTCGGATTCGATGAATATTTCGTATCGATTAATTCTTTCGTAAAATTTTCTATATTTATACAGCTTTCGCATCTTGCTGTGGGGTGGAAATAAAACATCGTATATAAAACACCACTTTCGGTTTTCACATTTTCCTTTTTACAGGAGATTATGAACAATGCTAAAATAAATAATAAAAATAACTTTCTCATAAAATTCTAATTATGGATAAAGGTTTGGATATTTAATTTCTTCTTACTCAACTTTTTTAAAATATTTTTTTTGAAACCATAATGCAACGTTTACCAAGCTAATTAAAATAGGCACTTCAACAAGCGGTCCGATGACTGCGGCAAAAGCTTCACCCGAGTTGATTCCGAAAACAGCAACTGCCACTGCAATTGCAAGTTCGAAATTATTACTTGCTGCGGTGAAAGATAAAGTTGCAGTTTTTGAATAGTCTGCCCCAATTTTCTTTCCCATAAAAAACGACACAAAAAACATAATTACAAAATATAAAACAAGAGGTATTGCAATTCTAATTACATCGAGTGGAATTTTAATAATCATTTCACCTTTTAGGGAGAACATTACAAAAATTGTGAATAGTAATGCAATCAAAGTAATAGGACTTATTTTTGGTATAAATTTAGTGTGATACCATTCTTTTCCTTTTAGCTTTACTAAAACTAATCTTGTAATAACACCAGCAATAAATGGTATCCCAAGATAAATGAAAACACTTTCGGCAATTTGTCCGATTGTAATATTTACGACAAATCCTGATAATCCAAATAATGGTGGTAACACAGTAATAAAAATATATGCGTAAACCGAAAAAAATAAAACTTGAAAAATTGAATTAAAGGCAACAAGACCTGCAGCGTATTCCGTATCACCTTTTGCAAGTTCATTCCAGACTATTACCATAGCAATACATCTCGCAAGCCCGATTAAAATTAGTCCGGTCATATAATGTGAATCGTTTTGTAAAAATAAAATTGCAAGAAAAAACATTAGTATCGGACCTATAATCCAGTTCTGAACAAGGGACAAAGATAAAACTTTATAGTTTCTGAAGACTTCTCCGAGTTCTTCATATCTTACCTTTGCAAGTGGTGGATACATCATCAGAATTAAACCGATTGCAATCGGGATGTTTGTCGTTCCTGATTGAAACATATTCCAGAAACCTACAATTCCCGGAAAGAAATATCCTGTAAATACTGCAATAAACATCGATAAAAATATCCAGAGAGTAAGATATCTGTCTAAAAACGAAAGCTTTTTTGTTATCTTTTCCATTTGCTTTTTTAATATATTAAATTAAAAATATATCCTACTATAATAATTCCTACACCAACTATTCCAAAAAAAATTATTATCATAGGTAGCTTTAATACTTTTTTCAAAATTATTGCTTCCGGTAAAGATAATCCAATTACTGACATCATAAAAGCGAGAGCAGTTCCAAGCGATGCACCTTTTTCGAGCAATACCTGAACGATTGGAATTATTCCTGCGGCATTTGAATACAGTGGTATACCGATTAGCACAGAAAGTGGAACAGCCCACCATGCTGACTTACCCATCAACCCTGCCATAAAGTCTTCCGGAACATATCCGTGTCCCAGTGAGCCAATTCCTACACCGATTACTATATAAATCCATACCTTACTCACAATATCTTTTACGGCAATATATCCGCTGTCTATTCTATCGCTAAAAGTAATTTTATCTTCACCCGATTTGTTATCACCACTTTTTATTTCATATACCCAAGGTTCGATAAATTTTTCGAGTTTAAACTTTCCAATAATAAATCCCGATATTATAGCTATAAATAAACCAGTTGATACGTAAATAGCGGCAGTTTTCCATCCAAAAAGTCCAAATAATAAAATCACAGCAACTTCATTAATCATTGGTGCAGCGATAAGAAATGAAAGTGTAACCCCAAGCGGAATACCGGCTTCAACAAATCCAATAAATAATGGAACAGCAGAACAGGAGCAAAACGGAGTGAATATTCCAAGAATTGACGCCAAAACATTCCCAAGAAATAAAGATTTTTTTTCTAATAATGCTCGTGTCTTTTCAGGAGAAAAATATGAACGTACAATACCCATTAAAAAAACAATGAGTGTAAGCAGTAATAAAACTTTCGGGACTTCATATATGAAAAACTCGATTGACCTTGCGTAACCCTCTTTTATTGAAGATAATCCCGTAATATCGTTAATTGTTGTTGATATTCTTTCGAGGTTTAAATATATGCCAAACCATACAACAATCAATAAAATTACGAACCATAATTTATTTTTCAACATCAATCGGTAATATTTTTGCTTTATTTATTTTCTTCCTGCATCCAATGTAGCAGTGTTATTGGTGTCGGTAACTTACCGCTTATTTTAACTTTCCCGTTTATTACAAGACCGGGAGTCTGCATAATGCCATAGGACATTATTTCTTTTAAATCTGTAATTTTTCGGATATCCGCATCGATATTGTGCTCGGCAGCAACATTAAAACACATTCTTTCGAGTTCACTGCATCTTGCACAGCCGGTTCCAAGAACTTTTACTTCTACCATAACTTTTTATTTTATTGATTTAATAAATTCTTCTACTTTTAGTTTTATTGAATTTCTTATTTTTGCGACTTTTAAAAGTTTTTCTTCTTCGTTTCCCTCAAAGGATGAAGGGTCTTCGAATGACCAGTTTATCCTTCTTAAAGCACCCGGAAAAATTGGACATCTTTGTCCCGAAGCCTCATCACATACCGTTATTACATAATCATACTTTCTTCCTTCTTTAAAAAATGTAAAAACGTCTTTTGTGGAATTTCTTGATATATCGATTCCTATTTCCTGCATAGATTTTACAACTATAGGATTAAGTGTACCCGGTTCAAGCCCGGCGCTTTCTGCATAAAAATTTTCATTGTGATATGTATTCACAAATGCTTCTGCCATCTGGCTTCGGGCACTATTGTGAATACAAACAAATAATATTTTAATTTTTTCCATTAACAGCAATCTCCTTTTGAATTACAACAGGGTTGAAAAGGTTTATCCGCATATACATTGATGCTTATAAGATTGACTCTCGTTTCTTTAAATTTTTTAAGTTCTTCTTCCGAAATAAATTTCAGATAAATTTCATCGGGAATATCGATAATTCTTTCTTTTTGAATTTTTAAATTTTCAAACCCCGCATCTTCGATTATTTCGAGATATTCTTCTTTTTTAATAGCTCCTGAAACGCATCCCGCATAAAGCTCGGCACCATTTTTTATCGATTGTGGAAGTTCACCTGTAGCAACAATATCAGAGACAGAAAAATGACCGCCCGGTTTAAGTACTCGGTAAATTTCTTCGAAAGCTTTTTCTTTGTCGGGAACAAGATTTAAAACGCAATTGCTAATTATCACGTCGGCTATATTAGATGTGATTGGCATCTTTTCGATATCACCAAATCGAAATTCCACATTATTGAACCCGAGTTTATCATTATTTTCTCTTGCCTTTCTAATCATTTCATCGGTAAAATCTATTCCTATCACTTTCCCTTTTTCCCCAACAATTGCCCGTGCAACAAAAGCATCGTTACCCGCCCCCGAACCTAAGTCTATTACAATATCGCCTTCTTTTATGAGTGCGAATTCGGTTGGTAATCCGCAGCCGAGTCCTAAATCGGCATCGGGATTATAACCTTTAAGATTCGAGTAATCTTCCGAAAAAACCGTATAGTCAACTCCTGTACAGCTTCCAACTCCACAACAGGAAGACTCATTTACAATTTTCATCTGCTTTGCAATATCTGCATATTTTTCTTTTACAATTTCTTTTATGTTTTCCTTATTTTCCATAACGTATAGTTTTTATGATTAACGAAATATTATTTATTTACAGCATAGGACATTCCTGTTCACATTTTCGATAATACGCCTGTCTTTTAAAATAGTTTCATCGTCCTCAAGTATGAATTGTAGGTATAAAAGTGTAGATGAAATAATATTATCGTTTGGATTTGTGTTTATACGATAATTTATCCATTTCCCGTCTTTTTCACCAATGATAAGGCTTGCATCGGTTAATATGCTTAAATGATTCGATACCGTCGAAGTTGCCAATTTTAATATTTCTGTAATTTCACAGACACATAAGGATTTCTTTTGAAGCATTTTTATAATCCTTAATCGGCTTTTATCCGATAGTGCTTTAAATAAATTTTCTTGCTTTTCTAAAGTTTTCATTTCGTTGTTTGTCGAAATATAAAAAGAAGTTTATTTATTTTCAAGATACTAATATAAACATTTTGTAAAGATTTAATAAAAATTATAATTGAAACATTTAATTAAAATTGTTATTTTTAAATAACAGGTGATGGAGTTCGCCAAATTTGGTGTCATTAGCACCTGATAACTCCTGCTAAATATTATTAATTTGGCAGGAGTTTTTTATATGTATGAAACTAAAATAAATATTGACTCAAACATAATTGTAATTAAGAATAGTCTTAAAAAAATTATCGAATCTTTTTATCCAAAAATCAACAAACTTGATAAAGAGAATATTAATTATCTAATCGAAAAACTACAAAACAATAATATTAATTTTGTTGTTGTAGGCCAATTTAAAAGAGGAAAATCGACATTTATTAATAGTATTTTAGGTGAAGAGGTTCTTCCAACTGCTGTCTTGCCTTTAACTTCAATTATTACAATTGTAAAATTCAACCCTGAAAAAAAAGCAATAGTAAGTTTCTTGGATGGAAAAGAGAAAAATATCGAAATCTATGAATTAACAAATTATATTTCGGAAATAGAGAATCCCGAAAATATTAAGAATGTAAAATACGTTGAGGTTGGTTATCCTAATTATCTTTTAAAAAAAGGGATAACCTTTATTGATACTCCAGGAATCGGCTCATTGCATAAAAATAATACTACCGTTACTTATGAATACATCCCTAAAATTGATGCAGCAATATTCATTACCTCTCCCGATCCCGTTTTATCGGAATATGAAATAAATTTTCTCGATGATATTTTTAATATAACTGAAAAGGTTTTCTTTGTCTTAAATAAAATTGATTATTTAAATGAAGAGGAACTTAAAGAAGTAAAAAAATATACCAATAATATTATTAAGTCTAAATATAATAAGTTTAATTTTCATCTTTTTCCCGTTTCATCTAAAAGAGCATTATTTTTACGGCAACAGAGTAACATAGAAGAGTTAAATAAAACAGGAATTCTTGAATTTGAGAATCACATTATCGAATATTTCGAAACTGAGAAAATGAATATTCTTTTGCAATCAGTTAAAAGACAATTTTATAATATTGTTAATAAAATTGAAATTGGTATTAATCTTGAAATTAAATTATTATCTTATTCTCTAAAAGATTTAGAGGAAAAACAAAATATACTTGATAATAACCTAAAGGTAGTTTTAGATGAAGAGCAAAATTTGTATAATTCTATAAAAAATGATTTAGTTAAATTAAAAAATCAAATAAAAGATAATATTAGTCAGAATATAAATGATATTACTAAAGATATTAAATCTTCGATTGTAAATTTTCAATCCGATAATATTAGTTTAAATAAAAATATATATAATAAATTAATTGATGAAAAATTTACTAATATAATAACTACCAAACTTGAAGATTTAAGGATTTCTATAGGGAAGAAATTAAAACAAGAAGTAAGTAATATTAAAGATAAATATATCTCCGATTTTAATAAACTTATTGATAGTATTTACAATATAGTTTCTAATTTATTTGATTTTAAATTTAATAAGATTGCAATAGATTATGAAGTTGAGTTTCCAAATGTTTTCAATTATATAACCTATGAATTTAAATTAATGTTCGAAATTGATAAATCTTTTTGGGCAAAGTTCTTATCTAAAAAGTTTCACAATAAAGTTATTACAATTAAATATTTAAATAGGGTCGAATATACATTGAATTATAATTTATCATATATTTTCGATAGTATTGATAGAAGAATGGATAGATTTCATCGTGAGTTTACAGTGAAATTAAGCTCTGATGTTCAGGATAGAATAGAAAAAATCAAAAGTATTATTTCTTCCGTTCACTCTCTAAAGCATTCGGAAAAATCAAAGTATGATGATCGAATTGAAAGATTAAATTCCGAACTTGCAGAAATTCAGAATATTAAAGATGAATTGAATAACGTATGAATAAACTACCTGATCAACATAAAAGGTCAATTTCATCTACAATACATTTATTGGAGAAAAGTGTAGATGATATGATTTATATTCTTAATAATAGAATCAACGAAGCAACTTATGAAATTTCGGAAGAAATTGACGATAAAACAAAAACTGAGATATTAATCAAATTAAAAAATTTAAAAAGTTTCATATTTGATTTTGTAGAAAAATATTCATTAAACAAAAAAAGTATGAATCAGTCAAAAATTCTAAACACAAAATGTGCTTTATGGAAAATTCATCTCGATGAAATACTTTCAAATGCATTAGTAAAAAGATATGGAAAGTTTGAAATCGAAAAAAAAGAATACGATGAAGATTTATGGTTCTTAATTAAATATATTGAATCAATTTAAAAAATTAGGGAAATTATATATGGTTCCTCAAATAAGAGTTAAATATAGAAAAAAATACGGGCTCAGATTTACGGTCGAGCATTTTGCAGGAAGGCAATACAGATGTTTGCATTGCAATGAAACTTTTTTATCTGAAAATGAATTATTAAGACATTTGCAAAGAATTCAATTGTTTGATACGGAAATTAAAAATGTTAAACTCCCTAAGCCAGGTGATTCCGTTAAAACTACTTTGCTCTATACAGAAGATATAAAAGATGATTTAAGACAAAAATTAATAAAAACTAAATTTTAAGGGAAAATAATTATGAAAATAAAAAATATAGAAGCTCTCGAAGTACTGGATTCAAGAGGAAATCCAACGGTCGAAGTCGAAATGACGCTTGATAATGGAATTACTGTAAATGCTCTTGTTCCGTCAGGGGCATCGACAGGCGAAAAAGAAGCAATGGAATTGCGGGATGGCGACAAAAAAAGATATAACGGGAAAGGTGTGTTAAAAGCAGTAGAGAATGTAAATAAAAAAATTGCTCCTGAAATAATCGGAATGACTGTTACCGAGCAAAAAGAAATCGATGCTAAAATGATTGAACTCGATGGAACACCTAATAAGTCAAAATTTGGAGCAAATGCAATTCTTGGCATTTCTATTGCTGCTGCAAAAGCGGCTTCTGCATTTTTAAATGTACCTCTGTTTCAATATTTAGGAGGAATGAATGCAAACCTTCTTCCAGTACCTTGTATGAATATTATAAATGGAGGTAAACATTCGGACAACAATGTTGATTTTCAGGAATTTATGATTGCGCCTCATAATGCTCCTAACTTTGCTGAATCTATCAGAATGGGAATCGAAACATTCCATACACTTAAAAACATTTTGAACAAAAAAGGCTACAATACTGGAATAGGTGATGAAGGTGGTTTTGCTCCAAATTTAAAATCGAATGAAGAAGCTATGGAAGTTATTATGGAAGCAATAGTTCAGGCGGGATATAAACCGGGAAAAGATATTTCAATTTGCCTCGACCCTGCTGCGAGTGAAATGTGGGAAAATGGATTTTATGTAAATTTTAAATCCGATAAAGCAAAAAGAACTTCCGAAGATATGGTTAAACATTGGTCGGACTGGGTTAATCGATATCCCATAATCTTACTCGAAGATGGTATGGCAGAAAACGATTGGGATGGCTGGAAATTATTGACTGATGAACTTGGGAAAAAAGTTGAACTTGTTGGCGATGATATTTTCTGTACTAATCCAAAAATTTTGGCTGAAGGAATAGAAAAAGGAATTGCAAATTCGATATTGATTAAATTAAATCAAATCGGTACGGTTACCGAAACACTCGATACAATAGAACTTGCTAAAAAAAATAATTACAATTGTTTCATCTCTCATCGCTCCGGTGAAACTGAAGATACGACTATTGCTGATTTAACTGTAGCAGTCGGAGCAGGTCATTTAAAAACAGGTTCCGGGTGCAGAAGTGAGCGAATAGCAAAATTCAATCGTTTATTAAAAATAGAAAAAATCCTTGGAGCTGAAGCGTTATTTGCAGGAAAAAAAGCTTTTAAAACATTTAATTAAATTTTTATGCTTTAATTTTTGTTGCTATTTTTAATATGGTGATGGGGTTCGCCTTTAATCGCTTTCACAAGCTGATGACTCCTGTTTTTCAAAATAAAATTAAGGAGTAAATTTGTGAATGCGGATATAATTCCTCTTGTAATAGCTACTACTGTTTTAATATCAAGTCTTATATCTTTACGAATAGGTATTTCAGTCGCTATTGTTGAAATTATTCTCGGTGCTTTAATTGGAAATTTGGGAATAAAAACTGAAGAATGGATGCTCTATTTATCCAATTTCGGTGGAATAATTTTAACCTATCTTGCAGGTACAGAAATTGATACCAAACTTTTCAAAGAAAAATTCAAAAAAAGTTTTCTCATCGGTATTCTTTCATTTTTAGCTCCCTTTGTTGGAGTAATTTTATATACTTATTATGTAGCGAATTGGGAATTCAATGCTTCACTCATAGCAGGAACAGCTCTTTCCACTACCTCGCTTGCTGTAGTATATTCTGTGCTTGTAGAATCAAATTTGTCGAAATCCAATATCGGGAAAATTATAATGGCTTCAACATTCGTAACCGATATGGGAACAGCTCTTGCATTAAATATAATGTTTATTAAACCCTCACTTTTTACATTATTATTTCTTGTAATTTCAACTGTATTGATTTTATTTGTTTATCGTTTTTCGCTTTATCTTTTAAGAAATAAATTAATGTCAAATAAAGTAATTGAACCTGAAATTAAATTAATTTTTTTAGTCCTGATTATTTTTATATATTTTGCTCAGCTTGGAGAAGGTCATGCGGTTTTACCTGCTTTTATACTTGGGCTTTTAATGTCAAAGCATTTTAAAGAAGAACGCAAAACGATAGCTATTAGAAACAAATTAAGAACTGTTGCTTATGCTATGGTTACACCTATATTTTTTATTGTTGGTGGAATGAAAATTTCTATTTCTTTGATTCTAACTGCAGTAGGTATATTTCTAATACTTTTTATTGTGAAAATTTTTATGAAATTTATTGGTGTTTATTTCATTGCTAAAAAATATATTCCTAAAAATAGTATTTATACAACATTATTAATGAGTACAGGATTAACCTTTGGTACAATTTCGAGTTTGTTTGGGTTACAGGCAGGTTATATAAATCAAGTCCAATACTCTATTCTTGTTGGTGTTGTTGTTGCAAGTGCAGTTATTCCAACATTTGTTGCACAAAAATGGTTTATGCCTTTACACGAAGAAGATGTAGTTGAAGAATTTAATGGTGATAATTAGGGTATAATTTAACAAAAAATTTTATATATATAATAGGGTTGTTTTTAAATTAGCTTTCTATAAAAATAGAATAAAAAATAGGTTTCATTACGATTTATAAATTTGCTACGGGAAGTATGTTCAGAAAAATGTCAATGTATCTTGAAAATAAAATTGATAATATTACTTTAGAATTAGAATCATAGAATGGAATTTTGAGCGAAGCGAATATTTCCGAACTGTTAAAATTTGCCGATTAAATTTACTAATAAAAAAAACTTGTTCCCTCAAAATAAAAGGGAACAAGTTTTTAAATGAAAATATTTATTATTTACAGAATTTTGTAATCAATTCATCTACGTCTTTTGAACCGAGTTCTTTGGCTTTCTTCCAGTCTTCACAAGCACCTTTAACGTCATCGGTATTGTATCTCAACGAACCTCTATTTACGTATGAATCCACATCATCGGGTTTCAGTTCGATTGTCTTAGAATAGTCTGCAATAGCTAAATCATTTTTTTGCATATTACCATAAACAATCGCACGGTTGAAATAAGCTATAGCCATATCTGGTTTTATTTCTATTGCCTTAGTATAATCTGCAATTGCATTTTCTTCCTGTTTCATATTTTTATATGCCTGACCACGACTGTTATACGCATCTGCGTTTTGTGGATTTATTTCAATAACCATATCGAAATCTGAGGCCGCCATCATATAATCTTTCAAAGCATAATACAATTTCCCCCTCATCAAAATTGCTTTTTCATCTTTTGGATTTGCTGAAATAATCTTATCATAATCACCAATCGCTTTTTCATAATCTTTTTGTTTCAAATAAATATTTACTCTGAAATTATAAACGTCGTTAAATTTTGGGTCTATCTCAACTACTTTATCAAAGTCCGTCAATGCATTTTCGAAACTTTGCAAACCATAATAGGATAATCCTCTATTATAGTACGCTTCTATATTTTTTGCATCAATTTCTATGGCTTTTGTAAAATCTGCAATTGCACCGTTAAAATCTTTTTCGGAATATTTTTTTACACCTGCATTGATGTAACTTGTAACATTTTGTGTTGTATCGGGTGTTACCTGTGCAATAGAAAAATTTACCACGGTTAAGAACAAAATAACCGCTATTGTCAATAGTCTATACATTATAATAAAAATTAAATTTTAAAAAGTATTAATATATGTAAGTTTAACAACAAATTGTAGGCAAATGTTCCGAAGAATACCAAATTGCAAATTACTGAATTTGGAAAATTTATTTTCCGTCTTCCAGGATTTTGAAATCCACATCCA
This sequence comes from uncultured Ignavibacteriaceae bacterium, assembly GCA_964400285.1. GTDB lineage: Bacteria > Bacteroidota > Ignavibacteria > Tepidaquicellales > Tepidaquicellaceae > FEN-1279. The sequence goes on from CAYNTK010000004.1 coordinate 136,947, forward strand.
AAATATCGTATTTTTCCCACCCATTATAATCAAAATGCCACCATTCCGTTGGTAAGCCTTCGAATCCATATTTTAACATAATATCTTCGAGAAATTTTCTATTTATTATTATTTGTGCTGGAAAATCCATATAATTTCGAGATGCTTTTTCGGTAAAATCATCATAAGGCGTGGGCATCGGAATTTCGTTTCCATATTTATCTACTAAAGTAAGGTCAACTGCTGCACCTCTATTATGCCTTGAACCTTTTTCGGGATTTGCCACGTATCTTTCATCAGGCATAATTTCCCAGAATTTTCTTTGAATGGATAAAGGCCTATATCCATCGAAAATTTTCAGACCTAAACCAAGGGCTTTTAATTCTTTCTGCACTTCAAGTATTTTTTGAGCGGGCTCTGAGCGTAGAAAAAACTTTGCTTCGTCATAGACTTGTTTTCCTGTAAAATTATTTGTCGTGGCATAGCGAATATCCAGCACTATAGTCGTATCGAGTTTCCAGACATTTACAATATCGTATTGTGCATAAGTAGCAGGGACAAAAGCAATAAAAAATATAAATGCAATTAAAAGTTTTTTAATCATAATATTTAATATTTATTTTGGTAATCTGCCGAATAACTTTTTAAAGAATCTGTGAAATTTGTGAAAACCTGCAACTGGTTCGAGGAACATCAGTAAACATTGTTTGTAAATAACATTAATATTATTATTCTCGCAATATTCAATTGCTTCGCTGGTATCGGACATTTGCTGAATCCAGATATTTTTTATTTCTGAAGTATGTGCTTCTTTAACAATCCCAAGAGTTTTTTCTTTGTTTACCGAAATTATTAGTCCATCAGGTTTTTCGGGAAGTGATTTTATATCCGGATAACAAATTGCATTTTCATATTTATCGAGATTTGGATTAATCACATATACTTTATTGTTTCTTGTTCTTAATTCTGAATAAATCGTGTTTCCGAATTTCTTATCGTTTCTCGAAACACCAATTATAGCAAATGTTTTTAGGGAAAGAAAATTTTGAATTTGATTTTGAGTTACCATAGATTCTTTTTTAGTATTAGAATGTGATTTCAATTTACGTTCCCACGCTGGAGCGTGGGAACGAGTATTAAAATTTTAATCTTTATTTTTTAATTTATTAAATTACTTCAGCCATTTATCGAGCCAATTGAAAAATGTTCTCTGCCATACTATTCCGTTTTGAGGTTGTAATACCCAGTGATTTTCGTCCGGGAATAAAAGCAATTGAGCAGGAATACCGAGAAGTATAGCAGCATTAAATGCTTGCATAGTCTGTGTATATGCAATCCTGTAATCTTTTTCTCCATGAATGCAAAGAATAGGAGTATCCCAATTTTGCACTAATTTATGAGGGGAAAAAGTAAATGATTTTTGAGCAACCGGGTTATTTTTATCCCAGAAAGGTCCACCCATATCCCAGTTTTCAAACCACATTTCTTCAGTTTCCAGATAATTCGATTCGCAATTAAAAATTCCATCATGAGCAATAAATGCTTTAAATCTTTTTTCGTGAATTCCTGCAAGCCAATAAACCGAATATCCACCGTAACTTGCACCGACACAACCAAGCCTATCTTTATCCACGTATGTTTCTTTGCAGAGGTCATCGATAGCACTTAAATAGTCCCTCATATTTTGTCCTCCGTAGTCTCCGCTAATTTGCTCCACCCATTCCTGTCCGTATGTAAGAGAACCTCTTCTTGCAGGTGCAATTACAATATAACCGTTTGCCGCCATAATCTGAAAGTTCCAGCGATAACTCCAGAACTGGTCTACCGCACTCTGTGGACCTCCTTCACAGAAAAGTAATGCAGGATATTTTTTATTCGGGTCGAAATTCGGTGGATAAATTACCCACGAATTTAAATCTTTCCCATCGGTTGCTTTGGTTATTCGCCTTTGAACATCTGCAATTGCAAGATTATCGAGAATATTTTTATTTATAAAAGATATTTCTTCGTCTTTACCTGTTTCGGGATTTACTTTGTAAATTTCTGTTGGTTTAGACATAGATTGTTTTTCGGCGATAAGTATATTGCCAATTGGGAAAACGGAAAGATAATTATGCTGACCATTTGTAACTCTTGTTATTTTACCATCCGATAAATCGTATCTATAAATTTCTTCCGTTCCTCTCACACCGCTAATGAAGTAAATTGATTTTCCGTCTTTCGTCCATTGCAAACCCTCCGCATTCTGGTCTAAATCTTTTGTAGCATAAGTTTTTGAATTTGATTCAAAGTCAAATATGAATAATCTATTTTTATCGGCTTCGTATCCATCTCGCTCCATAGATTGCCATGCAATCTTTTTTCCGTCAGGTGAAAAAATCGGAGCTACATCGTATCCCATCATACCTTCTGTAAGATTTGTAGTTGTTTTGGAATCGAGATTGTATAAATAAATTTCGGAATTGGTAGAAAGTGAATATTGTTTGCCTGTCATTTTTTTGCAGGTGTAAGTGATACTTTTTGAATCTGGTGACCAGCTGATTTGTTCCATTCCTCCGAATGGTTTCAAAGGTGTTTCATAAGGCTCGTCTTTCATTATATCTTCACCACCTGAAATATTCTCCGAATAATTTGTGATAAAGATATGACTATAAGTCCCATCTGCCCAAGTATCCCAATGACGATACATTATATCGTTATATATTCTTGCATTTGTTTTTTGTAAATCTGGATATAAATCGTGAATATCTTTATCGATTTTTACATCTTTTGTAAAAAGTATTTTCTTCCCGTCTGGGGAATATATAAAATCGTTTATTCCGCCATCTACGTTGCTTATTTGCTTCCAATCCGAACCGTCAGAATTCATTTCCCAGATTTGAGGCGAACCGCTTTTTGTACATACGAATCCTATTTTTTTCCCATCCGGTCTCCATTGCGGGGAAAATTTACTGTCTTTAGAATTAGTAATTTTTGATGGTAATCCTCCGTTTACGTTGACTGTGTAAAAATCAGTTTGACCTTTATTATTTGGAATATCGAAATATCTTACTGAAAACAGAATAATTGAATTATCGGGCGAAACAGAAACGGAGCTTATTCTTCCAAATGACCATAAAATTTCCGGAGTCATTAGTTTCTTTTCCGTTTGTGCCATTAAAAAATTTCCTATACACAAATATATAAGAATAGGCAGTAATAATTTTTTCATATGATTAGTAATTTATTTAAAATATTTTTAGTTGATTTTCAAAATCACTATCGAATATGGAATTTTGATTTAAAATAACTTTAAAAAAGAAAATTTAAATTTTTTGTTTCATTAATTTACAAAAAAAAAGAAAATGAATCCCCTCAAAAAACTTATTTTATTTTTAATTATTTTTAATCTTTTTTCTACTTTTTCTCATTCTCAGGACAGTATTACGATGATAATGAAAAATTATCACTTTTCTGCATATTTAGACACATATTATTCGTATGATTACACGAGTAAATACTCGAATCCGGATACCGTAAGAATTTATTCCGATTTTGCTCCTTACGATAATGAATTTAGATTAAACCTTGCTTATGTATCGATGAAATATGAAGACGAAAAAATAAGAGCAAACCTTGGCTTCAAAGCAGGTGATATGCCTCTCCTTTTAACGCCTGTCGAAAAAAGATTTATTCATTATATTAAAGAAGCAAATTTTGGAATTAAACTCGGAGATAAATTCTATATGGATTTGGGCTATATGGGAAATCCCATAGGAATAGAATCATCTGAATCCGCAAAGAACTTTTTAAGTTCGATTTCTTTATGTGGATATTTTCAACCAGGGAATTTAATAGGTGCGAAATTTTCTTATGAGATTTCTAAAAAATTAAAAGGAAGTATATTAGGTTATAATAGCTATAGCATTGCATCTGCAAATAACAACAATAAAAATTTGGCAATTAGTATTGAATTTACCCCTAAAGAATATTTATCGGTTTGCTTTAATAGTTCTTTAGGTGACGAAGGGGAAGGAAAAAGTATCCAGAAACTTCAATCTTATAATAATATTTATTGCTCATATAGTTACAAAAATAAAATTGATTTTATTGCACAATTCGATTTTTCTGCTCAGGGGAATTCAAGAAAAACGGATTCGACTAAAATTGCTTATATGACATCGGGATTTGCTTCTTTAAGATATAATTTGGCTTCAAAATTTAATGTTGCTCTTAGGATGGATTTTATTAATGACCCGGACGGTTTTATTACAAACAGTATGGGTGGAAGCAATGAAAATTTAAGGGCTTATTCTTTTACGGCAGGAATAGAATTCAAACCATTAAAAAACATTTTTTTCAGATTAGAAAATCAATATATGCATTTCAACCAGAGCCTTTTTGAAAACAAAAATGAAAGGTATAATATACTGCTATCGAGTGGGATTAAATTATGATTTATTAATTTAATGTTTTTATATCACACACTGTTTTTATTATTTCGTAATCGAAACCTCTGGAAAGAAGATATCGGAAACATTTTTGTTTCTTATCAAAATCTGATTTTGCCCGTACTTTGTTTAGATATTTCTTAAGTAGTTCTTTTGCCTTTTTTATTTCTTGAACTTCGCTGTATTGTGAGTCGATTACATTATCGATTATTTCTTTGCTAATCCCTTTTTCTGCGAGTTTTGTTGCTATTAATTTTTTGCCTTTTGGATTATTGGAAAGTTTTTCTTCGAGATATAGTTTGGCAAATTGATTATCATCGAGATATTTAAGGTCTTTAAGTATTGCAATAATTTTATCGATATTTTTTTCTGATATTTTATTTTCCTTTAATTTTTTTTTGATTTCTTTTTCTGTGCGGGGTTTATAGTTTAAAAATCTATATGCAATTTTTTTCCCGAAGTTGAATTCATCGTAATCTTTTATTTCATAAATTTTATTTTCTTGTAAGTCATCATTTTTTCGCAAGCCAAATGTATATATCGTTTCTTTATCCGCTCCGAATGCAAACTCGCCGTCGAGGAAGATGTTATATCGTCCTTTGTGTTTTTGAGGCTCGATGGAAGTTATTCTTGGCATTTAAAATCAAAATTTAATATATAAATAGTAAAAAATGTAAAAAGTAAGAGCTTATGAACTCTAACGATTTACATTTTACAATTTACTATTTACTAAATTACTGACAATCTATTTCGCTTTCTTTTCCTTAACCTGCGGTTCTTCTTTTGGCGCGTTATTATTGTTTCCGTTTGTAAGTCCGATAGCAGATCTCACTTCATTAGATAATTTTTCAAACAAAGCATTATCATCCATTAATACTTTTTTCAATCCGTCTCTACCCTGAACTCTAAGGTCTCCATAAGTAAACCATGCACCACCTTTTTTCACTATATCTTTACTAACAGCTAAATCTATAACATCTCCGATTTTTGAAATACCTTCATTATATATTATGTCAAATTCAACCTCTTTGAAAGGTGGAGCAACTTTATTTTTTACAATTTTTACTTTTGTTCTGTTTCCAATTACATCTGTTCCTTCTTTTATTGCGGCGATTTTTCGAATATCCATTCTAACTGATGCGTAGAATTTTAGTGCTTTTCCGCCTGTTGTTGTTTCGGGATTGCCGAACATTACACCAATTTTTTCTCTTAATTGATTCGTAAAGATTAAAACAACATTCGATTTAGAAACTGCAGCAGTCAGTTTTCTTAATGCCTGTGACATTAATCTTGCCTGCATTCCCATAACTGAGTCACCCATTTCACCTTCGATTTCCGCACGGGGAGTAAGAGCAGCTACGGAATCTATAACAATTACATCGAGAGCATTACTTCTAACAAGTGTTTCGCAAATCTCGAGTGCCTGCTCTCCATATTCAGGCTGGGAAATTAAAAGATTGCTTACATCGACTCCGAGCTTTTGAGCATAACCTGTGTCCATTGCATGCTCAGTATCTATGAATGCTGCTAACCCACCTGCTTTTTGTGCTTCGGCGATTATGTGTAAACAAATTGTAGTTTTTCCAGATGATTCCGGACCGTAAACTTCAACTATTCTACCTCTCGGAACACCGCCAATGCCGAGTGCGGCATCGAGTGAAATTGAACCTGTAGAAATAGATTCAAGTTTTGTAGCCGGTTTATCGCCAAGCTTCATAATCGAACCTTTGCCGTGGTCTTTTTCTATTTGTTCGATTGCTATATCGAGTGATTTTAATTTGGAAAGCTTTTCTTCTGCCATATATAATATTTTTTAAAGTTTATAATTTGTGTTAAGTAGATTTACCCTATTTTAATAAGTCATATAAAGTTATGGTATTAATTATTAAATTTCAATACCAATCACAAACTTTCATAGCAAATAGTTTCCGTAAAAGAATTAATCAAAACAAATTTAAGAATGATATAAAAATATTTTTTTAAAAACCTAATATTCTACTTTTAACTTAAACTTTTACTTTATCAATGTCATTTTTTTTGTTTCAGAATAATCTCCTGCTTTGATTCTATAAAAGTATGTTCCAGATGATAGTTTCGAACCATCAAATATGACCTCATATTTACCTGCATTTTTATATTCATCTACAAGTGTGACAATCTCTTTTCCAAGTGCATTATATACCTTAAGAGAAACATAGTTGTTATTTGTGATTTGATATCTGATTTTTGTAACTGGATTAAACGGATTCGGATAGTTTTGCATCAATCCAAATTTATCGGGAATATTATTTTTGACTTCCGGAATTCCTACTAATGGCGGAATATCTCCATATACTCCATTATGTCTTGGATTATATTGCCACATCGGAATGTAAATTTTAGGATAATTATATACCTGGCCTGTATTCCATAAATAAATATTTGTATAAGCACTTGAGCCCGAACCTTCAATTCCCGCTCCAATCATATCGAGAATTCCATCTCTATTCATATCTATAAAGCAGGGAGTTGTAAAAAATGTTGTCCCCATTGTCATTAGAGGCCAGCCTGTTACAGGTGTGCCGTTATTTTTGTAAGCTAAATATTGTCCAAGTCCTGTTGATGAAGAATAAGTATTATCATCAAAAACAAGTTCGGTTGAATTATCCCCATCTATGTCAGCGAGAACTATCTGGCAATTAATTGCATTAAACGGACCAATTGGAAAACCAGTTAAAGCATTTCCATTTCTATCCCATGCATATACATAGTCGGTTGGAGAAGCACTCATAACTTGGTCTCCAATTGCAATATCGAGAAAATTATCATTGTCAATATATCCTACAGCGGGAGGACCATAAATCCACCAACTTACGTATTTAGGCCACCCTGTTTGAATAGACCCGTCTTTTTTCAAAACATATACATAACCACCTCCTCCTAAAACGTGAGTTCCGAAAATAATTTCCCTAAAGCCGTCTCCATTCAAATCTGCAAGCACCGGAGATGAATAGGAATTTACATCGTTATTTGGCATAGTAAATGGAAATCCTTGAATGCTATCTCCATTCGCTTTCCAAACATATAAAGAATAATATGATTCGGCTATAATTTCAGGTATATTATCTCCGTCTATATCTCCGACAGCTGCACTAGAAGCTGGAACGTGATTAAGATTTTGTGGCCATCCATTTAAAACCGTTCCATCTCCTTTATAAACATATACCTTCGCAGGTGACCTTAAATTTACAATTATTTCCATCTTTCCGTCGTTGTTTACATCTGCTAATACAGGTGTGCGTGAAGAGTATCCATGGTTAATTGGAAATCCTGTGCATATAGTTCCGTCTCTTTTATAAGCGTATATATAACCCCCTGAAGTCAATCCGTGATTTGTTACAACTATTTCACCATAACCATCACCATCTATATCTCCGAATGCTGGTGAACCTTCCAGTGTGTAAGATGATACTGTCTTTGGCCATCCTGTAACGTTTGAACCATCTATATTAAATGCTTGTACTGTATAACCTACATTAAACACAATCTCCATTTCAGGGTCTAAATCCATATTACAAAAAATACTCCCTTCAAAAGTATTCCCAGATATATGCTTGGGAAAATTTGGATATATTGGGAAAGAATCCAAATTTATTGATAATGACTTAAATCCATTGATATCCTGTTGTAAAAGATTAATATAATTCATTACGTCAGGAATTCCATTTGGATAATATGGTTGAGAATATGTTAATGATGAAATGAAGAGAAAAAAAATAGTAATATATAAAAACTTTTTCATAGTATTTAAATTTATTAGGTTGGTATAAAATATAATAATTATTTTAATAAAGAAATTAAAAAATTATCGCTATTGAAAATTTTGAATTATTTTACTGAAAAGATAAATGTCCGTATCTATGGATTCGATTATGTAATAAAAAAAATCTATAGCAATATCTTTTTTCCTTTTGAACCCAATATATCATAATCCCATCCCTTCATTGCGGGAATAGAATTACTTAATTCTATAAATACATCTTCTGAATTTTCAAAGTTGAAATTGTGACCGAGACTTTTTGCAATTTTTGTTAGTATCTTCCAGCTTGGTCGTGCATTGTATCTTATCCCGTGTGACCAACTATCATTTGGAGCCCCGAATTTATCGAGTCGGGAAATTGAATATTCTCCTATTAATCTCTCCTGCTCGAGTGTAACAACTGCTGGCTTTATTCTCTGAACTCGATTTTGAAAATTAACAAATGTCCCGTTTATCTCTGCATATGTTGATTCGGGAAATACCACGGCTGCCTTTTCCATTATACTATTTCTTATACTTAAATGCATTATGCTGATATCAATTTTTTTCATTATTTTATTTACTTCGGGAATCCTTGATATGTCGTCATTTATTAAATATATAATCTTAAATTTTCCTTCTTTCAAACTTTCTATATGTTTATCTGATATTGGGTTTATTCCAAGCAATTTTAATCCGTTTGAATTAGGTGTCTTGTCCGCTTTTTTAAGTAATTCATCCTCAAAAGATTCATCAATATTCGGTATGTAAACTATATTTTCTGTTTTGAAAATTTCATTCGCAAATTTTTTCAATGTATAATTATCTTCTAAAGTCGAATATGCTGATGCTATAAAAAGAATTTCTCCTCTTAAATTGTTTAATTCAGATGATGCTCTTGATATAGCTTCATCCCATCCAACCTCGACCTGTTTATCCGTCTCTTCGGAAAGGACTATTGGGGATTTTACTCTTAAGTTACTATCATTAATGTGTTTATAGGTATTCAATCTTCCCCAGTCACAAAGCCAGTATTCATTTACATCGAGATTTTCTCTTGGCTCTATTCTTAATATTTCATTATTTCTTACTCCAATTATAGTATTACATCCTCTTGAACATCCAGGACAGATACTATCTGTAAAAGACATATCCCATACTCTTGCCCTGAATCTGAAATGTCTCGATGTCAATGCGCCGACAGGGCAGATTTCGATTACATTCATCGAATATGGATTATCTAATTCCTTTCCCGGAAAAGTTGTAATTGTTACCTTTTCGCCTCTGTTTATAAAAGTAAGTTGCGGGTCTTTTGCTATCTCTTCGCAAAACCTAATACATCTCGAACAGCTTATACATCTCTCTTGGTCGAACATTACATTTGGTCCAAGCGGAATTCTTTTATCCTTTTGATTTTTTTCTTCATCGAATCTGGATTGTCCCGTGCTGTATTTATATGCATAATCCTGAAGCTTGCATTCGCCTGCTTCATCGCAAATAGGGCAGTCGAGCGGGTGATTTATAAGCAAAAACTCCATCACGGCATTTTGTGCTTTTATCACTTTTTCGGATTTAGTATACACAATCATTCCATCCATTGCTTGAGTAGAGCATGCTATTGCAAGCTTAGGAAATTTCTCTATTTCTACAAGACAAATTCTGCAATTTCCCGATACACTTAAACCTGGATGCCAACAGAAATGCGGTATATCAATTCCGTTTTCAATTGCCACTTGTAATATCGTCTGACTCGGTTTAAATTCTAACTCTTTATTATCTATTGTTATTTTAGCCAAAGCTTTTTAATATTAAATTAAAATATAATAAAAATTTGTTCGGTTTTCACTCAATTTTAAATCTACCTAACGTAATCATCTAAATTTAGAATTACCGCTTTTAAACAATTTTTCTATTAATAAATTATATCATTTTTAAAATTGTTCTTACATCGAATACTCTTCCGTTATTTCTGTATTACCCCTAAATGTAAAAAATTTAAAATCACTTAACGGTAATTTCTCGTCAACTTCAAGTTTTATAAATACCCAATATTTTAAACATAACCTTAAAATCTTATTGATAATTCCACTCGTAAGATAATTGAATATCAATGGATTTACTCGCAACCGTATAAATTTCGAGTTGCTTCCTCCTTTATACCTCTGCAGCCATCTTTCGATTTCGGTTATATAACTCATCTCGCTTTGTACTCTTCCCGTTCCGCTACACATTGGACACTGATTCGACATTCTGTGCAATATATTCTGTCTTATTCTCTGCCTTGTAATCTGAACAAGCCCAAAATCACTCATTGGTAATACTGTTACTTTTGCTCTATCCTTTCTAAACTCTTTTCTTAATTCATCATATAATTTCTTCTTATTTTCGTCTTCATATAAATCGATAAAATCAACTACAACTATTCCCCCTATATCTCTTAACCTTAATTGCCTTACTATTTCTTTTGATGCATCGAAGTTTATTTTTAAAGAATTAATCTCCTGCTCTTTTGATTTTGCATACTTACCGCTATTCACGTCTATTACTGTCATTGCTTCGGTAGTCTCTATTACAAGGTAACCTGAATTTTTAAGCCATACTTTTTTACTAAGTGATTCTTCAATCTGCTTTTCTATATTTCTTACATCGAATAAAGGTATTTTATCGGTATATAATTCTACTTTATCTGAAAATTCTGGTGATGTATCATCTACATAGTTTTTAATTTGCTTATATAGTTTTCTTGAATCCACTATAATTTTACTTACATCATCTCTAAATAAATCTCTCATTACCGAAGATGTTGTTGATGCATCTTTATATAGCATTGCAGGTGCTTTGGATGTTTTCATTTTTTCCTCGATATCATTCCATGTACTGATTAGCTTATTCAAATCATCTAAAATAAGATTTTCATCCTGCCCTGCAGCTACTGTTCTTATTATTGCTCCGAATCCTTCGGGAAGTACTGGTCTGATAATGCTTCTTAATCTTCTTTTTTCTCTGTAATTATATATTTTTTTTGATACACCAATTCTTCTATTATAAGGTATAAGTACAAGGTATCTGCCGGGTAAGGAGTATTTTGTGGTTACTCTCACACCTTTATTGCCTACCGGCTCTTTTGTGATTTGAACGATTATATCTTGTCCTCTTTGAATGTTAGATGGGAGGGGCTTTTCCTTGCTGTAAGTTCTGTTCCCGCTTTGTTGCGTTGTTTCATCTTCATCATCATCATCTATATCATCTTCATCGCCGAGTATAGATTTATAATCGTATGTATTTGTGTCCATATCGGAAAAGTGAAGAAAAGCATCTTGTGGAAAGCCAATATTAATAAATGCCGCTCTTATTCCGGGCATTACCTTTGCTACTTTACCGAGATATAAATCACCTACATTTCTTCCGAGATCAGGGCTTTCATAAAATAGCTCTGTGAGTTTCCCATCTTCTGTAATAGCAATCCTTACCTCTTCCGAAGTTGAGTTAATCAGAATTTCTTTTTTCATTGAATCGATTTAAGTTCTTTGTTTTTCTATTTATGAATTCATAGAAGCAAGGAACTCTTTATTGGATTTTGTCCCGCGCATCTTTTCGAGGAGAAACTCCATCGCTTCTACGGGATTTAAATCCGCTGTGATTTTTCTTAATAGATACATTCGATTAAGCATCTCGCTATCGAGAAGTAACTCTTCTTTTCTTGTCCCGGAACGGTTAAGGTCGACTGCCGGGAAAATTCTCCTGTCGGAAAGCCTTCTATCCAAAACGATTTCCATATTACCTGTACCTTTGAATTCTTCGAATATTACCTCGTCCATTCTGCTACCGGTTTCGATTAATGCGGTTGCAATTATGGTTAAACTTCCGCCTTCATCGATATTTCTTGCCGCTCCAAAGAATCTTTTTGGTTTATGCAGTGCATTTGCATCTACACCGCCCGATAATATTTTACCGCTGTGCGGTATTACAGTATTATGTGCACGTGCCAGACGTGTAATACTATCCAATAAAATTACCACATCTTTTTTTGCTTCGGTCAGTCTTTTTGCTTTTTGCAAAACTACTTCCGAAACCTGAACGTGGCGGTCAGGTGGTTCATCGAATGTCGAACTAATTACTTCGGCTTTTACATTTCTCTGCATATCTGTTACTTCTTCAGGTCTTTCGTCTATCAGAAGAACTATCAAATGTACTTCCGGATGATTTCGGGTAATACTATTTGCTATCGTCTGTAATAAAATAGTCTTACCGCTTTTCGGTGGGGAAACAATAATACCCCTTTGACCTTTGCCAATCGGGGTAAACAAATCCATTATTCGCATTGAGTATTCGTGTGGGACGGTTTCCAATACAAAACGGCTATTTGGATACGTAGGTGTTAGGTTATCGAAGAGGATTCTTTCCCTTATTCGTTCAGGGTCGCCAAAATTAACTTCTTCTACTTTAAGAAGTGCAAAGAATCGTTCTCCTTCCTTTGGTGGCCTAACCTGTCCACTTACTGTATCACCGGTTTTGAGTGAAAACTTTTTAATTTGAGAAGGTGAGACATAAATATCATCCGGGGAGGGTAGATAGTTATAATCCGTTGACCTTAAAAAACCATATCCGTCAGGTAATACCTCAAGAACACCTGCTGCATAAGCATATCCGTCCTTTTGAGTTGTTGCTTCGATTATCTTAAAAATCAGTTCCTGCTTCTTCAAATCACTATAGCCAGTTAATTTGAGCTCTTTAGCGATTTGAATAAGCTCAGCAACTTTTTTTGTCTTTAATAACTCAAAATTTTTGTCCTTATCTGCGGTTTCTTTTATTATATGGTCTTTTTTACCATTTTTTTCTGCCATTTTTCTTTACCTTTCGTTAGAATTATTATATGGTATTTGTTTTTGGTATTTACTTAAATAAATATTATATATAAATCAATTTTACATTTTTATTAATCTATAGAAGTATACCGTGATGTGATATATATTTTTGTCTATTGATGTTTATATAAACTATGATAATTTATGAAAAGTTTCAAGTGAAAAATACAAAAATACAAATTTTTACTATTTTTCAACTTTTCCTTAGAACAATAATGTTTTAACTCAAGTATTTTACAAAATGTCCATAATATAATTTTTAAATGCAAGGAAAAAGTTAGGGAAAAGAAGAAAAAATAAGAAAATTGATAAAACAAAGATAAATAAGTATTTTTGCCAATGGCACAGAAAAAAGACAAAAAAAAACAGACTCAAAAAGAAGTAATAAATCTCGAGCTTCCTTTTGAACCGTCAAAAAACATTAAGCTATTAATTTTTATTGTAATTGCAATATTATCATTCGGGTTATCCTTTTATTACCTGAATTTTGCTATGAACCAGAATCTTGGTTTCGGCTTTCCTCTCGATGACCCGTGGATTCATCTTACATTTGCAAAAAATCTTGTGGAATATCACAGCTTTTCGTATTTTAAAAACGAAATGGCTACGGCTGGCTCAACTTCACCGATTTATACACTTTTGCTCGCAATAGGTTTCTTGTTTTTTAAAAATGAAATGATATTAAGCTATATTCTCGGAATTATGTTTCTTATTTTTTCTGCATTAGTTTTTTATAAGTTGAGTAGTCTTGAATTTGCTAAAGAAAATTATTACGCTTTGATTTTCACGGGAATATTTTTGGTTGATAAATGGCTCAATTTCATTTCGCTTTCGGGAATGGAAACCACTATGTTTATTTTTATTCTTATCGCTTCCGCGTATTTTTATAAAAAAAGGCAAGCTATACCTTTTGCGATTTTTCTTGGACTTATTATGTGGGGGAGACCAGATGGTTTGCTTTTTATCTTTGCTTTAGTGATAGATTATTTACTTGCTAAATTTTTCTCGAAAACAGATAAAAATATTATTCTTTTTTCTAAAAAAGAACTGGTAATGATAGGTGTTATTTCGGGAATAATTGTATTGTTATATTTCACAATGAATTTTATCCTTTCTGGTTCAATTATGCCAAACACTTATACCGCAAAAATTGTCTATTACTCGGCTAAAAGCAAAGAATTTTTTATTAAGGTTGAAGTGTGGCAATATTTTACTTCTGGCGCTTATGGAATTATTATGATTGGTTTTATCTTTTCTGTTTTGAAAATGTTTTATGATTTGTTTAAGAAAAAATATAATCAAAATATTATTTATATCGTTTTTTCTCTCGCTCTGGTATTCGTATATTGGTATAAAATGCCTTATGCTCATAGATTCGGAAGATATATGATGCCTATTATCCCCTTTTTCATTTTAGTATCGGGAATTGGATTTCGAGATATCTTCAAATTAATTGGAAGTTATTTTTCTAATCGAAATTTAGCTGTTGGTTTATATTTAATTGTATCGGTTATAATATTTTTATATTCCTTAAAAGGATATTATGACAACAAAAACGAATATGCCGAAAACTGCAAATATATCAACGATAGACAAGTCGCAGCGGCAATGTGGATTAAAAATAATACAAATGAAAATGATATTGTTGCCACTCACGATGTAGGAGCTATTGGATTTTATTGTGGCAGAAAAATTGTTGATGTAGCTGGTCTTGTTACGCCTGAATTAATCTCGAAAATTAACGATAAAAATTATAATGTTTATCTTACCGAATATTTAAAAAAATCTGGTGTTACTTACATCGCATTTTTAAGGGAATGGTATCGTATTGTAAATCAAAACCCTCTTTTCAGTACAATTGACATTTCTAATTATGAAACGATGGAAGTCTTTAGGTTTATTCCCGATAAAACACATATATTGTCAGCTGAAGCAAAAGATAGAAATATGTTTGCTATGGAAATGATGGGTAGGAGAAACTCGCAAGCTGTTCAACAGGCATTACAGGTTTTACAGGGAAGTATTAATGTCGATCCTCAGTCTTCTTTTACTTACTATTTGATGGCAAATGCTTACCTTATGCTTAATGATAAAAATAACTTTGAAAAGTATATGATGAAAGCACTTGATATTTTTCCGGAGTATAAAGAAGCTCTTTTACAATTAGGAAATTACTATAAGCAGGCAAATAAAATTTCTGAAGCAAAAAATTATTTGGAAAGATATCTAAAAGTTGCTCCTGAAGACAAAAAAGTATTGGATATTTATAAGTCTATAGATACCGTTAATGTAAAATAAATATTTTTGATGAATAAAAATTTTTGGTATAAGTTATTATCGAATATAAAAAATTTTTTCATTTATTTTTTTATCCGGATATTAGATTTTTTTAAAAATAAATTTTTTCCTTTCTCTAAAAAATATTTTGCAATTGTCAAAATAAATTCAGTTACAGCATCTAAAAAGTTATTTTTTCTACTCAAAAATTTTTATTCGAATAAACTCTCGCCTTTATTAAATAAAGTTTATAGTTTTTTTAAAAAAAATACTGAAATTCTTTTTAAGAAAATTCTTACCCTTATTATTAATTTCTATAAAAATATATTTTTACCTCTTTCAAAAAAAATAATCTATCTTTCAAAAGAGTATTTAAGTTTAATTACTTTAGATGTTAAATCCGATAATAAAGAATTAATTAAAAAATTAATTGTATCGCTTTCTGGATTAGTTTTTTTTGCAAATAAAGCTATTACAAAAATAAAAATATTATATACACGTAAGAAAGATTTAATAAATTATATAAAGTATTTATCTTATAAAAGATTAATCCTATATCTGCTTGTCTTTGTAACCTTTGATATTTTTTTAATTTGGTTTAGCACTTACAGAATATTATATGCAAAACATTATTGGGAAGGTCCACAGGATAAAAAATTTTTTATACGTCCCGGAAAAAATCTTGATGATATAATAGATGATTTAAAAGAAAACGATATATTAAAAAACAAATTAATTTTCAAAATCTTCACAAAGCTCTCAGGTAAAGAATATCAAATTATTTCAAGAAGATATATCTTTAAAAACGGAATTTGTAATAGTGAACTTTTGAATTTATTGACTGATAAAAATATGATTCAAACGGAAAAATTCACTATTATAGAAGGTTTAAGAATAAAACAAATTGCAAAAATAGTTGAAAACCGTTTGCAGCTTTCGCAGGAAAAATTTATTCAAGAAACAGAAAACGACTCTTTAATCAACATTTTGGGTCTGAAAGGGAAGATTAAAAATCTTGAGGGATTTTTATTCCCAGATACTTATTATTTACCACTTAATGTTGACGAAAAAGAACTTGTAAATATTTTATTTAATGAATTCAGGAAAAAAGTCTTGAATAATGAAGTTATTATTAATGAATTAAAAAAAAGCAAAAAAAATTTGTTAGAAGTAATTACACTTGCTTCAATAATTCAGGGTGAAACGAACCTTGTTGAGGAGATGGGAACGATATCCGCTGTATATCACAATAGATTAAATAAAAAAATGAAACTGGAAGCAGATCCTACCATTCAATATGTATTGCCTGACGGTCCTAAACAGAAATTAAAATATAGTGATTTAAAAATTGATTCTCCTTATAATACTTATAAATACTTTGGGCTGCCTCCCGGTCCTATAAATAATCCGGGTTTATTTGCTATAAAAGCTGCAATTAACCCCGAAAAAAATAATTTTTTGTTTTTTGTTGCTACAGGTAATGGTGGACATAAATTTTCTGAAACATATGTCGAACACCTGAAAGCAGTTGAAGAATATAAAAAAAATATTGAAACTAAAAATGGAAGGTAAAATAAAAATATTAATTGCTACTTTTTTCAAACTTGATTTCAGGGATAAGGAAAATTCCAGTAAAAAGAAATTCATTGGAATTGTATTTTCGTATTTATTCGCAAACTCAATACTTTCATTAAATAATTATATTTCTTTCGATAAAGAAAGTTTTATAATACTTTCTTTTTCTTCAGGTGTTTTTTTATTAATCTTTATCGTCCTTAATGATTTTCCTGATTTATTTTTTGCAAAAAATTATAATGAAATTTTAAATAATCTCCCTCTAAAAGATTCTGAAATTATATCGGCGAAATTTTTAGCTGCCTATTTATTTTTAATTATATATGCTTTTATTATTGCAATACCACAAACTATTTTTTTTAGTATATATGATTTAAACTTTTCGGAATTAGTTTTTTTCTTCATTGCTAACATTTTCTCGTTATTCTTTATTTCAGGGATTATTATGGTTATTTATATTTTTAGCTATAAATCGTTTAGCAAAAAATCTAATTTAATATTATATTTTTTACAATTTCTTTTTTTCTTTTATGTTATTGCTGTATCGAGCATTGCTTCGAAATTTGCAATCGAAAAAATCAATATTACCTCACTTGGTTTTATCAAATTCTTTCCACAATTTTATTTTGCATTATCGATTAGCAATCCATTTATTTTGTCTATATTAATATTAATTACAATATTAATCAATTTTATATTTTTCAATTATTTAAAAAGAAATTATAGTAAGCTAATTAAGGTGATGTCTAATATTCCGAAACGCTCGAAAAGAAAAAATGTTTTTGTAAAATATAATGAATTAATCTCCGATAAATTTATTAAAGATAATGAAGAAAAAGCATCGTACTATTTAACGTTAAACCAGTTTTTAAATTCGAAAAATTTAAAATTAAAATTTATTCCCTTCGCTTTTTTGCCAATTATTGTATCTTTAATCACTTTTTTTACAGATACCTATGCATTTCAAAACGGTATAGCTCTTAAGAATAATGTTATCATTATTTCACCTTCAATATCTTTTACTTTTTTGATGTGTATTCGTTTAATTATATCTTCAACAAAAATTCAAGAAGATATTTCTGTTGATGTTAATTGGATTTATTACACATTACCCATATTAAGGGCCAAAAGATTACAAAATGCAAATTTAATATTTGTCTATTTAAATTTCATTCTTCCTGTTATTGTTTTTTTATTCTTATTGTTAAGCTTTAAAATACAAATTATTTCACTATTACTTAATTTGTTATTTTTATTATCAGTAATATTTTTTGTAAATTCGATTTTCCTAAATTTTGACAGAGTCTTTCCTTATAGTCTTGAAAATTCAAAATACAATTCAATCACAAAACTTGGCGAAATACTTTTTTTATTATTTATCGGTTTCGTAATATTTATTGCTCAGATTTTTATATTTCAAAGCGTTTTATTTATTATTATCTCAATTTTTTTATTTATTGCTTTTTCTTATTTTATAAAACAAAAATGTTTTGCATTAAAAAGTATTAATTAAAAATTATGGAAACACAGGATAAACCTGATTTAACAATTCCACAAACAGAAACAAAACCGCTTATAAAATCCTTTAATGGTGAAGGGAAAAATGTAATTCTTGGCATTACAGGAACAAGTGGGGCAATTTATGGACTAAGAATGCTAAGAGCTCTGATTATGAGTGATTTTAACGTAGATTTAATTCTTACAGAATTTGCTCATTATACATTATTCAAGGAATGTGGTGTGGAACTTAAACCCGGAAATGTTCAAAACATTTTTCCTGAAATTATGATGAGAAAATCTATCGTTTCATTTCATAATAATCTCGATTTGAAATCTGAAATTTTTATGAATTGGTATAATGCTTTCGGAATGATAGTGTGTCCCTGCTCTATGGATTATGTTGCAGGTATTGCAAATGGAGAAGCAAAAAATTTAATTGAAAAATCGGCTGATTGGTCATTTTCATATTCGAAGCCTATTATTGTAGTTCCTCGAGAAACACCAATTAATAGAATTCATTTAAAAAATATGGATAAAATTATTGAAGCAGGTGGTAAAGTTGTCCCTGCTATGCCGAGCTTTGAATATAATCCCAAAGATTTCAACGACCTTGCGGATTTCATTTGCGGAAAAGTTATAAATTTACTAATGCAAAGCGGCTCTATTGTTTGATAAAATTCTCAATCATTCATTTCAAACTCACTTCGATTTGGAAAATATTCCATATTTGGTTTTCGAATTATAGTAATTACATTTATTCAGTTTTAACAATAAAAAATAACAATGAAACAAACAAAAAGGAGCTAACTATGTCTGGTTTTAGAAAGAAAAAAACGATGACCCCAAGGATGCCATAAATGATGCAGATAAAGGTGCTATAGTAAATTACAATCCCGTTGTGCAAATGAAACTTAAAGTTCAGCTTCAATATGAGCCTGAATTTGAAACCGAAATTCAGACGGCAGTTTCAAAAATCGCAGTACCAAGAGTAGGGGATAAACTGAATATAAAATACAATCCTGCTAACACTTCGGAAATAGTAATTCTATGATAATATAATTATTGATTGGTACAAAAAATTATCCCGCTCCGATTTGCATTTTTACAGCATCCCAATTTATCGGGAAACATCGGAACGGGATTTTTATATAATTATACAATATAATTATCGTTCCTAATCAAAAGATTGGGAAAGAGAAATTAAAAACCAAATTTCTTACTTTTCCACCATTGTTACTTTTGTCATCTTAACTTCGGTAACAGGTCTGTCTCCTGCTCCGGTTTTTACTTTTCCGATTTTTTCAACAATATCCATTCCCGAAATTATTTCTCCAAACACAGCGTGCTTACCGTCTAAATGAGGTTGTGGTGCAAGTGTGATAAAAAACTGCGACGTTCCTGTGTTTGGACCCGCGTTTGCCATAGAAAGTATACCTTTCTTATCATGCTTTAATCCCGGTCCAAATTCGTCTTTTATTGTAACTCCTGAACCACCTCTACCTGTTCCCGTCGGGTCTCCACCTTGTATCATAAATCCGTCTATTACTCTATGAAAAATTATTCCGTTATAAAATCCTTTGTTCACGAGGTCAATAAAATTCTTCGTTGTAATAGGTGCTTTATCCGTATATAACTTTGCTTTGAATGTTCCCATAGTCGTTTCAAACTTGACAATATTTAAGTTTGCTTTCTCATCTTTCTTTTCGTCTGTTTTTGTTTCTGTTGCATCTGTCCCGTCTTCTTTGATTTTTTGTGTTGTGTCTTTTTTCTGCTCGGTTTGTGGTGGTGTTTGCTGCTTTACTGTATCCACTTTCTTATCTTCCGTCTTTGGTTTCTCTTCATCTTTTCCACATCCGGAAATTAAAATTGCAAAAGCAAAAAATGTAATTAAAAAAAGTTTAAATAGTTTCAACATTTTTTTTCTCCTTATTAGTTTTAATTATATATATTGAAAAATTTAGTTTTATTAATCAAATGTGATAATAAAATCATAGTATTCAATAATCATTCTTCCAATGTTACTTTCAGCATCTTCACTTCTTCTATAGGCCTGTCGTTCCTGTCTGTTTGCACATTTCCCATTTTTGTAATTACATCTAAACCTTCTATAACTTCTCCAAATACTGTATATTTACCATCGAGAAAATCCAGCGGAGCCAGTGTAATATAAAACTGCGAATCCTGTGAATTCGGTCTTCCTGAATTTGCCATAGCAACCATACCTTTTTTACTGTGCTTCAGGTTATTGTTGAATTCATCGGGTATACTTTTTCCCGAACCACCTGTTCCAGTACCTGTCGGGTCTCCTCCCTGTATTACAAAATCTTTTATAATTCTGTGAAATATTATACCGTCATAAAATCCTTTCCCGACAAGCTCTTTAATGTGTGCAACCGTTTTTGGAGCTTCTTCCGGATATAACTTAATTTTAAACGTTCCATGATTGGTTTCAATCTTCATAATGTTTTTGTTTGTTTTATTGTTTTTGGAAGAACTGCAATTTAAAAATGTTGTAGCAATTATGATAATAAACAGGAATTTTATAATTTTCATTTATTTTTTAAAATTGTTTTAAAAATCTCACATCATTTTCATAAAACATTCTGATGTCAGGTATTCCGTGTCTTATCATTAGTGTTCTTTCCATTCCCATTCCGAATGCATATCCCGAATATATTTCCGGGTCATAGTTTACGAATTTAAAAACGTTCGGGTCAACCATTCCGCATCCGAGAATCTCAAGCCAACCTGTATATTTGCAAATCCTGCATCCCTTGCTTTTGCATAAAAAACATTCCACGTCCATTTCCGCAGATGGCTCGGTGAACGGAAAGAAACTCGGTCTTAATCTTATTTTTATATCTTTACCGAAAAATTCTTTTGCAAAGTAATCCAGCGTTCCTTTTAATTCTGCAAACGTAACATTTTTATCCACGTATAATCCTTCTACTTGGTGAAACATTGAAAGCGAGCGTGAACTAATTGCTTCATTCCTGTAACTTTTTCCCGGTACAATTACTCGTATGGGAGGTTTTTGATTTTCCATAATTCGTATTTGCCCGGGGGAAGTGTGTGTCCTTAATAAATACCTGTTCTCCTTATTTTCACTCGGTAAATAAAAAGTATCCTGCATATCACGTGATGGATGATAGTCTGGTGTATTCAATGCATCGAAGTTGTGATATTCATCTTCGATTTCTGGACCTTCATAAACCTTAAATCCTATTCTTTCGAAAATTCTTGTTATATCTTCCAATGCCTGTGTTAATAAATGCTTTGAGCCGATATTATATGTTTTTCCCGGTAGTGTGGAATCATCTACTTTACTCGCATTAGTCGAGCTGCCTGCAACCGATTTGCTTTTTACTTCAAATATTTCGAGTGCAAAATTTTTCAATTCGTTTAACGCTTTACCGTAGCTTCCTTTTATTGTCTTATCTACTGTCTTAAGATTTTCGAATAAGTCATTCAATAATCCTTTTCGGCTTAAGTAATAAAGGCGAAATTCTTCAAGCGCTTCCGGACTTGTAATTTGCGAAGCTTTTTCTTCGATTTCTTTCTTAAATTTTTCTATATTTTCAAGCATAAATTGTCTCGTTTTTTCACTGTTAAACTATCTATGTGTTATTTAGTAAAAACTTAATTATAGTAAAGACAATTAAATATTAAAACGCAAAAAAAAAGCGGACTTTTTAATCCGCTTTTTGATAAAATATTTGATTTATTTTAGCTCATAGCGGCTTTAACGATTTCGTTAAATGCATTGATATCGTTGTATGCTAATTCAGCTAAGACTTTTCTGTTAATGTTAATATTCTTTTCGTGCAGTTTACCCATCAGTTTCGAATAGGTTGTGTTATTTAATCTTGCGGCTGCATTTATACGCGCAATCCACAGGCTTCTATAAACACGTTTTTTCAGTTTCCTGTCACGATAAGAATGAACTAATGCTTTCTCGACAGCGTTTTTTGCAATTGTGTAAACTTTACTCCTTGCACCATAGTATCCTTTTGCTTGTGCAAGTACTCGTTTTCTTCTTCTGTGCGAAGCGACTTTGTTTTTAGCTCTTGGCATTTATTACTCCTTAAATAAATTTTTAAAATTAAGGTATGGATAAATCCATTTTATTACCTCTTCTTATTAAAAGTGTTCCTCTCACTGCGGGAACATTTATTCCGCAAGAAGCATTCTTTTTACTCTCTTGGAATCACCGTCCGATACGGTCGTTGCAGTTCTTAAATTTCTTTTACGCTTGGGCGTCTTTTTCGTCAGAATGTGACTTTTGTACGCTTTTTCTCTTTTGATTTTACCCGTAGCAGTTACTTTAAATCTCTTTTTCGCTGCACGGTTCGATTTCATCTTTGGCATTTAGAAATTATATCCTTTCTAATTTATTTTTGTTCTGTTTTATTTTCAACCGCTTCTTTCTCTTCTGCGGTTTTTATTTTATTCTCTTTCTCTAATTTTGCTTTATAAATTTGTATTTTATTTTTGTCTGGTATTAAATATGATGTTAACATCTTTCCTTCAAGTTTTGGTGGCGATTCAATCTTTCCAACTTCAAGTAATTTCTCTAAAATCTCATCCATTAATTTTTTACCAAATTCCGGATGCGTTATCATCCTTCCCTTATAAATTACTGTAGCTTTTACTTTGTGTCCTTCCATTAAAAATTGTTTTAAATGTCTTGTCTTAAACTCTATATCGTGTGTATCGGTATTAGCGTTAAATCTAATTTCCTTTACTGTCATAACCGACTGATTTTTTTTCTGCAGTTTTTCTTTCTTTTGTCGCTCATAGTTGAATTTTCCGTAATCGATTATTTTGCAGACTGGAGGTTTTGCGTTTGGAGAAATTTCTACAAGGTCATAACCTCTTGAGGAAGCAAGTCGGAGTGCTTCTGCCGGTGTCATTATTCCAAGTGAACCGCCGTTTTCATCTATAACCCTGATTTGGTAAGCCGTTATATCTTGGTTTACCCGTTCTCTGTATTTTTTGTCTTTAATTAAATATCCCTTTCTTTAATTATAAAAAAAATTATTTAATAGATTTCTGTAAAACCTCTAATTTAAGCTTTTCAATAAAATCTTTCAATTCAAATTTTCCTATATCTCCAATTTTCTGCTGCCTTACAGATATGTTATTGTTTTCTTTCTCTTTATCACCTAATACTATCATATAAGGAATCTTTTTATTCTCAGCTTCCCTTATTTTATATCCTATTTTTTCGTTTCTAATATCTAAAAATACTCTAATTCCTTCATTAAAAAGAGTTTTCTGAATAGATTCTGCATATTCTTTCTGAGCTTCGGTTATTGTTAAAATTGCTACCTGAATAGGTGCAATCCAAAGTGGAAATCTCCCCGCATAGTGCTCGGTCAGGATTCCAACGAATCTCTCGAAACTTCCGTAAATTGCCCTGTGAATCATCACCGGTCGATGCTTATTTCCATCGCTTCCTTCATAAGTTAAATCGAATTTTTCAGGTAACTGATAATCGAGCTGAACGGTTGCAAGTTGCCATGTCCTGTTTAGAGCATCTTTTATATGAACATCAATTTTCGGTCCGTAAAATGCACCGTCTTTTTCGTTAACTACGTATTCAAGTTTGTTGGCTTCAAGTGCTTTTACTAAAGATTTTTCTGCTTCATCCCAATCCTCTATTTTTCCCATAAATTCATCAGGTCTTGTGGAAAAATAATAATTCGGTGTAAAACCAAATGCTGAATAGGTTTCGGTCATCAGTTGTAAAACCCCTGTAACTTCTTCAAGTATCTGGTCTGGTCTGCAAAATATATGTGCATCGTCCATTGTAAATTGTCTTACCCTAAACATTCCACCAAGTGCACCGCGAACCTCATTTCTATGCATTCTTCCGAGCTCGCTTAATCTTATTGGCAAATCTTTATAACTTCTTAATTTGGAAGAATAAACAATTGTCGCTTCCGGACAATTCATTGGTTTAATATACATAGTTTCATCATCACTAATAATCTTAAACATATTTTCTGCATAGTGAGTAGTATGTCCAGAAGTTTTAAAAAGAGGTTCTCGAACTATTATTGGTGTACTGATTTCATCATACTTATATTTATCGTGTAACTTTCGCGAAAAAGATTCAATCTCTCTATAAATAATCATTCCATTCGGTAACCAAAAAGGTGCACCCGGACTAACTTCGTGGAAAAAGAATAAATCCAGTTCTCTGCCCAATTTTCTGTGGTCACGTTTCTTCGCTTCTTCCAAATCCTTTAAATACTGGTCGAGCTCTTTCTGTGTCGGAAAGGTAATTCCATATATCCTCTGAAGCATCTGTCGTTTTTCATCGCCTCGCCAGTACGAACCCGATACCGACATCAGTTTTACTGCTTTTACTTTTGCAGTAGTTGGTAGATGCGGACCTCTACATAAATCCGTGAAATTTCCCTGATGATAAAGCGATACAACCTCTTCTTCACCGGCTATTGTTTCTAGAATCTCTACTTTATATGGGTCAATTCTTTTTGTTTTAAAATATTCGATTGCTTCGAGTCTCGGCATTTCTTCTCTCACAGGTTTTAAATCTCGCTTTGCAATTTCGAGAATTCTTTCTTCAATCTTTTTTAAATCTTCTTCGGTAAATTTTGTGCTTGAATCCACATCATAATAAAATCCGCTTTCTATTGCCGGACCCACTCCGAATTTTGCTCCGGGATATAGCTCCTCGATTGCCTGTGCCATCATATGAGATGATGTATGCCAATAGCATTCCTTCCCTTCGGGTGAATCGAATTTGAAAAACATAATCTTTCCGTCTTCATTAACTGGAGCGGAAAGGTCAATTGCTTTTCCATTTATTTTACATACTAATACACTTTCTGCAAATTTATTGCTAATTGATTTAGCAATGTCTATTGCAGTCGTGCCTTTATCGTATTCCTTCTCGCTTCCGTCAGGAAAAGTTATTTTAATTTTTTCAGCCATTTTAGTCTTTTTTTAAAACAATTTTTTCTTAGTGTTTCTCTGAGATATCTTTGTGTTTCTCTGTGAAATAATACTTTTTTATCACAGAGTGACACAGAATCTGCCACGGCGGACACAGAGGTTCACCGAGTTTTTTAAGCTTTCCTTTACGTCCTTTGCGAAAAACTTAACATCCTTTGCGTTTAAATTTTAAGGCAAAAGAATCGCAAATCATAAAAAAAGTGGGCGGTAATGGACTCGAACCAATGGCCTCCACGATGTCAACGTGGCGCTCTAACCAGCTGAGCTAACCGCCCTCTGTTGGGAATAATAAAAATAGGCAAATATCCTCTTTTTTTCAATAGAAAAGGGGTATAGAATATGACACTATTAATTTTTGCTTAACTTGTCGGGAGTTCTTGGATATAGGATATTGAAGAGACTACTCGGTACAAGGAAATAAATAATATTTAAAAAGAAACCCCAATGGGGTTTAAATTTTTGTGAATTTTTTTCTATTAACAGGAAACCTCATATGAGTTTAAAAATTTATGTATAAAATATTATTAATTTCGTAAGGGTTACCTGTTAATAATAATTTTAATGTCTGAATTTCCAACCCCAGCGGGGTTGCCCACTCTGAAACTATGTTACCGATTTTACCAACAATTAAAAATAGTTTAACCTGCTTTTATTACTCATTACTAATTATTCATTACTCATTATTTACACCTTCTTCGGCGCCAAATATCTATTATATAATAGCAAACCTATTATAGTAGCCACACCTATTCCGCTGAATATCAGCCATAGCGTCGATGGTGCTTTCAGTTTATCCACGAAATGAACATATAAATTCGCTCCAAGTATCCCGCCTATTCCGCTTCCTATTACTCCATATAAAAATGAATACCCCAGATATAAAGCTTTTTTATCTTCGGGTGCAATCAATCCAACATAAGAAATAAATTTCGGATGTGCCGTCATCTCTCCAATCGAAAAAATTATTATCCCTGCCATAAAAACCCACGCATAAGTTGAGAATGCGAGAATTGCCATACCTATTGTTCCCATTGAAATTCCCGCTATCATAGTCGGCAATGCTTTTGTATGTTTTACTATGTTGGAAACTATAAGCTGAAGAGCTATAATAGTAAATGCATTAATTACTGTTACATGCTCGGCATCGAATTTCCAGTTAGGATTATTTATGAAAAGTCCAAGGAATGAATTTACAAAATTATTAACGGGTGTCATATCCATATAATCTTTTAAATACCATAGCACAGTATCGAACATCTGGAAATACAAAATCCAGAATCCCGAATAAATCACAATCATCAAAATAAATCTGAAATCTTTTAATACAAGTATTATTCCCTTTAACGCTTCCAAAACGGATTTTGTCGATTCAGGTTTTTTCGGCTCTCTGTATGCAAATAAATTTAAAAATATCAGCCATCCCGTTCCAACCGCCGCCATCACGAATATCAATGACCACGAAATGCTTTTCAGCATTGGCACAAGTATCAGCGGGAATATGAAAGCACCCAGATTTATCGTCCAGTAAAAAATTCCAAATCCCAAAGTTGAATTGTTTTCATCCGTGCTACGAGCAATTGTTCCGGAAATTATTGGTTTAAAAAATCCCGCTCCAAGTGTCATAAATATTAAACTCAAAAACACAAGTGCGTAAGCTGTTGCCATACTCGTCAGAAAATAACCAATACTCATTACTACGAATGCAAACATTAAAGTTCTTTTATAACCAAACCTATCTGCAATCGCACCCGATAAAATCGGCAGTAAATAAAGCAAAGGTCTTGTTACGCTGTTTATCACTCCAACCGATTCTTTAGAAAATCCAAGACCTCCCTCCGCAACGTTTAATACAAGGTAAACCGAAAGCACAGACATTACTCCGTAATAAGAACCCCTTTCGAAGAATTCCATTATTATTACGACCCAAAAATTTCTCGGAAAGGATTTTATCCCCGAAGATTTTTTTTCGTCCATCGATTATTGTTTGAATTTATTTTTTAAATGTTACACTGATACCGGGAGTAAGACCTAAGGAAACATCTACACCACCAAGTTTGTAATTCCCGACTTTTATACCGTCAACAAAATCGCTTGCTTTGAAAAGGCAGGCAAGAAGAATTCTAATAATTCTCTTCTCTTTTACTTCTTCCATTATTTTTTCTCGCTCTTCATCATCAATTTTTTTCAAGAAACCAAAAGATACTTTAATCACAGGTGCTATTGCAATAGAAACACCCAGTCCGCTAAGTTCAAATCCCGCTCTGTTAATTAAATCTGTTGAATCCGTAATGTAATTAAGCATTTCCTGTATTTTACTTGTTCCGGTTTCCTTAAATTCTTCCTTTATTTCCTCTTCTTCCGAACTGAAAATGTTATCTTTCAAATCTGAAATCTTGCTTTTTAATCCGTCCGCCGCTTCAAGGGCTTTTTCTTTTAATTTATCGAGTGCCATATTTATTATGTTTTTGTTTTTTCAAGATAGTATAATTTTAATAATCTTAAAATATAAAAGTAAGCGTGCTTTTGCTCTTTGCCCTCTGGGACAGAAATTCTGTTTTGCGTTTACACTCTAAATAAATATATTTATTTTTAAGAACTTAAGATGATGTTTTTTTGTTGAATATTGCGGATAGATATATTTAATAATATTGTAAAATTTAATAAAATTTGGTTTTTGTGATAAAATCAATACTAAAACAGGAGAACAAATGTCAAATCAAATAAACACCAACTCTGAAATTAAGGTCGAAAAAGTTTCAGGAAACGGCAAATACGACAGAAATGAAATTCTAAGCGATTATAAACTTGCAAATGAAAGCAGGCAAATGAGTATTCTTGGTCGAAAAGAATCTCTTATGGGTCGTGCTAAATTTGGAATTTTTGGAGACGGAAAAGAAGTTGCACAAATTGCTATGGCTAAAGCGTTCAAAAACGGTGACTTCCGTTCAGGTTATTATCGTGACCAGACCTTTGCTCTTGCTACCGGAATGATGACTCTGAAACAACTTTTTGCCCAGTTATATGGTGATACCGATATTAATAATGAACCCGCATGTGCAGGTCGCTCGATGAATAATCACTTTGCTACACGTTTGTTAAACGAAGACGGAAGCTGGAAACCGCAGGTGAATATGAAAAATACTACTTCCGATATTGCTCCTACTGCCGCACAAATGCCACGGCTTCTCGGTCTTGCTTATGCCTCTAAACTTTTCAGGCACAATCCCGAATTGAAATATTTAAAAGATTTTTCCATAAACGGAAATGAAGTTGCATTCGGTACGATTGGTAATGCAAGCACTGCCGAAGGAATATTTTACGAAACTATTAACGCCGCAGGTGTTCTTATGGTTCCTCTTGCTATGTCTATATGGGATGACGGCTTCGGAATTTCCGTTCCCAATATCTATCAGGTTACCAAATCCAGCATCTCCGAAGTCCTCGAAGGTTTCAGATATAATGAAAAACTCGAGCAGGGTTATATGATTTACAGAGTCCCGGGATGGGATTATGAAAAACTCGTTAAAACTTATAAAGAGGGTATTGCTGTTGTTCGTGAAAAACACATCCCTGCAATTTTCCACATTACTGAAATGACTCAACCGCTCGGACACTCTACAAGCGGCTCCCACGAAAGATATAAAACAAAAGAACGGCTTCAATGGGAACAGGATTTCGACTGCATTAAGCAAATGAAAAAATGGATTCTCACTCAAAAGATTGCAACCGAAGAAGAACTGAATAAAATCGAAGAAGATGCAAAAGTGAATGTAAAACAATTGCAAAAAGAAGCTTGGGATGATTTCTGCAACCCGATTAAAAAAGAAAGACAGGAATTAAATAAAATATTTTCCGAAATTTCAGTATCGAGTAAAAATTCAGCTAAGGTAAATGAAATCAGCAAGTGGATGACTACTAATCTCGATATGGAGCGGAAAGTCAATGCTCAGGCGGTTTTCGATGTATTGCTTGTAACTAAAAATGAAACGGGAAAAGCAAGAGAAAAATTAATCGAATGGCAAAATAATTTTATAAATGAAAATAAAAAAAGATTTAATACTCATCTGCATAGCGAAACTTCCGAAAACGCTCTTAATGTAAAAGAAGTAAAACCAGTATACAAAAAAGATTCTCCACTCGTTGCAGGCAGGGAAGTTCTGCTTGCATTCTTCGACGAAGCATTCAAACGCGACCCGCGATTAATAGCATTTGGAGAAGATGTTGGTCAGCTTGGCGATGTGAATCAAGGTATGGCAGGGCTTCAGGCAAAATATGGCGATATCAGGATTACCGATACGGGAATCCGCGAAGCTACGATTATAGGACAGGGTATAGGTGCCGCACTTAGAGGACTAAGACCTATTGCTGAAATTCAATATCTCGATTATTTATTGTATGCATTACAAATTATAAGTGATGACCTTGCAACTTTACGATATAGAACTGCAGGTGGACAAAAAGCTCCGCTTATTATCAGGACACGCGGACACCGACTAGTCGGGATATTTCACGCAGGTTCACCAATGGGAATGATAATAAATGCTTTCAGAGGTTTATATGTTTGCGTTCCGAGAAATATGACGCAAGCCGCGGGATTTTATAATACTCTTCTTAAATCCGATGAACCGGGTTTGATTATCGAGAGACTTAATGCATACAGGTATAAAGAAATGCTCCCTGCTAATGTAGGTGATATAACGCTTCCGCTCGGAGTTCCGGAAATTCTGGTAGAGGGGAATGATGTAACTGTTGTAACCTACGGTGCCTGTACCGATATTGCTAAAACAGCTATCGAAAAACTAAAATCAATCGGTATATCCGTTGAACTTATTGACGTGCAAACTCTTTTACCATTCGATATAAACGGTGTGATTTTAAATTCACTTAAGAAAACAAACAGAGTCCTCTTCCTCGATGAAGATGTCCCCGGTGGTGCTACTGCATATATGATGCAAAAAGTGATAGATGAACAGGGCGGATATCGATATCTCGATTCCAAACCTGTTGCACTGAGTGCAAAAGCTCACAGAACGGCTTACGGAGCGGACGGGGATTATTTCACGAAACCGAATTCCGAAGATGTATTCAAATCGGTTTATGAAATTATGAGCGAAACAAATCCGAAAAAGTTTCCGATGTTTTATTAGTTTTTCACATTCCCAAGCTGGAGCTTAAATAATTTTTCTGATACTAAGAAAATGTTGATAATAAAATAAATTCTTAGTTACCACGCTTCCTGTTATCCGCAGGCAACAATTTGGAAAAGTGAGCTTTTCACTTGAAACAAATTCTATTTATATTTAAATTTTTTAAAATTTAATTTACAATAAAATATCTTGTCAAAAGATTAATACTTATCGAAATTTATTACATTGCATTCACAATAAAAATAATAAAGGAGAAATTCAATGATTCGCATTATCTTCAAAAGTTTTTTTACTGCATTTTTAATTATTACTTTTCTCAATATTGGATTTGGTTCCGTGAATGGAATCCCTGCAGATTTTACCGATGATGTTGTAACGATTTTTTATAATGGAACAATTCTCACTGTCGATAAAAATATGACCGAAGCCGAAGCAATGGCTATTAAAAATGACAGAATCCTTTCCGTTGGAATGAAAGAAGAAGTATTTAAATTCAAGACTTCCAATTCTATTTTGGTAGATTTAAAAGGAAAAACGCTTATGCCGGGTTTTGTGGAGACTCATTCTCACCCTATCAATAAAATGATTATAGAAAACTATACTATTGATATCAGACCTACAACAGGGCATCTTGACGGAAATCAAATTATGGAAACTATTAAGAAAACAATAGCAAACGCCAAACCTGATGAATATTTGATATTTTTCGGATGGGACCCCGTTCTTCAAAAAGGTCTCAAAAATCCAAAGATTCAGGAACTTGATTCTCTCGCTCCTGAAAACCCTTTACTGATTTGGGGCAATAGCAATCATATTGCATTTGCGAATTCTAAAGCATTTAAATTAGCTGGAATTGATAAAAACACCCCTAATCCCGGTGGTACTATGGGTGGGACCTTCGAGCATGATAAAAACGGTGAATTAACAGGGAGAATGGACCAGGGAGGACCAATACTATTAGTTGTTTATCCTTTTTTCAAAACTATTTTTCATAATTCCGAGATTGCTTCAGAAGCAATGTATAAGGCTTGGCTTCAAAATGCTTCTGATGGAGTTACTACCATTGTTGATGATGTCCTGATGAAAGATTTTATGAAAATTTACCTTTTAACAGCAAAAAATTTTAAATCCATAAGGATTCGTTGCACGGCAACCGAATATGCAGACTGGGACCCTTTCCAAGGGGACGATTTAATTAAAGTAATCGGTGGGAAAATTTTTATTGACGGAAGCCCTTGGACAGGTACAATAACTATGTCAAAACCGTATCTCGTTAATGATTTAACAGTCAACACAATGGAAACTCCCGCAGGGTATTTTCAACAGCCATACGTTAATCAAAATGAACTTCAGGCTTTTATCGATGAAATGATTAGAACCCGACGGTCTGCTGCAATTCATGCGGAAGGTGATTCAGCTATTCAAATGGCTCTTGATGCTATTGAAGAAGGTCTGCGTAAGCAACCCTGGGATGACCACCGTTTTAGACTATTGCATATTCCTCTTATAAGAGATGACCAGATTGAGCGAGCAAAAAAACTTGGTGTTCAGTTATCATTTCTAATGGCACATGTAAAATACTGGGGTGATGTAATTCCGATTCTTGTCGGTGAAGAACGAGGAATCAGGTGGTGTCCTGTAGGTTCTGCTATTAAATATGGTGCTAATTTTTCTTTTCATTTTGATGGACCTACTTCACCAAACAAGCCCCTTGAAACACTTGAAACTGTGACTACAAGAAAAACCCTTAGTGGTAATGTCCTCGGGCCGGTCGAAAGAATTTCCATAGATGATGCAATTCGCGGCTATACAATAAATGCTGCTTTTCAACTCTTTATGGATAAAGAAGTCGGTAGCCTCGAAAAAGGTAAATACGCAGATTTTATTATTTTAAGTGATAACCCAAGAAAAGTTCCTTTAGAAACAATTTCTCAAATCAAGATTCTTGAAACCTACATAGGAGGTGAAAAATTTTGGAGTATGGAATCAAAATAATTTTATAAAGTAAAAATGTTGCATTTTAGAAGTTCTTTTACTCCTAATTTCTGTTTTTAAATTTACCGGACTTTCTCATTTGAGTAAATATTACGATGCTTTAGTCGGAGTTGCAATAATTGTATCTATTTGAAATTCTCGTTCTCAATCTTCCCGAACAGTTGGAAGAATGAAAAAGATTCTTATTTGTTCTCCGTTACCGGTGTTTGAAAATCTATCATCCTCGTCTTAAATCCGTCACCTAACACATCGTGAACATCCATTAAAATCATAAATGCATTCGAATCTTCCTCTTTTACTATTCTGCGAAGTTGAGTAACCTGCCTTCTGTTCACCGCACAGAAAAGTACGTCCTGCTCTTTTCCTGAATATCCGCCTTTTCCCATAAATATCGTTACTCCTCTATCGAGCTCTTTGAGTATTCTTGCTTTAATTTCATCTTCACGTGAAGATACTATATATGCACCTTTTACATAAGGTACGCCTTCTGCAGTCAGGTCGACAATTTTAGTTGTGATAAATAAATTTAAATATCCCCATATTATAAGATTCAAATCTTTGAATGCTATTCCGATTGAAAAAATTATCAGCGTTTCAATCACCCAGTAGCCCGTTCCTATTGACATCCCTGTATATTGTTTCAGCACTGCAACGGGAATATCTGTTCCTCCTGTCGAACCGTAAAACCTGAAAATAATTCCAAGTCCCACTCCAAGCAAAACCGAACCCGCTATAGAGGCAAGTAATATATTATCCGTAAAAGCCCAGTATTGAGTGTTAATAAGGTCTTTGAAAAACGGAACATTATTGTATAATACTTCGGGTGAAAATAAATCTATTAAAAACGAACCCACCATCATTCCGAAAAATGAACGGAAACCAAATTGCTTTCCAAGAAAAATCCACGCAACTACGAAAAGCGGAATATTTATTGCAATCATAGATATACCTGCCGGAAATCCAAGAAGGTGATATAAAACCGTCGCTATACCACCCACTCCGCCTGGAGCCACTTTAAACGGAATTAAAAACCACGCATATGACATTGCAAATATTATGCATCCTATCGTTATACCGATAAAATCTTTTGTGTTTTCGTAAACTTTGTTTATCTTTCTTTTCATATTAAAATCCTCACTAATTAAAAATTATTAGTAAAAAATTCTATTTTCACTTGGACGAGACCGGGAAATAATGACCGGGAATTTTTTGATTTGTCCTTTTTTGAAGTATAAACTTTATTTCTTTTAACAAAAATATGAAATTTGAATGTTTTTTTAAAGACAGAAAAGAGTAGAAGACAGTATTCAGAATTAAGTATTCAGAAAATAGGAGGAAATTTTGAAATTTGATTTTCAATTATCTGTTTATGACTGACTTCTGAATACTGAATTCTGCTCTTAAAATTCGTTTATCAGTCCAAAATTTATTTTCCCGTCTGAAAAACCATCGCCTTTTCCAAGAGCATAGTTCACCCCCACAAGCCCGATTGCCGTCTCCAGCCGTATCCCAAGCCCGTATCCGTAAAGAAATCCCTCCTGCTTCGGTATTAAATTTATTTCGTCCGATGGTCTGAAATAATATCCATAATCGAAAAATCCGTAAACAAAACTTTTTCTCGAAACCGAATATCTTATTTCGGTATTGCTATATGCAATTTGAGAAGCGAGAAACTGCTCCTCGCGATATCCACGTATATTTTTATTCCCGCCTATGCGGTAAAAGTCCGCATCTTCGAGCTTATCTGAACTTAAATATCCACCAAAATATTTTAAAAGTAGTGTCTGCCTTTTAAAAAATGATGAATATATCTCGAGGTCCATTGCATATTTTTTTATTGAAAAATTACCGTTTGCAGAAATCAGGTTTTTGGAGTTGCTTATTTTTTTGTCTCCATAAGAATAGAATAGTTTATAGATAATTCCGCTTTCGGGTATATACACATTATCTCTTGTATCATATTTTAATTCCAGTCCACCATATATAATTCTCGAATCGTTTATGAAATATGTAATGGTAGAATCGTCCGAAGGTATCACCCTGTCGTATCCACCCAAAATACTCGCCGTAAATTTATCCGTAAAAAATAAATCACCCTTGAAATCGATCTTACGTTGTGTATAAGAAGTGTCCTGAATTCTCTGCATAAAACCCAGATTCATATTTAGCGGTAATCCGAAAATATACGGCTCTCCATACTTGAACTCCAGCTCCTGCGTTGACTTCAGCGGCTTCTGCCATTTTGCATCTATCCGCCTTCCCGTCCCGAAAATATTTCTGAAAGATAAGTTTATCAAACCCGTAAAGTATCCGCTTTCCTTCTCGCTTACTGGCGGTGCGTATCCGATTACTCCATCGAATGTATTTGTATTACCCTCTTTCACCTGTATTAGCAATCCCGTTTTTCCCGATTTCTTAATCGTATAAATTTGTGGGTCCTCGACTTTCTCGAATATATTCAGTCTCTCTAATCTGAATTTCATATTCTGTAGTGATTCTCTTTTTACAAATTTGTCTTTTGAAATTTTTAGCTCTCTTATTATTACATCATCGTTTGTTACATCGTTACCTTTTATTCTCACCTGCTCTATTCTCACCTTCGATTCTTCTGCAATGTTTATGCCGATGCTCACTTTCGGAGTCTGTCCATCGTAGTATAAAGATACGTTTTCTATATATGCCTTTGCAAACGGTATTCCTTTTTTTTCATATAGGTCGAGCAGTCCTTTTATGTCATTATTCAGTGTGTTCCCGTCTAATGGTTTGCCTACCTTCGTTTCGAATAAATCCAATATGTTTTTTGTCTTGATAATATTATTCCCCGAAATGGAAATCATTCCGACGTTAACTTTTTTACCTTCGTCTATCGTTATATTTAAATCCACCAGTAAGGAATCCGAATCATATTGAATTTCTGTTTTAACTATTTTTGCAAGCAGGAAACCTGCATCCCTGTATTTTTCGCGGATGGATTTTAAGTCGAGATTAAATTGCTCCTTTGTAAATTGCTTGTCCTTCTTGCTTACCATAGCACTGAAAAGCTCGTTCTTCGAAAAGTAATCATTTCCCGTAAACGTAACCGAATTTACAACCGGCTGTGCTATCGTTTCAATCGAAAACAAAAAAGAAATCAATATTACAAATCTAAAATACATTATATAATATTAGAACATATTTTTTTAATTTAAAATATAAAAAATAAAATCATAAACTTAGCTTTCACTGAACTTATAATAAAAAAACTACACAAGCCATTACGACCTATGTAGTTTTCTAAAAATTATAATAATATTTTTTATTTTTTGCTCTTATTATTCATTACTCATTTAATTAGCACCATCTTCTTCACCTGTACGAAATTCCCCGCTTGAATCCTGTAAAAATATACTCCTGAGGCGAAGCTGCTACCATTAAACAAAACCGTATAATAACCAGCCTGTTTATATTCATTTACAAGATTAGCAATTTCTCGACCAATAATATCATATATCTTTAGCGATACAAGTCCGTTTACAGGAATTTGATACTTGATATTCGTTACAGGATTGAAAGGATTCGGATAGTTTTGGGAAAGTGAATATTCTTTTGGAATATTACTTATATTATTTAAATAATTTCCTTTTATAAAATGCACCCTGCTTTTATAGGAATTCGGACCATCACCTTCGAATAATTCATCCGGTGAGTATGCATTACAAACAGAAAAGCCATCACCTTGATAAAGTGATGTTGAATCAATGACCATTTGAACATAAAAACTATCCACTTCAGGCATTTCTCCTTCGCTAAATACATAACCTCTTAAATATTCTGTTTCAATTGTATCGTTAACACCGATTGAATCTGAATATAGTGTCATAAATGGTTCTTGAGTAGAATTTCTCATCAAAAAGACTGAATATCTCTTTTGCAAAAATGGATTACCTGAAATATAGTTGTAAAATCCATTCCCGCCTAATATCAATGTATCATTTGGACCAAGGCTAAATGGTGCGGAAACCAATATATTGCTGAATTCCACAGCATTTGTTACACTCTTTTCGCTTTCAGTAGCAAATGTAACATTTGTATTTTTTGCTATTACAGGTCCGAGATTGAAGTTATAATTTGTGTTTTCTTCTCTGATTATCCCAACTAAATTATCCTGCACCGTTGAATTTGATGGAATATTGGATACTGAAAAAGTTTGTTTTCCAATATTGTATAAAGAAGCGGATTGAGTTAATGTTAAAAGAATTGGATATGAATATGGATAAGCTGTTCCGTAAAATGAACCCCGAACAAGTTTTGCATCATTAACAGTATATTGCCCTGGAATGCAATAACCCGCACCGGTTTGAAGTTGTGCGACCTGCCTATACTGATTATTGTAATTATAATTTAAAACGTAAGCATATCCATTTCTGCACCCTTCAACATTTGGATTTTTTTGCTCTACACCGGCAGAATTATAAATTATTGGTGTACTCCATACCTCCTGATTAGAAGAATTTAAATATTTGTATTTTACAAATATTGGGTAATTCATATAACTTAATGCAAAATCTTCTCCACTTGGTACTATTACTATTTTTTGTATAACACTTGTTGCACGATATGTTACAATTGGTCTTCCGTTTCTTAAAGATATATCAGGTGATATTCGTGTCAATTGACCATCATTTACAGAGATATTAAATGAAGCATGATTATTGTTTGCATCGTCATCATAACTAATTCTGGCAAAACCTGGAGGTGAACCTGAAATTGTTACAAACTTATCTGCTCTGTACATTATATTTCCGTTTTTAATATAAGTGAAATATAATATAAAACCTCTATAAACTCCATCAATAAACGGTTTTGAAGTTACTGAAAAATCTGTAATGTCAGATTCTTCTATTATAAAAGTATTATTCTGAACAGTTTGATTTGAAATAAAATCAAAAAAAGGATAATTTCTTAACCTTGCACTCACGACTAATTTATTTCTTGTAGTTGCCGGTTCAAGATGCGGTATTAATATCATATAATCGATAGGATTGTTTTTGTCAGAGTTTTGATAATAAGGTTCACCCCACGGAAAATCATACCAGGCTGCAAATATAGAGGGTTTTGATTTATAATCTTGACTCGATACAGTAAAACTTCTAATAATGCCGTTATGAGTTTGATAGTATCCGCTTGTCCCGTATCTTCTCCAGAAAATATCATTTCCGTTATTTTGCCTGAAAGCGACTTTTAATTCCATAATTCCATTATTAAATCTTTGCCATGATGCAGAAGCATTTATATTTGCATCTGAAAGTGGAAATGGACCACCTGCTCCATTCAATGTTCTTAACTCACAAATAGCAGGACATGAGTTATTATCTGTTGTATTTTCACTCGGAAATCCTTGTAGATATTCACTACCCCCGTTTACAACTTCTTCTTTAAACCAGTTTGTTCCGTCATTTGTTGAGCGTGTATAGAATATTCCACCCATACTTTCGTGTATCTGGTGTATATAGCCATTATTATCTTTTATCATCCGTATTTGAGGTGAATTTACAGCTGATGTTTTTTCACTTATGGCGTTTGGTGTTGTTGAGACTTGCCGTGTCTTGTAATCAGCTGTTAAATAATAACCATTTTTATCTGCATAATAATTATATAGACTATCTGTTGTCATAGGATTCTGAGATGAAAAATAATCTATCCATTTATAAAACACATAATTATCTCCTGGTGTTGAATTTTGTGAAATACCCAATTTAATAGTTCCACCGAATAATTGCTTATGATAGGTAGGAGATTGCAAGTCATTATAGGATTCCGGGTAATCAAAAACATTGAATTTAATTGTTGTATTAATTTCATCGGAAAAATTATTTTTTGCAAGAATATTCATTTTGATTGATCTTATATCAACAAATAAGTTTTTGTTGTTAGCTTGATATGAATAAACCCCGGGTAAGAATATAACATCACCAAATTTCGAAACTCCTCGTGAAGGTACTTTCAAAGATTCATTATAACCTGAATATTCTGAATTCCAGTTATAACCACCATTGCTTGTCCTCATAACATGGAATCTCCATAATGTTCCTTCGTAAAATGCGCAAGTCAAATTTCCATTATTTTGGTCTACAAATTTAAGATTTTCATAACTTCCCGGAAGAGCTCCTAAATCTGCAATTAAATCTATTTTTCCATTATTATAAATAGCAACACCATTTTTTACCGTCATTCTAATTATTTCCAAATCCTCATTATCTATTTGAATATCCATACTATAAATGCCTAATGCTCCGTTATTGGAGCCGCTTGCATATAATTCCCAGTTTGCTCCTCCATTTGTTGATTTTATTAAACAAGGTTCGTAATTATTATATTGATCAAATTGACCACCTCCTAAATAAATAATATTAGGATTTATTGGTGAAACTTTTAAATCATATATTAAATATTTATCGTTATCATTAAAAATAAAAATTGGGACCCAATTATTTCCGCAATTTGTTGTTTTATAAACAGTGTATAGTGAATTTATGTAACCTGTATTACAATCTGTAAATTCTATTTGTGGTTCCGGCATATATGGACACCAACTGTATAAACCCGGCAATTCAATCCAATGAGCATTATTGCCGGACGTATTAATACCTGCATTTGTAGTTTTATGAACCTGTAAATAATAATTATCTTGATAAATTATTGTTCTGACAATAAATCCTGTATTAGCATTAATAAATTTTGTTGCCGGATAGTTAACTGTCGTTAATGATGGGCTAAAATCACCGGTTGCATTTATCCAACCGGATTGTTTACCCAACGTTTTATATATTGAGATTTTGTTATCTGTCTGCAAATCATATAAAATTGCAACACCATTTTCAGCGCTGATAAAAGAAGCATTACCTATATATGGATCACCCCAACTATAAAAATCACCAATATTTGAATGCTTCCATACACTCTGACTGTATAACGTAGCTGAAATAAAAATAAATATTACAAATATTAATTTTTTCATAAGATTAGTTATTTTAAAATTTTAAAAATAATTACGCTAAAAAATAATTTTAATAAATTATTTAATAAAACTAAAATGAGAAGGGTCTTACTTAGTAAAGCTGAATTATATAATGGAATTAATAGCTAAATTGCTTTTCTAAATATTTATTTTTATTTGGTTTACCAATCAAAAACCACCCTTGTGAATGAATAAAACTACAACTTGTTAAATATATATTTCCGAATTTAGCTTCGACATTTGTAAATAAGTCTACACCGCCTTGAAAATCAGGACTTCCGTTTTCTCTCCTCCATTTTCCGCTTCCGTATGTTATTAATGTATATCCAGGATTGATTAAAGCAACAAGCGAATCTTTTGAGATACCACCAACTTTTAGTATTGTCATAGTATCTAATGGCAATGAATGAATAATCCATTCACTACCGTTAAAATAATATTGTTTTTGTGAAC
The DNA here is from genome assembly GCA_964400285.1 of uncultured Ignavibacteriaceae bacterium. GTDB lineage: Bacteria > Bacteroidota > Ignavibacteria > Tepidaquicellales > Tepidaquicellaceae > FEN-1279. Next base: position 176,927 of record CAYNTK010000004.1, read on the forward strand.
GATTAAACGGGACCATAACAACGTCCGTTCCACATCTCGCAATTTGATGGGATTTACCGTCCGGGTGATAAGGGTCAATAAAATCCTTTCTATAAAGCTCAAAATTGTTCCCAGTGAATTTATATGTGAAATTAGTGTCAAAAGGTCCATTTGGAATTTTATGTGCAAAAACAAATATATTATTGCTTAAATCTTTGTAGAAAATACCACCTCTTATTGTATCATTATTATTCAACCTATAAGTTGTTAAATTACCATTATCAAAATAGTACACCTTGCTTTCACAAAAACTTGAAAACCATGCTTGATTTGGTCCGGTGACAATTATATCATAAGAAATATTGCATTCATTTTCATATATGAATTCTTGTATATTTCCATTTGTTATTTTATATACTGCAGGTAAATAATTACCATTCCTGTATCTGAAACCGGTTGCTATTATATTATATTTATCATAGCCATATACATTTTTAACTAATATATTTGGGTCATAAATTATTGCATGAGATAAAGAATCCTTATGCAATATCAATGCATCATTTTCAACAATATAAATATCATTTGAATCTGCAGCATATAAATTAAATAATCCGGCATAAATCTTATAAATTTTCCAATTATACCTGCTCACAGTATCCGGTATAGGTGGCGGAGGTGGAGGTGGTTCTGGTGGAATCACAGGATTTTCATCTTTGTCACAAGAGCAAAGAGATATTATTAAATAAAAGAAAACTATTATTTTTAAAACGGATAAAATGGATTTCTTTCTCATTTTTAGTTTTATTAAAATTCAAATATTAAAAATTGCATTAGGATTATGAGCTACATTCAGTTTTAAATTTACTTTTTTCTTATGGCATTCTCTGATGCCCATCCGTTAAAGAAGATTCTCTTGTAAATTATCAATATTGAATATAACAAACTATGCATAAAATGCACATTTCCATAATCCTTTTTTTCTGTATTAAATAGCTTAAAGATTTAAACACGCAAGAAAGAGTAAAAGACATTCCGATGTTATTAAAATATCTATGAATAATCGAGTTCTTTCCGTGCTTTCTGTATTGTAAAGCTTTTAAGCTATTTTTATTAACTGTCAGGTGGCATATCCATAAACTCTTTCCTTCAATTCAGAATTATAAATTCTGAATTATGAATGAAGAAATTAGCGTTCAAAAAAGTGTGTAAATAGAATAGCCTATAAAAAGAGAGTCTCTTAATGTTAATTAAATAAAAATTTAACTAATAGAAAGGAGACTCTCTTGATTTTTTCTTATTCAAAAAGTCAGAAAGTTCTTTTAAAAAATCAATACTTATGGAATTAATAGCTAAATTGATTTTCTGTACTTGTATTTTTATTAGGTTTACCAATCAAAAACCACCCTTGTGAATGAATAAAATCACAGCTTGTTAAATATATATTCCCGAATTTTGCTTCGACATTTGTATGCACTTCTACACCACCTTTGAAATCAGGACTTCCGTTTTCTCTCCTCCATTTACCTCTTCCGTATGTTATTAATGTATATCCAGGATTGATTAAAGCAACAAGCGAATCTTTTGATACACCTCCAACCTTTAATATATTTACAGTATCTAATGGCAGCGAATGTACGACCCATTCACTACCATTAAAATAATATTGTTTTTGATAACGATAACTTGAGAACATGATAATATCTTCCCCACATCTTGATACTTGACGAGATTTACCATCTGGATGATATGGGTCAATAAAATCTCTTCTTAAAAGCTCAAAATTGTTTCCAGTGAATTTATATGTAAACAAAGTATCGATCGTAGTAGTCGGATATTTATATGCAAATACAAATAAATTATTATTTTGGTCTTTGTAAAATTTCCCAGATTTTATGGTATCATTGTTGTTTAACCTAAAGATTGTAAGATTCCCATTATCAAAAAAATATACCTTGCTTTCACAAACACTTGAAAGCCACGCCTGATTAGGTCCTGTTACTAAAATATCTAAAGAAATATTACATTCATTCTCATATACGAATTCTTGTATATTTCCATTTGTTATTTTATATACTGCAGGTAAATAATTACCATTCCTGTATCTGAAACCGGTTGCTATTATATTATATTTATCATAGCCATATACATTTTTAACTAATATATTTGGGTCATAAATTATTGCATGAGATAAAGAATCCTTATGCAATATCAATGCATCATTTTCAACAATATAAATATCATTTGAATCTGCAGCATATAAATTAAATAATCCGGCATAAATCTTATAAATTTTCCAATTATACCTGCTCACAGTATCCGGTATAGGTGGCGGAGGTGGAGGTGGTTCTGGTGGAATCACAGGATTTTCATCTTTGTCACAAGAGCAAAGAGATATTATTAAATAAAAGAAAACTATTATTTTTAAAACGGATAAAATGGATTTCTTTCTCATTTTTAGTTTTATTAAAATTCAAATATTAAAAATTGCATTAGGATTATGAGCTACATTCATATTTAAATTTACTTTTTCCATTTATGGCATTCCTAATGCCCTTCTGTTAAAGCAGATTCTCGTATAAATTATCAATATTGAATATATAATCCAAATCCCTTTTTATTACACCCGGTGGCATATCCATAACCTCTTTCCTTCAATTCAGAATTATAAATTCTGAATTATGAATGAAGAATATTCATTTTTTTTAGTTTTGAAAATAGTTATTTTAAAAACAAAGGGCGGAATTTCTATTTTATAAATAGAAAACTCCATTATTTAATCCTTGCTGGGAATTAATGCGAACCGCCCTTTTTTAATGTTTAATTTTATCCCGATGTCGCTACGCTAATCGGGATGCAAAAAACGCAAATTCTGAATTATATCTTATTTATATTTTATAATTTATAAAAACTTAAAAAAAGTAATTTTATATTTGTAATAATATTATTTTAAATTTATGAATATAGAGTGTTATATAAAACCATTACAATTTAATTTAAAACGAAAATTATGTCAAGCCATTTTCAATATCACACAATACCCCCCCCCGAAATAGTAAAAGAAAAAAATTATTTAATATTATTTGTATTTATTTTGATGCTTAAAATAAATAATCCTTATACGAGATTGATACCTGCAAATATTATTTATAAAATTTGCACGACTTAAAGAAGAATAAATTTATGGTTAATATAATTGGAAAATAAATCTTATTAAGTTTTAGTTATTCGGCTCACAGCGAATTAAAGCTATTTATTTACTTTTACAAACAACTCTTTTCTTCTCCTGTAAACCGATACAAAGAAACCCAACACAAGCACGACTACCCCTGTCCACAACACCCAAATAAATGGCTTAATAGCTATGCTCGCAATAAGTGTTTCCTCTTTCCGTAAGTTTTTACTTGTGTCTTTCAAATCGACTATTGCTATCGTCGCCTGTGAACCACCCTGCTCTTCTCCGCCAAGCTTCATATTTACAAAATAAAATTCGAAATCTGTATTATTCTTCATTTGAACTTTTATATAATCCTGTTCACCATTTATTGCGTGGAGTTTTGGAGAAATTGTCTCCTTATTTTTTCCATCATTGACATTTAAAATTGCCCCAAGTGTATAGTTACCTGATGCCATTTCTTTTCCGCCCATCTGAATACTTCCGAAATCGAAATCCACGAATTCAATTTCGAGATTCCCGATTTTCTTTTTCTCGCCTTTTTTGAAATCGAACATCTGGTCTTTGGAAAAGAATTGCGGCTCTTCATATGCCATTGGTGAGATATATAAATCTTTATTTGTGAAGTTTGCTATATCTGGATTTTTCATTATACCTTGAGAGAATGAGCTGTAATACATAACAGGTTTCATAATCATTTCTCTGTTATCTTTTTCTACTTTTATATTGAAATGATACATAGTATCAGATTTATTATTGGCATCTAAAAAAGGCGTTACGCCAATATATGTGAACTTATACCCGAATGCTTCCATAGGTCTATTTAGTTCAAGCGAAAGATTTACTTCTTCACTATATTTCCCTGAACTTATTATTCCAAGAAAAAATAATGCAATCCCAATATGTGCAAGAACTCCACCAAAAGTAATTCTCTTCGTTTTTATTATCCTTATCATCTTAATTAAATTGATGAAGAATGTAAACAGTGATGCAAAAGAAAATATAATCATTGATATATCTTTCACACCTAATATCACAATTATTATTGTGGCTATTAAAGCATAAATGAATGGTTGAAAAATATTACCAAGAAATTTTTCTCTCCCAGTTTTTTTCCATTCCATAAAAATACTTAATCCAGATATAATTAGAATTATTATTGCCAGTGGTAAATTCCATGTGTTATAAAAATTTATATCTATTGTCGCTTTTGAAATCAAAGGCATACTTGTCCCTGCTGTAATAACCAGAGCTGATGCACATAAAACAAGCGAACCAATAAATAAAAACGATTCCTTTGTGAAAAATGCTGGCGTTTCCTCTGAATTACTCTTTAAATGCTTTAATCTATAAAGAATAGAAACTATGGAAATCAATAAAAATGATGAAATAAAAATTATTAACGCAAGATAAACTTCCGCACCCGGGTCAACAAATGAATGTACGGAAGAATCTCCGAGTATTCCGCTTCGTGTCAAAAAAGTTGAATATAAAACAAGTAGAAACGCAAGTATAGATAAAATTAAATTTGTCTTCTTATAAGAACCGTTTTTTTTCTGAACAAGCATTGTGTGAATTCCTGCAACTGCTATTATCCACGGGATAAGCGATGAATTTTCTACAGGGTCCCATGCCCAGTAACCACCCCAACCGAGGATACTATATGCCCAGTAACCACCCATCATTATTCCAAGTCCAAGCACTCCTCCCGAAAATAATATCCACGGCATTGAATATACTATCCATTTATCATACTGATTCTTCATTAATGCACCGATGGCAAATGCAAAGGGAACTGCAAGTGAAGCAAAACCTATGAATAAAGTCGGCGGGTGAATTACCATCCAGAAATTTTGTAGCAGAGGATTCAATCCTCTTCCGTCAGGTGGCATAAATCCTGCTTCAACCTCTTTTGGAAATGCTTCCCATATATATCTGAAAGGTGATTTTAAAATTATTATTAATGTAAGAAAAGCTAAGACTAATGTATAAATAGACATTACCTGAGCTTCCATCCTGTCTTCTTTGGATACATAATTTAAAAGGAAAATTCCTATTATGGCAGTGAATAATGTCCATATCATAAAGCTCCCCTCCTGTCCCGACCAGAATGTCGAAATCAAAAGCGGAAGCTGTAATTCCGAATTACTCTGCTCCCATACGTATGCATATTGATACTGATGTGTCAGTATTATATACATTAAATACACAGATGCAAGTATTACGCTTACTGCTGTAATATGAAAAAATAATCTTCCCGTTTTTAATAATTTATCTTTCCCGAGATGAACAAAGAAAAAACTGATTACTGATATAATCGAAGATATAAATGCAATATAGACAAAAACTTTTCCTAACATTTTATTATATTTGTTATGTTATTTTTTTTAAAATTATTTATTGAAAAAAATTCAGAATTCATAATTCAGAATTCTGAATTTGTACAAAATTACTATTTATTAATTGTTATTTACTATTTATTATTTGTTTTTACCTGTTCGCCTGTTCCCTCGTATTTTGAAGGACATTTCGTTAACACATTATCTGCATAAAAAACACCATCTTTAACTTTTCCTTTTGCTACAATCATAACTTCACCCGCTGTTTCGAAGTTATTAGGTTTTGCATCATTTAGCATTACTTTCATTTCCATATTGTTTTCATCTTTCATATAAAATGTAAACATATTTGTTGCAGCATCATATTTTGTCTCTTTATCCTTTTGCCATACTCCTCTCACTTCTACAGTCTTTTTCTTTTCTTGTGCTTCTTTAAAATTGGCGTATTCGATTTTACTTCCCATAAAGGATATAAAACCCACTACTATGAATGTTACTATAATTATCGAGCCAATTATTATTTTTAGTTTTTGTGTCATATACTAATCTAATTTTTTTTCTTTCTCAAGTTTTTTTATTCTTGAATCGAGTCTGAATATATAAAAAAATAATCCAATCCATATTATTAATGCTATCAATAGGACAATATACATTGCATTCTTTTCTAAAAAATCGTACATAGATAAATTTATTAAGTTTAATTAAATTATTACTAAAAAATTAAAGTTTAAAAGTAAAACAAAAATTTTATATTTTTATCATTGTAATCATAAGTATCAGCGTAATTTGTGATATAGTTTTTCTAACCTAATTTTCAAATTCAAAATCCAAAAAAAGAATAAAGTAAAACCTGCAAGCGATGTTAAAAATATTGTCAACATTATTGGATTCATTGTAATCTTTCCTTGTGAATTTATAATAGCGTCTTCGGGATGCAGGGATTCTACAATTCTTGGCATTATAAAAATAAAAAATGGTACTGTAACAAATGCAATTATCGAATAAACTGAACTAAGTTTTGCCTTTTGTTCTGGATTTTCTATTGCTGAGCGTAAAGAAAAATATGCACCATAAATCAAGATTAAAATAAAAATTGATGTTTGTCTCGGATCCCAATTCCAAAATGACCCCCAATTAAATTTTGCCCATATTGCACCAGTTATAGTCGCAAGGATTGTAAAAACGAATCCAATTTCCGCAGAGGAATAAGCAATTATATCTTTATCTAATTCTCTTGACTTTAAATATCGAATTGAATTTATCATTGAAATTAAAAAAGCTAATACTGCTATCCACGACATTGGAACATGTAAATAGATTATTCTTGCTTTATCTCCTAAAGTTGGAATAAAAGGTATTGGAATTAAAAAAGTTGCAATTACAACAAAAGTTATTATAGCAAAAATTATTATTTTAAAATAGGTTTTCAAATATAATCTATTTTTCAATTAAAATTATTGCGGAATTGGTCTTCCCATTGAATTATATATATCTTCTATCTGCATTTTATTATTCATAGCTTCTTGATTTTTTGGGTCGAGTTCAAGAACACGTTTAAAAAGTTTAAGTGCAGGTCCATATTTTTTCTTTGGATTTAACTCTGCTTGATACATCAAATAATTTCCAGCAGCCATATTTTTTTCTATTAAAATCCTTTTGTTTTCTTCAGTGCTGTTTTTCTTATATTCTTCCTCAAAATCCTTTGCTTCTTTTACTAATTTATCCGCTTTTTCATCTACTGCTGATTCTGGTGCCATATCAGTCATATCTACTTGACCATGTGGATTCTGCATATCACCTTGACTATGAGGATTTTGCATATCTCCTTGTGTGTGTGGATTTTGCATATCTTTCGTTGGCTGCTTATTCTCAGTTTGCTTTTTCTCTTCCATTTTTGTGCAACCAATAAATAATGTTGCTGTAAATAATAATACTATTACGATTTTCATATCTCTGTTTAAATATATGTTTATAATATAATAAAAAATTTAAATTTATACTAATTATAACAAAATGAACAATAATAAAATTCTTTTATTTATTAAAAAAATGTTCCCAATCCTTTGAAGGTAAGCATTGGGAACGAAAAAATTTTAAATTATTAAACTTTCAAATCTATTATCTTACATTAAAATCATTTACTCCATTAATATGTCTATATTTATTTATTATAGTTCTACTCGAATCAATTACTGCACCGTGACAATACCAGCATTGGTCTGGAAAATATTGATGTGTAGTTAATGGTTTTGGGTCTCCTGTAGTTGGATTTCCATGACACGAACCGCAAACAACGCTGTTAGGATTATTAAAAATCGGTTGTGCTGTGGGATTTCCACCTTTAAAATATCCATGGCAATATGTGTTTGAACAGGTTTGTGTTGTCGAATTCCATATTGGATTCGGAGTAAATCCTTGTGTCGTTTTCTTCGCAAGTGTACCGAATGTAATTCCTGCGGAACCCGGATTTGTCCCGATATGATTTGTATCTCCGAAAGAATTAACTGGTAAGTGACATTCAGAGCATTCTACTCTTGCCGAAAATCTTTGTGTTGAATCCGAAGTTAAATGAATATTATGTGCCCCGACACCCTGTTGAGTTGGAAGTGTATTTCCGTTTAATGATTTCGGAGGGTAAATATGTTGTGAATTTCCGTGACATACATTACACCCTTCAGGACCATTTTGATGGCAAATGAAGCAACTTGATTGTGTATTTCCACCTTTGTAATCATTTCCGTGACAGGATTTGCATCCGTTTAAATTCCATCCGCTTGCTTTAATACTTGCTCCGTGGAAGTTAGCAGAAGTCGGATTAAGCCAACCCTCTCCGTGAAATATGCTTATAGATGGCGTTGTTACCAAATTATCCGCTTCCTTACTGCAACCCTGGAAAAGTGCTACTGAAAATATTAACAGCAGAACTGTTACCGTGAAAACCTTATAAAATGTTTTATTCATATTATTTTAGAATTTATTTTTTTTACTTATGACAGTATCCGCAGAATCCAATTCCGCGTTGACCATTATATTTTGCATTTGCATCTGTATGACATACAAAACATACCGCTCCTTGTGTATTATGCCATATTCCTTTTTCATCATTTAAAAATCCCGCTTCATGAGTCCTTGGATTTGTTCCTTTTATACCATCGTTATCGATGTGACATTTCACACAGGTCGGGTCACCTCCCTGAATGCTATGACAGGATTCGCAGGATTCAATGTCACGTTTTGCAAGTTCAGAATGCAATCCGCCCCCTGAATAAACACCATAAGTTACAAATCTTGGTTGTAAATGACTCTTGGGAATAAATCCTGTTTGTAAGTTTCCTTTATTTTGATGACACGAAGCACAGAATTCAACTGGGTCGTGACAAGTTTTACATTCATGACTTCTTTGATTTGCATCTAATCCGTGTGTATATTGATAATTCAAACTATGTACATTAGATAGTTTTTGTAAAGCTGTCCTGTCTGTTCTGACACCTGTCTCTTTTGTATAATAAGGTGCATAAAAATCTTTGGTGGTGTTCTTTCCTGTGTATTTTACTGGTGTATGGCACGCCTGACAGAAATTATCCGAGTGGCACATCATACAATTATTATCGGATTCATTCGATATTTTATGTTCATTCAGAAAATTCGAATTTAAATGATTCTTAGGAGTAAGAGTAGTCAGGTTTGTATGACATGCTTCGCAATTATTTGTCGCAGTTTGTTTGTCGTGACATTTCATACAGCTTTCCATTGAAGAAAATGCAGTCGGACTTTCGCTCGCATATTTTACTTTTTCCAGACCGGAATGGCAATCTATACATTGCTTGCCTTTATCGAGGTGAAATTTATGAGAGAAAATCAAATTTCTTCCTGCCGATTCGAGTTTCTTGTAAGTGTTTTCATAATGACAAAGATTACAAGTTTTTTCATCTTTAACATCGTGACAAGATTCACAATCTTTTTTGACAGGATTTAGGTTATCAACTGCACTGACAGATGTTAAAGCTTTGCTATGACAATCTTTACATTGCATTCCGTTATCTTTAACGTGAAGTCCGTGATTGAATTTGATAATTTTTTTATTATCAGTGATTTTGTTCTTTTTATATATATTGAATTTTTTTACAATCTCCTTATCAAATGATATATAAGCTGTCATAGAAAGGAATGAAAAAATTCCAATTAAAAAGAAAATATAAAACTTTGTGTTTTTCATATTTATAAAATTTATCTATTATAATTTTGTAAATAACCAGTAATTAAATCCTACTAAAAATCTTGTATCAAATTTATAAATCTCATTTGTAATAAATTGTCCCTGAGCATCAAGCGATATCTTTGGTTGCGGTCTAAATGTAAATCCTAGCATACCCGAAAAAGAATTCAATCTATCTGTTGAATAATTACTTATCTTATATCTTGAATAATTTAAATTACTCGAAAGTATTAACTTAGATTTTATTAGTTCTTGTGAAAGATAACCATTAAATCCATCTGATTCTCCTGCGTAACCAGAATATTTTACAAAAGATAATCCATACCAGGAATTAGCAAGTCCAATCTGCAATTTCAAGGAGTTATCCCCATCATAAAGAACATTTGCCACTCTTCCATATAGATTTATTCCGTTATCGAATAGGTAATCAACACCACCTTCGATTTCCTGATTTTGTTTATGAGTAAACACCCAAAAGATTGTATTATAACTTATTTGTGGCTCTCTGTAAATGTAACCTGCAGAAACCCTTATGTTTTTATTTGCAAGGATACTTGCATTGATTTCCCCTCTATATAGCTTCTTCAAATTTACATCATAATACACTTTTCCATATAAATTATGCTTTTGCAAATATGAATAATTGAAATCCAATCCTGCAAGCTGGTCGGCAGGGGAGTCGGTTTCAACTAATACCTCTTTTGTATTAAATAAACTATCTGCTCTTAATGTATAATAGGATTGCGGTTTGCGATGTTTGTTTGAATAACTAAGTCCAAGCATTAAATCCCTAACTCCGTAATACTGGAATTGTCCTCCGATTGTATAATTATCCTTTATATTAGGATATTTATCTACTTCATAACTTAATGGTGTAAGTTCACCTCCGTAGGCAGTAAACTGATACTCTTTATTTTTACCGAGTTTCAGTTTCATATACAACCCGTCAGTATTGCCTTTATAAACACCTGCAGCAATAAATGACCTTCCAAGTTTTAAATCGAGAACGTCAAAGAGGTTTGTTCCTTTAACATAAAAGTTGTAAAGTCTATAACTAAAACCTCTACCAATTTTATTTACGACATCTTCATCGGTTTGGACAAAAGTATTAAATGACCATTTTCTCGATGAAACATCGAAGAGCAAATTCTGATAACCTTTTAAATGATTTGTGTAAGTTTCTGAACCGCTTGCAGTTACTGAGTCAAGCCTTTGCCAGGTATAAAAATACGTACTAAACCTCGCATTTATGGTTTGTGATCTAATAAATGAAGCAGACAGCAAAAACAAAATCAAAAGAAAAAAAGTAAAATACTTTTTCATAATAATAAGTTTATGCTTAAATAAAAAAAATATTTATATCATTTCATCTGTAATAAGAATATTGAGATGAGATGAAATTTATTTTTCCCGGAAGATTTAGTTCTCCTCCAAAGAAAAACCGGGAATAAATAAAAAAATCTAAATTATTTAAAAACAATTCCACATTTCCGATTAAAAAGAAATGAGGAAATAAAATTTTAAAAATTACGGTTTATTGTGTTTTATCTTTTCCCACATTTCATCGAACTTGAATTCTTTGTATGTTGGACTTTCTGGATTATGGCAATTAGTACAAAATTGTGTCCTGTCTGAAGGTACATTTAAGCCATTCTCTATTGCTTTTTGCTTGTCTTTCATAATTGATAAAGCTTTGTATTCGGAACCCGGACCATGACAACTTTCGCATTGAACTCCGTCTTCTTTGACAAATGATTCAGTTAATTCATCAGGGACTATATCTTTTCCGAGAACGTGACATTTAATACAATTTGGTGTTTCTGATGCTTTTGTATTAAATCCTTTATCCTTTGCAATCTTGTCTGCTGCTTCGGTTAATAAAGTTTTCCACGCCTGTGAATGTCCGGAATTTTTCCATATATCATATTGCTTCCCTTGTGCATCTGTTTTATGACAAGTTACACATTTACTGACTCCAACGTATTTAAAATTACCTGCATTTTTTGAACTGACTAACGTTGAAGTAAACACTACAAAAATTGTAATGATTAGTGTTAATCCTGTTATGAAAGCTTTCTTTCTCATATTTGTTTTTTTAATTTTTAGAATATAATAATATTAATTTTAAAAAAATATATTTTTTATTGTTACTTAAAACTTTTTAATTTCTTTTTTTTCTCGGCTAAAATGCTACTTACCAAATCATAATTATGTACATAAATACTTGGATAAGAACTTATCTGATTCACTATCTTTTTTATTTCGTTCATTTCATTTTGCTGTTCGGTATTTAATCCTGCACCTTTTAACTCGCTAAGTAGTGTGTTTGTTTCATTAAGCAAAGTTTTTACATCTTTTTTCCAATCATCCATTTGCTGGTCATATCCTTTTCCGTGGCATTTTAGGCAAATCTTATTATCAGGTTTAAATAATTTATCTGCGTTAACGTGACAGTCAATACATCCCACTCCGCCTTGTTTCATAATATCCGGTTGGTTCTTGCTCAAATAACTTCCGTTGTAAACCTGCGTCTGGAATCCATGGCATTTTGCACATGCTTCATTATTTTTACCGGTAGAATGATGACAACTGTTACAATTTTGTTTGTTGAGAATCAGTTCACCGTGCTTGTTTGCATTTGAATGACATTTGTCGCAGGGAACTTTTTGCTTAGCGATATGCTGATTGTGAGAAAAGTTCATATCGAATTTTTTCACTGTGATTTCCTGAATTCCCGAATGACAATTATAACATTCATTAGGAATAAACTCCGAACTTGATTTGAATTCGGGAAGATTTTTACTTGAACCTATTATATCTAATGCTTTAACCATTAATTCATAACTTGCAGTCAGAAGTTTATCAGCAAACTGTATATTATGAACACTTTTTCCAATTTCTACTATTCTTATGTTATGGTATGCTTCATTAAGTAATTTTTCGGCTTCAGGTTTATTATTCGCTTTAGAATTTTTGATAACTGAAGATGTAATATTGTAAATTGAATATATCTCCTTCAATCTTTTTTCCGAAGCAATCTTCCATTGTCCAACAAGTTTATTATATCCTTTCCCGTGGCACATATCACAAGCACTGCCTTTAGATTTTGAGGTATTAATATCATTTTTGCTCGACTCGTGGAAAATATGACAACCCTTACAATTGATGCCATTCAAATACATTACACTTGGTGTCTTTTCTATGTTAAATCCGTTTTCACCCGTATATAAACTAACCTGTGAGCTATGGGAATTCGAATGACAACTAATACAATCAGGTGGAGATGATGGGTCTATTTTTTGTATTTTGTGCTGAATTGCAGTATGACAAGAAAAGCATCTTAAACTGTGTTTACTAATATGCGTACTATGCATAAATTCAACATCGCTATATCTTTCGAGCCGTTCAGTTTCAAAGTGACATTGGAAACACCTTTCTTTTCCTACTTCTCCATTTCCTGCTACTGTATTTGTATGGCAACTGTAACAATTGATTTTATTCTTAACAACATTTGTATGGTCATATCTGAAGTTTGCCATCTGCTCTTTTGTGATTCTTTCCCAATTATGACAAATTGAACAATTTGCAAGTTTATCATATTTATGCTCGGGGTCATCTGATTTTTTAAAATGACAATTAAAACATGCTGATGTTGTTACTTCTATATGAGTTCCTTGAACTATTTGTGAATGACAACTTGTGCATTTTAATGTCTTTCCTCTTTTTAATTCCTGAAGGTGATGTTTATGATTAAATGTTATACCTTTAAAATCATAAGTTGTATCTGCAAATGCTTGTCTTTCGTGACACCCGCTTCTTGCACAGGTATTATCAGGAATTTCCGCAAAAGGAGCTCTTTTTTTATAAGATGAAGAAATATAACTTACTATTTGAACAAGTCCGTTTAGTTTTCCTTTAATTACACCTTTTAATCCGGGTTCAAAATGACATTCAACACAGTCCACTTTGTTATGAGATGATGTTCTCCAACTTTGGTAAAATGATTCCATATAATGGCATGTTGGACAAAAACTCGGCCTTGATGTATATTCTGCGGCTCCTGCTAACACTATTAAAAAAAGTAGTAAATATATTCCTGTAAACAAAAGAAATCTTTTAAATCCTTTTATGTTTTTAAAATACTTTCTTTTCTTTTTTTCTATTACAGGTTCTTTTTCCAATAACAATTAAATTTTTGTATTATTATCTTCTTCTTTTGTTTCTTCTTCATTTTTAACTTCATCGAGTGGTTTAGATTTATCCTGATTTTCTTCTATTTCTTCTTTTGTTTCTATCGCTTCATTTTCTAATCTGTCTATTTCTTCAAGTTCAAGCGGATGTTCATTTTCCATTTCTTCCCTGGTTAGATAGCCTGTAATAAAAGCTTTATTAAGCGGATAAACCTCAGGATTATAAATTACGAAATAAAAATGCCATACCACAATTGCAAGTGTTGCAAGTATTGCTTCATAAAAATGTATGGCAGTTGCTATTTCCATACCGAAACTTGAAATAATTGGAAGAAAAGTATTAGTAAACCATAAAACTATACCAGTTGCACTCATAACAACAGTTCCCCAAACTAATGCCCAGTATTCAGATTTTTCTATATAACTAAATCTCCCATATTTAGGTTTTGCATCCGATTTCCCAAGATAATACTTAAATGTCCCTGTTAAATCTGTTAAGTCTTTTTTAGTAAACCATAAATCAATTATTAGTTTTCTCCCTCGTTTCGTAAAGATAACGTAAAAAATGTGATATACCGAATCGGCAATCATTACAACGGCAGCAATTCTGTGAACTATTCCTCTTAATTCAAATGCGTTTTCTCCAAAAAGTTTTCGAAACCATAAAACCCATATTGCCTCTGGATATTTAAGTGCAAATCCCGTAATTACAAGTGTGATAAAACTTGTGAGCAACAAAAAATGTTGTATACGTTCATTTAAAGTCATTCTTAAATATTTCTTCTCGTGTTTATTTTCCATCTTCTCCTCTTTCATCCTTGTTTTTTTTGTTTCTTGCTTTTTTAAATAAATCTAATATATTATGTACTGCCATTCCTCCAATAGTAACTATAATAATTATTATATATATTCTCGTTATCCAGTATAATAATGGTGAATCGCTTATATCTGCTGTAATATGAATTTTGGTATTAAACAATGTTTGCGATGCTCCCGGATGGCATTTCCCACAAGTCTCTGGTAAATTCTTCTTGTTTATCGTTGATAACGAATCTGTAGACGGTCTAATATTATGATAACCGTGACAACTTTCACAGTTTGCTGCAACTTTTGAACCACCTCTTATGGCTAATCCATGAAAACTATTTAAATATGAATCAGGATTTCCTATCGGTAAATTATATTTTTGTGTCAATTCAACTGATGCATGACAATCGGAACATAGCTGTACAATCCCTTTCCCACTTGCTATTCTGTTCTTTTCATCATCCTTTTTAGCAATTTGGTGATTCCCATGACAGGTATTACAATTTGGTGCATCAGGGCTATTTTTTTGTGTAAGCGAAACTTCGTGTATACTTCCAGTATATTCATTTAATTGCTTTGTGTGACATCCGCTTTGACCACATGTCTTTGGGATATTTCTTCTATTTATTTTTGCTTCAGGATCATCAACTTTTTTCATCTCATGGCTACCATGACAATCTGAACATGTCGCTGCGTTTTTCCCATCTTTGAGTGCAATATAATGATAACTTTCTTTATAGTTGCTTATCAGGACTTCTTCTCCTTTATAATTTTTATGAGGAAGCTTTTGCTCTTGATGGCATTTTAAACATTGGTCAACTTGATTTATTTTAGAAAATTCGTCTGATTGCATAACTGATTTAATGTTATGCTCTCCATGACAAGTCGCACAACTTGGAGCTTTTTCATTTCCCTTCAAAAATTCCTGTCCATGTGTTGAATTCTTAAATTTATCCACTAAATCCCCATGGCATTTACCGCAGGTTTCTAAAATTTTTGATTTTGTTGTTGATGGTTTATTTGGGTCATTTTGCTGTATCATATGATTCCCGTGACAATCTGTACATCCTGCTGCTTGTTTCCCGTCTTTCTGTATTATTGCGTGAATACTTGTTCGGTACTCAGATATAAATTTTGAAGAACCTTTTCCTTCTCCTGGAAACATCTTTTCATCAAGATGACATTTTAAACAACCCTGTGATTCGATATCCATTTTGCTTGTTACAATCTTATGCGAACCGTGACAATCTACACAAGTTGGTGCTTTTGTATTTCCTTGTCTAAGAACTATTTGATGCACACTGTTATTTACTGCTTTTTGGTCTTTTATGTGGCATTTTCCACAAGTGTTAGTTATTTCACTTTTGGATATTTTTTTTACTTTGTGACCTCCTTGATGGCAACCTTCGCATTTTACATCTTTTTTGCTGTGAATGCTGCTCTTATATGATTGCACATTTTTACTTTTATGACATCCAAGGCAGTTTTCTGTTTGTGTTTTAATTAATTCTTTTGCAGATTTTACATTATGATATGAATGACAAGTATAACATTTTAAATTATTATGAACATTTCCAGGTTCGGATTTATAACTATCATGACATGTTTTACAATCTATTTCTTTCTTTTTAGGATTATGTGGTATTTCATCTGGTTTGTAATCCAAGTGACAATCAGTGCAATCGAATCCACCATGCATCGACTTCTTATACTCTGCTCCGTTCACATAAATCGAAATTTTCTTCCCTCCTTTTTCCATCGTTAAGTCTTTGTCCTCGTGACATACTAAACAATCATCTGTCCCTTTTGCTTTTGTCTTCTGATAGGTAAAAAGTGCAAAAGAAATAATTATTATGAACATTATTGCAAATAATAATAATAATTTTCTTCTATAATTATGAATTAGTTTCTTCACTTTGTTTTAACTGATATAATTTGCTTAATATTTCTTTTAACTCACTCAATTTAAATGGTTCTGATATTTGATATACATTTTTTGAATTCGAAATATATTCAACTTCATTTAAGGCTGGGAGAAGTATTATTTTACTGTTTGAAAACCTTTTCACAATCTTATCTCTCAATATTGATTCTATGTCTTTATCGACGATTATGCAATCAGGTCTATAATTTATAGATTCTGTAATACCATTTTCTTGCTTTTCTTTTACTTCTGTGCAATTAAAGATGAAATATTCGTTTAAAAATGATTTCTTTATTAATTTACATAAGTTTGTTGCTCCGCAAAAGATATGTATCCTTAATACCATAACCATTTAATATAGGACTTAATCTTTGCAATAATTATACCAAAAAAAACACTAATATTGTTTGTTTTTTCATTGCTTTATAATATATGGATGTGGAATTAATCCACACTATTCCTCTTTATCTGATAAGTTGTATTCTTTTATTTTTTTATATAGTGTTTTTCTATCAATATTTAAAATTTGAGACGCTTTCGCTTTATTCCAATTGCTTTCCTCTAAAATTTGTTTTATATATCTTTTTTCAAGTTCGCATAAACTCATATTGTTTGCCTTTTTTAAGCAATCTTCTAATGCATCACTGAAATCAACTAAATTAAAATGCTTTGTATCTATTACATTATCTGATGTTATTATTGACGCTTGCTCAAGGATATTTTCAAGTTCTCTTACATTTCCTTTGTATTTATGCTTCATTAATACATCGAGTGCTTCTGGCGTTATCGTGAAATCTTTATCTAATTTTACCGATAAAATCTTTAAATAATGATTTACAATTAATGGAATATCTGAAACTCGCTCATTAAGTGGGGGGAGAGATATCGAAAAAGTTGAAAGACGAAAATATAAATCTTCTCTGAATTTTTTTTGGTTGATTATTTCTTTTAAATTCTGATTCGTTGCTGATATTAATCTTACATCTATTTTTTTTATTTTATCGCTTCCTAAAGATTTCACCTCCCAATTTTCTATAACTCTAAGTAATTTTGCTTGCAGATTATATGGCATTTCAGCAATTTCATCTAAAAATAATGTTCCTCCATCGGCTTGTTCAAACACTCCTTTCTGGATATCAGTTGCTCCAGTAAATGCCCCTTTCGCATGTCCAAAAAGTTCACTCTCCAAAAGGTTTTCTGGTATTGCACTACAATTAATCGCTACAAAAGGTTTTGCTTTCCTATCACTGCTTTGATGTATTGCTCTTGCTACAAGTTCTTTCCCCGTTCCGCTTTGTCCTTCTATTAATACATTCACATTTACTTTTGATATCTTATTTATAAAATCGAATACTTCAAGCATCTTTTTACTTGTTCCAATTATATTTTTAAATGGATAATTATCTTCGATTATTGTTTTTAAGTCATTAATCTTTCGCGTCATTTTTATCTTTTCCATTGCCTTCTCGACCTTTAAGGTAAATTCGTCAAGATTAAATGGTTTGTTAATATAATCAAAAGCTCCGTTCTTCATTGACTCAACCGCAGATTCAACTGACCCATATCCTGTTATCATTATAAAAATACTGTCCACTGGCTTTACCTTTAGTAAATCTAATCCGTCAACTTCTGGCATTTGAAGGTCTGATATTATTATGTCAAAAAAATTTTCATTTATGAGACTTTTTGCCTTTACGCTATTATTCTCTTCTATTACTGTATAACCTTTTTTCACTAATACTTTTCTTAAGATTTGTGTAGAATTAGGTTCATCATCTACTATTAAAATTTTGTATTTTGAATTTTCCATCTTTTATCTTTTCCTAAAGTTACACATTAATAGGGAAAAATTCCACACCTTATTTTCTAAAAACACTAATTTTTTTTAATTATAAGCTATTTTTTTTGGTATAAGATTTGAAGCTTATTATATAAATAGATTTAAGATATTGTTCTTTTTCTTTTGTTCTCCTCCTAAGAAGCCCTTGGAAATTATTCCGGGGCTTTTTTTTTACCTTTCCTTGTGTCCTAAATTTCCACACTTATATATAAAAATATACACATTAGAAATTTTTTTTGTAATTTATTAAAAGAAATTAATTCTTTTTTTGGCATAAAATATGTATATAATTTTACTAATGAAATTTAATTAAACTATATTTTATGAGAAAAATTATTTTAACCCTTTTTGTCTTGGTTTTTTGTGTATCCTCTATATATTCAGCACCAAGAGCCAAAATTTTTGTTAAAAACGTATCCCCTTACGATTTAAGAACCTATTCTGCTTTAATCCCAGATTCAACTGTTTCTCAAGGGATGAAGATTGTTCCAAAAAATAATTTCGTCTATTTGTCGGTTTTTAATTTTGGTGATACAACCTCTATTCAGTCACAAACTTGGTCGTTACTTTCAAAACCTACTGGTTCGGGTGCAACAATTGTCAATATCCCTTCTCTAAACTGGGTGAAATTTCTTGCAGATAGCACTGGAACCTATAATGTGCAGGTTTCCATAACTACTTCTTCTGGCACTAAAGATACTACAATGAATATTTATTGTGCAACTTTTATTGGTGTCGGGAATTTTGAAGGTGTTGTTGGTGATTTTCCTAAATGTATGACCTGCCATGGCTCATCTCCAAGCTTTCAGACTATTTTTAACAATTGGAAAAATTCACCTCACGGACAAACTTTTAAATATATGATTGATTCCGGTTCTACAAGTTTTGGAACAAGTTGTATGAAGTGTCATACTACAGGTTATGACCATAATAGATATGCAATTAATGGTGGATTTGATGATAGAGCAAGAACTCTCGGTTGGATTTGGGCAAATTGGTCTCCTCCAAAACCCGGTAATTGGGATTCGCTCAAAACTAAATTCCCCGGGCTTGTAAATTTTGCAACGATTGGTTGTGAAAGTTGCCACGGACCAGGTAGTGAACACGCCTCTACGGTTGATACTAATAAAATTGACCAATCCATTAATTCTGGGAAATGTGCTAAATGCCACGATAATCCTTGGAGATATCCTACTTATGCTCAGTGGAAAAATTCTCTACATTCAAATGCATTGTTTGAAGGTAGGACAATTGCAGCTAATCAAAGGAATACTTTCGGTGATTGTAATAGATGCCACGATGGATATACTTATGTCGGTTTTACAAAAGGTCTCGCTTACCCACCCAATATTACAACTGCTGACCAGGAAATGATTGGATGTGCATCTTGCCATGACCCACATGGTAATTCAAACCAACATTCTTTAAGAAATAGACCAGCTGGAAGTGATACATTATCAGGTGGATATACATATCCTACTGCAGGAAACGGGAAAGTATGTCTCGATTGTCACAAAGCAAGACGAAATCCTGTCTGGTATGTTTTAGGTAGAAGTGTTACTTCAACTTGGGGACCTCATGGCTCAACTCAAGGAGATGTTCTAATGGGTAGAAATGCTGCTTCATTCGGTGGTATTCCATATATCAGTGGCTCACACAAAAATATCTCCAATACTTGTGTCGGTTGCCATATGGCTGCTACTACGGATACAGGAACGGTTACAAGAGATAAAGTCGGTGGACATTCGATGAACTTGCACTATTCTGCTACTAATTATGACCATATGACTGGTTGCGTTAGCTGTCATCCGGGTAAGTCAAGTTTCGATGACTTTATTGCTCCTGATGATTTTGATGGTGATAATGTGATTGAACCTTGGCAAAAAGAAGTTGAAGGTTGTATAAGAAAGCTTAGAATTGCTCTTCCTCCCGCAGGAGTGGATTCAGTTAGATGGCAATTGATTGCCGCTGATTCGAATAATACAAATTTAAGAAGAGCTTATTGGAATTATTTGTATATTCTTAACGACGGTAGTCTTGGTATGCATAATCCGTTCTATTCAATTCAGGTCTTATTAACTTCGGTTCAGTATGCTGTTGGAGTTCAAAATATAAGCTCTGAAATTCCATCGAAATATGAATTATCTCAAAACTATCCAAACCCCTTTAACCCTGCAACTAAAATTAATTTTGCTGTTACAAAAACAGAAAATGTTTCCATAAAAATTTATGATATGACAGGTAGAGAAGTTATTACTCTTATTAATCAAAAATTAAATCCGGGTAAATATTCTACTGATTGGCAGGGTATAAATTCTGGCGGAGTTAAAGTTGCTAGTGGTGTTTACTTCTATAGAATGATTACACCAAGTTTTGTTGATGTTAAAAAAATGGTTCTTGTGAAATAGAATTATTTAGTATTTTTTGTTCTCCTCCTATAAAAGGGTTGCTTAAATTTTGCAACCCTTTTTTATTTTAAAATTATTTTTCAATTAAAAAGTTTTGAATTGTTTTTAAAATCTGCATCTGATATGTTTAAAATAAATAATTTTTTTATGAAGCAATTAATTTCAATTTTTATTATAGTTTTTATTTTTCTTTCTATTTCATTCTTTATTCATAATAATTTCCCTTATAAAACAAAAAAAGAAAAAAAACCTTCAGGAGCTTATGAATCTATGCTATGGCTTAATGAAATCAGAGCTTTTCCTGATAAAGATATTCCACAAGACAGATTTTTCAAAGCATTCGAATATTCAAATACTAAATTAACTGAATTTAATGATAATCCTTTACTTGACTCCTGGACTTCGATTGGTCCCAATAATATTGGTGGTCGTTCTAATGCTTTAGCTATTCATCCGATTGATACTTCGATTGTCTTTATTGGTTCGGCATCCGGTGGTTTGTGGAAATCCACTACTGGCGGACTTGGTGCTTCCGCATGGACTCTTATTAATACTGGTTATCCAAGTTTAGCTATTGGTTCAATTGCAATTGATTCTGCTAATCCAAATGTTATGTATATTGGTACTGGAGAGAATTACGGTTACCGTTATTCAAATTTCGGTTTAGATATTAGAGTGATGAGAGGTATGTATGGAATTGGAATTTTAAAAACCACAAATGCTGGAGCGACTTGGACTAAATCTTTAGATTGGTCTTACAATAATCAAACTGGTGTGTGGGATGTATTAATTAATCCTAAAAATTCTAATATACTTTATGCAGCTACGAGTGAAGGTATTTATAAATCTATTAACGCTGGTAATAGTTGGTCACAAATATTACCCTATAAAATGGTTATGGATTTATTAATTAATCCTATTGATACCAATATCCTCTATGCATCGGTTGGGAATCTTACTAATGATTCTCCTTTGCCAGCTAATGAAATCGGTATTTTCAAAACAACTAATAGTGGAATTAATTGGACTAAACTTTCTGGTGGTTTACCTGCTTCTTGGTCTGGTAAGGCTACACTTGAAATGTATAAAGGAAACCCCGATTATATATATGCAAACATTGCCAACGATGTTACTTCTTATGTTGGATATTATAGAAGTACAAACGGAGGATTAAATTGGACTCTCGGCTCCACATCTGTTCCATCTGGTAATCAGGGCTGGTATAATCAAGGGCACATAGTTAAATCAAATGACCCTAATACAATATTAGTTGGAACTTTGAATGTAGAAAAATCTACTAACGGAGGAACAAGTTTTACGACTAAATCGAGCTGGAGTGCATGGAATACTGGTGCTACACCTCCCGGTCAACCAGAGGGACCTTCCAATTATGTTCATGCTGATGTTCACTATTATGCCGCGAATCCAAAAGACCCAAATAAAATTTACATTGCTGCAGATGGTGGTTTATACAGATCAAATGATTTCGGTGAAACCTTTTATTCTTGTAATGGTGGATATGTTACTTCACAATTTTACGCATCGCTTGGTAATTCCTATACCGATTCATTATTTTGTGTAGGTGGTTTACAAGATAATCGATCTGCCTTTTATCAGGGAACAACTGCGTGGTATAAAACGTTTCAAGGAGATGGATTTTGCTCTCAAGTAAACTCTCAAAATTCGAATGTTTGTTATACTGAATATACTTATGGGGCAATTTAT
The DNA here is from genome assembly GCA_964400285.1 of uncultured Ignavibacteriaceae bacterium. GTDB lineage: Bacteria > Bacteroidota > Ignavibacteria > Tepidaquicellales > Tepidaquicellaceae > FEN-1279. Next base: position 199,530 of record CAYNTK010000004.1, read on the forward strand.
AGGTCAACTAATGGTGGTGTAAGTTGGAGCAGTGGCTACGGTCCTCCCGGAAATGGTAATGCTTCAAGTTATTGCTTTAACGTTCCCTACGTTGTTTGTAAATCTAATCCAAGTGTTTTGTATGCTGGCGGGGTTACAATTTATAAATCTACAAATAACGGCTCAAGTGGAAGTTGGCAAACGCAATATACTTTTACTAACCAAAAAGCCCTGTCTATTGCAGTTTCTTATACTGGAACGGATACTGCATATATTGGTGTCCTTCCTACTAATTCTAGTTCAACTGCCGCGATTTATAGAACAATTAATGGCGGTACTAATTGGACAAATATTTCAGGAACTTCAATCCCTAATAGATACCCCACAAGAATTCATGTAAACCAAAATTATTCTAAAGAAGTATATGTAACTTTTGGCGGATTTGGAACAGCTCACGTTTTAAAATCGACTAATGCCGGTGAAAACTGGATCAATATAACTAACAATTTACCTGATGTTCCAACACACTCGGTTGCAGTTGACCCGGTGTATCCACAAAATGTTTATGTCGGAAACGATTTAGGAGTTTATGTTTCTACAAACGGCGGAACAACTTGGTATGAATACAGAAGTGGTATGCCTTATGCTGTTATATTTGATTTAACTATAGTGAATGTAAGCCGTAAACTTCGTGCAACAACTCACGGGAACGGAATTTGGGAAAGAAAACTGATTGCAAATCCTGTTGCTGTTAATAATACTAACACAGAAATTCCAAAAGAATATAAATTATATCAAAATTATCCTAATCCGTTTAATCCCGTAACGACCATCAAATTTGATATTCCGTCAGTAAAAGGAAAAGCCGGATATGTAAGATTGGATGTCTATGATTTACTCGGTAAAGAAATATCAACACTTGTAAATGAAAATTTATCATCTGGAAGTTACAGTGTGAACTTCGATGCAAGCAGATACGCAACAGGGACATATATTTACAGATTATCGGTAAATAATGAATCGATTGCAACGAAAAAAATGGTTTTAATCAAATAGTTAAAAATTTTCGTTCACAAACTTTTAGAAACGAATAAATTTTATAAATGAGTAAGGAACTTCCTTCTTCTTATTACCTCTTCTCCCACAAGGTTTACTGCTTCATCAGTAGAGAAGTGGTTCAGGTTCAATACCATACTGTATAAAGATACATCTTCTATATCACTGCTGAAATATTTTTTCAGATACTGTTTTCTTTCTTTATCTTCTTTCTTAATAAATTTTATTGCTTCATTTTTATCTAAATTAAATATACTCTGAATGTTTTTAATCTTTTTTTCTAATGTATCTATTAATCTTATATGCAGTCCACCTTGTAACTCTTTTGTTATTATATTTGAACCTCTCCCAATTAAAATTACATTTCCTAATAAAGCAAGATGAAGTATCGTGTTACTTGCTTTTGTAATTAACATTTGTTCGGAAGGATGCAATGAAAAAAGTTGCTCGAGAACTCCTTGAATTTCTGAAATCTTCTTCTCTGATATATATTTTGCCATTTCCGCAGGTAGGTCATGTTCTTGTATTATTTGTTCGAGTATATTTTTATCGAATATTTTCCAATCATTTTTTCTTTTTGTATCATATTTATTTAGATAATCGACTAATAAATCTCCAAATTGTATTCCTCCTGCTCCTGTCTCTCTGGATATTGTAACAAATGGCTCAACGTAAGAACTTTTTCTCTTTATCGTTTCTTTATGTGTCGTCAATTTTCTTTCAAAGTATTCCTCGAATACTTTGAAAGATGTTTGTTTCTCCATATTTATACCCCCTTTTTCTAAATTATAGTTTAATTTTATTTAATTAGCCATAGAAAAAAAAACACATATTTAAAAAATAGTTAATAATATTAAAGACTGATAATTTTTTTATAAATTATTGAAAGAAATGCTATCATATTTTTTTAAATTAATTATATTGTTATATTAATTAAAATAATATCATCATAATGAAACTACAGAATATATTATTATTCCTTATTTTTCCTCTGATTATTTTTTCTTGCTCTACCCAAAAGAAAAAAGTAATAAAAGAAGGAACTTGGCTCGGTGTTCTTGAAATGGATAAAAATGATAAAACACAACTATTACCATTTAATTTTTCCGTTGATAAAAATGAGATTATTATTACAAATGCAGATGAAAAAATAGTAGTAAAAGAAATAACAACGGATAAGGATTCAATATTTATTAAGCTTCCAGTTTATAAAGACGAAATAAAAGCAAAAATAATTTCCACTGATTCGCTTTTAGGTGAATATTTTCATTATGGAAGTAAAAGTAAATATTCATTTCCCTTTTATGCTAAATACGGTAAAACAGAAAGATTTGAAAATGCAAATATACCGCCAATTATGGATGTTTCAGGAAGATGGGAAACAATTGTTCAACCCGGAGATTCAAATCAATATACGATTGTTGGAGAATTCAAACAAAATGGAAATCATTTGACAGGAACATTCCTTACATCTTCAGGTGATTATAGGTTTCTTGAAGGTGCTGTTTCAGGTAATCAGTTTATGCTTTCCTGTTTAGAAGGCTCTTTCACTTTATTGATTAAAGCTACTATTTCAAAAGATAGTACCCTTGAAAATGGAATAATTATCGGCGGTCCCACATGGAAAGAAAAATGGCGTGCCATAAAAAATGAAAAGATTGAATTACCTGATGCAGACAAACTTTCTGCCGTTAAAGAAGGAATTGATAAAATTGATTTTAGCTTCCCTGACTTAAATGGTAAAATGGTAAGTCTTTCAGATGAGAAATATAAAAACAAAGTTATTGTTGTTCAAATAATGGGCTCATGGTGTCCAAACTGTTTAGATGAAACAAGGTTTTTTGCTGAAGTTTATGATAATTATCAACCAAAAGGTTTTGAGATTATTGGATTGAGCTTTGAATCGAACAATTTCGAAGAATCGAAATTGAGAATTGAAAGATTTGTAAATCAAATCGGTGCAAAAGGGGATTATCTTTATGCTGGTGAAGCTGGGAAAAACAATATTCTAAAAGTTTTACCATTTATGAAAGAGTTTAAAGGTTATCCAACCACTATCTATCTCGATAGAAATCATAATATCTATAAGGTTACTACTGGATTCTCAGGACCTGGAACTGGAAAACATTACGAAAAACAGAAAATCAGTATAATTCAAACTATTGAAAAATTATTAAGTATGTAAATATAATTGACGTTTTTAAACTATCTATTAATCCCGTAGATTTTTAAATCTCTTATTTTAAGATGATAATTTTGTCCTGTGCAAACGCTTGCAAATAGTCTCAACCTTAAGAAAAAAACATCTTTTATTTTTGTAGAAGTAAAGGTGTAATTTGACGTATTATTTATTTGACTTAACCCGTTTAAAACCATCAGATTATAGTTTGTATCCGAATTTAAGTAATATATTGAAATGTTCGATAAATCACCATCTGTATATGCATTGAATTCAACTTTAATTTCATCATAATTTCTTATGTCTATTGAATCGAGTAAAATTGTCCTTACTATATATGCAGAGCATGTTCCAACAAGACTGTCAATTAAACCCACCTTTTCATATATTAATTCCCCTGTATCATTTTTTACCGAATTTGTAACTGTTTCGGAACAACCTGAAATTAATATTAAACTTAAGAAAATAATTGTTATATAGAATTTGTAGTATTTCATTTGAATCTAAAACAATAAATTTTTATAAATGTTTCTAAAACATTTTCTAATCTTTATATGGGTCGTAAATATCTTCTCCTGCCATTGCTACTCCTATAGGTTTCAATCTATGTATTACTTTTAACGTATTTTTATGAAAGCTTAAAACTTCATCTAATCTTTTATATACTTCAGGTGCTTCATCCGCTGCCCCTCCGCGTAATTCGATTCCTTTTTGCTTCATTTTATGTTTTACTGTATTAAAATCTATTTCTCCTTTCGTAATATGAACAGGTGTATATTTACCTCTTTTTTTTATCCATCTTTTCTTTCCTGCTGCCTTGTTTCTGGACATTACTCTTCCCGCTCCATGAACTGTGCTATATAATGATTCTCTTGATTCTTTTGTATCTATTCCCTCAACTATTACAGATTCTTCTGCCATTGTTGAACCTATAAATGATTGTTGATTCGGATATGCAGGTGTGCATCCTTTTCTTATTACCCAAAATGTTTCTCCAAAATGTTTCTCTTTCCAAGCAAAATTATGATGGTTGTGAACTGTATATAATGCTTTGGCGCCTAAAATTTCTAACACCTTTTCTATGACCGCATCTCTCCCTGCATATGCATATTCTCCTGCAAGTTGCATTGCATTTATATAATCTTGCCCAAGTTCTGAATCTACTCTGAATAATGTTGGTGGAGCATTCATTGAATCAGCATCTTTTGGCCTGTCTGTAAAATTTAGTCCTCTGGCAAGTGCTAAAAATCCCATTGCAGTTTTATAACCAAATCCTCTTGAACCAAAATGAACACCTATCCATAATCTATCCTCTTCATCTTTGAACAAATCTACATAATGATTTCCGCTCCCTATTGTTCCAAGTTGTTCCCTTGCAAGTTGTAACATTTTCCTTTGAGGTTTAAAATCTGTTTGTGCAATTTTATCTAATACTGGATGCTCTATCGGTTCTGGATTTGGTCTCGCAAGTCCAAAACCAATTCTTTTTGCTATTTCATCCATTATCTTTTTTATTTCTACATCTTTTACATCGAGATTTGTCATAACCGCTTTGTTTCCGCACGCAATATCGAATCCAACACCCGAAGGACTAATGTAATCTTTGTAAGCTATCACTCCTCCTATTGGCATACTGTATCCTAAATGATGGTCAGCACATAAAACTGCATATTCTCCTTTCTTCACACATTCTTCTATTTGTTTATATGCTCCTTCTTCTACTATTCCGTATGTTTTAATTTTTGGATTATTCATATTAATTTAGAAAAATAAAAAGCAGTTATAATGTATTCTTACCTTAAATTTTTTTAATCTATTGGTAGGTAAATTTTAAATGTCGTCCCTTTTTCTGGTTTCGATGTAACTTCTATTTTTCCCTTATGCTCTTTAATTACTCTTTCTGCAAAAGATAAACCAAGTCCAGTTCCTTTCCCATAACCTTTTGTGCTGAAAAATGGTTTAAATATTTTATTTAGGTTTTCCTTTGGTATCCCTGCTCCAGTATCCGATATTTCTATTATTATTTTATCTTTATTTTTAATTGTTTTTATACTTACAACTCCTTTTGATGATATTGCCTGAACAGAATTATTCAAAATATTAATCAATACATCCCTTATTAAATCCTTATCGGCACTTACTTCGGGTAAATCTTTCAAAAAAGATTTCTTAAATTCTATCTCTTTATTCTCTAAAATATATTTGACCTTTTCTATTATTTCTTCAAGTATTAAATTTATATTTAACGGCTCTCTCATTAAAGTTACCGGCTTTGAAAAGTTCAGTAACTGCCTTATTGATTTAGTTATTCTTGTTGTCTCTTCTATTATAACCTTTAACTCTTCATAACCCTCCTCATTTTCTTTTTTATCTATTAAAAGATAATCTGCATTACCAGAAATTATATTTAATGGATTTGAAAGATTATGAGCAATACTCGAAACAACCTCTCCTATTAATGCAAGGTTTTCTTTTTCTCTTAATTCTTTTTCGAGTTGTATTTCATTGGTAATATCTCTTATAATTCCTACATTACCTATACATTCGTGATTTTCGTTATATATTGGGAATCTTGAAATACTTACTTCTTTTATTTCTCCGCTTTTTGTAATCCTTTGAGTCTTATAATCCGAAATAAAACCAACTTCCTTAACCTTATTTATTAAGAATTCCTTTTCACCTTTTTCTTTTAAATATTTTGGTATCAAAAACTCAAAATCTTTTCCTATTACCTCTTCTTTTTTATAACCAAAAATTCTTTCCGCTCCTTCATTCCATATAAAAATTTCGCAATCGTTTCTAAATCCTATTATCGCATCGAGTGATTTTAAAATAATATCTGAAAAGAATTTTTCGTGTGCGGATTTCCCTTGCCTCATCATTTTTATCATTTCGGAAATATATTTATCCACCGAATTCAATATACTATTGATTTCTTCATCGTCGAGTTTTGTTACGATTTTTTTCTTTATTTCCTCGAAGAGCATTTTTTTATTTCTTTCCGCCTCTCCGAGCATCATATGTTCCATTTTTCTTATATTAAACCTTTATAAATCCGATATTTAATATGCTAATAATATTTTTTAACAAAAATTAAAGAAAATTCGTTCAGACGAACAATATATTTGTATGCTTTAATATCCGTTTAATTTAGCTTTCTTTAATTAAATTACCTCTTTTAAAAACCATTTGTAATTGATTAACAGCAAAGTGGTAAAGTAAGTCCCTGTATGATGGAAAGTCGAACATTAATATATCGGCATATTTCCCTTCTTCTATACTTCCTATCTCATTTTGTAGGAAAAGTGAATATGCTGCATTTATTGTCACTGCATTAATTATTTCCTCTGCTGTCATTCGCATTTTTAATGAAGCAAGTGACATAATAATTTGCAAGTTTTCTGTATTACAACTTCCCGGATTAAAGTCAGTCGCAAGTCCTACTGGAACGTTATTTTCGATTAATTCCCTCGCAGGTTGGTATGGAATATTTAAAAAATATGAAGTACCAGGAAGTAAATTTGCTATTATGTTTTTATTCGAAAGTTTTTTTATGTCTTTTGTTTTTAATACTTCTAAATGGTCAACTGAAATTGCTTTTATTTTTATCGCAACATCTATTCCGCCTATTGAATTAAATTGGTCTGTATGTATTCTTGGTATAAGCCCGAAACTTGAACCATGAGATAGAATATAATCGGTCTCTTTGGAATCGAAATAATTTTTTTCGCAAAATACATCTATGAATTTTGCGAGTTTTCTTTTTGCTATATTTGGTATCATTTCAAAACATATTAATTCTATATAATCTTTTTTATTCATCTCCTTTGGAATAGAATGCGCTCCTAAAAAAGTAGGTAATATACTTAAACCGAATTTATTTTTTTTGTTTAATTCATTAATAACTTCCAGCATTTTAATTTCATTCTTTAAATCAAGCCCGTATCCCGATTTTGCTTCTAACGTTGTTGTTCCATATTTCATAAAATTTCCAAGCCTTTTTTCCGATAACTTGTATAACTCGCTTTTGCTTGCTTTTCGAACTGCTTTTACTGTTGATGCAATTCCTCCACCTTTTTTTGCTATTTCTTCATAATTGCTTCCCTTTATCCTCATTTCATATTCATTTGCTCTTGAACCAGCAAATACAAGATGTGTATGCGAGTCTATAAATCCAGGCATTACAGTTTTATTCCTTCCACTTATTTCTTTGTATTTTTCTTTTTTTACTCTTAAAAATTTACTTAAGTTTTCCTTATTCCCAACAAAACTAATTTTTCCTCTTTCTATAAAAACATTTCCATTCTTAATTAAACCTATTTCTGACTGCTCTTTCCCTTTTTTGGGCTCTTTTGAAAAATTTCTGCAAGTTACAAGATTAGTGATATCTCTTATTAAGTAATTCATACTATTTGTTTGTTTTTTCCAAAATAATTAATTTTATTTTAACTGTCAGTTGAAATTTATTAACAAAATGTAACTCTATCGCATTTTTAGATTACTCCTTTTATATTGATAAAAATTTTGATTAAAGGTATATTAAACATTGTATAATTTATTATTATTATAAATTTTATAATTTTTTTACTTTTTTGTGAGTAATAATGCGGAGCTCTATTCATTTTTTAATAAATAATTATTAAAATAATAAATTAAATAATATTTTGAAAAAGAAAATTGCTTTAATTACCGGTATAACCGGTCAAGATGGAAGTTATTTGACTGAACTTCTTCTTAAAAAAAATTACGAAGTTCACGGAATAATAAGAAGAAGTAGTTCCTTTAATACAGGACGAATTGACCAACTGTATAATGACGACAGGATTTTGAATAAAAAGCTATTTTTACATTATGGTGATGTAACTGATACAAGTAATTTGAATAGATTAATTGAAAAAACAAAACCTGATGAAATATATAATCTTGCTGCTCAAAGCCATGTGAAAGTTTCATTTGAAATTCCTGAATATACTGCTGAAGTTGATGCTATGGGAACCCTCAGGTTTCTTGATGCCATTCGTGAAACAGGAATAAAAACGAAATTCTATCAAGCTTCTACAAGCGAATTATATGGAAAAGTTCAAGAAATTCCTCAAAATGAAAATACACCCTTTTATCCGAGAAGTCCTTATGGTGTAGCAAAAATTTATGGTTATTGGATTGTAATTAATTACAGAGAAGCTTATGGTTTATTCGCTTGTAATGGGATTCTTTTTAATCACGAATCTCCAAGACGTGGGGAAACTTTTGTTACCCGAAAAATTACAAAAGCTGCCTCGAAAATTGCTTTGGGCTTGCAAAAAACTCTTTATCTTGGCAATTTAAATGCTAAAAGAGATTGGGGGTATGCTCCCGAATATTGTGAAGGTATGTGGCTAATGCTTCAACAGGAAAAACCTGAAGATTTTGTCCTTGCTACTGGAGAAACTCATACTGTTAGAGAATTTACTGAATTGTCGTTTAAAGAACTCGGGATAGAATTAGAATGGAAAGGTCACAAACAAAATGAAAAAGGAATTATTAGTAAAATTTCAAGTAGTAAACTAATTCAAAAAGAAGGACAAATAAAATCAAAAGTCGGTGATGTTGTCGTTGAAGTTGATAAAAATTATTATCGCCCTACCGAAGTAGATATTCTTATAGGTGATTCTGGTAAAGCTCAAAAAAAGCTTGGGTGGAAACCAAAAGTGAAATTTAATGAACTCGTTAAAATTATGATGAAATCTGATTTTCAAAAAGTTATTAAAAGAGGATTTTAAAGAATTTTATTTAAATTAATACTTAATAAATTGGAAATAAAATTAGCTGTTATTGGATGTGGGAAATGGGGATTAAATCATATTAAAACTGCTTATAAAATTCTGAGTAGTAATTTATTATCGGTCTGCGATTTAAATTCGTCGAATTTTTTTAAAGTAAAACAAATTTCTGAGGAAATAAATACTACTACCGACATTGAAAATATTATTAAAAATCCTAATATTAATGCGGTAATTATTTCTACTCCTGCAGAAACTCACTATGAATTAGCAAAAAAATGCCTTTTAGTTGGTAAAAATGTTTTAGTTGAAAAGCCAATTACGTTATTATCTAAAGAAGCTTGTGATTTAGTTAATATTTCAAAAGAAAAAAATGTTAAACTTATGGTTGGGCATGTCTTACTTTATCATCCTGCCGTATTAACATTAAAAGAAAAAATTACTGAAGGAACAATTGGTAAGTTACAGTATATCTATAGCAATAGGTTGAATTTGGGAACTATTAGGAGTGAAGAAAATATTTTATGGAGCTTTGCACCACACGATATTTCTATAATACAATTTTTTACGGATAGTAAACCGATATGGATTGGTGCAAAAGGAGCCGCTTTTATCCAACAAAATATTGAAGATACTACTATTACTTATTTAAAATATCCCGATAATATTCACGCACACATATTTGTAAGTTGGCTTCATCCTTTCAAGGAACATCGAGTTGTTGTTATTGGTGATGAAGGAATGCTTGTTTTCGAAGATAGTCTAAAAGATGAAAAACTAAAATTTTTTAAAAAGGGATTTAGTCTTGTAAATGGTTCGCTCGAAAAATTTGATTCGGATTATGAAGTAATTAAATTTCCTGATAAAGCTCCCCTTGAGGAAGAACAGAAGCATTTCTTTGATTGCATTTTAAATAATGTAAATCCAAGAACTGATGGTGTTCACGCAAAAGAAGTTCTTGAAATATTAGAAATTGCTCAATTAAGACTTAAAGACGAATAATTAATAATTTTCAAACAATTTAATTTCAAAAAATAATAAAATAAATATGGATTATTATATAAATGAACACGCCGTTGTAGATGACAATGTCGAAATCGGTGAAGGGACGAAAATATGGCATTTTTCTCATATTCAATCTGGTTCTAAAATTGGGAAAAAATGTGTCCTTGGTCAAAATGTTAATGTTGGTAATAATGTGAAAATTGGAAACTTTGTAAAAATACAAAACAATGTATCTGTTTATGAAGGTGTAGAACTTGAAGATTATGTCTTCTGTGGTCCTTCGATGGTATTTACGAATATTATTGACCCAAGAAGCAAGTATCCTCAGGTCGGTTCTCAGTATTACCTTAAAACTCTTGTTAAAGAAGGTGCTTCTTTGGGTGCGAATTGCACGATAGTTTGTGGAAATACGATTGGTAGATTTGCATTTGTTGGAGCAGGTGCGGTCGTTACAAAAGATGTCCCTGATTTTGCTCTTGTTGTCGGTAATCCCGCGAGGATTGTTGGATGGTTGAGTGAAGCAGGGAAAAAATTAAAATTCGATAAGGATGGAATTGCTTTTTGTGAAAAGTCGAATAAGAAATATAAACTCGAAAATAATCGAGTTTCAGAAATCTAAAAAAATTTTTTATTTTTATAAATTTAATTAATAATATAATGAAAGTTCCGCTTCTTGATTTAAAAGCACAATATAAAACTTTAAAAAACGAATTAGATAATGCATTAATCAAAACCGCTGAATCACAATATTTTATTCTTGGCCCTGAAGTTGAAAAACTCGAAAAAACAATGTGCGAATATCTTGGATGTAAATACGCTATTGGTGTTTCTTCCGGTACAGATGCACTTCTAATAGCATTGATGTCTTTGGATATAAAACCTGATGATGAAATAATTGTCCCAACTTATTCCTTCTTTGCAACTGCTGGTGTTGTTTCGAGATTAAATGCAATTCCAATCTTTGTCGATATTGACCCTATCACCTATAATATTGACCCAAAAGAAATCGAAAGTAAAATAACAAAAAAGACAAAAGCAATTATTCCCGTCCATCTTTACGGTCAATCAGCTGAGATGGATGAAATTATTGAGATTGCTAAAAAATATACCTTAAAAATTGTCGAAGATGGTGCACAGGCAATTGGTGTGCAATATAAAGATGGAAAAAAAATAGGAAATCACGGAGATATTGGTTGTTTTTCTTTTTTTCCAAGTAAAAACTTGGGTTGCTTCGGTGATGGTGGTTTGGTTATTACAAACGATGATGAGCTTGGTGCCAAACTAAGAATTATGAGAGTCCACGGTGGGAAACCAAAATATTATCATAAAATTATTGGAGGAAATTTCAGGCTGGATGCAATACAGGCAGCAATATTAAATGTTAAACTTCCATATCTCGATAGCTGGTCTGAAAAACGCAGAAAAAATGCATCTTTATATTCAAAATTATTTATCGAATCAGAACTGGCAACTGCTGAAGGTTTTACCGAATTTAGCGATAATGAAAAAGTATTATTACCAAAAGCCATTTACAAAAATTCAGGTCATAAAAATTATCACATTTATAATCAATATGTTATTAGAGTTGAAAAGCGTGATGAATTAAGAAAATATTTGACTGAAAAAGAAATTGGTACCGAAATTTATTACCCTGTCCCTTTTCATAAACAGGAATGCTTTGCTAACTTGAAATCACGATTTGAAAATTCAAAATTTACTCATTCAGAAAAAGCCGCAAATGAATCCTTAGCTTTACCAATTTACCCCGAATTATCGGATGAACAAATCAATTTTGTTGTTCAGGAAATAAAAAATTTTATTAAGTAAAAATATAATTTTGAAATGAAATATTTGGTTACAGGTGGTGCAGGTTTCATTGGCTCGAATATAGTTGAAGAGTTGTTAAAAAGAGGGGAAAGTGTCCGTGTCCTCGATAACTTTTCGACAGGGAAAAGAGAAAATCTTAAAGAATTTGAAAAAGATATCGAATTAATTGAAGGGGATATTCGTTCTTATCATATTGTACAAGAAGCTGTAAAAGGTATTGATGTCATTTTACATCAGGCGGCATTACCTTCTGTCCCTCGTTCTATTAAAGACCCGATTACTACAAATGAAGTTAATATAGGTGGAACTTTAAACTTATTAGATGCCTCTATTAAAGAAGGAATAAAAAGATTTGTTTTTGCTTCTTCTTCGTCTATTTATGGTGATAATCCTGAATTACCAAAAAATGAAGATATGATACCTTCCCCCTTATCCCCTTATGCAGTCTCTAAACTGGCTGGGGAAAATTATTGTAAAGTTTTTTCAGGTTTATATGGATTAGAAACAGTGTGTTTAAGATATTTTAATGTATTTGGTCCTCGTCAAGACCCTAATTCACAATATTCCGCTGTCATACCGAAATTTATTAAAGCTATTATGAAAAATGAGAGCCCTGTAATCTTCGGAGATGGAACGCAGACACGTGATTTTACTTATGTGTCCAATATTGTAGAAGCAAATATTCTCGCCGCACACAAAAATATCAAAACTCCAATTATTTTAAATTGTGCTTGCAATGAACAGATAACTTTAAATCAAATATTTAAATTGATAAATGAACTAAATAAATCTAATATAAAAGCAATTTACCGTGATAAGCGAAAGGGTGATGTTTTGTATTCTTATGCTAACATAAAAAAAGCCAAAGAATTTCTAGGATATCATCCTATTATTAATATTAAAGAGGGTCTGGAAAAAACATACAATTATTTTTCAAAATGAATTTGATTTAAACCTTAATATGTTATTAAGAAATTGTTTTACAGTATCAATTTATATGTTTTAATTTCTTTTAAATCTTTAATGACTATACATAAAATTAATACAATAACAGAATTTGAATCATTTAAAGATAAATGGGATAATCTTGTAAAAGGAATAAATTTTACAAAAATAAATTCATATTTTATTTGGAATTATCTATTATATAAAAATCTATATGATCATAATGAACTTTTTATTTTGATTGCAGAGGATGAAAAGGGGATTGCAGGAATTGCTCCCCTAATAATTCAAAAGCGAAGAAAAATCTTTTTATCCTATAAAACAGCATGTTTTATAGGTAATGAATACTCAGATTGGAACGATTTTATAATTGTACGAGATAATGTTGAGGTAATTAGAGAATTTATTAGGTATATTTTTAAAAATGGGATTGACGAGATTTTACTTAATAATATTAATGATAGTTCGAAGAATTTAAATGTTTTAAAAGATATAAGAAAAAATTACATTTTGTATAAAATTAAGACAAAATGTTATTATATTAAATCAAATAAAACTACTTGGGAAGACTATTTAAAAAATTTCACAAGTAAAAAATTTATACAAAAAGATTTAAGAAAACTAAAAAGAAAATTCGATAATAATAGGTGGGAAGTTTTAGAAGTGTATAAAGATTTAAAAAAATATTTTGATGTTATCATAAGATTGCATAACGAAAGCCAAATTCGAAAGAACAGAAGAAGCTTGTATGTCGATAAACAATTTATTAATTTTATACTCGAAATAATGGATGAGTGGGAAAAGAATGGTATGATTAGAATATTTGTTTTGTTATTAAATAATATACAGATTTCTTATGCAATAATTTTTACAGATAATAATTTTTATTATGGATGGCAACAAGGCTTTGATATTGACTATTCGGAATTTTCTCCAACAAAATTTCTTATGTCAAGAATTATTATGGATGCATTTGAGAAAAAAATTTCGGAATTTCATTTTATGCGGGGAGAGGATGATTATAAATCAAAATGGACAAAAGATTATAGAGAAAATTATCAATTCAGGATTTATAAAAAAAATTTATTAAATTCTTTATTTTTATTAAAAAATAAATTCTATTTCACAAAAAAAATTAAATAATCAACAGCTTGAAATAAAGTTACGAAATCAACAAGCTAAGATTTATGATGAAAAGTTCTTTAAAATTAGAGGTGAATTCTGGGCTCAAGCACAAATTAAACTTGCTCTTCATTACTTAAAATTAAACAGTAATCTTCATATACTTGATGCAGGTTGTGGCACGGGAATTTATTCTCTTGAGATTTTAAAGAGAAAAAAAAATATTTTTATTGATGCTGTAGATTTTTCCGAATCTGAAGTACAAGTTTTTAAAAGCAAAATGAATTCAGAAAAGCGTGAAAAAGTAATTTTAAATATTTGTGACCTGTTAGATTTCAATTACCAAAAATCTAAGTATGATAGAATATTGTTGATTGAAGTCTTACAACATATCCCGTTGCACGAAAAAAAGATTGAAATCATAAAAAAATTATTTGAAGCAATAAAGAAAAATGGGCTACTATTAAGTATAAATTATTTATGGGGAGGTTATATTAAACCGCCACAAAAAAAAGAGGATTTCAACTATGATGGTACAGGTCTATATAGGTATGCTTTTACTTATGATGATATAAAAAATATTTTTTCTAAATCTGGTTTTAAAAGAATTGAAAACATAGGAATAATACGCTCTCCATATTTGTTAAGAAAAGTTATCCCCCCAATTTTTTCATTTATTGTTGAAAGAAGTTTAATTGAATTATCTTTGTTTAATAAAAGATCAAAATATTTATTAACAGTTGGATATAAATAATTGTCATTTTAATTTGTAACTTATATAATACCTATAAAATGTGTGGTATTTGTGGCTTAATAAAGAAAGAAGGGTATATTGATTATTCCGATATTAATTTAATTGAAAAAATAATATCTACTAATTATCATAGAGGTCCAGATGATAATGGCATTTGGATATCTAAAAACAAAAAATGTATTTTAGGTCATAATAGATTAAGTATAATTGATATTGAAAAGAATAAACAACCCTTTGTTTATGATGATTATTCAATAACTTATAATGGAGAAATATATAATTTTAAAGATCTTAAAAACGATTATATTAAAGATTATAGTTTTAAATCAAATGGCGACACAGAAGTTTTATTGTATTTTATGATAAATAATGGTTTAAATGACTTAACGAAGTTAAATGGAATGTTTTCTTTCGGATTTTATGACTCAAAAGAAAATAAGGTTATTTTAGCAAGAGATTTTTTTGGAATAAAACCTTTATATTTTTTAGATAATTCAAAACACTTTCTATTTTCATCAGAAATAAATCCTTTGTTAGAGTTTAATGATTCTATTAATGAATCAAGTATAATTGAATACCTAATGTATGGATATATTCCCTGTCCAAAAACTATAATTAAAGATATTGCAAAATTAGATAAAGCTTCTTATTTAATATATGATATTGATAGAAATAAATACATAATAAATAAATATTGGGAACCGAAATTTAATTATTTAAATTATACCTCAAAATCAGTTGACTTTCATGTAGAAGCTTTAGAAGATGCATTGTATAAATCAGTAAATAAACATCTTGTTAGTGATGTACCGGTTTCTTCTTTTTTAAGTGGTGGATTAGATTCAGCGTTATTAGCAGTTAATATTAACAAAATAAAAAAGGTTAATTACTATACTGCAATTTTTAATAATTCTAAATTTGATGAAATAATAAATGTTGACGAATTACTTGGCAAATTTAATTTGAACCATTATTATTTAACAATAACTGAAAATACAAGAAACAAAGAATTTCAGGATAGAATATCAGAAACATTTGGTGAACCTTTTTCTGATAGTTCTGCGATTCCAGCTTTTTTAATTTGCCAAGCAATGAGTAAGTATTCTAAGGTTGCTATTTCTGGTGATGGTGGAGATGAAATATTCGGTGGTTACTTAAGATATATTGATTTATTAAGGTTCTATAAAAAAGATATTTATAAGCTTAATAACTTACTAAAAATATTTTTAGTAAAAATATCCAATAGTTTTTTTAAGAAAGATTACTTATTATCAAAATCTGATTATTATCAAAATTCTGTAACAATTTTTAATAAATATGAGTTAAAAAATTTAATAAATAATTTTGAAAACATAATATGCGAATCAAGAATATTTTATATTAAAGATTATTTCGATAAATTTTTTAATATTTATAATAACATTTTAGATGCTGCACAATTAACAGATATAAACACCTATTTACCTGAAGATAATTTAACAAAGATTGATAGAGTATCAATGGCAAATTCATTGGAGGTTCGTGTTCCCTTCCTTTCAATTGATATTTGGAATGTCGCAAAAAATATTCCACCTCATTATAGAATATCTAATTATTTAAAAACAAAATTCGTTTTAAGAAAACTGGCTGAAAGGGAAATATCAGTTAGATATTCTAATTTTACAAAAAAAGGATTTGCTTATCCGTTTACAAATTTTTTAAATAATAAATTAAAAGAAGAATTTAAAAAAATATATAGCAATTCTGAACCTTCAAAATATTATATTAATGAAATATATTTTGATAAATTATTAAAAATGGATATAAGGTCACCACGATATAGTAGAAAATTATTTTCTTTATATCAATTGATCCTTTGGTTGAATAGATTTTACAAAAAATGAAATCAACTAAAAAAAAAGTATTACATTTTTCATATAATTATTTGCCTAATATTGGAGGTGTTGAAATTAATCTTCATAATTTACTTGATAGTATTTTTGATTCGAATATTTTGGAAGGTAGATTGTTAGTACCATTTCGTTTCAATAGAATTAATTTGAGGACCAGATACAAAAAATATATTATTCCTAAAAATAGATTTTTCGATGGTTATAAATGGGTTTCCTTTTGTTTATCATATATATATAAATTGTGGAAATTTAATGCTATCTATTGTTCTTCTTGTTCATATGAGGCATATTATTCTCTACTATGGCGGAAAAACAAGAAATTAATTCATAAAATAAAAATAATAGCCAAAACAAGTGGTTCTGATATTAATTATGATGAAAATATTAATTATGGTCAATTAATTCAAAATGAAAATATTGAAATGCTTAATTTTTTAATTAGCAATTTGGATCTTATTCTTTGTACAAGTGAATTAATGAAAAAGAAAGTTATTGAATTTAGTTCAACTGTTGAAAATAAAATTTTAGTTATTCCAAATGGGACTAATATTGATTTAGAAAGGTTTAACAAATTATCTAAAGAAAAATGCAAAATTGAATTGAATATTCCCAGTGATAAATTTGTGATTACACATATCACTAGAAATGCTAAGGTGAAAAATTCAAAGCTATTTGTTGAAATTGCAAGGATTTTAGAGAAGAACCAGAAGTTATATTTTATTATAGTTGGAGATTTATCGAATGATGTAAAAGCATTAATTAATAATTATGCAATAAGAAATTTAAAAATTATAGGTAAAATAGATAGAATTTCGAATGATAAATACGAAGAAAATTATATAAAAATTCTCAAATCAACCGATTTAGGAGTTTTTACTTCATTTATAGAATCTTTTGGAAATGCCTCTTCAGAATTTGCTTTTTTAGGAATACCTATAATTATTAATAATAACTTTGGTATAGGTGATTTAATTTCGGAAAAATACAGAGAGTTTGTTCTAAATCGTATTGATGTTAATAATTATATCTGTGCTATTGAAAAATTATTTAATAATAAAAAAATTTATTCTGATTATAGCAATTTTTTAATCAAAAAATTTTCTTTTATGGATTATAAATTGATTCGAAATAGGTTTGAAGAATTATATTTGAATATATTAAATTAAATTGATAAAACTATTATAGATGCTGAAAACAATAGAATAGAATATCTCACCACCATCGCCAAAAATTCTATCTGGACAAGTAGTGGTGGAATATTTTCTCAACTAATAGTTCCTGTAATAAGTGTTATTAGCACCAGATTATTAGGAGTAGAATTATATGGTGTTCTAAATTTAATGTCATATTGGGGTAATATTCTTGCAGATTTTGCAAGAGTTGGAACGGGTGATTCATTATTAAGATTTATCCCAAAATACAAAAGCACTAATAGAGAATCGCTCATCGAAGAAGTTATTTCATTTACTTTTATTATTCAATTGGTCATTAGCGGTGTGTTAATGATATTGGTTATTATTTTTAGTTATGATTTGTCGTATATCCTTTTCAAAAATTATTTGTATAAAAATTATATAATACTTTATAGCCCAACAATAATTTTTACTTCCGTATATTTAACTTTTATTTCTATTCTTCATTCTTTTAAAAATCAAAAGCAGGTTGTTTTTGCAAGGGATGTCATTGCTAATCTGTCTAAGTTATTTACTTTAATCTTACTCGCTTTTCTTGGTTATAAGCTTACCGCTGCTTTGCTTTCTAATCTTATCAGAGATTTAACAATTTTAGGATTAACATTATTTTTCCTAATTAAATATTACAAAAAATTTCTCACTTTTTTTAAATCAAAATATTTAGAAAAAAAAGAATTTTTAAAATATTCGACTACTATTTTTGGCCAAAGTCTTTTTAATAAATATACTTTTCGTCTCGATGTTATTTTTCTTGGATTATTAAGAAATACTTTTGAGGTTGGTTTATATTCTGTCGCATTAAAAATTCAACCCTTTATATATATGATTAGCTCGTCGATGTCACTTATATTTTCTCCTATCGTTGTTGAACTTTATGAAAAAAAAGATTTCTCTAACTTGAGCTTTATTTATAAAAAAGTGACCAAATGGACATTTATGATTAGTTTCCCACTTGTATGTATTATCGTTATTTTTAATCAAAAAATTTTAAGCATATTCGGGAGTAGTTTTATCCTTGCATCGAATTCTTTGATTTTATTATGTCTTGGAAGCTTAATTGCAGATGTTTTAGGTTTAAGTGGGCAAATTATTAATATGATTGGTAAACCTATGGTTAATCTCATAAATTCTGTTGTTTTAACTTTAATTATGGTGTCATTATTCCTCATCCTTATCCCCAAATATGGCATTGTTGGGGCAGCAATTAGTTATTCGATTGGATTGTTAATTGTTAATATTGTCAGAGTAATTGAAGTATATCGCTTTATCAGAATTCATCCATTTCAATTTAATCTACTCAAAGTGATTATATGCGGTTCTATTACTTCTTTGGTTTTATATTATGGAAATATATTATTGGGAAATATACAAACTAATTTATTTTTCTGGATTCTAGAAATTATTACGTTTATCTTAATTTATGTTGGATTGATACTTATATTAAAACTCGATGAATATGATAAACTTGTATATAAAATGTTGAAACAAAGTTTGTTGGGGAAGTTTAAAACTGCTAAATAATGTCTCATTTCTGCTTTATTATTCAGGGCTTTTTACTAAAAGAAAATAGTAATATTGCTGGTCCTCACGTCCAATCCTACTTAAAAGCAAAAGCTCTAATCAAAAACTCTTTCAAAGTAAGTTATATCTGCTTGACCGAAGATATGGATTATAAAAATAAATTTGAACAGATAGAAGGTATTGATGTTTATTATGTAGCTAAGAAAATAAAACCTTTTAGATTAGAAGAGCTACTTTCATTCAGAGAAATTTTTAAAATATTGGATAAAATTAATCCCGATATTGTTTATACTCGCGGTAGAACTTCATTGCCATGGATAAGTTACAAATACTGTAACTCAAAAAAAAAGCTTTCTATATGGAATGCTGCAAGAGATAGAGATTTCTTGAGATATTCATATATAAAAGAAAAATCGAATAATTCATTTTGGAAATTAATATTTTCTTTTCCTTTTTATTATATTACTATGATCTTTCTTTTTGAAAAAGGTCTAAAAAAATGCAATTTAATCTTGGTTCAAAATGAATTTCAAAAAGAAATGCTAAAAAAAAAGTTTAACATTAAAAATTCCTTCCTTTTACCACAGTTAGCTCCCGAAAAAGAATCTTTTATTAAGGAAAATAAAAATTTCAAGGTTCTTTGGATTGGCAGTCTCAAAAAGGAAAAAGCACCTGAAAAATATATTGAATTGATTACAAAACAATATGATAAAAGTATTGAATTTATTATGGTCGGTAAGATATTAGACGATAAATACAGATTTATTGAAAAAATTGAAAATGAAAATTTTAAATATTTAGGTCACTTAAATTATTTTAATACTCTGAAATTAATTAAAGAGAGCCATCTTTTAACAAATACATCTACAAGCGAAGGTTTCCCAAATACATTTGTTCAAGCTTGGAGATATGGCTTAATGGTTTTAAGTCTCGGTATTAATCCAAACAATATTCTTAATGGGAAATTAGGTTTTTCTTGTAACTCAGTTGATGAACTTGCTGAAAAAATAAATTACATTGTTAAGAATAATTTAATTGAGAAAAACCAAAAAAATATAGAAGAATATATTGAAAATAATCACACAACTTCTAATTTTATAGAAATAATTAATAGACTTATTAATTCCTCGAATTATGTCTAATAAAACACTTTTAATTTCAATAGATACTGAAGCTGATTGGTACTCCAATAATATATTTACCTATAATAATATTAAAGAATTGTATCATTTAAATGATTTATTTTCTTTTTATAATACATTTTCTACTTATCTTGTTACTTATGATGTTGCTGACAATGAAAAATGTTGTAAAATTATTTCTGAAATAATTAAAAATAATAATTCTGAAATTGGTTGCCATTCCCACAGCTGGACAACCCCTCCGTTTGTAAAACCCAATCTTAATAAAAATGATTCAAGTGATTCTAATGAATTAATGCTTGAATTAGACGACGTAAGCTTGAAAAAAAAATTATATAATCTTCACAAGATAATATTAAAGAATTTTAATGTCGAAGCAAAATCACATAGAGCTGGTAGATGGGGCATCGATGCAAGAACTCTTCAATGGCTTGAAGATAATAAATATCTTTGCGATAGTTCCATCGTTCCTATCGTTAATCCCTTTAAAACAATTCCAAAATTTTACGATTTGGGTAAAGAGAGAAGTAAAGCACCGAATTTTCCATATTTCCCATCAAAAGATAATCTATTAAAAAACTCATCTAATAATGTCTTTAAAATATTAGAAATCCCATTAACTGGAATATATGGAAGCAAACTTTTAAGTAATTACTATTTCAGAGGAAAAACATATATAAAAAAAATATTTGGTTATTTACATATCAAAAATTATACTAATATGTCTTTCAGACCTTCGATTTCAGTCGATTTACCAACGTACGAAAAAATTACAAGAAATCTTTTTGAAAATGGTCCTGATACTATAAATTTTATGTTTCATTCAAATGAGTTGAAAGTTGGTTGCTCACCATATTCTGATACTGATGAAAAAACTAAATCTATATGGGATAAAATTAAATTAGTTCTAAAACTTTCTAAAGAATATAATGTCAAATCTATGACACTCGCTCAATTCTCAGAGGAAAATTTTAAAAACAGTAATGTTAAGATTAATTAAAAAAATAAAAAAAACACTCGAATTTAAAACCTCTCAAATTAAAAGTGTAAAAATAAAATACGGACTAATAGTCGGTAAAAGAATCTATGGTAATTTATATGTTAATAATAGATTAAATTCTTTATCTGACGAAGAGAGTTTTTATAAATACTTAAAATTTGAAAACAAAGTCATAGTTGAATTAGGTTCTAATTTAGGTATATATACAATATATTTTTCCAATGCTGTGGGTATTAATGGGAAAGTTTATTCTTTCGAACCCAATCCAATTATTTTTAATTTATTAGTAAAAAATCTTAAAATAAATAATTGTTACAACGTTAAACCTTTTAACTTTGGAATAGGGGATAATGACGAAAAATTGACCTTTATCTCAAAGCAATTTGTATTTGAGACTGGTTCTTTCGATAAATCTATTCAGGAAAAATTAAAAAAAGATATATTCGGATATAAAAAATGGAACATTGATACTAAGAAACTTGATACAGTAAAGGATTTATACATAAATGAAAAGATTGACTTTATGAAAATTGATATTGAAGGTATGGAAATCGAAGCATTAAAAGGAGCTAAAAAAGTAATTATTAATGATTCTCCTGATATTTATTTAGAAATTCACGGAAAAGATAATAGTGAAAAAATCGAAAAGCTTAAAATCGTTTCTGCATTTTTAAAAGGATTGAATAAAAATTACAATGGAATACATTTACCTGATTGTATAAATGTAAATGAAATCATTACAAATAGTATGAATATAGAATATATACACAGAAGTCATTTGTTTACTTATGATAGCTATGCTTTTTTCTTTTCAACTGTAAATAATTTTGATTTAATCAAAAGTTATTTCGGTGATAAAAAACATTGGAGAATTAGATAGCAGATGCTTTATATCCCAAAATTATTATTCTTATACTTATTATTTTTATACAAAAAATTATTTAATTGTTCATTTAATATAAAAGCAGAAGATTTTAAAAAACAAAACTTCAAAATTGCTATTATCTCCTCAGCTGGAATTGGTGACGCTCTAATGACAACCCCATTAATCACTCATATTAAAAAAATCAATCCGTTTATTAAAATAGATGTTATTACTTATAATCGTTTAGTAAATATTTTTTATGGTAATTATTTTATTAATAATATAATATTATTTAATAAAAAAAACTTTTTTAAATTATCAATATTATTTTTTAAACTGAAAAAAAATAATTATGACATAATATTCGGTGCTCAACCTTCCAATACTCTTAATGATGCCTTTTTATCATGTTCAGCTAAATTTAATATTAAAAATGATAAAATTAACAAATCCTATTTTGAAAATAAGATTAATAAATTATATTCTGCTATCATTCCTGATTCATTTGAACGGCACAGAGTTGAATTGAATTTAGATATGTTAAGGTATTTTAATTTTAATGTTGAAACAAATCAATCTCATATATACTTCAAAGATAGTTGTATTTCAGTTGATTCTATTCTATTAAAAAATTTAGGTATTGAATACAATAAGCAAGATTACATTTGCATCCATCCCGGTAGCGGAGGGGATTACAAAAGATGGAATATCAGTAACTTCAAAGAATTAATTGATAAAATTTATCCTAAATACAAAATCATTTTAATTGGTGGAAAGGAAGAAATTAATTTATCTTCTTATTTCAAAAACAATTCTTGTGTTTATGATTTAATTGGAAAGTTAAATCTTTCAGAATCATATAATATCTTGAAATATTCCAAGTTGTTTATTTGTAATGACACAGGAATGATGCATTTAGCTTGTGCAGCAGATGCAAATATAATTGCCCTTTTTGGTCCTACTAATCCCAATCACATAGGTCCATATTCATCAAAAGCAATCGTTATAAAAAAAAATAATATTAACGATATTTCTGTGGAAGACGTGTTAAATGTGATAAACAAATTTATTTAATTGAAAAATAATTCAAAATATTCGATATTTCTAATTGGTTCTACCCCCCCACCTAATCACGGAGTTTGTATTCAAAATAAAATATTATTAGATTCTAAACTTAAAAATGAATTTAATCTTATTCATATTCCAAATAGCTATAAAAAAAATATACAATCTGTTGGAACCTTTAATATTTTAGGAATACTAACAGCAATCAAAAGTTATTTTATTTTATTCCAATATTTACTAAAACTTAAAAAATGTATTGTTTATTTAACTCTTGCTCAAAATAATATAGGTTTTATAAGAGATAGCTTCTATATTCTGATAGGAAAAATTTTTAAAAATACGAAAGTGTTAATTCATTGTAGAGGGAGTATATATTATAAGCATTATATAAATTTAAAAAAAATATTGCAAAAATATTTTGATTATGTTTATTCAAAAACAGATTATTGTATTGTTTTAGGAGATAAACTGAAAAACATGATGAATAAATGGTTCTCTCCAAATAATACATTTGTCATTCCTAACGGAACAAATTTCACTAATAGATTTAATAAACAAGAAAAAAAAGTGTCGCCTTTGGTTTTGGGATATATTGGAATTATTTCAGAACAGAAAGGTATCTTTGATTTATTACATTCCTTCATTTATATTAAAAAAAAATTTAATGATGTGAAATTAAATATTGCAGGTTCATTTGTTAATACCTATACTGAAAATAAAGTCAGAAATATCATTAACGAAAATAATTTAAATGATAGTATTAAATTTGTTGGAATTGTGGATGGAATAGAAAAGGAAAAATTTTATAATAGTGTTAATATTCTTTTAATGCCATCCTGGCACGAAGGTCATCCTAATGTTATTCTTGAAGCTCTTGCAAGTAAATTGCCTATAATTGCTTCGGATGTCGGAGCAATTTCTGAATCGGTTATCGAAGATTATAATGGCTTCCTAGTCCCTCCCCAAAACATCGAATTATTTTCAGCAAAAATCGAAAAAATTATTAGTAATATTGAATTATTAAAAACTATGAGCGAGAATTCTTATAAATTATATTTGGAAAAATTCACCGAAGAAATTTATATTAATAAAATGATTAAAGCATTTAATAAAATAATAAAAAATGAGACTATCTGATAGAAACCTTTCTTTTAAGGATTTAATAAAAGACGGTTTATCTGCAAAATGGAAAATTTATCATTTACTTTTAAGTATTATCTTAACTCCTTACTATAGATTTGTATTTTTAATTAAAGGAATTAAGTGGGGAAAAAAATGGAGATTATTCGGATTACCACTAATTCATAAATATAAAGGTAGTACAATTCAAATCGGTGATAGGTTTACATCTCGTGGCTGGTTTTTTTCAAATCCTATTGGTGTAATTAATAGAACTTTTTTAACAACTCTTAATCCCAATGCAAAAATCATTATCGGCAATAATGTTGGTATATCGGGAGCTGTTATCAGTGCTTCTGAAGAAATAGTAATATCTGATAACACTTTAATTGGTGCGAACACTCGGATTTTCGATAATGATTTTCATTCTATTAATTATAAAAATAGAGGAGATGCTGGTGAGGAAATTAAAGCTAAAAAAGTTTTTATCGGTAAAAATGTATTAATTGGAGCTAATTGTATTATTATGAAAGGTATATCAATCGGTGATAACTCTATTATTGGCGCAGGTAGTATTGTTAGTTGTGATGTTAGTTCTGATTCTATCTATGCTGGTAATCCTGCTCGATTTATTAAAAAAATTAACATTTAAATATGTTTAATAAATTTATTATCTATTTCTTTTACATTTATTTAATTAGTCGATTTTTTACTGAAACTATTGGTTTATTACCGAAAGCTATTGATTTAATTGACCTCCCAATCGTGGTTATTTTAGGAATATTATTGATTATACCTAATCTGAATAAAGAATATACTATCACAGAAAAATTTGTTACAAAAGCAACTCTTTTTTTTATTGTTATATTTGTATTATCTGTTTTAGTTAATATTGAGAATATATTTTTCCCATCAGCTATTTTATTTGCAATTGGTAATCTTGGTGGACCAATTCTGTATTTATCGATAGAAAAATTTTCTGGAGATAAATTTTTACTTGCTGAAAAAATCGAAAAATTATTTTTAATCCTTTTAATTATTAATATAATTATTGTCATTACTGTTAATCTTCCTGCTTTTGCTATCACAGGAAATCCAGACTTAATTTCAGGAACTTATGGTAAAAATGCATACCAGTTTTCATTATTACTGATTATAACAGGCACTTATTTTTTAGGTAAGTTCTTTATTTATAAAAAATCTGTACTATATATACTAACTACACAGTTTTTTATTTTTGCTATCTTTTATTTAATGCAATATAGAGCCGCATTACCATTTTTTATCTTTGCTTATTTAATTGTTGTTTCTCTTTTATATAAAATAAAATTAGCAAAAATATTTATACCAATTGTTATAATATTAATTATTTCCGTTTTTTTAGCTAATATTATTGTAGAGCA
Organism: uncultured Ignavibacteriaceae bacterium; assembly: GCA_964400285.1. GTDB lineage: Bacteria > Bacteroidota > Ignavibacteria > Tepidaquicellales > Tepidaquicellaceae > FEN-1279. The sequence goes on from CAYNTK010000004.1 coordinate 225,356, forward strand.
AGCTACTACCGACCTTGGATATAATATCTGGATTGAAGTTTTATCGAACCCTACGAAATTCTTAGACTATGGAAAAGCAATTTCCTATGTTCAAACTTTTAAAATGCTATTTGAAAACCCTGAATATATTACTTTCGGATGTGGCCCCGGAAATTTTTTGAGCAGAGCTTTTTATACATTCGGTTGGGATTTTGTCGCTTCTTTTCAGAAAGAAAAAGGAGTTGGTGCTTTAATTGCTCAAATATTTAATATGAAATCTCCGCGATTTCCTGGTTTGTATTTAAAATATATTAGTGTCCAAGTAAATACCGGAAATTTTATGGGTACAGGTCAATTTTCTAATCCACACTCGAGTTTTTTGGCAAATGCATCAGAAATTGGTTTACTTGGCTTAATTGTTGTTTCTTATTATTATATTGTTATGATAATAAAATCTATTAAATATTTGAAATTATCTGAAAAGTATGACTCAAATCTGATCCCACTCAATATTTCTTTAGTAGCGAGTTCCATATATTTATTCTTACTCGGTTTTATTGATTGCTATTATGAAGTCTTAAGAATGACATTGCCTTTATGGTTATTATTTTGGGTTAATTCTTATCATTATCATAGAATAAAAAATGATTTGGAAGCTCAGGGCATTAATGATTAATTGATTATTTTTATTTTGTTTTGATTCATAAATTTAAAATCGCAATTGTTACCGGACATTTTATGCCAGAAGTAGGATATCAAGAAGTTTATCTTGCCAGAGCTTTTGCAAAAGCTGGTTACGAGGTAAAAGTTTTTACATCAAATATCGTTTCTCCTTCTTCAAAAAAAATATTAAGAAGTAATTATCAAATAGGTCTTAAAGTTGATGAAGAATATAATTTCTCAGTTCTAAGACTAAAATCTTTCTTTCATTTCAGAAGCATTGTCTTATGCTCTGGCCTTTATAATCATATTAAACAATTTCAACCTGATGCCATTTTTATTATTGGATTAGCAAAATTATTCCCTGTGTCATTGTTTAAAAAAAAAATAAATTCCAAATACATTTCAATTTTTGGTGAAAATAAAGATTACAGATTTAGAGAAGGTTTAGTTAACAAAACAAAATCGATGCTACTTGATTTTGGCTTCACCCTTTTCAAAAAAAAATATTATAAAAAAAGTATTACTGTATCTGATTTAATTGTTCTTAATGTTCCCGAAACTGAAGATTTCTTTAATAAACTTTTAAGTCCAAATTTGCTTAATCGGTTTAATAAAATTAAATTTAATTTCTATCTTGGTTATGATAAAAATGAATTTTATTTTGATTTAGTTTCCAGGAATTTAATTAGAAAAAAATTAGGTATTTCGGTAAAAAGCATTGTATTTATTAGTATTACAAAGGTAACAAAGAATAAAAAGATTGATAAAATTGTTGACCATATTATTGATTTGATAGAAAAAGGATATGATATTAATTATATTATTGTCGGCTTATTAAATGATAAATATGAAATGGAAATTAGAAAAAAGATTGAAGATAGTGGACATTCTAATAATTTCTTTTTGTTTGGATTTAAAAGCCATAATGAAACAAGAAATTTTTATTGTGCTTCTGATTTAGGAATATGGACTCAAGCAGCAATTTCCATTCAAGAAGCTATGGGAACTGGGTTGAAAGTAATAATACCAAGTAAAAAAAGTCTTTCACATGTTCTAAAAGAAAAGATTAATGGATGGTATTTTAATGAAAATGAATTGTATCCAACATTACAAAACGCAATTAATTCGATTAAATATGATGTCAATTATCCCGATAATAGAAAAGATATTGCCGAACTTAATTCTTCCTATTTATCTTATGATTATATTGCAAAAAAATTAATTGAAAAAGTTTTCGGTTTAGAGTAATTTTTAATGAAGTATTATTTATTTAAAGATGTTAAGATTAATATTGTAAATATTAATTTATTACGTGTTTATGATTTTAATAGTATTTTAGAAAATTCAAATTATATTTGTATAACTGATGTTGGAAATGTTGTTAATGCTTATAGAAAAAATGTCTCATTAAAAATTGCTATTAATAATAGTCTTCTTTCTTTACCTGATGGAAGACCACTTTCTATTTATGGAAGATTACTTGGATATAAAGATATCGGAAGAACATCCGGTGCTGATATAATGAAATGTCTTTTTAAATTATCTATCGAAAAAAATTATTCCCATTGTTTTGTTGGTGATACTGAAGATATACATATAAAATTAAAAGAGAAATTAAACAAGGATTTTAATGGTCTAAATATTAAAGGTTTTTACAGTCCTCCTTTTATTAAATGGAGTAAAGATAAAGACGAAATGATTATAAAAAAAATAAATAATTTTAATGCTGATTTTGTCTGGATTAGTTTTGGAGGTGGAAGGCAGGAAATTTGGATGTATGAAAATTTTAAAAAAATTAACAGAGGAATTATGATTGGCATTGGTGCTGGATTTAGATGGTTTTTAGGTGAAATTAAACAAGCCCCTCCTTTATTACAAAAATTATCTTTAGAATGGTTTTTTAGATTAGTTCAACAACCGAAAAAAATGTTTAAACGATATTTATTTACTTTACCATTTTTTTTAAAAGATACATTAGTGGAAATAATAAAAATTAAATTTAAAAAGAGAGAGGAAAAAATTTTATGAAAGTTCCTTTCATAGATTTGAAATTGCAGTATTCCGATATTAAGGATGAAATAAAAAACGCCATAGATAATGTCTTGGATAATTCTACTTATGTTTTAGGTAAAAGTGTCGCTGATTTTGAAAAGAGTTTTGCTGAAATTCATAACGTTGATTTTTGCTATGGGGTTTCTTCTGGAACTGACGGTAACCACCTTGTTTTATGGGCTCTTGGCATTAAACCTGGTGATGAAGTAATAATTCCTGCAAATACTTTTATAGCTACTGTCTGGGGAGCTACTCTATGTGGTGCAAAACCTGTCTTTGTTGATTGCCATCCCGAAAGTTATAACATTGACCCGCAAAAAATTGAAGAAGCAATTTCTCCTAAAACAAAAGCTATCGTTGCAGTTCATCTTTATGGGCAACCCGCTGATATAGATGAAATAAATGAAATAGCCGAAAAATATAATCTTCTCGTTGTTGAAGATTGTGCTCAGGCCCATATTTCCGAATATAAAAATAAAAAAGTTGGTGGTTTATCTACTGCTGCCTCTTTTTCATTTTACCCAGGAAAAAATCTTGGTGCATATGGTGAGGGTGGAGCAGTGGTTACAAATGACGCCGAACTTGCTGAGAAATTCAGAATGATGAGAGACCACGGTTCTCCTAAAAAGTATGTTCACTCTATTTTTGGTACAAATTATAGAATGGAAGGTATTCAGGGTGCAGTTTTGGGTATTAAACTTAAGTATCTTGAAAAGTGGACTGATTCCAGAAGAAAAGCCGCTAAATTATATAATGAATTACTTAAAGATTTATCTGGGATAATATTGCCTATAGAAATGCCTTATGCTAAACATGTTTATCATTTGTTTGTTTTACAAATCGAAAGAAAAAATCGTGATTCTCTTGCTTTATTTTTAAATGAAAATGGTATTAATACAGGTCTGCATTATCCAATCCCACTACATTTACAACCTTGTTTTGAATATCTTGGTTATAAAAAAGGGGATTTTCCAGTTACGGAAAAACTCGCTTCTTCTTGTATTTCTCTTCCAATGTATCCTGAAATTAGCAGTAAACAAATCGAATACGTTTGTGAAAAAGTAAGACAATTTTTATTGTAGATTAATATAAAGTAGGTATATTATATTAATATAAATGAAAAAATTTCCTAAATATAAATACTTTTACGCATTATGTGATTTTATTATATTAATGTTTTCTTTTTATGTAACGAGTGAATTAATTGATGAATTTATCAATTTACCTCAAAAAAGCTTTGACTTTTTCTATCTACCTGTTTTCTCTTGTTACTTCGTAGCTTCAGTTTTATTTATTTTTATTTTTCAATATTTTAATTTATATAAAATAAATGTATTCCTAACCAGAGCTTTACAATTCGTTCAGATTTTAAAATCAATGCTATTTGGTATAATTATTTTAATTCTTATAACTTTCTTATTTAAACTCCCCTTTATACCTCAATATAGTAGAGTATTTGTTTCTATATTTAGTATAATTACTATAATAGCATTTATTATTATCAGAATATATTTATTACAAATTTTAAATTTAAGGTTATTAAGTAAAACATTTTTAAAAAGAAAAATTGCTATCATCGGAAGTGATAAAATTGCAAAATTGCTCGCTGAAAAGTTTTTATTTGAAGAAATTGTTGGAACAAAAATTGTTGGATTTATTGATGATAATTTAAATATTGGAGATATTATTTTAAATAATTTAACTTGCCTTGGTAATATTTCTGAAATAGAAAAGATTATTAAACAACATAAAGTCGATGAAATTATAATTGCAGTAGATGATATAAATTATGAAAATATTATAAAGCTTATTGAAAAATGCACAAAACTAAATGTAAATGTTAAAATATCATCTCCGCTTTTTGATATAATTCCTGAAAAAATTTTTGTTGAAGAATATAGTGAAATACCAGTAATTAATGTCTCATATAATTTTAATAATAATGTTGCCTTATTCTTCAAAAGGATTTTTGATTTTATTATGTCTGTTCTCTTAATTTTAATATTATCGCCACTATATATTTTAATTGCAAGTTTAATAAAATTAACAACAAAAGAGAAAATAATATTTTCGCAAATAAGAATTGGGAAAAATGGTAAACCATTTAAATTTTATAAATTTCGTACAATGATAATGGATGAAAAAAGTGATAAAGAAAGAAGAAATATGATGCTTAATTTTATCAAAAATGGTGAATCACAGCAAAATGGCTCTACAAAAATTATAGACGAAAAGAGAGTTACAAAAATTGGTAAGTTCCTTCGAAAATCATCTCTTGATGAACTCCCTCAATTGTTTAATGTTTTAAAAGGCGAAATGAGTTTGGTCGGTCCTCGTCCTTCTTTACCTTATGAATATAGAAATTATGACAATTGGCAAAAAACGAGACATAATGTCGTCCCGGGGTGCACTGGTATTTGGCAGGTTTCAGGCAGGAGTAATGTTTCTTTTAAAGATTCTGTAATTATGGATATTTACTATATTAAAAATATGACACCTTGGCTTGATATTCAAATTCTACTGAAAACTATTCCTGTTATGATTTTTTTTAAAGGGGGAAAGTAGTTTTTTTTATCTTATTTTTAGAAAATATTTTTAACATCTTTAATTAAAAATTTTTAACTTTAATTTAATATAAGTATGAAAGTCGGAGTTGTCGGTATAGGTTATTGGGGACCTAACATCGTTAGAAATTTCTTGAACAACCAAAATATAAAGTCGGTTACTGCTTGTGATTTCAATCCATCGAGACTTGAATTTTTAAATCAAAAGTATCCTGAAGTGAAACTGTTCAACAATTACGATGAATTTCTTCAAAAAGATAATTACGATATCATTGCAATCTCAACTCCTGTTGATACGCACTATTATATGTCGAAAATGGCTCTGGAAAAAGGGGCTCACATTTGGGTAGAAAAGCCTTTTACCTCAAGTTCTAAACAAGCTCAGGAACTTATAGATATTGCTGAAAAGAAAAATCTTAAAATCTTCGTTGACCATACTTTCGTTTATACTGGTGCAGTGCAGGTAATTAAAAATACGATTGAAAAAGGTGAGTTGGGTAATATAATTTATTTCGATTCTGTTAGAATAAATCTTGGATTATTCCAAAGTGATATTAATGTCATTTGGGACCTTTCTCCACACGATTTTTCTATTATGAATTATGTTATTAAAAAGAAAATGTCTGCCGTTACCGCAAACGGTATTGCAAATTACTATGGGCACGAAAACATTGCTCACATTTCTGTTTATTTTGATGATAATTGTTTTGCACATTTTCACGTTAATTGGACTTCTCCAGTTAAAATAAGAAAAACTATAATTGGTGGTACTAAAAAAATGCTTGTTTATGATGATATGGAAAATATTGAAAAAATTAAAATTTATGATAAAGGTATTGAAATAACGGAAAAACAGGGCATTTATGATGCTTTAGTTCAATATCGAATGGGTGATATGTATTCTCCTAAAGTATCCCAAACCGAAGCTCTAACTGCTGCCGTATCGGAATTTATTGATGCTATTATAAACGATAGAATACCTTTAACAAACGGTTATGATGGTTTAGAAGTTGTAAAAATTCTCGAAGCCGCTGATTTATCTATAAAACAAAGAGGAAAATTAATTTATATTAAATAAAATATTTTATTTTGGAAAAGAAAAATATTGTTAATGTAAAACTTGGAAAAGATGTCAAAATCTTCGATTTTGTAAATCTATATGGTTGTTCGATTGATGATAACACAAAAATCGGAACTTTTGTTGAAATTCAAAAAAATGCTTTCATAGGTAAAAATTGTAAAATTTCTTCTCATACTTTCATTTGTGAAGGTGTTCATATTGAAGATAATGTCTTTATTGGTCATAATGTTACGTTTATTAATGATAAATATCCTCGCTCTACGAATGAAGACGGTATAATGCAAAATGAAAATGATTGGAAAGTTATTGAAACTTTCGTCAAGAAAGGTGCCTCTATTGGTTCATCTTCTACAATTATGTGTGGTGTTACTATAGGAGAAAATGCAATAGTTGGTGCTGGTTCGGTAGTTACCAAAAATGTTCCTCCAAACAGCATAGTTGCTGGTGTACCTGCAAAAATATTTAAGAAATAATTAATTTCTATTTTGCCCAAAAATATTAACTTAAAAGTTCTAATAATTGCTACCGTTTTATGTCAAAGTCTATTTTCTCAAATAGAGTTAGTACCTATTTCTCATCCCGCTTATCAATTTCTGAAAAGAATGCAATTATCTGGTATTTTAAAAGATTATAACTCCTCGATTATCCCAATTTCTCGTTCGGAGGTTGCTTCATATATTAAACGTATTGATAATTCTGATATACTTTCGAATACTGATAAAAAGATCCTTGAGGATTTGAAAATTGAATTTGAATATGAATTAATAAATTCTCTAAAAAGTTCATCGAGTTTAATTGATAAGTTTGAAGGGAAATCTATTTTTGGAAATAAAACACAAAAATATATTTATTATTATAGTGATTCGAATGCAACTTTATTTTTTAATTTTATTGGTGATTTAAATTGGAAATCAAAAAATAGTGATTTGAATGATAATTCTATTTTATTAGGTGACTTAGGTTTGAATGTAAGAGGTTCACTCTTTAATAGAATTGGTTATTCGATAGGATATTTAGGAGGTAAAAAATTATATGGAAATGAATCCGATAAAATTTTTGCTCTTGAAAATGACCCGATTTTAAAAACAAATCCCAAATTTATATATGAAAATAATTATTTTGATTTCTATAATGGTCATTTTAGATATCAAACAAATAATAATTGGCTGTCGTTAACATTTGGTAGGGAAGCTTTAAACTTAGGATTTGGTTATGTTGATAAATTATTTCTTTCTAACAATTCTGCCCCTTTTGATTTCTTAAATTTAGATATGCGTTATAAAAAAATCAGATATGCATTTATTTATGGTTCGATAAAGGGTGATTCACTTGGTATCGATTTATTAAAATCTAAAAATATTGCTATACATAAATTAAATATAGATTTCTCCGATTTATTTAAAGTGGGATTTTTCGAGTCCGTTATTATGAGTAATAACCCTTTTAGCTTTGTCTATTTTAATCCGATTAGTTTTATCACCTCTGCGGATTTAAATACTGGTGCAAAAGAAACCAAAAAAAATAATACTTTAATGGGTTTTGATGTTGAAATTAATCCTATCCGTAATTTTTCGTTTCAAGGTTCACTTTTAATCGATGATATTAATTTTTCCACTATGTTTAAAAGTGATTCTTCATCTAACGATAACAAATTCGGATATCAAGTCGGAACTATGTGGACAAATGCTTTCTCTTTACAAAATTTAACTTTTATATTAGAATATACTCGTCTTAACCCCTTCGTTTATTCTCATCGCTCTAATAAAGATACTTATACAAATTGGAATTTATCTTTAGGTCATCTTTTACCTCCAAATTCTGATGAAATTGCTTTAAAACTTATTTATGATATCTCAAATAGATTGAAAATCAATTTTCTTTATCAATTTCAACGCTCTGCTCAAGGAATATATTATGATTCTATCGCTAAAAAGATAATTAATTATGGTGGAAACATAAATAGAGGTGATGGTGATTATTCTTTCAATAATAGATTTTTGCTCGGTGATAGAATTAATAGAAATTTATTTACTGCATCTTTGTCTTTTGAACCAATTAAACAATATTTTTTAGAAATTCAATTTAAATATATAAAAAATAACTTATTATATTTATCTCGAGAAGATTCAGATTTGTATTTTTATACAAATTTAAAGGTAAAATTATAAGTAATTTTGTAAATCTTGATTTTTTTTAAAAAAAAAGTTAACTTATAATATTAAATAATTCTGGATATGAAAAAAATAATAATATTAATTTTTATTATTGGTATATCATTTTATCTCATCCCCTCTGTTAGTGCACAGGGATTTACACCCCCTATAGTAACATTAGGATTCTCATTAGATGGAAATTTTGCTACTAATGATGCTCATGGAACAAATTTCACGACTGACCAAAATGTTTACGGAATGATTTGGGGAAGAGGTTTATCTGTTTATTCAAAATTTGGTTTAGGAATTCGAAGAAATCATAGAATTACTGTCTCTGCTACTTTTAACCAAATGACAAACAGGGAAGCTGCAAGTATTCCTTTCTTTGTTTTCATTCCTAAAAGTAATGAAGAAAAATATACTGACAATAAAATTTTATCTGGAGCTTTAGGTTATGAGTATGCTTTTAATCCAAGATGCAAAAGTAAACAGTATCTTGGATTTGCCGCAACTTTTAATTACATTACTGCTGGTGATGGTTCTTTTATTAAATTCGACCCGGCATTCCGAATTGGTGCACAAATTACAACTGGTTATGAGTTCGTTATAGATAAAAATTTTAAATATGGTTTAACAGTCGGATTAAAATACAATCTCGAAAATATTATTGGAAGGTCAAATGGTAAATTAGGTGTTGATTTGAATGATGGCCCTGACGAACCTGGTCCTACTTATTGGAGAAGAATTGGTATCTTAAGTATTAATTTAGGATTTAATTTCTATACTGGTGTCCAGCCTTATAGAGGTATAAAATAGTTTCTTTTTTATTTTAAAAAATTTGAAAATCCTGTTATTAATTTAACAGGATTTTTTATTTTATAAAAAAATATTTCGCTTCGGGATGATGGCAGATTATTGCATTTGTTGATTGCTCTGGCACCATTTGCCATTCTTCAGTTAAACTCACGCCTATTCTTTCTGGCTTTAAAATTTCAAAAAGTATTTTGTTGTCTTCGAGATTAGGACAAGCAGGATAACCAAAAGAATATCTCGAACCTTGATATCCTTGTTGAAATATTTTTTTAACATTACTCGAATCTTTATTATCTATACCAAGCTCCTTCCTTATTATTTTATGCCAATACTCTGCTAATGCTTCTGTTGTTTCAACTGATAATCCATGGAAATAAAGGTATTCCTGATATTTATTTTGATTATATAATTCTTGCGAATATTCCGATGCTTTTTTTCCTACAGTCACAATTTGTAGCGGGATAACATCGTATGTCCCAGATTCTATAGATTTAAAAAAATCACTAATACATAAATGTTTTTCAGTTCTTTGTCTTGGAAATGAAAATCTTGTCCATTCTTCAAGTAAATCTTTCTCTGAATTTTCAAAATCATAACTTTCCCATACATCGTATAGTTTTTCAGAGCTAATATTTTTGGGTCTATAAATTATTAAATCATTACCATTTGATTGACATGGAAAATAACCATATATAACTTTTGGAATTAAGAGCTTTTCTCTTTTTGCTTTTAGCTTTAAGTCGTTAAAGACAGGTATAATTTCATTTTTAATAAGTTCATTATATTCTTCATCAGGTTTTGTTCTGTCTTTATATACATTCCAACTCCCTCTAAATAGTGCTACTTCATTAATATATTCATACACTTTGTCGATAGGTATATTCTCGACAATTTTACTCCCCCAAAATGGCGGTTTCGGAACAGTGTTGTTAGAATTTATTTTCGACTTTAATATTTGTTTCTCTTCATTATTTATAATACTTTCTTTATCTTTTAATCTATTATCCGTGTAAATCTTTAGTTTTGGTCTTTCACCTTTCTTTTTATATTCGAGTATAAATTCCATATATTTCAATCCGTCGAACGCGTCGTTTGCATAATATACATCACCCTTATACATAGTTCTCAAATCACCTTCTACAAACCTTCTGTTTAAAGCTGCTCCGCCTAATACAACTGGGTATTCATAACCACGTTCGTTCATAAGCTCGAGGTTCTCTTTCATTATTGTCGTTGATTTTACAAGCAAACCACTCATCCCTATTACGTCTGCATTGTGCTCTTTATATGCATTTAAAATATTTTCGAGAGGACATTTTATACCAAGATTAATAACTTTGTAACCGTTATTAGTCAATATTATATCTACTAAGTTTTTGCCTATATCGTGGACATCGCCTTTTACAGTCGCTAAAACCATTACACCCTTTGACGAATCGCCTTCGACTCTTTCCATATACGGCTCTAAATAACTTACTGCTGTTTTCATACATTCCGCAGATTGTAATACAAAAGGTAATTGCATTTGTCCTGAACCAAATAAATCTCCAACAACTTTCATCCCTTCAAGTAGAATATTATTAATAATATCGAGTGGTGAATATTTTTTTAAAGCGGTATTTAAATCTTTTTCAATTCCAATCTTATCTCCATCTATTATTCTGTTTTTCAAAACCTCTTCAATCGTAATATCTTTCTTCTCTTTTTCTTTTACAATATTCTCCGTCTTGTCTTTCGAATAATAAGACATAAGCTCTTTTAATGGGTCATATATACATTTACCTTTTTCCATACCTGTTCAGTAATTTACTTTTCAAGTTCTTTCTCTATGGATAAAAATAATTCTTCGTTTTCAGGTGTAATTTTACTCTTAAATCTTTTTACAACATTTCCATTTTTGTCTATTATAAATTTTTCGAAGTTCCAGCTTATATCTCCTGAAGGTTCAAAATTAATTAATTTAGAATATAACGGACTTTTTTCTTCTCCAAGAACTTTTATCTTATCAAATAATTGGAATGTAACATTATAATTAATTGAACAAAAACTTTTAATCTCTTCATTACTGCCCGGTTCCTGTAGGCCAAAATCATTACATGGAAATGCAAGTATCTCAAACCCTTTACTTTTATACTTTTCATATAATTTTTGCAATCCTTCATATTGTTTTGTATATCCGCATTTTGAAGCAACGTTAACGATTAATAATACCTTTCCTTTGTATTCTGATAATGGTTTCTCAACACCTTCGATTGTTTTAACTGTAATATCTAATATGTTAATTGTATCTCTATTTATCATTTTTACTATCTCATTTTCATTTTTAGTATCAGAAATATTTTTACAGTATATATTATTTATTGCTAAAAATATTATAAATATTATTATTTTCATTTGATTTTTTTATATAAAAAAACAAACTATTTTATAAAAAAAATCCGTAAACTTTATTTTATATATTTCACTCTTATTTTATGAACAGTAAATAAAAGCAAAGAACTTATTAGACTTACACTTATTATTATCCCCCAATGCTCTGGATTTATTTGCTCTATTTCATAAAATATTTTTAATAAATATATAAACATTAAAGGAATTTTCGTCGTCGCAAGAAATATATAAATTGCAATTAACAAAATGCCATATAAAAAATAAATTATATTTTTTTCTCTTGTCTCTAATGCTACAATAATAAAGTTCATAACGGATATAAATATTATTATTGTTACCATAACCATATCTAATTCCGAATTTTTTGAATTATGGTCTCGTGATGCAATATAATAGCCAATATATCCTCCTGCAATTATAAATGCTGACGAAATGCTTACGAATGAAAAAGTATCTGTCATAAAGTTTAAACATTTACCTACATTCTTGTTTCTCATAGTTATAATTAAAGCAGGTAATCCAATTGCAAATACATTTAATAGTGATACTCTTCTTGGAGTTAATGGAAAATCGAGCATAAATATTAATGATAGAAGACTTAAATATATTACAAGAAAATTTTTTGTTAAAAAAAGTTTTGCAACCGAATTTACAGTATTAACGATTTTATTCCCTTCATCAAAAATCTCAGGTAATAGTGAAAATTTATTTTTAAGTAATATTATATCGGCAACCTCTTTTGTTATAGCACTGCCTTCTTCCATCGCAATCCCCATATCCGATTTTTTTATCGCTGGTAAATCATTTACACCATCTCCTATCATTGCTGTATATATTTTTTCCTTCTTAAGGGTTGTTATAATCTTAAGCTTATGTTCTGGCTTTAATCTTGCAAACACCTGTTTAGTCATCACAATTTCTTTAAACTCTTCTTCCGATAACTCTTCAAGTTCATTTCCAGATACTATCTGCTCTATTGATGTTTGCCATCCAATCTCATTTAAAATAGCCATTATAGCTTCTCCAGAGTCTCCCGAAAGAATCTTAAATCCTATTCCGTTTTTATTAAATAAATCCAATGCTTCATATACATCTTTCCTTATAGTATCTGTTATTGATGTTATACATATTGGCTCAATATCTAATGCATTAAGTTTGCTTTGTGCTTCCTTAACTGAGCTTATATTCTTAACTTTCCCGAAAAGTAAATTCCTATATATTTTTAGTCCTTTGTTATTGTATTCTTCAAATGCTTTTTCTTTATATTCATCTTTTAATTTTTCGGTCAATATATCAAATGCACCAAGTATATAAAAATCGGATGTTTCTTTTATCTTTAATTTCAGTATGCTTAATTTATTTGTTGAATTAAAAGGTAATTCTTCCAAGCTTTCTGCTTTCTTATAATGCTCGAATTGATCAAGTGCCATAATAGTTGCATTTTTATCGCTTGAATTATGTGAATACGTTCCAAGTAATAGTTTAATTTCCTCATCGGGAATATTATTTAAACTTGTGAAAGAATGTATTTTTAGTTTATTTTCTGTCAGTGTTCCTGTCTTATCCATACATACTACGTTAACATTCGAAAATGATTCTATTGCATTAAGCTTTTGAACTATAGCCCCAATTTTACTGATGCGATATATCCCTACTGCAAATGTAACGGATGTCATTAATACTAAACCCTGTGGAACAAGAGAAATTAGTATCGTAGCAATTTTTCTTATAAAATCGATAAATTCGATGTTATGTTTCGTATTCCATACAATTATTTCCGCTAATGTCAATATTAATGCAAAACCAAATAATATTTTTAAAATCAAATTTATCTTTCTTTGTAATGGTGATAAGGTAAGATTCATCTTCTTTGCTAAAGTGGTAACCGAATTTGCATAACTTTTATCTCCTACTTTTTCGGCTCTGTATATTCCATTCCCTGATACGCAAAAACTTCCAGAGAGTACTTGGTCTCCTATTGATTTTTCGACTGGTATTGACTCTCCCGTTAACAAAGATTCATCTATCTCGAGAATTTTCTCTTTTACTACAACACCGTCAACTACTATTTGGTCTCCTCTATTTACTATTATTAAGTCATCTACAACTATATCGGATACATCTATATGAAATGTATGACCTCCTCTTATTACATTTATCCTTTTCTTCAAAAGTAGATTTACCTTATCAAGTGCTTTTTTTGCTTTAATCTCTTGATATACAGCAATAAATGTATTCGTAAATGCTATTATTAAAATTCCAATCGAATCTAATAATAATCTCTCATCATTATTTCTGAAATAAAAAAATAATACAAATGCAATGATGCCAAATATAATATAGTTGAATAGTGAAAAGATATTGCTGACAAAAATCTCATTTATCGTTTTTGTCTTTGGCTTTGATGAGTGATTACTTAATCCTTTATCGAGCCTTTCTTTTACTTCTTCCGATGTTAGTCCTGTTAACTCCAATGCTTCTTATAATATGCTACTTGCTTTTACAAACTCTCTGAATAGAGGTTGTGGGTTTATTAATCTCGATTTAAACTCTGGATGAAACTGGCTCGCAATAAAAAACGGATGATTCTTTTGTGGTATTTCAATTATTTCTACTAATGAACCATCGGGTGATAAACCTGAAAGTACCAATCCGTTTTCCTTTAATATTTTTCTGAAATTGTTATTTACCTCGTATCTATGTCTGTGTCTTTCATTGATGAACTCTTTTCTATAACACTTATATGCTAACGTGTTTTTTTCTATAATACATGGATATGAACCAAGTCTCATTGATGCTCCTTTTAAAACTACCGATTTTTGATATTCCATTATATCTATTACATTATATCTTGTGTTTTTAAACTCAGTCGAATTTGCATTCTTTAATCCGCAAACATTCCGTGCAAATTCTATTACTGCACACTGTAGTCCGAGGCATATACCAAGAAAAGGAATTTTATTTTCTCTTACATATTTAATTGTCATAACTTTCCCTTCAATCCCACGCTCTCCAAATCCCGGACATACTAATAATCCTTTTATATCTTTTAAAATTTCCTTTGTTCTCTTTTCGTTTTTTTCTATTTCTTCGGCATCAATCCATTTTAACTTTACATTTACCTCATTATATGCCCCTGAATGTATAAATGATTCCATTATACTCTTATATGCATCCGGAACAAGATTGTATTTACCGCATATCCCTATAATTACCTCTTGCTTTGGATTTAATATTTTGTTTACTGCCTTTTTCCAGTTTGTTAAGTTTGGTCTACTACATTTTAAATTTAATTTCCTAAGAATTATATCGTCAAACTTTTCATTATGCAAATTGAGAGGAACGCTATAAATAGATTTTGCATCTAATGCCTGCATTACTGAATCAGTTTCAACATTACAGAACAATCCTATCTTCGCTTTCATTTCTTTTGATAAAGTCTTTTCGCTTCGGCATAGCAATATATCAGGTTGTATTCCTATTTCGAGTAAAGTCTTTACGGAATGTTGAGTTGGTTTGGTCTTTAATTCTCCCGCAGCTTTTATAAACGGAACAAGTGTTAAATGAATACACAAAGAATTATTTTTCCCTACTTCATGCATAAACTGCCTCATAGCTTCGAGAAATGGTAATGATTCTATATCTCCTACCGTTCCTCCTATTTCTGTAATTATTACATCATACTTATTATCTTTTGCAAGTAGTTTCATTCTCCTTTTTATTTCATCTGTTATATGTGGAATTACCTGTACAGTTGCACCAAGATAATCTCCTCTTCTTTCTTTTGTAATAACTTCATTGTAAACCTGCCCTGTTGTTAGATTGTTTGCTTTAGACATATTTTCATCGAGAAATCTTTCATAATGTCCAAGGTCAAGGTCTGTCTCTGCTCCATCTTCTGTTACAAATACTTCTCCATGCTGTATTGGAG
This sequence comes from uncultured Ignavibacteriaceae bacterium, assembly GCA_964400285.1. GTDB lineage: Bacteria > Bacteroidota > Ignavibacteria > Tepidaquicellales > Tepidaquicellaceae > FEN-1279. The sequence goes on from CAYNTK010000004.1 coordinate 240,983, forward strand.
ACATTGTCCCTGGGTCAACATTTATATATGGATCGAGCTTTTGTATTGTTACTCTTAAACCTCTCGATTTAAGTAGCAATCCTAAAGAAGCAGATGTAATTCCCTTTCCTAAAGAAGATACTACACCACCTGTTAAAAAAATGTATTTTGTTTGTTTCACTTTTTGAAATTGTTTAATTTAAATTATTTTATCTTTGCATATAATTTTGAATTATAAAACTTATTACCTTTCTTATGACTTTTTCTAAGATAACCCTCATATTCATAACCGCATTTCTCCAGAACTTTTTCTGAAGCAGTATTACCATCGAATACGTATGCTTGTATTCTATCTATTTTCAAATCGTTTAATGCTAAATTTGTTATAGTTCTCAGTGCTTCTGTTGCATAACCCTTTCCCCAGTGCTTTTCTGTTATCCAGTATCCCACATCAAAACAGTGTTCCATTTTTTTGTGTAATCCTATCCCTCCTATAAATTCTTCATCTACTTCTATTGCAAATAAATAATTATCTTTTTCCTTTTCGCTTTCTTTACAAAATTTTAACCACTTCCTTGCTTCTTCCTCTGTATAAGGTTCAACCTGCAAAAATAGCCATTTCGTAATCCTTTTATTATTTAAATTCTCGAGTAATCCATTTATATGCTTCTCGGAATATTTTACAAGCTTAAGCATTTTATTTAATATACTTTGCGTAATCCTCTTTTGTATCTATCGAATGTGAATCTTTTTTTGTTAAAACAACTTTTATCCTTTCCCCGTTTTCGAGAATTCTTAGCTGTTCCAGTTTTTCTGCTTCCTCTAATTTTGTTTGTAACATTTTTTCATACTTTTTCAAAAACTCGACTTTGTAAACATACAAACCGATATGCTTATAATAAATGACTTTCGCATTGTCCCGATTATATGGTATTATTGAACGAGAAAAATATAGTGCATATCCATTCTTATCGAAAACAACTTTTACCTTGTTCGAGTCTTTTACTTCATCTCTATCCTTAATCTCTATTGCTAATGTTGAAATACTGACTTCTTTATCTTCTATTAATGCCTCAACTGCTTTATCTATATTTTTATAGTCTATAAATGGTTCATCGCCTTGTATATTTACTATTATATCCGCTCTAATTTCCTTTATCACTTCGCAAATTCTATCCGTTCCCGATTTATGTTTTTTTGAAGTCATCATTACATTTCCTCCAAATCCAATAACACATTCATATATCCTTTTATCATCTGTAGCAACAATCAATTTATCGAGATATTTAGATTTCGATGCATTTTCATAAACATGTTGTATCATCGATTTTCCCGAAATTTTAAGCAATGGCTTCCCGGGTAACCTCGAAGAGCTGTATCTTGCTGGTATTATTCCAACTATAATATTTTTATTTATTCTTTTCGTATTTCTCCACTATTATTTCTCTGATTTCATTCAAAAAATTTTTATCTTCTTTATACTCAAGTGGTTCTCCAATCATTACCTTTACTTCTCCGCCTTTTATCTTATAACTCTTTTTAGGTAAAATTTTATCGGAACCTATCAAAGTTACTGGCACAATTCTTTCTTTCACCTCACTTGCAAGTAAAAATGCACCTCTTTTGAAATTTCCAATATTTCCATCTTTGCTTCTTGTTCCTTCGGGAAAAATTATAAATGATATTCCTTTATCTCTAATTATTGATGCTGCTTTCTTTATTGCATTATATCCACTCCTTGGGTTTTTCCGGTTTACTGCTACATATCCGCCTAAATACACTGCCCATCCGAAAAACGGAACATAAGATATAGATTGCTTATATATAAATCGTATGTTATTTGGAATCGAACATACTAATACTGGTATATCGAAATAACTTAAATGATTAGAAACAAAAACATATTTCTCGTTTTCGTCTATTTTATCTAAGCCTTCTATCTTTAATCTCACTCCCGCTATTTTTAGCATCACTTTTGAAAATATATTTGATGCTATATGTGAAACCCTACCTTTTGAATTAAATGGCAGAAATAAAATTGCAACCGCAGATATTATCGTTCCGCAAATTAATATTAATACTGCTTTAAAAAATGATATCAATTTTTATTTTACGATTTTCGAAATCTCTTTAAATATTTCTGTCCCCGATACTTCGAGTAATTCGAATAAAATTGATTCGTACGTTGATATTATAGCTCCTTCATTTCTCATCCTTTCCACCGCTATCTTTTTATCGTTTAAATTTCTTGATGATACGCAGTCTTCAATTAATATCGGTTGGAATTTATTTTCCAATAAATCAAGCGTGGTTTGTAAAACGCAAACATGCGATTCTATACCGCATAATATCACATTCTTCTTACCGCTATTTTTCAATACATCCATAAAGTCTGGAAAACCACAACAACTAAATGACATTTTCTCGAGATGTTTAAAATTTCCAAGTGCTTCCTTTATTGGCTCTATTGTTTCCCCCAATCCTTTGGAATATTGAACTGTTACTATTATCTCTATTCCAAGTGCTTTTAAACCTTTTATTAATTTTACTATGTTAGATGATAATTTTTCATTTTCACTAATAAAAGGAAATAGACGCTGTTGAACATCAACTACAACAGCAATTGTATCTTCTTTTTTAATTCGCATATTTTTCATAAATTTACATAAAATAAAAAATTTAAATCATAAATACTTTGTCAAAATCTTACCCGCTTTATTTCGATAACGTTTAAAAAAGTGTGTAAATAAATTTCTTTTTATAATATAAAATTGTAAGCAATCTCGATGTGCTCTTATTATTAATAACCCCGACAAAGTCGGTAGAAAATTAATACTTCTTAAAAGGTTTTATAATTCTAATATTAAAGACTTTTTATATTTATTTCTTGTTACTAATTTGAAGAGTATTAAATATAATTTAAATTAAAAATGTCAAATAAAACCATACTTGCTGTCGGAGCTCATCCCGATGATTTAGAATTCGGTTGCCCGGTAATCGTGAGAAACCTAATCAAAAATGGTTATAATGCTTATTATGTTATTATTACTAATGGCGAAAACGGTTTTAAAAAAAATGTAAAATCTCCAAATGAAAGAATATATATTAGAAGAAATGAACAAATTGAAGCAGCCAATAAAATCGGTGTCAAAAAAGTCTATTTTCTCGGATTTAAAGACGGATTTCTTGAATATTCTGAAACCCTTAGAAAAAAATTAACTCTCCTGATAAAAGCACTTAAACCGGAAATTGTCTTTTCTTTCGACCCGGCTAATCAAGATTTTACTAGTATAAATTTATTCCATAGAGACCATAGAATCGCAGCACTTGCTACGTTTGATGCTGTGTTCGCCGCAAAAAATGAATTCATTTATCCACACAAAAATGGTTTACATAAAGTTGAAAAAATGTATTTCTTTGGTTCGAATAAACCAAATTATTTCCTCGATATTACTAATGATATTGATTTCAAACTCGATGTTCTCTCTTCATATAAATCCCAATTCCCCGATTTTGAAAACTTTGCTAAGTTCTTTAAAGAAAACTTAATTCAGCATCACCCTGATTACAAATACTCCGAAGCATTCCGTGTGATAGATATTATCCAAATAAGTTATTAATTTTTTTTATGATTTTTTCGTTCCCAAGTTACAGATAAGTTACGATAAGAAATACTAATTCAATAATTATTACCAATAGTTATTTCATTTGTTAATAATTCTCATCACATTTATGGAGGAGTGGTTATTAGTTATAATTTTTACATAAATTTATTAATAACTAAATACCTGTTATTATATATATATAATATTATTTTAGATATTGACTTTATTTTTAAAAAATTTAGTTTGTATAGTTCAGTTATGGAATATCGATTATCGTTTCGTTGATTTATGATTCAATTATTTTTTGAATAAAAATTAAATTAAAGCAAAATGAAAAAATTATCATAACACTTATCATTCTTCATCTTTCATTATTCTTTGCAAACGCACAATGGGTTCAACAAAATTCAGGTATATCTACAGATTTTCATTCCGTTAAGTTTATAAATAAATATACGGGTTGGGTATGCGGAACAGGAACAATATTAAAAACGACAAATGGAGGCATAAACTGGCTTGCACAAAATCATCCGGCTACAGGCAAAACATTAACCAGTTTAAGTATTGTTGATTCTCTTAATTTATACTGTGTTGGGTATTTTGAAACAATCTTAAAAACAACAAATAGTGGTATCAATTGGTATATTCCCAATATCCAACCTCATTTTCAGGGATATAATTTTTACAAAATATCAATAATTAATAATCAATATGGATGGATAATTGGCGAGAGCAATCCGGTATATAGAACCACAGATTTTGGAGAAAACTGGGATAGTATTGGTTACGTTACAAATGGTTATCAGATTTATTGCGTATATTTTTCAAGTCTAAACAATGGATGGTGCGGAGGCGGAGGTGTATATCAGGGCAGATTATTTGAAACAACAAATAGCGGATTCTCGTGGAGTTGGCAACAAAAGGATTCCATATCCGGTTATGTTGCAGGTTTTTGGCTCTATAATGACAGCATCGGCTGGGCAGTAGGAAGTAACGGAATGATTTTGCATACGACTACCAGCGGAAACACTTATATAAATAAAATTTCTTCTGTTGTACCGGTAAATTTTTCTTTAAACCAAAACTATCCTAATCCATTTAACAATTCAACAAATATTGAATTTGGAATAATAGAGAGGGATTTTTACTCTTTTGAAATTTTTGATGTTTTAGGAAGAAAAGTAGATAGAGTTTTTAACGAAATAAAGAACCCGGGATTTTATCGAATAAATTTCAACGGAATGAATTTAAATTCAGGAGTATATTTTTACAGATTATTTAATACAAAAGTTAATTTAACAAAGAAATTTATTCTTATTAAATAATAATTAGAAAGGTTTAAATGGACACTACACCAAAACCATAATTTTTTAAAACAAAAAGGGCATATATCTTTAAAAATAATCACGGCAAACATCTAATCAAATTATGTTTTTTATTTATAATATTGTCGCTTCTTAATATATTTAATGCTCGATACCCCGATATTCATTTTTCAATTTTATTCTTAAATTAATTTTACTAATTTTATTTTTAATATGATTTTTTATGAATCATAAAAGTATTAATATTATCCTATTCTTATGATAAAATCTACTCAGGATTCTACTATACTTGCCACAGACGATAATATTCAATCAAAATATAAAACAAAATTTCCGGTAGCTTTTTCTATTTCATTGTTACTTCTTTCCTTTGGTTTTATATCTTTGATTCTGTATTATTTTAATCTTCAAAAAGAAAATATTGCAACAGATATAAAAAGAGATTTAGCCGTTATCGCAGATTCTAAAGTTAAACAAATTGAAAATTGGAGAGAAGAAAGATTCCTCGATGGTCAAATGATTTCTGAAAATAAGATTATGGTTAAAAACTTTTTATCTATTTATAAAAATCCCAATAATTTTTCACTTCGCAATGATTTAGTCGATTTGTTCAAATCTATTTGTGATAAACATAGATATCTTACCGCAAGACTGGTTGATTCTGAAGGCAAAATGATAATTTCATATCCTTATGATGCAATTAAAGTTGGCAGAAACGGACGTAAACACATTGCCATTGCTAAAGAATTAAGAAAACCTTATTTAAGTAGTTTTCATTTTTATGAAAATACCGAAAGAATTCATTTAGACCTCGTTATTCCAATTATAGATGAATCCAAAATAGATATTGATGTCTTCCTTATGTTTGAACTTGAACCAAATGATTATTTATATCCATTGATTTTATCGTGGCCTGTCGAAAGTAAATCAGCTGAAACTCTACTTATTAAAAAAGAAGGGGAAGAAGTCGTTTATCTGAATGAATTAAGACATAGAAAAAATACCGCTTTAAGATTAAAAATTCCTTTAACTAAAACTGAAGTCCCTTCTGTCAAAGCAGTTATCGGTGAAACAGGAATTACCGATGCAGTGGATTATCGCGGTGTCCCTGTTATTGCTTTTATTAAACCTGTTTTAGGGACTGATTGGTTTATGATTGCGAAAATTGATAAAGATGAAGTATTCGAGGATATTAATAGAAGTTCGATTTCCGTTGCTTTGTTAATTGTTCTGGTGATTTTTGTTGCAGGTTTCTCTATTATTTTATACTGGAGTAAACAAAAAGAAAAATATCTTAAAAAAATTATTGATGCTGATAGAAAACAAATGGCCTTAATTAGCCATTTTGACAATATTATCAAAAATGCAAATGATATTTTTATTTTATATGATGAAAATGCTAATATTGTAGAAGCAAACGAAAAAGCATTATCGGTTTATGGTTATACTAAAAATGAATTTTTGAAACTTAATCTTAACGACTTGCGTGCTCCAGATATGAGAAGCGATTTAAAAGATACCATAAATTATGTTAAACACCATCCCGAAGGTTTATTGTTAGAAACTCGACATATTAAAAAAGATAAAACTATTTTCCCCGTTGAATCTAATACAAGATATCTTCAACTTGGCAACAAGTTTTATTTTCAATCTGTTGTAAGAGATATAACAGAAAGAAAACAAGCCGAAAATGCATTACGAGAATCGGAACAGAAATTCTCAACAGCTTTTCGTTATAGCCCTGAAGGTATCGTTATCGTTTCAGCTAAAACAAATATTATTTTAGATATTAATGAAACTTTCTCTAAACGTATTGGATTAAAACGTGAAGAAATAATTGGAAAAACTTCTAAAGATTTAAATTTATATGTTGATTATAATAGAAGAATAGAAATATTCGAAAAGGCAAGTGAAAAAGGATATGTATATGGTGAAGAATGCGATATTAAGACAATGAATGGTGAAATATTGAATTGCTTAATGTCCGCTGTTGGTGTGCAAATAAGTGGAGAGCCTTGTTACATCGTTACTATTTCGGATATCACTGAAATAAAAAAAGCCGAAGAAAGAATCGAATATCTAAATAGAATTTACGCATTATTAAGCCAGATAAATCAAGCTATAGTCAGAATAAATAATAGCAAAGAACTCTTCGACAAAATTTGCAATATTGCTATAGAATTTGGAAAATTTAGTTTTGCTTGGATTGGTTTATTAGATGATAAAACCAATAGAGTTATTCCTGTTTCATTTGCAGGTTTTGAAAATGGTTACCTTGATATTGTAAAAAATGCAAAAGGCAACAATATAAAAGAAAATCCATTCCTTATAAAATTCTTTAATGAAGGTCAAAATATCGTCTCTAATGATATAAGCAAGGATAGCTTTCATGTATATGATAGAGAAGATGCTTTAAAAAGGGGATATAAATCTTCAGGTTTGTTCCCAATCAAAGAGGGTGGTAAAGTTATAGGTCTCTTATGCCTTAGTTCGGAAAAAATTAATTTCTTTACCGATGAAGAAATTAGATTGCTTGACGAAGTAATGATGGATATTTCTTTTGCATTAGATTATTATAAAAAAGAACAGCAGAGAAAAGAAACAAACGAAGCATTAATTAAATCCGAAAAAAAATTCAGAGCTTTATTCGATAATGCTGGTGATGCTATCATTCTTCTCGACGATTATGTTTTCATTGAATTTAATAAAGTCGCAGAAAAAGTTTTTGGTCTTCAAAGAAACGATTTGTTATTTAAATCTCCCGCACAATTATCCCCTGAATTTCAACCTGATGGAACCCCTTCAAAAGTTTTAGCAAAAAAATATATGGATTCTGCTTTCGAAGGAAATCTGGTTAATTTTGAATGGCTACATAAAAAACCTGATGGAACTCTTTTTGAAACCGAAGTTACACTTAATAATGTATATATCGGTAGCAAAAAAATGCTTCTTGCAGTTGTTCGAGACATCTCAGAAAGAAAACGATATGAAGAAGGTCTAAAAGTTGCAAAAGAAAAAGCAGAAGAAATGAACAGAATAAAATCCAATTTCCTCGCTAATATGAGCCACGAACTCCGAACACCAATGACAGGAATTCTTGGTTTTGCAGATATACTATCTAAATCACTTGAAGACCCAGAACAAAGAGAAATGGCCGAAGTCATTTATAAAGGTGGTCAAAGACTTACTAATACTTTAAACCTAATTCTCGACCTTTCGAAAATCGAAGCAGAAAAAGTTGATATTAATTTGATACCTGTAAATTTATTCGATGTTATTTCGCAAAGTGTGAAACTTTTCGAAGGTGCTGCTAAAACAAAAAATATTTTACTCAAGTCTGATTTACAAAAAAATGTTTATTCTCTCGGAGATTACAGATTACTCGAACAGGTTTTGTCTAACTTAATAAAAAATGCTCTAATATACACTTATGAAGGTAGTATAACCGTAAGCCTATCTAAAAAGAAGATTGAAAATAATGAGTTTGCTGAAATTAAAGTTTCCGATACAGGTATTGGAATTCCAAAAGAATCTTTAAACCTCATTTTTGAACCTTTCAGGCAAGTAAGCGAAGGTTGGACCAGAAGCTATGAAGGTACAGGTCTTGGACTTACTATCTCTAAAAAATATGTCGAATTGATGAACGGTAAAATTGAAGTCGAAAGCGAACTGAATAAAGGGACTACTTTTACAATTAGATTTAATGCAATTAATTCTGATAATAAAACACTTATTGATAAATCGGATTCTAAAGATAATAATTCCGAAATCAATTTAATTAAAAAGAAAAACGCATTGCTTGTCGAAGATGACGAATTAACTGTAATCACTATTACAAAAGTTCTGAAAAATATTTGTAAACTCGATGTCACTAATAGTGGAATTCAAGCAATTGAACTTGCTAAGAAAAATAATTACGAAATTATTCTTATGGATATTGGTCTTAAAGGAATGGATGGACTCGATGCTACCAAACAAATCAGAAAACTACCCGGATATAAGAATATTCCAATAATTGCAATTACAGCTTATGCAATGGAAGGGGATAAAGAAAAATTCTTTAAAGGGGGTTGCTCTCACTATATATCAAAGCCGTTTTCTAATGAAGAATTAAAAAGACTTGTCGCAGATTTATAGCTTCTGTTTCTGGTATTTATTTCTTATGCAATGCATTATAAACATCCACCTGATTGCCTAATGTAAAAAGGTCATATATCCAACCTATTAAAAATAATCCTCCTGTTAATAAATATATAATTCCTACTGCAAATTTTTCCAAGTAAAATTTATGAATCCCAAATACTCCGAAGAAAAACCAAAGCAAATATGCAGCACCTTTTGATTTCATATTTTGATTTTTATACAAATCTAATCTTTTTAACGCTAATACTCAATTGTTAAATCCTGTTACAATTTGTAATGAAATATTACTTTTCATTAATGCTTTGAATTTATAAAATAAATATTTTAGTAATAAATTGTAGGGGAACATATATTCTTAAATCTGATTTATTTTGAAACAAAATAAAATTGCTGTATGAAACATAGAATCTCCTACTCAGTTGAAGAAAAACTTTATAAGATAGAATCAAAACACTTATTCGGTAAGTGGGAAACTCGGAAAAATTATTTGTTTACCGATAACGAAGGAAATATTATTGAAGTAAAAGGTTTTTCTACTTATGATGGTGCTTTGGAATGGATGAATGATAGATTTATGAATTTGTATGATACTAATAATTCAAGAAAAAATGATAATATAGGATTTGAATTTTAAAAATTTTTTCATTTATCTCTTTTTTTAGATAAGAATGGCTGTTATAAACAGCCATTCTTATTTTAAATTTATTTATTATAACCTGAAGATATTTTACCCTGTCTCTCTTCTGCTGCTTTATCCCATTGAGGTAAAATTGTTTTTATAAATTCATCTTTAGTCTGAAATAATTTTGGCATATCCAAACCAATAAATTGCTGTGCTTTTCCCTTGGTTGATATATCGGGTATTACAGGTGGTTGTTTACCTGCTTTCGCAAGATATTCTAACATAAGTCCAATTGCTTCCTGTGATTTTGAAATAGATGTCCCAAGTATTCTTGCAGATTCCAAAGGTGCATGAAAACTTCCTCCATGTGAAGCAGCTACAAAATCCCATCTCCACTGAGAATGTCTTATGAGTTTTAATATAGGTTTCATCTGCTCTTCTGTTGCACCTGCATCCCAGCAAGCTTTTGCATATAGATGAGCTTTGACAAGATAATTTGTTGCTATTTCTGATAATTCAAGATTTTTATCTTGTCTATCATAAACATTTTTTATTAACTCGGATTCACTTACTCTGTGGCATACGGCACACGAACCAGAGATATTGGCAAGTGGGCTTTGTATTTTATGATTTGTAAATTTTACATTCCCTTCGCTCTTATATGGCATATGGCAATCGGCACAGGATACTCCTCGCTCGCTATGTATTCCCATTTTATACAATTCATAATCTGGATGTTGTGCTTTTAACATTGGGGCTTTGCTTATTGGGTGCACCCAATCAATATGGTCAATCTCATCATAATATTTTTCGGTTTCCTCTACAGAAAGCCCTTTATCCCATGGAAATGTAAGATATTTTTCGTCTTTTCCCTTGAAATAATATTCAACATGGCATTGTGCACAAACAAGCGAACGCATTTCCTGATGTGTTGATTTTGTTATATCCTTGCCCTGTCTCTGAAAAGCTTCCACTAAAGCAGGTCTCGTTATCCTTAAATTCATAGTTTTCGGGTCATGGCAATCTTGACATCCAATCGGATTTACTATTTCAGAACCTAAATCTTTCCAAGGTGTTTTATAAAAATTTGCTGCTCCAAGTTTATTCATCATTCTTGGAACATCTGTACTTTTACACGTCCAGCAAGTGCTCGGTTGCGGAACGTCTGTTCTCAAAGTCTTCCTTACATCTTCTACCGCCCAGTAATGTCCTCGACCTTGATTATAATCTCTTGAAAATGCATATCCCGCCCACATCACAATTAAATTAGGATACTTTGCAAGCATATCTATTTTTACAGAACCACCATGTTTACTCGCAAAAGTTGTATCCAGTGTGTTTTTATACGTTTCGAATTCTCTCGGATAATTTTGTCCCCATATCTCATTCCTTGGTTCCCATTCACTTATTGGAGTAACTACCTGCATAACAAGATTTGCTTCTGTTCTTCTTTCTATTATATTACTTGCAAGCAGACCAACTAAAAAAACTATAAATATTGTAAATATATACAATACCCAGCCAAACCACGGCTTTTCTTTTACTAATTCTGAAATCTTTTTCATATAAGAATTATATTAATTTATAAAAATTAATTTTAGAATTTCAAAGTTATTTCTATTTCCCATTTTCTGTTTTCTTTGTACCTGTCATTTTTCTTATCCATTCTGGTATTATTGGCGATAATTTCGGAACTTGTGCATTTGGAGCTGAAGCAAGACTATTCACTTTACCATGCGGGGTTTCCTTGTGGCAGTCCCAGCAAACTCCCTCATTCTCCTCATCTTCTTTCCCTCCATCCCAAATTGCTTCGAATGTTTCATGATAAGATAAAAATCCTTCGTGACATCTTTCACAATTTTCTTGAACCACCTCTCTGCCTGCATCTTTTATTCGTATTACTTGTGGCTCTGTTCGCAATGTGAAAATCGTCGCATGCCTTAATCCATCCTGTGCTTTGAATAAATATTTATTTACAAAATTATCATGTGGAACGTGACAATCGTTACAGTTTGCTACTCTCGCATGTGAACTGTGTTGCCAAGAATCGTATTGTGAATACATTACATGGCAGTTTATACATGTCTCAGGTTTATCCGATAAATAAGAACTTGCATTGCTGATATGAAATAAAAAGATTGCTAAACCTGTTAAAATTCCGATTGCAACTATTACAGGAACTTTCCACCTGTCTGGTGGTATTAATATGAAAAATATTTTTTTTAATACTTTCATTTTTTTATTTTTTTAGATGCAACTATAATCAAATCTTTTGATTTGTTTTTGTCGAATTTGTCTTTATTCAATGATGAATATACTTTAATATTTTTAAACCCTGTCTTCTTAAGAATTGTTGTCATATAATCCTTATCATAAGGATATAATTTTGTAGTAAGCAATTCGTAATCTTTCGTATTATCTCTATTAAATCTTAAAATATTAAAATTAAGTGGCATCGTAAATAAATCATAAAATCTAACATACACATTCGGCGGATTTTGTGTAATATTAACTATTCTGCTGTCTGCTTTTTTAATTGCAGTATAGTTTAAAATTTGCAAAATTAAAATACCATCATTTTTCAGTATTTTAAAAATTTTTTCGATAGATTTTTTTATCTTACTTTTTTCAACCAATGCTAATGAATTTCCAAGCGAAACGGCAACATCGAATTCGGAATTAAATTTAGCAGGTATTTTTTCTATTGAATATCTATAGAATTTTAAATCGAGATTGAATTTTTTCGCATTTATTTTCGCTCTTTCTATCATTTTTTTCGATATATCGAATCCTGTAACCCTTATTCCGTTCAAACCAAGCGAAATGGAATCGCTTCCCGTTCCGCATCCTAAATCTACTCCTGCCTTTATATCTTGTCTTAAAAATTTTTTCAATAAATCTTTCCTCATCGAAATAACCTTCGATGCATCTGTCATATTATCGAAAAAATCCGAAACATTATCGAAAAAATTTTGAACTTTCATTAAATTTTTCTTTAAAAGAAATAATAAAATGCTACTAATCCTCTTATATTTGATATAGATTTTGTATTTTCTACTTTACCTTTATCGTTTGCATTTGGAGTTCCATAAGATGCTGATGTATATTCTATTTCACCTGCAATCCTTGTTTTTCCTAAATTAAATACTACCCTTGGTGATACTCTGAATAATCCGTCTATATTATAACCTCTTGAATAAAAATATTGTGATGATGCACTGTAAAGATTATCGTCTGCCCCAAGATTTTTTGTATAACCACCAAAAATACCAATCTCGATTTCTTTACCTCCTGATATCTCACCCCATAATGAAAATATATTAATTGGAGAGTATGTTTCGTATCCATTTGCTGTATCTATTGTTTTTACTGCATATCCTCCAAGCATAAACATATTAGCAATATTTTTACCCCATATTCCTTCGAGCTTTATTGTTACTGGTTCGATATTAATTTTTGTGTAACCTTCTAATGCAATACCATTAACTTTTTCGTCTGTTATAACATTTTTAGTTGTAACAATTCTTGGGGTCAAAGTTTTAAAATCTCCACTCGCTCCAAATAAAAATTTTTCGGATTTGTATTGCATTCCGAAATTTAATCCAGGAATTGCTGAATTTCTTAAATAAATAGAGCTAAGTCCTGAAGGCCCGTAATCCTGAAAATCCCTTTCTGAATATAATGTAAATATTGTGCTAAATTCTTTAGAGAGTTTTTGTGTTAACCTTAACTGTGGATTTCTTGTAAATGGTTGAAAAGGTGCACCTGTATTGAATGATACAGTCCCCGGAAAACAATCCGTTACAAACATCGGATGCCAAAATTGTCCCGCCATTATTGATGTCTGCTCCCAATCTAAATTTACTGTAGCGTGCCTTAACCTAAATCCATTAACATCTGCATCTGAAGTTCCAAAAAATTCCCCCTCTATCATTGCAGATGTTTTTGCCCCTAATGCATCAGGTCCGGTTATCTTTCCGTTTATTCTTGTCTGAATTGATAAGAAATTAAAATTTGGTTTTGCATTAATATCGGAATTGTTTTTATCCATTAGTTCCGGTTGAGGATAAAATAGAAAATGACCTTCTCTTGCATTTACCGTTTGTCTGGAATCAAAAAAGAAATCCGATTTCACAAAACCGGAAAAACTAATTCCCCATTTTGAATCCTTTTTCTCCTGTGATAATATTACTGATGTAAAAATAAAAAATAAAATGAAAATTGTAAAAAATTTTTTCATATAAATGATTTTTTTGGGTTTATGAATTACTCAAAATAGTCTTTTTTTAATAATTTAAATATAAAAATTTTTGTATCATTAAATCCTTAATTCATCAAAGAAAATTAAACTGCTAATTATTCATTATCCATTGCTCACTTAAAATATCACCCCTTATTCCAACAACAATAAGTTTAAGTGGTATTTTTCGTTCGGCTTTTTGCATCGCTGTTTGTGCTATCCTTAATAGACCCCCGCAACAAGGTACTTCCATTATCATAACTGTCAATGTATTTATATTCGATTCATCTATCATAGCTGTAATTTTTTCGATATAAATTTCCATATTAGAATCGAGTTTTGGACAGGCAATACCAAGTGCTTTCCCTTTTAAAAATTTACTATGAAAATTTCCAAGACTAAATGCCGCACAATCAGCTGCTAATAACACATCTGCTTTTTGAAAATATGAAGCACCGGGATTTATAAGATGCATTTGAATAGGCCACTGATTTAATGCTGATGGCTGCTCTTCTAAAGTTTCAGTAACACTGTGGCTATTATCTTTTTTAAAATCAATCACTTTTGAACCAGGGCATGATGAACCACCCGAATTCTTTGACATTATATTAAACATAGATTTGTTATTATTTAATTTTGATAAGTCGATATCATAATTGTTTTCTTTTAAATATTCTATTGCTTGATTGTAATACTTCATTTCATTATGCTCATACAAATGCTTTAAATGAGCAATTACTGTATTCTCACCTTGTTTTACGATTCTCTCCATAACGGCTACTTCATCATAAGGTTGTGCTTCTCTTTTTTCCAATGTTATCGCTTCCTGTGGGCATTCTCCAATGCAAGCACCTAAACCATCGCAAAATAGCTCACTTATAAGTCGTGCTTTTCCGTCGATGATTTGCAATGCACCTTCATTACATCCCTCTACGCAAATGCCACAGCCATCACATTTTTCTTCATTAATTTTTATTATTGTTCTTTCCATTTTTTCTTTTTTAAACAAAAATATATATTTTCATCTTCCTATCCTTTGACTTAAGTCAAAATATATGTAAATAATATTCTTATGATTATTAGCAACTAAAGTAAGTAAAAATTATATTTAAGCTGTTTTTTAAATTACTTTTTATTATATTAGATATATTAAAAAATACTGTTTTTTCGTTTTTTGAGGGGTATTATAATATTTAAACAGAGTTTTATTAGTTTGATTAATTTTTTTTCTTGATTTTATTAATCAATATTTATAAAATTTAAATTAAGTTGAATATTGCTTTTTTCATTTCAACTTGTTATTTTGTTTCAAAATTAGAAGCTAATTACTTCGTTATTTTTTAATTAAAATTATTTAATAAACATAATTCAAAAAGGAGAAAAAATGAAAAACAAAGTAATTCTATTTTCGTTGTCTTTGGTTATTATTGCTTTGGTAGGATTTTATTTATCCGACCCTTATGGCTCAAAAACTACACAGAGCGATAATAAACAAGCTGTAGAGAATCCATCCCCATATTACTCTCCATTAGGAACAGTTGTTTGGGCAGATTCTATGGATGGAGCTAATGATACATCTGCTCTTAAATTAAGAGGTTATAAACCTTACTATAGAGGCACTGGTCCTCAAGGTGCTACCGCAACATGGTTTCAAGGAAATTCATCTGTGTTCAATGCATATCAAGGCCCATCTACTGGATATGTTGCCGCAAACTATAATGTAGTAACTGGTGCTAACAATATCGACAGCTGGTTAGTATTCCCAAGATTAACTGGTGGTGGTGTTCAAGCTGGTGATTCTTTGTATTTCTATTCAAAAGCACCAACTGGTTCGACTTACCCGGATTCAATCAGGGTAATGTATTCGACTAACGATTCTATACCTGAAGGAACATGGACTGAACTTGGTAGATTCAAAGTTACAACTGCTGCTACCTGGGAGCAGAGAGGTTTTAGAGCTCCTACGTCCAGTGCAAACGGTAGATTTGCAATTCGTTACTGTGTTGCAAATGGTGGTCCAAGCGGTGCAAATTCTGATTATATCGGTGTTGATTATTTAAGAATAATCAGAACAGGCTCTACTCCTCCTCCGATGGTTAACCCAACAAATATGTGTGCGTATACTCAGGCAACACTTTCAGGTATTTGGGCACATGCTTCGGATGTCCTTGGTGATACATTATATGTAATGGGTGGTAGTACGGCAGGTGCTGGCTCAACCACAGTTTTGAGATATAACATTCATTCAAATACTATGGGAACTAACGGAGTCCCAATTCCTGAATCTAAAGCATATCATTCACTAACAGCAGTCGGAAATTCATTATATCTGTTAGGCGGTGGTGCTTCTAATGCTGGTGGAACAACCTGTTATAAATATACACCATCAACAGGTGCATGGACAACTTTAGCTCCGGCTCCTGCATCATTATCAGGATTCAGAGCTATGAACTGGGGTGATAGCGTTATATTCTGTGTTAGTGGTGGCTGGTCAACCTATTCGACCGCTGTTTATGCTTATAGAATTGCAAGTAACACTTGGGTTACCTCCACATCTTTACCCGCTGGAACTGGTAGAAGAAGCTTTGCAGGTGGAATTGATGGTAATAAATTATTTGTTAGTTGCGGTTATTCCGGAACTTTCAGGAATGACCTTGTTATCGGAACTATCGGAGCAGATGCTACCACAATTACTTGGGCAACTGGTCCAGTCGTCCCATTCCTCGGTGGTAAAACAGGTTCATCTCGTCCCGGTGGTGTAGCTGTAAACGGTAAATTCTATATGATTACCGGTGAAGTAACACCTGCACCAACTGTTCAAGATACAATTTATGTCTATACAGTAGCAACAAATACCTGGTCGTTTATCGGCGGTGGTAGAGGTTCACAAGCTGCATCGAATTTATGGTCAGCAGTTTCTTATAAAGTAATGGCTAACGGTAATATTAAAATCTTCATTCCGGGTGGTGCACTGAGTACAAATTTAGGGCAACTTTGTTGCTTACAGGTTCCTGCTTGCACAATTACAGGAATTGAAAATAATACCGAAGTTCCAAAAACCTATTCATTAATGCAAAACTATCCAAATCCGTTTAATCCTGTAACCAAGATTAGCTTCAATATACCGAAATTAGGTTTTGTTTCATTGAAGGTATATGATGTGCTTGGTAAAGAAGTATCTACACTTGTTAGTGAAGTTAAAAATCCAGGAAGTTACGTTGTTGACTTCAACGGTGCTTCATTATCCAGTGGTATTTATTTCTACAGATTAGAAGCAGACGGATTTACTTCAGTTAAGAAAATGATGTTAGTCAAGTAAATAATACTTGATATTTAAGTTATAAAAAACCTCCGATTGAAGAAATCGGAGGTTTTTTTATTTAAAGTAAATATATAATAATTAAATATTAAGAATTGATTGCAACTCCTTTAGTCTTTCACCATCTTCTATTTTATCGAGTTTTATTTCTATGATAAGTTTTTTCTCGTTGTTAATAAAAGAATATTTATTTGATTTCGTTTTTGAAAGTCTATTTATTAAATTATTGAAAAATTCACTTTCGAATATTCTATGCTCTTTGCTAACAGGAAAGTATAAAGTAAGTGTTTTATTACTGATGTTAATTTTCTCAAGTCCTATGTTCGTTGCTATGATTTTTGATTCGACTTGCTTAAATAAGTTTTCTACTTCATTCCCGAATTTCCCAAATCTATCTTCGAGTTCTGCTTTTAACGGGGATAAGTCGGATATGCTCTTAATTTCATATAATCTTTTGTAAATATTCAATCGCTCTGTATCGTTTTCGATATATTCTTTTGGAATTAATGCATTCAAATCACTCTCAAATATTGTGCTAATATATTCCGTCTTTTTAGTAATCCTATCGCTTATTTTTTTTAGACTTTCTTCGTCTTTAAATAATTCTTTAAACTCATTTTCTTTTAGTTCTGCTACCGCTTCATCTATTATATCGATATATGTTTCAAAACCCATTTGAGATATATATCCACTTTGTTCTTTCCCAAGTAAATTCCCCACACCTCTAATTTCCATATCTCTCATTGCAAGATTGAATCCTGATGATAAATCTGTATATTCTTCTATTGCTTGTAATCTTCTTATCGCAGTTTTGGTAAGCTTTCCTACAGGGGGGGAAATTAAATAAGCATATGCTTGAACATCGCTTCTACCAACTCTTCCACGCAATTGATATAATTCCGAAAGTCCATACATATTTGCATTATTAATAATAATTGTATTTACATTAGGTATATCCAAACCTGATTCGATTATTTTCGTGCAAAAGAGAACACTGATTTTCTTTTCTATAAAATTTACTATAATATCCTCAAGTTCTTTGTTTTCCATTTGTCCATGAGCTATTCCAATCTTTACTGATGGAAGATATGATTTTAATTTGTCTGCAAGTAAATATAAATCTGATATTTTATCATTTACGAAATATACCTGACCATTTCTCGAAATTTCTCTCTTTATTATATCTGTAATTACATCCCAGTTTAAACTTATGATTTCTGTTATTATTGGCTTTCTGTTTTTTGGCGGTGTATTTATAATTGATAAATCCCTTGCTCCGAGTAACGAGAAATTCAAAGTTCTGGGAATTGGTGTCGCAGTTAGAGTTAGTGTATCCACATTTGGTTTTAAAGCACGAAGTTTTTCTTTTGCTTTAACTCCGAATCTCTGCTCTTCATCTATAATAAGCAATCCTAAATCTTTAAATTTTATATCTTTCGATAAAATTCTATGAGTTCCAATTATAATATTAATAATCCCTTTCTCTATCTTTTCAATAATTTCTTTTTGAACTTTTTTTGAATTCAATCTCGAAATACATTCTACTTCTACGGCGAACGAAGATAAACGGTCTCTAAAAGTATTATAATGCTGAACTGCCAAAATTGTTGTCGGAACAAGTATTGCAACTTGTTTATTATCTAATACAGCTTTAAATGCAGCTCTAACGGCTACTTCCGTTTTCCCAAATCCAACATCTCCGCAAATTAATCTATCCATCGGATTTGAAAATTCCATATCCTGCTTAACATCTATTGTAGCTTGATATTGGTCTGGTGTATCCTCATATATAAAACTTGCTTCGAGTTCCTTTTGCCAGTGTGTATCCTGCGAAAAGCTGTATCCTGTTTCTGTTTTTCTTTTTGCATATAAAATTATTAAGTCGCGGGCTATATCTTTGACTTTCTTCTTTGCCCTCTCTTTGATTTTATCCCATTCGCCACCACCAAGTTTAGTTATCGTCGGAGAAACACCCTCTGAAGCTGAATATTTTTTTATTAAATTTACATAATTCATATTTAAAAAAAGTGTGTCTCCTCCTGCATATTCGAGCTTTACTACTTCCTGTTGATTATTACCAACTTTGATTTTTCTTAATCCCGAAAAAATTCCTATTCCGAAATCTCTATGAACCACATAATCACCCGGTCGCAATTCTTTAATTTCTTCAAATGTTAATCCTTTGAATTTATTTCTTCTCTTTTTCGTCTGTCTAAAATATCTTCCGAATATTTGATGTTCGGTATATAGTATGATTTTTGCATCAGGAAAAATAAAACCCGATTGAATTGATTCGGATAGGTAATTCATATCCGATTTTTCTAAAATAGGTGATATATTTTCATACATTAAATTTGATTCATAATCCTCTAATAAACTTTTTATCCTTTCAGCTTGATGTTTATCGGAGCATAAAATATTTACACAAAAATTATTTTTTAATTGTTCTGAAATGTTTGTGTAAAGTAGTCTCAGATTTGAATGAAAATCTGGTTGTGTGAGTGTATTAAAATCAAAATCATCGAGAGAATACTCTTTTATAAAATCAACCGAACGAATTATAGATATAAAAAAACATTTATTCTTAGATAATAAATTTTTATAAGATATGTTCTTTACATAATTCGATATTATTTCTGGCTCATCTAAAATTATTAAAGTATCTTCAGAAATATAATCTAAAATCGTATCGTTAATTTCAGATTCATTTATGTTTCCTTCGGAAGATATATTTATTCCAATTTTTATTTTTTGTAGCTCTTTAACCGAACGTTGAGTTGTTATATCGAATTCTCTTATTGAATCTATTGTCTCTCCAAAAAATTCAATCCTTATTGGGGAATCATAATTTTCTGGAAATAAATCTATTATTCCACCTCTGACCGAATAGTCTCCGCTCTCTTCTACAAAATCTTTTTTTTCATATCCGTATTGTTTAAGTTTAAGAATAAGCTCCTCGAAAAGATATTCATCGTCCTTTCCAAGCTCTATAAGCGAATCTTTGAATTTATCTTTCGATAATATTTTTTCTTCAATACTTTCGGCATTAACTAATACGATATAATCGTCCTTATCGCAAAGAAAAGATAACGTTTTAGTAAAATCTTCATTATCAAAATGTTTATTGGTTTGAAAAGTAGAAATATTTTCGCAATTGCAAATAAATTCAAGGTCGTCTTTTACAAAAGAAATTTTCTCTTCATCGCTCGAAATCAATACAATTTTTTTATTAATATTTAGATAACAATAATCAATTAAAAATGATATAAAAGAACCATTAATCCCTGTTAAAAAAATATTATTACTTTTGGCTTTTTCTTTAAAAGTTTTTAATAGGATGCTTCCAAATAATTTTGATTTGATATTATCCAGCATCTTAATAAACTCTGTTAAATATAAGGTTAGAAAGCTGAACAAAATTCTGAACACTTAAGCTCTCTGCACGTTTAGAAAAATCGAAAAATAAATCTAAATCATCGAAATCGAGATTTAACTCTTCGAATAATTCTTTCAAAGAATTTTTAAGTGTTTTTCTTCTTTTCCCGAATGCTGTCCTGACTACCTCTTTAAAACAGTCATTGCTAATTAGAGATGTGTCTAAATTTTGAAAGTCAAGTTTAATTACACTCGATTGAACTTTTGGCTTCGGGAAAAACACAGTAGGGGGTACATTAAAAAGTATTTCGGGTTTGGAAAAAACCTGTGACTGAACCGATAATATCCCGTATTCTTTGGAATTCGGTTTTGCTATGATTCTTTTCGCAAATTCTTTCTGAACCATTAACACTGAACTTATTATTTTATTATTATGTTCAAAAAGCTTAAATAAAATTTCTGATGCAATATTATATGGTAGATTACCAATTATTTTTATCGGTTTCTTAAATTTATTTAAGTCGTATTCTAAAAAATCTTCATTAATAATTTTACCCTTATCACCATATTTTATTTTCAATGAATCTGCGATACTTTTATCTATTTCGATACCATAATATTTTTTACAAAAACCCACAAGATGTTTTGTCAATGCACCTCGTCCAGGACCAATCTCCAATACCGTATCCGATGATTTAAGCTCGAAATGTTTAATAATTTTTCTTGCGATATTATCATCAACAAGGAAATTTTGTCCTAAAAATTTTTTTGGTTTGTATAATTTATATTTTTCTCTTGTCTTCAAAATATTTGTTAATTATCTGGAATTAATATAATTTTATTTTTTAATTGACTATAATCACTTATATTTATTGTTTTATATTCTCCATTCAGCCACAATCTTGTCTGGTCTTTGTAATGTGGGTGATGTGGTTGCCCGGATTGTCCCGTTGGTAGTATTGACTGATAAGTCGATAAATTCGACATATCGACTATTATTCTCATTGATGCTCCAAGATATGATTCAAATTCTTTATTATTCAAAGAAGTATAAAAACTATACTCGGAATTTGCAATAGTTGTCCCATTCCCACCAATTTCATACGGTCCTATATTTAATACAGGACTTAAAGCTGCAACTATTCCAAGAGGATGTTTTATTATAACCTTGTGAATCTCCCCCCAATACCATTTTGTATAATCAGAATTTCCGAATTTATTTTTTAAATTATTAATTGCTTCCTGAAAACTAATTTTAATAATATCATTTCTATTTTCTGGTTTCCCAATATTTCCTACGATATCGAACATCCAGGAATTCTGTTCCTTAAGTAGTTTTGTAGTATTTCTTACAGGTATATTTTTCAAAAAAATGTAATTACGAAATAATTCTTCTCCAAGTTTATCCTTATAAATATTTTTATATAATACAACTTCAAATTCAGAAAATAATGAAGCAGCAGGGCTGTATAGTTTCATTTCATAATCCCAGCTTTTAAGTAATTTAAGAAATTCCTTTTCGTCTTGACTTATGTTAATTGTATCTTTATATGCTTCGAAAATATAATTGCAATATTCTCTTGCCTGTAAACTCAATACATCGTTTTGAATTAATTTAAATTCATTTGCATTAAAGTTATTTCTTAACATTAAAATTTGTTCTATTCTTTCTGCTCTATATGGTGGCTCATATAAATTGGAAATGTAATTCTTGTAATCTTTTATTGGCTTATTGTTTGCTGTAACGATAAATTCTTCTTTTGGATTATACGATTGTGGTAAATCTTCAAAATCTAAATAAGATGTCCACTCTATCTCGCCATTAGAGGGATACATTGCATAAATATCTTCCGATAAATTCTTTCTAATTGGAATTTTTCCCGCTGCGTGATATCCTATATTACCCATAGTATCGGCATAGACAAAGTTTGATGCTGGAAGATTGTAGCCTCTTAAAGCATTTTTAAAATCTTCCCAGTTTTTCGCATTATTTAGTTTATAAAAACATTCTATTTCATCGCTAAAATCATAACCTGTCCATCTGAATGTGAGAAGTTCATTGCTACCTGTTCTAAAATTATTATTTTCGAGAAAACCTGTTCTTTCAAGATTTGATATTATTGGTCCGATTTTTGTCTGAAATATAGTAAAATATATTTCATCTTTTACATCTTTTACTTTAATACTCTCTGTAATGCTGTCGATTGGATAAGAAGAATTTTTGTAAATATATTTTTTCTTATCCAATGGATCTAACGGTAAAATATAAAAATCCGCGTCATCGTTCATAAGATTTGTAATTCCCCACGAAATACAATTATTATATCCTATAGTAATACCCGGAGTCCCCGGTATCGAAAAACCTCCGCAAATATAATTTGTTCTTCTATTAATTA
Organism: uncultured Ignavibacteriaceae bacterium; assembly: GCA_964400285.1. GTDB lineage: Bacteria > Bacteroidota > Ignavibacteria > Tepidaquicellales > Tepidaquicellaceae > FEN-1279. The sequence goes on from CAYNTK010000004.1 coordinate 263,987, forward strand.
ATACCACTTCATACCATTTAGAAGGCGATTGCAGTGCAAGGTGAGGGTCGTTTGCAATTATTGGTTTCTTATTCTCGGATTTTTTCCCACTTATAACCCATGAGTTACTTCCAATGTGTGTTCCTTTTAGACCCAAAAAATCTCTGAAGTTAAGATTTGTTTCACAAAATTTTTTTCCCAATTCTGCAAATACTTTATAATTATTTTCTATACTTTTCTCCGAAATTTTTTTATTTGTATCTAATAATTTGTTCTTTTCATTACTTTTTTTGTCAGAAGTAACAATAAATGGTGCATCCTCGGGATAATTCGGAAAAAAATCCTTTGCTTTTTCGATTCCCCATTTTTTTACGATTTCTCCAAACATAAAATCGGAATACCAAGATAGATTTAATTCCCAACCCATTAGTCTTACGAGCATAATTGAATGCTCTGGTTTCCATTGTTCTGGTTTGTAATTTAATACATCGAATTCGAGCGGTAGTTTTTTTATATGTGTCTTAATAAAAAAATTCACACCGTTTGTATAACTTTGTAGAATCTCTTTTGATTTTGGTGAAAGATTCTGGTAAAATTGAATAGCTATTTTGTTAATTCCAATTGTGCGGAATAATTTGTCGTATTCAATTGCATCCTTCCCAAGTATCTCTGACATTTTTCCCTCCGCTATTCTGCGAAATAAATCCATCTGCCAGAGTCTATCCTGTGAATGCGTATAACCAAGTGCAAAATATAAATCATTCTCATTATTTCCCTCAATATATGAAACGCCAAAATTATCACGATATATATTCACACTTTCATAAATACCTTCGGTTTTTATCGTTCCACTTTCAGGGTAAAATGATTTGTTCGAAAGCTGATTAAATAATATTATCAAAGTGACTACTATCGTAATCAGAATAATAACTATTCCTGTTGTATTCTTTATATACGGATTAAACTTCATATTACACTCAAAGTGTAAAAATTGTTATTTATGATTAAAAAATAAAGGTAATATCTTTGTTTGTAACTTTACTGCTTATTTTACAAAAAAAAATACCCCGCTGATTTATCAACGGGGTATTTTGAAATTTTAATTTCTATTTATTAAAATTATTTTATTAATATCATTCTCTTAATATCCGAAAAGTTATTAGATTCAAGACGATAGAAATATACTCCACTGGAAAGCTCTGTCCCATTAAAATCAATCGAGTATTTTCCCGCTTCTTTTACTTCATTAATAAGTGTTTTTACTTCTCTTCCAAGAATATCAAATACTTTCATCGTTACCAATCCCTGTTTCGGTATATCGAAATTAATCCTTGTAACGGGATTGAATGGATTCGGATAATTTTGTGATAATGAATATGTGCTCGGAATATGTCCTGATACATTCTGAATCCCTGTTACAC